>CAZFED010000003.1:0-350489 GCA_964517505.1 uncultured Caproiciproducens sp. | reverse complement strand
AATATGCCCTTATAGGGCTTAATCATGCCTCCGGCTTAGCCGGAGGTTTTGACTATGCTTATAGGCTCTGTAATTCGCTTGTTTTTACGCTAAATCACGATAAAATTAGTGCCAAAATGCAAGTCGGAAATCAATCGGTGCCCATGTCTTTATCGATCAGATCGTTGATGTGGGCTTTAATTTTGTCCTTTTGCCTTTCATAACGACTGCCCCATAATTGGTCACAATTACTTTTGTGTGCAATTTTTTTTCGTAAAAACAAAAATATTTTAACCTTCGTCAAAATACATATTGACATTAGCAGAAAACTGTAATACTCTTTTATTGCAATACAGAATAAACATCAAAGAGGTTTCCTTATTATGAATGTAGCCAAGCATAAGCACCTACCGTGATATGTGGATTAGCATAGCTTCAATAAATTTTCAAATTAATAATCCCTCCATATTGACGGCTAATTTGATTTTATTATGTCTGAAATATGTGGAGGGGCATATCTATGACCACTCCTTAATGGAATTTGGTCATTTTTATTTTTATAGGCAGCCACACAAAACTTATTGGCTTTTATAGAACGGGGGTGAAAAACATGGAAATTCCAGGCGGTCTGTCCACAATCCCATCGACATCATAAGAAAGGAGAGTTAATCTTATGAAACTGAATTCTCATCCTATAGTGATTCGCAAAAAAATCCATGATATTGTGTACACTGGGGATGGAGAAAAGTATCACGAAGTCAATACCACCCAGTACTTTTTACCCAATATCAATTTTAAAACCATCATTAAAGCGCTGAAAGTCTTACTATATGTACTTTTACTGATTGCCATTCTTACAAACAAAATAAAAGAAGTTACTCCAATAATGACTTTCATCTTGGAGCAACTTCATTGAAAGAAAATTGCGTAAATGCATCTGTATATTAACCCCATTAATGTACAGATATCCTAATTTTTAATTTTAGCATCATTACCAATTTATGTCAATCCTATTTTTCTAATAAATGAATATTACAAAAGGGGCACCGGATTAATTTCCGATGCCCTCTAATTTTATCTATGCATCCCTGTCGGTCATTTGCTCATCTCACCGTATAAGTGAAGGTGGATTCACAACTCAAAAAAGTGCTTATTCCCGAAAACAGAGTATGCCGTGCTCCATACTGTCGATGATAGCGAGGCTATGCAAATTGTATCCCGCCGCCCGAAGTTTGTCACCGCCGCCCTGGAACCCTTTCTCAATCACAATACCGATACCGGCAACGGTGGCGCCCGCTTGTCGGGCAATGTCTAAAAGGCCGAGTTGTGCCTTGCCAGTGGCGAGAAAATCGTCTATGATTAGTACCCGGTCATTTGGAGTCAGAAACCGCTTTTCCAACATCGCGGTGTATTCTTTGCCGTGGGTATAGCTCTCGATCGTAGTGGTATAGACGTCGCCATCGATGTTTTTGCTCGCCGCTTTTTTGGCAAAGACGACTGGCACGTTGAAATACTGCGCAGTGAGGCAAGCAATTGCGATACCACTTGCTTCGATCGTGATGATCTTGGTGATTTTTTCCCCGTCAAATAGGCGTCTGAATTCCCGCCCAATCTCATTTAGCAGATCAATATCAATCTGGTGATTCAAAAAGCTGTCAACCTTGAGAATGTTTCCCTCTTTGACCTTACCGTCCCGGCGGATTCGTTCTTTTAAAAGTTCCATTTTTATCTTCCTCACTGAAAAACATACCTGCTAACGCGATGGTGTGAGAGACATGTTTTGTTTTTCTTAATTTTACTCGATTTTTAAACTAATCGCAAGTGTAATCTCAGCCGCTTACAGGACCGTTTTTGTGTTTATGTCATTGATGTAGACACAAAGGTTCAAATACTTGTTTAGCTGAACGGACTGCGCAAATGATAAACAGCTAAATAAGAAAATGCGTTTGTATTCGCAAACTTCGACAGATAAGGCACACGAGGCGATGTGCGGCTTTTAAATGTTTGGGGCAAAAAAGGTTTCCCACATATCGGTTTAACATCGTGACACAGCCAAACGGTGCGAACGACAGCATGTCTTATTACTAACTAATCTGTAAAATGGTTTTTGATAGCTTAGTTTCCGTTACCTGCCTTCGTACTAATAATCAAGCAGTTTCTTGTATTTGCATATTATAGTGTCTTTCAACGTTTACGAATCCTGCAGTGTGTATTTCCCTTTTTCTATCTTGTATTCACAAAAGAAGTTAATGTGATTTTCATACTGAAAATTTTCATTTGCAAGTTCAATACAACGAGAAAGGTCTGACTGATTTGATTCGCTCTTCTCCTGAATTTTTAATCCAACCTGAACAGTTTCGCCCTGCAGCTCACCGGGCAGCAAAATCTTTGTTTTCATGCAATAATTGGTATTCGGCTGCAACGATTGAAGATCAGCAGATTGAATAGGATAAAAGTAAGTGCCGTTTTGACTTTTTACGATTACCTGTACATTGCATGGTTTGGCAACAGATGCAAAGCCGGTGTTTGCCATGGATATTTCCAATTTCATTGAACTGCCGTTTGTAATTCGCTGCGGCAGACGTACAGTCTTTAGGCTGAACCGATAACCCAAATGGTTTCCAATGTATTCCAAAGCGTTTTGATTAAAAAGTTTTTCCGTGTTCCATGAAGTCAAAACATCAGCATTATACTCGTGATTTAAATATGTCAGATGCAGCTGCTTAAACTCACGCAAAGCATTTTCGCTTGTGGAATAGGAACTTATTTTTGGCATTTCCCCGCCATTGATTTCGTTATAAAGATTACTGCCAATCCAGCTTAGTTCCTTCGCACGGTCATATGCTGTATCGTCATATGTACCCATATCGTCAGTTGTGGAAAGCAAAGCGTCATTATGCACGCCAATCCTTTTGCTGTCCAGCCCCGCCGCCACAGCATCGCGCACAAACCGTGGCCTTCGTACATCTACAACAACCTTGCTGTTTAAATTTTTCAGCAGGCATGTTAAGAGTTCATTCCTTACCAGCGTATTGCTTCTTTCATCGCTTGTCAGCAAATTACTGCTGTGCCATTCTCCCCAAGGGCCTAAAAAGCCCGCCTGAACACATAAAACAGTATTAGAATTGTTGATGATAGGAGCAATTTGAGCAATATGTTTTTTCACCAGTTCAATATCAATTGGATCCTTGTATTTATCGCTTGACTCAAAGCCGTAGGCTGTCCTTAAAATCACCTGCAAACCGTTTTTTTCCGCGTTCTGCAGTGCGGCTGATAGTTCCTTCAGCTTTTCCACACTGATTGCCTGATGGGTAAAGTCCTTAATGTCAAAAGCAACCAACGCCAAAGTAATTCCTTTTGCACGCAGTTTCTGCATTTTGTCGGTATGGTCAGCATCAAACTGCACGTAAAAGCCCCGCCCTGGATTAACCAGCGTCTTGTTGTTTTCAGCAAAACACAATGTCTTCATTGGTACCCGAAAAAAAATGAAATAAATCAATAAGATGATGCCCGCCACAATCAGGAATACAATAAGAATAGGCGGGGCAAGACGGTATTTTCTCACAAAAATCACTCCCCGAAATCGCCTGTATACTCCACAAGTGTAGCGCTGTAAACACCCGGAACATTTGATAAAATAGTGACAAACGAAGTATTTTCATCATTGGATTTTATTTCTACCGTTAACTCGGTTTTATTGTTCAGTCCGGTCTTGTTTTTGAGTTCATACTTTAAAGACTTCAAAACTTTTTGTACCTGTTCGTTTGCCTCGTTGTCAAACTTGACAATCAACAGATAAACACGTTTGAAATTTCTGAAATGCACCAGCAGGATATAAACAAGCCCGATAAAAACCGTACACAGCAAAGACATAATGTATAGCCCTGCCCCGCAGGTAATGCCGATTGAGATTGCCCAAAACAGGAAGCCGACATCAAGCGGGTCTTTGACTGCGGTTCGGAAACGCACAATACTCAGCGCACCAACCATGCCCAAAGACAAAACAACATTGGAACTGATGGTCAGCACAATAAACGCCGTTATTACACACACCATTACTAGCAGGATGTTAAAATTGTTGTTATAAATAACGCCCTTGTAAAATTTGCGGTATATGAAATAAATAAGCATTCCGCAAAGAAAAGCAGTAAGCAAAGCGGATAAAATCGAAGTATAGTTCAAATTAGTCGAGCTGCTTTGTAAAAATCCCTTTTTAAAGATATCCGAAAAATTAGTCATAATGTTTCACCCTCATGTTTCTGTTTCTGCACATCACATATTTTGATGCCGCGCATTTTTGTGCCTGATCTGTTTGCAGCAGTTTTAAAATGTACTTTGGAATAAAATCATCATATTTTACTTCTAAAACCATAATTCCCGATGGAAGGATTTCGCTCATAATTAAATCGCTGTCGAACATGTCCAGCCCAAAAACAGACGCTGCAATATTTTTGTCAAAGGTAATGCGGACATTACCCTGCTCGGCCACATACGCTTCACGTAAATATTCCACAACCGTTACGGGGCGCAGAAGCTTGGTTTGGTGCAAGGCATATAGTTCCCTACAAATGGTTTCTTTTCGACTAAGCAAAAAACCATAATCATCCTGCAGGATTTTATTATACTCGGCACGTGTAAGTTTGGCACTTTCTTTTGCGATAAAGCTATCATACTTTATCTTGCATTCCAGTTTAATTATGACGTCACTGTGCTCATAGATACGAATACGGTATTTTTTTCGAAAACGTGTTCCGCTTATTTTATCCTCTAGCGCTGAATGAAAAACATCATCAAAGTAGAGGCTGCTGATTAAGTACCCGTCCTCCTGAACCATGTTTTCGTCCGGGCTCATGATATAACGAAACCGCTCCTTTAAGATGTGATAAGAGTTTTGATTGATATAATATTTAAACTCATGCCGTAGTTTATGTCCCTCATATTCCATTTCGTCACCACATTTCCGTCATTTTATGACAACTTGCCGCACACCAAAAATGCGGACATTTTGCAGTTCTCCATGATAAAAATCAAGGCTATATTGCTCCAGTCCTTTATCATTTGTCACGAAAACTTTTAAGTAGTAAGTGCCGGCAGGGAGTTTTTGATTATAAACGTAATTGGTTTCACTCAAATTTTTCTTTTGAAATATTACATTCTGCATTTTATAGTCTTTTGCCAAAATAATATTGTATTTTGCAAAACTGTCATCAAAAGTATAGGAAGGTTCCCACGAAAAGTACACTGAGCCATCATCTTTTCTTGTCGGTTCGCTCACAAACACCGGCGTCGGGTATTTTAATGATTCTCTATAATTTTGATAATTCAATTCAATCTGACTGTAAAATTGATCGATATATGTATTCAATTCATTTGGCGGCATTTTCCCAATCAATACGTCAGGGTCTTTGCTCATGGTTGCCGCCAGCACTGGCCGGTAATCATCTAGTAGAGCATTTACTTTATCTTTTGAAAAACTGGTTTTTAACAGTTCTTCAATTTTAGCAGTTAGCTTTTCAATATTGCCGGGCTGTTTAAAATAGCGGCGATGCAGCAAGACGCCTGTCATCCTTTGAATTCCTTTTAACGGAATTGGGGCATTATAATTCGAGACGAATTTTCCGATTCTAAATGTACCGTCAAAGTCCCAAGGCAGCATATACCATGTAAGTGAATTTTGAGGGTTGTACAAAATAAAATTGTGAGCAATGGTATCCTCGTTGCCAAACAATACATTGCACGCCATCCAGGTTAAATAATTATCCTCGTTAAAATACTTGTGAAACACCGTATTAAAATCTTGATTCATGTCGTTTATATCCTTCAACATGGTCAATAATTTGGTGTGGTCTTTTCCTTCCCGTATTTTTAAAACCTTTTCAAACGCCGCTTCATCGTAATTGGGGTCATCCACATTTTTTAGCTCCGGATATTGTCTGAATTCAAAGTTTTCAGCCTTGTACAGACTACCGTTTTCGTCCAACCCCCTCAGCTTTAAATAAGATTTATTGGGCTGCTCTATATTCGTGTATAGTCCGTAATATTTATATTGCTGCTGACTCTGCGGCAAAGACCCGTCTCTGATATAAACAAGCATGAAGTCAGTTTGAAAACTGGACATGTTGTCCACTGTTTGCATTAAATCCATACAAAGCTTATTTGTAATTTTACTGGGATCGCTCACGTGTTTGTTCAAATTGAGAGTGGTTCTGCCTTTAAAAGTATCGTCATTGCCTTTTAGTTTTACTTTATAAGATTTTATGGCTGCAGAACGAGATGAACTGCCGCGCAAACGAATGGTTGCATTTACCTGATTTGCATTTTTCAGATTGCTTAAGCCGCCGCTTTTATTGCCAAACTGTACGTTGGCGTTTAAGACAGGGTTATATTCTTTACTGCGTGCGGTATCAAGATCAAAATCAGAAAAGTTCAAAGTTTTCCCATCATCCGTTTCCGTTGGAAAAGCAGTGATGTATACACTGGTAATTTTACCTTTGTCATCCTGTGTGTATATATTTTTATTTTCTTTGAGCGGCGCACCGTTTAAAGCACTGTTTGAAATTGACCACGAGTCCAAATCACTTTTTGAGGCATTCACAGCCACTGTCTGATTGGAATTATCCTGCAAAAAGACAAACAGTCCGCAGGAAACGATGACAGCGCCGGCCATTAGCAATCTCATCGATTTACTATTTCTTTTCAATTATAATCACCTAAAATTTTGTAATATTTTATGCGTCTTTGCAGAACAGACGGACATTGATTGTTTGTAAAAAATGCTTTAAACGGATGAATGCATAAACCAGTCCGCAAAGTCCACCGGCTAACGGCGCAAGCGCATAATAACCTGTACCAAGTCTTAATGCAAAAACAGCAGCAATGGAGGTCACTCCCAAAAAAATTGCGGTAGCAACACAGCTGCCAAATTGGTCGTCAAAATAGTAGAGGAACACCACTGTAAAGTACATGGAAACGATGCTGAACATGGCAAGCCCTAACAGCAGGAAAAAGTCCAATGTTAAACCTCCCAGCCCAAACATGGGGAAAAACAAAATTGCCAGACAGGTGAGAATAATGGTAATAATGAGCTGAGCTTCATAAAGGAAAAACAACTGCACATTGATAGTTTCGCTCATGATCTTTCTTGCCTTTTCAATGATAGCATAGTTTGCACTTACCAAAGAAGTGGTATAGCGTTTATATTTTTCAAAAAACTGGGTTTCCACTTTAACGGTAAATATGACAGTTGCAGACAAATTAACTAGTATTGCAAGGAATGTGGCCATGTCATAGGTTGGAGCAACACGAAAAATGGTCACCTTGATAGAAATGTCCGAAAAACACCAATATATAATATTCGAAGAATACAAACCAATAATGTAAAATAATCCGCTGAAGAAAAGAAGCGGGCATTTTTTAAAATAAGCAGTAAAAGCGAAATAGTCTCGGCCTGAACAATTAAAAAAAGACAGAATATAGTAAACAATAATAACATTGATAATTAGAAATGCAATTGCCATACAATCAATAATGCTGGTTAATATAGGCAGATGCAGAACAAAATACAAAAGACCAAAAATAAGGAAGCCGCATAACATTCCAAAGAAAAAGGATATGGTGATCTTTTTATATTCTTTGATTGCCGACACAAATGTCATGATTGTATAGGTCATGGATATCATAACCGTAAAAAGATAGTACCCGCATAAAAATCCCAAATTGATGCTATAGTTTACAAATAAAATGATACATACGATCAGTGCAAAGACAGCGGCGGCAATGCAGCTGAGAAACATGCTTCCAAACAGGGCAGAAGGGATATTTTGTTCCTTCTTCTGGAATATCATATCGGATACATAGCGGGAGGTAATCGTATTTAATCCTCCTGATACAATAATTGCAAAAACAAAAACATGCAGGCATGCACTGGAAAAGAAAATCTGGTCACTCTCCGGTACTTTAAAAATATCAATCACATAGTTGATTACAATCATCATGAAAAGAAAAATAATTGTCGGACCTATGGTTGTCATCGTGGCGAAAAGGGTTCCTTTTATTTTACTGTAAACGCTCTCTTTTTCAAACACCTTGCGCAGTTCAAACCCGATTCCCGCCATTCTGGTCCCCTCCTAAACTTTTATATAGGCCATGATACTGGTCTAAGAATACCGACTTTCGATAATGCTTTTTTACCCGTGCACAACCAATTTCGCCCATTTGCATACGCTGCGGCTTGTCGTTTGCAAGTTCAATAACTGCATTTGCAATTGCCTTAATGTTCATAACAGGCACAATCAGACCTGACTTGCCCAACTGATCGTCACTTTTGCCTTCAAGCAGTTCCTTGCAGCTGCCAACATTGGTGCAAACCTGCGGAATTTTAGCCGCCATGCCTTCCAATACCGCAAGCGGCTGCCCCTCACTGATGCTGGTCAACAGCATGATGTCAAAATCAGAGAGGTAATTATTGATGTTGACGCGTCCTTCAAATACAACATCCTGCATTTGAAGTTCATTAACAAGTGCCAAACATTCGTTGTAGTATTCCAAATCCTCGTCATATGGGCCCAATATTACCAGGCGTGCATTTTTCACTTGCCTTTTCACAACATCAAAAGCAAGCAGCATGGTTTTGATATCCTTAATCGGCACCACGCGCGCCACTACACCGATGTTGATATACGACTTGCTTTTTTCACTTCTTGGCGGCAATTTTTCAAATCGTTTTATGTCAACACCATTCGGTATAATAGAAATCTTGTTTTCGGGACATCCCAGTTCCACTTCTGTGGTTTTGTTTGTTTCAAATAAGGTAATAACCTGTGTCGCCTGTTGATATGCAATATGAGAAAGTTTGTTGAAAAACTCAATCCAAATTCCTTTAAAGTTTCCTTCTACCCAGTCTGATTTTATAATTTCTTCTTCACGTTCCCTGGTATAAATACCGTGTTCCGTCAGCAAAAACGGTTTCCCGTAAATATGGGAAGCCACTCCTCCCAGCACGCCTGCATACCCCGTCGATACAGCGTGGTAAATATCCGCTTGAACAAAATCACCAGATAAGACTGCGACCAGAGGAAAGTACATTGACCTTAAATTCCACAAGAATGAACTGAAAACTGTTCTGGAATATTCCCGATTGTACAGCTCCACCGCAACATAAAAGAAATCTTTGCTCATTAGGATGTCTACCAAATCATCCCTGTGGCGTTTTAAAAAGCCAAGGACGTGGTTCCAGTCCATATCTTCAACCTTATCCAAAATTAAAGACCTTAGCACATCCTGGTCTTTCCCGAGTTTCATGACTCTGCGGTGCTTTTTTTCAAATTGTCTGTCTGTTAAATAAATCTTTTTGATTTCCTTCACATTGTCCGGTATTTTGTATTTATATTCGTGCATTTCTTTCTCATTGGTTGCAATTGCCCAGATAACAAATTCAATGTCCTGATATTCTTTCAAAAGCATTTGGACCCAACTTGAAACACCACCCATGACATAGGGATAACTGCCTTCACAAATCAAGCACACTTTCATTCGAGCATACCCCCTTTATTCATAAACAATTGTAAATTCAGGATTTTCAGCGGTAACCATATAGTACACATCATTAATTTTAACAAAACTTCCGCCTACTACTTGTTTGACTGCGCGGTTGCTTCTTAAAAAGAATGTTTGGTTTTTCATAAACTGGCTGCAATTCACCTTTAGGCCCCTCTGTGTGTGTTGTACAACCATCTGTAAAGAATCATACGCTTTCGCATTTTGTGCCGCCTCCGACAAAGTAGCCGCTTTTAACCAAAACGTATTTGAAAAAAAGTCTTTGTTCATCTGATAATAGGAATCCTTTAATTTGTTCCAGTCGCTGTCTTTTGCCTGACCGAAAGCCAAATCTTCAATGTTAAAGCTATGAGAAACAACGCCATGCTCGCTTAAAGCACACAAATAATGAAACAGCGTACCTCCATCTTCATTGAAGCCGGATGTTACTGTTGGGAATGTAATAAAGCCGTTTTCAACGCCGAATTTTTGAATTTGCTGTGTTTTTGTATTTCCCCAATAAACACCGCGTAAGACCGTAAATTTATCTAATTCCTCATTTAAGCCGTTCAAGGTTTGCAAATCCGCTTTTCCATACAAAATGGAATATGTATTAAACTGATAGTTAACAAAGTCGCTTTTTAAATAATCATTTAACTCTTTCGCCTGTTCTTTAGCAGTATTAAATTTTTTTGAATGATCCCCCGAAATTCCAATTTCCCCCGAGTTTTGTATGATTTGTTTTCCAAGATAAATCAATAGCCTCTTATTACTCAAATTAATATCCTGTTTCTTAGGAATCACGCCCAATATGCTTGCTGTATACTTTAGTTCATATTTGCGCTGGCTGCTTAAAAGTTCCGGCCACAATAAGTCACGAACAAAAGCCTCCACACTTCTTCCATAAAGCGCAAAAGAATTGCGGTCATTTGCATTGCTTAGTGGAGGGAACCCATCAAGATAAACCGATTTTGTGCCCAAAACAGGGTAAATCAATTCTTCCTGTAATTGTCCGAGGGCTGCACAGAAAATTCCCATGGAACATTTGCTGTCCAAAAGTGTTCCATTAATAATCACTACTTTTCCTGTGTTATAAGAA
The DNA here is from genome assembly GCA_964517505.1 of uncultured Caproiciproducens sp. GTDB lineage: Bacteria > Bacillota > Clostridia > Oscillospirales > Acutalibacteraceae > Caproiciproducens. Next base: position 339,877 of record CAZFED010000003.1, on the reverse strand, counting down.
TTCCTATAAACAACCGGAATTTCATTCTCACTTTCCATAAGGACTTGTACAGTACGGCTGAGGTGCAGATTGGTAGAAACGTTATAACCGCCATAATCAGCAGAAATTTCTCCATAGGGCAAAAAATTGTTCATAATATGAAAACTTTTTGTTTGGAACCGGCTGCCTTTTTCAACAATACCCCATACAGGATTCAAATAAGAATCCTCGTCATTTTCAGGTATTCCTGCAGTAAACATTACCTTTCCGCCGCTGTTGATGTAATCACCTACCCATGGTAGTGAGGCACAGCCGCTGATGCGGGCGCTGGTAAAAATCACAGTTGGTTTTCCCGTCAAATTCTTTTCATCAATTTTGTTTCTTACCTGATAAGGTAATTTCATATTCGACAAGGCAGACGTTATGTTTGACTGAATGGCGCGTTCGGTGTCATCTTTTGCATTGCCTACAACAATGTATTTTTCTGCCACCTGTGTTTGGGGCATTTTGTGCACGGTTAAGGGCACATTTAATTCAGCATATATATTGTTATTTGTCGATTTTTGAAGGGTATTGCTGACATTGAACATTAAAAAGGCAACACTTATTACAAGAAGAATAACAATAATCTGCATAAGCCGCTTAACTGATAACATTTATTTACCCCTCGACATCCAAAAACGAACGGTTTCCAATCCTTTGCGTGAAAGGTTAATTTTTGAATCTTTCAGCTCTGTGAATATTTCATTAAATTCCCGCTCATTTTTAAGTTCAAAATAGATTTCTAAAAGTTTTAAATAAATTTCCTCGTCTGCATCCTCGTTTTTTGCCTGTTTGGCCAGTGCTTCCGCTTCATGAGGATGGTTGGTTTCCATTAAAAAATCAATTTGGTGAACATAGTCTGCCGTATGCATCCTGTCTGGGTATTTTTCAATTGTTTCTTTCATCAATGAAATATATTTATTTACATTAATCATGCGGTCTCTTTCAGACAGAACCCCGCTTTGCACATACTCATAAATTTGGTCGAGTAACTGCTTTTTCAAATCAAAATTTAGCGTATCTTTCGCAGCTTCAGCTTCAAGTTCCTGAATGCGGAGCTTCATTTTCCGGTAAACTTCCATGGTGGCAGCCGCCGCATAATGTGACGTTTCAGAATCAATGTCATTCAGTGCAGACTGTGTAATTTGGGTATTTTTAATCATATCTTTTTTAAGAATACCAAGGAGCAACGCGCGCTTTTCGTCGTTCTTTCCGATTGCCAAAGCCTCCTCAAACGGCACGATATTAAGCTCTTCCTTTAATTTTGGCCTCATTACATACTGCTCTTTTTCCTGAAACAATATTAAATCATCGCGGTCATATAAATTTTTTTTATGTGTTATCTTGAATAAGAATTGTGGAAGAAAGTAAACTGCAAAGCCAAAAACAGGAACAAGTAAAAACATGATTGCAAAAATTGAAATCGTGCTGCGTTCCCTTTTTCTGCAGGTAATTACAAAAAAAATTGTGAAACCAAAATTAATCATTAAAACTGCAAGTAACGGTTTCATTCGGTTTGCTCCTTAAATGGTAAAATTATTGCACTTCTGCTATGCATATTCCTTTGGATTCTAACCGTTTCAACACATATTTGACATCCTCCTGTTTTGTATTTCCCAACAAAACAAACAGCTGGTTTTTATCGTTCACACCAAAGAAGTCGGTATTACGGAATACGTTCCGGATTGTTTCATAGGTTTCCAGCAAAGGCTTTTTACTGTCAATATGAATCAGTTTGAAATGGGACAACCCCTGCTTTTGTTCTTCTTTTTTTATATCAACTAATTTTTTAAATTCCTGTTCCACTAAAATCTCTGTATGCTCCAGGTATTTGTTAGCACGTATTGCTTCTTCATATTCGATCGCTTTTACAATTGATGAAGTAATCAGTACCGTCAGCGTTCTGAATAAATTAATATTATAAAGCGTGAGTGTCTGAAAAGCCATTTCATTAATAATAATAATTGCAATACACTGCCCTTTGTGAAAAACAGGAGCAACTAGTGAAGGCTCATTCGGGTCCCATTGGGTGCCGATAAAAATTTCGTTTTCATACAGCGTGCTTTTTATTTTGGGGAAATCATCCAGATTAAAAGAATTCCCGTGAAAAACAGATTCGGCGTTCAAAGATACAACCAACCGGGCATATTTGCTTTTATTGTTCATTAGGTAAACGGAAACTGTGTTCGTATCCATTACATCTTTTATCACATTGACCATGGGTGAAAATATTTTCTCCGGTTCCAGCACACTTAACTGGCTGATAATAGAATACAGTTTTGGCAGACTGGTTTTGTAGTTGAGTAGGCGGCGTTCATACTCCTGCTTAATAATAATGTTATCGTCATTAATCTCTTTTATTTCGCGATACTCGTTCTCAAGATATTCGTATTCCAGATCTTTTTCATGAACCCGGGCCTTATACTGATCTACACTGTAGCCGACTACAATTCCCATGAAAATATACTCGGCAATTTTCAAGATTGAGTCTATGTTCACCAGCACATCAACAACCGTGGTTGCATTCATTCCCGAGTGAAAAATAAAAAATCCGCTTGAAAGGATGACCGAAAGAATGGATTGTTTTACGCCAAACATAAGTGACATCAGAATAATGTAAATATAAAATAAATCAACAGTTCTTAGTACCGAGTATTTTTCACACACAATTGTCAACAGCACAAAGAATAAAAACAGCAGCACATTTTCGATTGACTGTGAAAAGCTGTTTTGCTTATGTGCCTTTTTTACTTTAGGTGCTTCTTGTATTTTTTCATCCAATACGATCTCTTGTGCGGAAATTGCATGGGGTAGCGAATAAAACTGCACCCATTCTAACTCTTCTTTTATCTTTGATGTGTCTAAATCGTAATAATAATGGTCTCCACTTTCTTCTTTGATCTTATATTTATCACCTAACGCATGATTCAACAGGGTTGCTATTTGTAAATCACTGATTTTATCTTTGTCACCCACATTATAAATCAAAGAAGGGGTACTGCCTTTTGCGCGGTAAACAGCCTCTACGGCATCCTTTATATGTACAGGAAAAAGCTGTTTGTTTTTGTTCGCCTTATATTCTCCGGTTTTATAAAAGCTATGTACTATATCCGAAACAAAATCTTTATTATTGTTACCCACCGGACAACCGTAAACAGAAGAGATCCTTAAAATAACGGTGTCTATTTTATACAGTTCATGAAATTTTAAGACCATGTCTTCGCCCTGAGAGCACAAAATTCCTTTATAGGTTGCCGGCTTTATTTTTGATTCTTCAGTAATATTATCGCTAGAAGGATCATATACCTCGCCGGAGGACAGGTATATGAATTTATTAATATGATTGATTACCGACTCGTTCAATATGTTAACAAGCTGGGAAAGGTAGTTGTTAGTTTGCACTGAATATTCCCAAATGTTGTCTAAATAAATTTCGCCCGCAAATATTATTTGATCAGGATGAATGCTTTTAAATACTTTTTCTATTTCAATATTATTACTTTGATAAGAATATAATTTGTATGCCAGAGTTGGTTTTACATTCTTAGCAAAGTCCTGTAACGAAATAATATAAACATCGTTTTCTTCTTTTACCAGACGATCAACTAACTTAGAAGCCATCAAATCGCATTTCCCTATATACACTATTTTCATAAACGTTATCCTCTTCCTTAATAACAATTGTTCAGCGTTTGGCTTGCGCTAAAGATATCTTCTGTGCTTTCATTGGAAATGGTACGATTTGCTTTTGCTGCTTGTTCCTGATGGATTTATTAAACTCCATTACAAATATTTTATCACATTTTGACATAAAATTGGAGATAATTGGAAAAAAATATTTAATCCTAGTATAACGAACCAATTGTTGCAAGACTTATGAAGTTATGTGTCATATTTGATAAGAGATAAGCAGAAAAACGATGGACTTTTTACATAATGTAAATAATTAAAGGGATGATTTCCATACCAAAAGGAATACCATGCAAAAGATACACAGGGGAATTCAAACAGCGAGTAGTCGAAGATGTCATCAACAACAAATTGGATTACGGAGAAGCTATGAGAAAATATGGCTTATGCAAAATAGTAGTTCCTATATTCGGATTTTGAATAACTATATGCTTGTGGAAACTATGAAAATGCCACCGATTTGTATATAAAAATAAGGATTTTAGAAATGGTGTTACAATGATATAAAAATCATCTTTTGATAGCGCTATATGCCTTATCGAGAGGAGTGTAAATGTTAAGTGTAGTTTTGACATCGGCATGTTTATAAGTGATTACAGTGATGCGGTTTATCTGATGCAGAGATAGAAGATACAATCAAAGAGATGCATAAGCATGACAGCGCCACATCAAAGCTGAGCACGCCGAGTAAGCCATCAACGAGTAAACCGAGCACAAGTAAGTCATCAAAACCCAGCAAACCATCAACAGGAGCAACAGGTGGTACAATTGGTATATAGACACTTCACATTTTGTGAGGTGTTAGTTTTATTTAAATGTAATGGCGCCCGCTTATTACAACGGGCGCCATATTTATTTAGTTAGCTGAACGGACTACGGCAACAGCCACAGGGACAACCGCAACCGCAGCCACAGCGACAACATTGATTGTTACAGCCATTATCATTGTCTTCATGATGGTCGTCACAATGGTCATTATCGTGGTTGTCATCATGGTCGTCACAATGGTTATCGTTGTGATGATTATCGCAATGGTTGTGATTGTTATTACCACAGTTACAATGATTCCAACACATTAGTTTGTCACTCCTCTCTTAGGGATTGGTACATATTATGATATTTAGGCAGGACTTGCCAATGTGAGGTATAGGAATGTATATGCAACGATAAAAGTCTAATTTGTAACGCCCGTCTTTTTTTGGTATAAAAATACCCTGTTATGTGAAAAATTTGGCAGTGCAGCAGCAAGTTCAAGAATGAGGAAAAGTGTGAAACACCGCACCTTACAAAGGGGAGATAGTTATATGGTAAGTAAAGCTGGTTTCGGTAAACGAATATTTCTCCATCAGAACAGGACCGCAGCTGCCGGAGCCGATGCCGTTTTGTTTGTAATCAAGGCAAAGCACGCAATCCGGTGTTTGCTCAAGCTCAAAATCATGCCGCTTATTTGTTAGTTCTTCCTGCGTATAGTGCAAGACGCTGTAACTGAAGCCTTGTTTACTTTGGGCAACAAGGCCTTGCCTTGCATCGTTTGTCAACTGCATGCAGGTGCACCCAAAATGGCTGCCGGATTCCTGCGGCTTAATGCATGCGGTGTACTGCTGCGGCACTTTTTGGCAGTAGTGGCCAAACAAGGCTGATGAGCGTTTATCCACATAGCTTTCGCCAGGGCCGTAGCCAAAGTAATCCACATTATTAAATACCTTTGGCAAAAACAGACGCAGGCCAAAACGTGGCAGCGAGGGGAATATAGCATCCTTCTGGCAATCAAAGGTAAAGTCCATACGGCCCTCACCATCAATGCTGCAAAGCATTTTGATATCCAGCACTTTTTGCAAATATATGGCTGCCAAACAAAGGTGTGCTGTAATTTCCACCCCCTGTGCAGTGGCGGCTATGCTGCTTTTGTACACATGGGGCAGCGTGCGGTCATACCCGGCCTCACGCCATTTTTTTACAATAATACGGTCGTTATCTGTGGGCGCACGCCAAATATTCCACTGCATTGGGCGGGTAATCAAGGGCGTACCTTGCACAGTTAATGCATCAAACAGGCCCGACATGCGGTCGAACTTATAGCAAAAAGCTTTACCTGTTACAGTAAACTGCACAGGGGTTTCCTCAATTGCAAGTGGGGCGGGGCTTGGTGCTGCACATATCAGTACAGGCTGGTTTTGCAAAATAAATTGTTCGTGCCCAAGAGGGTGCCCCGCTGTGGTAAAAGGCAGGGTGCAAATTTGTGTATAAAAAATATTAAGGCACCACATGCCGGTGGTAATATTGGGCAGGCTTAACTTAAAGCTGCGGGTTTCATGCGGGGGGATATCCAGCACAGGCAAAGTGCCCGTGACTACAACGGTGCCGTTTTGGGTTACCTCGTAATGTGCGCAGGCGTAATCCTTTAAATTAATAAAATCCATATAGCTTTTTAGTGCAATCGTACCATCTGTAAGCAGGGTGGCACGTATCGGGCGCAAAACATTTTTATATTCTAAAAGTCCCTGATGTGGTATGCGGCCCGGCGACACCAAGCCGTCTATGCAAAAATTGCCATCGTGGGGGAACTCTCCAAAATCCCCGCCATAATAGTATTTGGTGTACCCATCGACAGTTTTGCCCATGTCTACTGCGTGGTCACACCATTCCCACACAAAGCCGCCGCACATTTGCGGGTGAGCCTCCATCATCTGGAAGTAATCCTCGGCATCACCAGGGCCATTGCCCATAGCATGACAAAATTCGCATAAAAGGTATGGTTTGCTGCCTGCTTTATTTTTAAGGTCATTCTCAATTTCCTCTAAAGACGGATACATGCGGCTGTATATGTCCAGCATTGAGGCATCGTTGTTGTACCCCTGCGAATAGTAAATAGAGGCTTCGTAGTGGGTTAAACGGTCTGGGTCAAAGCTTTTTACCCAGCGGCCTGCGTTCTCCATGCTTTTGCCGTAGCCGCTTTCGTTGCCAAGCGACCATATAATAACACTGGCACAGTTTTTGTCACGAATTACACTGCGGTGTATGCGGTCCTGCACAGCGTCATAAAACATGGACATTTGTATAATCAGGCCAAAGTCGTTTTCCCAGTCGCCGCCATACAATGTGTTGCAGCCGTGGCTTTCAAGGTCTGCTTCTGCCACAAGGTAAAAACCGTATGTATCGCACATCTGTGCAAACCATGGGGCATTTGGGTAGTGGCTTGTGCGTATGGCGTTGATGTTATGCTGCTTCATCAAGGCTAAATCCCGTATCGCCTGCTGCGGGGATATGGTGTACCCCGTTACAGGGTCGCTGTCATGGCGGTTTACACCACGTAAGCGGATAGGCTGGCCGTTTAACAAAATTTTGCCCCCTTTGGCGCAAACAGTGCGCACGCCAACCTTTTGACAAATAACCTCTGTGGCTGTTTCAAGCAGAAGGGTGTAAAGCTGAGGTGACTCAGCATTCCAAAGCACAGGGGCTTTAACATTAAAGCTTATGCGGCCGTTTTCTTCCTCGTATGTATCCAGCGGCTGGCCATCCGGTGCAAACAGGCGGCCGGTAACGGCCTGTGGTGTGCCGCAAAAGGATATATCTGCACTTATGCAGGCGCTGCCGTCAGCATTTAATTTGGTGTGCACAAAGTAATCGGCAATATGGTTTTGTGGGCGATACAAAAGATACACATCGCGAAAAATGCCGGACATGCGCAGCTTGTCCTGGTCCTCAAGATAACTGCCGTCGCACCATTTTAGCACAATAATAACAAGGCGGTTTTCGCCCTCATGCACTGCGGTGGTAATATCAAACTCTGCCGTACTGTGCGACACCTGGCTGTAACCAATAAAGCTGCCGTTAACATATACATAGCAGCACGAGTCTGCCCCCTCCAGCACTAAGTAGGCATTAAAAGAGGGCAAATCCTTTATTGTAAAGCTGCGGCGGTAAACACCGCAGGGGTTTTGCGCGGGTACATAAGGAGGGTCGTACGGGAAGGGATAGCGTATATTGGTGTACTGGTGGTAGTCATACCCGTGGTTTTGCCATACAGAGGGCACAGGTATTTGGCTGCCCTCGGGCAAGGGCACATCGCTGCAAAGCAAGCCGTCCGGCAGGTTTAGCGGGCTTTTGTATAAGGCAAACTCCCAATTGCCATTTAAAAGCTGCATACGCGTAGAGCTTTGGCGTGCATCCGCAAAAGCCTCAGCGGCGTTTGCACAGGGGATATAATAGCTTCTGTCCGGCTGGGTATTAACTCTAAAAACAGAGGGATCCTCGTAATAAGGCTGCAAAACCATAAAACACACTTCCTAACTATAAAAGTTATTATCAATACTTTAGTTATAGCAAAAAACAGGCTTAAGTGCAAACGGTTTAGAGGGGTAAAGGAGGCAGAATGATTTCAAATTTTTATGATAAGGTTTAATATTTTTTTGGGTTTTTAAAATAAGCTTTTATTGGTTTTTCATCCTGTTACAATATAATAAAACAAAAAGCATTGCCTGCGCTGGCAGGCAGGAGGGTATCAGCATGAAAAAAGTAACAGCGGTTGTAATTGGTGCGGGTGCACGCGGCAGAGTATACGCCGATTATGCGCAAAAACACCCCGATGAGCTTGAACTGGTAGCAGTTGCAGAGCCTGACGAACAACGCTTGGAAAGATATTTCAGGGATAATAATATCCCGCCCAAGGGCTGCTTTAAAAGCTGGGAAGAGCTTTTAAAGCAGCCAAAGCTGGCAGATGCAGCCCTTGTTTGCACCATGGATCGTATGCATTTTAAGCCATGTATGGCGGCGATTGAAAAGGGTTACGATGTTTTGCTTGAAAAGCCCATGAGCAATAATCCGCAGGAATGTGTGCAAATGGAGCGGGCAGCAGACCAAAAAGGCGTTATTTTGGCAGTTTGTCATGTGCTGCGCTACACGCCGTTTTACTTTAAAATTAAACAGCTTATTGAAGCGGGTGAGCTTGGCAATGTAGAAGCATTACAGCAAACAGAACAGGTGTCCTACTGGCATCAGGCACACAGCTTTGTGCGTGGTAACTGGCGCAACAGCAACGAAACAGCCCCTATGATTTTGGCAAAGTGCTGCCATGATTTAGATATTATTGCATGGCTGATAAATGCAGACTGTACGCACATTTCCTCCTTTGGCAGCCTAAGTCATTTTAAAGCAGAAAATGCCCCCAAGGGCGCACCTGTGCGCTGCACCGACGGCTGCCCTGAAAGCGCAAACTGTCCCTATTACGCACCTAAGCTGTACTTAACAGATAACACCAGCTGGCCAACTGATACAATTTGCGTTGATATGAGCCTTGAGGCAAGAAAAAAAGCCTTGCGTGAAGGGCCTTACGGTCGCTGCGTATACCACTGCGATAACAATGTTGTTGACCACCAAACAGTGGATATGCAGTTTGCAAACGGTGCTGTGGCAAACCTTATTATGACTGCCTTTGCTTCCCGTATGACACGCACAATACATATTATGGGCACCAAAGCGGAGCTGATTGGCGACATGGACGCCTGCACAATCACCCTTTATAAATTTGGCGAGGATAAACCAATAGAGATACCCGTAGTAATACAGCAAGACAGCGCCTACGGGCATGGCGGCGGAGATGTGGGCCTGATGAAGGACTTTGTTTTGCAGGTACAGGGCCTTGGCGAAGGGCGTACCAGTGCGCACCAAAGCATGTGCAGTCATTTAATGTGCTTTGCCGCAGAAGAATCCCGTACAAACGGCACTACCGTGAAAATGGACAAATTTATAGATAGCTTTAAAAAATAAAGTCAAACGCTCCGCACCCATATGCTATAAGGGCGTGGAGCGTTTTTGCCTTGCATAGCTTTCTTGAAAAATTGGTAGCGGACTGTTAAAATGGAAAAGATTGGAGGGGAAGCGTATGTATCGTATCCTTGTTGTAGATGATGAGAAAATAGAGCGCAACGGCCTTATTTCCCTAATCCGTAAATTTGATATGCCGTTTGAAATTTTTGAGGCTGTAAACGGCAGACAGGCTGTGCAGCTTTTAGAGCGCGAGCATATAGATGTTATACTTACAGATATCCGCATGCCAATAATGGACGGCTTAGAGCTTATTGCGTGGGTGCGCAAGCACCAGCCCGGCATACATGTTGCAATTAACAGTGCTTATGGCGAGTTTGAATATGCCCAAAAGGCTATGGGTATGAATGTGCGTGAATATGTTTTAAAGCCTGTTAATATAGAGCAGTTTAAACAAACCATGCAGCGCCTGATAGATTTGTGCCAAGAGGACTGTGTGCGGGAAAAACAGCAAAATGCTACCGAAAAAGCCCTTGAAGAAAACCGGAAGTACAAAGAAAAAACAGCGCTGTCGCAGCTTTTAAGCACAGTGTCCCCACACCTTTTGCCCCAAGAGGCACAGGCTTTTTATAACCAGAATTTTTATGGAAAATGGGTAACCTTAGTTTTGGCCGAGTGCCACCAAAGCTTTTTTGACGTTAAAGGCGAGAATTTTGTAAAACTGCTGCAAAAATATGCCCCAACCCCGTTTTATCTGCTGATACCCGCAGAAAACCAGGCTGTAGTTTTTTTATACAGCGAAAAACCGGTGGAGGAGCACCATACTGAAGAGCTTAGCCGTACCCTGCTTAGCAAAGTGCGCCAGTTGTATGGTACAGAGATGTTTTTTACAGTTACCAGCCCTGTTGATACCTGTGCCGGCATTGCCAAATGCTGGGCCGAGCTTGAAATAAGCAGCGAATACAAGTTTTTTGCAAGCGAAGGCAATGTGGTATTTAGCAAATGCGGTTACGTTACCTCCACTAAAATTGACATAGTGCTTGAAAGCCTTGTAAACCGCATCAACGAGGATATAACCTATAAAGAGTTTAGCAAAGCAATACATAATATTGAAACTCTTTTTAACACGTTGGAAAAACAAAAAGCACTTAGCATCCTTTATGTAAAGCACCTTTTTGCCAAGCTGCTTACGCAGGCCGCACAAAGCGGGCACAGCCCCATGGACGGCGATGCGGTAACAGCAATGCTTAAAGAGGTAGTGGGAAGTGCAAACCTGTATACCTTAAAAGAGTATGTAGTGGAAAAGATGGAGGTTATTGCCGAGCTTAACAGCGGTGACGCCGAACAGGGCGCAGGCAGCCGTGCCGTGGAGCAAGCGATAAGCATTATCCGGCAAGAGTATGCCGGCAACCAAATAAACCTCGATTATCTTGCCGACAGAGTTTACCTTTCCCCAAGCTATTTTAGCTCGGTTTTTAAGGCGGAAACAGGCGAAAGTCTTGTTAAATTCCTTACCCGCTACCGTCTTGAGCGTGCTCAGGATATGCTGCTGCACACAAACAATAAGGTTGCAGACATCGGCAAGCAGGTAGGGTTTTCGTCCAGCAGCTATTTTGTAACAGTTTACAGAAACTTTTTTGGGATATCACCGTCGCAGTATCGCGAGCAAAATAAATAACACCCCTGTTTTGCAGAAGGGAAGGGCACGGCAATGCTTAAAAAACTTAAATTAGGCTTAATAAACCACTTTAAGCAGCTTAAATTCCGCAATAAATTGATAATATCGTATCTAGTGGTTATTATTTTACCTGTTACTGTACTTGGCGTTGTGTCTTACAATAAAAGTATAGAAACGCTTAACCAGCAAATGACAATTACACTGCAAAACAATTTAGAGCAGGTGAGCTATGGGCTGGCTAACAGGATGGATAAAAACAACGAGTTTATACGCTTTACCGCCTTTTGCCCATATGTAATGGAGGAGCTAAGCGATGCTGATACCCAGTGGTACGAGCTAACACAAAAGCTAAACAACTATTTTGAGCCGCTTTCGTGGTATAACATGAGCATTAACCGTGACTTTGATAAGCTGACAATTTATGCGGATTACCTTTCACGGCCTGTGGGCTCATTTTTGCAGCCCAGTACAGAGGCGCGTAAAAAAGGCTGGTATATAGCTGCCTGTGGCAGCCCGGAAACACAATGGTTTTTTGAAGACAGGCAGCTATATGCTGCAAGGCGCATATATGATGTGTCCCATCAGCGGCTTATAGGCGTTGTGCATATGCGCATGAATACACATTATCTGATGAACAGCGTTTTAAACCAGCAAACAGGTGAACACGGCTTTATTTTAACAGATAAAACAGGCGCGCTTTTGTACGATTATTCAAATATCCAAAACATAAACGGCGAGCAGGCTTATGCAGAAATACAAAAGGATACCAAAACAAACCGTATAAGGCTTGACGGCGGAGACTTTTTCTGGGGCAGTGTGCCTGTGGGTAACCAGGGCTGGCGGCTTTATGGATATATGCCTGACAGCGGCTATAAGCAGCAGGTTAAATCCATTTTGGGCTACACTCTTCTTACAATATCGGTGTGCCTTATTATTATGCTTTTTATAATATGGCTGTTCTCAAATACGTTTGTAAAGCGCATTAACAAGCTTAACGATAAAATTTCTCAAGTGGAAAGCGGCAATATGGATATAGAAATACACTCTAACTCCACCGACGAAATTGGTGTGCTAAGCAACAGCTTTGGCCGCATGTTAAAACGTGTTAACGAGCTTATTGACCGTGTATATGCAAGCGAAATCACACGCCGCAAGGCCGAGCTGAAAAGCCTGCAAAGCCAAATTAACCCTCACTTTTTATATAATGCACTTTCACTTATCAATTGGAAGGCGCTTGAAAGCGATAACCTTGAAATAAGCCGCATAACAGGCCTTTTATCCACCTTTTACCGCACATGCCTTAACAAGGGCGAAAACGCTATACTTGTGAAAATCGAGCTGGATAACATACAGGCGTATATTAACCTGCAGCTTATTATGCACGAGCACGATTTTGATGTAGAATACTATATTGACCCTGAAGTTTACCCTTACCATACAGTTAACTTCACCCTGCAACCTTTGGTGGAGAACGCGATCCTGCACGGCATTGACGAAAACGAGGGCGTGCGTGGGCATTTAACAATAAAAGCAAGTATGGAGGGTGAGCAGGTGGTGTTTAGCGTTATAGATAACGGTGTTGGTATGGACAATAATACTGCGGCAATGCTTACCACACAAGAGTCAAAGGGCTATGGTATTAAAAATGTGGACGAGCGCATAAAGCTGTTTTTTGGGCCGGAATATGGTGTGACTGTTACAAGTGAACCGGGCAAGGGTACAACGGCAGTACTGCGCATTGCAAAACAATAAAATCAAGAAAAATCAAAGTGTATCCGAGATTTTTAAAATAGAAGTTCCACTTTTGCACTGCTATAATTAAAAGCAACAAAAGCTCTGTAGGTGTCGACGAGCAAAATAAAAAGGAGGAACTAATCATGAAAAGGTTTGTGGCCGCTGCATTGGCAGTGTTAATGAGTTTAAGTGTGTGTACAGGCTGCGCAGGCAACCAGACCGGCACACCCGTAAAAGGTGACTCAAGCGCACCCCAAAACACCGCTTCGAAAGAAAAAATCCCCGTCCGCTTTATGTATTGGAATAAAGAGGAAAGCATGCAGGCACTTATCAACCTTATTGAGAAAAAACTTCCCAATGTTGACTTCCAGTATCAATATGTAGATACGTCTTCGTACCAGACTGTTTACAAAACACAGATGAATGCAGGCGAGGGCCCCGACATTCTTTCTATTGAAAAAGTATCCACAGAGGTACAGGCAGGTTACTGTCTTGATCTCACAGACCAGCCTTTTATGAAGAACTATCAGGAGTCTGTGCTTAACGAGCTGTCTGTAGACGGCCGTTATTACTGCATCCCCGGCCCCAGCTGGTTTGGCGGCTACTTCTACAACAAGGGCATGTTTGACAAACACGGCTGGAAAATACCCAAAACCTATGACGAGTGGATTAAACTGTGCGATAAAATTGCAGCAGAGAAGATTAAGCCTTTGGCTAACCCCATTAAAAACCCCAACTATTTAATGCACTATGCGGTTGGTTTTGTAGAGGGCGATCTTTTACGCCAACCGAAGGGCATGAACTGGGATAAGGATTTTGCGGCAGGCAAAACAACAATGGCAAGTACATGGGGACCTTACCTTGAGGACTGGGCTAAGGTTGTTAAAAAAGGCTATGTAAACCCAGAAGACCTTGGAATGGACTATGATCAGGCTTTAGACGAGTTTGCTACTGAAAAAGCAGCAATGTTCGACTCCGGCCCGTGGGATGTTGATACTATTTATGGCAAAAACCCCAACATCAAAATTGATATGATGCCTTACCTTGGCAACAAGGGCGACACAGGTTGGCTGTTTGGCGGCCCCGGCATCCGTTTTGGTGTTAACAAAAAATTAGGGGAAGCCGGCAACCAAAAAAAGCTTGCTGCCGCATTGCAGGTGCTTGATCTTATCAGCAGCCCCGAGGGTCAGCTTGCTTACTGGCAAAACAACCAGGGTGGCTCCTCCTACGTTAAAGGCGTAGAGTTCAAAATGGGTAAAGAATACGACGGCTGCGCAGAAGTATTTGCAGCGGGTCATGTATACGCACCCTTCCAGCAGTGGAACTCCGGCGTGTTTGAAGAGTTTGGCAAACAGCTGCAAGGCTATGTAGCCGGCGATACTACTTTGAAAGAAGTTATGGCTGCTACCGACGCAAAAAACCAGGAGGTTATGGCAAAACTGGGCTAATTAAAAACATTTTGGCCGGCTCAAACCTTTGCTTTGAGTCGGCTTTTTTATTCAACACAGAAAGGGTGAAGTTCTGTGATACAAAAGACAAAAAAATTTTGGTGTCGGTATCGCAACACAATAGCGCTTGAGGCTTTTTTACTGCCGGCGCTCATTGTTTTTGGCATATTTATTTTTTACCCGGCCATGAGTACAATTGTTAACAGTTTTACCAACTGGAATGATTTAAATAACGGGCAGGTAAAGTTCATAGGGCTTGCAAACTATAAGCGCCTTTTTAGAGATGCGAGCGTACTTATTGGCATTAAAAACTCGGCTGTTTACGCTATTACTGCCACGGTATTACAAAGCGTAGTGGGGCTTTGCCTTGCATTGGTGCTGGATTCTAAATTTAAAGTCAAAAATGTTTTGCGCGCTGTTTGGTACTTCCCGGCAGTGCTTTCTACACTGATAATAGGCTATTTGTGGAACTATATGCTGTCTACCTCGGATTTTGGCCTTATCAACCAAATACTGCACTTTTTTGGTATGAACAAGGTGAACTTTTTGGGTAACGCAAAAAATGCGCTTGCGTGCATTATATTTGTAAGCGTATGGCAATGGGCAGGCTGGACGATGACAATTTACCTTGCAAATCTGCAATCCATCCCTGCCGATTTGTACGAGGCGGCACAAATTGACGGTGCCTCGCCTATGCAAAATTTTTTCCGTATTACTTTACCAATGCTTTTCCCTGCAATCAGTTTTAACGTGGTTACAGGTATGATTAACGGCCTAAAGGTTTTTGATATTATTTATGCGCTTACAAATGGCGGCCCCAACGGCAAAACGGAGTCAATAATATCGCTAATGATGAAAAAAGGCTTTACTGAGGGCATTTACGGTTACGCCTGTGCTATTGGCACAGTGTTTCTTATTATTGTGCTTGTTATTACTATGTTTCAGATGAAGTATTTAAATAAATGGGGGGACAGCTTGTCATGAGTAAGAACGCCAAAGGCAATACAGGGCGGTGTATAAAAGAGATTTTATTTATTGCGCTTACTGCCATTATGATGCTGCCCATCTATTATTTACTTGTAACTACCTTTAAAACCCCCGAGGAGGCAGCAACCCGCCCTTTGGGCTTGCCCACCACCCTGCACTTTGAGGGTTATGTAAATGCATGGAACGAGATGGACTACCCGCTTGTTTTTTCCAACACCCTGTTAATTACTGCTTTTTCACTTGCGGGCATGCTGGTGATTGCGGCAATGGCAGCCTATGTGCTGGCACGCCGCAAAAGCAAATTTAATTCTGTTGCGTTTTTTGTGCTGCTTTCTGGCATGATGGTGCCTTTTCAAATGAGCATTATGGCACAGTATAAGCTGGTGCGTGCACTTGGCCTTATGAACAATATTTTAAGTGTTATTTTAATTAACATTGCAGTTAACCTTCCTATGTCCATATTGTTTATGAAAAACTTTATACAGTCATCTGTGCCTGTGGATATTGAAGAAGCCGCCTATATTGACGGATGCGGCGTATGGGGTACATTTTTTAGAGTAACTGTGCCGCTTTTAAGGCCTGTAATAGCAACGCTTGCTATTATGAACTCTATTGCAATCTGGAATGACTTTTTAACCCCGCTGATGTTCCTGCAATCAAAAAGCAGCCGAACTATCCTGCTTGCTGTTAACAGCAACGTAGGGCAATTTAGCACGAACTGGACTAATATGTTCCCAATGATGGTACTGGGTGTGCTGCCGCTGGTTATTTTCTTTTTGCTTATGCAAAAGCATATTATCAAAGGCATTTCGGCCGGTGGTGTTAAGGGGTAAACCGCACAGGTGCACAGTGCTTATTTGCGGCAAGCCTCACCGCTATAACACAACAAGCGCGCACAGTCTGCATTAATAGGCGTTATAATTAACCCTGATACATCCGCTATTACAGTAAATGCAAATGCACCGTTAAACCAGGATTTAAACCAAATGGATACGGATGCAGCAGATAGTATTTCTTCCGATATAACGGGAGCAGGGCAGAAGGAAATTGAGGACGTTAGTGTATTGGATACAAGTCGGGTACATCAAGTAACACCCATTTTATATATGAATTTTGAGGCTGTATTTTAACCGATACAGCCTCTTTTTTGTGCCTTTAAACAAAAAGAAAGGATTGATGGAAATGTAAACATAATACTTGGATTATTAAAGAATGAAACAAATATAAAATGTGTTTTCTCTCCGGTGGTAAAGGCACGTTTGTCGGAAGAATTTCTGTAAACAATATAGGTAAAAGTATTTTGGCAGTCAATTTGACAATATGTACATTTTATAATAATAAAACTATGGTAAAAAGTAAAAATAAACAAAAAATCAGATTATAATAATAGAAAATGTATATTGACAGACAAAGGATCGAAATGATATTATATTGAAAACGTTTACCGTAAACGTTTACGGAAAACGTTTACTAAGACAAAAAAAGAATAAATTGATAAGAGAGAGGGGATTTTAAAAGGAGATAAAGGGATGAAGAATAGCCAGTATTTAAAACAAAACACGATGCAACATTAATTGCTAAAAAGAAAAAATTAACAAAACAAAGACGAGGAGAATGGGAAATGAAAAAGATAGCTTGTTTTTTACTTGTAATGGTAATGACAGTCATGAGTTTTGCAGGTTGCGGAGTTAAAGAGGGAGCAGGTAAGGAAGGGACAGGTAAAGAAGAAACGGGTAAGAAAGAATATCATGTAGCACTGCTTGTTCCTATTCGTGGAGATCAATCTTTTTATGATCTGGCGGTTAATGGAATGAAACTTGTCGATGAACAAGTAGATGGGGCCACAACAAAGGTTATTGAAATCGGAACGGATGAGTCAAAATGGGAAAGTTATTTTCTGGATGCGGCAGAAGGAAATTATGACTTGATTATAAGCGGAACATGGCAGCAAACACCTTACCTGGAAAAAATGGCAAAACAATTCCCAAATAAAAAATTCATTAATTTTGACGTAGATAAAAAATCGGGACTTAACAACGTTTACTCTATGTTTTACAGTACAAATGAACTCGGATTTTTAGCGGGTGTTACAGCAGCAAGTGTTACAACTTCAACTATGAAAAATGCAAATGCGGATGCTAAGATTGGTTTTATTGGAGGAATGGACATTCCCGGAATTAACGACTTTTTAGTAGGTTATATTGAGGGCGCTTTATATGTAAATAAAAATATTAAGGTATTAACAGCGTATAGTAATGATTTTAATGATGTGGCAAAAGCAAAAGAATTGGCGATTAATCAGTATAAAAATGGCGCAGATATTATTTTCTCTGCCGCTGGAAATGCAGGTAATGGGGCGATTGAGGCAGCAAAGGAATTAAAAAAATACGTCATCGGTGTAGATAGTGATCAGGCATTATTGTACAAAGACACTGATGAAGAAAAGGCAAATACAATTGTGACTTCCGGAATTAAAACAATTGATAAGGCCATTTTAAATGCTGTCAAGCAAGCAAAAGAGGGTACATTGAAATTTGGCGAGCATGTAAAATATGGTTATGCCACAGGTGGTGTAGGTCTTGCTAAAAATGATATTTTTGAAAAATTAGTAACAGACGATGCCAAGAATACCATTTCAAAGGCGGAAAGCAAATTAAAAGCAGGTGATGTAAAAGTTTCTTCTGCATTTGATATGGATGTAAATCAAATCAATAAATTAAAAGAGAGTGTGAAACCGTAAAAATATATAATCGATGAGGGAGTTGTAAAGATGGGTGGTACAGCACTTTTAGAATTAAAAAATGTTGCAAAAGTATATAAAAACGGAGTTGTTGCGAATAAAAATATCAATATCACTTTTCTTTCAGGAGAAATCCATGCAATCGTTGGGGAAAATGGTGCGGGAAAGTCGACTTTGATGAAGATAATATTTGGATTTGAAAAACCAAATAAGGGAGAAATTATATATAAAGGCGAAAAGGCAGTTTTTAAGTCACCCATGGATGCAATTGCCCGTGGAATTGGAATGGTTCACCAGCATTTTATGCTGGTGCCATCCTTTACGGTGTTGGAAAATATTCTTCTGGGAAATGAACCAACCAAATTGGGATTTCTAAATATAGGAGATTCCAGAAAAAGAGTCATGGAATTGGCAGAGAAATATGGTTTTACAATCAATATTGACCAGAGAGTATCCGAATTAAGTGTCGGTATGAAGCAAAAGGTGGAAATTCTAAAAGTGCTTTATAAAGGTGCCGATATTATTATCCTTGATGAACCAACTGCGGTATTGACGCCTCAGGAAACGGAAAGCTTATTCGAACAGCTGGTTAAATTTAAAGAGATGGGACATACCATTATCTTTATTTCCCATAAATTAAATGAAGTAAAGCAAATTAGCGATAGAATCAGTGTGATGAGACAAGGAGAAATGATATCTACCCATAATACCAAAGATGTTGCAGTGGAAGAAATATCTGAGCTTATGATTGGAAGAAAGGTCGTTTTTTCTTATGATGATATAAGAAAAGATACTACATTAAAGAATGTATTGGCTGTAAAAGATATTATGTATTCAAAAGACGGTAAAAAAGACTTGCTTAAAAATGTATCTTTTACTGCACGAACAGGAGAAATTCTTGGCATCATTGGAGTGGAAGGCAATGGACAGGCAGAACTGGTTGATATCATTTTTGGAAATAAGCACGCAAAAAGCGGAAGTATAACAATTAATGAAAGAGATATCAGTAATTCCAGTATTAAGGAACGCAGAAATTTAGGGATAGCGTATATCCCGGAAGATAGAATGAGGCAGGGAATTGCTGCAAACGGTTCAATTAAAGAAAATCTTATAGGCAGCTTTTATGATTCTGACAGCATCAACCGTAAAATTTTCATGGACAAACCGAAAATTAATAAAATTGCAGGGGATTTAATTGGACAATTTGAAGTTTTATGTAAGGATGCAGATACAAAAATAGGGTCTTTATCCGGCGGAAATATACAAAAGGTAGTAGTGGCAAGGGAATATTATGTTAATCCGGATGTTTTGATTGCAGAACAGCCTACTCGTGGTGTAGATATAGGATCAGCAAGTTCTATTCATAAGAAGATTATTGAACTTAGGAATGCAAACAAAGCAGTTATATTAATCAGTGCGGATTTAAGTGAAGCTTTGGCGGTCAGCGATAGACTGATCGTTTTTTATTCCGGAGAAATTGTAGCATATTTTGAACACATAAAAGAGGTAACTGAAAAAGAATTAGGATTTTATATGTTAGGATTAAAAAAGCAAAGCAAAGAGGAAATAAGGAGGGCAACTCATGAAGAAGCTTAGCAGCAATTTTAAATTTGAAATGTTAAAGACAATTGTTGCGATTGGAATAGCACTCGTGATATCTTTTATCGCATTATTGCTGTTTAGTAAGGAACCAATTTATTCCTTTCGTTTGCTGACAATGGGGCCTGTTTTAAGCATTAGAAATTTTGGGAATGTATTAGAGCTAATGATTCCATTAGCATTTGCGGGAATTGCTACTTCATTATTGTTTCAAAGTGGATTATTCAATCTTGGGGCAGAAGGCATTTTCTATTTTTCCGGAATTGTTGCTACTGCACTAGCAACACAAGCATTAGGGGGGAGTGTTGTTCACCCGATTATTACCATATTAGCTGCGTCGCTTTGTGGTGGTCTGATTGCCTGTATTCCAGGATTTTTTAAGGCGAAATATGACGCGAATGAACTAGTGACTTCATTAATGTTAAATACCATTTTATATGGATTCGGGTTTTATATCCTCAAAACCAAATTAAAGGACCCCAAAGCTACGGGTATTACTTCACTTGCATTTAAGGAAACCACAAAATTGCCGAAAATTCTTCCCGGTACAAGATTATCCATAGGTTTTGTTGTTTTAATTGTTGTTGCAGTTATCGTACTAATCGTTTTAAATAAAACGAAATTTGGATATATGGTGAAAATGACAGGCATCAATAAGGATTTTGCAAAGTATTCGGGAATGAGCTTCTTCCTTGTAACTGTTGTGATTCATTTTGCATCGGGTTTTATTGCAGGAATGGGTTCTTCTATTGAGTTACTGGGGATGTATGATCGTTTTTCATGGTCCGCTTTACCCGGTTATGGGTTTGACGGTGCGCTTGTAGCTATGCTTGGACGAAACCATCCCATAGGTTCTCTGGTTGCAGCCTTTGGTCTTAGCTATTTAAGGACTGGATCCGCAATCATGGCCAGAAATACAGACGTTCCGGTTGAAATGGTGTGTATTGTAGAGGTTTCATTAGTACTGTTAATCACTGCGGATGTTGTATTGAAAAAATATCGTCAGAAACAAATAATTAATGAGGGACAGCTAAATGGATAATATTATTTTACAAATCTTAACTCCGGCTTTTGGATTTGCTGTGTTAAGAGTAACTGCGCCTATTTTATTTGCTGCTATTGGCAATGTGGTTTCAGACCGCGCGGGTGTAACGAATATTGCGATGGAAGGCACGATGCTGATAGCTGCTTTTACCGGGACGGTTGTATCTGCTTTTTCTGGGAGCGCATGGGTCGGATTATTGGCTGCATTGGGTATTAGCATCCTTTTTTCCGCTTTTTTGGCGTACTTACATCTGTACCTTGGCATTAGTATTATTATGGGCGGGATTGCTCTGAATTTATTTGCCAGCAGTTTCACCGTATTTTTACTGTATATGATTACGGGGCAAAAGGGAAACTCGGCTTCCCTTGCGAGTAAACAGCTGCCCAATATTGATATTCCTGTTATTAAAGATATCCCAATTCTAGTTGGTATTATATCCGGACAAAATATTTTAGTATATGTAGCCGCTTTGACCGTTATACTTGTCTACATAATGCTGAAAAAGACCAAATTAGGCATGCGAATCCGGGCAGTCGGCGAAAATACAGATGCAGCAAGCTCGGTTGGAATCAATACAAAAAGAATTCAGTTTATAGCGTTGTGTTTAAGCGGACTGATTGCAGGCTTTGGCGGCGCTTATATGTCTATGGGATACTTGTCAATTTTCACAAGAAATATGGTCGCCGGAAGAGGATGGATTGCATTGGCAGCCTCCGCAATGGGAAAATCGATGGTAATACCTACTATGATTACAGCATTCCTGTTTGGGTTTTTTGATGCGGTGGGAAATGTGTTGCAGCTTGGTAATTTACCTGCGGAAATCATTATGACACTTCCTTATATGGCTGTGCTGGTCGGGTTGATTGGCTATTCAATCAAAAAATCGGGAAAGGAGAAAAAGAAGAATGCGTAAGATCATTATTGATTGTGATCCGGGACATGATGATGCAATGGCAATTTTATTGGCAGCCGCACATGCAACGCAATTGGAAATACTGGGTATTACCACAATTGGGGGAAATCAGACTGTTGAGAAGGTAACGCAAAATGCTTTAAAGGTATTGACGATTCTCAAACAGGATATTCCTATTGTAAAGGGATGCGCAGAACCTCTTATAAAAAAATTACAAACTGCACCGGATGCGCACGGAGACTCCGGCATGGACGGACCTGTTGTAGAGAACATTCCATACAAACCATTAGAGATAAATGTAATAGATTTTCTAAAAAATACTATCACGAAAGAAGATAAGGTTACAATTATTGCTTTAGGTCCATTAACAAATATTGCTTTGCTTATAAAATCTTACCCTGAAATAAAAGAAAAAATAGAATGTGTTGCCTTAATGGGAGGTTCCACTTATTCTGGAAATGCTGCCAGCAAAGCAGAATTCAACTTTTTTGTCGATCCTCACGCGGCTAAAATCGTATTCAATTCCGGTCTGAAAATTATTCAGGCTGGTCTGGAAATATCAGAAGCGGCAGCCATCCTTCATTCAGAGATAGAAAGCTTTCATAATGGAGGAAGAGTATCGGAGTTTGTTTATGAATTATTTGAATTTTATACATTACTGTCTAAAAAATTGAAGAAAGATAGATGTGCTGTTTTTGATGCTTGCCCTGTAATGTATTTGATACACCCGGAAATCTTTGAAACAACAGACTATCATGTGGATATTGAAGTGAATGGAGACTTGACTTGTGGTATGAGTGTTGTGGATACCAGAGAATGGTTTAATATGCCAAAACCTAATACCAAGGTTTTAACTGATGTGGATCGGAGTGCATTTGTTCAATATTTCATACAAGCTATTGGAAGGCTTGACTAACAGTAGGAGGAAGAACGATGTCAACACCACATAATAATGCTGACTACGGAGAGATTGCAAAAACAGTATTGATGCCCGGGGATCCTCTTAGAGCTAAGCTGATGGCAGAAACTTTTTTGAAAAATGTAACATTAGTGAGTGAAGTGAGGAACATTTATTGCTATACCGGAGATTATAAAGGCAAAAAAATATCTGTCATGGCTTCAGGTATGGGGATGCCATCCATGGGAATCTACTCCTATGAGTTATATAAATTTTACGATGTGGAAAGCATTATTCGCATTGGGTCGGCCGGAGCGTATACTGATAAACTACATATGCTGGATTTGGTTTTGGCAGAGAGTGTTTGGAGTGAATCAACTTATGCCAAAACACAAAGCGGCTGCGAAGACAGTATCTTATATCCGAATTGCAGGCTAAATGAAAACATATGCGCAGCTGCCAAGAAACTTAACGTACCCATTACATTGGGGAGAGTCCATTCCAGCGATGTGTTTTATCAGGAGGATTCCGCCAACCAATATAGGAATATTTACAATGATAAAAAATGTATTTGTGTAGAAATGGAGAGCTTTGCCCTTTTTCATAACGCACATGTACTGGGGAAGGAAGCCGCCTGTATGGTAACTATTTCAGATTCATTTGTAACAGATGAAAAAATTTCAGCAGCACAAAGACAAAATTCATTTATGAAAATGTTAGAAACTGCATTAGAAGCAGCAATACTTTAAGGGCAAAATTATATATAAAAGGTTTTCTTGACAGCAATTAATCCCTTGGGAATAGGCGCCATGGCGGATGCCAAGCAATATGGTGATGAAGATGCCGATAATTTTAACATGCAATCCCCGAAACTGGGAAGCAGTCTATTAGAAAGAATCATATAACTGAGAAAGAAGGAGTCAAGTGAACCCTATACTTAAAATGCCTAAAGTTGAACTGCATTGTCATTTAGATGGTTCGCTTTCTTTGGAAACAGTCAGAATGTTGGCCGAGCAAAGCAAAATCAGTTTGTCACTGGAAGAACATAAGGTATTGGAACTGCTTCAAGCGCCAAGTGCCTGTCAGAGTTTAATTCAATATTTGGGGAAATTCGATTTGCCGCTTAAGTGCCTGAACTCTTTAGATAATTTTAGAATAGCAGCATATCAGTTGATGAAAGATGCTGCAAAAGAAAACATTATGTATCTGGAATTACGATTTGCTCCCCTATTATCAAGCTCTAACGATATGAAGGTTTCACAGATAATAGAAAGTGTAATTAGTGGGATAAGACTGGCGGAAAAGGACTTCCGAATTAAAGGTTCCCTCATCATTTGCTGCATGAGAAATCATAAGGTAGAAGATAACAAGGAGCTTTTAAAGGAAGTTAGACAATATCTAAAGAAAGGTGTCTGCGCCATTGATTTAGCGGGAGATGAGGTTTCTTATCCGCCGTTAATGCAAAAGGAATTATTTGCAGAAGCAAAAAAATGGAATATACCATTTACCATACATGCCGGTGAATGTGGAAGTATAGCCAATATTGAGGATGCCATTGACTTGGGGGCGCGAAGAATCGGGCATGGGATAGCAATGATGAAGGATGTATCCGTCCGAAGAAAATGTGTGCAAAATAAAGTTGGGATTGAGATGTGCCCAACAAGTAATTTTCAAACTAAAGCTGTTGGTCGAATGGACGAATATCCGATTTTACAGTTTTTAAAGGAAGGCATTTTGGTTTCGGTTAATACAGACAATCGTATGGTTTCTAATACCACATTAACGAAAGAATTTACTTTATTAAGAAAGTATTATGACTTTGATGTTAAAAAAGTAACTGAAAATGCGATTGAGACTTCTTTTGCAGATGATTCCACAAAAGAATGGATGATAAAAAGACTAAATGATGAATTTACTGTTTTTTAATTTATCTATTTGATTTATAATGGTAAAATATAACTAGTTAAAAATAGTTTAAATGATTTTAAGCAATAAAGTATTATGGAATATTTGAGCTATTGCGTAAGGGAGTACAGACAAATGAATACAACAATTAAAGATGTTGCTAGATTAGCGGGGGTATCGATTGCTACGGTTTCAAGAGTTGTGAATCATGCAGAAAGCGGAGTCGGAGAAGAAGTCAGGGAAAGGGTTCTTAAAACAATTCAGGAAACAGGCTACAAATCGAATCTAATTGCCAAAAGTATGATTACGAATCGAACTAATACGATTGCTGTGCTTTCTCCAGACATTGTAAATCCGTTTTATCATGATGTTTTACGTGGAATCAATGAGTACGCTCAGGAGCATCAATACAGTGTGTTCTTGTATAATACCAATGGGGGTATGGAGCAACAGGAAGCAAGCATTGACATGCTGTTGGCAAGAGGCGTTGATGGAGCCATTTTGGTTGGTTATTTTGAAAATATGACCACTATGCTTACAAATAAATTAAAAGATATCCCAGTTGTTATTTGGGATCGTATTCCTAAAATGGGCGATGTTGCACAGGTGCATACAAATGATGCAGAAAGTTCCTATGAATTAGTTAGATATCTTTTAGAAATGGGACATAGAAAGATTGGCTGTATAATTGGTCCTATGGAGTATGACATTACCAAGCAGAGACTGAAGGGATATAAAAAAGCACTTAAAGAATATGGGATTGATTATGATAGGTCATTAATAAAGGCAGGATTATTTACTGAAAAATCAGCTGAGGAGCCGGCAAAAGAGCTGTTAGCGGATTCTTCTGTAACAGCGATATACTGTTTCAATGATTTAATGGCTTATGGGGTCTATCTTATGTGTGCAAAGTTAGGGAAGAAGATACCAGATGATATTTCTGTGGTAGGTTATGATGGAATTGTATATTCAGAGTATTTAACACCTCCGTTAACAACAATACGGCAGCCAAGCTATGATATTGGACTACAAGCTGTAAAAATTTTATTAGATTTAATTGAAAAGAGACCCCTTAAGAAAAAAGAAGTGCTTTTGGAGAATGAATTAGTTTTACGCGGAAGTGTAAGAAAATTGTAGAGTATAAAAATTTTCTATTGTTGGAAGAATGTGTCGTTTTGCCTATGCTCAAAACATGGGACGATGGCATATCCTTTTATATCATAATATGATTAAAAAGCCGCATAAACTCTGGATATCCCAGTGCTTATGCGGCTTTTGTGTGTACAATATTAACAGGATGGGAAATGCTAAACATTCGAAAATTTGCCGAGCTGCCTATTTGTAAGCTTATAACAACTTCGAGATAAAGTCGGTATACCACTGCTTTCGGTGGAAATGCTCGCCTTCATATTTACGAATCCCAAAGCTGAACTTTGCACTTTCGGTTCGGCGCAGCAGCTTGATTGCGATGTGGTTTTCTCCCTTACTGAGCTTTGCCAGACAGTAGTTATTGTAGGGCGTCCACAGCCGAATCTCATCCTTTTTTATAATTTCCTGCCCGTTGACCCACAACTTAAAACCATCATTATTGCCGATAATGAACCACACCTCACGGGCGTCCGGGGAAAGAACTGTCTGCGAAAGATAGATGCAGCCCTGTCCTTCAAACGTAAATTCTCTGTCGAGCGGCAACAAATCCTCATAAGCGTTGATGACCACTGAATCTTCATCCGCCATTGCCTTTTGCAGATGGTGCTCATCCAGATACGGTTTTTCCAGATCCACATAATTGTTTACCATACATTCGAGTGTCGGCAGGATGCACCCTTCACCATGTGGAGAGGGAATTCCCTCGGGGTCGGGCTTGTCAAGTGCTTCAAAGAACGGCCCTACGGCCGTCCAAATTGATGCGCCGGCAATGCCAAATATTCGCTCGTACCCGGAAAACCGCACTGTCATGAGATTGGTGTTTGCAATCTCGATAACAGCTTCCGGGGTATGTACACAGTTTTTAAGCACAACCGTATGCTTTGCCTGCACGCAGAGATGCACGCAATCGCAGTCGATTGTCCAGCCGGCGGGCAAGCCCTCGATGGTCAGGGTATCGCTGACAGGCTGCGAACTATTATTTGTTACCGCAATACAAATTGCACAGCTATCCTGATAACCAATGGCGGGCGCTCCGGCGTACTCTACCGAAATGGAAAGTGCTGCGCTCGGCTGGCGTACAGGAATGGTTACATCAGGCGGAATATCCGTAATCGTGCAGCCGCTCATCAGTTGTGCTTCCACACCGAGTGCGCAGGTTTCTTTTGACAGTTGGATGATTGAATTGTTGGTGCGCTCCAAGTCGATGCCCACCACAAATTGGTCATCCACCATCTTTTTAAGAGCTGGGTCAATTGCCGCCGCGCCCATTGCAATACCCAGAAGCGAGCCTGCAGTTGCACAAGTACAGTCTGTGTCATAGCCACAGCGAAATGCGATATTGATGGTGGTATCAAGATCATTTTTGCCATAGAGCAGCGCAATTACCACGATGCCAAGATTGACAACCGAGTTGGTGAAGTCGGGATGTCCAAACCGCCGCATAAGTTTGGTACGCGCGCACTCCCAGCTGGTGCTGTTGTGTGCGTATTCCTTGAACATCTCCTCCACACAATAGCGCGTCTTGTTGCCTTGAGGCAGGAGGTACAGGCTGTCTTTCAACAATCTTTGGATATCCGGTTGAAAGAACGCCTGCGCTTCGATTGCTGAAAGGTACTGCTCAATCCACACCGATGTGCCGCTGTGATCAAGTTCACCGTCCATCTTTGCGTACTCTGCTGCAAGATAAGCGTTTCCGGGAAAACACATACCCCAGATTTCCGAACGGATCGGACAGCCCTCGCCATCCTTAAAGAACGGATTGTTAAAAGTACCACTGTAGGGAGGGGCAATGCCTCTTTTATAATTCTTTAAAAAATAGCCGTATTCGCTGAACGGATACCAGCACTGTTTTTGCCATGCCATTGCAAGGTCGTCGCCTGTAATGGCAAAGCCTTTTTTCTGAAGAACTTCCAGCCAGAGCAGTTGTAAATCGAGGTCGTCATTGGGCAGGTCTTGGCGGAAGACTTCGCTGTAATGTGCAATGTCAATGATTTTTTTAAGGCCTTCTACGGGTGCTCCCGCTGCACCGCCCAAACATTTGCCGAGCCAGCCGCCATGCACCTTATCAAGATAGTCGCTGTATCGAATGGTATTCACTCGCCGCATCTCCTTTATTTCAGAATTGCGCCAGCCGATAGCGCCTTTTCTACTTGGTTGCTAAAGAACACATACACCAGAATCGACAGGGTTCGGTATTTCTCTTGGGTAATCAATACCAGCGAGTAAATGAACTCATTCCAATCTATCTTTATTATAATTTGGTTATAGTGTCTTTTCAATTTAAAAACTATAATCTAATGTTGCGAATATATATTCTATTGTTGCAACATGTTGCACATACAATGTCCATATGATACAATAAAAAGTAGTAATTATTAATGGAGAACGTTGCTTATAGATTTATGATTTTTGTCTGAATTCAGCAAAAAGTCCAATCACCTGAAACGCAAGCCTTAGGGTGTTGCAATTTTTAATTGGAATTATTATTATAAGCAGCCATGAACTCACCATGTTCTTCAATTAACTCATCGCACATTTTAACAATATCGTCCACAGAAAGCTCTGCTGCCGTGTGCGGGTCAAGCATGGCGGCCTGATAAATTGCCTCTCTCTTTTTGGTAACAGCAGCTTCAATGGTCATCAGCTGTACGTTGATGTTTGTCATATTCATCGCGGCGAGCTGAACCGGAAGTCTGCCTACATGACAGGGATTAAAACCAATGGCATCCACCATACATGGAACTTCCACACAGGCATCGGCGGGCAGGTTATCAATTAAACCCGTATTCAGTACATTGCCTCCGATTTTGTAAGGAGTATTGGTGACAATTGCCTCCATAATGTAGGAAGCATATTCCTGAGAACGTTCATGAACGATTTTACCATTCTGCAAAATATCATTCTTTTCTTTTCTCCATCCATCAATCTGCTTAATGCATCTGCTGGGGTATTCATCC
This sequence comes from uncultured Caproiciproducens sp., assembly GCA_964517505.1. Lineage (GTDB taxonomy): Bacteria > Bacillota > Clostridia > Oscillospirales > Acutalibacteraceae > Caproiciproducens. The sequence goes on along the minus strand of CAZFED010000003.1, from coordinate 311,350 downwards.
AGCGGAATATTGAACCGTTCAATCAGCTCAGGGTATTTTGACTTGATAAACAAGGGGTTGTATTCCGCGTTATGCTCACTCGATTCGGTGCAGTAATAGCCGAGATGCTTTATGTATTCATAGCGCACCATGTCATTGTGCTTTTCCGTTTCATTCTTGAGCGTGGCTCTCTTTTTAATTTCAGGATATAGGTCGTTGCCGTCTTTGTCGTGAATTTTCAGAAGCCAGCCCATATGGTTGATGCCGGCAATCAGCTCGTGCCGACCTTCCAGTTTATCCTCCATCCCTAAAGCGGTCAGCAGATTTTCAGAACAGACTTGGACGCTGTGGCACAGCCCGACTGTTTTAATTGGAGTGTAGCGCTGCATATATCCGCTCAGCATCGCCATTGGATTGGTGTAATTCAGGAAAAACGCGTCTGGGCAGACTTCCTGCATATCCCTTGCAAAGCTGTCCATGACAGGAATGGTTCTCAGCGCTCTCATGATACCGCCGATGCCCATGGTGTCCGCGATGGTTTGTCTCAGACCATACTTCTTTGGAATTTCAAAATCAGTAATGGTGCAGGGGTCGTAACCGCCCACCTGAATGGCGTTTACCACAAAGCGAGCACCTTTCAGCGCTGCTTTCCTTTGCTCAATGCCCAGATAGGTTTTAATTGTCGCCCTTGCTTGATTGACGTTTTTATTGATAGCGTTTAGAATAATGGATGATTCCTCCAAACGGCCAGCGTCAATATCATAAAGAGCAATTTCACTTTCACATAAGGCAGGGGTACACATACAGTCCCCTAAAACGTTTCTTGCAAAAACAGTACTGCCGGCTCCCATAAAAGTAATCTTTGTCATTGTAACTCTCCCTTTTTTAGATTTGCCCTCATTATAGCGAAGAATGGCCGCAAGGTATATGCTGTTTGTTTCAAAAAATTGTTGTTATGTTGCAAAAGGCGAAGGTCTTTGACCGTAATGGACTACTTTATAATCAACAGGAACAGAAGGATAAGGAGAAATCAGAATGGATAATGAAACATACTATTCTTCCAACGGCTATCAAAGTACCGCTTTATCCCTCTATTTTTGTGGTTGGGAGCGCTGCAAGCCCGGTCATTCCTTCGGGCCTGCCGTCCGATCTCATTATTTGATGCATTTGATACTGAAGGGGCGGGGACAATATTGTGTCAACGGCTGCACCTATTCTCTCTGCGCAAATCAGGGATTTTTAATTTTTCCTGGAGAATCCACTTACTATGTTGCCGATATAGAAGACCCCTGGGAATATTGTTGGATTGGTTTTGATGGCTGTGAGGCAGAGTCCCTTTTGGAGAATTGTAATCTTACCAAAGAGCGTCTTGTTTTTACTGATGAAAGCAACGGGCAGTTTTCCCAAAACATTTTAAAGTTGCTGGATATTTTTGAGCAGTCGCCGGGCGACAACTATGCCCTGCTCGGTCAGCTTTACACCAGCTTTTCTTACTTGGCAAAAAGCAATCAGATTACCGCAAACTCTCCCGATAAACTTTATAATGAGAAAGCGGTTAATTATATTTATAACAACTTCAGCTACAATATTAAAATAACCGATATTGCAAAATTCATCGGAATTGACCGAACATACCTTTACAAAATCTTCATGCAGCACAATAAGTTGTCACCGCAGGAATTTCTTATCAATGTGCGGCTGAATGCTGCCGCACATTTGCTGACAAATTCGAACTTAAACATTACGGAAATTGCATATTCCTGTGGGTTTAAAGACAGTTCTGCTTTCTACAAGCATTTTAAAAAGCATTTTTCCACAACACCGGTGAAATACCGCAACCATATTGATCGCAGCTGCATTGATTAAATCCGGTACAAAAACAGCCACAGCAGTGAAAGCATCCGCTATTCCTGTTGTGGCTGTTTTTATAAAGTTTTGTGAAATATTGTCAACGTTTTTCAAAGCTCTGCCGTACCGTGGAATGACGAAGAACAGATATTGTGTTAAATGTCAAATGCAACTGAATCTAAAAACTTCCCAGGACTAATTCCAACATTTTTTTTAAAAGTTTTTAAAAAATAAAAATAATCATTAAAGCCAGTTGCTTCACATACTTCATTAATTGTTAATTCTGTATTTTGCAGTAGTTGTTTGGCTTTGCTGATCCGCAAATTGGTCAAGTATTGGGTATATGTAAGGCCTGTTTCTTTTTTAAAAAGCTGACTGATATAGTTTGGATTCATATGCAGAGTATCCGCTACACTTTTTAGAGAAATATCAGTTGTGTAATTATTATTTACGTATTTAATTGCACTCATAAAATTTGCATTTGACGTACCGCTGACGCTATAATTTGAAACGCTTTCCCCTGAAAGCTGCGAACGCATTCCATTTAACATACTAAGAAAAGAATGATATTCACAAGCCAATTGTTCAAAGCTGTAAAGATAACTGTCTTCTTTATCGATAATCTGTTCCAACATATTGCTGGAACAGATTAAATTAAAAAGTTTAAATGCAGATTTTATATTAAACATAGTAGTGTAATTAATCTGGATAATTTCATCAAGAATTTTTTTTAATTCGGTTTTGTCATTTAAAGAAATTGCCCGGCTAATACGGGAAAACAAATTTGCTGTCATAGGGGGGTTAACAATCTGGTCGCATACTGACGGTTTCCCTAAAATAAAAAAATGGTAGGCCATAATTATGTTATCTGAAATTGACCTCTTTAAATCGGATGAAGTAACTTCATTTGTGCTTAACCCAATGCCGGCACCTGCTTGTTGAGATGTAATTAAACGATAGGCCTGATTTTTAGCAATGGGAGCCGTAGATAAATAAACATATTTATGCTTGCCCATCTTCAATGCCAAATCCGCACCTAAAGCATCTGCGCAATTTGGCAGCCCTACAGATGCTGAAACATAGAGCTGTGAAGCATTTAGCTGCATTTTATCCAATAAATTGCGAGTGGTTTTTTCATCTCCATCTTCAATACTGTCTAATAATGCATCGCTGCTAGCAGGGATATCCTTGTTGAGGTTACGCGCTGCCATTTTGATATAAGCGATTATCTCAGCATACTCAATCGGTTTCAAACAATATCCAAGCACGCCGTATTGAATTGCCTTTTGTGCGTAAGCAAAATCCGCATATCCGCTGATTATAATAATTTGAATATTTGGGTTGAAGTTTTGCAGCTCCATGCAAAGGTCTAAGCCGCTGAGCCCGGGCATCCGTATATCGGTAAGGACAATATCCACCCCATTCTTTTTAACACTTTCCAATGCGGATATTCCGTTATAGGCGGGCTCTACCAGTTCAATTCCAAGCTGTTTCCATGGAATTGAAGACTGCAATAGCTTTACAACCCGGACTTCATCGTCTGCAATTAAAACTTTAAACATATGATCACTCCTAAAATGGGGGGGAGTTACGGCTTCCTTTAGGCAGCCGTAAAATTACTTTTGTTCCATATTCGGAACTGCTTTCGATTGAAAGGCCGTAAGGGGCTCCATAACGCAGCCGGATACGATAATGGGTGTTAAGCATCCCTATATGCTCATCGGTTTGAGGGGGCCGGTCTGAATCGGAAATCTGTTGCTGCAACAACTCAAGTGTTTGCGAATCAATTCCAACGCCATCATCCTGTATCGTAATGATGAAATCATCGTTTTCAATTAAGGCACCAATGAAAAGGGTTCCCTTTCCTGTTTGAGACTCCAATCCATGAAAAACGGCGTTTTCAATAAGGGGCTGCAACAGCAATTTCATTACCGGAAGATGAAGCGTTTCCTCGAGAACACTGTAAATTATATCAAACTTATCAGGAAATCGTGCAAGCTGAATTTTAAGATATGCCTGCGTAATCTCAAGTTCTTGATAGAATAGCACTGTTTCGTTGCCTTTTACATTATAACGGAACATTTTACCCATTGCACTCGCAATATCGGCAATTTGAGGAACGCCATGCTCAAGGGCGATATCTTTCACAGATTCTAATGTGTTATATAAAAAATGGGGATTAATCTGGCTGCGCAGATAAGCTAATTCCGCCTGCTTTTTTTGAAGTCTTGTTTCGTAGAGGTTTACAGTAGTATCGATTAACTGGTTGTTTAACAGGTCTGTTTCATTGAGCATATTGCTGAATTCCAGACTTAGGGTGTGGATTTCTTCACAGCCAAAAAGCTCAATAGAAGAATTCAGTTTGTCACGGTCCCCTTTGCGGATGCCCCGGATGAATAGATATAATTGATTAATTGGATTGATAATGTTTTGCTGAATTACCAACATGATGAACAGAATAAAGAGAATGGTAACCATCATGATAATAACGATTATCGAGGTGGTGGCAACTAAATCATGATTTAGGTCATGTTTATTTAACGTGCTGATTATGTAATACTCTGCAGATGGAATATAGGAAACTTGTATCAGATAATCTGAGGTTTCCAATTGTTTGGCCGAGGTGGAAGTAAACCGCGATATGTCCCCGCATTGCTTCATAATCTGCTTGCAAAATTCCGGGGTACAGTTAAAAGGGTAAGCATTGCTCTTTTTATCGGCTAATATAAAATATGCAGGGTTTTTCCCTGATTGCGGAAGACTGATGGGCGATTTTGATGGATCAATAGAAAGGATGATACTACCCAGCAAGCGACCGTAGTACTTGTTATCGTGAACCCCATAATAGTTTCTAGCAAAAACCAATTGCGGTTTTTGGCCATCATTTACGTGTGTTAACGGACTTTCCATAATTCCGAGACAATGCATTTTGTAGGAATCCCCAAGATTATCGGCAATTGAGTCCAATGCTTTTGCATGAAAAAAAGAAGACCAATGTATCGTGTCACTTACCAGCGCGATATCAGAGATGTCACGATTCATGATGGAGTAAGATGTAAACTGGATTTGAATATCACGAATACATTCAGGACTTTTTTCAGTATAAGGACTCACAAACATTTGCTCAATATCTTTATTATACTGTAAATAGTCATAGATAGTAGAAACTCTCGCAAGAAGATATTCAATTTCGCTGCTGAATTTTTGCGTAGTGTTTTGAACATAAGTGGCAGCGTTTTTTACTAAAAGGGATTGCAATGTTACATAGGCAATGATACCGATAATTAGGCATGAGAGGATTAGGCAGGTGAGAATCAGTCTGAATTGCACTTTTATTCTAAGCTTGCTTATCCGTTTCATAGCGAACCTCTTTACAAATTACATAGATTTTTAATATCAATACAATAATTATACTACATATTGACGTATGACGCTATGAAATAATGTTATATTGACCTGGAAAAAACACATAAAGTGTTCAGAAATTTGTCGAATTGAAAATATTTGTAAATTGTATATATAATTGTTATTTAGATTATAACATTTTTGCATTTTAAATTGTATTGCATACCAATATAATCTTAAGTAGAGAACGAGAAAAAATTAATTGTCGAATTTTTTAAGTAGGAGAGAATATAGAAAATGAGTAAGAGTGAACTTGCATTAAAAAAGCCACCAAACCGAATCATAAAACAACTTAAAAGTGACTGGATGCTTTATGCGCTGCTGCTGCCAACGGTTGTTTGGTACATCATTTTCTGTTATTTGCCAATGGGTGGAATCACCCTGGCGTTTAAGAATTTTCGATATGATGCCGGGCTGTGGGGCAGCCCATGGGTAGGGCTTGAGCATTTTAGAACAATGTTTCAGGATGCAGAATTTTGGAGGGCATTTCGCAACACGTTGATTTTTAGTATAGGAAAACTGCTGATTCATTTTCCCATTCCAATTATCACTGCAATTTTGTTGAATGAAATAACACATCTCCGGATTAAAAAAATATTTCAAACAGTATTTACATTTCCACACTTTATATCATGGGTTGTGCTTTCGGGAATTTTAATTAATATGTTCTCGTCAAGCGGAATTATTAACCAGGTTTTTGCCATGTTTGGACTTCCAGAGATTTCTCCGCTGGTTTCGGAAAGCGCATTCCGGCCTTTTGTTTGGTTTTCTAACATCTGGAAAGAATTCGGATGGGACTCTATAATATACATAGCTGCTCTTGCGGGAGTAGACCTCCAGCTTTATGAGGCTGCCAGCATAGACGGGGCAGGGCGCTTTCAAAAAATAATTCATGTAACCTGGCCGGGATTGAGAAGCACAGTAGCAATTATGCTGATTTTACAGATTGGCGGTATTATGAGCGGAGCCAGCTTTGACCAGATTTTCAACCTATACTCTTCTTCGGTTTACTCTGTTGGCGATATTTTGGATACATACGTGTTCAGGCGGTCCTTTATTGTGGGTGACAACTTTGGTTATACCACTGCCCTCGGCTTGTTTAAATCCGTAATTGGCGTCATTATGATAACCCTTGCCAATAAGGTTATCACAAAGTCCGGGGAACAAGGCTTATTCTAAAAGGAGGAGCAAGATGAAAATAAAAAAAGGAAAATTACATAAAACCTCAACTTTCGAAATTGTTCTTATTATCATACTTTCATTATTTACCCTGATTACAATTTATCCATTTTATAATGTACTGATTGTATCTTTCTCCAACACACAGGCAATTGCCTCGCATTCACCGTATTTTTTTCCGTATGCATTCGACCTTACCGGATATAGGGCAATTATCGCCGATGAGTACTTTTTCAGATCACTGTTTACCACGATTTTTGTGACGGTGGTGGGCACCTCGCTCAATATGCTGCTGTCGGTAACGGCCGCTTATGTACTTTCAAAAAAGCGGTTATTGGGTAGAAATGTGCTGCTTAGTTTAATCCTTTTCACCATGCTGTTCAGCGGCGGTATGATACCGACATATCTGGTAGTGCAAAGCCTCAAATTAACAAACACGGTTTGGTCAATGATTTTGCCTAGTGCAATCAGCACCTACTACCTTATAATTATGAAAAACTATTTTGTCAGTCTTCCGGTAAGTTTGGAGGAAGCGGCCAAAATTGACGGAGCAAACGAATTTGTGATTTTAACCAGAATTTACATTCCCATATCAGCTCCGTTTATGGCAACATTTGGTTTGTTCTACGCAGTTGAGCGTTGGAATGAATGGTGGAATGCTTATCTTTATATCAATCAAAAAGCGTTGGCGCCACTTCAAATATATCTTCGCGATATTCTTGTAAGCTTTAACAATCAACTTGCAACACAAGCGCAATCTATGTTAAGCCTTCAGGGAAAGGTTTATGTTCAATCCATACAAATGGCAACGATTGTGATTGCCACACTGCCTATCCTATGTGTCTATCCGTTTGTGCAAAAATACTTTGTGAAAGGAGTTTTGATTGGTGCCGTCAAGGAGTAACGATTTGTAGAACTCAAACAAAAATTTTTAAGGAGATGCAATAATGAAAAGATACAAAAAATTATGGGCGCTGCTTTTAGCCGTTACAATGACCGCTTCGGCTTTAAGTGGGTGTGGTTCCAATCAACCAAGTGCGGCCGCACCGAAAAGCAGCACCGCACAGCAGGCATCGTCCTCTGATAAGCTGGAGCCTATCGATGTCACCATTGCCATTTGGGATATTGAAGACAGCTTATCCGGCGGAAAAAACGATAAAATTCTTCAGAAGATTCAAGAGAAGACCGGAGTACATATTATCCCACAAAATATTACATGGGATGATTCTGAGCAGAAAATCAAGCTGTGGGCTGCGTCGAACAGCTTGCCGGATATTTTTACCGGCGGATTCGTGGGTACTTCTTTCTTCTATGACTGGGTTAAACAGGGGGTCATCCGTTCCTTGCCTACTGACCTGTCCAACTATCCCAATTTGCAGGAATACATGAAGATGGATCGTGCCAAATCAGCAAAACAAGACGATAAGTTTTATATGATTCCGCGCCAGACCTATGGCGACATCACCTTTAGTGTGCAGGATCGTTCCGTTGCATACCGCTGGGATCTTGCAAAGGCGGCCGGTGTGACCAAGGAGCCTGAAACTTACGATGAGTTCCGCGATATGATTAAAAAAATCATTGCAGCCGACCCTGAGAAGAAAAAGATTGCTGGGTTAACAACAACTCAAACTGCCCTGCTTGGGGGCTTCATTCTTCCTTACGGAATCCCCAATGAAAAGAAATGGATGAAAAAAGATAACCAGTATATGCCTGGATATTTTTCCGGTGATATGGTTAGCGCTTTCCAGTTGGCCCGGGACATGTATCAAGAGGGAACAATTGAGAAAGATATTTCTCTTGCAAAGTTAAACACCTCTGTGGAAAAGTTCCTTCAAGGTCAAAGCGCCGCCATGGTGATTGCCGGGAGCGGCCCCGCCTCTCTGTATAATACCGTTGCACGCGATTATGAAAAGCTTTATCCGCAAAAAAAATTCCTTGACGATGTTAAGGTGTGCAAATTGTTCCCCTGTAAAGATGGGAAGCGCAACTACTATGTTGACACGGAAGCATGGTCCGAGAGCTATTTTTCTTCTAAAGTTGACGACAAAAAAATGGACCGGATTCTCGGCCTTTATAATTTCCTGTACAGTGATGAAGGCAAACGTTTGGTTTTCTGCGGTATTGAAGGCGAAGACTACGACGTGGCGGACGGAAAGGTTGCAATGCGCAAAGGCATCAATCTGAATGACAAATATCCGTTCACCAGAGGCTTGAGCTTTCTGGGAATGTGGAACCCTGCCAATTGGGATCCAACCTTCCCGTCTGATATTCCTAACGAGTATCGGGCCCTGAGCGTTGCACGCCATCAGGACGCCGTTGACAACGGAAATTTGCCTAAGTACAGCGATGCAGTCCTATTTTTATCTACTCCCCTTAAGGATAAATTTACGTGGGACTCCACCGATGATTTGATGCAAATAATGATGGGTACCAAGCCTGTAGACAAAATGGTCAAAGATCTTATGGCGAATTATGAGAGCAAAGGTCTTTCCAACATGCTAAAAGAGGTTAACGAAAAAGCAACAAAACTTGGATTGTAAAGGTTTTTAGGTTTCTGTGAAAACAAGGCGTGAGTTCTGAAGATCACGCCTTGTTTTCCTATAAAGGAGAAAATACAAATGGAAAATGAAGTTTTTAGAGGGATTATTACCGCGAAAGAAGAATTTCTTTATCCGGATTCCGATTTAGCTGTTTTGCCGGACAAACTGGTTGTTACATCTGCTAAGAATGGGATGCGCAGCATCCAGATTTTACTGGAAGCCGAAGGCGAAGCAGTGACAATAACCACCCATACGAATAATTGTTTTGATACAGAATTGTATGAAATGGTAGATATTCCTGTGGAATATAACACTGGCAATGGCGTGGAACAAGGCGGCAGCATGGTGTTGTTAAATCAGCCAAAGGAAAAGCCTGTCTATTGTACCCGTAAAGCACCTTTTCGGGTATATGACTGCTTAAAGCCCTCAAAAGAATCTGTTCCTGTGAAAAACGGCATTGCGGCGGCTTATCTTTGCTTTGTTCCTAAAAAGGGGACATCTGCCGGGCAGCATAAAATAATGCTGGCGGCAACAGGCAAAAATTTAAATTATATCTGTACAATCGTCGTAAATGTTTATGATGTGGAAATCCCGGCAGAGACATTCCCTGTTACCAACTGGTTCAGCCTGGATGCCATTTGTCGTTTCCATCATACGGAATATGACACGCCTGCATTTTACAAGATGGCAGCAAAATATGCCGTGGCTATGCGGCGGGCAAGGCAAACTCATTTCTTTCTTCAACTGGATACCCATTGTGTAGTTTCAAGGAATCCCTGGAAATTTGATTTCAGTTATCTCGAAAAAATTATTCGTGTATTTTTTGACGCAGGACTCCAAACCATGGAACTTGGGAATTTGCTTTCCCGTGGTTTTCTTGCAAATGGTACACCGGATATGTATACCGATCAACTCAAATGTGCCGTGGCGCCTGAAGTTCCCGTCACATCCGATGAGGGGTATGCGGTTACCGTGACTTTTGTAAAGGCTTTAGCCGATTTTTTAAAACAGCACAACTGGCAGGAACGGGTCATCTTCCATATCCATGATGAACCGGATATCCATGCAAAAAATGAGGAAACGATAGAAAAACGAAAACAACAGTATTATCTGGCAGCCAATATCCTGCGAAAATATCTGCCGGGTGTAAAAACAATTGAAGCGGTGTCGTCCCCGTCGTTCAAAGGCGGTATAGATATCTGGGTACCCGGTACAGCTGGTTACGAAGCACAAAAAAAAGAATTCGACAGGTTGATTGAATTGGGTGAAGAGGTTTGGACCTATGTTTGCTGCGGCCCTGAAGGCGAATACCTCAACCGATTTTTGGATTTTGCCGTCATTAAGCCCCGACTTTTATTTTGGGGCTGCGCTAAATATAATCTTTCCGGTTTTTTACATTGGGGCCTTAATCAGTTCCCCGAGGGTATGAATCCCTTTGAGGCCACAAGCTGCCCCAACGATACCGGGATTGGTACCAGCTTCCCCTGTGGAGATTCTTTTATTGTTTACCCCGGTAAGGATGGGCCGTGGATTGGAATGCGACTCGAGGCGCAGCGACGCGGCGCGGAAGACGTTGAGTTGCTCAAGCTGCTTAAAAGAAAAGATGAAGCGGCATTTGAGCAGATAGTGAAAAAAGTCTTTATCAGCAATACGCAGTATAACGATAACCCGGACGATTTTGAAAAAACATATGAAGAACTGCTAATGTGTTTGAGCAAAAAATAAGAAGTTATGCTGCTTATTAATGAAACACAAGGAATTAGAGATTGCAGCAAAGTGTGTGGAAGAAAATGCCCACAGCGCTGCCGGCATTCACACCTGCGGGCAGCGCATATCTCCATCATTTTAGGAGAATGGTAAACAAGGGAAAATGGCATAACATCATGTTTACTTGCCATCATCATAGTAGATATCAAAGTCGCCGCTTTCTAATGGGTATAGCGGATACTGCAATCATGCCGAACCAAATATAAACTAAAAGGACTAAGTCCAGTGCAATACCGAACTCAGTCCTTGATTAGTGCACATCCCTTAGGGAGGTGCATTTTTTGTTTTGGGGTGCATTTCTAACAATTGTATGTGTTATGATATCAGCAAATCATATTTGGACCTGCTTTTGGAGTAGTATCGTGAAAACGGTAAAAAGGGACTAGCGGATATGAGGCTCTCCAAGCTAAGAAAAATACTAAGAGCTATAGTTAGAACGTTTAAAACCACTTCGAAAATATAACGTAAAGGTGTACAAATTAAGCGTAACACTTAAAAACAATTATTAATCCTTCACAGCCAAGTATACTTAAAGTTGGGGCAGTGGCACTTCTATTTTGGAAATGGGACTGGCATTCTTCCAGAATACTGACTTTGCTGTATTGATATATTTAAAAAGATAATTTGGGGTGTTGAAAATTGAGTACAGAGTGTATGCAGAAAAAGAAAAAAATACTACTGGTTGAAGACAGCTACTTAACTGTCGAGTTCATTGCTGATTTTTTGCATGAAAACGGCTATGAGACGAAGGCCACTTCTAGAGGGGAAGAAGCGGTCCAGAAAATAAAGAATGGCTTACCGATCGACCTAATACTTATGGATATCGGACTAGAGGGAGAAATGGATGGCATAGAGGCTGCCCGGAGGATACTTGAGTTCAGAGATGTCCCTGTAGTTTTTATAACTGCCAACACATCTGAAGAGGTTATTGAGAAAATAAAACAAGTTAAGGCATATGGGTTCGTGCAAAAGGGCATAAAGAAGGCTGCTATGCTATCCACTGTGGAAATGGCTTTGAAACTTCATGAAGCAAATGCTCTAGTTAGGATAAAAGAAGCTATGTTGAGCGCAATTATGGACGCGACTCAGAACTCGATAATCATGTTTGACGAGCAGAGGAATGTCATGTTTTGTAACCTGGCTACAGAACGACTTTTTGGCTATTCTCGGGTGGAAATCATGGGCAAGAAGCTCAACCAACTTGTGGTATCGTACGAATATATTCATGACTGTCATCAAGGGGCTTTTAAGCATTTCCAGCTAACCGGAGAAAGTAATATTCCGGAGAAACCCATTGAGCTAAAAGTCCAGTGCAAAGATGGTCGGGAAATAGATGTGGAAGTTTCATTTTCTGCTTTCAATCTTAAGGGTACTTGGTATGGGTTGGTATTTGTACAGGATATCAGCATACGCAAACAGGAACAGGAAAAACTTGAAAAAAGCAGAAGAGAATATTTGGAGCTGGCAGAAAATTCACCAGTAGGTGTTTTAAAATGTGACATAGAAGGCAATATAACGTATGTAAATAAAAAAGCATTGGAAATATTGGGTTCCCCAAGCATTGAAGAAACAAAAAAAATTAATTTATTTACTTTTCACTTATTAGTTGAACATGGTTTATCAAAAATAGTTCAAGAATGCCTCCAGAATAATCAGTCAGACACCAAGGAATTAAATTATCAAACAAAATGGGGAAAGAAAGTATGGCTGAGAGCTCATATTAAACTGTTGGCAGAGAGGGATGAAGTAACAGGAATCCAGATAATTATTGATGAGATAACCGAAGAAAAGCGGTTGGAAGAAAAACTCCATTTTCTATGCGTAACAGATGAATTAACCGGTGCCTATAACCGCCGCTATATAAAGGAAAAACTAGAAGAAGAAATAGAGAGGGGAAGACGTACCGGAAATACATTTTCAATCATTATGTTTGATATAGACAATTTTAAGAAGGCCAATGATTGCTACGGTCATAATGTAGGAGATCTTATTTTAGAAACACTTACAAAGGAGATTAATAATAGAATCCGCAAAGTTGATATTCTGGCTCGCTGGGGTGGGGAGGAATTTATGATACTTTTGATTGATACACCGGTGAAGAATTCGACTAGTTTAGCGGAAGAGCTGAGGAAGCAATTAAGTCAGATGGATGTTCCGGGGGCTGGACGTGTAACAGCTAGTTTTGGAGTAGCAGGTTATTACCCAGGAGACTCTATTGATACTCTAGTGAAGAGAGCGGATAATATGATGTATAAGGCAAAGAATGATGGCAGGAATTGTGTTAGGTGTGCGGATGAGTGTAGGTAGTATAAAAAGCAATAAAAAAATGCGCCCCGAAAGGCGCACTGAAATCAACGATTTTTAAGATTTAGTTTCTATTATTTGCAAAGCAGTCACTGCAATACACAGGGCGATCATCCCTAGGCTGGAAAGGAACCTTGCAAGACTTTCCACAAGAAGCGCAAACAGCGTCAAACATCTCACGGGTACCGCCATTGGAATTGCCTCTTGCATTTTTACGTGCATCTCGGCAAGATTTACAACGCTGAGGTTCATTTGTGAAACCTTTTTCAGCATAAAATTCCTGCTCGCTTGCAGTAAATTCAAATTCGGCTCCGCAGTCTCTGCAAATTAAAGTTTTGTCTTCATACATGTAATAGTATACCTCGATTATAAAATATATACTTAACGAATAGTCAAGCATTGTATTCTAGTATACCCTAAATTTTATTAATTGTCAAACATAATGTTAAGAAAGAATATAACATGACTAACATGTTAACTTTCCTGCACTCATTCATCCGTGTCCGAACTGTTAAGGTAAAGTACACACTCACATTGAATTTTGATCGAGGTGAGAAAAATGACGAAAAAACAGAAACGCCTTTGTGGAAAGCACCTGATTGCTCTGAACGGCTACACGGGCGGCCTATCCGCGGCCGGGTACAGCCCGGATACGGCGTATTCCATCTTATTTATTTTCTATCATAGCAGCTACTTCAGACCTTTTGGGCACGGAGGACTGCGCCCCCTTTTTAGAAACAGAAAGAGCGCCGGCATAGTTTGCAAATTGTATTGCTTCAGCAATCGAATGGTTTTCGGTCAAATATACAGCCAGAGCTGCATTGAAGGTATCCCCTGCCGCGGTTGAATCCACTACCGGAACTTTCTTTCCGGGAAAATGTGCACAGGTTTCATGGTTGACAAGCAGGGCACCGTTATTCCCCAGTGTTACAATTACATTTTTCACACCTTTTTTAATCAATGTGCTTGCTGCGACTTTTGCCGAACTCAAGTCCTCAACCAGAATCCCCGTCAGTTTTTGCAATTCGGTTTCATTTGGAGTAATATAGTCCAGTTTCTTTAGAATTTCGTCCGGAATAAAGTCCGGGGCCGGAGCCGGATTTAGCAAAATCGGTTTTTGTAATCGGTATGCCTGTTCAATCATGTAATATACCGACTCTTGAGGAATTTCCATTTGGAGCATTACAAGATTGGCTTTTTCAAGTTCAGGTAAACAAGTTTCCAAATACGCAGGTGTGCAAGAGCTATTCGCGCCGGAAACTACAACAATGCAGTTATTCCCCTGCGCATTCACATAAATATATGCGCGGCCGGTGGGGTCTTGTTCCAAACGTAAAATATGGGATATATCCGCTTTTTCTTTTTCAAAATTCTGCAGCATTAAATCAGTATCTTTATCCATGCCAACAGCAGATAAAAAACAAGTATTTCCTCCTAACCGCGCACACGCATATGCTTGATTTGCGCCTTTACCTCCAAAAGCCATCTCGAAAGATGTCCCCATTACTGTTTCGCCAACTACTGGTATATTTTCCATGTTAATTACATAATCCAAATTGGAGCTGCCAACCACGAGAATTTGTTCTTTGTTCATACATCGTCAACCTTTCTTGAAATTCATTAAATTTAAAACCGAATGTCATCTATATATGGATAATGGCATTTGGTATTTCTGCTGTAAAATGGTTCAAAATTTATTCGCTTTTGAATCCAAGGCTACTTTAAGTTATTGCGTGTGGATTCCCGAAGAATCAGATGTGCTTCCATACGGATGGAGCGTTCTTTAATCGTAACGCCATTGATAATAGAAAGGAGAATTTCCGAGGCAGTCTGTCCTACGGCATATACAGGCTGTTCAACAGTAGATAATGTTGGCTCTACCAACTCGCTGATTTGGATATTATCGTAACCAATTATTTCTACATCTTCGGGAATACGTAATTTGAGTTGTTTGAGTTTTTTAATTGCACCGATTGCCATTACATCATTTGCAGCAATCAATGCAGGGAACGGTTGCTTTTGTATCAGGCACTCAACGGCACGGTATCCGCTCTCCATCGTATAGTCCCCGTAATATAAAAGGTTTTCGTCAAATGGAATGTTAAACTGTTTTAGCGCTTCCAAATATCCGTTAATTCTTTCTCTGGAGGTTGAAATAGCAGCAGGCCCGGAAATAAAAGCAATTTGTCGGTTTCCACTCTTGATTAATTGACTGGTTGCAAGAAAAACAGAATACTCATTGTCTACAAACACTCGGGCATCCGCATCAAATCCTTGTACACCCCGGTCAATTAACACGCAGGGCAGATTGTATTTTTTAAGCAGGGAATGCATTTGACTTGGTTCATCAACAGAAGAAGCAAGCAGAACGCCATCAACCCTTTTTGCAATACAAGTGGAGATGGACTGCATTTCTTTTTCAGAGTTTGAATCAGTATTGCACAAAATAACTGTGTAATTTTTTTTACTGAAATAATCTTCAATCGATTTAATAAGAGCAGGAAAAAAAGGATTAGTTATGTCTGGAATAATAACACCGATTGTTTTTGTTTTAGCAGTAGCAATTCCTCTGGCCAAAAGGTTGGGTTTGTACTCAAGTTCATCAATAATTTGCTTAACGCGCACACGAGTTTCGGCACCTACACCTTTTTTGTCGTTTAACACTCTGGAAATAGTCGCCTTGGACACATGGGCAATACGGGCAATATCATCAATTGTAACTTTCATTTTGAGCCTCTTATCATTTTCAACTACATATTTATTGATATAATGTTGATTGAAAATTATAATAATCATCAATCAACGTAACCGCTTACTCTTATTATATTTACGAAACTTTGTTTCGTAAAGCAATAATATCGATATATTATCGTTGAAAATTTGGATAATCTAACAATGTGTATTTTAAAATATTATGATAAAATATTTATTCCCGCGTCCATTCATTAGGCTTTTGCTGTGGATGAATTTTAGAATTTCTGCATGATGTTGCCCACTTTAATGCAAAAAGAAGTTAGGCTTTTTAACTGTTATTTATTACAGGATGGCTGCCTGTTTGTAAATGTAATCATTTTATAAAAAATGGCCGGATGGTTTTAAACCCGGCCAGTACTAAAAGCTTGCATCTAATTTTTCTTGATTAAATTGTCTGCGATTCTGCGCAAATCCTCTTCTGATTGGACTTTTGGCCCAGCTTGCTTAATGCTTTCCTGCACATACGCCGGCAGTGTTAAAAAATATTGGTTGGTATTTAAATTTTCTGCGAAAGTATTATCTGGCATCCTGTTCACCTCCCCAAATGGGTTTCTTAAATCCAGGTTTTGTTGGTATTTACAGCTTGCTTACAAATTCTTTCATACTTTCTAATTCCCCCGTCAGTGGGGCGCCGATTACTTTTGACAACGCCTCGTTTAACTCCTCGTATTGGTTGCCGGTTATCATGATTTCATCGAATTGATGTTCTTTTAGCAATTTAATGCGGCGATCGAGTTCCTCAAGCACTTCCTGCTTTACGTCTTTGCTCATAAAGACACTTCCCTTCGTATTTAGTATTTGACCAAAGCACAGGGAGTATGCGCACGGTATAGCTTGAAAAGATACTCATACAATCAGCTTTTCAGGCCATAATTAGACTATTACCACTAATTGTGGTATAATTTAAAACTGGACTTTATTGATATACTCATTGGTGATAGGCGCTCCCTACAAAACAGGAGTAAACAGATTGCAATATTCCGTGAGGCGGGCAGCGCTCGTAAAATTGCTGTTTCGCATCGCTAATGATACTCATTAAAATAATTAACCGACCCAAATTGAAAACAAAAACAAAATAGGAGAAAATATGAATTTTAAAGACCTCAATATCAGCCCTCAAATTTTAGACGCTCTGGCAAAAGAAAACTATGCTGTCCCCACTCCGATTCAGGAGCAGGCGATTCCCATTGTACTGTCCGGCAGGGATTTGCTCGGCTGCGCACAGACTGGTACCGGAAAAACAGCAGCGTTCGCTGTACCGATTTTACAGCTTTTAAGTAATCCGGCTGCTCAGAAAACTGAGCCCCGTAAAATTCGTTCCCTTATTCTTACACCGACGAGGGAGCTTGCAGTCCAAATTTACGAGAGCTTCCACTCTTACGGTCGTTTCACCAGGCTGCGTGCCTGCGTAGTATTTGGCGGCGTTTCACAAAAAATGCAGGTCGAAAAGTTGCACCGCGGTGTTGATGTCCTTGTCGCAACCCCCGGCAGACTCAACGATTTAATAAATCAGGGATATATTGATTTGCAAAATGTAGAGATTCTCGTACTCGATGAAGCTGACCGTATGCTGGATATGGGCTTTATCGCAGACGTGAAAAAAATAATTGCAAAAACACCAACTAAAAGGCAAACACTGTTTTTCTCCGCCACAATGCCCAAGGAAATTTCGGAAATGGTCAATTCTATTTTGACAAACCCGGCGAAAGTAACGATTACGCCGCCCGCTACTACGGTGGACATGATTGATCAATCCATTTATTTTGTGGATAAGGACAATAAGCGCAAGTTACTTATTCATATTTTGCAGGACAAATCCATTCGCTCCGCTTTGGTGTTTACCAGAACGAAGCATGGCGCCGACCATGTGGTGACTGAATTGCTTAGAGCGAAAATCAGCGCACAGTCAATTCATGGAAACAAATCTCAAAATGCTCGTCAGAGTGCGCTTAACAGCTTTAAAAACGGTGCAATCCGGGTACTGGTGGCAACAGACATTGCAGCCAGAGGAATCGATATTGATGAGCTCTCCTGCGTGGTTAACTTCGATCTGCCCGAAGTGCCTGAAACTTATGTGCACCGCATCGGCCGAACCGGTAGAGCGGGTTTGAGCGGAATTGCCGTTTCATTCTGCTGTATCGACGAAAAGACGGATTTAAGGAACATTCAAAAACTCATCGGCAAGACTATTCCTGTCGTGGAGGATAATCCTTATCCAATGCTCAACATGATTCCCACACCGAAGTCCGAGCTGCGCCACCGCCGCCCGATGGCAAGGGACGCCGAGCCAAGACATAAGAGTCCCTTGAAAAAGGACGCGCCTTCCAAAGGCTTTGCGGCTACCGAGAAAAGGAATCCGCCCACGAAAAAATTTACGGATAACCCCAAGTGGAAAAAATCTTACTCCCGCAAGGGTTAAATAAAGAGCCGCCCCGAACAGTTTTTTGCTGTTCGGGGCGGCCTCTTTTATTATCAGATGCGGGTAATTATAGCTTGAACTCATCTGCGCTGTGCGTTTTGAGCGGCGGCAGGTTCTCCGGAGTACGCTTTAACGGGTCATACACAAAGCGGCGGCAGCTTCCGTCCGGCTCAAGATACAAACCGAGCTTGCAGATGCTCGTGCCGTCAAAATCCGAGCTGTTTGCACAGCATTCGCATTCTATCTCAACATGATTTCCAAAAAGCTTTTCTTTCTTTTTACCAAACATATTTTTCATACTCCTATATTTCAATAACTGATTAAAGGCAAAGCGATAAAATTGACATGTATGATTTGCTAGTCTGTATATTTATGATAATCTAATGATATTATAACATCAGCTCTCTTCAATTTCCAGCTTTTCGTGCGGCAGGCTGAAAATCAGTGCTGCGCAAAGCGCAATTAAAGCCGCGGCCGCAGGGACTGAACCAGAAAATTGCCCGGTAAGCGCTGCGGAGGTACTGCTGAATACCTCGACGTCAATGGGATACACTTTTACCAGCCCTGTCGTAATCAGAGCGGCTAGTGTGCCATGCAGCAGTCGAAAAAATACAAAGCGCGGAAGATTCGTTCGGATGTTTGCAACGGCAGAAAACACCTGAAAATGGACGCAAATTCCGCCCCAGCCTAGGGCAAAGGAGAATACCCACAGCGGAACGCCGAGTTTTGCAAGGTCGGAGCAGCCGCCCGTCACCTCCATCAGCGCGGAAAGCGCCGCTGCCGCACGAGGTGCTCTTATCCAAAGGTGCATCAGGTTTAAAATCGCCGCGAACAGCACAACAAAGCAGCACATGTTTATCATAGCGCGTGCCGCGTCCGAAGCCGACGCGACCAGTGCGTCAGCCGCTTTTTTTGCACGCAGCTGTTTTATTTTTAGTGCAGTTGTTTCACTTTTTGCCGTGATGCCGCAAATAACACTTAAAACCATCGAGGCGAGCAGCTGCGAAGCAAACAGAATCACACCGGCCCGCATACTTTTCAGAAAGCCAACACCCACAGCGCTGATGACGAACGCGGGGCCTGCGTTTACGCAAAAGCAAAGCATTCTTTCGGCTTGACTTTCGCTGATTGCACCGGTATCATACAACGCCGCAATGCTGCGTGCTCCGGTAGGGTATCCGCCGATTGCGCTCATCAAAATTGTTGCGGCGGTGCTGCCGGGCAGCTTTAAAATTTTACGAGCGGGTGCTTCAAACAGCCTGCCGATTTTCTCTGATAGTCCGCATTTAACCACAAAGACGGAAAGTACCATGAAGGGGTAGAGCGACGGCACGAGAATTTGCAGGCAGTAGCCGATTCCGTTTTTTGCCCCCGCAGCCGCTTCAGCCGGGAAAATCAGCAGCGCACACGCGGTCAGAAATGTCACAATCAGCAGCAAACCTTGTTTCACTCTCATGTTAAGCCACCATTTCTCCGTGCGACATTAAGCCCATTGGATAGCCAACCTGATTTCGCACGGGAAATACAAGCGGATTATTCGCCTTTTCCAAATGTGAGTAAGTACATTGGAGGGCGATGCATTTTTGTGACAGATTGAATTTATTCAGCCTATCACCCTGTTTATATATATGCCTTTACGCGGATATTTACTCCGATATCGGAGTAATGTCAATGGATTTTGAGGTTATATATACACTTATAGGCGGATATTTACGCCATCCCCCGCATAGGCTTTATGTGATAAATACAATTAGGGCGGGGATTATATTGGTGAATAAAAAGAATATCCGAAATTTGGCGGCACCGATGCAGATGCCAACTCATATGGAGATAAACGGAAATAACGAAGTTATTGTGGACGGCTGCGGCGGCGTGCTCGAGTACGACACTGATGTAGTCAGAATCAAAACAGGGAAACTGATTGTGCGTTTTACCGGTCGTGGTCTTGTTATCAAGTGCCTGACCGCAGATTCCCTTGTAGTAACTGGATTTTTGACTGGAATTGAGTTCTGTGTGTGAGGTGGCGGGATGATTTCTTTACGTTTGACACGATGGCTTTTGGGGTATGTACGTTTTTCAGTCGTCGGCGGCAGCCCGGAGCGTTTTTTAAATCACTGTGCACGCTCCGGTATCAATCTGTGGGACATTAGTGGAAGGGGAAACTGCGGAGCGTGCGTTGCTGCACAAAGGTATCGCGAACTCCGTCCCTGTGCGCGCCGTGCAAACTCAAAATTGAAAGTGTGCGAGCGGCACGGTTTTTCGTTTGCTACGAAAGGGATAAGAAAACGCCGAGGAATTTTAGTTGGCACACTTTTATTTATTGCGGTGCTGTACCTGCTGTCCCTCCATGTTTGGAGTATCGAGGTCAACGGCAACACCACCATTCCGACGGAAAAGATTGAAGCAGAACTGGCCCAGATGGGGGTTTCCCCCGGTACACTCAAATCGAAGGTGCAGCCGCAGGCACTTCAACAGAAATTGATGCTGAAATTCCCCCAGATTGGCTGGCTGTCTGTTAACACCCATGGATGTTCCGCTGAGGTAAAGTTACAGGAAAAGACCGACCGACCGCAAATGGCGGAGGAGGAAGATAAGAAAATTTGCAATATTAAGGCCGCCGAAACAGGGCAAATTCTTTCTATGGAGGTTTATGCCGGCACGGCGCAGGTAAAGGCGGGCGATGCGGTCGTCGCAGGACAGCTTTTAATCAACTGTGTCGTCGAGGACGAACTTGGCAATGCCACGCTCAAACACGCGTCGGGCAAAATTATCGCGGAGACCGCGCACACATTAACAACTGAAGTTGAATTAAAACGCAGGGTGACCGTGCCGAGTGGCCAGGTCGTGACGCGGCGGAGTCTTAGCCTTTTTAGGGTGCGCGTGCCGCTGACTTTTGTAGAAAAGCCGAGGGGAAGTTACAAAGTGGAGGGCGTACACACTGACTTAAAGTTGATGAATTCGATTCTGCCCCTTGGTGTTTACGAGGAAAAATGGACCGAACAGCGCACAATGGATATTACGCTTACAAAGGAGCAAGCACTTGAGGAAGCAAAAAAACAAATGGAGCAAAAACAGAAGGAGGTATTAAAGGATGCTAAAATCACTTCAATCAGTACAAATGATAAAATCACTAATTCAAAGCTAATTTACACTGCACATATAAAATGCAGTGAGAATATCGCACAGGAATCGGAAATATTGATAAAATAATTGCATTTTTTGTAACAAATTATGATGATTAAAATATTTGATTGTGTTATAATAACAGTAATTTATCTGTAGGTAAGTTAACTTCCACAGATAAAATCTGCATAAGGTGATAGAATGTTTGAACAAAGGATAAATATTGACCGTATGGAGCAGGCTGTTGCTCTTTTTGGCAACTTTGATGAAAATATTAAATTGATGGAAAAAGAGTACCATGTGAGCATTGCCGGGCGCGGAAGCGAAATTAAGGTTTCCGGTGAGCCGGAGGATGTTGCTATGGCGGTGCGCGCAATTGACAGTTTACTGTCACTTGTCAACCGCGGCGAAGCGCTGAGCGAACAGAATGTCCGCTATTGTATCTCGCTTGTCAACGAGGGCAGTGAGGATAAAATTGAAACGCTTGCAGGCGACTGCATTTGCATAACGTCAAAGGGAAAGCCCGTAAAGGCTAAAACACTGGGGCAGAAAAAGTATTGCACAGCTATTAAAAGCCACACAATTACAATCGGTGTCGGCCCCGCCGGCACCGGTAAAACTTATCTTGCCGTCGCACTTGCGGTGACCGCGTTCCGTGCACAGGAGGTAAACCGCATCGTTTTGACCCGTCCAGCTGTCGAAGCCGGTGAAAAACTGGGATTTTTGCCGGGTGATTTGCAGCAAAAGGTCGATCCATATCTCCGCCCGCTTTATGATGCACTGTTTGACATGCTGGGCGCGGAAACCTACCAGAAATACGTTGAGCGCGGCAATATTGAAGTGGCGCCGCTCGCGTACATGCGGGGCAGAACCCTTGACGATAGCTTTATTATTCTTGACGAGGCACAGAATACCACGCCGGAGCAGATGAAGATGTTTCTCACCCGCTTGGGATTTAATTCCAAGATGGTTATCACCGGCGACATCACGCAAATTGATTTACCTGACGGGCGCAGGTCCGGCTTAAAGGATGTCATTAAAATTCTTCGGGATATTGACGATATAGCACAGGTAAGGTTTAATGAAAAAGATGTTGTGCGTCACAGACTAGTGCAGGATATCATAAAAGCATACGAAAAAAACGAGGAGGTTGGGCGTTAACTATAATGGAAAAAGTAAGAGTAATTATTGAAAACAAACAAAAAGATGTAAAAATTCCAACAGGCTTACGCATGTTGGTGCGCCGCTGCTGCAACGCAGTGCTTCGAATGGAAAAGTTTAATGATCCTGCAGAAATCAGCGTTACTTTTGTTAATAATGAGCAGATACACGAGTTGAACAAGCAGTACCGCAACAAAGATGTTCCGACGGATGTGCTGTCTTTCCCAATGGGTGAAAATGGCGTTTACGATACCAATTATTCAACCGGGGCGAAGATTTTGGGCGACATTGTCATTTCAATGGAAAAGGCAGTGGAGCAGGCTGACCGTTATGGTCACAGCCTTGAGCGCGAGGTTGGCTATCTTTCAGCTCACTCGATGCTGCATCTGCTCGGCTATGACCACGAAAATGGCGGCATAGAACGAGTTCATATGCGCGAAAAAGAGGAGCAAGTGATGACGCAGCTCGGCCTGCCAAGTACAAGCAGTTATGTTTTGGATGAGGATGAGGAATAAGGCTTGCGATTTTTAAAAAGCTTCAAATATGCTTTTCGGGGAATAGTCTATTGCATAAACAATGAACGAAATATGCGGATACATACAGTGGCAGCACTGTATGTATTTGTCTTTTCGTTCTTTTTTGAAATGTCACGGGCGCGTTATGCTGCTGTTATTCTCACCATTGCCATGGTGATGATGGCCGAAATGTTCAACACCGTGGCGGAGGAACTTTCGGATATGGCCGCCGCCAGCTTTAATCCTGTTGTACGAATTGTAAAGGATATGGCAGCCGGCGGTGTTTTAATTTGCGCCGTTTTTTCAGTGCTTGTCGGTGTCTGCATTTTTTGGCAGCCCGCGTCATTTATTAAAATCGCGAAGTTTTTTATTTCAAATCCGCTTATGATTTTACTTTTGGTACTGATGACCGTCATTAGTGTTGTTTACATTGTCATGGGGCCAACCGGAATCCGTGACCATATCAGAAAAAAACGGAACAAATAAGGAGAATTTACCATGGTGAATAACACTCAGGAGAAATCTGCATTTATTGCTATTGTAGGCCGTCCGAATGTAGGAAAATCCTCACTTTTAAATGCAATGCTCGGCCAAAAGGTCGCAATTGTTTCAAACAAGCCGCAAACAACGCGTACGCGGATTATGGGCGTTTTAACACAAGGACCGTATCAGCTTGTTTTTATCGACACGCCCGGCCTTTTAAAGCCGCATAACCGGCTTGGCGAATATATGGTGAAATCCGTTACCGAGTCCGTTTCGGGTGTTGATGCGTGCCTTCTTGTGGTTGAGGCAGGCAAAAAAATCTCCCCTGCCGACTTGGAACTGATTGAAAAATTTAAGTCACTCGAAATGCCGGCAGTTTTGGCAATCAACAAAATTGATTTGCTGTCCGATAAGAGCGCTATAATTGCACAAATCAGCGAGCTTTCCCAACTTTATGATTTTGATGCCGTCGTGCCAATTTCGGCGATTGACGGCAATGGGGTGAAGGACCTCACGGCTGAGCTTGAAAAACTAGCAATGCCGGGCGGGCATTTTTTTGACGAAGACACCTTAACCGACCAGCCGGAGCGCGTTTTAGCGGGTGAAATCGTTCGTGAAAAGCTTCTTCGCCTGTGCGATAAAGAGGTTCCGCACGGAATTGCAGTCGTGGTTGAGCGGATGCACGAGCGTGATGATGACAGCAATATCACCGATATCGATGCTACTATCTACTGTGAAAAAGAGAGCCACAAGGGCATTGTCATTGGCAAGAACGGCGTAATGCTAAAAAAGGTAGGCACAATGGCGCGCACGGATATGGAACGGTTTTTCGACTGCAAAATCAACCTGAAGCTTTGGGTTAAAGTCAAAGAGGACTGGCGTAACCGCGCCGGAGTTTTACGCAGTATGGGTTTTGATAACAACAGCTTCAACAAGTAATACAAAGCATATTTTCACTGAATAATTTGTAACATTTTGGGGTTAATTCATATATTTACCGCTCATATAACCTTGCTAATGGCGAATACTTAAATTAGCAAATGAAAAAGGAGCGATAAATATGGATGAAAAAACAGCGTGGAACTGCTTTCAAAATACGGGTAATGTCAGCGATTATATAATTTACAGTCAGTGTAAACACAATGACGAAGAATTGCAAATGCGGGAGGACCCGAATGCAAATACAGACCAACGGCTTGATAATCCTGGAGAAGAGCGTGGGTGAAAGCGACCGACTTGTGACTGTTTTAACGCGCGAAGAGGGTGTTGTGCGCGCCTTTGCTCAACAGGCGAAAAAAATGAAGAGTAACAAACTTTCTGCCACTCAGCTTTTCAGTTATTCCCGCTTCACAATTTTTAAGGGGCGGGATAAATACATAATTGACGACGCTCAACCCATTGAAGTCTTTTTTGACCTGCGGCGGGATATTGAGCGTCTTTCCCTTGCCCAATATTTTTGCGAGCTCGCGGGTGCGCTTGCTCCACAAGAAGCAGAGGCTGGGGATTTTTTGCGTTTAATGCTCAATTCTCTGCACTTTCTATGTAAAGGAACAAGGCCAAATTCGCTGATAAAAGCGATTGTGGAAATGCGTATGCTTTCGCTTGCGGGGTATATGCCAAATCTGGTTTGTTGTGCCGGCTGTTCCTGCTATGAAGCTGACGACATGTTTTTTCTGCCGCGCAAAGGGTTGATTTATTGCGCAGATTGTTTTCACGCTTCCGCTGAGCCTGCGGTTAAGTTGAGCCGCGGCGCGCTGACCGGACTGCGCCACATAATCTATGCTGATTTTGAAAAACTGTTTTCATTCAGCATGTCCCCACAGGGGCTTAATGAGCTGTCAAACGCGAGCGAACAGTACATTTTATGCACAATCGAGCGCAGCTTCAACACACTCGAGTTTTACCGGCAGATGAAGACAGATTAAAGGATTGCGAGGAAAACCCTTTGAAACAGAAAAACGCCCTTCGTGCAGCCTTCCCGCATACTGTTCCGGTGATGTTAGGCTATCTCTTTTTGGGTGCCGCCTTTGGAATTTTACTGAACAGCAAGGGCTACCACTGGGGCTGGGCGGTACTGATGAGCGTATTTATTTACGCTGGCTCCATGCAGTTTGTGGCAATTGGCATTCTGACAGGCCCGTTTCTGCCGCTGCAAACGGCACTGATGACACTGATGGTCAACGCAAGACATTTGTTTTATGGAATTTCGATGCTTACAAAGCTAAAGAATATGGGTAAGAAAAAACCTTACATGATATTTTCACTGACGGATGAAACCTTTTCGCTCCTTTGCAGTGCCAAAGCTCCGGCGAGAGTAGATAAAAACTGGTTTTTGTTTTTTATTGCCTTTTTGGACCAGCTTTACTGGGTTATTGGTTCTGCGGCGGGGGGCATTATCGGCTCTCTCGTTTCATTTAATACAAAGGGCATTGATTTCGTCATGACAGCCTTGTTTACGGTTATCTTTTTAAATCAGTGGGAAGAAAACAAAAACCATATTCCCGCGCTCGTTGGGCTGGGAGTTTCGGCTTTGTGCCTAATTGTGTTCGGGTCGGGGCGTTTCATCCTGCCCTCCATGGCACTGATTGTTCTCGCCCTCAGCCTCTTGAAAAAGCCCATGGAACAGGGGGAGAATGGATGACCTTAACAACAGGGCAGTCTCTCATTACTGTTTTTGTGATTGCGCTGATTACCGTGCTTACCCGTGTTTTGCCATTTTTGCTGTTTCCACAGAATAAGGAAACGCCCAAGTACATACTCTATCTTGGCAGAGTTTTGCCATGCGCCATCATCGGTATGCTGATTATCTACTGTTTAAAAAGCATTTCACTCATTTCAGCACCTTTTGGCGCGCCGGAGTTGATTGCTGTCGCGGCAGTTATCCTGCTTCATAAGTGGAAGCACAGTACACTGCTGAGCATCGGAGCGGGTACGGTACTGTATATGATTTTGATTCAATTTGTGTTTAAAGCCTGAGCGCACAGGAGTGCGCAACAGATAAGAAAATGAAAACCCTGAAAATATGAGTTATTTAGTGGATAGAAATAGTAGAGGTGTTTTATGGAAGAAAATATGCAAAGGCACTATCGGGCCCTTGAACTCGATAAAATATTAAAGCTGCTTGCCGCCGAAACCGCTTGTGACGACGCGGCGGAACTTGCTTTACAGTTAACCCCGTGCACCTCGCTGCCCGAGGTGCAGCGCATTTTGAAAGATACTGACGAAGCCCACACACTGTTGGCGCGTTTTGGCGCACCTTCCTTCAGTGGCTTGAAAAATGTAACCAACTCACTGCGCCGAGCCGAGGCGGGCGGAACCTTGAATATGGCCGAACTTTTACGAATTGCCGGTGTCCTTCGTAACCTGCGCGGCATTGTGGAGTGGCGCGCCAAAAGCGCAGGTGTGAGCAGCAGCCTAGATTGGCGCTTTGATGCACTGATGCCAAATAAATATTTGGAAGACCGGATTTACAATGCTATTCTCTCCGAAGAGGAAATGGCTGATAACGCTTCCGTTGAGCTTGCTGCCATCCGGCGCAAAATCCGCTCTGCGTCGTCCCGCGTTCGGGAACAGCTCGACAAAATGATTCATTCCTCAGTTTATCAAAAATATTTGCAGGATCCGATTGTCACGCTGCGCGGCGGCCGCTTTGTCGTGCCGGTGAAGGCGGAGTGCAGGGGTGAAATCGCGGGCCTTGTGCATGATACATCTTCAAGCGGCGCGACTGTTTTTGTGGAACCGATGGGCGTGGTGGAAGCCAACAATCAGGTCAAGGTACTTCAATCCCAGGAACAAGCCGAAATTGAACGAATTCTCGCAGAGCTATCTGCTGAAACCGGAAATTTCTCCAGCGGTATTATCAGCGGATATCAGGTCGCGGTGGAGTTGAATCTTATTTTTGCCAAGGCGAATCTGGGCTATAAGATGAAAGCAAGCATGCCGCTTGTCAATGACAAGCGTAGAATTTTGCTAAAAAAGGCGCGGCATCCACTGATTCATCCAAATCAGGTTGTACCGACCGATATAGAATTGGGTATCCACTTTGATACGCTTGTCATCACCGGTCCCAATACGGGGGGTAAAACCGTATCGCTTAAAACAATCGGCCTTTTAACGCTGATGGCGATGTGCGGACTGTTGCTCCCGGTCTCTGAAAACAGCGAAATTTCCATATTTGATAAAGTTTTAGCCGATGTTGGCGATGAACAAAGCATTGAACAGTCATTGTCCACCTTTTCGGCGCATATGACTAATATAATCAAAATCATAGAGAACGCAGATCAAACCAGTTTGATCCTTCTGGATGAACTCGGTGCGGGAACAGACCCAATTGAGGGCGCGGCGCTCGCAATGGCAATTTTGGAAGCTCTGCGCAAAAAGGGTGCCAAAATTGCCGCTACAACGCACTACGCCGAATTAAAGGCCTACGCTTTGCAGACGGAGGGAGTGGAAAATGCATGCTGTGAATTTGACGTAGCAACACTGCGTCCGACCTATCGCCTGTTGATTGGTGTGCCGGGGCGTTCAAATGCGTTTGCTATCTCCCAGCGTCTTGGTATGGACAACGACATCGTTGACCGCGCAAAGGAACTCGTTTCCAGCGAAAATACGCGCTTTGAGGATGTTGTGCAAAGCCTTGAAAACAGCCGACAAGGTCTGGAAGCGGAACGCATGGGGGCCGAGCAGGCGCGTGCGGAGGCCGCGCGCGCCCAAAAGGACGCACAGGTAATCCGTGACAGTATACAGGCCGAAGCCGACAAGGAGATTGAAAAGGCACGCCGTCAGGCTACCGAACTCGTCGCACGTACACGCGGCCAGATTGACGCGATGTTGAACGAGATGGATGAGCTGAAAAAGCAGCACAACAAGACACTTTCCGCCGAGCAAAAAGCGAAGCTAAAAGCCGGTTTGCGTTCATTGGAGGAAACCGCTGACCCTATCCACCAAAAGCAGGAGCAGGGTGAGTATGTGCTGCCTCGTCCGCTCAAAGTGGGTGATACGGTTCTACTCTACGATATTGATAAATCAGGTACCGTACTGCAGCTGCCGGAGGGCAGCAGCCAAAATGTGTTGGTTCAGGCGGGAATTATTCAAACGCGTGTCCCAATTTCCAATTTGCGTTTAATACAGGAAAAGCCGGTTAAAGCGCCGCGCCGTACTGTCACCCGAAACTTTACCGGAAGGGCACAGGCAAAGGTTACCACCGAGCTTGACCTGCGCGGTCAGATGTCCGACGAGGCCGTCATGAATGTCGATCGGTTTATTGACTCAGCACTGCTGAGCGGCATCGAGCAGCTTACCATTATCCATGGCAAGGGGACGGGCGCACTGCGCGCTGCAGTACAGCAGCATCTAAAACGGCACCCGAGTGTAAGAAACTATCGCTTAGGAACATATGGCGAAGGCGAAGCCGGCGTAACAATTGTGGAATTAAAATAAGCGGGGCGACGGTTTGCAGGATTGATAATCCCGCTCCCCCGCGGCAGCCCGGCAATAGAAACACATAACAGGAGGGGACGATTATCATGAAGCAAGCAGCCCAAAAGCACGGAAAAAAGCCGCTGATCATTGTTTTATCCGTTGTAATTTTACTGTTGGCGACCCTTGGAATTTTGTTTGGTTTGGCTCTGAACGACCCCAACGTGCCAATCACCGCAGATGAAACGGACACAGCGGTTGCAAAGATTATCACAGCTGCCGCTGCCGGCAAGCCTACACACCTCTCCGCCGAAGAGATGGGTGCAATTTTAACCGCAAAGCTTGCCCAAAGCAAGCAAACTAAAGTGAGGGGCGTACGCTTTTCCATCAACAGCAATAACACGGTCGACGCGTACCTGCCCGTTGTCTACAAAGGCGTGAAGTTCGGCGTCAGTGCAAATTTGATGGTCAGCAGCAATACTGCTGAAAAGCAGATTTGTGCTGTGGTTAATTCCATAAAGGTTGGCCGTCTGCCGGTGAATCCGGTATGGCTGCTTCAGTATGGCAAGGCTGAACTGCCCAATAGTGTCAGCGCAAACGGCAATGTTTTGCGCGTGAATACATCGCTGTTCAGCACTTATGTTTTGGGTGACATGGTGGGGGTGGACATTAACGCAGTTACAGTTGCCGACCCAGACTTTGTAGTGAGCGTTTCCGGAAATCTTGACAAATTAAAGGAATATATCACACAGAATTTAAAGTCATACATTGGCCTGCTGGGCTAATTGTTTCCATTAAAAGGCGCGGCGTGAAAAATGGGTTTTTCCTATTGACAAGCGCCGCGTTTTATTGTATAATTCGTAAGTGTAAAGCAAATCACTTTACACTTCGGATGGAGGGATGTTCAGTGGCGAAAAATTTAGAAATATCGCTGTTGCTCGACTTCTACGGCGATATGCTGACCGATAAGCAGCGTGAGGTTATCGAGTATTACTACAATGACGATCTATCGCTCTCCGAAATTGCAGATAACCAGGGTATCACCCGTCAGGGTGTGCGTGATTCGATAAAACGAGCCGAGTCCCAGCTCCTTGATATGGAGGAACGTTTGGGGCTTGCGCGCCGCTTCCGCGAAATGAGAAACGGCCTTGAGCAAATTAGTTCCGCCGCGGCTCAAATCAAGGACTATAACGACCATTTTATTTATTCCCATGAGCTTGAGGATAACGCAAAGATTATCCTCGACCTTACACAAAAGCTCTGTGAATAAGAAGGAGGGGCAGCATGGCATTTGAAGGCCTTGCCGATAAATTAAACGCCGCCTTTAAACGGTTAAAGTCTAAAGGTAAATTGAATGAAGCTGACGTAAAAGACGCGATGCGTGAAGTTCGCCTTGCCCTGCTCGAAGCGGATGTTAACTACAAGGTAGCAAAGGATTTTACCAATAAAGTCAGCGAACGCGCCGTCGGCGCCGAGGTTATGGAAAGTCTCACCCCGGCACAGATGGTTGTTAAAATTGTTAACGAAGAATTAACCGGTCTGATGGGCGGAAGCGACTCGAAAATTGCCAGCCCATCCTCCCCGCCAACCATTATTTTGCTCTGTGGCCTGCAGGGCTCCGGTAAAACAACCCACGCGGGCAAGCTTGCGCTGATGCTGAAAAACAAGGGGCATCGTCCAATGCTTGTCGCCTGCGATATTTACCGCCCTGCCGCAATCAAACAACTTCAGGTTGTCGGCGAAAAAGCGGGTGTTCCTGTTTTTGAAATGGGGAATGAAGACCCGGTCAAGATTTGCAAAGCCGCTATCGCTCACGCGAAGGATTACGGCAACGACATGGTGCTGATTGATACCGCCGGTCGCCTGCAAATTGACGAAGTGCTGATGAACGAACTCAAGAATATTAAAAATACAATAGCTCCTCACGAGATTTTGCTCGTGGTTGACTCTATGACCGGCCAAGAGGCCGTTAATGTTGCAAAAGCTTTTGACGAACTGCTTAATATTACGGGGGTTATTCTCACCAAGCTTGACGGTGACACCCGCGGCGGAGCAGCGCTTTCTGTCCGTGCGGTCACAGGCAAGCCGATTAAATTCGCCGGTATCGGCGAAAAGTTAGAGGACCTTGAAGTTTTCCACCCCGACCGTATGGCCTCGCGTATTCTCGGCATGGGTGATGTTTTAACGCTCATTGAGGACGCGCGGAGCAAATTGGACCAGCAGGCAGCCGAAAAAACCGCCCAAAAGATGATGCAGAACAAGCTCGACTTCAATGACTTGCTTGACCAGTTCAGCCAAGTGAAAAAGATGGGCCCGCTGAAAAATGTGCTTTCCAAAATGCCTGGTATGGAAAAACAGCTCAAGGATGTCGATATTGATGACCGCCAAATGGACCGCATGGCCGCGATTATCCTTTCGATGACACCGGAAGAGCGCGAGAAGCCGTCCATTATCAACCCGTCGCGCAAAAGGCGCATGGCCGCGGGCAGCGGGATGAAGGTAGAGGATGTCAACCGCTTAATCAAGCAGTTTGAACAGGCCCAAAAGCTGATGAAGCAGATGAGGGGCAAAGGCGGCAAACGCCGTTTCTCCGGCATGGGTATGCCGTTCTAATTACGTGCATTCATCCAATAAGGAAATTCCTTTTGGTGAAGATATTTTATCAATTCATGGAGGTGAATCATTATGTCAGTAAAGATCAGATTACGCAGAATGGGCGCAAAGAAAGCTCCTTTCTATCGTATAGTTGTTGCAGATTCCCGTTTCCCACGCGACGGTCGTTTCATTGAGGAAATCGGTTATTACAATCCGCTCGAGGAACCATCCGTTGTGAAGGTAGACGCTGAAAAGGCAAAGAAATGGATTGCCAACGGTGCACAGCCGACAGATACCGTCAAAGCTCTGTTTAAGAGCCACGGCGTACTGTAAAAGCGGAGGATTATGCCATGAAAGAACTGCTGATTGCGATTGCTCAGGGACTTGTCGAAGAACCATCGGCTGTTAAAGTTGATGTTGACGAGCCCAATGAGGAAGGAACCGTTGTTTATCATTTGCATGTTGATGAAAACGACATGGGGAGAGTTATCGGTAAGCAGGGCCGGATTGCTAAGGCAATCCGCATTGTCATGCGTGCCGCCGCTACCCGTAACAACGGCAAAGTTTCAGTTGAAATTGACTAATTGCGTACTTGTGGGGCAGACGTTGTGCGTCTGCCCCTTTTGCTAATACGACCGCTCCGGCGGATTCATATAGGAGGACACCATGCTGAATCAATTTTTAGAAGCAGGGAAAATTGTGGGAACTCACGGCATACAGGGCGAATTACGCGTTGACCCATGGTGCGACTCGGCTGATTTTTTAGACCGATTTAAAACGCTGTATTGGGACAAGGGTGTTCAAAAGTTAGAAGTTGTTTCTTCCCGCGTTCATAAAACGCAGCTGCTTTTGAAGCTAAAGGGCATTGACTCCATTGAACAGGGAGATATCCTACGCGGTAAAGTCATTTATATTAACCGCGATGACGTTAGGCTGGAGAAAGGTCGCTATTTCATGCAGGATTTAATCGGTATGAGTGTTTTTGACGCCGACACCTGCATTTATTATGGTACGCTGACCGAAATCATACGCACCGGTGCGAACGACGTTTATCAAATTACGTCGGAAGATAAGAAAAATTATCTGATTCCGGCGATACCTGACGTTATAATAGATATAAATATTACAAATAGTAAAATGCAAATACGTCCCATGAGGGGGATTTTCGACGATGCGGATTGATTTGCTTACGCTTTTCCCGGAAATGTGCGAAACCGTTCTGTCCGAAAGTATCATCGGACGCGCCCGCAAAAAAGGTGCGGTGCAGATTTGCTGCCACCAAATTCGTGATTTTGCATATGATAAGCATAATCGGGTTGATGACTCTCCCTTTGGCGGAGGGATGGGTATGCTGCTCAAGGCAGAACCAATTGCCCTGTGCATCGACGATTTGATTGAACAGTTAGGCGAAAAGCCCCATTTGATTTATATGTCTCCTCAGGGAAAAACTCTTACGCAGCAGCGCGTAAAGGAACTGGCTCAATATGAAAATATCGCGCTTCTTTGTGGCCACTATGAGGGAATCGACGAGCGCATTATTGACGAATATGTGGATGAAGAGGTTTCAATCGGCGACTATGTTCTCACCGGCGGCGAACTGCCTGCGCTCGTGCTGGCTGATGCGGTCTGCCGCATGATTGACGGCGTGCTTTCAGACGAGGAGTGTTTTCAGGAGGAAAGCCATTTCAATTCGCTTTTGGAGTATCCCCAGTACACCCGTCCATCGGTTTGGCGGGGCAGAAAAGTGCCGGATGCACTTTTGACCGGTCACCACCAGAATGTGCAAAAATGGCGCAGAGAACAGTCACTTTTGCGCACCGCATTAAAACGGCCGGACATGCTTAAAACAGCCGAATTGACAAAGAAGGATAGAATATTTTTATCCGAATTATCAGACGAAACGAAAAATAATGAAACTTGAATCGATAAGGTATGCGCTAAAACGACAGTAATTGCGCATATAATATGGCAGAGGAAACAAAAGTTTTCAACAATTGCGTCATATTGCACAAAGTAGGACCAAACATAACAACTGCAATCAGTCATCAATCCAAAGTTTATATATTTTGTTGACGGCATGTTTAATTGTGATATAATAACTTTGAATCACGAAGATGACTAACATTAAATTGATAGTTTATTTTAATTGTTTTAGGAAATTGATTTTCTTTATAGGAGTGAATGAATATGTGTGTTAAAGAAGTTTTAGTTCAGAATCAGGTTGGGCTTCATGCGCGTCCTGCAACGTTCTTTATTCAAAAAGCAAATGAGTATAAATCTTCTATTTGGGTAGAAAAAGAAGAAAGACGCGTGAACGCGAAAAGCCTGTTGGGCGTTTTATCGCTTGGAATCGTCGGAGGAACCTCTATCCGCATTATCGCGGACGGTACTGATGAAGAAGAAGCAGTCAACAGCCTCGTCGAGTTGGTAGAGTCCGGCTTTGCCGAGTAAGTCGTTCTGACAAATAGCACCGCTTTATCGGCGGTGCTATTTTTATATTTAGAAAACGCCCGGTCTGGGTGCTCAGAAGAGTTTAAGTGCTGCACTGAAAAGCATAAGCATTAGATACACACTCCTTACTTCTCCCATTGCAGCAGATAAGGGGTTAATTCAGCTGTGAGCTTTAAGGACGTACCTCGGCTTCGCTGGTGAGATAACGATTGTATTTGGTTTTTTAGGGAGGATACCATGACCGAGCAGGAAAAACATATCAAAGAGCTGCGAAGCCGCGCCATGCGTCTTCCGCTTAACCCGGGTGTGTATATCATGCACGACAAATCGGGTAAAATTATTTATATTGGCAAGGCCAAGGCACTTAAGAACCGCGTCAGCCAGTATTTTGGCTCCGAGAAAAACCACGATGACAAGGTTCGCCGCATGGTCAGTAACGTGGAGTATTTTGAATATATTCTTACTGACAGTGAGTTTGAGGCTCTTGTGCTCGAATGCAGTCTGATTAAGCAACACTCGCCAAAGTATAACATTCTGTTAAAGGATGATAAAGGCTACCATTATATTAAAGTAACAGCAGGACCATGGCCCAGAATTTCTGAAGCCAAACAAATTTTGGACGATGGAGCGAATTATATTGGGCCGTATGTCAGTTCGTGGGCAACCAAGGAGTCAGTCGACGAAGCGCTGAAAATCTTTCGTCTTCCTTCCTGTACACGAAAATTTCCGCAGGACATAGGCAAAGCAAGGCCGTGTCTGAATTATTACATCAAGCAGTGCTGTGCTCCTTGCCGCGGCAGAATTAGTCAGGCCGAGTATGATGAGTATGTTAGCGAAGCAATCGAATTTTTGCGCGGCGGCAGTGCCGAATGTGTGCGGGAGATGACAAAAAAAATGAATGCCGCCGCCGAGTCGCTCGAGTTTGAGCGTGCCGCCAGAATACGTGACCGGCTCATGGCAATCAAGCGTATGAGTGACCGTCAAAAGGTGGTTGCGGCGCGCGTACCGGAACAGGATATCATTGCACTGGCACAGGGCGCGGACACAAGCTGCTTTGAGGTTTTTCGCTTTATCAACGGCCGTCTTTGCGACCGCGAGAACTTTTTAATGGGGGAAACGGGCAGCCCCAAGACCGCCCGCAGTGAATTTATCGAACGTTACTACTCCATGCGTGACCGAATCCCGCCGCGTGTGTGTCTGGACGGATCAGCTGAAAGCACAGAACTTTTAGGGGAGTGGCTGACAAAAAAGGCGGGCAAGAGAGTCGTTATATCTGTACCGCAAAAGGGGGAGCAGGCGCAGCTTGTGGAAATGTGCCGAAACAACGCCGCCGAACAGCTTGCGCAGGCCACGGGCCGTACCGGCCGGGAAGCCTCCGCGCTGGACGAGCTTGGCAGGTTGTTAGGTATGGAGCAGCCTCCGCTTTACATTGAGTCTTACGATATTTCTAATCTTGCGGGCAGCGGAAACGTAGCGGGCATGATTGTGTTTGAAAACGGCAGGCCGCTAAAGTCCGCTTACCGTAAATTCAAGATAAAAACCGTGGAGGGGCAGGACGATTACGCTTCGATGCAGGAAGTAATTGAGCGCCGTTTCCACGAATACTTTGACGCGCAGGAGAAGGAGATTACAGACGGCTTTGGACGGCTGCCCGACTTGATTCTGCTTGATGGCGGCAAGGGGCATGTCAGCGCAATACGGCCTGTTTTAGAAGCTGCAGGGCTGAAAATTCCACTTTTCGGCATGGTCAAGGATGATAAGCACCGTACCAGAGCCATTGCACAGGATGGCGGCGAAATTGCGATTAACTCCAACCGAAAGGCGTTCACGCTTGTTTCGTCAATTCAGGACGAGGTACACCGCTTTGCCATCGGGTATCACCGCCAAGTCCGTAAAAAAACGACCATTTCCTCCACCCTTACTTGCATTGAGGGCGTTGGCCAAACGAGGGCAAAAGCGCTATTGAAGCACTTTAAAACGATTACCGCAATCAAAAATGCAGATTTGCCGGAACTAATTGCTGCGCCGGGCATGACAAAACCCACGGCACAGCGTGTTTATGATTATTTCCACTCAAATGGACAAAATAAGGAAAGAAGTTGACACAGGGTCATTATAATGGGATAATAACCATTACAGATGTTTAATTTTGTATTTTAAGGAGTTTTCATATATGAGAGTAATAACCGGCCTCGCACGCGGTAAGCGGCTGGCCACGCAAACGGGAGAAAGCGTTCGCCCTACGCCTGAAAGGGTAAAAGAGGCGTTGTTTAGCGCCCTTCAATTTCAAATTGAGGGCCGCCGCGTACTGGATCTTTTCGCAGGCTCCGGTCAGCTCGGAATTGAGGCTTTAAGCCGCGGTGCAAAGCAGGCGGTGTTTGTGGATGCAAGCAAGGACTCCGTGGCTATTGTGCAGGCGAATTTGGAGAATACGGGCCTTACGGACAATGCTCGCGTAAAAAATATGGATTTTGCTGCATTTTTAATGCAGAACAGGGATCCCTTTGATTTGGCGTTTTTGGATCCGCCTTATCGTACCGGCCTGTTACAGCGTGCGCTGCCGATGACTGCGGAAATTATGAACAAGGGCGGCACGATTGTCTGTGAAAGCCCGAGTGATGAGGAAATCCCCGAAATCGCAGGGGATTTCGTCCGCGTTCGTTCCTATCGTTATGGAAAAATTGTATTAACCCTATTCAGACACAAGGACGTGACCGAAAAATGAAGATTGCAATTTGCCCCGGCAGTTTTGACCCGGTTACCCTAGGCCATTTGGACATTGTCAATCGGTCGCGCAAGGTGTTTGACAAAACGATTGTTGCGGTATTGGTAAACCCCGAAAAGAATACATTGTTTACGGTGGACGAGCGTATTGAGCTTTTAAAGCGATGCACTAAGGATATGGATGATGTTGAGGTTGTCGGATTTGACGGTCTGTTAGCCGATTATGCCCGTGACCGCCATGTAACCGCAATCGTTAAGGGACTTCGTGCCTTGTCGGACTTTGAGTACGAGTTCCAAATGGCGCTTACCAATAAAGTATTGAACCCGAACCTTGAAACCTTGTTTTTGACCACAAACGCTGAAAACATGTTTTTAAGCTCAAGCATTGTAAAGCAGATTGCCGGTTTCGGCGGTGATATTTCGAATTTCGTGCCTGAGTGTATTTTAGACGATATCAAAGAAAGATTATGCGCAGGGGGTAAAACACAATGAGTGATTTAAATGTTGAAGAACTAATCGATGAGTTGTACGAGATGGTGGAAAAAGCCTGGAACCTGCCGCTCAGCCGCGGCCGCGCTGTCCTTGATGGCGAGGAGCTTAAACAGATTCTCGACGAAATTCGTGACCATCTTCCCCAAGAAATCCGCCAGGCCAAGGCAATTTGTGCTGATCGCACTCAGATTATAAGCGATGCAAAACGAGAGGCGGAAACGGTCATTCGTGTTGCGGAAGAGCGCGCCAAGGCGATGGTCAATCAGGATGAAATCGTTAAGCAGGCACAACAGAAGGCCAACGATTTGCTTAGCCAGTCCCAGGTGAAGTTCCGCGAGATGAGAAAAGCTTCCAATGATTACATTGACGATTTAATGAAGCGTACGGATGACGGTCTTGCTGCAAACCTGGCGGAACTCCGCCAGACAAGGCAGAATATTAAATCCTCTCAGCGATCCGGCCAGAATTAATTATATATTTTTAATGAATATTCTTATAACGCACCACAACATGTTGTGGCGCGTTTTTTGTTGCGTCAATATAAGAATATATGTAAAAAAATCACAGATAATGGTTGACATAATTATAAAATAATGGTTGCATTTTAAAAATAAATACGCTATAATCAAAACACAAGTGGCGAAAGGTGGAGGCAAGTAGCACGATGTGGGTTTCACATTACGTTTTAGCCTTCAAAGTGAATGATTATGTTGATCGGCGAGTACCAACATAATATCGACCCGAAGGGCCGTGTGATTGTTCCGGTCAGGTTTCGTGAGGACCTGGGCGAACATTTTTATGTCACAAAAGGCTTGGATGGCTGCCTGTTCGTGCTTTCTGCAAAGGAGTGGACAAGGCTTCAGGATAAGGTAGAAGCAATGCCGATTTCCAAAGCACGGGGACTTCAGCGTTTCTTCTTTTCCGGCGCGGCGGAGGTTGAGCCGGACAAGCAGGGCAGAATCCTCATCCCACAACTTTTACGCGACCACGCAAAGCTTTCTAAAGATATAACCTTTATCGGCGCATCAAGCCGCGCCGAGATTTGGGATACCGAACATTGGAGTGAATTTAGCTCCA
Source organism: uncultured Caproiciproducens sp. (assembly GCA_964517505.1). GTDB lineage: Bacteria > Bacillota > Clostridia > Oscillospirales > Acutalibacteraceae > Caproiciproducens. The sequence goes on along the minus strand of CAZFED010000003.1, from coordinate 273,116 downwards.
ACCTAACCGAGGATAGCATTGCTCAAGCGATGGATATGCTTGAATTATAAGCGGCGGGTGGTATGGATATGAAATTTCAGCACAAGCCAGTGTTGTTTGACGAAACGATAAAAAGTCTCGACATTCAGCCAAACGGCATATACATCGATGGCACAGCCGGGGGTGGCGGCCATTCTCAGGCGATTGCGGACAAACTCACAACGGGTAAACTCCTTTCAATCGACCAAGACCCAGATGCAATCAAGGCGGTAACCGAAAGGTTGCAGAACTATAAATGTTCGATTGTTTACCGCGCTAATTTTTCAGAGATGGCCGAGGTGGCTTCAAGCTTAAACCTTGCTCCTGTCGACGGCGTTTTGCTTGATATTGGTGTTTCCTCTTATCAGCTCGATAATCCCGAGCGCGGTTTTTCCTACCACTACGATGCTCCATTGGATATGAGAATGAGCAAGCAGGGCGTTTCCGCAAGGGATTTGGTCAATAATCTTACTTGGCAGCAGCTGGCGCAAATTATCAGCCGCTACGGTGAGGACAAGAATGCACGCTGCATTGCACAGGGAATTGTCAGGGCGCGCGAGCAGGAGCCCATTGAAACCACGCTTCAGTTAGCGGAAGTAATAAAGGCATCAGTTCCGGCAGCCGTAAGGCGTGCACAGGGGCATCCTGCGCGCAAAACCTTTCAGGCGCTGCGCATCGAGGTTAATGGGGAACTGGACAGGCTCTCTCAAGGGCTGGACACCGCATTTTCTGTTTTAAAACCAGGCGGTCGGCTTGCGGTTATCACTTTTCATTCGTTAGAGGACAGAATGGTTAAACAGCGTATGGCCTCGTGGTGCATAGGCTGCACTTGCCCACCGGACTTTCCGGTTTGCGTGTGCGGGAAAAAGCCTAAGGCTGAGTTGGTCTTTAAAAAAGGAATGGCGCCAAGTGAGGCGGAACTGGAAGAAAATCCGCGCAGCCGCAGCGCTAGGCTAAGGGTTTGTATCAAATTATAAATTGTATCTTTGAAAATTATTACAATAGAGATGAGCAAGAAGGCTAAGACGGATATTCATATACTGTTATATCGTAAGGGCGCACGCAGCGCGTTCGAGAAATCACCTTTAGCTCACAGCTGAATCATTATAATAGATTGGAAGTGGAAAATATGGCATCTCCAAACAGCAGCGAGGCTTATGATTTTGCATTGTTTGAACCAAAACGGCAGCAGGAATTACCGCAGAAAAAAAGTAATATTATTGCCCTTCCACAAGAAAAACTGGAACAAAACCGCAGGACAAAGGTAAAACCTGTTAAAACTGTTTCCACTTTTCTTGGCTTGGCCGTCATGCTTGGCATTGTCAGCACGATGGTTTACGGACAGGTACAACTAACCGAGCTGACCGAGAAGCTTAACTCCGCGACCAAAACTTACAATGAGAGTACCAGCGTTTACACACAGCTCCAAATGAAGTCCGATTCCCAACTTTCACTGGAAACAGTGGAAAATTATGCGACCGAAAAACTCGGTCTGAAAAAGATTGACCAAAATCAAGTTGAGCCAATTTCCCTTTCCAAGGGCGATAAAACACAGGTTCTACAAAGCGGTGCGGGCGCAAATTGGGTGACGTCGCTTTGCAACTCAATCATTCAATTATTGTCATAAACAAAATAATTGATAAATAAGTATTACTACCCAAATTTTTTGAGATGTTTGGCTTGGTATGCAAAAAGGAGAGTTGAGAGCAGATCTTAACTCTTATTTTTGTAATATTATTATTTTTCGTTCATTTGGAGGGGCAACAATGGCAAAAGGTACAACAATTAGAATGTGGCGCCGAACGGTTTTTGTACTTTTGGCGCTTATCTTTATTGGTTTCGGTGCAGTTATCTGCAGCCTTGTTAGGCTGCAGCTTATCGAGGGTGAAAGTCTGCAAACGCGCGCCGTTGATCAGCAGCTGAAAAACACTTCCATCAGCGCGCAGCGCGGTACGATTTACGACTGTAATATGAAGCCGCTTGCTCAAAGTGCCACTGTGTGGAAGGTCGTTCTTGAGCCGGCGTTTATTACTGATAAAAACCGCGATAAAATTGCCACTGGCCTTGCCCAAATTCTTGGCATGGATAAAGCCGAAATCGTAAAACGAAGCAATAAGAAGACCTATTATGATATATTAAAGGGCAAGGTTGAAACTGACGTCAAAGACGAAATTTTGAAATTTAAATCAGACAACAACATTGGTAACGGCATTCGCTTAATTGAGGATTATAAAAGATATTATCCTTACGGCGCGTTTGCTGCTTCTGTGCTGGGTTTTACCGGCTCGGATAATCAAGGTCTCTATGGGGTCGAAAATGAATACGACAGTTACCTCACTGGAGTACCCGGAAAGCTTGTCACTGCGAAAAACGCAATCGGTACCGATATGCCATTTCAGTATGAGCAGAAAGTGGAAGCCCAGAATGGTTCCAGTCTTGTGCTGACAATTGATGAGGTTGTGCAGCACTTCCTTGAAAAGAATCTGGAAGAGGGAGTTGTATTAAATAAGGTTGGAAACCGTGCCTGCGCTATTGTAATGAATGTGAAAACCGGCGCGATTCTGGGCATGGCGGTTAAGGGCGACTTTGACCCCAACAACCCATTTGTCGTGGCCGATCCTGTTGAGGCTGCAAAAATCAACAGCATAACGGATGAAAAGGAAAAGACAGCCGCTTTAAAAGCTGCAAGGGAAAAGCAGTGGAGAAACAAATCTGTAAGTGATACATACTACCCCGGTTCTGTTTTTAAAATGTGTACCGCCTCCATGGGGTTGGAGGAAGGCGTTGTTAGTGAAAACTCCACATTCTTTTGTGGTGGCTCCATTAAAGTTTCAGACAGAACCATACACTGTTGGAGGTCCTATGGCCATGGAAGCGAAAACTTTGTACAGGGCCTTTGCAATTCCTGTAACCCAGTGTTTGTGCAGCTTGGCGAAAGGCTTGGCCCGCAAAAATTTTTCAAATACTTCTCGGCATTCGGTTTTACAAAGCAGACGGGTATTGACCTGCCCGGTGAACCCCTCCGCACCAGCTTTTATACCGCCGAACAGTTAAACCCGGTTGAGCTTGCAACTGAATCTTTCGGGCAAAACTTCAGCATCACACCCATTCAAATGATTACCGCGGTTGCATCAGTCTCCAACGGCGGTTATCTGGTGCAGCCTCATGTGGTCAGCCAGATTATTGATGACGGCGGCAATATTATTAAATCAGCCGACAACATCGCAAAGCGACAAGTCATATCGTCTGAAACTTCAGCACGCATGTGTAAAATTTTACAGACTAACGCTACAATTGGTACTGCGAAGAATGGTTATCTGCCTGGTTACCGCGTTGGCGGAAAAACCGGTACCTCCCAAAAAATCGACGTACAAGTTGCAACCGGAAAGATGGAATACATTGCTTCTTACTGTGGCTTTGCCCCTGCGGACGATCCACAGATCGCTATGCTGGTATTTTATGATGAACCGCACGGCAGCAGTTATTACGGTGCCGCTGTTGCAGGACCTGTATTTGCTAAAACAATGGAAGAAATCCTCCCTTATTTGGGTGTCGAGCGCAAATACACTGACGCCGAACTGGCGAAGTTGGATGTGAAAGCACCCGACGTTGTAGGCAAGACGCCTGCCGAAGCAAAGACAGCGCTTGGCAAGATGAAGCTGACACCAACGGTTTACGGCAGTGGAGCAAAGGTGGTTTCTCAGGTTCCGGAGCCGGGCAAGTCCATTCCGCAAAATGGTACTGTGGTTCTGTTCACCGATGATTCCAGCACAAGCAAAACGGTAACGGTGCCAAATTTAGTTGGCATGTCGCTCGCTGCTGCGAACAAGGCTGCGGCAAATGCGGGTATTAATATCAGTATTACCGGAGCAGCATTGACCGGAACTAACCCTGTGTCCAATTCACAGAGCATTACCGAAGGTACAAAGGTTGCGCCGGGTACTGTCGTGACAGTCGGCTTTATAGAGCCCAATCAGGTGGCGTAGCAACATTTCTTGCAAAGGAATGATAATTATGGAGAGCTTTCCTCATGCTAAAAAACAGATTGCTGTCAGTGATAAGAACGGGCATACTATTTCTGTATTAAAAAACATTTTGGCTTTATGCGGCCGTGAGAATTATGTGGTCGCGGCCGCCGGCGAGCCGGTTTTACAAGACACACAGCCGATGGCTCTGCTCCTCTGTGACTCGAAGGGGGCGAAATGTGCAAAAAACTTTTCCTTTTGCGTCGCTGATTATGAGCTTGCCGCGCTGCCTGCGCTTACGGGGTTAAAACTGATCACCTATTCGACCGCCAGTAACAACGCTGATTTTACCGCAAGAAATATCCGTCAGACTCCCGATGGTTTTACCGCTTTTGAAATTATCGGCGTGGGCGTTATCGGACGTGTAAAGCTTGTTGTCAACAGCATGGAATCGATTGGCTGCGCTTTGGCTGCCACTGCGGCGGCAATTGCCTGCGGTATTCCGTTTGCGGAGGTACTGGATGCGCTGAACAACATTGAAATTTATGATTAAATAATCAACATAGTTGTGATATAATTATAAAATATGCTTACACTTACCGTGTGAGCAACAACGATAAAAAGGTGGAGTAAGAACATATGAACTCAGTTTGGACTCTTTCGGCGGCAATTCTTTCTTTTGGCATCACCGCTTTGCTCGGCAAGTGGATGGTACCGTTTCTGCACAAAATAAATTTTGGCCAAACTATTCGTGAAATCGGCCCCAAATGGCACCAGAAAAAGAACGGTACGCCAACCATGGGCGGATTTATGTTTATTATTGGCATCACAATTTCCACCGCTATTTGTGTGCCGCTTTATTACAGCATTACAAAACAAAATTCGTTGGAAATGCTTATGAGGACCAAAATTTTCGGCGGTTTATTGATGGCAGTCGGCTTTGGTGCAATCGGATTTTTTGACGATTACATTAAGGTTGTAAAAAAGCGCAATCTTGGTTTAGATGTAAAGCAAAAGCTTGTTTTGCAGTTTATAGTCGCGGGTGCGTACCTGTATTCGCTGTATCTGGCAGGCAGTACTTCGACTACCTTGATTCCGTTTGCAGGAAAAGTGGATTTGGGCTTATGGTACTGGATTATCGCTCTGCTCGGTATTGTGGGCATGGTCAACGCTGTTAACTTTACCGACGGAATCGACGGATTGAACGCTTCAGTTACTTTTTTCGTTGGACTGTTCTTTATGTTGATTTCCACGATGGTCGGCTTTTACGGCATTAGCATCCTCGCTACCACGATGGCGGGCGGCTGCCTTGGGTTTTTAATTTGGAACTTTAACCCCGCAAAAGTATTCATGGGCGATACGGGATCGCTGTTTTTGGGCGGTATGGTGTGTGCTTTAGGCTTTGGCCTTAATCTGCCTATCTTAATTCTGCCGCTCGGCATCGTGTACATCTGCGAAATTCTTTCGGTTGTTCTTCAGGTCAGCTACTTTAAGGCGACCCACGGCAAGCGCCTGTTCAAGATGAGCCCGATTCATCACCATTTTGAAATGTGCGGTTGGAGTGAGGTTAAAATTTGCCGCGTGTTCGGCGGTGTGACCGTTCTGTTTGGTATTGCTTCTACTTTGCTTGTTTTGTTCGGATTTTAATTAGGCTGATTTCCGTGTAAAGGATACAGTATTATAAATTATGACAAATATTTTACACAGCATGTGTTTTAATTAAAAGTAACGCATGACTTGAAATGGGGGAGGGGGATAAACATGACTAAAACGAATCAAAAGCCGAATTCCGCCCCCCGTCGCCGGGAGGCGACGAACAAGGAACAGCAGGAAGCGAAAGAACCATCATTTGCAAAAAAAATACGCAAGAAATTTAGAATTTTTTCCGTGCGCTCCGGCATGGATTTGCCATTCCTGTTTTTAACCCTCACCTTGCTGATTATTGGCCTGGTGATGCTTTTTTCCGCAAGCTACGCCAACGCTTATTATCGCCATGGCAGCAGCTATTATTTTATCAGCCGTCAGGCATTTTTTGCCGTTCTTGGCGTTACAGCCATGATTTTCGTCTCCTACTTTGACTATCACCATCTGCACAAATTTGCGATTCCAATTTTGTTGTTTTCCTACATGCTATTAGTTCTTGTGCTTTTTACACCGCGTATTAATGGTGTACATCGCTGGGTCAGCCTTGGCCCGCTTGGACAGTTTCAGCCGTCGGAACTTGCAAAATTTGCAGTGATTCTGGTATTCTCACATTTGATTTCGATTAATTTCAAACGTATGAATACCTTTCGATATGGTGTTCTGCCGTACATCTTGATTTTGGGTGGGACGGCCGGACTGCTTGTACTTGAACCGCACATCTCGGCAACCGTCATCATCGTCCTTTTAGCCGGCGTTATGCTGTTCATCGGTGGGGTTCGCCTGCGTTGGTTCGGCATTGCTTTCAGCGGCGTGGGTGCGGCGGTCGCGTACCTGGTTTTATTCACAAAAAAGTTCAGCTACGCCAATGACCGCATTATCGCTTGGCTCGACCCGTTCTCCACTGCGACCAAGGAGATTATAGAGGATACATGGCAGACGCGCCAGTCGCTTTATGCCATCGGTTCGGGTGGGTTACTCGGGCTTGGGCTTGGCCAGTCCAGACAAAAATATCTGTATCTGCCGGAGCCGCAGAACGACTTTATATTTGCTATTGTCTGTGAGGAACTGGGGTTTATCGGTGCGTTAATCATCATTATTCTCTTTGCCATGCTCGTTTGGCGCGGCATCAGCATTTCGTTGAAGGCAAAGGATAAATTCGGTATGCTGCTCGGCATTGGACTAATTGTTCAAGTAGGACTTCAGGTAGTTCTAAATATCGCCGTTGTGACCAACACCATTCCAAACACCGGCATTAGCCTGCCGTTCTTTAGCTACGGAGGTACTTCGCTGGTCATTCTGCTCGCGGAGATGGGCGTGGTACTTTCCATTTCACGAACGTCAGCCATTGAAAAGACGTAGTAAAAGCAGAACTTTTACAGCAGAAAATTAATAATCAACAATGAACAATTGTGGTTGCCGACTTTAACGGCGAATATAAAAGGGGTTTTACTATGAAAGTGTTATTTGCAGGCGGCGGTACTGCGGGGCATATTAACCCGGCGCTTGCCATTGCCGGATATCTGCGCGAAAAAGAACCGGATGCGCAGATACTTTATATCGGCGCAAGGGGTGGCATGGAGGAACGATTGGTTCCTGCTGCGGGCTTTGATTTTAAGAGCATTACCATTTCGGGTTTTCAGCGCAAGCTCAACTGGAAAAACATTAAAAAGAATATGAAGACCGTTGTCCATGTTTTTACTTCCAGCAATGAGGCACGCAGAATCATAAAGGAATTTCAGCCGGATATCTGTGTGGGAACAGGCGGCTACGTTGCCGGCCCTGTTATCCGTGAAGCAATGAAGATGGGTATTCCTGCAATTATTCACGAGCAGAACGCGTTCCCCGGCGTTACCAACAAGATGCTTTCAAAAAAAGCAAATAAAACCATGCTCGCCGTCGCCGATGCGCAGAAATATCTTGACCCGGCGGCCAAATGCGTTTTGACCGGCAACCCGGTGCGGCAGTCGGTTATCCGCGCACAGCGCGGCGAAGCCCGCAAAGTACTCGGTCTTGATGATAGGCCATTGATTTTATCATTCGGCGGAAGTTTGGGTGCGCGCAAAATTAATGAGGCTGCTGCGGACTTGCTTGTAAAGAGTGCAAAAGCCGATCGATTTCAGCATATTCACGGTTACGGTCAATGGGGCGGCTGGTTTCCGGATTTATTAAAAGAAAAGGGTCTTAACCTGTCTGAACATCCCAATATTGATATTAGAGAATATATTGACGATATGCCGGAATGCCTTGCTGCGGCCGATTTGGTCATCTGCCGCGCCGGTGCGATTTCACTCAGTGAGCTGCAGGCGCAGGGCAAAGCGTCCATTTTGATTCCATCGCCAAATGTGGCGGAAAATCATCAGTACCACAACGCAATGGCATTGGTTAACCGTAATGCGGCCGCGATTATCGAGGAAAAGGATCTAACAGGTGCAGCACTTTGTAAAAAGGTCGAGGAGCTTTTCAAGAAACCTGAAACGATTACAATGCTTGCCAGAAACGCGCGCGAGATGGCAATTTTAAACGCCAATGAACGAATTTATAAAATAATAAAAGAGGTATTAGCCGACGCCCGATGAAAGCAATCACAGCAGCACCCAAAACCGCATAGTATGTGATTAGACTTTGTGGGGGTGTTGCTATGTCAAAACTGTTAATACACGGACCAAACAAACTTGAAGGCGAAATTCTTATCCATGGTGCGAAAAATAGTACTTTACCGCTGATGGCGGCTTCTCTGCTCTGTGGTGGGCAATGCATATTACATAACTGTCCTATTTTGTCGGATGTGGACACATCTTTGAAAATCCTGCGCTATTTAGGATGTCGAATTGAGCGTTCCGGAAGCGATGTTACCATTGACCCGGTGAGTGCAAAAAACTGCGAGATACCAGACAATCTGATGCGGGAAATGCGTTCTTCCATTGTCTTTTTGGGCGCGATTGTCAGCAGCATGGGCAGGGCAGAGCTCTCGTTCCCCGGCGGCTGCGAATTAGGCCCAAGGCCAATTGATTTGCATCTTTTGGCATTGAGAAAGATGGGTGTCGTAATCAACGAGGATCACGGCTGCTTGGAATGCAGCGCTCCGGATGGCATCAAAGGGGCCTGCATTAATTTATCGTTCCCCAGCGTGGGTGCGACAGAAAATATCATCATTGCAGCCAGCCGTGCAAAGGGCACAACGATTATTACTAACGCGGCGCGTGAGCCGGAAATTTGGGACTTGGCAGATTTTCTTAATTCTTGCGGAGCCAAAATCCGTGGTGCTGGCGAAAGTACGATTATCATTGAGGGCGTGAAGCGCCTCTCCGGTTGTGAACACAGCGTCATACCAGATCGAATCGCGGCAGCAACCTATATGACGGCTGCTGCGGTTACTGGCAGCACACTTACAATTTGCAGCGTGATACCCGAGCACATCGCGCCGGTCATCCCTGTGTTTGAAGAGTGTGGCTGCAAAATCGAGATTATGGACCGCAAGATTAAAATCACCGCACCAAAACAGCTAGGTCGGGTCAAAAGTGTTCGAACCATGCCGTTCCCGGGCTTCCCAACTGATGCGCAGGCACCGGTTATGGCAATGACCTCGTTGTCGGATGGAACTAGCATATTTGTAGAAAATATATTTGAGAGTCGGTATAAGCATGTTGGTGAACTGCTTCGTCTCGGTGCCAATATTAAGGTCGAGGGTCGAGTGGCGGTTGTCGAGGGCGTTCGCCGTCTTTCCGGCGCACCGGTGGAAGCCGCAGATTTGCGCGGCGGGGCAGCGTTGGTTGTGGCAGGTCTGGCGGCTCAGGGAACAACACAGATATCCGGCTTAAAACACTTGGACCGCGGTTACGAGAGTATTGAAAAGAGTCTTGCTTTACTTGGCGCTGACGTTAAAAGAATTTAGTCCGTTTTGGCCATCGGAGGAATACGAATGAAAAGGAACCTTAAAAGCAGGGGTGATTATTCGCCACAGCGTGTTTATGACAAGAGCAGCGGCGAATACCGCCCTGTGTCCGGCTCGAATGAAAGCATAGGGGAAGATAACCGCAGAGCAAGGTATGCGACCCCACAGCGCCGTGCAGATGCCCGCAAAAGGCGCAGACGGCGCGCGCTGCTTCTCTTCTATATTTTTACATTTGTTATAGTAATTACCTCCGCCGTTGTTGTTTCCTTAACTGTGCTTTTTAAAATTGATACCATACAGGTTTCTGGAACTTCGCGTTATTCAACGGAGGAAATTATCAAAGTCACAGGTATCAAAAAAGGGGAAAACCTCTTTCTGGCGAAAACAAAGGAAGCGAGCGCGGCGATTCCACAAAAACTGCCATATATCGCAACGGCAAAGGTTATCCGCCGTTTACCCGCCAAAATTTGCATCGAAGTCAAAGAGGAAACAATCTCCGGTGCAATTCTATATGAGGGTAAATATGCAGTAGTCAGTACAATCGGAAAGGTGCTTGAGTTGGCCGAAAAAATACCGGAAAACTGTCCGTCAATCAAGGGCTTGGAACTTACCAAGGCTGAGGTTGGCAAAAACATTGTTTATAAGCAGACTTCACAACAGACGATGTTCAAGAGCCTGACAGCAGCAATCAGCGACAACAAGCTTGGCAAAATTACGGCAATTGATGTGAGTTCCCCTTCTAAGATACAAATTATTTATGATAAACGCATAACCATGAACCTGGGACTGCCGTCCGACTTTGATTATAAAATCCGTTTTGCCAAAAGTATCCTTGACGCAGGTAAAATCAAGGACAATGAAAAGGGTACCCTAAACCTTTCAGTTGCAGTAGAGGACAATAACGCCTTCTTTGATCCCGACTATACTAGTGCTTCGGGGGTTAGCAGCAAAGTGGTACAAAATAGCAGAAAATAGTTCTTTTCAAGAATATATTTTTTATTGGTTTATAATATACTTAAACTATTAAAAATTTATTGTAATTAAGCTTGAAACGTGTTAAATTATTATTATAACAGAAATACAATAACTGGTAATAATGATAAAATTTATAAAAATTATAAAATTATGGACGTATATTAAGGGGGATGCAGCACATGCCTTTCGAGATTGATAATGACTTTGATAACATAGTGCAGATTAAAGTAATCGGTGTCGGCGGCGGTGGCGGAAATGCCATTGACCGCATGGTTACCATGGGGGTTCAGGGTGTTGAGTTTATTAGTGTCAACACCGACAAACAAGCACTTTATCGTTCTAAGGCCACACAAAAAATTCAAATTGGTGAAAAGATTACCCACGGTAAGGGCGCAGGTTCAAAGCCTGAAATGGGACAGAAAGCTGCTGACGAAAGCCGTGAAGCGATTGCAGCCGCCGTTAGGGGCAGCGACATGGTGTTTATCACAGCGGGAATGGGCGGCGGTACAGGTACCGGCGCGGCTCCGATTGTTGCTGAAATTGCGCGCGATATGGGCGTGCTTACCATTGGCATTGTGACAAAACCCTTTGAATTTGAGGGACGCCGCCGCATGGAGCAGGCTGAAAATGGAATTTCTGCTTTGCGCGAGCATGTTGACTCCCTTGTTGTCATCCCTAACGAGCGTTTAAAGCTGGTAAGCGAACAACGCATTACACTTATTAATGCGTTCTCTATCGCCGATGATGTTCTCCGCCAGGGTGTTCAGAGCATCTCCGACTTGATTAAACTGCCTGGTCTTGTCAATCTGGATTTCGCGGATGTGACTGCCGTTATGAAGGATGCAGGTTATGCACATATGGGCGTAGGAAGGGCTTCCGGCAAGGACAAAGCGGAAAATGCCGCAAATATGGCTATTTCCAGTCCACTCCTTGAAACCGCCATCAATGGTGCAAAGGGCGTTATTATCAACATCACCTCGTCACCGGATATCGGCCTTGACGAAATTGAAACTGCTTCTTCAATGATTGCCGCCCAGGCACACGAGGAAGCAAACATTATCTGGGGTGCCGCGTTTGACGAGAACATGGACGATGAGATGAGTGTTACGGTTATTGCAACAGGCTTCTCAACAACCGACGATATAAGTTTCGCACAGAAGAATCAAAAGGAGAGCCCAAAGCAGGACGAGCCCGAGAAAAAAAGTGCCAGGGTAAACACGATTGATGATGAGGATTTCACAGACATCATGTCTATCTTTAACCGCAAATAATTAATATACATTTCTTTGTGGGGCGGATGCATATTGCATCCGCCCCACAAATGTGTTGTTCCCTATAAGAACTTGCACAAATTGTCGAACCAGAGAAGATTTGGCTTTGACTACGGGAGCGGGAGAATTGCCCTAATTCGTTCAAAAACAGCCTTGTAGCGTATTTTAGCACGAATTTATAGAAATATTGCTCAAAATACCCTGTTTTCTCTTGTAATCTCACGATTATGTGGTATAATAACACTTGGGATGGTTTTAATTGATCTAGAATTTAACATATTGGGGGTGGCATTGTGAAACCTGACCCTTTAAGTAGATACTTAAACAAATTTAATAAAGGAGATGAGCGCAATGCTATCCTACTACAAGACGATCGACGGCCGCATCTCGCCGATTCCGGCCTGTGAACCGGGCTGTTGGATTAACTGTGTGGCTCCGGATGATGAAGAAATTAACAGCTTGATTGCCGACTACCAAATTGAGCCGGACTTTTTTCGCGCCGCGATGGATGAGGAGGAATCCTCCCATATTGACAATGAAGATGAAAACACTCTCATTATCATTGATATCCCTGTCCTTGAGAAGGCAGGCAAAAATATTACTTACACAACCACGCCGTTCGGGATTATCCTGACGGAGAAAAACGTGATTACCGTTTCCACTAAGGAAAATCCGGTTATTAACGAGTTTTCGGAGGGTGTCGTAAAAGGGGTTCAGACGAACCTGAAAACACGTTTTGTTCTGCACTTTATGCTTCGTGTTGCATCGAGATACCTGCAGTACTTAAAGCAAATTGATAAAATCAGCAATTTTGTTGAACGTGAGCTTCGCAAATCCATGAAGAACTCCGAACTCATTCAACTTTTAGATATTGAAAAATCGCTTGTGTATTTTTCGTCTTCGCTCAAGGCAAACGAAATTACAATTGAAAAAATTATGCGCGGCCGCGTCATTAAGCTTTACGATGAGGATCAGGACCTTCTTGAGGATGTACTGATTGAAGTTAAGCAGGCCATAGAGATGTCCAACATCTACTTGAACATTCTATCCGGTACGATGGATGCTTTTGCATCGATTATTTCAAACAACTTGAATATTGTCATGAAGGTGCTTGCCTCCATTACTTTATTAATTTCAATTCCAACTGTTATCTCCGGTATCTATGGCATGAATGTTACCGGTATTCCATTTACGAATTTTTGGTTCCCGGTGTGCCTGTCGGTTGCCTTGATGGGCGTTTCCTACTTCGTCTTGCGCAAGAAAAAGATGTTTTGACGGATAACCCATAAGGCATAATTGCTGCAAATAAATTGATAGGGAACTGCGATGCAGTTCCCTATTCTGATAATTGAGAGGTTAGCATGAACAGACTTCAAATTAATACAAAAGATATGGCCGAAGCTGCCCAAACACTGCGTGCGGGTGACAAAATTCTTTTAAGCGGCACAATTTACACAGCGCGCGACGCGGCACACAAACGGATTTTTGCGCTGCTAGACAGTGGCGAGCAATTACCGTTTGAACTGCAAAACGCATCTATCTACTATGCCGGCCCAACTCCGGCTCCCGAGAATCTGCCGATTGGGGCCTGTGGCCCGACCACTTCATCACGCATGGACGTGTTTGCCCCGCGGCTGCTTGACCTGGGGCTAAAATGCATGATTGGCAAAGGCGGCCGTTCACAGGAGGTGGTGGAGGCAATCCGCCGCAACAATGCGGTGTACCTCTGCGCGATTGGCGGAGCGGGCGCGCTGGCGGCTAAATGCGTACGTTCCTTAGAAGTAATTGCTTTCCCCGACCTTGGTTGCGAATCCATTAAGAAACTGCAAATTGAAGATTTTCCTCTGTTTACGGCAATTGACTGCCACGGCGGCAACCTTTTTGAGGTATAATAATGTTTAATTTTTTGATACGAAAATTTGTAAAAGACTATCAAAATGTAGACGATATCAAGGTGCGTGAGCATTACGGCAGATTTTCCGGCGCTGTTGGGATAACCACCAATATACTGTTGTTCATGATGAAAATTATTACCGGTCTTGTGTTCCACAGTATCTCAATCACGGCGGATGCAATCAACAACCTGTCTGATTCCGGTTCGTCAATTGTAACACTGGTTGGCTTTAAGCTGGCTGGCAAACCTGCCGATGAGGAGCATCCCTATGGTCACGCACGCATCGAGTATCTGTCAGGCCTGATCGTGTCGTTTGTCATTTTAATAATTGGCTTTCAGTTGGCGCAAAGCTCATTCGATAAGATTCTCAACCCGCAAGATACTCAATTCAGCATCATTACCATTGTGGTATTAATTGTTTCTGCTTTGATTAAGGTTTGGCAGTGCCTGTTTTATATAAAAGTAGGGAAGACCATCGGTTCCACCACGCTCACTGCGACCGCAGCCGACAGCAGAAATGATGTTTTTGCCACGCTCGCGGTGTTGACGGGCATTTTGATTACTTACTTTACCGGCTTCAACCTTGATGGTTACATGGGAGTTGTAGTTGCCATTTTCATCATGATTACCGGCGTGCGGCTGATTATCGATACCAGCAATCCACTTTTGGGCACGGCACCTTCCAAAGAGCTTGTCGACGAGATTTATAAGAAAATTATGAGTTACGACGGCATTTTGGGTATTCACGATTTGAATGTTCACAATTATGGACCAATGCGCTGTTTTGCTTCCGTTCACTGCGAGGTTCCCGCGGGGCAGGATATCATGGTCAGTCACGATATTATTGATAATATCGAACGTGATTTTCTCAATGAAAAAGGCATTCATATGGTCATTCACCTTGACCCGATTGTTACCAACGATGAACGCACAAACAGGCTCAAAGTCCAAGTACAGGAAATAATCAAGGGGATTTCACCAAAAATCAGCATGCATGATTTTCGCGTAGTATGGGGCACTACGCACTCAAACCTTATCTTCGATGTGTGCGTCTCTTTTGCGTTTTCTATCAGCGACAGCGATCTGACTAATTTGATTTCCGATGAAATCAGCAAACTTGACCCGACCTATTTTGTGGTTCTTACCGTTGACCACGACTATGTGCCGACGGAGTAATAAAAAAGAATATTTCTGACAGAGTAAAAAGCCACAGAGCATTTTAATTCAAATGCTTTGTGGCTTTTATTATTATATTGACAATAGTGTGTACCACACAGTATAATAGCAGCAGGAGGGGAAAAGAATGTCTGAAATACAAGCAATTATTGAAAGCTTAACGCTGGAACTGCGTCGTGGAACCATCGTTTTGTTTACCCTCAGCCAGCTTAAGCAGCCCAAATACGGCTATATGCTGGTACAGATTCTCGAAGAAAAGGGAGTGTCTGTGGACGCAGGTACTTTGTACCCTTTACTGCGGCGTTTGGAAAAGCAGGAAATTTTAAAAAGCGAGTGGGAAACAACCGGATCAAAGCCACGTAAGTACTATGTGATGACTGATTTTGGTCTGCACGTCTATGAGGTACTATGCAAGCAGTGGAATCAGATGACTGTCAGTATGGAAAGTTTACTGCAAGAGCAAAAAGGGGAATAACATGAAACAAGATAATATTGCCGAAACAGTGGAACGCTACGTTTATGATGTTACAAGACGGTTGCCACAATACCAAAAAGAAGATATCAGCCGCGAGCTGCACAGTTTGATTGACGATATGCTCGAGGCGCAGACAGTTGATGTGCCGACTGAGCAGGATTTGCATAAAGTACTTGTAAAATTAGGTGAACCAAAAAAGTTGGCGAACCAATACCGTGAAAAAAAGCGCTACTTGATTGGACCATCCTATTTCGATCAATATGTAATGATGTTGAAAATCGTTCTGCCGTGCGTTTTTTTAGGGATTACGGTTGCAAGCTTTCTGAATGTTGCATTAGTGACAAGTTCTGATTACACTTCAACTGCAATTAACTATTTTGCTTCTGCTTTTTCGGCACTATTCCAGGGCTTTGTGTGGGTTACCATCATCTTTGCGTGCATTGAGTACAATGCGGAAAAAAATCCGGCAAAAAATATTCCTCAAGCACCGTGGAATCCCTCTGATTTGCCGCAGATTCCTTCGAATGAGGCGATCATCCGAAAGAGCGAACCGATTGTGGGCATTGTCTTTACAATCCTCATAATTATCCTGTTTAACTTTGCTCCGCAGCTGATGGGAGTATTCAGCACGACAAACGGATTTTCCGCTGTACCGATTTTTGATTTGCAGGTGCTGAAAATCAGCATACCGCTTTTTAACCTAAGTTTTGCAGTGGGAGCCATCAGAGAATTTTTCAAGTTGCTATACGGCAGACATTCCATAAAGCTTGCTGTAATTGTTCTGGTGCTTAATGTGATTACGGTATGCCTTACTGTGGCAGTTTTTTCAAACGGAGCAATTTGGAATCCTAATTTTGTACAGTCGCTAAGTGAGGGGAAGATAACTGCACTGCCTGCCAATTTCAGTCTTGATATCGTGTGGAGCAACATGAACCACCTGTTCATCGCAATTATTGTCTTTGCCACAGTGATAGATTCAGCCGTCTACCTGGTCAAAGGTATTAAAGCGGATCGCGCTTAATAAAGAATATATTGCTTACTGTGCCGCGGGAAGAGCCCCGCGGCGCTTCTTTATATATCGGCAACAAAAAATTAACAATTTATCTACTTGAAATTTCCGGTACAATGTAATAGAATAACATTAGCACTTAAACACATAGAGTGCTAAAACTTATGAACAGAGGGTTATTGATTATGCCAGTTAAACAATTTAAAGCAGAGTCCAAACGTCTTTTGGATTTAATGATTAATTCTATTTACACCCACCGCGAAATTTTTATGCGTGAACTTGTTTCCAACGCGAGCGACGCAATCGACAAGCTTTATTACAAAACTTTGAGCGACGGTGACACCGGTCTGAGCCGTGATGATTTTTGCATCAAGATAATACCGGATAAGGAAAACCGCACCCTTACCATCATCGATAACGGCTGTGGAATGACCAAGGAAGAACTCGAAAACAACCTCGGTACTATCGCAAAGAGCGGTTCCTTGAATTTTAAACAGGAAAATGAGCAAAAAGAGGATATCGAGATTATTGGCCAGTTTGGCGTTGGCTTTTACTCCGCATTTATGGTCAGCGAGAATGTGACTGTGCTGAGTAAATCGTTTGGCAGTGAAGAAGCCTACAAGTGGGAAAGCACGGGCACCGCGGGCTATACCATCACCCCCTGCGAAAAGGAAAGTCATGGATCAACGATTATTTTGAAAATCAAGCCAAATACCGAGGATAACAACTACGATGAGTACCTTGAGGAATACACCATTCAACATATTATTAAAAAGTATTCCGATTATATCCGCTACCCAATTAAGATGGATATCCAGAAGAGCCGCTTAAAAGAGGGTAGCACGGACGACTACGAAACCTACACCGAGAAGGAAACGCTCAATAGTATGGTGCCAATCTGGCGCAAAAATAAGAACGAAATTACCGAGGATGAATATAATCAGTTCTATAAAGAGAAATTCATGGATTATGCCGACCCGGCCAAGGTAATCCACTCAAGCACCGAGGGTACTGCGACTTATAATGCCATGCTTTTTATCCCTGCTAAGGCGCCGATGAACTTCTATACCAAGGATTACGAAAAGGGCTTGCAGCTTTTTTCCAACGGTGTGATGATTATGGACAAGTGTGCGGATTTGCTGCCGGATTACTTCAGCTTTGTGCGCGGCTTGGTTGATTCCCAGGACTTGTCGCTCAATATTTCGCGTGAAATGCTCCAGCATGACCGCCAGCTTAAAGTAATTGCAACGCGCTTGGAAAAGAAAATTAAATCGGAACTCGAAAGTATGCTTGAGAACGAGCGTGAAAAGTATGAGGAGTTCTTTAAGAACTTTGGGCTGCAGTTGAAATACGGCATCTATCAGGACTATGGTATGCATAAGGATGTCTTACAGGAGTTACTGTTGTTCTACTCCTCCAGCGAAAAGAAGCTTGTAACACTCAAGGAATACGTTTCCCGCATGAAAGAGGAGCAGAAGTTCATCTATTATGCCTGCGGTGAAACCACCGCAAGAGTTGAGCAGCTGCCGCAAACAGAGGAGCTTAGGGACAAGGGTTATGAGATTCTGTATTTGACCGATAACGTCGATGAATTTGCGCTTCGTATGCTGATGAAGTACGACGATAAGGAATTCAAATCTGTCTCCGCCGACGATTTGGGACTTAAGACCGAGGAGGAGAAGAAGGAAGCCGAGAAACAGGTCGAGGAAAACAAGGACATGCTCAACTTCATGAAGGACTCACTTGACGGCAAGGTAAAGCAGGTCATTCTGTCGCAAAAGCTGAAAACCCACCCTGTGTGCCTGTCTACGGATGGCGCAATTTCCATTGAGATGGAAAAGGTACTTAACGCGATGCCGACCGATGAAAAGGTGACCGCGCAGCGTGTGCTTGAAATCAATGCGAACCATCCGGTTTTCAAGAAGCTATGTGATTTATACGCCAATGATAAGGATATCCTCAAGGAATATTCGTTATTGCTTTATACTCAGGCTCTTCTGATTGAGGGCGTTTCCATTGACGACCCGGTAGCATTTTCTAACCAAATCTGTGATTTAATGACGAAGTAAATTAATTTTATAGCGAAACACCGCTGATGGATTTATTTTCCCATCAGCGGTGTTTTTTATAGATTATATGCGAAGTATGCAGCCATAACCCTTCATTAAATCAAGTTATATACATACTTAAACACAAGCCTTTTTATCTTTGGCAGATGCTCGTAATTTTCCTGCGCTAGCTTTTGTGCGAAGTCTGTCATTGTTTTCAGCTCTTGCGAAGTGATGGTGTGTTGGCTGAAACGTGCCTTCAATGCAATGTCGTTTGCCTCCACACTGATTTCACCGCCGAATAGGGTCAGCCTTGCAACATAGGCATAAACGCCAAGCACAGCTTTGTTTGTGTCTGTAAGCCCAAATAATTTCGTACGATGTCGTAACTTGATTCTGCGTTTTAAGGCCGCAGCGGCCAACAGGAGGGCAATTACGGCTATTGCAAGGAGAATAGGAATCATTGCGGCAATTAAATCCGTCTTTGTCCCAACGTCAACCGGTGCGCTGCTTTGGGAGGAAGCAGCACTTTCTAGTTGCCCGGGCTTGCTTTCCAACTGACTTTCAGGCTTGCTTTCCAGTTTGCTTTCGGGCTTGCTCTCCTCGGGCGTGCTGCTTACCGCTTCGCTTGAAACGGGAGGCTCATTCTTTGGATTATTATCTTGTGTCAAATTTTTTTGCGGGTTAAACCCAGGAGTCACTTCGAACGGCTGCCAGCCCATACCGGGGTAGTAAATTTCCACCCAGGCGTGTGCGCGGCTGTCACGGATGTTTGCCCAGCCATCGCTGCCGGCGGTTTTGTAGTCATCCGCTGTAACAACATAGCCCTCAGCGTAACGCGCAGGCACGCCCATGGCACGCAGCATCACAGTCGCAGATGTGGCAAAATGTACACAGTAGCCTTTGTGGCTTTCAAACAGGAAGTAATCCGTAAAGTCCTGACCCTTTGGCACCTTACCGGGCGACAGGGTGTAATAACAGTTTTTGCTCAGGTAACGTTTTACAGCATTAACCATTGATCCTACCGAATTATACGATAGGGACTCTATAAAATTACTACTATTATTTTCGGAAGATTCCATCAACCCATTCTGTTTCAGCAAAATCTGTACCTTTTCTTTTGTGTCTTGAGGCAATTGAGTATATTTGTCGTACATAAACAGGCGGTAATTCTGCTCCGCTTCGATAAAGCTTCTGTTGTTACCCTCAAAAACATTCATTAGGTTATCTGGCAGGGTGCTTTTGTAATAGGCCTCCAGATTGCCGGAATTCAGCGTGCGGAATTTACGCTGGCTTGCAAGATAATCGTTCAAACCATCTATAGGTCCCTCAGCACCTACAGGATTTACGTTGGCTACACTCAAGGTTACTCCTGCAACATCGGATCTGACTTCGCCCTCCTGTAAACCGTAAGCGTACAAGTTGTATTCGTCGATGCCAAAGAGCGCACCAGACCGGATAAACGCATCATTTACAAACTTTACGCCGGTGATGTTTTCCGGTGTGGTAGTCAGATTGTATGGCGCGTAAATGCACTGTTTAGCGGCGGCGATATTCTTTACCTGAATCCCGAATGGTTTAAGATTGGGGCTGTCCTGGTCGTTAAAAAGCGAAGCGTAAGAATAAAACATATTCTGTACGTTCATGCCGTTCAGCTTTTGATTAATAGCATCGTAATCAGAGTCGGGCAGTCGTTCCCAGCTTGAACCGTTGTAAACGCTGCCTGCAAAGTTCTTTAGGTACAGCGGATATTGCTTGTCCGTCTTAATTTTCAGCGCGGTTTGACCGGTAAACTTAATATCATCCGAGTTGCTCAAATCAACGTGATTTGCATTCCCCGAAAGCGATTTGCTGCCGCTGAAAAGTGTGTTTTGGGTTACTGCGTCGGTTAGGTTCTCCCGAAGGCTCTCAATTTGTTGGGAACGCTGGTAGCTTTGCCGTGGGAATACGGTCATAATCAGTGCAAAGCACAGGATGACCGCAGGAACCATCAGAAGGCCGCTTCTCGTCGCGGCGGCATTGCTCTTTGCGCGGTAGGCGCCGTGGCATTTTACAAAGCCTGTTTTTTTACCGGAGGACAGCTGCATCAAAATCAGGGAAGCCCAACAGGTGACAAGTAATAAAACAGCTAGGAAATTGGGAGTAATCGTAAAAATGAGCGATGCAAGCAAAAAAGGGAATGTTACAAAAAAGGTCAGCCAAAAGCTTTTTCGTTTGATAATCGCCCAACTCACAAATAAGGCAATTAGAAAGATGGAAAACAATACAAATACGGTACAAAGTTTTTGAAACTTAGCGGGATTTGCCCCTACCTCGTAAATTGGAAAGACGAAATCTGAGTGGTCAGCATAGGTAATCATTATTTGATTGGTTGTAATGATAAAGCCCCGCACAAATGCCGCACGGCTGTACCACATGGCTGCACCGTACAGGAGTGCCAAGACAAATAAAATGGGATACTGCGCGCGCTTCAAATAGAAAGTCAGCGTGAATACCACGATAAACAACAGAGTATACTGTATGACGGTGAGCTTCAGGATGGGCAGCGAAAATGCTGAAATAAAACACCACGCGGTACCAAACACGCCCAACGAAATCAGTACAATGCTAAGCGCGGCGTCCGCGACAGCGGACGGTTTGGGGTCAATAAGCCGGGGTGCGGCGATTTCAATGCCGGAGAAATTCAATTTGTGAGTATCTGCGTGCATTCATGTCACCTGTTCCATCATAGAATCAGCCCGGAAAGGCTCTCCTGAATTTTGCCGGGGTGGATTTTTACGACTGCCACGTTCATCACGTTTAAGTTGTCGGCAAGCTTTCGCTGATCATCATCCATTTTTTCACAAACGCACAGTACTGTTGTTTTTTCGCCGCTCGGCCTGTCGCAAAATGCCGTCAGCGCATTTGTCAGCTGGCCGGTAATGTAAATTGCATGCGGATAATCACGTGCAATTTTGCCTAACCTGTTGCGGCAATCAAGCGAGTAAGACTCATCGCGATAACTTCCCGTTGAAAGGATGGCGTTCAGCAGAACCGCCAAATCTTCGTCACTCTCGATTGTTTCATTGTTGAACTGATTTTTCTTCACATCGAACCATTCAATCCGATGATTAATTCGATTTTCTAATAAGAAATGAGAAAGTGTGGCAAGCACTTCTACTATGGTGTCAACCTCTATCATATCGGGAGCGAGCAGTTCAGTCAGCAACAGGACTTCGCTGTCCGTTGGCAGGCTGAATTCCTTGACCATCAGCTCATCAAGTTTTGAACTGAGCTTCCAATGGATACTGCGCAGCCTGTCGCCGCTGCGGAATGGCCGGATGTCGAAAATTTCGGATGGATCGTCACCCTGTTTCACTTTAGAGTATGTGCTGCTTTCCAGACATGTATTTGTTGCCGTGTCAATCTGCGCGTCAATAAACTGTATTTTGGGAATCACAAAAGCCTCGGTGCAGATAGATGGTTTTTGTTTAATCGTGATAATGCCAAGGTAATCATAATACTTTATTTGCGTCAGTTCCGCTGTTATTTTTCCGCAGTACTGCGACTGCATCCGGTGCTCTACAGCAAGCTGTGCATTGGCATTTACCGATAAAAAGAGCGTTTCGTTCTGCTTTTTGCCGCAGAGCGAATTGACACAGCAAAACTTGAGCCGTGCGCGGGCAACTGGAAATATCGAAGTATTTTTTAATAGGATATTGAGGAGGAAATCCTCTTTCTTATTTGCAACAGGGCTTTTCATTTCAAGCCGTACCGTCGTTTTACGAACTGCTAACAGCGTGAGAAGCCACGAAACGAAGGGGAGCAAAATCACAAATACGAGCATAAGAAACGACAGGTATCCGTTAAAAAATAGATAGAACAGAATCGCCGCTGCAAGAGCGGCACAATATGCAATACGATATCGAAACATTCCGCACCTCTAACGTTTTGTGATGGCGGGGGCGGGTACTTCCTTCAAAATCGTTTCCAACAGGCTGCCTGGGGTCACATTGCTGATTCTTGCCTGCGGATTCAATAGAATTCGGTGTTCTATTACATCGAGAAACACATACTGAATATCCTGCGGTACGACGTAATCCCGGCCGGACAGATAGGCGCATGCCTGCGCCATATTGGTAAGCGCAATCGAACCGCGCGGGCTTGCACCTAAACGAATCAATTTGTTTTCCCGCGTCGCGCCGACTAAGCGCGCTATATAATTATACACATCGTTTGAAAGGAACACCGCGTCCACTTGGTTCTGCATGGCAATAATATCCTCTGCATCAACAACCATTTGTACCGTTTCGAGCGGGTCTTCACCTTGTTTGCGTTTTAAAATTTCGACCTCGTCGTTCAGTTTTGGGTAACCCATCGTCAGGCGTACCATAAAGCGGTCAAGCTGGGAATCCGGCAGCATCTGTGTGCCGATCGAGCCAATTGGGTTCTGTGTAGCAATCACGATATACGGTTTTGGTGTGGGGTGGGTTGTGCCGTCAACAGTAATTCGGCCCTCCTCCATCACCTCTAAAAGCGCAGACTGTGTTTTACTGGATGTGCGGTTGATTTCGTCGGCCAGAAAAAGGTTGCACAGCGCCGCACCGGGCTTGTACTCTAATGCGCCGGTAGCCTTGTTGTAAATGGAAAAGCCGGTCACATCGGTCGGCATTACGTCGGGTGTGAACTGAATACGCTTATAATCAAGGGACATCGCCTTTGAAAACGCGAGCGCGAGTGTTGTTTTGCCGACACCCGGAATATCCTCAAGTAAAATATGTCCCTGTGCCAGAATAACCATCAGCACCTTGCCAATAATGGCATCTTTTCCGACGACACCTTTTTTCACTTCGTTTATTATTTCCAAAGCTTTTTCCTGCATGATCGAGCCACCATCCCATAAAAATATTGTATATTATTATAATCGAAATAAATTTGTAATGCAAATTACAATTATTCACAACTAATTTCAAATTATGCTGCTGCGCGTTAGATCCTGATTTCATCATCTCCTTGCAAATTCACTGCCTAAAGCGCTAAAATAGAAGTACTTGAGAAAAGGAGACTGCTATGGAAGATAATATTGAAAAACTGCAACGAATGATTGATAAGAGCAAACGAATTGTGTTTTTTGGCGGAGCGGGTGTTTCGACCGAAAGCGGTATTCCCGATTTTCGAAGCGTTGACGGCCTTTACCATCAACACTACCAATACCCGCCGGAGGTCATGCTGAGCCACAGCTTTTACGAAGCGCATACCGCAGAGTTTTTTGACTTTTACCGGGCCAAAATGCTTTATCTTGATGCGAAGCCGAATGCCGCGCATGAAAAGCTGGCTGAGTTGGAGCAGGCGGGAAAACTGACGGCGGTCGTCACCCAAAATATTGACGGGCTGCATCAATCAGCGGGCAGCAAAAGCGTTTTTGAGCTGCACGGTTCTGTGCACCGCAACTACTGTCAGCGCTGCCATAAACTCTATCGTGCTGAGTTCATACTGAACAGTGAGGGTGTACCCAAATGCTCGTGCGGCGGTACAATCAAGCCCGACGTTGTTTTATACGAGGAGGGCCTCAACCAGCGTACGCTCTGTGGTGCAATCGAAGCAATCGAGCGGGCGGATATGCTGATCATCGGCGGCACCTCACTTGCGGTTTATCCTGCGGCGAGCCTAATTGATTATTACAGCGGTGATAAGCTTGTATTGATTAATCGTTCCAGTACACCAAAGGACCAAAAAGCCAATCTGTTGATTCAGGGCAGCATCGGTGAGACACTTAGTCAAATTAACTGAAAAAGAGATGAGGCTTGTCCTCATCTCTTTTTTAAATACTTTATTTTATTGCCTGATTGTAAATTTTGCTTAATTCCTCGTACTGGGGGGACACAATCATACTGATATAATTACCGTTCTGGTTTACACTGCATTTTTTCAGTACCGCGTATTCCTCCGGCAGGTAATCCTTCATTTCAGTTTCTTTTTGCCGGTAACGTGCGTCTAGATTTTCCTTGATTCGCTTTGCCGCGTCGGCATCCTTGCCTTCAATAATAATAATTTCGTCTCCCTTAATGCCGGTTGAATCAACATGGGCGGCAAACTGCTTCGTATCCTTGGAATCAATACCATAGTTGGGCATTAAATCCTCAGCAGATAAATCCATCATTTCAGTGTTGGTGATTTTGGATTTCATATCCGCCATTACATTGGATAAATCAGCTTGCTTTGTACTGCCGCCGCATGCAGCCAATGAACAAAGCAGAACCATGGCAAGAAATAAAGGTAAAAGCTTTTTCATTTTATAATCTCCTTTATTTCGCGGTATGAGTCAAAATGTAGTCAATCCAAACCTGACAGGCCTTGTCGGTAAAGTGAATCCCCAAAACGTCCGGGTCACTGCAGTATTCTTTGGGCAGATTACCGCTACTGTCACGCATAGCTGAAGCAATGTCGATAAAATAGTAGCCTTTTTCCTTGCACATATCACTTAGTTTTGCATCATAAGCTGCAAGGTTTGGGTTGTTGAGCGTTGTCATTTGCTTCTCTTCTATAATTGGGGTTGCGGACTGCACATAAAAAACCGCATTGGGACATTTGGTTTTGATATTGGCTAAAAGCTTGCTCATGTTGGAAACCGTACCATCGATACCGTACAGGGCAATGTCATTGGTACCGAGCATAATATAAACCTTTTTCGCGCCCATTGCCGCCACATTGTCCTCAAGGAGTGCTTTTTTGCCATTGTAGGACGGATGAATTGAGGAACTGCTCAGCGGCTTCAGTGCATTGCCGCTGCCCATACTGCCGGCGACTAAAAATTGCGCTTTGCCAAAAAAGCCAGCGTCGGCCTTGCGCTGTGCCGTGACGAAATTTTTTAGTTTTAAAGAGACGGAATCTCCTATGAATACGGCGTCATCAAGGTAGCTCGCATCGGCTTTGGCACTTTGGGGTACCGCCGCTGACGCAGCGGACGGGGCAGATGTTTCCGGAGAGCTGGCCGCCGCGGAGGAAGCCGCATTTTGCGCCCCAGAAGAGGCTGTGCTTGGTGCCGAAGAGTTTCCCTGTACCGCACTGGAAGCAGGATTGTTATTTTTGCCGCAGCCGCTAAAAACCAACAAGCCGACCGTTAGCAAAGCAAGTGCGGTTTTTCTATGATTCTTAATATTCATATCTTAACCCCTTTTAATTCATATTATTGGAAATAGTATAACATATATAAATGGGTATCACAAGATTTGTTACAAAATATGACAGGCTCCGTAATCACTTATTTTCACGTTGAATCTTTTAATTTAATGTGATATGATAATTAAAATTTATCTGGAGGTGCTGGTGTGAAAACGGAAGAAAAAAAGAAACTGATGAGGACGTCCCTCGGGGAGGATAAACCGGATTTTGTGCTGAAAAATGCCAAAATTGTTGATGTTTTCACCGAGAAGCTGTTTACTGCGGATATCGCGGTTAAGGATGGGTATATCGCGGGTGTGGGCAATTACCATGGCGCACGGGAAATGGATATGACGGGAAAAATAATTGCACCGGGGTTTATCGATGCGCACGTACATATTGAGTCTTCAATGGTCGCGCCCAGTATATTTGCAAAAAAAGTTTTGCCTTGCGGCACCACCACTATCATTGCCGACCCACATGAAATCGTCAATGTCGCCGGCCTTGAAGGGCTTCAATATATTTTAAAGGACAGTGAAGCCTGTAAATTAAATATTTATTATGTCTTGCCGTCCTGTGTACCGCTCAATCAATACGACAATAACGGAGCCGTTTTTGATGTGGAGCAGATGAAAAAAATCTGTGATAATCCGCGTGTTGTCGGTCTTGGTGAAGTGATGAACTATGAGGCTGTGACCGAGTGCAGCCAGGACTTACTTGAAAAAATAGAGCTACTGCAGCCAAAAATAATCGACGGGCACGCGCCGGGGCTGTCTGGAAAAAAACTACAGGCCTACAAGATCGCCGGAGTAGATACCGACCATGAGTGCTACGAATACGCGGATGCGCTTGAGAAATTGCGCGCGGGCTTTATTGTACAGATTAGGGAGGGCTCTGCGGCCAAAAACCTTACCGAAATTATCAGCGGCGCACTCAAAGACGGTATTAGCTTTGATCGCTTTGTGTTTTGCACCGATGATGTTCACCTTGCCGATACTGCGAAGCACGGCCACATTAATCATAATGTAAAAATGGCAATTGAACTTGGCTTAAACCCAATTCGTGCAATTAAGCTTGCAACCTTAAATCCTGCCCGCGCTTACGGATTAAAGGACTTGGGAGCGGTTGCACCGGGATTCCGCGCGGACTTGATTGTACTCGACAGCCTTGATGAGCTTTCGATTGCCGATGTTTACAAGGATGGTATTTCGATTCAACAAATCGGGTATCACGATGTTAAAACCCAAGCGGGCGATAAAATCACGCACAGTGTCCATGTGCCTAAGTTGGAAAATAGCAGTTTGGAACTTACAGTACATGGTGAATTTCCGGTTATCGGGGTCATTCCCGGCCAGATCGTCACCCAAAAGCTTATGATGACGCTTCCGGAGAAAAAGGGGATTTTTACCCCACGGGATGATTTACTGAAAATAGCGGTTGTGCAGCGGCACGATGGATCGGGCCGGATCGGCCTCGGCGTGGTTAAGGGGTTTGGCTTGAAAAACGGTGCGGTGGCATCCACTGTCGCTCACGATGCGCATAATTTAATTGTCATAGGGGACAATGATGTGGATATGCTCGGAGCGGTTGAGGAGCTGAAGGCTTGCGGCGGCGGATACACCATTATTCGCGCAGGCAAAGTGGTCAACACCCTAAAGCTGCCGATTGCCGGGCTTTTCACCGATGATAAAAATATGGATATTATCCAGCAGCTTAGTGAGATGGCTCGTTCCGCCCACAGCATGGGTGTGCCGGAGAATATTGATGTGTTTCAGAATCTTTCGTTCCTGTCACTGCCGGTGATTCCTGAACTTCGTATTACAGACATCGGTCTGTTCGATGTTGCTGCGAATCAATTTATGCAGCCTTAATAGAAAGCGGGCGATGCCAATTGGCGCCGCCCGCTATTTTGTGTACACTAAATTGCGATTTGCCATCGGCCCCCAATCGCGTTTTTACTTGCCCTGAAAGCTTGCGCACTCTGTTTTGGACGGTGTATCCGGATTGTCTCCCTCAGCGCTGATGCTGATCTGCTCGGCACTGCACTTGTCATTGCTGTTATACACGCAGTTTTTTGCATCGCAGGCCACATCAAGGCTGGTGTTGGGCAAACTGAAGCCTGTTGAGTTCTGTGCGCTGTTGGTAGCATCAAGGAAAGAGGAACAGCTGGTTTGTTCAGAACCGCAGGCGCACGGGCCATTCACCTGAATGTTAGGCTTACAGCAACAATTATCTTTGTTATTTGCACAATTCATTACATCGCATTGTAATTGAGTCATAGTCAGCACCTCTTTATAAGATTATGTTTCTATTGTGTGCTGATTTTATGATATTTATTCAAAGCTGTGGCTCATGTGTTTCTTAATCGGGAAGCAAATCGCGTAGGCCGCAATGCCGCCAATAACCGCTTCCGGAATGCCACTTGTCAGAACGGTAAGCCCAATTAAACCGAGCAGTGCATTAAAGCTTTGGTGAATTACGGTGGCGTAGCTCTGTCCGAAGAAAACATAGATACCGCCCAGAACCAAAAGGGTGTTGGTCAAGCTGCCTAGTATACCGCTTAGGCCATAAGCGAAAACCTTTTTCCATTTCAGCCGCGTAAACAGGCTAAAGCAAAGCCCAGTTACTGTACCGACCAATATTCTTGGAACAAAGCAGATGACTAAACTCCAAAAGTTGCCCTGCGCCGACCCAATCGAATAAAACGGGGTAAATACAAATGCTATTGGGCTTGGCGGGGTAAACGTCCACACGCAAAAACTAAATAATCCGGCGAAAAAACCCATGGCAGTGCCGGGGCGGGTGCCTAAAATAATAGCGGTTATGATAACAGGCACCATACCGAGTGTTGCTACAATTGGTCCAAATGCAGGCAGCGAACCAAGGGGAGTAAAACACACGATTGCCTCAATCGCAAGCAGCATAGCAAACTGTGCCAAAAAAACAGTTTTTTTGTTTACCGAGGCTTTCATTGAGAGCCCTCCTCGTTAATTAATTATCAGATAGTATGCTTTTTATAATATTATAAAATAGTAAAATGATGTTTGCGAATTGGAATTAAAAGTATATATTATTGGTTTTTTGTTGCACTCAGCTAATTCTCATTTTTACAAAAAAATAAGCCGTATGCTTATCTGAACATACGGCTTATGCTAATTTTGTTGTTCGTTGGGTTCTGATTCGTTCGGGGAGACGGTGCACTTTGTCTTCCATCTGCCCATTTTGTAACAGATGAAGGAAATGACAAACCCCAAAAACCAACCGATTCCATAGGAATAATAGATGTATTCTTTACCCCAAAAATACGCGATAAAGTACGCAACCGGTACTCTGGCAAACCACAGTGACACAAATGTTGATACCATTGGAACAACCATTTCACCGGCACCTTTTAGCACGGAGTTCAGAATGAACAAAAGTGCAAGGATTCCGAAAAACGGCAGAACACTATGCAGGTAAGCTACACCAGAGCTGATGACATCGGGGTTTTGGTTAAACATATGCATCAAAAGCCCGCTTAAGGGATAGATGATTGCGCCAATAACGATGCTCGAGCCGATTGAAAGAACCAGCGCCGCCTTTGTGCCGGACTTTACTCGCTCAAGGCGGGAGGCACCTACATTTTGACCTACATAGGTGGTTACGGCGGTGGCAAAACTTTGTATTGGCATAAATGCAAAGGTATCGATTTTGTTAGCACCGTTAAACCCGGCCATAAACGTCGAACCATAGGAATTGACCAGTGCCTGCATTGCCATGATGCCAATCGAAAACAGGGCCTGCTGAATTCCGGAAGGAATGCCAAGCCTCATGGCTTTTTTAAACAAACCACCGTTAAACTGAAATTTGAATGGCTGAATACGGATAAACGAATAGTGTTTATTAATAAAGGAAATCCCAAAAATCCATGAACAGAGCTGAGCGATGATGGTGGCAAGTGCCACGCCGAACACGCCCCAGCCGAAAGTAACGGTAAACAAAAGGTCAAGCACGATGTTTATAATCGTTGCAATCAGCAAAAATAAAAGCGAGGTACGGCTGTCGCCGAGACCCTGCAAAATGCCCGCGTTTATGTTGAATCCGAGATTGCCAATCATACCGGCAAACACAACAATCATATAGATTTTCGCCATGGCAAGGGTGCCGTCATTCGGCACATTCATCAGTCGTAAAAGTGGTTCGCTGCATATTATGCCGATAATTGTCAGTGGAATTGTACCAATCATCATGGCTGAGTAAATCGTGTTTATTGTATTCTCAATATTTTCCATATCCTTGGCGCCATAATACTGAGAAATCATAATCGTTGCGCCAATTCCGATTCCCATGAACAGCGAACTCATCATAAAGATAATCGGGAAGCCCGTGCCGACCGCGGCCAGTGCTTTTTCACCCACGTAGTTGCCCACCACGATGCTGTCCACCATATTATAAAGCTGTTGGAACACATTTCCGATTAATAGCGGAATGGAAAATATAAGAATCAATTTGTATGGGTTTCCCAGGGTCATATCCGTAACACCGGATAAGGATTTTTTCACGAAATTACTCCTTTAGCGTTTTATTTCTGCATAGCTTCCTTCATTGCAACGGCGGTTTTAATCAGTTCAACTGCGCCGTCGATACTAGTTGCCGCAGAGTTGAGGGTGAGATGATAATTTTCGAGGTCACCCCATTTTTTATTTGTATAGAAGTTATAGTAGTTGGCTCTTTGTTTGTCCTTTTTTACAAGGTAATCGGCGGCCTTTTCCGGTTCTACCTTGTATTCCTGAACTATCCTGTCCATCCTGCTAAGCTTGTCTGTGTGGATAAAAACGTTAAAAGTGCTTTTATCGTCGCGAAGTACATAGTCGGCGCAGCGCCCAACAATCACGCAGGGGCCTGCCTTAGCCAATTTTTTAATGATATCTGTCTGAATTAAAAACAGCATATCATTTATCGGCATGTCATTAATTGGTGAAATGTGGCTTCCAAACGTGTAATTTCCTATCATAAGAGAATAAAGCAGACTGCTGCTCGCCCTTTCATCTGCCTTTTCAAACATTTCCTCGTTCATGCCGGTCTCTTTTGCAGCAAGTGCAATCAGCTCTTTATCATAAAAAGGAATGTTAAAATATTCAGCAAGTTTTTGGCCTACTTCTCGGCCACCGCTTCCATATTGTCTGGCAATTGTAATGATTGTTTTCATTCTTCGTACACCTCATATTAGATATTTGATTATTTTCCTTTTGCAGGATTTTTAACAATTGTAATTTCCACTCTTCGGTTTTTGGCTCTTCCTTCTGGGGTACTATTCGATGCAATGGGAGAAAAATGTGCAAAGCCTTCAATCGAAATCTTGTCCTGCGTCAGACCGTAGCCTACAAAACTGTTCATCACGTTAATTGCGCGCTCTGTTGACAATCGCCACGACACTTGGTCGCTTGTCACTGAGTGTTCACCCACATCTGCGGTATGTCCACTGATAGTAATATAGTCAACTCGGTCATAAACTTGTGCAATTGCTTTTTCTATTTCCTGCAAAACGGGTGTGCTGGATGGCAGCATTTGAGCGCTGTCCGGTATAAACATCAGAGCATCTTTCAAATGAATTTTTACGTAGGTATCTGAATTAACAAGACCAACTTGATTTCCAAGATTGTTTTTATTTACATAATTTTGCAGGATATTGTAAACCTCATCCAATGCATCGGGACTAACAGCAGTTCCGCCAATAACAGCCCCGGTTCCTTTTTTAGTCCCAGTCCCATCTCCTGTTCCTGTTCCTGTTCCGGCAACCGTGGAGGAGGTATGTAAGGCTGTCTTGAAACTTTCAGCCATTTGTGCCACTTTTTTTGCATTCACTGTACTCATAGAATAAAGTATAATAAACAGAGCAAGCAACAGCGTGATCATATCGGAATATGTAAGAAGCCATCGCTCACTGCCTTCGTCATGTTCTTCCTCTTCTGATGAGTGTTTATGATTAGGCATATACTATCCCCCTTTTTATCTTATTTACTAATTCCCTCTTTGTACTTTTTCTCGCCGTGAGGAAACACTTGATAGTATACAGACAGTTTGTTTTCAATGCTTCGTGACCCTTCTCCACGGGCAATCATGCAAATGCCCTCAGTCAGCATTTCCTTTATAATCTGCTGACGCTTTAAAGCACTTTTAAGCCGACTGGCGAAGGGAAGATAAATCAAGTTGGCAAATACAACACCATATAGCGTGGCAACAAAAGCGACACCAATTGAAGCTGTAAGCGACTCCGCATCCGTCATGTTTGAAAGTACCTGAATCAGCCCCATAACGGTGCCGATAACACCCAGCGTGGGGGAAAAGCCGGCGGCACTGGAAAACACCGATATTTCGAGTTGCTTTTGTGCTGTATAAGCGCGTACGTCCGACTCAAGAGCATACTGAATTTCGTCCGAACTCTTCATATCCAGTGCGAGTACCATGCCTTCCTTTAGAATCAAATAATCATCTTTTTGCAAATCAGGATCATTTAACAGTTCCTGCAATTTTAAGATACCGCCCTGTCGACAGGTATCCGCCATCGAGGTGATTTTGCTGATAATGAAAGATGGATCGCCACTGGACTTGTTGGAAAAACTACGCACCAGCGATTTTATTGCTGACGTAATATCTGTTAGTTTAAAAGACAAAACCACCGCGCCGATTGTGCCGCCGAACACAATAATAATCGGACTTATCAAAAAAAGTGAGCTAATCACTCCATGCTCCAAGATATAACCCAAAAGCAATGAACCAAAGGCAATAATTAGTCCCAAAAGAATTGAAATATCCATATATGTTCCTCCTTGTAGTACAATGATTAGTAAATATAATTTGTAATTAAAATGGTCACAATAAGCGATTTATACAAGTGAATTCTTTACTCGGTGAGTACGCTTCAAATTTAATAATAAGTGTATACTTTTTTATTTATCGAAACATATATAAGTTTGTAAAATTTTAACTCATTCTAAAAAAATTGTCAAATTAAGATAATATAAAGTTAATTATGCTCA
The DNA here is from genome assembly GCA_964517505.1 of uncultured Caproiciproducens sp. GTDB lineage: Bacteria > Bacillota > Clostridia > Oscillospirales > Acutalibacteraceae > Caproiciproducens. The sequence goes on along the minus strand of CAZFED010000003.1, from coordinate 240,590 downwards.
CAACGTAAATAAGCCCAAAAGCTTAATGCAATGCACATCAAAACCAAAGGTGAACACGAATTGCTCATTAAGCAAAAAACAGGTTTAAGTACCTTTCTTATAGGAATCTATCTATATTATTAATAGCAATGGTTATCGGCAGCCGAATCAATTCAGATAGTTGTTACATATTGTTAGCGGCCATTACAGGAATAATAGTTACTTATGGGGCGGCCAATACATATTACAGAAAATATTGTAACTTGACTTTTTAATTGAATAAATGTACCATTGTGTTAATACAACAATGCAAACACAGGAGGGTGAATATGAACTTTCAGACTGAAGGACTCACAAAGAACTTCGGCGAAAAACAGGTTCTGCAAAATGTAAGTTTACATACGAAAAGCGGTTGTGCACTCGGGCTACTGGGGCGCAACGGTGCGGGAAAAACCACATCCATTCGAATTATCATGGGTGTATTTCCGCCGGACAGCGGCAGAGTTTTAATGGACGGAGAGCCTATTCACCGTCAGCGCATCAATATCGGCTATCTGCCGGAGGAGCGCGGGCTGTACCCGAAAAAACCGATATTAGAACAACTGCTCTACTTGGCGGAGCTGCGCGGTATGAATGCGAAAAGCGCGAAGGCGTCTGCCGTTCGCTGGCTCGACCGGCTCGAGATGGGGGAGTACATAAACAAAAGGCTTGATACACTGAGCAAGGGTAATCAGCAGAAAATTCAGCTTGCGGCAACGCTGATTACCGACCCGGATTTTGTGATTCTTGACGAGCCATTTTCTGGCCTTGATCCCGTCAACGCGATGATGCTCAAGGATGTGGTAAAAGAATTGATTGCACAAGGAAAAATTGTATTGTTTTCGAGCCATCAAATGAACTATGTTGAGGAATTCTGCGATAGTATTGCAATTCTCAACAAAGGTGAAATTGTGCTTTCCGGTGACATCAAGGAAATTAAACATTCCTACGACCGCAGTAAGATGATTGTTTCTTCCCCACAAAAGGAAAAAATAGACGCATTCTGCCGTGAAAAGCTGACCGATATCGTTGTAAAAACAAGTGAGTTTGGGGATGAGTTGAAAATAAAGATGAAGTCCGCCGACTGCAAAAACGCGCTGATTTCCGCGCTTGCGGCGCAGGAATTTGATTTGGACAGCATCAGGGTTTTTGAACCGTCACTTAACGACATCTTTGTAGAATACACGGAGGACGCGATATGAAGCAGTTTTGGACAGTATTCAAATTTGAATTTAAAAATTACGCCAAAAACAAGGCGTTCATCATTATAACACTTTTGCTGGTTATTGGTGTTGGTGTGGTGCTTTCCATTCCACGTATTCAGTCCGCCATAGGTTCAAAGAATAAGCCGGAAGCGCCTGTTGAAAAAACGGTGGTTGCTTTGGTCGATAAGACCGGTGCGGACGCAAATGCGACCGCCGCATTTTATACATCCGCAATGAAAAATACGGAGTTTAAGGTGACTGGAAAAAGCGTTGACGAGCTGAAAAAGGCCGTTGACAATAATGAATACAACAGCGCTGTTATTCTTAACTCCAATTTAACTTATACGCATATAGTCAAGAATGTTGGCATGTACAACAGCTTTGGCAATCAGTTCGAGGAGGTTATGCTCGCGAAATACCGCAGTGAAAGCCTCTCTAAAATGGGGGTTTCGCAGAACGACGTGCAAAGTTTTTTGACAGCCCAAGTGCAGGTTGATACGCTGCAGACCAGTTCCGGTAAGGATCAGATGCAAAACTTTTTCTATACCTACATCTTGATTTTCGCTCTCTATATGGCAATTTTGCTTTATGGTCAGTTCGTTGCTACCAGCGTCGCAACCGAAAAAAGCACCCGCGCTATGGAACTGTTAATCACTTCGACGGAACCGAAAAATCTGATGTTTGGCAAAGTGCTCGGAGCGGGGCTGGCGGGAATTACCCAGTTTGTACTGATTTTTGGTTCCAGTTATCTGTTCTACAATCTGAATGAAAGTTATTTTAAAGACAACCAAATTGTACAGTCCATTTTCAACATGCCTTTGTCAATTCTTCTGTACACTATTTTATTTTTTGTCCTCGGCTTCTTTATGTACGCCTTTTTATATGGCGCGCTCGGCTCACTCGTGAGCCGCATGGAGGAACTGAGCACCACCATTATGCCGGTTACGCTGGCATTTATCATCGCATTTTTGATTGTCGTGTTTAGCATGGGCAGCGGCAATGTGGATAATACGGCAATGAGAATTTGTTCGTTCATCCCGTTTACTTCACCAATGGCTATGTTTGTGCGCATCGCGATGGGGGAGGTAGCCAGCTGGGAAATTGCCGTTTCCGTCGTAATCCTTATTTTGTCCACTATCGCAATCGGCTTTTTGGCGGCGGTGATTTATCGTATGGGTGTACTGCTCTACGGAAAAGCGCCTAAGCCGAAAGAAATTATCAAAATGTTGAAGAACAGTAAGTAATGAGATAACTGTGCAAAGCAAAAAGCAAAATGATGGATATGGGGGAATACACCGTGGTAACAAGACAGCAATTAATTGATTATTGCCTTACTTTCTCCGGCTCGTATGAGGACTATCCCTTTACTCGAAATACTGCTTCTATGGGCGTGTGGACGGTCATGCGTCACCACACAAACAGAAAGGGTTTTGCGTTTATTTTTGAACGCGGCGGTTTCGTAACTATCAATTTGAAGTGTGAGCCTATGCACGCCGACTTGCTGCGCAGCGTTTATCCAAGTGTGATTCCCGCATATCACATGAACAAGACGCATTGGAATACAGTCATCATTGACGGCAGTATTGCGGATGAAGAGATTTTTTCATGGATACGCCAAAGCTACGGTTTAACAGAGCCAAAACAAAAAGCAAAAAAATCATGAATAGTGCTTGACATTTTTTCGTATTTTGCATATAATAACTGACAAAGAGAATATGAAACCATAAACCGATGATTAAGAGTAGTAAGCAGGTATATCATTCACATAGAGAGCCGCAGGCGGTGAGATTGCGGTAGAATGTGGCAGGCCGAATGGACTTATGAGGGCAAAACGAAAAGCATAGCAATTGGCTTGCTTAGTAGCTTTTGACGGGAACTTCACTCGTTAACAAGGAAGCGTACATAAAGGTGTATGGAACAAGAGGACGATTTTTTCGCCAATTTGGGTGGTACCGCAGGAGTGAATGCTCTTGTCCCTGATTTTCAGGGGCAAGGGCTTTTTTTATTTTTCTAAATTAATTTCAAGTTAAGGAGTGACGATTATGACAGAGTACACAAAGCGATGGCGGGGCTGTTTACACAAACTATATCAAAATCAAAACGACTTAACTTTTAGGAGAAAATTATGATGAAAAACACAATAAAAAAAATAGCTGCGGCACTGATGGCAATTACTTTGGCAGTTTCCTGTACGGCCTGTTCATCCGGCACAGCCGGCTCCAAGGCGGAGGGCAAAAATACCGGTAAATTTAAAATCGGTGTTATCCAGTACGCAACGCACCCTTCGCTCGACAACTGCTACAACGGCTTTAAAGCGGGCCTTGAGGAAGCGGGCTATAAGGATGGCGATAAGATTACAATTGATTTTCAAAACGCACAGGGCGACAACTCCAACTGCGACTTGATTGCCAAGAATATGGTTTCTAAAAAATATGACCTTATCATGGGTGTTGCGACTCCCGCCGCGATGTCCGCTTATTCCGCAGCGAAAAGTACTAATATCCCTGTTGTGTTCACTGCTGTTTCCGACACGGTCGCAGCCGGCATTGTAAAGTCAAACGAGAAGCCGGGCGTCAATTGCACAGGCTCTTCTGACGTACTCCCGCTTGAGCAGCAGATGAAAATGATTCGTGCGTTCCTGCCGAATGCGAAGAAAATCGGTATTCTCTACACAACCAGTGAGCCGAACTCCGTTTCTCAGCTTGCCAAGTTCAAGGAACTCGCTCCAAAATATAATTTTGAAATTGTCGATGTCGGCGTGACCAATGCTTCTGAGGTTGCCGCAGCTGCCGCAACTGCCGTCTCCAAGGGGATTGACTGCATCAACAATTTCACTGATAATAATGTAGTGGATAATCTTTCCACTGTTCTTCAAGCAACAAATACCGCGAAAATTCCGGTCTTTGGCTCTGAGGAGGAGCAGGTAAAAAATGGATGCCTTGCTTCCCAAAGCATCGACTACGTTGCGCTAGGCAAGGAAACCGGAAAAATAGCTGCAAAGATTTTAAAGGGAGAAGCCAAAGCTTCCGACACGCCTGTATATATGGTGAAGGACTGCACCCCTGTTTACAGTAAAGCAGTCATGGAAAAGCTCGGCTTAACCCTGCCGTCCGAGTATTCGAATGCGACTGCGGTAACAAAATAACAGAAAGCTGGTAAATTCCCAATGGATATCGTTCTCGGTTTGATTGTAAATGTGCTGGAAGAGGGCTTCATCTACGGCATTATGGCGATAGGCGTGTACATTACCTATCAGGTACTAGGTTTCCCGGACTTGTCAGTTGACGGAACCTTTCCACTCGGCGCGTGCATTACGGCGGCGCTGATTACGGCGGGTGTGAACCCATGGCTTGTCTGTCTGATTGCTTTTGCGTGCGGCGCGGCCGCGGGCTGTGTTACAGGATTTCTGTATGTAAAGCTCGGCATCACCGATTTGCTTTCCGGTATTCTTGTGATGACCGGCCTATGGAGCATTAACCTTGTTGTTACAAACGGCAGCGCGGTTATGCCTTTCTACAATAAAAATACAATTTTTAATTCGGGGTTTTCCGGCCTTTTAACCGAAAATATTTTGAACTACCGTGTGCTGGTTATTGTCGCAGTGTCCTGTATCCTCGTAAAGCTTTTATTGGATTTATATTTGAAAACCAAATCAGGTGTGCTGCTTCGCGCCTCCGGTGACAATGCGCAGTATGTCACATCGCTCGGCAAAAATCCCGGTATGATGAAAATCATCGGCCTTGCAATCGGGAACGGCTGTACTGCGCTTTCCGGCTGCATTTTGAGCCAGCAGGCAGAGTCGGCCAATGTGGCAAGCGGCACAGGCATGGTAGTCATGGCGCTTGCGTCGGTTATCATTGGTACCAATATCTTTAAAAAAGTGAAATTTGTTAAATCGACAACAGCGGTTGTTTTCGGCGCAATTATTTACAAGGCCTGCCTTGTCATCGCCATGCAGCTTGGCTTGCCGACTAACTTTCTGAAGCTTTTAATGGCGGTAATCTTCACCATTGCGTTGGTGTCCAATAATCTGTTTGCAGGCAGGAGGAAAAAACAAAATGTCAACCCAACTCAAATCTGAAACTGGCGAAAGCTTCGTTGGTTTGCGGCATATTTACAAGACTTTTAACCGCGATTCGGTCAATGAGGTCGTCCTGTTTGACGACTTTAATATGGAAATTCAAAAAGGGCAGTTTGTTTCGGTTGTCGGCAGTAATGGCTCCGGCAAGACTACGATTCTAAACATCCTCTGCGGCAGTATTCCAATCGATAGCGGCAGTGTGTTTGTAAACGATAAAGAAATCAGTAAGCTGATGGAGTACCAGCATTCCAAATTTATTGGCCGCGTTTTTCAGGATCCGTCAAAAGGCACCTGCCCGGAATTGACCATCCTTGAAAATATGGCTCTTGCCGACAATAAGGGCGCGAGCTACGGCCTGCATATTGGAGTGAACAAAAAGAGAATTGATTATTATCGCACGCAGCTTGAACTTTTAAGGCTTAGCTTGGAAGATAAGCTGAACTTGCCGGTTGCCAGCCTTTCCGGCGGTCAGCGGCAGGCGCTCGCACTGCTGATTTCCACCATGACACCGATTGACCTTTTGATTTTAGATGAACACACAGCGGCGCTGGACCCGCGTTCCAGTGAGAACGTGATGGAACTGACCGAACACATCGTCCGCGAAAAAAAGCTCACCACACTCATGGTGACGCACAATTTAAAGTTCGCCGTCAATTATGGTGACAGGCTTGTCATGATGCACCGAGGCAATATTGTTGTAGACGCCACGGGCGAGGACAAAGCCGCGCTCCATACAAAGGATTTGACCGAGAAATTTAACGAAATCAGCATTGAAGACGGAAACTGATGTTTTGAACGCAAATATAGCATCCATATAGAAAAAGGCGCGTCACAGCTTTTTGTGACGTGCCTTTTTCGTCTCTTTTGTTACGGTTATAACCGGTAGGTCAATCAAAAATTTAACTGAATCCCTGCCGAATACTGCAACGGATGATTACAGACCGGAACAGTCTTCGGATAAATGCTGAGTTTCAATGTCATTTAACACATCGCTGAGTGTGGTACTCATTAGCACCTCATCTACATTGCAGTCTATCACATTCCAGACGTTGCGGTTTAAAAAGCTGCGGATTTTTGTTTCTTCACTTAGGCTGTCGTAAACGGAAAGGTCACCTTCAAGCACAGTTAAAATATCCCACAAGGTAATTTCATTAGCCGGCCTTGATAATACATAGCCGCCCTGAGCGCCGGCCATGCCGATTACAAGTCCCCCACGCTTTAAGTACGCGAAAATGCTCTCAAGATAATTGAGCGATAAATCCTGCCTCTCAGAGATACCCGAGAGCGACACACATTCGTTGTCGCTGTGAATTGCCAAATCAATCAAGGCGCGCAAGCCGTATCTGCCTTTAGTTGATATTTTCATTTTAAGCGCCTCCGTTTTCTGCAATAAATCTGTCTTTCAGTATTTTTAACGTCAACTTATCGGCTGTGTCTGAAATTGCCGCTGAAATCCTAACCCAAACGTTGCGGCTGACACAACTTGATCGCACCTTGCTTGTGCAGGAGGAAAGGCTATCCACACAATCAACCAGTACCACATTTCCATCAATTGCGCGGATTATCATACCGACAGTAATATCGTTTTCCTTGCGCTTGAAAATGAAGCCACCTTTTGCACCTCGCACCGGTAAAATCATTCCTGCTTTTTTTAAAGTAAAAAATATTTGTTCCATATATGCCGCCGAAACACGGATGCCTGCGGCGATTTCCTTTACGCTCAGTGGATCGTCATTACTGTTGATAGCCATATACAGCAGTCCCTCAAGCGCATAGCGGCTTTTAGTTGATAGTTTCATCATTGTACTCCTTATATTAAATGGTTTTTTCCACGCAATGACAGAAAATTATAATATTAATTTCTATAATACTATGTTTTCGGAATTCTTGCAACAAATATTACAATTCCTATTGACTTTATAATATATACAAAGTATAATTCGTACAACTACATTACTATTCAATAGAAATAGTAATGATTATAAAAGACATATTCGTAAATGAGTTACTTTTTCACAGTGGAACGTGATTTTTACTGTTGCAGTTTACGCATGTGTTGTGATTGTTTGGGAGAAATACTATAATATAAAACACATTGAATAAGGAGAGGTTATCATGAAAATTATGAAGAGCTTAACAGAACTAATAGGGAATACTCCTGTTATGGAACTTTCGAATTACGAAAAGTCACAAAATCTTGAAGCGACGGTTGTAGGTAAGTTAGAATGTTTTAACCCCCTTTCTTCGGTTAAAGATAGAATTGGTTATGGATTGATTAAGGATGCGGAAGATAAGGGATTAATTAATAAAGATACCACAATTATCGAGCCCACAAGCGGCAATACAGGTGTTGGCCTTGCGTTTGTTGCGGCTGCAAAGGGCTACCGTATTATTCTCACTATGCCGGAAACAATGAGTATTGAGCGCCGCAGGCTTGTTGCTGCTTTGGGTGCGGAGCTGGTTTTGACCGAGGGCGCCAAGGGCATGAAGGGCGCGATTGACAAGGCGGATGAATTGGCAAAGGAAATCCCCAATTCCTACATTCCCGGCCAGTTTGTCAACCCCGCCAACCCCGCCATTCACCGTGCAACAACCGCACAGGAAATCTGGAAGGATACTGACGGCAAGGTTGATATTTTTGTTGCCGGAATTGGTACGGGCGGCACAATCACCGGTGTGGGAGAGGGCTTAAAGGAGCACAACCCCAACGTAAAGATTGTCGGTGTGGAGCCTGCAAGTTCCCCGGCTATCACCGAGGGTAAATCCGGCCCGCATAAAATACAGGGCATTGGTGCAGGTTTTGTTCCGGATATCCTTAATACTGATATCTTGGATGAGGTTATCACAGTGGCCAATGAAGATGCTCTTGCTACAACAAAAGCTCTAGCTGGCAGTGAAGGTTTGCTGGTTGGTATTTCCTCAGGCGCAGCCGTGTTCGCGGCGGCACAGCTTGCCAAGCGCCCGGAAAACAAGGGTAAACTCATTGTTGCGCTCCTGCCGGATACCGGTGAGCGTTACCTTTCCACAGGTGTGTTTGACTGATATTTTACTTTTATATTACGATAAGGAGAAAGCTTCGGCAGATTTCATTCGTCTGCCGAGGCTTTTTTTAATTTTCCGGCTCTAAAAACGGAGCTTTGATTAAAATTGAAATTATTACAGAGAAACACGCATGAATTATACATTAAAATACAGTATAATGAGGAAATATGATTAGTATGGGACGGGGCAAATGACAGGCATAATATTTTAATGCCTGATTGTATGTGATATAATAGAGGAAAATTGGAGGCGATTGAATGAATATTACGGTCATCGGCTGCGGAAGATGGGGTAGCTTCTTGGCATGGTACCTCGACAGATTAAACCATGATGTTACCCTGTATGGCCGCGAGGGTTCAAAGAAATTAAATGAGTTCCAAACGGAGCGCACCAATGGTCTTGTCACCTTAGACGATAAAATTCACCTTACAAGCAATCTTGACAAAGCGGTTTCTACAGCTGAAATTATTGTGATTTCAATCGGTGCGCAAAATTTCCGTGCACTCATGCGGCAACTGTCCACGTTTGATTTGAACGGAAAAATCATTGTGCTCTGCATGAAAGGGATTGAAGCGGATACCGGAAAACGATTGACACAGATTGTGGAGGAGTTTGCGCCCAAAGTTCCCGCGGCAATTTGGGTAGGACCGGGGCATGTGCAGAATTTCACACGCGGAATCCCAAACTGCATGGTCATAGACAGCAACAGCATGGAAATCAAGGAGTATTTGGTCGAGGCGTTTTCGAGCGACTTAATCCGTTTTTATTATGGTACCGATTTGCTCGGCAATGAGGTCGGCGCCGCCGCGAAGAATGTAATCGGTATTGCGGGGGGGATGCTCGATGGGCTGAACCGAACCGCATTAAAGGGCGCTTTGATGTCTCGCGGCACAAGGGAAATCGCTCGCTTGATTAAGGCGATGGGCGGCAATGAGATCACCGCTTACGGGTTAAGCCACCTCGGCGATTACGAGGCCACGGTCTTTTCTGAATTCAGCCACAATCGCAAGTTCGGGGAACTGTTTGCCAAGGGGGAAAACTACGGCGAGTTGGCGGAGGGCGTTGCAACCACGACTGCACTGCTGAAGCTCGGCGAACAGTACCAAGTCGAACTGCCAATCTGCCAGGCGGTTGACGTAGCTATCAATGGCAGAAAAGAGCCGAAGATTGTGCTTTCTGACTTGTTCCTGCGCAGCCTCAAAATGGAATTTTAGGACATGTGTTCGGAACTATATTAAGAAAAAGGTACGCAAAAAAAGAATTGTATTTTTTAAGATAAAGTTGACAAAATCAGTATATAATCTTAAAATATAATTATTTCATATATCTTAAATCAGCCCAAGACTGACGTGGGCAATATTGTTTAAATTTTTAAAAAGGATGATTTATAATGAGCGAAAATTGTACGCACGACTGTGGTTCCTGCGGTGAAAACTGCTCTTCCCGCGAGGCAAATCCTGCCGACTTTATTGAAAAACCAAATTCGCTGAGCAAAATTAAGAAGGTCATTGGTGTTGTAAGCGGCAAGGGCGGCGTAGGCAAGAGCATGGTTACCTCCATGATGGCCGTTATTTTAAACCGCCGCGGTAGCCACACGGCTGTCCTTGACGCGGATATCACCGGCCCGTCCATCCCGAAAGCATTTGGAATCAAAGAGAAAGCCATGGGCAGCGAACTCGGGTTACTACCTGTAAAAACAAAAACTGGAATTGACATTATGTCTGTCAACCTGCTGCTCGACGACGAGACCGCGCCGGTTGTATGGCGTGGCCCGATTATTGCAAATACCGTCAAACAGTTCTGGACGGATGTCATCTGGAGTGATGTGGATTATATGTTTGTCGATATGCCTCCAGGCACCGGCGATGTTCCGCTGACCGTGTTCCAGTCCCTTCCGCTTGACGGCATCATCATTGTCACTTCTCCGCAGGAGCTTGTTTCCATGATTGTTGCCAAGGCAGTCAATATGGCCAAAATGATGAATGTACCGATTATCGGCATCATCGAAAATATGAGCTATGTCAAATGCCCGGACTGTGACAAAATCATCAAGGTGTTTGGCGAGAGCCATGTGGAGCAAACTGCCGAAAAATTCGGTCTTACCGTATTGGGACAATGCCCAATTGACCCGGAAGTTACAAAGAACTTTGATATTGGACTGGCCGAACTTGTAAATGCACCTTGGCTGGATGCCGCCGCCGATGCGGTGGAACAGTTAGACAAAAAATAACACGTGTATGTTTTTTATACAAAAACCTGGATTTGTATGATTACTTTCTTCTGAGATTTGCTTATGATTTAAGTAAAAAAGAGGGAAGAAATAGTATGAGAACAGGATTTTCAAAGGCATTATGGCTAATTTCGGGGATTTTATTGGTTTTTGCAGGTGTGCTTGCAATGGTGTATCCGGTATCGGTACTCCTTTCGCTTTCTTTTGTTTTTGGATTGGTTATGCTGATTGCAGGTATTTTTAGTTTGATCATTTTTGTTTTCACACGTGGCCTCCTGTTTGGGGCGGGCTGGATTTTGGCGGATGGCCTAATCACCACGCTTCTTGGCGTTTATGTCCTGAGTAATCAGATGACGGCTTCGAGTGTAATTCCGTATATTTTCGGAATGTGGATTATGTTTTCCGGTGTAATGCGGTTTATCAGCTCATTTGACGCCAAAAAGCTTGGCGTTTCAGGCTGGTATTGGCTTACTTTAATTGGAATTCTCTGCATGGCACTTGGATTTGCATCCCTGCTAAAACCAATCATTGCTGCGGCGCTTATTGGAATTATGATGGGCATTATCTTTATTTTCCAGGGAGTGGCTTCCATTTTTATGTGTTGGCTCGTTTCCCAGCTGCCACCGGCGGACCCGATGTCATAAACTAAAAAGCAAACCCAAAAGAGCAGAACGGGAGTTCTGCTCTTTTTTATTTCTGTTGGTAATAAAACAGCATGGTTATGGCCGAATTGTAAATAATTTATGAAGTGATTGAAATTTTATTGACTTTTAAATAAACCGGAATATAATAATTAATGTAGTTAACTATTATAATAGTTAACAGTTATATTGGTTAATTAATGGAGGCGTCAAATGGAAATATCGCAGCGGCAAAAACTTCTCGAATCGATAGGGAAGCTCAAAAAAGCGCACAAGTGGTTTCCTACTGATTCCGGAGTATCACGGGGAGAATTTTTTATGCTCCATAAAATTGTTAAGCTTAACAAGGAGTTACAAGAAAATAAACCCGGTGTTAAAATTTCGGATTTGAGCGCGGCGGGGCAAATGAGTAAGCCTGCCGTTTCCCAAATGCTGAATTCTCTTGAAGACAGAGGACTCGTGAAACGCGTGATGACGAAAGAGGATCGGCGCGTTGTTTATGTTGATCTGACTGAAAGCGGGCATATGCAGCTTAAAAAAACGATGAACGAATTTTCTAATCTGCTTGATAAAATAGTCGCGGAACTGGGTGAAGAAGACACCGCAACGCTCGTAAGACTATTCGACAAACTGTATGATATTATAGAAAATATGGAGCAATATAACTAAGCCGACATTCTACTTTTGAAAGGATCATTACAACATGATAAAGCTGGCAAAATACTTAAAACCCTTTGTGCTTGCGCTTTTGGTTTCATTTGCCCTTCTGTTTGGGCAGGCAATGTGCGACTTGAACCTACCGAACTATATGTCGGAAATCGTCAATGTCGGTATTCAGCAAAACGGTATTCAAAACGCTGCACCCGAAGCAATCAGCGCCAAAGGTCTTTCTTTTATGAAGAACTTTATGACCGATACGCAAAAGAAAACGATTGAAAGCAACTATACGCTGCTGTCTTCCTCCGTCACCGGTTCGGAGCACGATAGTTATGTTGAAAAATATCCCCTGCTAAAAACGGAGGATATCTATGTGCGTGCCAACGCTGACAGCGCCGCTCTTACCGCACTTGACAAGACTTTTGGTGAAGCGGCATGGACTTTTATTAATACCATGAAAACACTTTCAAAGCAATCGGGTAAAAGCATGGTGACCATAGATGGCCAAACCAATGTGTCGGAAATGGAATTTTCAAAGCTTTACACACTTGATCCCATGCTGAAAAAACTGCCTGCAAGTGTGTTTGATGACGCGCGCAAGGAAACACTGAAAAATCCGGAATCAATGCTCTTACAGAGCGGTGCGGCAATGTGCCGGAACTTCTACCGCGAGCTTGGTATGGATATCGGAAAAATACAAACAGGCTTTATTTTAAGAACGGGTCTGCTTATGCTTCTGATCGCGCTTGCGGGTGGAGTTGCTACTGTGCTGGTGGGCTACTTAGCCGCAAAAGTCAGCGCGGGAGTTGCGCGTAACCTGCGTGGTGATGTTTTCAAAAAGGTAGAAAGCTTTTCAAATCGTGAGTTCGACGAGTATTCCACAGCCTCACTGATTACGCGTACCACCAATGACATTACACAGGTACAAATGCTTTTGATGATGGGTATCCGTATGATTTGCTACGCGCCGATTATGGGCGTTGGCGGCATCATTATGGCGCTTCGCAAGTCTACCTCCATGAGCTGGATTATTGCGCTCGCCTGTATTGTAATGATTGGCATGATAGCGGTCGTGTTCAGTATTGCCATGCCAAAGTTTAAAATCGTTCAAAAATTAATTGATAAATTAAATTTGGTATCACGTGAGAATTTAAACGGTTTGATGGTAATTCGCGCATTTGGCACACAGGAGTTCGAAGCAGATCGCTTCGACAAATCCAACCGTGACCTTACTAGAAATACGCTGTTTGTCAGCCGCATCATGGTATTCATGATGCCTGCAATGATGCTGATTATGAACGCTGTCACACTCTTAATCGTTTGGGTGGGCGCACATCAAATCGCCGTTTCCACGATGCAGATTGGCGACATGATGGCGTTCATGCAGTATGCCATGCAGATTATCATGAGCTTTTTAATGATATCCATTATGTTCATCATGGTGCCCCGTGCGGCTGTTTCCGGCGACCGTATTGCTGAGGTGCTTTCGGTTGAGCCGTCGATTAAGGACCCACAAAATAAAAAAGAATTTATAAAGGATAAAACAGGTTATGTAGAGTTTAAAGACGTCAGCTTCCGCTATAACGGCGCCAGTGAGAATGCGCTCGAGCATATCACCTTTACTGCGCAGCCGGGAAAAACGACCGCGTTTATCGGCTCGACCGGCTCGGGCAAGTCAACCTTAATCAATTTGATTCCACGCTTTTACGATGTGACCTCCGGCGAGGTGCTTGTTAACGGCGTTAATGTAAAAGATGTAACGCAGCACGAGCTGCGCGCCCAAATTGGATATGTGCCTCAAAAGGGTATTTTGATTTCCGGTACCATCGCTTCCAATCTGCGCTATGGTGACAGGGACGCGACTGACGAGGAGATCAAAACCGCAGCCGAGGTCGCCCAAGCCATGGAATTTATTAATGAAAAAGAGGAAGGGTTTGAATCTGAAATCGCACAGGCCGGTGCTAATGTGTCCGGCGGACAGAAGCAGCGCCTTTCCATTGCGCGTGCGCTGGTCAAAAAAGCCCCTGTTTATATTTTTGACGACAGCTTTTCCGCACTTGACTTTAAAACCGACGCGGCTCTGCGCCATGCGCTCAAGGAGCAAACAGGCAGCAGTACCGTTCTAATCGTTGCACAGCGCGTCAGCACGATTATGGGCGCGGATCAGATTATCGTACTCGATGAGGGCAAAATAAAGGGTATGGGTACGCATCAGGAACTTTTGCAAGCCTGCCCGACCTATTACGAAATTGCTTCGTCACAGCTTTCAAAGGAGGAATTAGCATGAATAAGACACCCTCCGAAACACGAAAGCCCATGCGTGGCCCAGGTGCCGGTCACGGTCCCGGTGGTATGATTATGCACGGTGAAAAGGCAAAGGACTTTAAAGGTACGTTTAAAAAGCTCGTTCACTACATGGGCAAGTACAAAATCTCCATTATTATTGTAGCATTTTTTGCCATAGCTTCTACTGTTTTTGCCATTGTTGGCCCTAAAATCCTTGGCAAAGCGACTAATGCGCTCTTTACCGGTGTAATGAATCAGATTACAGGAAAAGGAAGCGGTGTTGACTTCGGGTATATCGGCTATATTATGGTATGGCTTATCGTGCTTTATGTTATCAGCGCTGTATTCTCCTATATTCAGGGCTTTGTCATGACCGGTGTTTCCATGAAGGTTACCTACAACCTGCGCAAGGAAATTGCCGCAAAAATACAAAAACTTCCATTTCAATATTACGATATGACCAGCAACGGAGAGGTGCTTTCCCACATTACCAACGATGTTGACGCCATCAGCCAAAGTCTGAATCAAAGCGTTACTCAGGTCATCACCTCAGTTACAACTATCATTGGTATTTTAATTATGATGTTGTCTATCAGTTGGCAGATGACACTGGCCGCACTCTGCATTGTGCCGGTTTCAATGGCATTTATTGTGATTATCGTTAAGAAATCACAAAAACACTTTATGGCACAGCAGGCGTTCCTTGGCCACGTTAACGGTCATATTGAGGAGATGTATTCAAGCCACGTTGTTGTTAAGGCGTTTAACGGTGAGGAAGACTCCGCTAAAACCTTCGACGGATATAACGAAACGCTTTATTCCTCCGCATGGAAAAGCCAGTTTCTTTCGGGACTGATGATGCCGGTGATGAGCTTTATCGGCAACTTGGGATATGTTGCTATCTGCATTTTAGGCGGATATCTCGCCGCAAACGGCAGAATTTCCGTCGGCGACATTCAGGCATTTATTCAGTATGTCCGCCAATTTACGCAGCCGCTCACACAGGTTGCCAATATCTCCAGTATTTTACAGCAGACTGCGGCGGCGGCGGAGCGCGTGTTTGCATTCCTTGAGCAGCCGGAGGAAGTGCCGGAAAGCAAGACCCCCATTCATGTTAACGACAGTGACAAACCGGACACTGAATTAAACGTGCATATACAGGGCAGTGTGCAGTTTGCCCATGTTAAATTCGGCTACAATCCCGATAAAATCATTATCAATAACTTTTCAGCCAGTATTAAACCGGGCCAGAAGGTTGCCATCGTCGGCCCGACCGGCGCGGGAAAAACCACAATGGTTAAGCTGTTAATGCGTTTTTACGACGTGAGCGAGGGCGCAATTCTGATTGATGGATACGATATCCGGGACTTTTCGCGAAACGATTTACGTTCACTGTTCGGTATGGTGCTTCAGGATACATGGCTTTATAATGCCAGCATCGCCGACAACATTCGCTACGGCAAGTTGAATGCAACGCAAGAGGAGGTTATCGCAGCTGCGAAGGCTGCACAAGTGGATCACTTTGTCCGCACTCTGCCGGATGGCTACAACATGATACTAAACGAGGAAGTCAGCAACGTTTCACAGGGGCAGAAGCAGCTTTTGACCATTGCACGCGCCATCCTTGCCGACCCGCAAATTCTGATTTTGGATGAGGCAACCAGCAGCGTCGATACCCGCACCGAGATTCTCATTCAAAAGGCAATGGATAACCTGATGAAATGCCGCACAAGCTTTGTAATCGCCCATCGCCTTTCCACAATCCGCAATGCGGACTTGATTTTAGTTATGCGCGACGGCGATATAGTGGAACAGGGAAGTCATGACGAGTTAATTCAAAAGAACGGCTTTTATGCAAACTTGTACAACAGCCAGTTTGAAAAGCCAAAGATACTTGAGGCGAATGTATAAAATTCTACTTCATTTCATTGAGGTACGAAATTAAATCAGCTTAAATGAAGAAAGCGGCGGAGAATTATCTCTGCCGCTTTTCCATTTAATGTACGCTGAAAATAGAGTGAATAGACCATAGGTGCCAATTTGATAGTACGACTAATATGCAAAATACACAATTTTTTCGTGTACAAGTTTCCATTGAATTGTAACAAAATAGTTGCACATAACTAATGAATGTTGTATAGTTATGTCGTTGTGTTCTAAATAAAAGAATTTAGGACTAAAAAATAATTATTAGGAAGTGGTGCAATGAAGGAAAAATTATTGAATGGTACCGGATCGGTATTTGAAATGGGTGGGGTGCCTCCGATGAAGAAGGTTGTTCCTCTTGGAATGCAGCATGTTGTTGCAGCAATTGTTGGCGTTGTTACACCAGCGTTGCTCGTTGCCAATGTTTGCGGACTCAGTGGTGAGGACAAAACGATTTTGATACAGGCATCGCTGCTTATTTCGGCGTTGGCAACCTTTTTGCAGCTGTTTCCAATCGGTCGGGTGGGCGCGGGTCTGCCGGTTATTCTCGGCGTAAGCTTTGCATATGTACCCACACTGCTTTCTATCGGCGGTCAGTTTGGCATTACGGCAATTTTTGGTGCACAGATAGTTGGTGGTGTCATCGCGATTATCATCGGACTGTTTGTTAAACAACTTCGTGTGCTATTTCCACCTCTTGTTACCGGCACAGTTATTTTTACAATCGGTCTTTCACTTTATCCTACTGCTATCAATTATATGGCGGGCGGCAAGGGTTCCCCAACATTTGGGTCACCAAGAAACTGGCTGGTAGCCATGATTACTTTCGCGGTAGTTGTATTCTTAAACTATTTTACAAAAGGTTTCTTTAAACTTGCATCCATTTTAATAGGAATGGTAGTCGGGTATTTAGTTGCTTTAGGTTTTGGAATGGTCTCAACCGGCTCAGTAGCACAGGCAAGCTGGTTCCAAATAGTACCAATCATGCACTTTGGAATTACGTTTAATGCCAGTGCAATTATATCAATGGCAATTATTTATACAGTTAATTCTGTACAGGCAATCGGTGATTTATCCTCAACCACACTGGGCGGACTTGACCGCGAACCAACCGACAGAGAACTTTCGGGAGGTATTATTTCAAATGGTGTGACGAGTATTGTCAGTGCGTTCTTTGGCGGTATGCCAACTGCCACATACAGTCAGAATGTTGGAATTGTCATCATCAATCGGGTAGTTAACAAGGTTGTGTTTGGATTTGCGGCGCTGGTTCTGTTAATTGCAGGATTTGTTCCGAAGTTTGCTTCTCTGTTAACGACTATCCCGCAGAGCGTAATCGGCGGTGCAACAATTTCTGTATTTGCTATGATTACAATGACAGGCATTAAAATGATCGCTTCGTCTAAGCTTACACCGCGTAATACCGCAGTGGTGGGACTCTCGGTTGCTCTGGGTGTCGGCGTGACACAGGTGCCCGGAAGTCTGGCTCTTTTCCCTGCATGGGTTCAAACGGTATTTGGCAGCTCGTCCGTTGTAATTGCAACGATAATGGCAATATTCTTTAATCTGGTTTTACCAAAAGATGAAGAGGAAGTCACTGCTAAATAAGCAACGGTACGATAACTCTATTCTATTAAAAAAGTCCACCCAAAGGTGGACTTTTCTTGTTTATGTGGTGAAATAAAAGCAAAAACTTGCAGAGAGAGGTATGTATCTGGATTATTTTGTAAAGCGTTTATACAAAGCGCCCAATGACTTTTTTTCGATGCGTGAAACATAAGAGCGAGAAATCCCCAACTTTTGTGCCACTTCCCGCTGCGTCAGCGGGTTGCGGCCGGTCAAACCGTACCGAAGCTCAATAATTGTACGCTCGCGGGGCGAAAGTACTTCATTGATGTACCGTTTTAACTGTTCGGATTTTATCTTGCAGTCCAGATTTTCCAGAATATTGTCCTCGGTTGCCATCACGTCCATCAACGTCAAAGCGTTGCCGTCCTTGTCGGTGTCAATCGGTTCATTCATTGAAATATCCTGTGCGCTTTTTTTTGACGAGCGAAAGAACATCAGTACTTCATTTGCTATCATCACATTGCGGAATAAGAATATTTTCCGAGTTCGCGCCAAGCAAAAAAATATGCACGTTCTCGCCGTCCCACACAATTCTGGATACGAGAATCCTTAGGTCAGTTCTTTTTTGTTCTACAGTCATGGTATCAAAAGCGGAAGCAAAGGAGCGCAGTAAGTCTTTGATGATTTCAATCTGTTCGTCAGTCAAAAAGCATGTTTTAGTGAAATGTTTTAAATCAATAATTTGATTTTTTAAAGAGATGTTCTTTTTATGGAGCTCGTTAATTTGTGCCGTAATGTAATCATAGGCAGAAGTGCCGTCTGATTTTGCAAGCATGGAAACAAGATTTGTAATCTCCTGTCCGTTATCATGATAGATTCTATTCAGATTCTCTAACTCAGTGTCGTATTCCCCGCGGTTATGTGTCAGACTCCGCTCGTAATTTTTGAGTTGTTGCAGGAAAACGGAATTATCCTCCGAGAGTTTTGTAATTTCAGCACAAACCGCTTTGTCAAGAATATTACCGTTGATGTTTCTGATTGAGCAGTTGTGGCCGTGGCTCTTTTCTTTCAGTTCGCACAAATAGGTATAAATCAATTCACCTTTGGCATTTTGGCGCTGAGTAAGTTTTGGCCTTATATAGGAGCCGCAGCCGCCGCAGCGGAGCAGGCCGGACAACAGGGCGGTGTTGCTCTTTGGCTTTCTGTAAGATTTTGATTTATTTTGATTCAGCATTTCCTGCACAGCAATCCAGTCCCTGCCCGAGAGAATCCCCCTGTGTTTTCCGATGGCTACAATCCAGTCCTCCATGTCACGAGTGCGTGTACTGTGGCCGGGTTTTTGCAAAGTTTTGTTGTAGGCCATAATGCCGTGACTGCCGTCAAATTCCTCTTTTGGAAAGCAAAGTTCCACGTCGGACTGCGAAAAGTAAGAATATGAATCCAAATCCGCAGTCATATACACTGGGTTCTCCAAAATGTTTTTTATAGAAAAACGCGTGAAATGTTTACCGGATCTCGTCATGATATTATGCTGAATCAGATAGGTTTCCACTTTGGTGAGCGAGTTGGTTTCTATAAATTTATCATAGATTAATTTTACAGTTTCAATTTCATCGGGTAGAAAAGTAAGCTTATAAGCCTTGCGCACTTTACCGTCAATTGTGATTTTTTCAATCGTTTCGGACTTGTAGCCGGTAGGCGTCATGCCGCCCAGCCAACGCCCGGTTTTGGCAAGCTCATGCATGTTGTCACGGATGCGTTCCGCAATGGTCTCACGCTCCAACTGTGAGAAAACGGAAGCAATGTACATCATGGCGCGGCCAAGGGGGGAAGCTGTGTCGAATTGCTCTTTGATGGAAACAAAAGAGATGGAAAGGTCGTTCAACTCCTCTATCAGCTTTGCAAAGTCCCCAATGTTACGGCTGATACGGTCGAGTCGATAACAAATGATGGCGGAGAACCCCTTTTCGTTGGCTGCTTTCATCATCTTTTTAAACTGCGGCCGGTCGATATTGCCGCCGGAAAAGCCCTCATCCTCATAGGCCAGAATATCAGATTCTGCCGTCTCAGAGTAATGTAGTTTCACGTACTGTTTGCATAGCTCAATCTGATTTTCAATGCTTTCGCCCTTGCCTGTGAACTTTGATTTGCGGGAATAAATTGCAACCTTCATTTTTCTACCATCCTATACTCTGTTTATATAGAACTAAATAATCAGCTTACTGCTCTTCATACAATTACGCTCTGTGTGTCAAGATAAAAATATAGATATATGGAACGGGATACATATTTATTGATTGTTTAATATCACTTAAAACACATATAATATTTGGTAAAAATTATATATTGTTATTTAAAAAGTAACAATATATAATAGAAAATACAAATTGATTAAGCAATTAGATTTGTTGTTTTATAAAACGCGTTTCATAAACAGCAATACTTAGTTATTGGAGTGTTAATTTTGTCACTTACGATTAGAGATATTGCAAAAATAGCAAATGTATCTCCGGCAACAGTGTCCAGAGTTATTAATGACAGCGGATATGTGAAAAGGGAAACACGCGACTGTGTGGAAAATATCATAAAAGAAAATGGTTATGTTCCTAATTTGCTGGCAAGAAGTCTGAGCAAAAATGTAACCGATACCATTGGCGTTGTGGTGCCGGATATTAACAATCCTTTTTTTGGTGAAGTGATTAAAGGTATCACACTCACCGCAGAAAAGCACAACCTCAATATTTTACTTTGTGATACAAATGAATGTGAAAAGAGTGAGCGTCGTTACCTTGAAATTCTGAAAGGTCAGAAATTGAAGGGAATCATTATCACTCCGACCTCTGACGCTAATGAATTTAACGCTGAATATTTGCAGTTCATGGAAAACATGGGTATTCCCATTGTACTGGTGGACAGGGATGTAAAGCATTCGAAGTTCGGAGGGGTGTTTATTGACAATGTTGCAGGGGCTTTTGAAGCAGTCCAGGCGTTGATAAAAAATGACCACAGACGCATTGCTGTTATTGCCGGCCCAAAGACTTCCAAACCGGGACGTGACCGTTTAAGAGGCTACAAACAGGCACTGGAGGACTACGGTCTTCCTTTCGATGAAAAACTGGTTTTTTATGGAGATTTTAAGCTGCAGAGCGGCTATGAAATAACCAAGAAAATCTTTGATCTGAATCCAATACCCACCGCTGTTTTTTCATCAAACAATATGATGACACTGGGATGTATTAAGTATCTGGAGGAACACGGGAAAGAGATTGGAGAAGATATTTCACTGATTGGGTTTGATGAAATTGAGATTCTTAATATTTTGAATATAAAAATATCAGTGATTGACCGGCCAACATTTGATATGGGTGAAATAGCAATTAAAATTCTGCTTGAAAAGCTGGAAAATAACACGGACAGCGATAACGTGCAAAGAATGACGCTAATGCCTAAACTTATTTTGCGCGGTTCCGAAAGGCTGAAGAAGTTGGAATAGATTTTTTTGTGCAATATGGAATCGGTTACATATTTAAACTATTTGTTTTGGAGGAATTACTAATGGGAAAGCACATTACTGTATTTGGAAGCTTTGTGGTGGACTTAATGTCAAGAGCGCCCCACCTTCCGGTACCCGGTGAAACCGTGAAAGGCTCCATGTTCAAAATGGGACCGGGCGGTAAGGGATTTAACCAGGGCGTAGCAGCCCAAAAATCAGGGGCGGATATGACCATGGTCACGAAACTGGGGCATGACACTTTCGGGGATATCGCAATAAAGACCATGAAAGAACTTAACATGGACATAAGCCACATTCTTTTTTCGGATGATGCCGAAACAGGTACAGCGCTGATTATGGTGGACGAAAATACTAGTCAGAATTCGATTATGGTTACGCCGGGCGCCTGCTCCACGATTACAGAAGAAGATGTGAATACCTTTGAGGATACAGTGAAAAATTCGGAGTATCTGTTGACACAACTCGAAACTAATGTGAATGCTATGGAAAAAGTTGTTGAAATGGCCTGCCGGCATGGGGTGAAAGTTGTTCTGAATACGGCCCCAGTACAGCCTATAAGCGATGAAATACTTGCAAAAGTCGATATCATAACGCCCAATGAAGTAGAAGCCGAAATTCTTACGGGAATTGAAGTAAGCAATGAGGAAAATGCGAAGAAAGTAGCGGATTTTTTCTTTGAAAAGGGCGTGAAAATGGTTGTCATCACACTTGGAAAACGAGGCGTCTTTGTAGCGACTAAGCAGGAACACAGAATACTTTCTGTTCCAAAAGTCAAAGTGTTGGATACCACTGGGGCCGGGGATGCGTTTAACGGTGCTTTGGTAACTGCACTTGCCGAGGGAAAAGATATCTGGCAAGCCTGCAAATTTGCAAACGCAGCCGCATCTATTTCAGTGACAAGAATGGGAACAACGCCGGCCATGCCGACACGGGCTGAAGTTGATCAATTCTTGATGGAACACGATATATAATATCAATATTAGAAATAAGGAGATAATCATTATGATTAAGGACGGAATATTAAACGCACAACTGGCAAATGTACTGGCCAGCCTGGGCCATAGGGATACTATAGTTGTGAGTGATGCTGGACTTCCAATCCCTCAAGGAGTGGAAAAGGTTGATTTGGCGTGGAAGGCGAATGAACCGAGATACATTGGGGTTTTACAAGAAATATTGAAAAACATTGTTGTTGAAAAAGCAATATTTGCTAAAGAATTAAAGACAGTCAGCCCTGAAATGCATAAAGAAATATTGGCTGTGCTCCCAGAAGGACTTGAGATTGAATATATCGACCATGCGGATTTGAAGGAGATGACAAAGTCATCGAAGGCAATTATCAGAACAGGGGAGTTTACACCTTATCCAAGTGTAATTTTAGTTAGCGGCTGCGCGTATTGAATATGGGGTGGGCGGTAGCCTTCCTATAGACATACAGGCAAATAAGATATGCAGAATTAAAAAATTGCTGCCGTTGGCAGAAGGAGAGTATTATTACTTATGAATATTGCAGGATATATTGATCACACACTTTTAAAACCCAATGCGACAAAAGAGCAGGTAAAAAAGCTTTGCGAGGAGGCTGCACAATACCATTTTGCATCCGTTTGCGTCAACACCTACTATGTTCCATTAGCTGCAAAACTGTTGAAGGACTCAGGCGTGAAGGTCTGTTGTGTAGTAGGATTCCCGCTCGGTGCTATGTCAACACAGGGTAAAGTTTTTGAAGCAAAGCAGGCTGTTCAGGATGGCGCTGAAGAAGTTGACATGGTGTTGAATATCGGAGCTATGCTTGATGGGGACTATGCAATCGTACTTGAGGATATGAAATTGGTGGCTGATGCGGTACACCCAAAGGCTTTGCTCAAAGTTATATTGGAAACATGCCTTTTGACTGATGAGCAGAAAGTGAAAGCATGTGAACTTGCGGTGGAAGCCGGGGCAGAGTTTGTAAAAACGTCAACAGGGTTCAGTACAGGCGGAGCAACCGCTGCGGATGTTGCGCTTATGAAAAAGGCCGTGGATGGTAAGGCCAGAGTTAAAGCTTCCGGCGGAGTCAGAACCCGCGAAGACGTAATGAGTATGATCAGCGCGGGAGCGGATAGAATTGGCGCGAGCAGTGGGATTAAAATCGTCGAGGGCTGAGCTGCACCCAATAAATCAAAATCTTAACAACTGAATCCCCAAAAAAATATGACCTATAAATCTCCTGCTGTAGAATGAACGGAAGCTACGGCAGGAGATTTTGTTATGAACAGTAGTCAGAACGAACAGAAACACTGTATCCGTAATGTTATAATAGCATTTTCAATGCAGCGGGCGGCGTAGCTTGAAAGACGGATACCCTTGCTGGAATCAAAGGTATTTACCGCTTTAATCAGTCCGATTGTACCGATTGAAATCAAATCGTCCTGATCGTTTAAGTTGGAGTAGTATTTTTTTATAATATGAGCGACAAGGCGCAGGTTGTGTTCGACTAACTCGTTTTTCGCCTTCATATCGCCATTCTTTAACCGTTCAAGGCAATCCCGTTCCTCCTGTGCGGTGAGCGGACGCGGAAAGGAACCGGAACCGGTGACATGCAGTATAAAAAAAAGCAACCCCGAAAGTGCAAATCCGAGGACAGCACCAAGCATACAATCACCCCTTTATATTGTTCTTTTTCCATTATATGCCGTTTGACGCCTGTCCGTTGCAAGTCCGTTGGACAGTACTGATTTTATTTTATACTGGGGATTAAGTTGTAAAACAAGCAATAATCGTGTAAAATAAAAGGGTTAAGTAAAGGAGTGGACTTTTTGGAAAATACGGAAAATAAAATGGGTACGGTGTCGATATTTAAACTGATTGTTTCTATGTCGGTTCCGGCGATGCTGTCTATGATGGTACAGGCTTTGTACAATATTGTGGACAGTTTTTTTGTCGCAAAAATCAGTGAGAACGCACTGACGGCAGTGTCTCTTGCTTTCCCGGTGCAAACTTTGCTGATTTCGGTAGCGGTCGGCACCTCAGTGGGCATCAACTCGCTCGTTTCACGCCGCCTTGGCGAAAACAGGCAGGATGAGGCGGATTCCGCAGCTACACACGGCATCATTCTTGGCATATTCAACTGGATTATATTTGCTGTGATTGGTATCTTTTTTTCAAGAGCGTTTTTTCAAAGCTTTACCGCATCGAAGGAAATCATTGAGATGGGAACTCAATACATGGGTATTGTGTGCATCGTTTCATTCGGTGTATTTATTGAAATCAATATAGAAAAAACACTTCAGGCGACGGGTAATATGATTTACCCGATGTTATCACAGCTCATCGGCGCGGTAACTAATATTATCCTTGATCCTATTTTCATTTTTGGGCTTTTGGGAGTGCCAAAGATGGGTGTTGCGGGTGCGGCAATTGCTACGGTCATCGGTCAGGTTTTTGCTATGCTGTTTCTTATTTTTATCATTGCAAAAAAGGATCATCAGGTTAACATTAATTTTAAAAACTTTAAATTCGACTGGGATATTGTCAAAAATATCTACTCCGTCGGTTTTCCGTCCATTGTT
Source organism: uncultured Caproiciproducens sp. (assembly GCA_964517505.1). Lineage (GTDB taxonomy): Bacteria > Bacillota > Clostridia > Oscillospirales > Acutalibacteraceae > Caproiciproducens. The sequence continues at coordinate 215,870 of CAZFED010000003.1, read as the reverse complement.
ATGCAGTCCATCGGTTCAGTAATGGTGGTCGGAATGAATGCAATTTTAATCGGATTTACCGAAACAGCGGTTGCTCTGTTTGGCATCTACTTTAAATTGCAGTCTTTTGTATTTATGCCGGTGTTCGGTTTGATGCAGGGCGTTATGCCGATTATGGGTTACAACTATGGTGCGCGTAAGCGTACACGGCTGCTGTCTACCATTAAAATCGGCTCGGTCATCGCAATTGTGATTATGACGCTTGGTACGATTATGTTCTGGGCGATACCGGACAAGCTTTTAAGAATATTCAACGCTTCCCAAACAATGCTTCAAATTGGTGTGCCTGCTCTTCGCACAATCAGTATTTGTTTTATTCCGGCGGCACTTGGCATTATGTTTTCCACTGTCTTTCAGGCGGTCGGCAACGGTTTCAGCAGCCTGATTATTTCTGTGCTGCGCCAGCTTATCGTATTGCTTCCGGCAGCGTTTTTGCTTTCAAAAATCGGTCTGCCACCTGTCTGGTATGCCTTCCCGATAGCCGAGAGCGTGTCGCTGACGGCAAGCATCATTATTTTTCAACATCTTTATCAAAAGACGTTGAAAACTCTGAACTGATTCCGCAAATATCCCTACGACTTATCAATCAAATTTACGATTCGGTCACTTGTGAAGTTGACCGAATCGTTTTTTTTGTGCCTTCCTAAGTTTCAGTCTAGTCACCATAACAAAAAATTATATTTTCCTATTATATATAATTGTTGCATTTTGTGACTGGCGTGTGACTGATATGGAATATAATGTATTAATAACAATCCAGAATAAAGGTGATAAAATGATACAAAATACTGCTAGAGCAGTTGTAACCTCTATTTCATCTCGCAGCATCGTTTATCTTACTGCTGCGGATGACGGTATTTTAAAAGGTCAAATTTATAATCCATATTATAATAAAGCGTTTACGTTTGACAATGAGTATGAAATGCTCCGTGGGATGGATGATTTATTTGAAAGCCTAGAGTTTCCTCAGGCATGTTTTGAGTGGCGGAGTTTTGAAAATAAAAAAACAAAGCAAGTAATCAGAAGGGCGGAGGATACGATGAACGAAGATATTAGCAATCTGTTAAAAAATGAAAAGACGACTTTTGTAGTCAATGTACAATATAGAAAGAATGCCACATGGCAGGGTACCATTACCTGGGTGGAAGAAAACCGCACGCAGCATTTTAGGAGCGCGTTCGAAATGCTGAAGCTGATGGAAGCAGCCCAGAAGGATGGCGTTACGGAAGTCATCAGTTGGAATGAGAATTAAAAACGTTGATTTGCAAGCATTTTAATTAGTTTTCCATATTCTATGAATATATATTAACTCAAAAGAGGGGGAGAAGTAATTTTGCAAAAAAAGTTGTTTAGTTTACTTTTGGTTTTCACAGTACTTTTTGCTTCCGTACCAGTGCAGGCATTTGCCGAAGAAATCGGAAATGAACCTCAAGCGATTTTGACCCCGGCACCAGTAGGAGACTTGGTGGAAGATGGTATTAGACTAACCAAAACCGCCACGGATTTAGGCAATGATGATTATCAAATCACTTTAATGGCAGAAGGTAAAGATGTTGTTGTAGAAAACAATGCAGATGTTGTAATTGTATTCGACAGCTCAAATAGTATGAAAAGCAAGGATTTTAAAAATGCAAAAAATGCAGCGGGAAAATTAATAGATAAGCTTTTAACAAACGGTTCAGGCAATCAGGTAGGCGTGGTTTCTTTTAATAATAAGGCTAAGAAAATAGCTGATTTAAGCGCATATTCCGAAAACAGCAACAAGATGTTGAAGGATAAAATAAATGCCATTGCGCAGAACGATGGCACAAACACACAAATGGGTATCTATTTGGCCAATAAAATGCTTAAAGCTTCTAATGCAAAGCATAAAATCGTAGTGCTGTTAAGTGACGGTTCGCCGACATACAGCGCTAATCCAACCCATGCCACTATTCCCGAAAAAGATTGCTGGTGGCATGACCTTTTAACTGGACTTTGCGTAGGCAATGTTTTGAATGCAAAAATAGACAAATATGACTATAACAAGTGTGCTGGGACCGGTAAATGGAACCTGGATGTAAATTGGGTTAACGTTAACTGTGTACACGGAAACAAATATGGTGTAGGGTTTGTTTTGACGACCACTTGTGCCTATGCAGCTAAGTTTGAAGCTAACCGCGGTAAACAAGCGGATATTCAATATATCACTGTTGCGTATAACATCAATGATAAGTGGTGGGACAGCAAGAAGGACGAAAGAAACTTTATGAATGATATTGCGTCATCGGGCAAACGGATAGACGCAAATTCGGATAACCTTGTTTCTGCGTTTGAGGGAATTGGCAACTCAATTACGAATACACTTGGAGCTTCTGTTACTGATACACTGGGGGATATGGTTGACTTGGTTGGTACAGATTATAGTGCGAGCAAGGGTGACCTTTCTTATGACCAGTCAACAAAATCTTTCACATGGAATCCTGGCTCAATCGTTGAAAATACTCCGGTAACCTTAACCTATAAGGTACATCTCAATGTTGAGAAAATTGGATTTTCTATGTCGAAAGCTTATCCAACAAGCAGCAACACCAAAATCAATTATACCTATAAAAAAGCAGATAAGACAATGAACTTCCCCGTGACCAAAGTGGTTGGAAAGTATTACACTTTGACGGTTCAAGGTATTGAAGTAGATGATGAAGGAGCAGCAACGGGTAAAACTCTTTATACTGATTCAGTTATTAACGCCCAAAACAATGTAAACCAGTGGGGTGCTGGAAGGACTGGATCCTTGACGGCGAAAGATGTTGCAGAATACAATCACTACGGGGATAAAAATGCAGAAATTACTTTTACAGACAAAGATATCATTGTAGAGTTTAAGTATACTAAAATTGCGCCCCAAACCGTTGACCTTACGGTACAGCATATTTATAAAGATAAGAATGGCAAAGAAATTGTAAAAGATAGCGGCATTGTTGAGGCGAAAGTTAACGAAGACTTTAACACCAATTCTATTGCTACCAGAGAAAAAACAATCAACGATATACTTTATGTATATGATAATCGCACTCCTGGCTTTAAAGTAAAAGCCGCCAATAATCCAATTGTGGAAATATTCTATAAGCCTGATTCTAAGCAAACGAAACTTAAGTTGACGATAGAATATGTTCTTGAGGATGGCACCGAATTTAAGGAACCAGAAACCAAATACTTTGAAGCAGGCGCAGCAATAGCAAAAGACACGCTTCAACCGGACATTAAGGATTACAAATTCAAGTCCGGTGATTACAGTAACCTTTCAGGCGATGAAACAAAAGGTTATACAATGCCGGAAACAGGCGCAACTATCACGCTGACCTATACAAAGAAAGTAACGCCTCCTACGACACCTGCTTTGACAATTAAGTATGTTCTTGAGGGCGGCACCGAAACGAAGGCACCAGAAACCAAATACTTTGAAGCAGGCACGAAAATCACCGCGGACCTAGTTGTCTCGGATATTCCCGGATACACCTTTAAGTCCGGTGATTACAGTAACCTTTCAGGCAATGAGACGCAAGGCTATACAATGCCGGAAACAGGCGCAACTATCACGTTGACCTATACAAAGAAAGTAACGCCTCCTACGACATCTGCTTTGACAATTAAGTATGTTCTTGAGGACGGCACCGAAATTAAGACATCAGAACCCAAACAAATCAAAGAGGGAACAGAAATCACCGCTGACCTAGTTGCGCCGAATATCCTCGGCTACATCTTTAAGTTCGGTGATTATAGAGAAGTCATTAAAGATGGTCCCCAGTACTTTATGCCGGCAAAAGATGCGACAGTCACACTGACCTATAGCAGGAATGAAACGCCTCCTACGACACCAACTTTGACGATAAAGTATGTTTTTAGTGATAACGGCACAAGCGAACCAGACGTAAAAATCAATACAATTTCTCAAGGTACAGTTATTAATTTAGTCCAGTATATAACGCAGTATAGGAAAAATTATGCTCATTACTCCTACAACGGAGCGGATACCGCAGGGTTTAAGGATAATCCAGACCATGTTCTTATTCTTGATGGGGACGCGACAATCACTCTGAAGTACGAAAAAATTTCGAGCGGCGGTTCGCATAGCGGCCATGGTTCGCATGGCGGCAGTTTGAGCAACAACGATACAACGATTCCATTAACTATTCCCGAAGTGGTTCAGCCGGAAACGGTTCCTTTAACTCCTCCGGTTCCCGCTCCAACTCCGGCCCCGACAGCACCGAAAGGCACTGAAGTGGTTAAAAACGGCGCAGTTCCGCTTGCTTCTCCTAAGACGGGTGAGGCAACTTCTGTACTTTCACTGCTTGGTGTCATGGCTGTTTCAGCAGCATGTATCACTATGATAAAGAAACGCAAGAACGACGATGAACAAGCATAAACCACGATAATCCAAGAATCAAAAATGCCTCCTGTTCATAATGAGCAGGAGGCATTTTAAAATAATAATCCTAGATTCAATTCAGCCATGTGCGCTCGAGTTCGAGAATCATATTCTCATATTGCTCGGCGCATTTTTTGGAATTGCCTGTGTTTAATGTTTCAAGGCAGGGCGAAAGGTGATTTTGCCAGATTTCGCTGTAAACGGCCTGCTTATCGCTGGATTGGTCGATCGCGCTGACAATCATTGGCGCAAACAAATAGTATTCACAGATTTTGGCTTTTCCCTCGGACGTTTCCGAGAGCCATCCATCACGGAATTCGCGCAGCGTATTCAACTCTGCACAATCGTCTTCCTTGCCCAATGAGGAACAAACCGCCGTGGTGATAAAGCAGAGCTTTTTGCGAAAACCACTGTTGATGTTATCAAAAGTTGATTTTCCAAGCGGATTTTTTGAGTAGTACGCGTTCCATTTTGCAAGAAAACTATCAGCGAGTGCCTCGGCCGCCGGCGTGTTTTGTTCCAAAATCGCGGGTACAGTAAAAGCAACAATCATATAGCGGCAATCAAAAAAGCGAAGGTCGCTTTCCTTTTTAATTCCATTTAACTCAAATTGTTTTTGAAAGCGGTCAAAAAGCACACCGGCAAAATAATCCGCTGCTTCGTCATTCTCTGTAGCCGCAAGGCAGTATGCTTTCAGAGCGGGGGAAATCAAGCTGTTGTAGCCTTGAAAATCATCCGCATAAGTACCATCTTTAATATTTTTCAACCCAACCGTATGGCTGAAAATTTCGTCATTCAGAAGGGATTCCGCCTCATCCATTAGTCTTTTATAATCCGGAGCAGAATTCTTGTTTGGATTTTCGAGCAGTGACTTTACGTCAATTGGCTGTGCGCAGTACATGCATACAATATTTTCGGCATCGTCCGGTACTTGCAGCTCTTTTTTGCAATATGGACATATAGTGCTGATAAATTTCATATTTTACCTCTTTCATAAAACAAACCGCTCCGGTTCGGAGCGGCCTAAACCATTACGGTAATTTTTTATTTTTTTGTGTATACTGTTTTATACGCTCAAAGCTTTCCTCGCTGATGATATGTTCAATGCGGCAGGAATCCTGTAAGGCAATGTCGCTGCTGACCCCGAGGGTCATTTCCAAAAACTGTGCAATCAGAGTATGGCGCTCATAAATTGCGGTTGCTTTTATATTCCCGGCGTCTGTCAGCACAAGACTGCCATTCTGCTCCATGGTGATATAGCCGGCTTCCTTTAAGATGCTCATAGCACGGCTGACGCTCGCCTTGGTAAACTCCAGTTGATTAGCAACGTCAATAGAACGGACATATCCGTTCTTGTTTTGTAAAATCAGTATTGTTTCCAGGTAGTTTTCGCCTGATTCATGAATCTTCACTAATCCCCCTCCTAATGAGCATAAATGATGCGATTCGTATTTTTTATTGTAGCATTGTTCATCAAAAATAACAAGTATTATTGTGATTACTTCATAGTTTTAACCATATTTATATTTCGTGTTATATGGTAAAATAAATATAATACTATAATAATGTTTTAATTTGGAGGAGCTATGCTTACTGTATCGGATCTTGCCCTCGGTTTTAACGGGCAAAACCTGTTTTCACATGTGAATTTACTTTTCACCGCCGGCAACTGCTACGGGGTTATCGGAGCAAACGGCGCGGGAAAATCGACCTTTTTAAAGATCCTTTCCGGCGAACTGGAGCCGACAAAGGGTGAGGTGATTATTGACTCCAAGCTTCGTATGTCGGTACTGAAGCAGGATCACTACGCCTTTGATTCCTACACTGTATTTGAAACCATTTTGATGGGAAATCCGCGCTTGTACGAGGTGCTCAAACAAAAGGATGCAATTTACGAAAAGGAAGACTTTACCGACGAAGATGGAATTATCGCTGCTAATCTAGAAGCCGAGTTTGCTGAACTGAACGGCTGGGAAGCAGAAACCGAAGCCGGCAAGCTTTTGCAGGGTCTCGGTGTGGACAATATCATTCTCTATTCGGTTATGAGTACCTTAACGGGTACCGAAAAGGTAAAGGTTTTGCTTGCCCGCGCACTTTTTGGTAAGCCGGATATCATTCTTTTGGACGAGCCGACTAACGACCTTGATAATAAATCCATCGCCTGGCTCGAGGCTTTTTTAATGGACTATGACGGCACGGTCATCGTTGTTTCGCATGACCGCCATTTTCTCAATAATGTTTGTACTCATATTGTAGATATTGATTACAACAAAATAAAAATGTATGTCGGCAACTACGACTTCTGGTATGAATCCAGCCAGCTTGTACAGCGCATTATGCGTGACCAAAACAAAAAGGCGGAAGATAAAATCAAAGAGCTGCAAAACTTTATTCAGCGATTTTCCGCTAACAAGTCAAAGTCAAAGCAGGCAACCTCACGCAAAAAGCTGCTTGATAAAATCACTGTCGAGGAGATGCCCTCGTCGTCCCGCCGCTACCCGTTTGTCGGCTTTACCATGGACCGCGAACCCGGCAAGGAAATCCTTGAAGTTTCGGGGCTTTCTAAGACCATCGATGGGGTAAAGGTGCTGAATAATGTCAGCTTCCGTGTAAACAAGGGCGACAAGATTGCTTTTGCAGGCTCAAACGAAATAGCCAACACCACATTATTTAAAATATTGATGGAGGAAATGGAACCGGATGAGGGCACTTTTAAATGGGGTGTTTCCACCAGCCAATCCTACTTCCCTCAGGATAGCTCCAGCTACTTTAACGACTGCGACGAAAGTATCATTAAGTGGCTGGAACAGTACTCCAAAGATACGACGGAAACTTATCTGCGCGGCTTCCTTGGTAAAATGCTCTTTTCCGGTGAAGACGTTCTAAAGCAGGTCAATGTGCTGTCCGGCGGTGAAAAGGTTCGCTGTATGCTTTCGCGTATGATGATGTTCGGCTCAAATGTGCTTGTGGTTGACCAGCCAACCAACCATCTGGATTTGGAGTCAATTACTGCTGTGAACAACGGCCTAATAGATTTTAAGGGTGTGGTGCTGTTTGCATCTCACGACCATCAATTTGTTCAGACAATTGCAAACCGTATCATTGAAATTACTGATGACGGTGTGATTGACCGGATTTCCACTTACGACGATTATTTGGAGGCACGCGACGGTATTTTAGCCTAACAAATAGCATGTATATTTATTTTTTACGGAACGCCCATTGGGCGTTCCGTTTTAAACCGCTTTACTTATTTCGTTGAACAATATGGGTATGAAGGAGGCTTGCAGGATGGCAAACGGAGGGTTTATCTTAAAAATAAATTCAAAGTACAATTTTTTCACCAAAGCGGAGAAGAAGGTTGCTGATTACGTACTTCAAAACCCCAAAAAAGTATTGTTTATGTCCATTACCGATTTGGCAGAGGCTTGTAAGGTGGGTGACACAAGCGTTTTTCGTTTTTGCAAGACGATGCAGTTACAGGGTTATCAGGAGTTCAAAATGCAGCTTTCTTTAAGCATTTCTGATGATGATGACGATAATCGAATCGTCACAATGCTTTTGGGGAAAATTACGCAAAGTGATTCAATTGAGGACGTTGCGAAAAAGATGCTGCAAACCAACCTCAACGCGCTGAACGAAACTTATGCGCTCCTTGATTTTGACCAGCTTTCACTGGCAATCGACTATATGACAGCGGCAAAACATATTTGGTTTTTTGGAGTGGGAGCGTCACTTTTAACTGCGCTGGATGCCTATGAGAAATTTATGAGGATCACACCCAACACCCACTGTGTTTCTGACGCGCATATGCAGGCAATGGCTGCTTCTATTTTAACGCAGGACGATTTGGCGTTTGTTATTTCATATTCCGGTGCAACAAAGGATACTATCCAAGCGGCGCAGCAGGCAAAACAGGCCGGCGCCAAGGTGATTGGCATTACGCGCTTTGCAAAGTCGCCACTGACCTTGTACGCCGATGTAACGATTCTATGCGGTACCAACGAGGGACCGCTTCAGGGCGGCTCCACCACGGCCAGAATCAGCCAGATGATGCTGCTTGACTTGATTTACATGGAGTATTTCAAAAGAACGTATGAAACGAGCAGCATCAATAAACAGAAAACCTCGGGCGCTGTTCTTAAAAAGCTCTATTAAATATCATTCCCACAAAATGCCCCCGCCGTTTCGCGGGGGCGTTTTGATTCCTAGGGATTCTTATAGCGAAATTCACATTATATTCACGAATATTTTGTTGACATAATATTTACAAAAATATATAATTAATATTATAATCAAATGTTTACTATCATTAAAAGCTTATTAAGGAAGTTATATATGGCTAATAATCAATCCGTCCAAACGGATGAAGATATTTTTAATTTTATTGTTTTTGTTCACCGCAAACTGGCAAAGCCATTTGAGGATTACTTTAAGGATAAATTTACGAGCCTTCAGCTCAATGCATTGTGTATCCTGTGCACCAGTGGTCCGATGACCATGAGCGAATTGGCAGCCAGCCTGCATACACCGCGCCAGCAAATGAGCAGGATGATAGAAAAGCTGTACGAGGACGGTCATATTGTACGCAGCTTTGATCGTAATGACAGGCGCAAAGTTTGCATTTCTGTTTCCGATGATACCGCAAAATACATCAACGATGGCCGCGAAAAGTTTACCAGCGCGTTCAAAACCACATTTAAGGGATTTAGCGAAACGGACTACAAGGATTTTAATACCGCAATTGGGATCGTAAACAGAATTCTCACCAAAATTCCCCCCAAAAGTAAAGTATAATGAATTTAAAAAGGAGATATGTAATATGGCAAAAAACGTGAATGATGATTTTTTTGCAGTCACTCCTGAAATTCTGGAGTTAACCAGCTTATGTACCAGCCACAGCACGATTGACACCAGTCTGTTCGCTAAGTATGACGTGAAACGCGGTTTGCGCGATATCAACGGAAAAGGTGTTTTAACCGGGTTGACGGAGATATCTGAGATTGTTTCCTCAAAAGAGGTAGACGGGAAAAGCGTACCCTGCGAGGGTGAACTGTATTACCGCGGTATTAATGTGGAAGATGTTGTCCGCGGTTTTGTTGCTGAGAACCGCTTCGGCTTTGAGGAAACAACATATTTGCTGCTCTTTGGCGAGCTGCCAACTACGGAAAGACTGACGGAGTTTAAGAAGCTGCTTTCAAAATACAGAACGCTGCCGACGAATTTTGTGCGCGATATCATCATGAAAGCACCATCCTTTGATATGATGAATACACTTGCGAGGAGCGTCTTGACTCTTTACGCCTATGACGAAAAGCCGAATGATACCACACTGCCAAATGTGCTGCGCCAGTGCCTTGAGATGATTGCGCTGTTTCCACAACTTGCAGTTTACGGCTATCAAGCCTACGCCCACGATATGGATCATAATAACAGCCTCTTTATTCACGCACCGAAGCCCGAACTCTCCACTGCTGAAAATATTTTGTACATGTTGAGAATTGATAATAAATATACTGCGCTGGAGGCCCGTATTCTTGACCTTGCTCTCGTTTTGCACGCCGAGCACGGCGGCGGAAACAACTCCAGTTTTACCACCCACGTCGTCGCTTCCTCCGGCACCGATGCTTATTCCGTCATTGCCGCGGCACTTAGCTCCTTGAAGGGACCAAAGCATGGCGGCGCCAACATTAAGGTTATGATGATGTTTGAGGATATGAAAAAGAGTATCGACGATTGGGAGGACGAGGATAAGGTCGCCGATTATCTGGATAAGCTCCTGAATAAGCAGGCATTTGACAAGTCCGGCCTTATTTATGGCATGGGGCATGCGGTTTATTCGCTTTCCGATCCGCGTGCGAACATTTTTAGAAAATTCGTGAAAAGTCTTTCCGAAGAAAAAGGCCTTACGAATGAATATAAGCTTTATTCACTGGTGGAACGTTTAGCGCCGGAAGTAATTGGCCGTGAGCGCAAAACCTACAAGGGCGTCAGTGCCAATATCGATTTTTACAGTGGATTTGTTTACCATATGCTTGGTTTACCACCGGAGCTTTTTACCCCGGTTTTCGCCATGGCGCGCATCGCCGGCTGGAGCGCGCACCTCATGGAGGAACAAATCAACGTGGGCAAAATCATTCGTCCGGCGTACAAGAGCATCTCACCGCACAGGGGATATGTTGCTCTGCACAACAGATAAAACACAAAACGGCGGTCATTCCAAAACCAGGAATGGCTGCCGTTTATCTTTGGAAAACACCACTGGCTATGTATTGACAATATCCGCCATTCAGCCTATACTTTTGAGTGTTTTATGTTTGATAATCCAATTGAATGATATAAGGAGTAATGAATGATGATAAGCGTAAATGAAAGACTTGCCGCGCTGCGCCGCAGGATGAAGGAGAATGGTGTACAAGCGTGCATTATTCCGTCGTCCGACCCGCACATGAGCGAATATCTGCCCTCTCACTGGGAGGCTCGAAGCTATTTTTCGGGCTTTGACGGCTCAGCGGGAACCCTAGTCGTCACCGAAAAGGAAAGCGGCCTTTGGACGGATGGCCGGTATTTTATTCAGGCCGGGCATCAGCTTTCGGGCAGCGAAATTGTCCTTTACCGCATGGCGGTGAAGGGGGTACCGACTTATATTGAATTTTTGGCCGATAAGCTGTGTACGGGTGAAACTGTCGGCTTTGACGGCAAGCTGATTTCCGCTTCTTCTATCAAGGAAATGCATGAAAAGTTTGAAGATAAGAAGCTGAATATTAAGGCGGTGGACTTGATTTGCGATATTTGGCCCGACAGACCCGCAGTGCCGGCTTCCAAGGTGTTTGTGCATGACGTAAAATATGCAGGATATACCTGTAATGAAAAGCTTGAGCAGGTGCGTGCCGAACTGAAAAAACAAAAGGCTGACGGTGAAGTCTTTACAAAGCTTGACTGTGTCGCGTGGCTGATGAACATTCGTGCTGACGATATCGATTACAATCCGCTTTCTATCGCTTATGCTCTTGTTTATTCCGATTCCGCGTACTTGTTTATCAATACAAAGCGTGTCCTGCCTGAAACTGTGGCATATTTAAAAGACAATGGCGTTACAGTAATGGAATATGAAGAAATTGACGCGGCTTTAAAGAATATCAATACCCAAAAGACGATTTTAGTTGACATGCCGAGTATCAACTATGACTTATACTCGATTTTAAAGCATAACGACTATGTTACCGTCAAAGAGGGCTGTGACACGGTTGTTGATTTAAAAGGTGTTAAAAACGAAACCGAGATTCAGAATATCATGCAGGCGCACGTAAAAGACGGCTGCGCACTGGTTGAATTTTGCGTCAAGTTCGAAGGAATGATGAAGAACGGCGAAACGGTAACGGAATGTACCGTCTGCGATATGCTGAAAGAATACAGAGCAAAGCAGCCGAACAATATGGGTGAGAGCTTTGGTACGATTGCCGCTTACAACGCAAACGCTGCTATGATGCATTACAGTCCCAAACCGGATGCATGCAGTATCCTGAAAAATCAAGGATTTCTTCTTGTTGATTCCGGCGGACAGTACCTTGAGGGCACAACCGATATCACTCGTACGTTTGTTTTGGGGTCGCTCAGCCAAGAGGAAAAAGAGCATTACACCTATGTGCTAAAGGCACATATTGCTTTGGCTACCGCCGTATTTTTGGAAGGCTGCACCGGCGGCAATGTGGACATCCTTTCCCGTCAGCAGGTCTGGAAGCATGGCATCGACTACCGCTGCGGCACAGGTCACGGTGTAGGTATGTTCAGCAGTGTTCATGAAGGCCCGCAAAACCTTAGAATCAATAATCATGTCGTACTCAAAAAAGGCATGACCATTACGAACGAGCCGGGCATTTATGAGGAGGGCAAGCACGGAATCAGAACCGAAAACATTATGCTTGTCACTGAATTTGATAATAACGAGTACGGCCAGTTCTATAAATTTGATATCATCACCTATTTCCCAATCGATACAGCGGGCATCCTTGTGGAGCTGCTGACTGAAGAGGAAATCGATTGGCTGAATGACTATCACAAGATGGTTTACGAAAAACTTTCCCCGTCGCTTTCCGGTAAGGAACTCGCCTGGCTTAAAAAGCACACCGAACCGATTGGCAGATAACTTTCTATTTAGTATACAAAAAAATCCGCATTGTGTTATTTTACACAGTGCGGTTTTTTTGTTATCTGTTTAGTTTTCGTTAAAACGTGCTAAGAAAGCGCGGGTGCGTTCGTTTTGGGTGTTGCCAAAAAGCTGTTCCGGGCTGCCCTGCTCAATGATAGCACCGTTGTCCATGAACACAACATAGTCCGCAACGTCACGGGCAAATTTCATTTCATGCGTGACGACGACCATCGTCATATGTTCGGCGGCAAGCTCACGAATTACCTTTAGAATTTCTCCCGTTAGTTCGGGGTCAAGTGCGCTGGTGGGCTCGTCAAAAAAAAGGATATCCGGGTTCATCGCGAGCGCGCGTGCAATCGAAACGCGCTGTTGCTGTCCACCGGAAAGCTGGCACGGGTAAGCATCGGCTTTGTCGGATAAATCCATTTTTTCCAACAGAGCATGCGCTGTCGTTTCGGCTTCCTGTTTCGTCTTTTTCAGTACGCGTATTGGCGCTTCGGTAATATTTTGCAGCACTGAAAAGTGAGGGAACAGATTAAAGTTTTGGAATACCAGGCCAATGTGCAGTCCGATTTTGCCGCAGGTGATCTTGTCGGAATAAACCGCCTTTCCATTTTCACCGTTCTTGGTCAGCGTATTGCCGCAAATGACGATTTCCCCCGAATCGACGGTTTCCAGCTGGGTGACGCAGCGCAGGAACGTGCTTTTCCCAGACCCGGAAGGGCCAATAATCGCAAATACCTGGCCCTTGGTAACATCAATTGAAATTCCATTGAGCACTTCTGTGCCGTCAAAGCTTTTACATATATTTTTTGCGGTTAGAATATGCATTTTCATCCTCCTAACGATAGTAGTCAAGGCGCTTTTCGGCAACCGTAAAGCAGCGTGTAACAACGCCGTTCATCACAAGGTAGAACACGCCGGCAATGACCAGAGGTGTCATGTCGACAGCAGAGGAAACCCAGTTTGAGGTCACCTTTAGCAGTTCAACAATACCGATTACCTGTGCTAACGAGGTATCTTTCACCAGTGTGATAAACTCATTGCCCATCGGCGGTATGATGTGCTTGACCACCTGAGGCATGATAATGCGGAAAAAGGTCTGCCTGCGGGTAAGGCCGAGTACCTTTGCCGCTTCATGTTGTCCCTGCGGGATTGCCCCAATGCCGCCGCGAAAAATCTCGGCAAAATATGCGGCGTAGTTCAAAATGAATGCAACCTCCGCCGCCAAAACACGGTCAAGCTGAATCCCGAACAGCGGTTTTAAGGCATAAAAGAAGAATAAAAGCTGCAGCATCAGCGGCGTGCCGCGCATTAATAGAATGTACAGCTTTACAGGCAGGTTGACAATTTTGACTTTAGACATGCGCCCTTTGGCAACAAGCAGCCCGAGCGGCAATGAAAAAATCAGTGTTATAAAAAATATGCGGAGCGACATGAGAGTTGCTTCCAGCATCTGTGTTAAAAGCACCTGATAATTCATGAACGCGCACCTCCAAAATAATCATTATTAAAAAAGCCAAAGGCACAGAATCGGACGAAGTCCGACTCCATGCCGCATAGTATTTGCAGTTGAGTTCTTATTTACCAACGACTGTTACGTCTTTTTCAAACCATTTTTGGGAAATTTTTGTCATGGTTCCGTCGGCGGCCATTTCTTTTAATGCACCCTCAACTTTCGCTTTTAGTTTATCATCTGCCTTGCGGAAGCCGATAACATAATCTTCAGTTGCAAGGGATGCGTCTTTGCCGTCTTTGTCCTGAAGAACCTTGTAAGCGCTCGGGTTGTTTGCCAAGTAGTAGCGGGCAACTACCTCGTCAATGGCGATTGCATCAATCGTTCCGTTTTGCAGTTCAAGAACCGCCTTAGAGTAGTCGTCAATTTGTACAACTGATTTTAAAGTCTTTTTGAAAGTGTCATTTGAATTAAGGGCGGCCTCGGCGGAGGAGTCCGTCTGCACGCCAATTGTTTTATCTGCCAAATCTTCAAGACCTTTAAAAGTTGCGCCGGTTTTAATCAAAATAATTTGCTCATTTTTCATATAAGGAATACTAAGATTGAATTCTTTATCTCTTTCAGGAGTCTTGCTAAAGCCATTCCATAGGCAGTCAACGTTGCCGTTGTTCATCTCGGCGGTTTTGCTGTTCCAGTCAATCGGCTGTGTCTTCAGCTCGATTTTCAAACGCTTGCAGGCTTCCCTTGCAACATCAATATCGAATCCGACCAATTCGCCTGTTTTCGTGTCAACGTAGCCCATAGGCGGGAACGCATCGTCAAGACCGAGCACCAGTTTGCCAGCCTTTTGCACTTTATTCCAGGATTCATCCGCAGCCGAAGCAGGCTGGGCCTTGTTGCCGCAGGCAGCGCAGGAAACGGCTATCATCGCCGCCAATAATATGGATAAAAGCTTTTTCATAAATAATACCCCACTTAATTTATCGTTGTCGTAAATCTGATATTAACATTTTACCTTATTAGCACGCTAAAGTAAAGAGGCAATTTAATATTTATTGATATTTCACGAATCTGGATTGTTAATCTTGTTTTTAGCCTGACGATATCAACAAAATAAAAAAATAATTTGATACGCTGACTAGGCCGCAGGCGAACTCTTTCCTCGGAAGCTGAAAATGACTCAAGTGCATTTTTCCTTGCTATTCTTGGTTAACAGCGGTATGATTAACATAGATTTATCAGTAGGGGCGCGCATTGCACGTCCTAAAAAGTACTGTTTATTCATGGCAAATATCATTGATTTTGAGGAGTTAAGTATATGAATCTACTGAAATTAACAGCGCCTTGCAAAGATTATTTATGGGGCGGCACAAAACTAAAAACAGAATATAATCAGCAAAGCTCCGCACAAAAGCTCGCCGAAAGTTGGGAACTGTCCTGCCATGAGGACGGCCTGTCGGTCGTTGCAGAGGGCGAGTTTGCGGGCTTAACGCTAAAGGAATATATAGACCGGGCGAGCAGGGAAGTGCTTGGTACGGACTGTGACAAATTTGAGCAGTTCCCGATTTTGGTGAAGCTGATTGACGCGAAGGAACGCCTTTCGGTACAGGTACATCCGAACAATGACTACGCGCTCAAAAACGAGGGCGGCTATGGTAAGACCGAAATGTGGTACGTTGTGGAAAACGAACCGGGTGCAAGCCTTTACTACGGGTTTCAAAGAAAGATTTCTAAGGATGAGTTTGAAGAAAGAATCCGGAACAATACGCTGCTTGAGGTTCTTAACAAAGTGGAGGTACACCCGGGCGACGTGTTTTTTATTGAGTCCGGTACTCTTCATGCAATCGGCGCGGGTATTCTAATAGCTGAAATTCAGCAAAATTCAAACTCTACCTATCGTATCTATGATTATGGAAGAATCGGCGCGGATGGAAAGCCGCGTGAGCTGCATATTGCAAAGGCACTGGATGTTACCGAATTGGAGCCGAGCCCCGCAAAGCCGCAGAACGCGCCGGAACAATTTGGCGGATACAGCCGCACACTGCTTGCTTCATGTGAATACTTTACGGTGTGTGAAATGGAGATTACTTCCCAGGTTCAGATGGACGCTGACCTTACAAGCTTTCATTCTATCCTGTGCCTTGACGGGGAGGCGGTTTTACTGAATGGCGAAGTAGAACTGGTTTCCATTAAAAAGGGCGGCAGTGTTTTCGTGCCGGCAGGCATGGGAAAGTATACAATCAAAGGCAAATGCAAGATTCTGTTTACGAGAGTATAAAGAGCGCGTTTTTACTCGACGAATACGCAATAATAGTGTAAACGCTGGGAAAATCATTTGTTTAGTTATATATAGTATATCCAAAGGGGCACGGCGAAAAAAATCGCCGTGCCCCTTTTTATGAAAAATTACTAAATTTTGTTAAGAGTTATGAAAGCAGCATTCTGTCGTTATCCATTGCATCTCCGCTTGCTGTTTCAAACATTTCAAGTAAATCCTTGACCTGTAAATCCTTCTTATCCTGCCCTTTGATATCTAAAATAATCTTGCCCTCATGCATCATAATGAGGCGGTTCCCAAGCCGGATGGCATCCTTCATATTGTGTGTCACCATGAGTGTTGTAAGGCTTTCCTTACCGACCATGTCGTTGGTAAGCTCGAGTACCTTGCGCGCGGTTTTGGGGTCAAGCGCGGCGGTGTGCTCGTCTAAAAGCAATAGCTTCGGCTTTTGCAAAGTTGCCATCAACAGGGTAAGAGCCTGACGCTGGCCGCCGGAGAGCAGGCCGACCTTGCTGGAAAGCCTTGTTTCGAGCCCCAAATCCAATGACTGAAGCTTTTGTTGATACAATGTTCGTTCCTCGTTCTTAATACCCCACCGAAGCCCGCGCCTTTTTCCCCTGCGGAATGCCATTGCCAAATTTTCCTCAATGCCCATATCCGCGGCGGTACCCATCATCGGGTCTTGAAAAACGCGGCCTAAAAGCTTGGCACGCCGATATTCCGGCTGTCTGGTCAAATCAACACCATCCAGCACAATTTGACCGCCGTCGCACGGGAAAACACCTGCAATCAAATTCAGCAGTGTGGATTTACCAGCGCCGTTGCCACCGATGACTGTGACGAAATCGCCGGTTTCGATTGTAAGGTTAAGGTTAATTAATGCTTTCTTCTCATTGATGGTATTGGCATTAAATGTTTTATAAACGTTTGTTAGTTGAATCATACTGACTTTTCCTCACTTTCCACAGGCTGGGGCTGTTTTTGCAGCCTTTTTTTCAGCAGAGGAATTGCCAGCGCAATTGCCACCATTATGGAAGTAAGCAGTTTTAAGTCGCTGGACTTAAAGCCAAGCTGAAGCACGATAGCAATAATAACACGGTAAATAACAGAGCCAACAACAACGGAAACAAGCTTATAAGCGAACGAGAAGCGTCTGCCCATCAGAACCTCTCCAATGATGACCGACGCGAGTCCAATCATAAGTGTGCCCACGCCCATGCCCACATCGGCATAGCCCTGACTTTGTGCAACCATTGCACCGGCAAGCGCGACAAGTCCGTTACTGAGTACCAGACCCAAAATTTTCATTTTATCGGTATTTACACCCAATGCGCGCACCATGTGCTCATTGTTGCCGGTGGCGCGAATGGCACAGCCGATTTCCGTACCGAAAATCCAGTACTGAAATGCGATGACAACTACAACGAATACAAGGCCGATAATCAAAGATATGGCATTTGTGCTGAGGGTTGGAAACCAGCCGGAAATGGTGGTGAAAATTGTGGAAACACCAAGCAGGGGCATGTTTGCCTGACCAAACATAATTCTAAGATTAATCGAGTATAGGGCAATCATAGTTAAAATTCCCGCTAAAATTCCCGGTATTTCAAGCTTTGTATGCAGAATTCCTGTAACAAAGCCGCAAGCCATACCTGCAATTAGTGCTGCCAGAAGCGAAACAAACGGATTTACACCGTGTAAAATAAGGACTGCTGAAACTCCGCCACCCGTTGCGAAGCTTCCGTCAACAGTCAAGTCGGCAAAATCCAAAACCTTAAAGGTTATGTACAAGCCAAGCGTCATAATACTCCAAAGCACGCCCTGTGCGGCTGCGCCCTGTATTGCCGGAAAGATACCCATGAACATTCTCCTTAACGCAACATCAGCGATAGGAATTCTTCCTATCGCTATGCTATTCTATTTTTAATTTTATTTACTGGATGCACTTGCTTTATCAAGTAATTCCTGTGGGATTGTGATGCCGATTTTGGCTGCAACTTCTTTATTCAAAGCCAGTTTGCAGTTTTTGGAATACTCAATCGGCATTTCGGCCGGTTTTGCACCATCCTTTAAAATTCTGACCGCTTGCTTCGCAGTTAAAAGGCCAAGGTCATAGTAATTAATACCGTATGTAGCTAAGCCGCCTTTATCCACCATTGCGGATTCGCCAACAATAATCGGAATTTTCGCCGGCTGTACCACCATTGAAACCGTCGCTAAACCTGCGGAGACCATATTGTCGGTTGGCACATAAATCGCGTCTATTTTACCAACAAGGGACTGTACGACTTGCTGTATTTCGTTAGAATTAGAAACGGTTGCATCAACTGTTTCTAACCCAAGCGCGGCGGCACTCTTCTTAGCAATTTCTACCTGAAATTTGGAGTTTGCTTCACTCGAACAATAAAGCATTGCAACCTTTTTCGCGTTGGGAACCAGCTGCTTTAACAGCTTCATCTGTTCTTCGACCGGGGTCAAATCGGAAGTACCGGTAACATTGCCGCCCGGCGCGGTGTTTGAAGCGACGAGCTTTGCGTCCGCGGGATCTGTGACCGCAGTCACCAAAATCGGAATATCCTTAGTTGCATTGGCGACAGCCTGCGCAGCCGGCGTTGCGATGGCAAGAATCAAATCGGATTTGTCATTGACCAGCTTGCCTGCAATGGTCTGGCAGTTTGGCTGTTCACCCTGCGCATTTTCATATTCAAGCGTGATGTTTTTGCCGTCCACATAGCCTTCTTTTGCCAACCCATCAACAAATCCCTTGTAAGCCGCATCCAGAGCGGGATGCTCAACAAGCTGTACAACACCAATTTTAAACTGCTTTTGCTCTGCCCCGGAAGCAGCAGTTCCGTTATTTACAGCAGAAGTGGAGCTTCCGGCGGAACAAGCCGAAGCGGAAAGTGCAATAATACCCGCTAAAAGAAATGCAATTGTTTTTTTCATAATACCTATCCCCTCACTATTCAAATAGTTTTAACACTTTAAAGCATAAATGTTTTAGTGATTTAAACTGCTATATGAATTTTACATTATTTAGCCTTGTTCGTCAACCTTTAAATTCACATTATGTTTTCAATTTGATATGGATATGTTATATGACAAAGGAGACGCATCTTTTTGTCCCATTGCGAAAAAATCCCTGAAAGGGGAATACACGCAAGATAACCGAGGGGGGGATGGATATGCCAATTTATAAGCAGGCACAAGCTATTGGATTTCGTGTAAAAGAGGCGGCAGAATTTCTTCTGCCGCCTCTTTTAGTAAACCTAAGCCCAATATTATGTTATTTCTGCTTTAAGTGAATGGCAAAGCCGCCAATCTCATCTTTCATGTAAACTGTGTTCAGCTTCCCGTTTGCGTTTCTGTTTTCAGTACTTTTGTCGAATGCAACGCCGCGGCGTTCAAGGTAGGCCATTGCGCGTTCCGCATTGTTCGTCAGAACGGCGATATGTCCCATGGTTCCTAAAAATTTGCCCTTGATGATTTCAGCCATGCTGCCGGCAAAATAGGCAGTCGGGTATTCCGTAATTGGGAGGGAGAACAAAGATGCAAGTGCATTTGTTGTTTTTTCGGCTTCGCTGTCATCTTTGGTGTTAATCCCAATATGTCCAAGCTCAAAGCCGAGCATCTTATTCAGCGCCGTATGGCAAAGTTCGGTGATTTTATCGAACTCACCGGCATCAATCAATGATTTCGGGGCCATCCACGCACCACCGCAGGCAATTACGCTGTCAAGTGCGAGGTAATCGTTTACGTTGTTTTCGTTAATACCGCCGGTTGGCATGAATTTAATATCATAATACGGGCCAGAAAATGCCTTTAGTGTTTTCACGCCGCCAAAAGCTTCCGCCGGAAAAAATTTTACGGTCTTTAAGCCGAGAGCGATAGCGGACTCAATGTCGCTTGGGCTGACAGAGCCGGGGAATACATCAATGGAGTTGTCAAGGCACCAGCGAACAACGTCACCCTGAAACCCCGGTGTGACAATGAACTTTGCTCCTGCCGCAACAGCGGACTTTGCCTGCTCTACATTGTGAATCGTACCTGCACCGACCAGAATTTCCGGTACATTTTCATCCATAGCCTGAATCGCGTCTTTTGCAGCCGCGGTGCGGAAGGTAACCTCTGCCACAGGAATGCCGCCCTTGCACAACGCTTTTGCAAGAGGAACCGCCTTGCTGCTGTCCTCAATCACAATGACAGGAACAAGACCAATCTTACTGATTAAATCCATATTGCTGCTCATCTTATTTACTCCCTTTTCTATGTATATGTCTATATAATTATATAAATAGTTCGCCCAGCGCTTTCCGTTATTATTATGCGCTAACTTATAAACTTGTTTTACCCATGAATTTTGCAAGTGTATCTCTGTCGGGCAGCCCGTCGTTGTCGCCGCGTGACATAACCTGAATTGCACCGATTGCGTTGCCGCGTTCTACTGCTTCAACAAGCGGCAGTTCTTCTAACAGCGCGCTGAGAGTACCGGCCGCAAAGCCGTCGCCCGCACCCACGGTGTCAACCACCTTTTCCACTTTAACGCCATCAACAATACAGCGCTCGCTGCCCTCCGCAACATAAGCGCCCTTTGCGCCTAACTTAATCACAACCGCCTTTACACCGCTTTTCAGATAGAAATCCGCAATTGTCGCTGGGTCGTCACTTCCGGTTAATATTTTGCCCTCAGCAATTCCGGGGAATACAATGTCGCTTTTCGCGGCAAGAGAATTGATTGTCGTAATCATCTCTTCTTTACTGCTCCATAGCTGTAGGCGCAGGTTTGGGTCAAAAGAAATGGTTAAGCCGTTTTCACGTGCTTTGTCAATCAAATGGAAAGCCGCTTCACGAGTATACGCCGAAAGCGCAGGGAAGATTCCGGTCATGTGCAGACAGCTGTAGCCGGAGAAGTCGACCCTGTCAATGTCCGCTTTATCGAGAGTGCAGGCGGCAGAATTTTTTCGAAAATAAAAAATATCGGGATCTCCGGTACTGACCCTTGATTTAAGCATAAATCCGGTAGTTTGTTCATCGCTCCACGTAATCAAATCTGTGTCTATTTTGTTTTGCTCCATCACATTTATGATTCGTTTGCCAAGTGGATCCCTGCCCAGTTTTGTTAGGTAGCCAACCTTGTGCTCCAGCCGGCTTAATCCCACTGCAACATTGAATTCCGCGCCGGCTACCGCACAGGAGTAAGCGGAAGCGGTTTCGAGGGAGCCCTCCGACTGTGCGATGAACAGTCCCATCGGCTCACCAACTAACATAACGCCTTTTAACATAGTTACACAACCTTTTTATAAAATGGTATATCAAATATACTGATGAATTATTTAGAATTTAAAAGGGTAGAACCCCTCACAATAAGCTCAGCGGGAATCGCAATCGATTCCTTCAGAGCCGCAGGGTCGGATATCCGGCGCAAAAGCAGTTCCGCCGCTTTTTCACCAATTCGGTGCGCTTGTACTGACAGTGTGGTGATTTTTGGCTCTGTCAGGGAAACCCATGCCATTTCCGGTGCCCAGCCCCAGTCATCAAAACCACAGATGCCAATATCTCGCGGTGCGTTCAAACCCAGTTCGTTTACAGCGTGAAGGGTATGCAGAAGTGTCACGCCGCTTGCGGCGATTACCGCGGGCGGACCGGTGTTTTCGCTTATTTCATTTAGCCGTTTTAACGCGTCCTTAACGGCTGACGGCTTACTGAAATCCAACTCAAACACATATTGCTCCGGATTTTGAACCCCGCAGGAGGTTAAGTGTTCCACAAAAGAAGCTCGGCGCTCAAAACGGGGAGAAATCAGGTCAGCGGGTTGGGTGAACAGTGCTGTTTTTTTGTACCCCATTTCCATTAAATGGCGCAGCGCCGTAATAATTGATTCTTTATTTTCAATCGATACGATATCAAAATTATAATCATGCACACAACGATCAGTCAGAACGACAGGCAACCCTTGATTCGCCAAATCAATTAAAAAAGGATTGCTCGTATTTGCCGTATTTACCATTAGTCCGTCTACTCCCTGTGAAAGCAGGGAACGAATATATTTTTGTTCTTTTTCAATACTGTTGTCGCTGTTCACAATAATCATGCTGTAACCGGCGCCGCGTAAAGTATCACCGGCACCTTTAATTACTGCTGCGGAAAACGGGCTTTCAATATCCGCAATCACCAGTCCGGCCAGCATACTCTTGCTGGATTTTAAGCTGCGCGCCAGCGTGTTGGGGCGGTAGTCTGCCATTCGTATAATAGATTCAATGCGTTCCCTTGTACTTTGCGACATATATTCATACTTCCCGTTTAGAAAACGGGAAACTGTTGTTTTAGAAACGCCTGCGCTTTTGGCAATGTCCGAAATAGTAAGGCTGCTTTTCAATGTGTTCCACCTCTTATTCATAATCCTGTAGGCATACGTAAATCCAATATATTATTAATTTTCACTTCATTGCGGGGACATCATGGAACTTAGGTTTAACTTTTCACCCGTTGCTGTTATCTTATAGAAACCGGTAAACATAGGACTTAAAATATAAAATATCTATATATATTATATTTATTTTCATATTGAATGTCAAATATAAGATGTTTCTAGTTAACCGGTAAACATAAGTTGCATATTCTGCAAATCTTCTTTGTGTGATTTGACCGCGAATACAAATCAATTCGTATATTTTATTTAAATTCAATCTAAACTAAGCTTAACATGGATTTAACATTGCGCCGCTAAAATAAAAGCGTACTAAAAAAACACAATAAAATTTGCAGGGGGATTACCGAGAATGAAAAAAATGATATCGTCAATTTTGACTGCTGCAATTCTATGTTCTACGGTCGCTTTTACCGGTTGCAGTTCTGAAATTCAAGGGACCACTTCAACCGAGGCTTCTCAAAATGCAGCAGCCGATTCGCAGAGTGTTTCAGACGTGGCATCATCATCTAATTTGAGCGGTAAGCTTACGCTGAACGGTTCAACCTCAATGGCAAAGGTTTGCCAGGCATTAAGCGAGGTCTTTATGGAAAAATTTCCAAATATAACAGTTGAAAAGAGTGGTACGGGCTCCGGTGACGCGGCCAAAGCAGTCAGTGCCGGAACTGCCTTAATCGGCGATCTTTCAAGAAAAATGAAGGAAGAGGAAAAGCCGGGTGACTATGAAATTGTGCAAATTGCAATCGATGGAATCGCAGTCGTTGTGAATAAGGACAGTAAGGTTTCCTCTTTAACAACTGACCAAATCACGAAAATTTTTACAGGTGAAATTACAAACTGGAGAGACGTTGGCGGTGCCGACCAAAAGATTACGGTGCTTGGCCGTGAGGCTGCGAGCGGTACGCGCGACGGCTTTGAGGGTATCTTCAAATGCGCTAAAAAGTGCAAGTATGCCGCAGAGCTTTCCTCTACCGGCGAGGTTGTGACAAAAGTGGGCAGCGATAAAGGTTCTGTCGGCTATGTCTCGCTGGATTCGGTAAACTCCACAGTCAAATCGGTCGATGTTGACGGCATAAAAGCCACCGAAGAAAATATTACAAATGGCAGCTATAAGGCACAAAGACCATTCATCGAAATTTACAAAAAAGGTACGGATAGTGACCTTGTAAAAGCATGGTTCGAGTTTGTAAAATCGGACGAAGGTCAGGCAGTGATTAAAAAAGCCGGACTGGTAACAGTAAAATGAACATTACAATGAAGAGCGCGGCTAACGCACAAAAGGATAAAAATAAGAATACAGCGAAAAAAGGCCTGGCAATATTGTTAGGTCTTATTTCCGTTTTGGCATTCTTCCTTCCTTACATGAAGTTCGTATTTAAAAATACAACATATATCGTGAATGGATTTCAGCTTGCCACAGTGAAAGGTTTTCGTGTGCAGGGGCCTGAACTGAGCGGCCTGGTGACCATTCCTCCTTTAACGAGAATATCGGTAATCGCCGGCGTTTTACTGCCAATTGCGGGGATTGTTCTGCTCCTTTGCAAAAGGCCCGCGCTTGCCGGTGCGGCCTATGTGATTTCCGGTATTACACCGCTGATTGTACTGATTACTACATCCAGCATACAAACAGCGGTAACCCAGTTGAATATCAGTAAAATTACAATTGGCTACCTCTGGCCGTCAATTTATGTGCTTGTCGGAGGAATTGTCTGTGCCGTTTTATCACTTTGGACGCAGGGAACGGAAAAGCTTGCCGAATCGATTTTTTTAGTGTTTTCCTGCGTGTCTGTCGGCTCGGTCATTATGATTACCGTCTATATTTTTGCGGCGGGTACTCCCGCAATCGCTCAAATTGGTCTCGGTCACTTTTTATTCGGAACTGAATGGAACGCGGCGGCCGGAACATTTGGAATTTTACCGCTGATTTTATCTTCCATTGCGGGTACGTTCGGCGCAATCATCCTGGGTGTACCAATCGGAATTTTGACGGCGGTCTTCCTTGCTGAAACAGCCAAACCGCGTGTGGCAAAACTAATGCAGCCGGCAATTGAACTGCTGGCGGGCATTCCGTCGGTTGTTTACGGTTTTTTTGGTATGCTCGTCATTGTTCCGGCAATCCGGAAATTTCCGCCTTTTCAAGGCAACACAATCGGCGACAGCCTACTGGCCGCGGTTCTGATTCTTGCTATTATGGTGCTTCCCACGATTGTCAGTGTAACCGAAACCTCGTTAAAAGCGGTTCCGCAGGCTTACCGTGAAGCCTCACTCGCTTTGGGCGCGACGCCGACGAAAACAATTTTCAAGGTCAGTATTCCCGCGGCAAGGTCGGGAATCCTTGCCGGCGTCATTTTGGGTGTTGGGCGCGCCATTGGCGAAACAATGGCGGTTATCATGGTGGCCGGAAATGTTGCCAACATGCCGTCGCTTCTGGGTACTGTGCGGCTGCTCACCACGGGAATCGCCATGGAGATGAGCTATGCGTCCGGTTTACACCGTGAGGCGCTTTTTGCCATCGGGCTGGTGTTGTTTGTGTTTATTATGATTGTGAATATAAGCTTTACCTATATTTCTAAGAGAGGGGTGCAGATGGATGCCGAGTAGTTCATTATACGGAAAAAAGAAGCGTCCCGCCGACACTGCGCTGAAAGTTTTGATTAATACGGCGGCGGCAATCACCGTTATTACGCTTCTGGGAATTATTCTATACATTTTAATCAACGGCTTACCATACATTTCATGGAGTTTTATTTCCACCCCATACTCTGAAACAAAGGAAAATTTAAAGGGCATTCTGCCCATGATTATCAACACGATGTACATCGTGGTCATCACTCTACTGATATCCGCACCGATTGGTATTTCTTCCGCAATATACCTCACACAGTATGCAAAGCAGGGCAGGCTGGTCAAAGCAATCCGCTTTACAACCGAGGTACTTTCGGGCATTCCTTCGATAATTTTTGGTTTGTTCGGCTACACGGTGTTCTGTATTCTGTTCCGACTGCAAACCTCTATTTTGGCAGGTTGCCTTACGATGTCGCTCTGTATTTTGCCAACGATTATCCGAACCACTGAGGAATCGCTTCTGTCCGTTCCAAGCACCTACAAGGAGGGCGCGATGGCACTCGGTGCGGGTAAGCTGCGCGTTGTAATGGGCATTGTACTGCCCTGCGCTATGCCCGGCGTGTTAACCGCCGTTATCCTTGCTATGGGCCGTATTGTGGGCGAAAGTGCAGCGCTATTGTTTACTTCGGGCTTATCCTATAATATGCCGCGCGGCTTTTTTCAACAGATTTTTTCGAGCGGCCGCACCCTGACCCTGCATTTGTACCAGACGGCGCGCGAAGCCGCTTCACCCGACGCGATGCACATCGCGTTTGCAACAGCGGCAGTGCTGCTTATTTTGGTGTTTCTGCTCAACCGTCTGGCAGGATTGCTCTCAAGAGCACTTAGGAGAGGATGATAATATGGAAAATAAAATATCAATTCACGATTTAAACTTATACTACGGAGATTTTCATGCGCTCAAAAATGTAAACATAGAAATCCCCTCCAACAAAGTAACCGCCTTTATTGGCCCCTCCGGCTGCGGAAAATCCACTTGCCTTAAAACGCTCAACCGTATGAATGACATGGTTGAAAATTGTAAAATAACGGGGAAGGTTACCATTGATGGCGAGGATATTTACGACCCGCGCACGGACGTCACCCTGCTTCGCAAGCGCGCGGGCATGGTGTTCCAAAAGCCGAATCCGTTTCCGATGACACTATACGACAATATTGCCTACGGCCCGCGTGTTCATGGCATCAAAAGCAAGCAGAAGCTTGACGAAATTGTGGAGCAGTCCTTAAAAAGCGCCGCCCTTTGGGAAGAGGTTAAGGACAGACTGAAAAAATCCGCCCTTGGCCTTTCTGGTGGGCAGCAGCAGCGCCTTTGTATTGCGCGCGCTTTGGCTGTGGAACCCGATATTATTCTGATGGATGAACCCACTAGCGCGCTCGACCCGGTTTCCACGCTGAAAATTGAGGATTTGATGGATGACCTGCGCACAAAATATACCGTTATTATCGTAACTCATAACATGCAGCAGGCCGCGCGAATCGCTGATAAAACCGCTTTTTTTTTGTTGGGGGAAATCATCGAATTCACCGATACGCTTACTATGTTCAACAATCCAAAGGACGAGCGCACCGAACGTTATATTACGGGCCGTTTTGGCTGATTTACGAACCGCTTAACCCGATTTACATTTTGTATAGATATCTTTTATCATTAAATGTATAATACAAGGAGGAACTATAATGGCGAGAAAAATTTTTGACCGCGAGTTGGAAAATCTGATTTCACAAATGACCGATATGGGTAACACCGTTGACCAGCGCATTGAAGAAACGATTGCAGCCCTTCGCACCATGGACCTGGAAAAGGCCAGTGAGGTTGCAAACAGTGACAATGAAATTGACCAGACGGAACATGCGATTGAAAAGCTCTGCATGAACCTGATTGCCCTGCAGCAGCCGATTGCGAGTGACCTGAGGGTCATTGCCGCATGCCTTAAAATCCTTACCGATATCGAGCGTGAGGCCGACCAGTGTGCGGATATCTGTGAGATTCTTACAATTGGTGAACTGAACACAAACAGCCTTGCCATTACCCATGTGGTACAGATGCTTGAGGCGGCGCGCGGCATGTTCCGCCGCGCAATGGATGTGTTCCTTAGCCGCGATGTGGAGGCGGCACGGAAGGTATGCGAAAGCGACGATATCGTCGATGCGATGTTCTCCAAAACGATACTGGAAGTTTGCGGCATTATCACACAAAACCCGCAGAATGTGATGCGTGAAGTAGACCTGCTCTTTATTTCAAAATATATTGAACGAATGGGCGACCACGCTACGAATATTGCGGAGTGGGTCATTTATATGGAAACCGGGGTGCACCCCGACTTGAATACAAAAGGAATGTAATGGAGGTTACACATGGCGCTGATTTATATTGCCGACGACGAGCTGAATATACGCAAGCTGGTTGCTTTGGCACTGAAGGACAGCGGTTTTGAAACAGCTGAGTTCCCCGATGGTGCGCAGCTCTTAAACGCCGTAAAGCAGCGAAGCCCCGACGCAATCATTCTTGACTGGATGATGCCACAGCCCGATGGCCTTGCGGTTTGCCGCATGCTTCGGGAAAATGACGCTACGCGCGCAATTCCGGTGCTGATGCTTACCGCCCGCGGCGAGGAAATTGACCGGGTTCTCGGCCTTGAAATCGGCGCGGACGATTACATTGTAAAACCATTCAGCGTAAAGGAACTTTGCGCCCGCGTGCGTGCGGTGCTCCGCAGAACGGGCCGACAGGGGGAGATTGACCAAATTCTTATCAGTGGTGATTTGAGTGTGGATATCACCCGCCATACCATTACAAAAGCGGGCAATTTGATTGAATTGACCGCAAAGGAGTTCGACCTGCTTGTAATGCTGATGAGGAACAGCGGAAAAGTGCTTACGCGCGACACCCTGCTCGACAAGGTATGGGGTGTGGGGTATTATGGCGATACCAGAACGGTTGACGTTCATGTGCGCTATCTGCGCCAAAAAATTGAAGATAATCCAGACGAGCCGGTTTTCATTCAAACCGTGCGCGGGGTTGGTTATAAATTTATCGAATCTAAATAATTGGAGGCGGCTATGAAAAAAAGATTGGTACTTTGCAATGCAGCAATTATCGTAGCCGGATTTATTGCGGCTTTTTTGCTCGCGGCGCTGCAAGTACAGCAGCAGTATACAAATGAATTTACAAAGCGGCTTGATACCGCTTTGAGTATCCTGTCCACACAGACGGATGAGATACGTAAAGATCCCGAAGCCACAGCAACCAATGTGGGCATTCAATTGGCAAAAGCCGGCCAGGAAATGCGTATCAGCATTATTGATATTAACGGCAAGGTAACAGGGGACAGTGCGCAGGAAGAAATCAATCAAAACCACAGCAACAGGCCGGAAATCATTAAGGCGCGTCAAAATGGGAGCGGCAGCGATACAAGAATTAGCGCAAGCTTAAATGAGCGTTATTATTACAAAGCGGTTTATCTTAAAGACCAGCTTTTTATTCGCGCCGCTCTGCCTACGGCAGACCTTGATAAGGTGATAAGCCAGCTCTGGGTTGTCGCGTTGCTCAGTATGCTTCTTGGTATCGCGATTGTCTGTATTGTTACCGGCATTTTGGTTTACCGAATGACCGAACCGCTCAATCGGCTTACCAACACGGCGCGGCAAATATCCGACGGTGACTATTCAAGCCGTGTCGTCGGAGAATACAAGGATGAAATTGGAGAACTCGCCCGTTCCTTTAACACGATGGCGGAAAGCACCGAAACCGCTGTTTCCCAATTGAAAAGCAAGCAGAATCAGCTTGAAGGAGTTCTTCAGGGCATGGATGACGGCGTGATTGCCATTAATGCTGAAAACCAAATTTTATTTCTAAATCAGAGTGCCCGCAGCCAGCTTCAAAAGCCCAATCTAAAAGATGGTGATAAACTGGAGGGCAGCCTGTTCATTAGTAAAATTGCCAATCTGATGAAGGACGCAATTAATAAATCCGATTCGAGAAAAGAACTTTTTACCGGTGCGCCCGGTGAAAAACAGTTTACGATTTATGCATCCCCGATTGAGGGACAGAAAACCAAATCTGCTTTGGCGGTTATCACCGATGTGACGCATGTACGTAAACTGGAGCAGCTCAGGAGTGAATTCGTTGCAAACGTTACCCATGAGCTGAAAACGCCGCTGACTTCTATCCGCGGCAGCATTGAGCTTTTAAAGAGTACCGACCGCGATGAAAAAACCCGCCGCTATTTTTACGATGTACTTGACATTGAGGCTGAAAGACTGCATCGGCTGATTGATGATATGTTGGCACTCTCTCAAATTGAAAATGCCAAAGAGGACCCTTCCAGCCGCCGCTGCAGTGTGGAGGAGCAGCTGATGAACTGTATAGACCGACTGATGCCTGTGGCGGAAAAAAATCAGGTTCATCTTACACTTGATGCTGACAGCAGCCTTTTCATATCTTGCTCACCGACAAGATTCCAGCAGTTATTTGGAAATTTAATTGAAAACGGAATTAAATATAACAAACCGAACGGCAGTGTGGCAGTTACCGCGCAGCGACAGCGCCAAACCGCGGTCATCCGTGTGAAGGATACCGGCATTGGTATTGCGCCGGAACATTTCGAGCGGCTTTTCGAGCGCTTTTACCGGGTGGATGCCAGCCGTTCGCGCGAAATTGGCGGAACCGGACTTGGCCTTTCCATTGTAAAACACCTTGCGGCACTTTACGGCGGCGAGGTCGGTGTGGAAAGCGAAGTGGGCAAGGGCAGCACTTTTATTGTACGGCTTCCGCTTCTGCCTAATGAACCGTAACCTTTCTGCTTTTTGAATTTTTGACGATAAAACAGTAATAGAACGTTAGTTCTATTACTGTTTTTTAGGTTATAAGGATGACATATACTTCTTTATATCCCAATCGCGACACGGGGTTTTCCCGGGAAATAATAGCAATTAATATAGAGGACTATAATCAGTATTTTTCAAAAGGTGCTGATTTGATAGTTATTAAAACGTATTGACATTTTTCTATATGTGGCATATAATACATATAGAAACTTTACTATGTGAGGTGACTGGATTGGAAAATCAACTTGAACAGAATGCGAAAATATTTAAGGCTTTATCAGACCCAAAGCGGCTGCGGATTATTGAAATGCTGTCCTGCGGGGAGCTTTGTGCCTGTAGAATCTTAGAAAAATTTCAAATCACACAGCCTACTCTATCCCACGACATGAAGCTCCTTTGTGACACGGGGCTTTTATGTGCGCGTCGGGATGGAAAATGGATGTATTATTCCCTGAACGAGGAAAAAATACAGGAGTTTAAGCAGTATATTTGTCGTATTACATCGGATTCGCCCGACTGTATTTGTAAGGAATGTTGTTGTAAAAACAGCAATCAAAACGAAAGGTCTGTTTAATGATATGGAATTACAAATTAGGGAAATGTTAGAAACAGATTGGAATGAAGTGCGGAAGATTTATCAGTATGGTATCGATACAAACCTTGCTACTTTTGCAATTAACTGTCCCACCTATGCCGACTGGGATCAAGCGCACTTAAAAGAATGCAGATATGTTATTACCGATGAAGAAGCGATTGCTGGGTGGGCGGTGTTAAGTGCTGTTTCGAGCCGGTGTGTTTATGCAGGTGTGGCTGAAGTCAGTATTTATATTGATGAAAAGTACAAAAATAGGGGTGTGGGAACAAAGTTGTTTAACCATATGATTCACGAGTCGGAAAAGAACGGATTTTGGCTGCTTGAATCATTAATTATGCAGAATAACGCCCCTAGTCTTCGTCTTCATGAAAAATGTGGATTCCGAGAAGTTGGATATCGTGAGAAAATGGGAAAAGATAAATATGGAACTTGGAGAAACGTAGTTGTAATGGAAAAAAGAAGTTCTTTAAGCCAATATAATTAAAGGAGCTGTTTTATAATGAAAAAAATGCAAATTTTTGAACCGGCTATGTGCTGTTCTACGGGACTTTGCGGTGTTAGCGTCAATCCGGAGCTTCTGAGAGTTTCAACGGTACTTAGTACGCTGCAAAAAAACGGGATTACTGTTGACCGCTTTAACCTCAACAGTGCGCCGCAGCAGTTTGTGACAAACCACGCTGTCAATACGCTGATCCAGTCTGAAAATGGCGTTCAAAAGCTGCCTGTTGTGCTCATTGACGGTAAAATCGTTATAACAGGCAGGTACCCAACCAATAAAGAATTTATGGACCTTTTAGACCTTTCCGCAGGCATGTTGGAAACACTGCCTATAAAAGTGAAAGTTACTCCTAAAAAATCCGGCGGATGTAACTGCAAAGGTGGTTGCTGCTGATGAAACAGTTTGACCTGAAGAATATTACACTGACCAAGTATCTGTTTTATACGGGAAAGGGCGGTGTAGGCAAAACATCCGCTGCGTGCGCAACCGCTGTTATGCTTGCCGACCACGGGAAAAAGGTACTTCTGATCAGTACGGATCCCGCGTCGAATTTACAGGATGTTTTTCATACAACGCTGAACAACAAGGGAACAGAAATCAAAGAAGTGCCGAACCTTTTTGTTGCGAACCTTGACCCCATAGAGGCGGCGGCAGAATACAGAGAAAGCGTAATCGCTCCATACCGCGGAAAGCTGCCCGAAGCGGTACTGAACAACATGGAGGAACAGCTTTCCGGTTCCTGTACTGTCGAGATTGCCGCTTTTAATGAATTCTCCAACTTTATTACTGATGAAAAAATACAAAATGAATATGACCACATTATTTTTGATACGGCTCCCACAGGCCATACGCTCCGCATGCTGCAGCTGCCGTCTGCGTGGAGCAACTTTATCAGCGAAAGTACGCACGGCGCGTCCTGTTTAGGCCAGCTTTCCGGATTGGAAAGCAAAAAGGAAATCTATAAAAAAGCAGTTGATACTTTATCGGATGGAGCGTTAACCACGCTTATCCTCGTATCCCGCCCCGAGAGCGCACCATTAAAGGAAGCGGCGCGCGCTTCAAGTGAACTTTCGGATATCGGCGTTCACAATCAAATAATGCTGATGAACGGTGTGCTGACCTCCCATGATGACAGTATTTCGGAAGCACTGTACGGAAAACAGCAGAAAGCGCTTGCCGAAATGCCGGCGAGTCTAAAAGCTCTTACCGCTTATATGATTCCCCTCAGAGCCTACAATGTGACGGGTGCTGAAAACGTGAGAGCGCTTCTCACCGAGGATAAGGTTGTTGCCAGTCATGAAAAGGTAAACGCGGCAAATGTTCCTACCCTTAAAAATGTCATTGATGATTTATATCATTCCAATAAAAAAGTCGTTTTCGCAATGGGAAAAGGCGGCGTCGGCAAAACAACCATTGCGGCGGCAATTGCTATGGGACTGGCGGCCAAGGGGAAAAAGGTGCATCTGACCACGACCGACCCTGCGGCGCACTTGAAATTTGTGATTGATGAGAACAGCGGAATCACCATGAGCCATATTGATGAGCATGCCGAGCTGAAAAAATACCAGGAGGAAGTGCTTGCAAAGGCTCGGGAGACGATGCCTGAGGAAGATATTGCTTATGTAGAAGAAGATTTGCGTTCCCCATGTACTCAGGAAATCGCGGTATTCAGAGCCTTTGCGGAAATAGTAGATAAAGCAGAAGACCAGGTGGTGGTAATTGATACCGCTCCTACCGGCCATACCTTGCTGCTCCTTGATTCTACACAGAGTTACAATCAGGAAATAAAGCGTTCACAGGGGGATATTCCGGAATCCGTGAAAAAATTGCTTCCAAGGCTGCGCAATGAGGCGCAAGCGGAGGTTATCATCGTGACGCTTGCCGAACCAACTCCGGTGTATGAGGCCATGCGGCTGGAGGACGATTTAAAGCGCGCAGGCATCCATAGCAAATGGTGGGTAATTAATTCTTCGCTGTACCATACCGGCACGACGAATCAAACACTTTCCGCAAGGGCGGGCAGCGAAATTGAGTGGATTAACAAGGTAGATGCCCACACAAACGGTAATTTTGCGTTAATTGCATGGAGTCCAGATGAAATAAAGGGTGATAAGCTTCTGACACTATAAAAATCAGATAACACCTACAACTACATTTTGCAATTTTAGAAAAAGAACGCTGTCAGTGGAAAACTGATGGCGTTTTTTGCATATTGGATAAAATTTGGCAAACCTTAATAAGGGAGGGATGCCAATATGAAATCAATTTGGAGCGAAAGCTGCGCATTGCCTAAAAAGCCGGAAATGAAGGGAGATCTTGTCGTTGAAGTCGCTGTAATCGGTGCGGGAATGGCAGGATTGCTGACGGCTTTTTTGCTGAAAAAAGAAGGGCTGAATGTTGTAGTGCTGGAAGGCGCAGAAACTGCCGGAGGAGCCACAAAGAACACAACAGCTAAAATCACCTCACAGCATAGCTTGATTTACGATAAGCTGATTCGCAGCGTTGGGGAGGAACAGGCAAAACAGTATGCCGCAGCCAATCAGCAGGCAATTGAAATGTATCGTGAAATAATTGCTGAAAATCAAGTTGACTGTAATTTTGAAACCAAAAATGCTTTCCTTTATTCACTTGACCAAGGGGAAAATATAAAAGCTGAGGCCAATGCGGCACAAAAGCTGGGAATCGACGCGGAGTTTACTGTGAAAACCGATTTGCCGTTTGATGTACGGGCGGCTGTAAAATTTTCCAATCAGGCACAATTTAATCCGCTTGAATTTATAAAGTTTATTTCATCGGATTTAGATATCTATGAACATACCACAGCCATTTTGGTTCGGGATGATACCATTATCACCAACCGGGGCAGAGTTACAGCCGATCGGATTGTGGTGGCAACGCATTTTCCCTTTATCAATGTTCCGGGTTGGTATTTTGCGCGTATGTACCAGCAGCGCTCGTATGTAATTGCGTTGAAAAATGCGGCAAAGCTTGACGGTATGTATATTGATGCGGACGAAAACGGATATTCTTTTCGTAATTACGGCGAGTATGTCTTATTGGGCGGCGCCGGCCATCGTACGGGTAAACACCCTCAGCAAGCGAGCTACGAAAAGTTAAGAAGTGCTGCTAAAAGGTTTTTTCCAAACAGCGAGGAGGTCTTTCACTGGTCGGCGCAAGACTGCATGACCCTGGATGGCGTACCGTATATCGGCCTGTATTCAGCGGCAAAATCAAATCTTTACGTAGCCACAGGCTTTAACAAATGGGGCATGACAAGTTCAATGGTATCCGCAATGATACTTGCTGATACTATCTGCGGTCGGCCAAACAAAAATGCGGAAGTTTTTTCACCGCAAAGATTTAATGCTGCCGCATCGGCGGAAAACATGCTGATTAATGGTGCACAGTCGGTGGCAGGACTTACGGCGGGTTTGTTTTCTTCACCAAGTCGCAAATGCGCACACTTGGGCTGTCGTCTGCACTGGAATCCAGACGAGGAGACGTGGGATTGCCCCTGCCATGGTTCAAGGTATACTGATAAGGGCGAATTGATTGACAATCCCGCCACCAGAGGATTAAAGCATTAATAATTTTTACGGTATTATCCCAAAAATAAATCGTAAAAGTGCGTCCGGATGTTCGATTCGTGGAGTAATGAAGTGAATACAGCTATTGCATTTACACATAATAGGGATGGAGGTGATTGCTATGCCAAAGGACAGCCAGCCCGACAATAAGAAAGACCGGATGAAAAAGGCAAACGGACAGACACCAATTACTCAGGAAAATCAAAATAAAAACAAAAATTCAAAAAGGCAATCTATTAAAAATGATGATGTTTAAGGAGGCGTAACCGTGGCAAAAGCGGGAATGAGGCGGCCTGACCCAAAGGATCCGCACGGAACGGAAAGCAACCACAAAACGCATATTCCTAAAAATGATGCACCCCCAGTACCGGAAATTCAGGGTAAAGCAAAACACACAAAACAAAGAATCGGGCCAATATAATAAGCAAGGGGCTGCCTAAAATGTTTTCACATTTTGAGACAGCCCCTTTATTTATTTTTTATTGAATATGGTTTTCATTGGTGGGTTTTTAATACTTTTAATAAGCCATCTTAAACAAATACAAACTAAAACCACAGTTAGAATAGCTACAGGATAAGGGCCAACTATTCTGCAGAACTGATAAAAATAATATACAAAAGCTTTTACAATCATTGTTCTTGGCGGAACATAGTCATGGTAAAGATTCACAATATAGGTTAATAATGAACCTCCTGCAATAACGACGGCAGCTGCAATCAGAGGGTAAGTGGCTGCTTCCTTACGATTGCACAGCATTGTGCTGGATACAAAAGCGTTATTCGTGTAAGAATGAAAAGCTTTAAGAAAGTCATTTAAAACATCATTATTTTCAAAACTTAAATAATTATATTTTGAGTTTCCTTCTGATTGATAATTGATGTCCAAGCAGGACAAGTTATCCCGGTATTCCATATCATCAATTGTATCAAGATAAATGATGCTTAAGTCATCGGAAGGCTTAAACCCTTCCAAGTTGGATTTGATCGTAGTTGTTAGTGCCGATAATTCGTCTTTCTTAGCTCCCATTACAATAAATAAGGGGGTAAGCAGAATAGTGGATTTGTCATCAGAAGAAAATGATTTTACTTCAAATGGTTGATTTGATTCGTTAGTTTGTTGCACAATTACATCTCCTTAGTTTGTCAAATAATTAATATATCTATAATTATTTCGTATGGTTTAAGCAAAAATGAATAAGATTAGGAAAAAAATAGAAATTAATAAAAAATATACTAATTAAATTCAAGCTTTTGACAAAAATAAGGGGACTATCTCAAAAATAAAAGAATTTTGAGATAGTCCCCTTGCTTTTATGATCTTTTCATTAAGTTTTCAGCGAATTCATGCAGCTCCTCAGCCGAATGGAATTCTCCTTCATGCTGGTTGATTTCCTGTTGGACTTCTTCAGGAAGGGAAGAAAAATAGTCATCCATAGTTTCACCAGTACCAAGAATTCCATTTACAATGGGTAAATTTGCGCCGCCATAATAGAAATTTTCCGTAAACTCACCTCTTTTTTCCCTTATGTAGACCGGGCGAGGTTTGGACCTCGCCCTAACAGGGTATATATCCATGCACAAGGCACGTTTTTTTAAATACGATATATGCCCTGCCGCTATTATCATTGCCGTTCTGCTTAAAGATATTACTGTCAAATTTTGTTTATCAGACTTTGCACGTAGGAATGCATTTCTTCTTTTGAGTCAATTTCATGCGTGTGGTCAATTATCTCTTCCTGCTTTTGTTTAGGCAGTGCTGAAAAGTATTCCATGGCATCCAAATTTTGTGCAAGAGCCATACCAAAGCCAAGTGGCAGACTATCCATAAAATCACCCCATAATTAGTTTATACTGCGCCAGCAAATTCATGCAGGTAAATTTTTGAATTTTAATATGAATTTAAATGATAATCATGATATAATCCCTTTGTAAATATTATGGAATACAAGGAGTGAAAATTCAATTGGAAAGAACATACATCATGCTGAAACCGGATGCGCTTAAACGCGGTTTAATGGGCAAAATAATTACAAGAATCGAAGAGAAGGGTTATAAAATCACCGATGCAAAAATGATGAAGATGGATGAGCCAATGTTAAGAGAACACTATTCCCACCTTGTGAATGAACCCTTCTTTCCGAAAATTATGGACTATATGATGTCCGGCCCTGTTCTTGCAATGATTGTGGAAGGGGATAATGCAATTTTAGGGATGCGTAAATTAATAGGTGCTACGCATTTTGAAGATACTGCTGCGGGTACGATTCGCGGTGATTATGCTTTCAATACTACACAGAACTTAATTCATGGCTCAGACTCCGCCGATAATGCGGAAATTGAAATCAAAAGGTTTTTTTAGCCTGTGCCTTTCCATTTTATTATCAAAACAAAAAAAGATGGGGGTGTGGAGAATTTTCTCCACACCCCCATCCAAAAACAAGGGGTTATGTTATGCTACGGTAACGATACAGTGCCGTACAGACTGCTGGTTTGGTAATGTAGTGTAAACGCCAGTGCAGCCCCTGCCGTTGGCTTTGATTTTAATGTAGTAACAGCCGCCAATCTTACTGGTTTGGACGGGACTGATTACACTGCCATTTCCGGTTGTAAACTTTGGTACGCCGGCTGTACCGTTTGGTGTGAACTTAAACGTGTAGGTTGCTCCACGCTTCATTGTGAACGGCAAAGTTGTGTCACAAACAAGCCCATTTGCCTTACCGTACGCCATGAAAGATACTGCAGAACCATCTGCTGCTGTTGTTGTAATCATTGCCATACCGGCGTTAACGTTCGTAATTTTATAAAGATATCCACCGGAAGTCTTCGCGCTGTATGCAACGGTCACCGCGGCAGAATTGGAAGAAGCGGCGACGGGTGCTGTTCCTGCGGGAGTAGTTATCTTGTAGCAGTAAGTGTTGTTTGAGCCAAAGGAATAGGGTGATGTGGTGTCGCACTGCAAAGTGGTCGGTATGTTAGGTGTTTCGGGTGTGCCGGGCGTGCTGGGCTGCCCGATGGAGCAATAGTCTACGTAAGAATAATCAAGGTCTGTTGAGCCGTTGATTCCCGCGACAGGACCGGAGCCATATTGCCACATAGTGTACGCATTATTATATCTGGGCGAGTCAACTCCCCAATGTGCAACCCATTTATCATATTGGGTATCCAAATTGATTAGGTTTGAATTAAAAATACTTGGTGAACTGTAAACACCGGCTTTGTAACCGGCATTTTGAATTGCCTGGCAAAAGGTTGTGGTAATTGCGGTTAGCAGTTCTCTTGATAAAACGCGCTGCGTTGGGTCTTCGACATCCAGGAAAACAGGATAATCCAGTTTTCGGCCATTCAAAATGCTGAGGCACATTCTCGCTTCTTCCGCTGCCGCTGCGACGGTTGTAGCATAGCTGTAATGGTACACGCCGACTTTTATTCCGTTTGTTGTTGCACCGTCATAATTAGCATTAAAATATGGGTCGGTCTGATTTGCCCAATCCTCATGGCCGTAGCCCGTGCGAATAATTGCAAAATCAACTCCGTCGTCTTTTACGCTGTTCCAGTTAATATCATATTGATAACGGGAAACATCGATTCCTTTTAGTGCAACATGCACAGCGCAGGAGGCGCTCAAGCCATCGACTGTGGTTGCGGTGATGACTGCTTTGCCAAGGCTTGCAGCCGTTACTGTGCCTGAGTTTATAGTAGCGACGCTGTCATTGCTGGAAGACCAGGTGACTTCTGCTTCGCATCCCATTACAGAAGCTGTAAGGGAAGCGCTTTCTCCTACCTTCAAAGAAAGCTTCGTACTGTTCAAACTTAGCGGCACAACACCTGAACTTGAGTCAGTTGCAAAAGCGGTAATGCTGAATGATGCAACCATTGCAAGTACCAATATAAGAGAGATTAACCTTTTTTTCATAATTTTCCTCCGTTAGTTTTCGTTTTGTTCCTACTTGTTTCCGATTTGTCCGTTGAACTATTTCATATAGTTAAGTATTATGCAATATCAAACACTCTATCTTTAAACATGGATTCTAAAATATTCTGATTATTGAAAATACTGCAAAAATACAATAGAAATGATATAGCTTTAATTATATTTATATTTGCTAATTATGTCAAGTAATTACACCAGAAAACACGAAACGTTTTAAAGTGACTTTTTTCGTTTATTCGTTATAAAATCAGCGTTATAGCGGTTCAATTGCAGGAACAAAAATTGAAGATGCGACAAGACAAATATTTCCAAAGTTTTGTTTAATTTGACAAGTCCATAGCAGAATAATATTACGGGATAGATACCCTATGTATCAGTTTGATACATAGGGGAATTGCACCGGCGCAACGCATTCGCGTAATCATGGTATTGAAATCAACCGGATTTATACCAAAGCGGGGAAAGATGGGCAGAAAATCGGAGTAAAAAGCAAAAATACATTTGATTATTTTAGGTAAATGATTTACAATGAAGTGTATTTAAATTAGCTGGAGGAAGTATTTTGTCAAGTTATGTAAACGAGATCAATAGAAGAAGAACTTTTGCAATTATATCCCACCCTGATGCAGGCAAGACGACCTTAACAGAAAAATTTTTGCTGTACGGCGGTGCTATTGCGTTGGCAGGGTCGGTAAAGGGCAAAAAAACGGCGAAACACGCGGTTTCTGACTGGATGGAAATAGAAAAACAGAGAGGAATTTCGGTTACTTCCTCCGTCATGCAGTTCAATTATAATGGTTACTGTATTAATATTCTGGATACGCCGGGACATCAGGATTTCTCCGAAGATACCTATCGAACCCTGATGGCTGCCGACTCTGCGGTAATGGTTATTGACGCTTCAAAAGGCGTGGAGAAGCAGACCAGAAAATTATTTAAAGTCTGTACGTTAAGGGATATTCCAATTTTCACTTTTATCAATAAAATGGACAGAGACGCAAGGAATCCATTTGATTTATTAGAAGAGATTGAACAAGAACTGGGAATTAAGACCTTTCCGATGAATTGGCCGATTGGTTCCGGTAAAGAATTCAAGGGCGTATATGATCGAAATAGGAAAGAAATCATTGCGTTTCAAGCCAATAACGGGCAGAGGGAAGTAGAAGCCACAGAAGTCGATATTAACGATGAAAAGCTGGAATCGCTGATTGGCGACTACCACCGCAAAATCCTTGTAGATGATATTGAGCTTTTGGATGGTGCCGGCTATGATTTTAATATTGATGCAGTTCGGCATGGAAAGCTGTCTCCTGTATTTTTTGGCTCTGCGCTGACTAATTTTGGAGTAGAACCTTTTCTCGAACAATTTTTAAGCATGACCACTCCGCCATTGCCAAGAAACTCCGATATTGGAACAATCGATCCTTTTGACGAGAAATTCTCCGCCTTTGTTTTTAAAATTCAAGCCAATATGAACAAGGCGCACCGCGATCGAATTGCATTTATGCGGATTTGCTCGGGCAAGTTTGAAAAAGGAATGCAAGTCATGCATATGCAGAGTGACAAAACAATGAAGCTGACACAGCCGCAGCAATTAATGGCGCAGGACAGAGAAATTATTGATGAAGCGTATGCGGGCGACATTATCGGTGTGTTTGATCCGGGCATTTTTTCTATCGGTGATACCTTGTGTACTGCATCCACAAAGTTTAAATTTGGCGGAATCCCAACATTCGCCCCCGAACATTTTACGCGGGTTCAGCAAATTGATACCATGAAAAGAAAACAGTTCGTCAAGGGCATGATGCAAATAGCGCAGGAAGGCGCAATTCAAATCTTTCAGGAACTGAATGGCGGTATGGAAGAAGTCATCGTCGGCGTTGTCGGAACACTTCAATTTGATGTTTTGGAGTATCGCCTCAAGAATGAATATAATGTTGACATCCGCATGGAAGACTTGCCATATCAATATATCCGCTGGATTGAAAATGAGGGTTTGGACCCTAAAACCTTGAATCTTACCTCCGATACCAAAAGGATTCAAGACTTAAAGGGCAATCATTTGCTTATTTTTGCCAATGAGTGGAGCATACGGTGGGCTTCGGAACACAATAAGGAATTAATTCTTTCGGAATTCGGAAGATAGGAGTTATCAGAGGCGTAACCGTTCTGCTGTACGGTAAAACGGTTCGGCAGCTGGATTTACAAATAAAATAGAGAAAAGGCGCTGGGTGGATTCGCCGAGCGCCTTTTATAGTTTTGCCTTTGTGGGGGAGCGGAAATTGATAGGCCTGTATTGAGAGCTCTGCAAACAATGTAATTTGGGGGATAGATATGCGGTTTATGTATGCGTTTAATAAATTAGTTGAAAAATGGATGCCGCTGGTCACGCCGCTTTGTCTTTTAACGGGTGTACTTTTCCCGGATCAGCTCAGCCATATTTTATTTTTAGTTCCGTATGTTTTCGCGTTCATGACCTTTTGCGGCAGCCTCAGTTCGCAGTTTCGCGACGTGAAACATGTATTTCAGAACCCTCTGCCGTTAATAGCAACTCTTTTTATTGTCCATTTTGTCGTACCGTTTTTGGCATGTGCTGTGGGACGACTATTCTTTTCCCAGTACCCGTACCTTATTACAGGAATGGTGTTGGAGTTTGTTGTGCCGAGTGCCGTTGTCAGCTTTATGTGGGTTTCAATCTACCACGGTAGCGGGCCGTTCACGCTTTCGGTGATTTTGATTGACACCCTTTTAGCACCGTTTCTAGTTCCGCTGAGTTTGCATCTTTTTGTCGGCTCCAACGTGCAGGTTGACTCATGGGGAATGATGAAGGAGTTATTGCTGATGGTTGCCATTCCGGCACTTCTTGCCATGACACTTAACCAGATCACCGGCGGAAAAATGAAGCAAACGCTCTCCCCAAGGCTTGCACCGTTTGGAAAGATTGCACTGATTATTGTAGTCTGCGTTAATTCTTCCAAGGTCTCTCCGTTCATCAAGCATATGACTCCGCTGCTTTTTGCTGTCATGGGTATTATGCTCCTGATTGCAGCCTCGGGCTATTGTTTTGGATGGCTCGGCGCACTGGTCTTAAAGCAAAAACGTGATTTAATTATTTCCATGACTTTTAATTCCGGTATGAGAAATATCAGCGCGGGCGCGGTAATTGCCGCCGCGTACTTCCCGGCCGAGGTGATGTTCCCAGTCATGATCGGGACGCTTTTCCAACAGATTCTGGCTGCGATTTTTGCGCAGTTTATCATGATGCGTTACGGGACAGGGGAAGAAAATACATAATTCTCGGCCATAACAAAAAAGAGGTCTCCGTAATTGGAGGCCTCTTTTCTTTAGTCTAAGATTTCAATCCAGTATCCGTCCGGGTCGGAGATGAAGTATAAGTCCATGTCATGGTTTTCGTAACAGATGCATCCCATGTACTCATGCAGGGCGTAGGCTTGCTTTTTATCCGGCACTAGAAATGCAATGTGAATTTCATTGTCGCCAAGGTTGTAGGGCTCCTTGCGGTCACGCATCCACGTAAGTTCAAGCTGATAGTCACTTTCACCATCGCCTAAAAATACAATTATGAAAGAACCATCCGAAGCGTTTATGCGCCGTACTTCGGTAAGACCCAGAGCATTTTGATAAAAATCGATGCTTTTGTTTAGGTCAAGCACATTGAAATTTGTATGAAGGAACTTTGCGTTCATAAAAACACCTCCGCTTTCAGTGAAAATATTATATACTGTTTTTGACATTTTTTCAATGTGAGCACTCTCGTTAATTAAGAAATAGAAAGTCGCACGCAATCAAACACCGTGCGGTTGTTTTTTAAGTGGAATGACTGTATAATCATCTTAATATCTTGGTAGCTATGGGCACATTTGTGAAAGAAAGTGATCCTATTTTTGATGCTTATATCAGCGTACTGCTAAAATGTGTATTGTTTCAAGGGATAAAAGAGGATGAGATTTCTCAGATGCTCGGCTGTATTACACCGCGGGCAGCAGAGTACTCCAAGGGAGAGCTGATGATGGAAGCGGCAGGTTCCATGAAAGAAATTGGCATTGTGATTGCCGGTATGGTTGCCGTCACAAAGGAAACGCCGCTTGGGGAACGCATTGTGCTCAATAAAATATCCGCCGGGGGGATTTTCGGGGAAGTGGCGGCTTTGTCCGATTCACAGCTTTCGCCCGCCACGATTTATGCATCAGAAAACAGTACGGTACTATTTATCCTGCCCGAAAGGATTTTGGCTCCCTGTCAGAATGTTTGCCCATGGCATCGGCAGCTGACTACAAATCTGATTCATCTTGTTGCGGATAAGGCACTGTATCTTAACCGGAAAATCGATTATTTAACGATAAAGAGCATGAGGGGAAAGATTTGTACCTACCTTTATGAACGATATTGCAAGACGCACAGTCTTCGGTTCAGCCTGCCGTATAACCGCAATGAGCTTGCGGAGTTTTTTAATGTTTCACGTCCTTCCATGTCGCGTGAATTGGGAAGGATGCGTGATGAGGAAATCATTGCTTTTCACGGGAATACCTTTGAAGTGTTGGATTTAGTGCGGTTAAAAATTTGCGTGCAATAAATTCTGCGCTGTAAAAATGTATCTTTCACGATGTATTTGCAGTCGGAAGCGGCTCAAGCAAAGTGATTACAGTTATATTAAGAAAAATCAGCAGATGAAAATAAGGAGAACTATGAAAAGTCCTTTTCTATATTCTAATGATAATAAACGATATCACACCCTAAGCTACCATCTTAAAAGCAAATTTGACCGACGGGTGTTTAAGGCTGTGATAGATGCTGGGTTTACCTGCCCCAATTTAGACGGTACAAAAGGAACTGGCGGCTGCACGTATTGCCTTGGGGGCAGTGGGGAATTCACGCACGGGGCGGACAAAAGCGTAGCCCAGCAGGTGCGGGCGGAACTTCAGCGTGTGAGGAACAAACACAGCGATGCGGACGTGATTGCTTATTTTCAGGCGCACACCAATACGTATGCGCCACTTCCCAAATTGCAGGAACTGTATGAATCTGCACTTTCTGTTGACGGTATATGCGGCATCAGTATTGCTACCCGTGCTGATGCATTGGAGCAGGAAACGATGGATTATCTGTCGGAGCTGTCACAAAGGACGTATCTTACTGTTGAACTCGGGTTACAGACGGTTCATGACGCCACTGCCATACGGATTAACCGTGGCCACACCTATGCTGAGTTTTTAAAAACCTATAAGGAACTCAAATCACGCGGTATCCGCGTGTGTGTGCATATCATAAATGGGCTTCCCGGCGAAACCGATGAAATGATGCTGGAAACAGCGCGCGCAATTGGTGAACTGAGGACCGATGCGATTAAAATTCATCTTTTGCAGATTATGGAGGGTACAATGATGGCGCGGCAATACG
The DNA here is from genome assembly GCA_964517505.1 of uncultured Caproiciproducens sp. Taxonomy (GTDB): domain Bacteria; phylum Bacillota; class Clostridia; order Oscillospirales; family Acutalibacteraceae; genus Caproiciproducens. Next base: position 171,631 of record CAZFED010000003.1, on the reverse strand, counting down.
CGGCCCACGAGATTGTCCCGATGACAAAAGAAGATTACATTGACCTTGTATGTTCACAGCTTGAAGTTCTTCCCGCCGAAACGGTAATCGAACGGATTACCGGAGACGGTTCACACGACAAGCTAATCGCGCCAAGGTGGGGTATTGACAAAATTGCCGTCCTTGGGGGAATTGATCAAGCACTCGTCGGGAAAAGCACATGGCAGGGAAAACAACTGGGAAATTGATAATCTTACCATGAAAATAAGTTGGGCCCGTGGTTTTTACCGCGGGCCCAACTCTTGAGAGTATGGGAATAATCCTTATGTAGCCATTATTAGTTGTAAACAAGTTCAGAGATAGAAGGATCCTTCAATGCTTCAGCATTGTACCATTTTGCACCTGTGTCGATGATTTTGCTGTCAGCGGCTTTACCATTGATGGCATCAACTGCCAAGGAAACAGCCTTGTATCCGATTTGATACGGATCCTGAGTTACAGAGCCAAGGAACCAACCGTTTTCGACAGCAACTCTCTGTGTTTTTCCTGCGTCGAATCCAACTGCAATGATATTCTTGAATTTACCGTTATCTTTGTTAAAATCCTGACCATCGTTGGAAGCGGCAAGGATACCACCTGCACCGTTTTCGTTTGAACCATAAATAGCGACAAGATCAGCGGAAGTAAGCAAAGCTTCGGCACCCGTTTTCATGTCGGCAGCGGCAGTAGTAGCAGGAACATTAACTTTAATTGTAAGCTTTGCAGTGGCTGTTGCAGCCTTCTTATAGGAGTCATGGCCGACAATTTCAACTGCACCGGCGAATCCGTCCACACCCTCAACTTTTTTGGCGAGTGTTTCAATAAAGCCGGCAGTTCTCTTAATCAGAGAATCGGAAGTAGCATCCTGAGAAAGAACACCTACAGTGATGTGCTTGCCGGATTTCAGAGCTGCCTGGAAAGCATCATTTTTGAAGAGATACTCAGCGGCAATACCAGCTGCGGCGAAGTTATCTGTGGAGGCTGTCGCATAGATGGAGCCTTCCGGAGCATCCGGAACACCGGAGTCAAAGCCGACTACAGGGATATTGTTGCTCTTGCATTCATTAAGCTGCTCCATCACTGACTTTGTGTCAAGTGCGGCAAGGCAGATTGCAGCAGGCTTCTTTGTCATCGCATTTTTGAGCATATCAACCTGAGTGGAAATATCACTTTCTGTCGGAGGTCCGTCAAAAGAGATAGTTACGCCAAGGTCTTTTGCTGCAGTCTCGGCGCCTTTTTTAACGACCTGCCAGAATTGGTGCTGGAATCCTTTGGAAACGACTGCAATGTAAGACCCGGCAGCCTTGTTCTCTGATGTGGAAGCTGCATTGTCAGCGGCCTTTGATTCAGCTGCTGGGGTTGAGGCTGCTGCTGGTGCGGTCTTCTGGCCACAGGCGGTAAACGATGCTACCATTGTGACAGCAAGCGTTGCAGCCAAGATTTTCTTTAGTTTCATTTCAATTTCCTCCTTAAATTTGGCAACTTATTTTTAACACGGACAACCCGTATTAGACTGCATAAACCAAAATGCTGGTGTCGAAACAAATGTATTAGTGAGATTTAATTGCAGCAGCTTTTTTGTTTCTATAAATATCAAGCAGAACCGCAAGAATTACAACGAGACCGGTGAAGAATGTTTGGTAGTGTCCCTGAAGACCCATGGACATTAATCCGTTGCTCAGAACGCTCATAAGGAACGCACCAATGAGTGTACCGGACATTGTGCCAATACCACCAGACATTGAAGTGCCACCAATGATTACAGCGGCGATTGCTTTCATTTCAAGACCATTTCCGGTACCCGGAATGACGGTTGTATAGGTTGCTGCATAAACAATACCGGCAAGTCCGCAGAAAAATCCACAAACAGTATAAACGAGGGTTTTCCATTTCATTACATTTACACCGGAAAGGCGAACTGCTTCTTCGTTGGAGCCGATTGCGTAGGTGTAACGGCCAAAACGGGTTTTGTTGAGCAAAAATAAAGCAACAAGGAAAAAGATACCCATGTAAATGATGCCGGTGGGGAATCCGCTCGGCATTGCTGGGGTGGATGGCGTTTTATAGAAGATCGACTTATACCAGCCATCGGCATCAAATGCGGATGGGAAGCGCTGAGTCTGTACATTTGTTACAATCGCGCCAATGCCCTGAGTCATCATCATTACGCCCAGTGTGGCAATGAACGGGGGAAGCTTTAATTTGGAAATCAGAAGGCCATTGATTAAGCCGAACGAGGTTGCAATTGCAACTACGAGAGCAAGGCACAAACCAATAGACAGGTGAGCGGTGGAGTATAAATAGCCGGCGATTAGAGCCGAGCACATCATATTCGTACCGAGTGAAAGGTCAATACCGCCGGTGATGATAACGAAAGTGATTCCGAATGCCATAAATCCGACGTAATATGTACTGTCAAGAATACTTACAAATGTTGCACCGGATGCAAAGTTTGCACCGAAAAAGCAGAAGAATATATAAAGAATAACGAGTGCACCCAAAGCGAGCAACTTTTGAAGGCCGGATGCCTGCAAAGCCTTTTTATTTTCTTTTTTTTCCATTGTTGATACCTCCATTAATTTCTAGCTGTCGCATATTTCATGATGGATTCCTGGCTTGCTTCCTGAATGTCGAGTGAACCTGTCATTTTGCCCTCACACATACAAATTACTCGGTCACTTAATCTTAGGACTTCCTGCAATTCGGATGATATCATGATAATTGACTTGCCTTCTGCGGCAAGTTCTGTCATAAGCTTATAAATTTCGCTTTTTGCTCCTATATCAATGCCCCGTGTAGGTTCATCGAAGATAAGAATGTCACAATTCTTTACAAGCCATTTTGCAATAATTACTTTTTGTTGATTGCCTCCCGAAAGGTTTCTGATCAGCTGATTAATGGAAGGTGTTTTAATATTAATTTTATCGATATATTCCGAGGTGATGGCTTTTACTTTCTTATCGTCAACTACTCCATGTTTTGAAAAACTCTCCAAATCCGCCAGAACCACATTCTCGGAAATGGATAACCCAACTGCGAGTCCGTATCGTTTTCTGTCTTCCGAAAGATAGCCAATACCAGCTTTAACGGCGTCAACAGGGGTTTTGATATAAAGTCTTTCCCCGTTCTTGTAAATTTCTCCACTGGTCATTTCATCTGCACCGAAAATCAAGCGGGCTGTTTCGGTTCTCCCCGCACCCATTAGTCCGGCAAATCCCAGAATTTCGCCCTTGTGGAGCTGGAAGGAAACATTCTTTACATCTTTAGAAACAAGATTTTTAACTTCTAAAACAACTGGTGCTCCCTTCGGAACATTGCTGTGCGTTTTTGGTTCCGCATAAATCGTGCGTCCTACCATGGCATTGATGATTTCATCCAAGTTGGTTTCCGGCGTATTCAGTGTTTTAATAAACTCCCCGTCGCGCATTACGGTAATGCGATCTGTTATTCGCATAATCTCTTCCATGCGGTGGGATATGTAAACCATGGTTACGCCTTTTTCTTTTAGGTCATTCATTGTTTTAAACAATTCGGCGACCTCAGATTCGGCCAGAGCGGCAGAGGGTTCATCCAAAATCAAGATGGAGGAATCAAACGAGATTGCTTTTGTAATTTCTACCATCTGCTGCTTGCCCACAGTAAGCGCGCCGACTTTGTCGGTAGGATGGATGGTAAGCTTCAAGTGGTCAAATAATTTTTGGGTTTCCTTATTAATTGAATTGTCATTAAGTACAAATCCTTTGGATTCACGTCCAATGAAGATATTTTGTGCAGCTGTCAAGTGATTCATCAGGTTTAACTCTTGATGAACAATTGAAATACCAGCTTCCTGTGCTTCTTTTGGACTTTTAAACTGTACTTCTTGACCGTTGTAAATAATTTGGCCAGAGTCAGCTTGATGAATGCCGGTAAGGACTTTCATCAAAGTTGATTTGCCTGCTCCATTTTCACCGACAAGAGCATGAATTTCCCCTTTTCTCAGTTCCAAACAACATTTTTTCAAGGCATGCACGCCTTGAAAGCGCTTGTCGATATCAATCATCTGGAGAACCACTGGATTCTCAGTGTTGGTATTATTAGCACTCACAGTAAAATCACCCCTATTGCATTATAGAATGAAAATTGCAGCCGATAAAATAGTGTAGAAGATAGCCGCAATTTCTACTACAAACAAAGTATATCGTTTTCACCTGGCTATTTATATAGATTTTTTTACACAGAAAGTTCAATTTTATACTTTTTAACAGCTATCATATTGATAACTCAAACACTATCATGTATGATTATCCTGCAAGATAATGTGGACACAAGAGGTTAATTTATATATTGAAAAAGCAGAAAGTATATGATTTATCGAGTGTCTATGAAGGAAAGGCGTTATAGATTATGTATAAAGTACTGCTGGCGGAAGATGAAGTTGAAGTGCTGAGTGCAATGATTAAAACCATACAATGGAGGAAATTCGGGTTTGAAACTCCTCTTGGCTGTCAGGATGGCATGAAGGCAATTGAACTTTTAAAGAACGGTTTTGTTCCCAATTTGGTCATAACGGATATCTGTATGCCGTTTGCCGATGGACTGGAACTTACCCGATACATCAGTGAAAACCTCCCGGATACAATTGTTGTGATTTTAACAGGGTACGATGAGTTTAAATATGCTCATACCGCAATTAAACTGAAAGTCTATGATTATATACTCAAGCCGATTACCCCCAGCCGAATGAATGAGCTTTTAAGTAAATTCAAAAATGAACTTGACGAACGCGAGTTGAAAAATATCGAAAATTCAATGGATATCTTTAGCAGCTATTTTTTAAATAAGCTGATTACAAAAAAGCTGGATCCTACCATAATAGAGAAATACTGCCATGCCAACAAGTTGACCTTTCAGGGCAGGTACCATATTGTATCCGCTATGGACGTGGATTCTCCCATACCATCCACAGTGGAGGAAAGCAATAATTTAGAACTTATGCGCTACGCTTTATTTAATATTTCCCATGAACTTGCGGTAAAATGTGAGCAAGCTATTGTCTTTCAGGGACATGATGGCCTAACCAACATCATTATCAGCGCACAGGACATTGAGAGTGCTTATGCTGCAACCATGCAGCTTGAAAATACAATTTGTGAAACGGTGAAATCTTATATTCACATTACTGTCTCCGCAGGAATTGGCGAGCCGGTGGCTTATCTTGATGATCTGCATCTGTCGCGCAGTCAGGCCGGAGTTGCATTGAGTTACCGGTTTTTCTACGGCGAGTCCAGTATTATTTGTGAATCGGATATTGACATTAAAAAATCCAACAATATTGATTACAACTCCTGCGAAAAACAGTTTGTTGAAGCCGTAAAGACAATGAATATGGACAATGCCATGCGCGCGGTGTCCAATCTGGTAACTCAGCTGAAAGAAAACCGGATTTCCTTTGACAAATGTGTGCTTTACAGTCAGAAACTGATGATGAGGATGGTCACGCTTACCAACGATGTTACCGGCGAGTTTGAGGCAAAATCGCTGGAGAAAATTTCGGAAAACACCAATTTTTATGCAGTTTCTAATCTCTCTCAACTTGAGGATTTGTTGAAGAATGTCTGCGCAAAAGCATTTGAGATATTTAAAGTGATGAAAAACAGCACGATTGTTTCACAGGTAGTCAAAGCGGAAAATTACATAAAGCAAAATTACTGTGACCCCGAATTGTCCCTCAACACCATTACAGAGCATCTTGCAATCAGCACCAGCTACTTCAGTACAATTTTCAAGGCGCAGACAGGTTCCACTTTTGTAGAATATCTGACCCGCGTGAGGATGGAAAAAGCAAAGCAGATTCTTGCCTTTACCGATCGGCGAACCTACGAAACGGCAGAAGACATCGGATTTTCCGATCCGCATTATTTTAGCGTTGCCTTTAAACGTGTGACAGGCATGACGCCGAAGGAATACAGGGAGCAGACAAAAAAACATGAAGCATAGGAGGATGAGATTGAAGAATATTAAAAAAATCCTCAAAGTGAACAGCATTCAAACAAGTATGATTATTTCCTTTATGCTCTTGATTTCGATTCTTGTGCTTTTTCTTTCCATGACTTCGTATTACTACACAATGAAAGACTTCGAGAGTATGTCGATTAACTATACAACACGTCTTTTAAAGGAAATTAATTTCAGCATTGATTCTTACATTTCTAACATGAAAAACATGGCTCAGGTTGTCGTTGAAAACAAAGATGTGTGCAGCCTGATGGCTTTTTACAGCAATCACGATACAAAGGTGCTCACCAACGCGGAGCAGGTTGAACTTGACAGGTTGTCCTCCAGGGTTTCCACCCATATGAGCACCGTGGCAAACACCCGAAATGATATTACAAATATTGCTGTCATCTCGAAAAAGGGAAATGTGGTATTAAGTAACCCTCAAAAACAGGTTAACAAGTATTCTGAGTACAATATATCGGACTGGTACTTAAAGCCACTGTCTTATAAAGACAATATCATTGTTTCGCCGTCACATGTGCAAAACCTAATCAACAACGAGTATAAATGGGTAATTTCAATATCAAAGGCCATTATAGACCCCGACACCGGAGTGGTTACAGGGGTGATGGTGATTGATTTAAATTATAAATCAATAGAGAATATCTGTGTAAACGCACAGCTTGGCAAAAACGGCTATATTTATTTAATTGATAATGATAAGAATATTATTTACCACCCGCAGCAACAGCTTATCTACTCAGGTATTAAAAACGAACTGATTGATGAGATTCTCAAACTTGATGATACGCAAACCTACCTAAGTGATAAACATACGAATAAAATTTACATCAAAAACCATTCTTCCCTTACTGAATGGAGTGCCGTCGGCGTGGTTAACACCAATGAGCTAATTAAAAATAAGCGGGGAATTATTAATTTTTATGTTTTTCTTGCCGGAATCGCTATTATTGCGGCAAGCCTAATTGCTATTATTATTTCAAAGGCAATTACAAAACCAGTTAAAATGCTTGAAAATACAATGCACAAAGTTGAAGAAGGAGATTTCAACATTAAATCTGAAATTGATTTAAATAATGAAATTGGCCACCTCAGCAAAACCTTTAATGCTATGATTTCTAAAATCAAGCTGCTTATGGATGCTGCTGTCTCCAATGAAGAAGAAAAGCGTAAAAATGAAATCAAAGCGCTCCAGGCTCAGATAAATCCTCATTTTCTTTACAACACATTGGATACTATTATCTGGATGTCGGCCGGAGGAAAAAACGAGGAGGTTGTCGAGGTTACTTCGGCGCTTGCAAGGCTCTTTCGTACAAGTATCAGTGAGGGAGAAAACCTTGTACCTCTCATGGTTGAAATTGAAAACATACAGAGCTATCTTACAATTCAAAAAATGAGGTATAAAGATAAGTTGTCCTACTGCGTAGAAATTCCGGATGAACTGCAAAATGCGAAAACACCAAAACTGATTTTGCAGCCGATTGTGGAAAACGCGGTCTACCACGGGATAAAGATGAGCCCGGCGGGGGGAGAAATTACAATCACTGCGGCTGCTTCGGATAACATACTCACCGTTACGGTGGAGGACAATGGAGTAGGAATGAGCCAGGAGCAGATTTCAAAGCTGTTTACCATCGACAATCACGACCACACAGGCATGGGGATTGGCGTTCTCAATGTAAATAACAGGATCAAGCTTTGCTTCGGGCAGGAATATGGGCTTTTTTACCAGAGCAAAGAAGGAAAAGGAACGCGGGTGGATATCCGCCTTCCAATGATAGAGGACGGTGAAGAAAACGATGAATAAACACCATTACATGGCTATATTTATCACGCTTGTCGCCTGCTTTGTCACATTGTTTACTTTCTTTAATGTGGAGAGCGCCACGATTGGAGACGACGAGAAGTCGGCTAATCAATACAGCATTAAAATGATTCTCAAGGCAAAAGCTAATCCTCCGGATTTTTGGAGAATTGTGGAGCAGGGAGCTTCGGATGCCGCCAAGGAATACGGTGCCAACTGCGAGGTTACTGGCCCGGCCGCTGAGGGTGACATCAACAGGCAGATCGAATTGATGGAGCAGGCAATCCGTAAGAAGCCGGACGCTATTATTCTTGCTGCGGCTGACTATGAAAAGCTGGCGCCTGTCTGCAAAAAAGCGAGTGAAGCGGGCATCATGCTTATCACAGTGGATAGTGATGTTGACTTTGATCAAACGCGGTGTTTTATCAGTACTGATAATGAGGAGCTTGGTAAAAAATTGGCGGAGCAGGTTGACTTACTGATTGCACCTGACGAAAAATTCGGTGTGATTGGACATGTTAAGACAGTTACAACAGCAATCGAAAGAGAAAAGGGACTAACTCAAAACGTGAAGAACTGTTCTGAGCGCTTAGCTGGGTTAGCCTATTGTGATGGCTCCGTACAGCTCGCGAGGAAACAGGCAAAGGAAATGATTCAGGCCAACCCCAGTATACGGTGCATGGTTGGTCTTAACGAAAGCTCGGCTCTGGGAATCGCTTATGCGCTGCAGGATTTGGGCTTGGGGGGCAAAATCAAGTTGGTTGCCTGTGACAGCTCTGAGGAGCAGATTCACTTCATGGAGCAGGGCATTATTCAGGCGTTTGTCATTCAAAACCCATTTAACATGGGGTATATGAGCGTAAAAAACACAGTGGAACTGCTGCAAAAAAAAGATGTTCCAAAGTTTTTTGATACAAAAAGTGTAATTGTCACAAAGGAAAATCTTTACACGAAAGAAAACCAAAAGCTACTTTTTCCATTTACCGATACACATTGATATACCAAACCCCGACCTATGGTAAACCTACACCCAAGCGGAGTAAAAGGACGGCTCCTCGGTTAGTGCACAAGTGTTTTCGCTTTCAGAGGAAATGTCACAATACGACAAAAGGCTGCGGTTTCACATAGTGCGCAATAATAACGGGAAGCGCTGGGTGAATTATTTATTTAGTTAAATATTGAATACAATTTGAGAGGATGTATTGTTCATGACAAGACAGGTATTAACTTTTGATTTTGGTGCGTCAAGCGGACGTGCAATGCTTGGCAAATTTGACGGCAATAAAATTGAGCTGACAGAGGTGCACCGGTTTGACAATAACCCAGTTATGCTGGGGGGGACATTCTACTGGGATGCGCTTGCGCTGTTTCATGAAATCAAACAGGGCATTACAAAAGCACGTGGATGCGGCGAATTCTCCAGTATTGGAATTGACACATGGGGCGTTGACTTCGGACTACTTGACAAAAATGGTGATTTGTTGCAGAATCCCATCCATTATCGAGATGTACGCACTGCAGGTATGCTTGAGGATGCCTGTAAAAAAATCAGCAAAGATGATCTTTATCAAGCAACAGGCGTACAACTTATGGAAATCAATACTATTTTCCAACTATATTCAATTGCACAAAAGCATCCTGAACTGCTCCAGAGGGCGGACAGTGCTCTTTTGATGCCGGATTTATTTGGTTATTTTTTAACAGGAAAGAAAACTTCGGAATATTCGATTGCATCAACCACTCAGATGCTTGATCCGGAAACCAAAAACTGGGACAGAAAAATTATGCAGACGCTGAATCTGCCGGATCATTTGTTCCCCGACGTAGTCAAATCCGGCACGATTCTTGGAGATGTATCTCCAGACATCTGTGAGGAGCTTGGTATCAACGGGGTAAAGGTTATTTCTGTCACCGGACATGACACTGCCTGTGCTGTTGCCTCCGCGCCGGCCAGCGAGGAAGATTTTATTTTCATCTCCTGCGGAACGTGGTCGCTTTTTGGCACGGAACTCAAAAATCCGATTATCAGCGAGGTTAGCAGAAAGCACAATATTTCTAATGAGGGGGGATACAACTATACTACCCATTTTCTGAAAAACATTATTGGGCTGTGGCTGATTCAGGAAGCACGCCGACAGTATCGAAGAGAAGGAAAAGAGTACAGTTACAACGACCTTGAAAAATTTTCAGTCGCTTCTGAAGAATTTAAATATTTTATCGATCCCGACGCTCCTGAGTTTGTGGCACCCGGAAATATTCCCGAGAGAATCAAAGCTTACTGCCGTAAAACCGGGCAGGGAACACCGGAAACAGTGGGCGAAATCATGAGATGTATCTATGAAAGCCTTGCAATGAAATATCGATATGCTTTTGATGAAATTAAGGCTTGTACGGGCAGAAAGTACAATGATATTCATATGCTCGGCGGCGGCACAAAGGATACACTGCTTTGCAGTATGACGGCAAACGCAACGGGCTGCAAAATTATTGCCGGTCCGATTGAAGCCACGGCAATGGGAAACGTGGCCGTTCAGCTCATGGCACAGGGAGATATTGCCAACTTAGCCGAAGCAAGAAAAGTAATTGCAAACTCCTTTGAAGTTCTTGAGTATGTTCCAAATAACAAAACACAATGGAATAAAGCTTACGAAAGATATCAAACAATCATAGAAAAATGAACTTTTCTAATAAGATAAAGAATATACACAATTGACAAATGTATGATAATATAATAATATACAGGCTAGATGTACGCGGATTGAAGCGTTTCGATCCTGCTAAGTTGTAAAAATTTTAGGGAGGTTGTTATCATGAATTATCCAAAGATTGGGATTCGTCCAGTAATTGATGGAAGATGGGGCGGCGTCAGAGAAAGTCTTGAAAAACAGACAATGGGCATGGCACTTGCCGCTGCAAAATTAATCAGCGAGAACTTAAAATACGCCGATGGAACTCCAGTACAGTGTGTCATTGCAGACACCACAATCGGCGGCGGCGCAGAAGCCGGCCAATGTGCAGAGAAGTTCGCAACAGAAAATGTCTGCGGTACTTTGACTGTCACACCATGCTGGTGTTATGGAAGCGAAACAATGGACATGGATCCATTAACGATAAAAGCCATATGGGGCTTCAACGGAACCGAAAGACCGGGCGCAGTTTATCTTGCCGCAGTATTGGCCGCACATGCGCAAAAAGGCCTTCCTGCCTTTTCAATTTACGGACATGATGTACAGGATGCGGACAATGAAAATGTTCCTGAAGATGTTCAGGAAAAAATTCTCAGGTTTGCAAGGTGCGCAGTTTCCGTTGGTCAAATGAAGAATAAGGCATATGTCAACTTTGGCTCAATTGCCATGGGCATTGCAGGTTCTTTCTGCGACGCTACCTTCTGGCAGAAGTACTTTGGAATTAGAGCCGAGTGGGTCGACATGACAGAAATTCTCAGACGGATTAAGCTTGAGATTTATGACCATGACGAGTACGACAAGGCGCTTGCATGGGTTAAAGAATACTGCAAAGAAGGATTCGACACAAACGCAGGCAAAAAGTTCCCCGAAATCATTACGAAATCAAAGGTTGTTCCGGCCGATAAGGACTGGGAGTTTATTGTAAAACAAACTCTGGTCGTCAGAGATATCATGATAGGCAACAAAAAGGTTGACGAGATGGGCTGGCACGAAGAAGCGCTTGGCAGAAATGCAATCGCGGGCGGCTTCCAAGGACAGCGCATGTGGACGGATTGGCTTCCAAACGGCGATTTCATGGAAGCAATTATCAACACCACTTTTGACTGGAACGGTGCAAGAAAGCCGATTACATTTGCAACAGAGAATGATACCATGAACGGCGCGGCAATGCTGCTCGGTAGTTTGGTGTCCAATAAAGCGGCACTGTTCTCAGATGTAAGAACCTATTGGAGCCCGGAGGCGGTTGAGAGAGTAACCGGTAAGAAGCCAACTGGAGTTGCGGCCAACGGATTTATCCATCTGATTAATTCAGGCGCAACCGCACTTGACGGTACCGGTGCTTCGAAGAACGCTCAGGGCGAGGGCTGCATGAAGGAATGGTGGAACATGACCGATGCGGACATTAAGGCCTGCCTTGCTGCAACCGATTGGGATCGTGCCAACTATGAGTACTTCAGAGGCGGCGGATTCTCATCCCACTTCCAGACAGAAGCGGAAATGCCTGTAACCATGATTAGAATGAACATGGTGGAAGGCGTGGGACCAACAATTCAAATTGCGGAAGGTTATACCGCCGTACTTGACCCTGAAATCCACCACATTCTTGACATGAGAACCGACAGAACCTGGCCGACCACTTGGTTTGTGCCAAGACTTACTGGCAAGGGCGCATTCAAAGACGTTTACAGCGTTATGGCTAACTGGGGCGCAAATCACGGTGCAACCGTCTACGGACATGTTGGTAAGGATCTTATCACATTGGCAAGTATGCTGAGAATTCCTGTGGCTCTTCATAACGTTGATGACGATGATATTTACAGGCCGCATTCATGGGCAGCTTTCGGCACGAAGGACCTTGAGTCCGCCGACTACAGAGCGTGCAGCCAATATGGACCGCTTTATAAATAATAGGATTACAAATCGCGCAAATGCACACTTATAAATAAAGGTGCAGGGGCGGATTCCAAATCCGCCCCTGTATAAAAACAAGGCGGAAATGGATTCCGCCCCTCATTTATTTTATTAAAATTATATTGGAGGAAATTATCATGTTAAAAGGAATTCCTAGTATTATTCAACCGGATTTACTCAAAATATTAATGGAGATGGGGCACGGGGATGAAATTGTCATTTCCGACGGAAATTTCCCTGGCGCCGCCAATGCGAAAAGACTGGTCAGATGTGACGGAAACGGGGTTGTTCCGGTGCTCGACGCAATGTTAAAGCTAATGCCGCTCGATTCCTACAGTGATTTCCAAGTTTCGCTTATGGAAGTTGTTCCCGGTGATCCCTATGTTCCAACCATCTGGGAGGATTATAAGAAAGTCATTGAAAAACATGAGCCGGTCAATAACAAAATTAATTATATTGAGCGCTTCGCCTTCTACGAAAGAGCCAGAAAGGCATATGCAGTTGTAACAACCTCCGAGATGGCCCTTTATGCGAACATTATCCTCAGAAAAGGCGTTGTGACCGAATAACTTACTATGGATTCGGCAGTTTGTGCAGATGTGTGTATTGATTGCAGAGGTCGTTGATTTCCTTCTTTTCCGTGATGACTTCATAAAAATCACTCAGCGGCGCAAGCTTGCATAAAAAGTCAAAATTCATTTTAGATGTGTCGCACATGAGAATCGCTTTTTTGCTGTTTGTAATATACTGTTTTTTCACATAGTACTCGTCCTCACTTGCTTCGGAAACGCCGTTTTCCACACTGAATCCGCGGCAGGACATAAAAGCGATATCCGCGTTAAGCCGGCTGATAAAGTCTTTTGCAGCAAGTCCAACAAGGGACTTTGAGTTCTCACGCAGCGAACCCCCGGTACACATTACTGCTACATTTTTAAAGTCGGAGAGCAGCATAGCGGTTTTTATCCCGTTGGTAATCACCTTTAGGTTGTTAAATTTATCAAGTTCTTTTGCAAGGGTGTAAACGGTGCTGCTTGAATCGAGAAAAATTGTCATTCCATCGCGGATATGACGGAGAGCCAGGTCGGAGATGATTTGCTTTTTCATGGAGTTTTGATTTTCTCTAAAGGCGAGGGGATCCTCGCTGGTACTTCCCTCCACCAAAATTGCTCCGCCATGGGTGCGCCGAATCAGTTTACTGTTTTCTAAATCCTTGAGGTCTCTGCGAATCGTTGCACCGCTTGCAAAAATACTGCTGCAAAGCTGGTCAACCGTAACAACTCTGTTGTTATTACGCATGATCTCAAGGATTTGTTGTTTGCGTTCATATGCTAGCATATGAATCCCTCCTAAAGATGATTACATTTGATCATTTGTGATTAAATTTTAAAATATCGACGTCGTTTCATCAATAACAGTGCCAAATATAGCTTATTTTGTTTATTTCTGATAAAATGATAGCAAGAAATCGGAATAAAATCAATACCGAAAAACAAATTATAAAGGGGATATAATTATGGCATCAGCTTACGAAATTAAAAAAGAATTATGTGAAATCGGGCGCAGAATCTATCAAAACGGATTCGTCGCAGCAAATGATGGTAACTTTTCCGTTAAAATCAATGACAATGAGTTCTATTGCACACCAACAGGCGTATCAAAGGGCTTTATGACCCCAGATATGATTTTAAAGGTTGACGGCAAGGGCAATATGCTCGAGCCAAATGCAAAGTACAAGCCTTCATCTGAATTTAAAATGCATCTAAGAGTTTATCAGGAGCGCCCAGATGTCAACGCAGTCGTACATGCTCATCCTCCGATAGCAACAGCGCATGCAGTTGCCGGCTTGGCACTTGACACTTACATCATGCCTGAAGCGGTCATCTCATTGGGTACTGTTCCGCTCACAAAGTATGGCACACCTTCTACAATGGAAATTCCTGAGGCAATCTCCGAAGCTTTTCAAACTCATGATGCAGTTCTGCTTCAAAACCACGGAGCACTTTCCGTTGGCGTTTCGCTCTTGACAGCGTACTTTAAGATGGAAACCCTTGAATATTTTGCAAAGGTCAGCTATTATGCCAACCAGTTGGGCGGCGGCCAGGAATTAACCTGCGAGCAGATTGAAAAGCTGTTGGAAGTCAGAAAGAGAATGGGTTTGCCGGGAAGACATCCGGGTTGCAGCAAGTGCTCTAATAAGGGTACAACGAGCTGCCACTGCTTGACCGAAGCACAAAAAGCAAATTGTCAGCAGCATACCCCCGTTGCTGCTCCTGCCTCTGTTTCCAATCAAGATATAGTCAGCGAGATTACAAAAAGAGTCCTTGCTGAAATCAATAAGTAATATGCACCCTATGCTTTTGGGTCACCGGTAGCGCAATGAAAGGATCGATGATTAGATATGTCACAAAGCAAAAGGTTTCAGATTCTCGCTGCCCGTCCGGTCAACAAGGATTGCTTTGTAAAGGAATGCCCTGAAATCGGGTTTGTGGCAATGGATTCTCCTTATGATCCAAAGCCTTCCATCAAGATACAAAACAGTATCATTGTGGAGATGGATCAAAAACGCCGCGAAGATTTTGACTTTGAGGATACTTTTATTGCCGACCACGCAATCAATCTTTCGGTTGCGCAGGAAGCGATGGAAATGGACTCCTTAAAGTTTGCCAGGATGCTTGTTGACATTTCCGTCGATAAACAGGAGATTTCCCGCCTTGCAGGCGGCATGACCCCGGCAAAGCTCTGTGAGGTGATGAGTCATCTCAATGTGGTCGAAATGATGATGGCGATGCAAAAAGTAAGGGAGCGTCTGTACCCTGCAAATCAAACCCATGTTACGAACAAGGACGACAATCCAATACAAATCGCCTGTGATGCAGCCGAGGCCGCGCTTAGGGGTTTTGCGGAAACCGAAACAACGGTCGGCGTTGCCAGATATGCTCCGCTGTGTGCAGTGGGACTGCTGATTGGTTCTCAGTGCGGTCGGCCGGGGGTGCTTTCCCAATGTGCTGTTGAAGAGGCGACCGAACTGATGCTGGGTATGCTCGGTATCACGACCTATGCGGAAACCCTTTCGGTTTACGGCACGGAAAAAGTATTTATAGACGGTGATGACACGCCGTATTCAAAAGCTTTTCTTGCGGCGGCTTACGCTTCAAGAGGCATAAAGGTAAGATGTACCTCCGGAACCGCCTCCGAGGCGCTTATGGGTCACGCGGAAAAGAAATCCATGCTGTATCTTGAAGCTCGGTGCCTTCTCATAATAAAGGGTGCGGGAGTTCAGGGAACGCAGAATGGTTCAGTCAGCTGTATCGGTCTGGCCAGTTCTGTGCCTTCGGGGATCAGAGCGGTGCTGTCCGAAAATCTGATTGCTGCAATGCTTGGTTTGGAATGCGCGTCCAGTAACGACCAGTCGTTTTCTCATTCCGATATCAGAAGAACTGCGAGAATGCTTATGCAGATGCTTCCGGGCACAGACTTTATCTTTTCCGGATACAGCTGCACACCGAATTATGATAACATGTTTGCCGGTTCCAATTTTGATGCCGATGACTTTGATGATTACAATGTTTTGCAGCGAGATTTAAAGGTTGACGGCGGGTTAAGGCCGGTTACGGAAAAAGAAACGATTGAGGTACGCTACAAAGCCGCGAAGGCAATGCAGTCTCTGTTTGATCGGCTGGGCTTTGAACCCGTTACCGACGAACAGGTTGAACAGTGCGTTTACGCCCATGGCAGTCACGATATTAAGGCAAAGCGTAAAGTAGAGGAAGACTTGAAAGCGGCAAAGCGTATTTTGGATGGCGAGGTGAATGGTTTGGATATCGTTCGTGTGCTCGCACAGACAGGACACAAGGATATTGCTGTTTCCATTCTCGAAATGCTTAAGCAGCGCGTATCCGGGGACTATCTCCAGACAGCCGCAATATTAGACCGAAATTTTAATGTTCATAGTTCCATCAACGATAAAAATATATATCAGGGGCCGGGAACAGGATATCGTGTTGAGGGCGAGGTTTGGGAGAGTATAAAGAATATTCCTCAAGCGTTAGACCCCAATGAAATTTAAAGGATGGTGAGGAAGAATGGCATACGATGAAAAACTGATTGCCGAAGTGACGCAAAAAGTAGTAGCGGCTTTAACACAGCTGAATGCGGCACCGAAAACCGTTTCAGCGGGAAATTCTTCACCGGATACAGGCTTTACCATTACTGAGACGGGCGAAGCAAAAATTGGAACCTATCCCGATGAGGTTGTCATAGGACTCGCTCCCGCTTTCGGTACGGCTCAGACTAAAACCATCTGTGGAATTCCCCACTCCGAAGTCCTCCGTGAAATGGCGGCGGGCATTGAAGAGGAAGGATTAAAGGCTAGGTTTATCAAGGTTGTGGATACCTCCGATGTTTCCTTTATAGCGCGCAGGGCTGCGGGATACAGCGGTTCCGGAATCGGAATCGGAATCCAGTCAAAGGGTACCACGGTAATCCATCAAAAGGACTTGTTTCCGCTTTCTAATTTGGAATTGTTTCCCCAGGCGCCGCTGATTACACTGGAAATGTACCGTAAAATCGGCAAAAATGCAGCTAGATATGCAAAGGGACAGTCTCCCATTCCAATTGAAACAGAAAATGACTGCATGGTGCGTCCTACATACCAGACCAAAGCGGCAATTCTTCACATTAAGGAAACGGAACAGATCCGTCCGGATAAAAAACCGGTTGCGCTGGAGGTGAACTGGCTCAATGGATGAAATTCAAAATTTGGTTTCCCTTCTTGCACAAGAATTGAAACCCGGTAAAGCAGTTAATCCTAAAGATACCCAGGTACCGCAGCCGCGCACAACCTATACTGAAGCCGACTATCCGATGCTTAGCAAGCACGGCGATGTGATTAAAACACCGACCGGCAAGAACTTGAGCGATATCACCCTTGAAAGCGTTTTAAATGAAAGTATCAACATTAAGGATGTAAGGATATCCAGCGATATGCTGCATGCTCAGGCGCAGATTGCCGAGAGTACCGGCAAAAAGCAAATCGGTGAAAACCTAAAGCGTGCGGCTGAACTTACGCAGGTTCCGGATGACATAATTATAAAGATGTACGATATGCTTCGGCCAAATCGCTCCACCAGGGCGCAGCTCCAGGAGTTGTATCAAACCTTACTGGACAAGTATAACGCTCCAATGTGTGCAAGGCTTGTGCAGGAGGCGGCCATGGTTTATGAAAAAAGAAACATTCTTCTTGTATAAGGGAAGGGTGTGGACAAAATGAATATTACTCCAAACTATCAATACAGTTCAAGGATAGTCGTCGGGATTGATATTGGCAACTCAACTACAGAGGCTGTAATCATGGATAAAAGCCATGATCATTCGGTGTACCTATCCTCCGCAATGACCCCGACAACTGGTGTGAAAGGTACGGTTAGAAATGTTGAGGGCTGTATCAAAGCACTCAATGAAGCAATTGCCTCCGCAGGACTGAAATACGGTGACCTGAGCGGTATCCGTATTAATCAGGCGGCGCCGGTAATCAGCGATCTTTCCATGGACACCGTCAGCGAAACAGTTGTTATTGGGTCGGCTATGATTGGGCATAACCCGGATACACCGGGCGGTGAAGGACTTGCACTAGGGTTTACGGTTCCGATTCGGCAACTTGCCGGAAAGACGGGGAACATTATCGCGGTGGTTGAAGACTGCCCCTATTATGAGGCGGCCTCACTCATCAACAGTGCCTTTGAAAGTGGAGTCAAAGTTGTGGGCGCGATTGTAAAAAGCGATGATGGTGTTTTAATTGCAAACAGAATAACGAGAGTTATTCCCATTGTAGATGAGGTAAAAGGAATTGCTCAAATAGAGATGAATGTCCCGGCCGCAGTTGAGGTCGCCAGGAATGGCGAAAGCATTAAAACCCTGTCAAACCCTTATGGCATCGCAGGACTGTTCGAACTTGACGCACAGCAGACAAAGGACAGTATTCCGGTGGCGAGGAGCCTTACAGGCTGCCGTTCCGGTGTAGTAATCAGAGCGCAGGGTGCGGAAGTAAAATCACGTAAAATCCGTGCGGGTAATCTGAAGCTGATTGGCGACAAAAAAATGGCAGAGCTCGATGTTAACAATGGCGGTGACGCAATCATGCTGGCGCTGGATCAGATGGGTGCGCTTACCGATGCCGTTGGCGAAGAAGGCACAAACGTTGGCGGTCTGGTCAGTTCGATTAAACAATCGATGGCTGAACTGACAGAACAGCCTGTGCATGAGATGAAGATATCCGATATTCTTGCAGCCGACACCTTTGCGGCAACGAAGGTCGGAGGGGCTTTGGCGGGTGAATACGCAATGGAAAACGTTGTGATGCTCGCCGCTATGGTGAAAACCTCCAGCCTTCTTATGAATAAAATTGCACAGGAGCTGCAAAGAAAAACGGGCATTGCGGTATCCGTTTCCGGTAAAGAGGCAGAAATGGCTCTCAAGGGGGCCTTGACCACGCCGGGTTCCGAAACTCCATTAGCTATTCTTGACCTTGGAGGCGGTTCCACCGACGCTGCACTGATTGATCAAAACGGATGTATTGTTTCGATTCATCACGCAGGTGCAGGTGAAATGGTTACAAGGATGATTGACCTTGAACTCAATCTAAACGACAGAGATACAGCGGAACTGATTAAAAAGTTTCCGCTTGCAAAGGTCGAAGGGCTTTTGTATCTGCGGTTTGAAGATTCCAGTGTAAAATTCGTATCCGAACCCTTGCCGCCCCAGTTCTTTTCCAGAGTTGTGGTGGTTACGGACGAAGGACTTGTTCCGATTCGCTCGGATAAAAAGCTCACTATCGATAAAATTGCTTCCGTTCGCCGGCAGGCGAAAAAGAAGGTCTTTCTCACCAATGCACAGAGGGCGCTTAAAGCAGTCGCTCCCCAAGGAGAGATTCGCAGAATCGGTTCAGTCGTGCTGGTGGGAGGTAGTTCGCAGGATTTTGAAATCAGTGATATTCTTTCTGAATATCTCAGTGTTTACCGCATCGCGGCAGGTCGTGCGAATCTTCTTGGTTTTCTGCCCCCGCACAGCGCAGTTGCTTTAGGCCTTGCGCTTGCGGATTAAACTATTTTCCCTCCAAAGGAGGAATGTCCCCAAATGAGTATTTACACTAAAAATGGTGACAACGGCTTTGCAAGTACCATGACGCGTAAAATGATTCCGAAGAACAGCCCTGTTTTTTCACTGCTTGGCACTTTGGATGAACTAAATTGCGCTTTGGGTGTGGCAAGAAATAAAATGCCAGCCGATACGGGTGAAATCGTTCGTTCCATTCAGCAGGATATTATCTCGTATTCCACCGAATTGGCGGGGGGAGAACGATTTATAACTAAGGATAAGATTATAGGAATGGAAAAATCCATTGATCTTATAATGGAATCCGTTCCGGCAGTTACAGCATTCATCACTCCGGGCGACAGCGACGCTGGTGCGGCGCTCGACCTTGCCAGAACCATTGCAAGAAGAGCGGAAAGAGAGCTTATAACAAGCAAGCAGACCGGTGGAATTAACCGGGAAGGGATGATGTGGGCCAACAGACTTTCCGATTTAATTTATGCCCTTGCCCGTTTGATGGACTCAAAATTGGTGCAAAAACCAGTTCGTTCTGCTTCGCCGCAGGCAAACTTCCAGCTTGACCCACAGTCCGGCTGCTTTATGGAAACAGGGATTTGGCTCTGCCGAAAGGTTCTTGAAAAGGCCGGGGAAATGCATCTTCCCGTTGTTACGGCGGTCTGTGACGCAGGCGGCAATCCGTCCGTACTTCTACGTGCAGACGGTGCGTACATTGCAAGTGTTGATATTGCACAGAACAAGGCTTTTACCAGCGTTTCGCTGCAAATGTCAACAGAACAGCTCGGCACGCTCTGCCAGCCAAACGGCCCCCTTTATGGTATTCAAAATACCAACGCAGGCAGGATTGTTATTTTCGGAGGCGGGATTCCGCTTTATGAAAACGGCAGGATGATGGGCGGATTCGGGGTCAGCGGCGGTTCAGCTGAACAAGATACATCATTAGCACATTATGCGAAAGAAATATTTGATAATAAGTAAGGAGGGATGTGTCATGGAAATACAAGATAAAGAGATTGAAGAAATCGTGCGCAAGGTTGTTGCAACCATGTCCGGCTCACCGGCAGCAGTCGCTTCTGAAGGACTTGCAATCGACGGAAAGACCTATCTGGGTGTATTTAATGACATGAACCAGGCAATAGAAGCCGCGTATAAGGCACAGAAAGTGCTTCGCGATATGTCGTTTGAAAAAAGAGAAGCAATTATTTCATGTATCAGAAAGCTGATCCTTGAAGAAGCGGAAACCATTGCTAAGCTCGGTGTGCAGGAAACTGGAATGGGAAGAGTAGAACATAAAATCCTTAAACACCGTTATGTGGCTATCAAAACCCCCGGAACGGAAGATTTAAACACCGAAGCGCTCTCGGGCGACAAGGGTCTTACACTGCTTGAACTGGCACCTTATGGAGTAATCGGCGCGATGAGTCCCAGTACCAACCCGAGCGAAACCATATTGTGCAATTCCATAGGAATGATTGCCGGCGGCAACACCGTCGTGTTTAACCCCCATCCGGGTGCAATCAAGACTTCGCTCTACGCGATTGATTTGATTAACCGTGCGGCCAAAGCATCGGGCGGCCCGCTGAATATGGCAGTCTCTGTTGCAAATCCGACAATGGCAACCTCGGATATGATGGTAAAACACCCATACATAAAAATGCTTTGCTGCACAGGCGGTCCGGGTGTTGTAAAGGCCATGCTTTCCTCCGGCAAAAAGGCGATTGGAGCCGGCGCCGGCAACCCCCCTGTCATTGTTGATGAAACTGCAGATATCAAAAAGGCAGGCAAAGATATCATCGACGGCTGTACATTTGATAACAATCTTCCGTGTATTGCGGAAAAGGAAGTGTTCGCACTTCAGCCGATTGCCGATGAACTTATCTACTATATGGAGCAGAACGGTGCTTATTTGATTAACCGCGACCAGATGCTTCAGATGGAAAAGGTTGTTCTGCAAGAGGGTAAGAATGGAAAGCCTACGATTAACAAAAAATGGGTAGGTAAGGACGCTAAGCTGATCCTAAAGGAAATCGGAATTCAGGTCGGCGATGAAGTCAGGTGCGTAATCTGCGAGGCAAACGAGAACGACAACTTCGTTCAGATTGAACTTATGATGCCTATTCTCGCAATTGTTAGGGTTACTGATATTGATACGGCGATAGAGATGGCAGTTAAGGCGGAGCACGGAAACCGGCATACCGCCCATATGCACTCCAAAAACATTAATAATCTAACTAAATTTGCAAGAGAAGTTGAAACAACCATCTTCGTTAAAAATGCTCCGTCTTATGCGGGCATTGGTGTCGGCGGTGAGGGTCATTGCACCTTTACAATTGCGGGGCCAACCGGTGAGGGTCTAACCTCTGCAAAGAGCTTTACCAGACGCAGAAGATGCGTTATGGTTGATTCCTTTAGAATCGTATAAATATTATTAGCAGTTAAACTAAAACAGGAGGCCATATAAATGGATATCAATGCAAACCAAATTGAAAGTATTGTTCGTTCCGTACTTTCCAACATGGAATCTGCTTCGCCTGCCGGTACTCCGGGAATGGCAAAAGTAGCAATGCTCACAGCGGCCAAGAACTTTGAAGTCAAGGAATTCCCAATTCCGCAGGTCGGCGACGATGAGATTCTTGTCAAAGTAGAGGGCTGCGGCGTTTGCGGCACCGACGTTCATGAGTGGAAGGGCGATCCGTTCGGCTATATTCCGCTTGTCCTTGGCCATGAGGGAACCGGTGAGGTTGTCGCTCTCGGCAAGAACATTAAACACGATACACAGGGACATGCCATCCACGTAGGCGATAAGCTCGTTACCTCGGTTATCTCCTGCGGCGAGTGCCACACCTGTCTATTGCATCCGGATCAAACTGAACTCTGTGCAAATCAGGGTGTTTACGGATTAATTCCAGACAATGATAAGAATCACCTCTGCGGTTGGTTCTCCACTCATATGCTCATTACAAAAGGTTCCACCTTTTTTGTAGTAAATGATCTTTCTTTAGACCAAAGAATGCTGCTCGAGCTTGCTGCGGTTACAACGCACGCTTTGGAGCAGGGCAAAAAAACCGGTCGCCTCAACTTCAACAGTAAGGTTCTTGTTCAGGGCTGCGGCCCGGTAGGATTGATGATGATTGCAACCCTGCATGTGATGGGTATCGATCAGATTATCGCGGTTGACGGCAACGCAAACCGTTTGGAATTTGCCAAAAAGCTCGGCGCAACACAAACCGTTAACTTCAAGGAACTTCCTACACTCGAGCAGAGAGTCAAGGCAGTTGCAGATATGACGGACGGCGCGGGTGCGGACTTTGCCTATCAGTGCACAGGCAACCCCGGTGCTGCGGCTGACGTTTACAAGTACATAAGACGCGGCGGCGGACTTTGCGAGATGGGATTTTTCGTTAACAACGGCGAATGCACAATCAATCCGCACTTTGACCTTTGCAACAAGGAAATCATGCTGGTTGGCTCCTGGACGTACGGGGCGAATGAGTATCCTGTTACCATGGCATTCCTAAGGCGTGCAAAGGGAATGGGCGTTCCGCTGGAAGAGCTTATTACCCACAGATTTCCGCTTAACCAGATGAATGAGGCAATGGAAATGAACCTGTCACAGCAAGGAATGAAGATTTGCTACATAGCTCAGTAATGATTTACGCTGGGAGATGTCTGTGCATTATGAGGTGAGATTATGGCACTGGGAATGATTGAAGTATTCGGCTTTACAACCTCCATCGTTGTTGCGGACGCGGCTGCCAAAGCCGGAGATGTAACCATAGTCGCGCTGGATAAGAACAAACCTGCCGCAGGCGACGCGGCTGAGGTTCCTTTAATTATTGTTGTTAAGATAAACGGTGCGGTTGCTGACGTTGAACAGGCAGTAGAGGCAGGCGTAAAAGCGGCTAAGCAAAGGAATCTTTATTTAACATCCTATATCATTGCCAACGAAGCGGAGGACACCCAAAAGATGTCCAAAATCTGTGCGGTTGGTCACGATAAATTCAATACCCTTGAGTATTAAGCACGTTTTGCCAAAATAAAAAATGAAATGAATCAAAGGAGATTATCACTATGTTAGAAGCATTAGGAATGGTAGAAACCAGAGGCCTTGTAGCCTCAATTGAAGCGGCAGATGCAATGGTTAAAGCTGCAAACGTAACATTAATCGGTACAGAGAAAATCGGTTCCGGACTCGTAAGTGTCATGGTTCGCGGCGACGTCGGCGCTGTAAAAGCAGCAGTCGAAGCAGGCGGAGCAGCAGCAGCCAGACTCGGCGAAGTCGTTGCAACTCACGTTATCCCAAGGCCACATTCGGATGTTGAAAAGATTCTCCCTTCCGTACAGTAATCAACCGAATTTGATGAATCAGTTTAATTAAAAAGGAGATTATCATTATGTTAGAAGCATTAGGTATGATAGAAACCAGAGGCCTTGTAGCGGCAGTTGAAGCGGCGGATGCAATGGTAAAGGCTGCAAACGTAACATTAATCGGCACAGAGAAAATCGGTTCCGGACTCGTAAGTGTCATGGTTCGCGGCGACGTCGGCGCTGTAAAAGCAGCAGTCGAAGCAGGCGGAGCAGCAGCAGCCAGACTCGGCGAAGTTGTTGCAACCCACGTTATCCCAAGACCACATTCAGATGTGGAGAAGATTCTTCCTTCAATCAAATAATTACGGGGTGATTTTTAGTGGAAAAGGCAATTGCACTGCTTGAGGTTCAAGCGCTTGTTGCAGCAATTGCAGGGCTGGACGCAATGCTGAAAGCAGCAGATGTCCGTTTGGTACATATTGAACGCAGACTGGGCGGCCGAATGGTAACAATCGTCGTCGATGGCAGCGTTGCGGATGTACAGGAGGCTGCTGAGGCGGGAAAAGCCGCAGCCAATAAAGTTGGCAAGGTTAAGTTGTGTGAGGTCATCCCCCGGCCTCACGATGAGATAAAAAAATTCATCTATACAGATATGGAGGTGTAGTCCATAATGCAAGTCCCAAGTGATAAAGGCGATAAGAAACCAACTAAGCCGGTTGTAAAAGAGTCTGTGATTGCAGCTACTTCTCCTCAAGTTATAGAAGCAGTTGAAAAATCTGTGGCTGCACAGTCGGCAAAACCAACTCAGCCAGCAAAGAAGAAACCGGAAGAGGTTCACAATACAAAAAAGGAGAGTTTACATATGGAAGCATTAGGAATGATAGAAACCAGAGGCCTCGTAGCTTCAATTGAAGCAGCGGATGCAATGGTCAAGGCCGCAAACGTAACTTTAATCGGCACAGAAAAAATCGGTTCCGGACTCGTGAGCGTTATGGTTCGCGGCGATGTCGGCGCTGTAAAAGCAGCAGTCGAAGCAGGCGGTGCAGCAGCAGCCAGACTCGGCGAAGTCGTTGCTACCCATGTCATCCCAAGACCACATTCGGATGTAGAAAAGATTCTTCCTTCCATTAAATAATTCTGTTTCATGATGGCCCTTATAAAATACCTGATCGCAAAGGGCGGGATGGGCTTTTCCCACTCGCCTTTTGCCAAATTAACACTTAGTAGAATATCGTAGCGGAGGCGCATTTAAATGGCAGTTGACTCAAAATTAGTCGATGAAATTGTAAGGCAGGTTTTAGCTGTGAGAACCGCTCAAAAAGCGGTAAGCAATGAACTGCCAATTATACCCGTTGGTATTTCTGCAAGGCACTTGCACCTTTCCAGAAAAGATATGGATACCCTCTTTGGCAAGGACAGCGAGCTTACCCCAATCAAGGAACTCATGGGCGGACAATTCGCAGCCAATGAGCAGGTCACAATCGTTGGGCCTTCCCTGCGTCCGATTGAGAAAGTCAGAGTGCTCGGCCCGCTGAGAAAACGAACACAAGTTGAAATTTCCTGTACAGATGCCTTTGTGCTCAGAGTAAAACCGCCGGTAAGACCTTCCGGTGATATTGCCGGTTCCGCCGGGATAACCATAGTAGGGCCAAAAGGGGTCGTCAAACTGGACGAAGGCTGCATCATTGCGAACCGGCATATTCATATGTCTCCCGTTGATGCCGCGCGTTATGGCGTGAAAGACGGGGAGTACGTGAATGCTCTGGCCGAGGGCGAACGAAGAACCATGCTTTACGGTGTGCAAATCAGAGTGAGTCCAGAATACACCCTGGAAATGCACATTGATACGGATGATGCCAATGCAATTGGCTTCCAGGGAAAAACCGAAGTAACGATGCTAAAAAGATAGGCTTGCCCTGTCTTTTACTGCGAAAGGGAACGGTAAGATTATGTTAAGCGGAAGAGTGATTGGTACGATTGTATCAACAAGAAAAGTTGAATCTCTTGTGGGCTCAAAATTTCTTGAAGTGCAGCTTTTCAATGGTGATAAGGAAAGAAACGAGTATATTGTGGCAATTGACACAGTTGGCGCGGGAATTGGGGAAAAAGTGCTGATAACAACAGGCAGCGGTGCAAGACTTGCATTGGATAATGTCAGCACCCCGACCGACGCGGTCATTGTGGGAATCATTGATTAACTTATTGAATGCAATAAAGGGGAACTTCCGATGAAATTAGATGAACTAAAAGAGAAAATCAGAGCGGCTGGTGTAATTGGGGCAGGCGGAGCGGGTTTCCCCACCCATATCAAGCTTGCAGCCGGGATTGACACTGTCATGGTCAATGCGTCGGAGTGTGAACCGCTGCTGTACACGGATTTTACAATTATGCAGCAGCACATGGAGAAGGTTGTGTCTGGTGCGCAGGCAGTCAGAGAAGCACTTGGGGCAAAGCAGGTTATCGTGGCGATGAAATTGCACACAGCCGATGCTCTCAGTTTCCAAGACGGTGCAGAATTGGGCGAGTTTACTTATGTGAAGGCTTTGCCGGATGTGTACCCAATGGGCGACGAAATCATTATGATTTATCAGGCTTTAGGCAGAGTTGTACCGCCGGGGCAGCTCCCATCTGCAGTGGGGGTTGTTGTCATCAATGTGGAAACGGCATACAACATCTATAATAGTATGCGGGATATTCCGGTAACAGAAAAATGGATTACCATTGGCGGTGATATTGAGCAGCCGGTGGTGGTTAAGGTTCCCATTAACTGCGATGTGAAAAATGTACTGAAAGCGGCAGGGGTTTCCGTTCCGCCGAATCACACAGTACTTGACGGAGGGCCTGCAATGGGCAGCGTTATCAATGTCAGCGTCGCGAAGATTACGAAGAAAACAAAATCGCTGTTGATTCTGCCAAATGAGATTCCAGCGATTGTCTTTAAATTGGTATCGACGGAGCGTGTACTCAAGCGAACGTCATCCGCTTGCTGCCAGTGCTCCTACTGCACGGATATGTGCCCGAGGCACTTGATTGGCTACCCACTGCAGCCCCATAAAACGCTCAGGGCGGTAGGCTCCAATATGGTAAATCATCCGGAGGACTTACTAACGGCCTCGTTGTGCAGTGGCTGCGGAGTTTGTACTCTCATGGCGTGCTGTCAGGGCATTATGCCTTCTGCCACCATGTTTGAGGTGAAGAAAAATCTGGGCAAAAATCGAATGGGCTATAAGAGCGGTGAATCTACGATTCCGGATACGGAGCGTGATAACAGGCTTGTGCCGATCAGCAGGTTTAAGAGCCGCATCGGTGTAGCCAAATTTGACAAGCAGCCCAGTTTTGTTGGAAATTTGCCCATACGGCAGGAGGTTTTCGTACTTCCGCTGTTACAGCATGTTGGCAAACCGTCAATTCCGGTAGTGAAGGCGGGGGACATGGTGAATGCAGGACAAATGATTGCAAGGGCGGATGAGGGAATTTCCGCTGCACTGCATACTCCGGTTTCTGGCAAAGTGTCCGTGGTCAATCGCTTTCAAATCGAAATTACAGCAGATGAGGTGAAGTAAGATGGAGTATTCAGTAGGAGTTTTAGAATTAAAAAGCATAGCAAAAGGAATACAGGCATCAGATGATGCACTCAAATCTGCAGGGGTTAACCTTATTTCAGCTCAGCCAATATGCCCTGGTAAATTTGAACTGGTTGTTACGGGTGAGCTTGCTCAGGTTAACGCGGCAGTGGAAAAAATAAGAGACTGTTATGCATCCTATCTTATCGACTCCGTATTGCTTGGCAGAATTGACCCAAGCGTTGTCAAAGCACTTTTAGGCGCACAACCGCAGGCAAAGCAGGGTTCTATCGGTACCATTGAGACCTTTTCCGTAGCAAGCGCGATTCTTGCAGCCGATAGCGCAGTAAAGTCTGCAAATGTTGAAATATTGGAACTGAGAACAGCAAGGGGAGTCGGAGGCAAGGGAATTGTCTTCATAACCGGTCCAATTGCAGATGTAACCGCTGCGGTCGAAGCCGGCTCACGGTACCCCAAGGAGCAAGGGCTTTTTGTTGCAAACTCGGTCATTGGTTCACCTCACAGTGAACTTTGGAATTATTTATAAGAAGCATTTCATTTTTTACTTGTTCGGGATTGCCGCTCGCGGTACCCCGAGCAAGTTTTTTAATATATAAAGATGGCCTATTGTCCTTTAGGACAATAGGCCATCTTTGGGATTGGGTTATCCACCGATTTGAACCAGAAAACCATACTCTTTCAGGATTTCAGCAATCTGCTGCATCACTTTGCCGGATGGCTGACGCAAATCCGGTAGCAGATAATCCCGTCCGAGCTGGTCATATTTATTTACGCCGAGCCGGTGATAGGGGAGTAAGTCAATTTCCTCAATTGTTCCCAATTGCTTGGCAAATTCCGCGGTACTGCGTATATTACTTTCAGAATTATTGACGCCCGGAATCAACGGAATGCGCAGAATTATTTTTCCACCATTCTCGCTGATGAATTTGATATTTTCCTTAATTCGGTCGTTGGGCTGACCGGTGTAAGTCCGATGGGTTTCGCTGTCAAATACCTTAAAATCAGCCAAAAATAAATCCGTATGGGGCAGCACTGTCTGAATAGCATCCTGTGATACAAATAACGCTGTTTCAACGACGGTATGCCAGCCGCTTTGGTGACAGGCCTTGAAGAGCTCTGCTGAAAACTCCGGCTGTAAAAGGGACTCACCGCCCGAAAGCGTTATGCCGCCGCCCGAATAGTTGTAATAAATCTCATCTTTTTTCAATTGCTCATATACTTCACGTACAGTGACCTCTTGTCCTTTTAACTCAAGAGCTTCGGCCATGCAGGCTTTGGTACATTCACCACAGTGGATGCACTTATCCTCTGCAACACGCCTGTTTTTTTCGAATACAATTGCGCTTGCCGGACAAATTTTTTCACAGGCGCGGCAGCCAATGCAGCGTGATTTTACGAACAGTATCTGCGGAGTGCTTTTTTGTGATTCGGGGTTGCTGCACCATTCACAGCGCAGGCCGCATCCCTTGAAAAATACAATTGAGCGGATTCCGGGGCCGTCATGCAGCGAGTAACGCTGAATATTGAAGATTGTCCCCGTGCGATTCCAG
This sequence comes from uncultured Caproiciproducens sp., assembly GCA_964517505.1. Taxonomy (GTDB): domain Bacteria; phylum Bacillota; class Clostridia; order Oscillospirales; family Acutalibacteraceae; genus Caproiciproducens. The sequence continues at coordinate 142,662 of CAZFED010000003.1, read as the reverse complement.
TCAATCGGTTCGCTTCTATTCATCTTTAAACCTCCTGTTCGGTGCGGTTGATGATGTCGTCTTGAATCGATTTATCAAGCGCAGTAAATTGCGCACTGTATCCCGCAACGCGAACCACCAGATTTTTGTATTGTTCCGGATTGTTTTGTGCATCTATTAGGGTTTGACGGCTGACTACATTAAATTGGACATGCATACCTCGATGGCGAAAGTAGCCGCGTATTAAATACATTAAATTCTTATAACCATTTTCACCCTGCAATACGGCGGGGTGGAATTTTTGGTTTAATAGCGTACCATTTGAAGCAATCATGTGATCAAGTTTAGAGACTGAGTTCATTACAGCGGTAGGTCCGAGTTTATCGGTACCGGCAGATGGCGAAACGCCGTCTGCGAGTGGACTTCCTGCTTTGCGGCCATCCGGTGTTGCGCCGGTCACAGCCCCCATTGCTACATTGATGGAAGCGGGGTATAGGCCTGGCTGGAAAACACCGCCGCGTGGATTTTTGTATTTTTCGACCTCACGGCAATAAACCAGAGCAGCCTGCTTTGCAAGCGAATCAACCTCGTCAACATCATTGCCGAATTTAGGAGCGCGATTGAGGAGCATCTGGCGAATGTACTCTCCGTTATTGTATTCGCCTGAATAGTGGTTGTTAAGTTGGGCCATCTTTTTTGCACTGATTGCGCCGGCTTTATAAAGCGCCTGATAGACGCCCATCGTAATCCAGGCTTCATCACAGAGCGTAACCGTACCGAAATCTGCATCCAGTGTGGCCATTAAATCTTTTGCTGTAATTTTTTTATCATCATACACAAGCTTTTTTAAAACTTCAAGAGAATCGGCTACATTTGCTACGCCAACTCCCTGGGGTCCGGTAAAGTTGTAGTGGGCGCCACCCTCCATAGCCGATTTTCCGCGTTCAATGCAGTCATCAACCATCGAGGAAAGGAATGGCAGCGGAGCACGCTGCATGTGGGCGTAGTCAACGCTGTTTTCGGCATTCGCCATCAGCATTACAAAATACGCAACCTGTTTTTGATAAGCATCAATCACTTCATCAATTGAAGTGAAACTTGTAAAATCACCGGTTTCCAGCCCAACCTGCACTCCGTCTGCTTTGCCGTTGTGCATGGTGATTTCAAGAGCTTTTGCTAGGTTGAAAAATCCCGAATCGTGCCAGCCGTCGGTTTTCCCGCCTTTTTGCGGCTCAACACAGCCTATAATGCCGTAATCGCGAGCGTCCTCAAGGGATACACCGCGGTTAAGCATTGCGGGAATTATAACGTCGTCGTTGTAATAGGCCGGCATGCCGGTGCCAATTGCGGTGATGTCTGCTGCTTTGAGCATCAACTCATCAGGCGTCTCCTGCCATACACGAACTGAAATGGATGGCTGCGAAAGACGGGTATGTTTGGTCGCTTCCAGACAGATAAACGACAGTTCGTTGGTTGCGTCGGTACCGTCGACTGTTTGTCCGCCGACTATTAAATTTTGGAACAGCGGATAACCGCCAAATGCTTTGGTTGACGCCGCGTCGCGTACCTTATTGATTTCATTAAGTTTAAGAAAAACACAGTCGGTCAGTTCTTGAGCAAATTCATAGCTGATGCTGCCGTTTTCCATATCTTTCTTAAAATAGGGATACATGTACTGGTCGTAACGCATAGGGGAAATGGAATGTCCGTTGGATTCAATTTGCAAAATCGAATGAATAAACCAAAAGGTCTGGCATGCCTCATAGTAAGATGAAGCGGAGTTTGCCGGAACGCGTAAGCAGATTTGCGAGATTTTTTTGAGTTCCTTTTTACGCTCCGGATTGCTTTCTTTTTGCGACATTTCAAGGGCAAGGTGGGAAAAACGCTTTGCAAATGCGATGGCTGCCTTTGACGTAATGATAACAGAATCTAAGAAAGCTTTTTTAAGAGGGAAATCACTGTCTGATGGTTTGAGTAAGTAAAGCCGCTCGGTCGCTTCGTGTATAATGCCGTTAAATCCCATTCTCAGCACTTTTGCATAATCGACCGATACGTGGCCGATGCCATTAAAAAAGTAATTGTTTACGGTGAAAACATTGCACTTCATTGCAAGCATGGTGTCTTCACACATATAGGAGGCGGCAAGTTCGTTGACCGTCCTGCCATCCCAGTAGGCAAGCGCCTGTTTCAGTTCACATTTGACTTGCTCTGTGATTGTGAACAAGTCGCCGGTTCGTTCGTTCAGCGTATCGAATTCTTCTAACAGCCATTTGTTGGAGAATTCGGGGAATATTTGTGCGGAACGAACCTTCTTGGTGCAATTGCCTACAATCAGTTCTCCGTTATGAATTACGATTGGCATCTCACGCAGAATTTTATCCAGCGCAAGAGCACGGCGCATGATTGGGGGCTCATTTTCTGTTTCTTTGTAGGATTGGGTGATTAACAGAGCTCTTTCCGACTCGATTTCCGGCGTAGCGGAAAGCAGCATGTCTGTTAGCGCTTTTACTCTCGGAGTAATGGTGTCGATCTGCTTTAAAAAATCCAGCTGCATAGTTAACCTCCATCTTTAAATTGCTCCGATTGAAAGTGCATAAAACAAAAAAACCTCTGTCCGAAAACAGAGATAATTACAGAATTATGCTTGTCTCTGCGTACCTTTGATCGGAAGGAATGTAGCAGCAAATTCCGGCAGGTCTCCTGACTTGTGTTTCAACACCTGCTTTTCCTTCCCATACCCCGAGTGATACAGTGGATTGTTAAAGCAGACTCCTCACTTACAGTGGCCGCACCGTTTCGGTTTTACACCGAATTCCCTTTTAAACAGTCATGAAAATCATGACCGTACCAGAATTTGATTGCGTATTAAATTATTATTATTGTACCATTTAATATCCTTTTTTTCAAGCCGGAATTCGGGGACGTATCAGGTAAAGCCCGACTACTGCCGACTCCTTTTGCGTTTTAAGTAAGTGGTTTCGTCATACTAAAAAATGCCATAGCAGCATTAAAAAACGATATTCTCAAAGTTGCAAATAAGGACGTATTTTTCTTCAAGTCACGTCCTTGTTTTAATTCATATATCTGATAAAATTGAAAAAAGAACAGAGAAAACACCTATAAAAAATACTTTCAGTGGAAAATATTTATTGTTATATACATTTTTGAACAACGTTACTGCTGTCTTGAGCACATATTGTTCCGCCTTGAAATGTGATGACACTAAAAGCTTAGGGAAGTTATATTTATTTGATGTTTCAATATATAGAATTATGCTATAACAATACATTCTTTTAGGAGGTGGCTTTATGCCCTGTCCAATTAGGATTAAAGAGACAAAAAAAGCGCGAATTGGTTTTTACAGTGCGGGGCTAAACGTGTACTGGAAGCAGTTTGAAGGCTTATACGACTGCCTGATGGGGTACAACAAATTTATATTTGATCGGCTTTCTCAATATGGCGAAGTGTTCAATTTCGGTATGGTAGATACGGAACTGAAAGCACGGGAGGCGGGCGAATATTTTTCAAAGAACAATGTTGATATTGTCTTTAGCCATGCGGCTACCTATTACACCAGTGGCTGTGTGTTACCTGTTCATCAAATAAACAAAGCGCCGGTAATTATTCTTAACCTTCAGCCGACCGCAGAAATGGCTTATGATAAAACTTCTACCGGACGTTGGCTCGCACAATGTGTGGGGTGTTCCATTCCCGAGATTGCCAACGCGTTTAACCGTGCCGGCATTGAGCTGCATGTGATAAATGGTCTGTTGGGTCTTACAAAAACACCGGAATTTTCGGTTTCTGATGAGGTCACTGCCGAGCGTCCGGAGGCGGTTAAAGCATGGAAAGAAATTGAAGAATGGTGTTTAGCTGCTACGGTCAAACGAACCTTACAGCACTCACGTTTTGGATTTTTGGGTGGGTATTACAGCGGGATGCTGGATATGTACAGTGACTTTACCATGATTCAGTCACAAACAGGGCTACATATTGAAGTGTTGGAAATGTGCGATTTAGAAAAATATCTCCGACAGGTCAGTGACAATGAGGTTAAACAAAAGTTGGGGCAGGTTGAGGACTTTTTTGAAATTTCAGGTGATTCGCCGTCGGACCCCATTGCACGCAGACCCACCCATGAACAGTTGGAATGGTCGTGCAAGGTAGCTTGCGCACAGGAAAAAATGGCAATTGACTGCGATCTTGACGGTTTAGCCTATTATTATCACGGTCAGGAAAATAATTATTATGAACAGATCCAAAGCGGATTTATTGTAGGACATTCGCTGTTGACTGCGGCGGGAATTCCATGTGCGGGCGAGGGTGATATAAAAACCGCGCTTGCTATGAAAATTTGTGATATTGTCGGCAAGGGTGGAAGCTTTTGCGAAATTATTGCGGCCGATTTTAACCGTAATACAATGATTTTAGGGCATGACGGTCCATTCCACTTTGCAATTTCCAACGGTAAACCCATTTTAAGGGGCATGGGTATTTACCATGGCAAAAAGGGGAAAGGCATCTCCGTAGAAGCAAAGGTTATCTCGGGAGATGTAACAACATTAGGAGTAACACAGACAATTGAAGGAAAATTAAAAATGATTATAAGCGAAGGTGTTTCCACCAACGACCCAATTTTAATGAACGGGAACACTTCCACGCATGTCCGTTTCCCATTAAAACCTGTGGAGTATATGGATAAGTGGTTTGCCCAGGCACCGACTCATCATTGCGCTTTATCAATCGGTAAAAATGAGAATTTGTATCGCAAGGTAGCGCAATTGATGGCCATTGAAGTGGTAAGCGTCTAATCAAAAGCCAAAATTAATCGTAAATATTCAACAGCAATGTGGATAATTTGGACATAAGTTTATTTTAACTAAGAAAGAAGTGTTCTACGATGAGCAAAAGGTTTGCATGGACATGGAAAGTGAAGCAAGAGTGTCTGGAAGAATATGTTTGTATGCATTTTAATCCTTGGAAGGATATGTTGGAGGAACATTCAAAAGCTGGAATAAGAAATTACTCTATTTTTCAGAATGGAAACCAGTTTTTTTATGTTTTCGAGTGCGACAGTGACGAAGCGGCTCAGAAGGCTTTCATATATATGGGCAAAAGTGAAATCTGCCAGCGCTGGAATGCCATTACCTCTAAAATGGTAGAGGGCTCTTTTGACCTTGATGAGCCAGCACCCACACAGTATATGAAAGAAGTTTTTTATTTAAAATAATAATAATTTATATAGTGAAAAACAAATTGGAGTTTAATTCTTTTGATCAAATGTATTGGAAAAGCGAGAGGTGTGAATATGTCGGAATATATTCTTGAGCTGAAAGGAATCAGCAAGTATTTTCCAGGAGTGAAAGCGCTCGACAACGTCCATTTCAAGTTAAGGCCGGGAGAAATCCATGCGCTGATGGGAGAAAACGGAGCGGGAAAATCCACATTTATTAAGGTAATAACGGGAGTCCACAAGCCGGAAGAAGGAGATATTTTCTTCGAAGGGAAAAAAGTGGAATTCAAAAATACCAGAGAGGCACAGGCACTGGGCATTGCAGCAATTTATCAGCACATTACCTGTTACCCTGATTTGAGTGTGACAGAAAATATTTTTTTGGGCCATGAAAAGGTTCATCCAAAGACGAAAAAAATACTTTGGAAACAAATGAACGAGGAAGCGGAAACCTTGCTTAAGCAGCTGGGAGCCACTTTTGATTCAAAAGCAAAGATGGACACCCTGTCCGTTGCGCAGCAGCAGATGGTTGAAATTGCAAAAGCATTATCAACAAATGCTAAAGTCATTATTATGGATGAACCGACGGCGGCGTTAAGTAACAGGGAATGCGAAGAACTCTATAAGATTACCCTCAAACTTAGGGACAGCGGCGTAGCAGTTATCTTCATTTCCCACAGAGTAGAGGATATGTACCGCTTGGCAAGTACCGTGACAGTCTTCCGTGATTCTCAGTATATCGGTACTTGGGACGTGGACAAAATCTCCAATGAACAGTTGATTGTTGCAATGGTAGGTCGCGAAATAAACCAACTCTTTCCCAAAAAGAAACTGGAGATTGGGGAAGAAGTCCTCAGAGTTGAAAAGCTGTCTCAGATGGGATATTTCGCGGACGTTTCATTTAGTGTACATAAAGGGGAAATCCTGGCACTGACCGGTTTGGTAGGTGCAGGAAGGACAGAAGTGTGCGAAGCAATTTTCGGAATTTCACACATTGATTCCGGTAAAGTACTATTGGATGGTAAGGAAATTAAGATTAATCATCCTTCCGAGGCGATTGCTGCGGGGATTGGTCTTCTTCCGGAAGACCGTCAAAAACAGGGACTTGTTTTGAATTGGGAAATTTCCAAAAACATCACGCTGCTTAACTTAAAAAAGTATGTAAAAAATGGATTTTTCAATGTGCAGCAAGAAAATGAGGAAGCCAAGATACTTTCTGAAAAATTGGCTATTAAAACACCGAACATATTTAATCTTGCCTCATCACTGTCGGGGGGCAATCAACAGAAGATTGTTGTTGCCAAAATGTTGACCTCCGATATGAAAATTATTATTTTGGATGAGCCAACAAAAGGCGTGGACGTCGGCGCAAAGGCTGCAATCTATGAAATCATAGGCACCCTTGCGGAACACGGGTACGGAATCATTATGATCTCGTCGGAAATGCCTGAAGTTTTGGGCATGAGCGATACGATTGTTGTAATGAAGGACGGACGCGTTACGGCAACACTGAAGACACCGGAGGTAACCCAAGAGCAAATTCTCCAGGCGTCTATGCTGGCTGAAACAAAATAGTGAGAGGTGAAATAAATTGAACAATACACAAAAAAAGAAGATGCGCGATATTTCTTCTTTTCGAGAGATAGGGCTGCTTTTATTTATTATCTTGATATCGGTGATTATACAGTTTAGAAATCCAAGTTATTTGACACTTGAAAACTTCATGGATTTACTCACCAATACAGCAATATTGGGCATTCTGGCCGTTGGTATGATGACGGTTCTGCTGACCGGGGGAATTGATCTTTCCATAGGTGCGGTAGTGGCACTGGGGGGAATGGTTTCGTCAATATGTGTTTCAAGAATCCCTACACTTCACCCAATTCTCTGCATCCTGATTGGCAGTGGAATTGGATTGGTTGCGGGAATCATTAACGGATTTTTCGTGTCAAAGTGCCATATTCTTCCCATTATTGCAACTTTAGGCATGATGAATGTTTACAGAGGGCTCACTTATATGGTAAGCGGCGGGAAATGGATTAGTGCCTATCAAATGTCCGACAGTTTCAAGGCAGTCGGTACTACTAAGGTGTTAGGTGTCAATATTCTTGTTATCATGGCGGCGGTAATTATCGCAATATTCTATTATTTTATCAATTATACGCGCACTGGGCGGCAGATTTATGCGGTAGGTTCCAATCCGGTTTCAGCAGAAATAACCGGAATTAACAAAACAAAAATCCTGTGGCTTGCGTATGCTCTTATGGGCCTTTTGTCCGGCTTTGCCGGAGTCCTTTGGGTCAGTAAGTTTGCATCGGCCCAGGGGGACACTGCATCCGGATATGAAATGAACGTCATCGCGGCCTGCGTTTTGGGCGGCGTGAGTGTATCGGGCGGCAGCGGAAAAGTCTCCGGCCTGATATTGGGTGCGCTGCTTCTGGGTATTTTGAACAACGCGCTTCCGCTGATTAATGTGTCTACTTTCTGGCAGAATTTTATTCAGGGAGCGGTAATCCTTTTTGCAGTAATTATGAATGCGCTAGTCAAGCGCAGGGCGGATAAAGCAAACTTAAAGAGGAGGAAAATATAAACGATGGAAAACAAAAATATTGAAGGCAGCAAAGCCTTTAATCTGCGTACCTTCTTCCTCCAATGGGAATGGTTTTTAGTGTTGCTGTTTATTGTGATTAATATTTTCAACACAAATATTTCCCCCTACTATTTGCAGCTTGATACGTTTACAGATGCACCGATGAGTTTTTTGGATAAAGCGTTTATGGTAATGCCTATGGCGTTTGTATTGCTTCTGGGTGAGATTGACATTTCAGTTGGTTCAACGGTTGCATTGGCATCTGTCTTAATGGCAGTTAGTTTCAATGCAGGTCTTCCCATGGGCGCATCAATTGTGCTGTGCTTGCTTGTGGGGACGGTTTGCGGGTTGATTAATGGTCTGATTCTCGCGAAGTTTAACGAACTGCCGTCTATGATTGTTACTCTTGCAACAATGACAATCTATCGCGGTATTGCACTGATTATCCTAAAGGATCAGTCTTCGGGCAATTTCCCAAAATGGTTTAAATTTTTAGGATGGGGTTATGTTGGGCCAATTCCGTTTATGATGGTTCTTTTCATCCTTTTTGCGGTGGTTTTTGGGGTGATACTCCATAAAACTTCGTTTGGCAGGCAGCTTTATGCAATGGGAAATAACTTGAAAGCGTGCCAGTACTCCGGAATTAAAACGAGTAGAAATAAGATAATTGTATATACCATGCTTGGATTGATGGCAGGTGTTACCGCACTGTTCCTTACGTCCAGAATGGGCAGCACAAGGCCAAATGTGGCAAATGGCTATGAACTTGAAGTAATTGCAATGGCGGTTCTTGGGGGGTTCAGCACCTCGGGCGGAAAGGGTAACATGGTCGGCGCGGTTATCGCGTCGTTCGTTATTGGTTTCTTACGGTACGGTCTTGGTCTGATTAACGTTTCTTCTCAAGCCATACTCATAATTGTCGGCTTACTGTTGATTGGCTCTGTTTTGGCTTCTAATATTAAGCCGAGAAGCAAAATGAAACCGACACGAAAGGAAAATACTTAGTTCTAGCAATGAATGGGGGAAACCGAAAGTTTCGGTTTATATAAAATTAGAAGGAGAAATTATCATGAAAAAGAAAGCTTCAGCACGTATTCTTTGCGTCGTACTTGCAATGTCTATGCTGCTCACAGCATGCAGCATGGGAGGCACAAAAACAGCGGCAGCGTCCGGAACCGCTGATCCCGCCGCTTCCACAGAAAAAGAGGCCGGATCTTCAAAATCAAAGAAATATGCCATTGTGGTAAAAAGTACAGGAAATCCTTACAATGAAAAGCAAATCGAAGGCTTTAAAAATGCTGTAACCGCAATTGGTGGGGAAGCAATCATCAAGTCGCCCGAGCAGCCAACTGCGGAAGCACAAATTTCGATGGTTGAGGAACTTATTGCGCAGAGAGTTGATGGTATCGCAATCGCAGGAAATGATGTTGATGCGTTACAGCCAGTCCTTACCAAGGCGAAGGACAAAGGAATCCACGTCATTTCGCTTGATTCAAGCGTAAATAAAGACAGCCGTGAAACGCATGTAAATCAGGCGGATCCGGTCGCAATCGGTAAAACTCTGGTAGAGGCAGCTTTTGATATGATGGGCGGATCCGGTGAATTTGCAATTCTGTCGGCTACAAGCCAGGCCGCCAATCAGAATACATGGATTGCAGAAATGCAGGAGTTTTTGAAAGATGGAAAATACAAGGATATGAAGCTGGTTAAGGTTGCTTACGGCGATGACCTCAGAGATAAATCCACAACCGAAACCGAAGGCCTTCTGAAATCGTATCCCAACCTTAAATGTATCGTTTCACCGACAACTGTCGGTATTGCGGCGGCTGCAAAGGTTCTTGTAGACAAAGGATTAACAGACAAGATTAAAATTACTGGTTTGGGTCTTCCTTCAGAAATGGCCGATTACATAGACAAGGGTGTATGCCCTTACATGTATCTGTGGAATCCGCTGGATGTCGGAACACTTGGTGCATATACATTGGATGCGATTGTACAGGGGAAAATCACGGGTGCTGTCGGTGATGAGTTTACGGCGGGTGATTTAGGACCCAAGAAAGTCACAAAAGCAGGCGACGAGGGAACAGAAGTACTGCTGGGCGATCCGTTTAAATTTGATAAGAGCAATATCGGTGAGTGGAAAACAGTATATTAATCATTAGTTAATTATAGCAGTAAAATAAGTATATGAGTCGCTTCAATTCCATTTTTGCTTTTTAGCATACGGAAAGGAGTGGCTCGATTTTTTTGTTGATTTGATGGAACAAGCACTGCGGTCATAAGGTGAAAATTAAAACAAGCCTGTGTTAAAATAGGTAATGAAAAGGGACGCTCCATACTATGTGGAACGTCCCTTTTCATAAACTTAGGGGGAATCGGATTTATGAACCCGGAATATAAAGCTGCTTGGAAGATGTTGTTTTAAACTCTCTTTGACAATACATTTTTTTTATATTCATTCACGCTTGCAAACCATTCTTCTCTCTGTGGGACATTGTTTAGCTCACAGTAATAATTCCAAACATCGCCGAAAGGATAAATCTTGAGCTCCTCATTCATTACCATCAATTCAGTAAAATTGGCTTCGTCCTGCATCTTTTTTAGCTTATCATGCGGAATCAGCATCGCGTAGAGCAGTGCCTTTTGCATGTTCCTTGTACCAACCACCCAGGCGGAGATACGGTTGATGCTTGCATCGAAAAAGTCAAGTCCGATTAGTACACGGTCTAAAGCATCACAGCGTACGATTTCTTTTGCGATTTCCTTCAGCTCGTCATCCAGTAATACCACATGGTCACTATCCCAATGCACGGGGCGGGTAACGTGCAGTGCTAGTTTGTCGGCAAACAGAAGCATGGATGGAATTTTATCTGACACAGTTTCTGTTGGATGAAAATGTCCGTTATCTAATAAGTAATTTATATTGTTCTTAGCTGCGTAGTTCATATAGAATTCATGAGAACCAACGGTGTAGGACTCCAAGCCAATACCAAAAAACTTGGATTCCACGCAGTCAATGACGTAACGCTTGTCAACCTGCTGCGAAAAAATTTCATCCAATGAGTCCTTTAAGCGTTGACGAGGCCCCAACCGGTCCGCGGGAATGTCCTTGAAACCGTCGGGAATCCAAATATTATTGAGACAGGGCTGACCAAGCTCCCTGCCAAAGTATTCGGCAATTTTACGGCAAGCCTGGCAATGCTGAATCCAGTATTTTCTCACCTTTTCATCAGTGTGAGAAAGGGTTAGGCCGTCCGCAGCCATGGGGTGGGAAAATAGAGTTGGATTGAAATCAATGCCTAATCCTCGTGCCTTTGCAAATTCTACCCATTTTGCAAAATGTTCCGGTTTTAACTCATTGCGTTCGACCTTTTCATTGGTAATGGCATAAATAGCGTGCAGATTAATCTTGTTTTTCCCTGGAATCAGACTAAGCGCCTTGTCAAGATCGGACATTAATTCCTCTGGGGTGCGTGCTTTACCGGGGTAGTTGCCGGTTGTGGCAATTCCGCCCGAAGCACCGCCGCAGTTTTCAAAGCCGTTTACATCGTCACCTTGCCAGCAATGAATAGAAATTTTGGTTTTAGAAAGCTTTTTAATTGCATCATCGGTATCAACACCTATACGGGCATAAAGGCTTTTGGCGTCCTCATATCTTTCGTTTGTCATCATAATCTCTCCTTAGTTTATTATTCAAGCACCTAAAACAACTAAATTAACGGTATTCTTTAATCTCGAATGAATCAGCGACCGCTTGCCGTGCCTCAGTAAGGTCGGCAAATGTACCATCCCTGAGCATTTGGGCAAGTAAGTTCCCAATTGCGGTTGCCTCAATCGGGCCGGCAAAGACTGTTTTTTCGGTGTATTTCGCAGTTAACGCATCCAGATAGTCGTCCTTAACTCCGCCGCCGACGATATGAATATCATCATATATTTTCCCGGTGATTTGTTCGATTTCACGTACGGTGTCGCCGTAACTTTTTGCAAGGCTGTGGTAGATGCAGGAAAAAAGTTCTCCAATACTTTGAGGAACAGGTTGACCGCTGCTTGCGCAATAGTGATTGACCGCTTGCGTCATATTTGCAGGCGATAAGAACGACGAGTTGTTTACGTCAATCCTCGACGGGAAGTCCGCCGCCTGCTGTGCCAAACCGCAAAGCTGATCAAAGCTGTATTTTTGCTTTAATTCATGCCGCGCAGACTGAATAATCCACAGTCCCATAATGTTTTTTAAATAACGAAAACGGTAATCAAAACCACCCTCGTTAGTAAAATTCAGGTTGCGGCTGCACTCACTGCAATCTGGTTTTGCGCGTTCCACCCCCATGAGGGACCATGTGCCGGAGCTCAAATAGATACTGTCACTTGCCGGAACAGCCATTACTGCCGAACCAGTGTCATGAGTAGCGGGAAGAACAACCTCGCAGTCAAAGCCTACCTGCTCACGGATAGATTCGCGCAAAGTTCCGACCGTGGTTTTCGGCGGATATATTTGGCCGAAAATTTCAGGATTAATTTGCAATCGGTTAATAAGGTCAAAATCCCACGTTTTGGTTTGTGCGTTTACAAGTTGTGTTGTGGTGGCATTGGTATACTCATTTTTTTTCTCGCCGGTTAGTAAATAGTTAAAGTATTCCGGCACCATCAAAAAGCTTTTTGCTTTTTCAAGATATTCCGGGTTGAAATGCTTTATTGCGGCGAGCTGATAAATTGTGTTGAATATTTGCTTTTGAATGCCGGTTTTAGTGTAAAGTTCTTGTTGGGACACGACCTTTGCCACCAATTCGTCCATACCTCTGGTGCGGGAGTCTCGGTAGGCAACAGTATGGCCAAGCAGAGTGTCATTTTGGTCGAGAAGTACAAAATCCACACCCCAAGTGTCGATTCCCATGCTTACGGGAATTTTGTCCAGCTCCCGGCAATGCTTCATCCCGTTCAAAATTTCAATAAAAAGATGTTCAAAATCCCAGCAAAGCTGGTTGCTTTTTTTAACAAGCAAATTCTCGAAGCGGTAAATCTCCTGTAACGTGATCTTTCCGTTGTCTACACTGCCAAGAATATGCCTTCCGCTGGAGGCTCCGATATCTACTGCAAGATAGTATTTAACCATATAAAATAAATCACCCCTGTTGACTTTATATACATATTTTAACTAAAAAATATAAAAAAAATAAGGACGTGGCTTGATAAAAACCACGTCCTTATTTGCACAGTGTATTCATTTTTAGCGGAGACGGTACTCTTTGGGGCTAATCCCATATTTTTGCCTAAAAATACGGTAAAAATAGCTTGTATTGTCATAGCCAACGGCATTAATAATATCCGACACCGAAAGGTTGGTTTTGTCCAGAAGCTGAATTGCCTTGTCAAGGCGCTTTTGTTGGAGCAGTTCCTTAAAGGTATTGCCGGTGGCGGATCGGATTAGTTTGCTTAGCTTAAAGACTGTTTGATTCATTTGCACAGCTAGTTCAGTAAGGTTTGCATCCTTGTAATGGTCCTCAATGTATTTTAAAGCGGAAAAAACCAATCGGTTTTCATACTGTTCAATACTGCCCGTGTCGATGAGGTCGGTTCTGTTGAGCAAATGCATAAACAGCAGTCCCATTGTGTACTGATTAATCTGGTATTTGTTATCCTGTCGGTTAACAATCGACCACACCATGTTTTCAACTAAATTTTGAACAGTGAGAATTTGAGCGACTTTAAAATGAAGATACTGTCCTTCATTTTCATCCTGGCAAAGGGTACTGACAAGGAATTTGCCGAGTTCGCTATCCTTTTCAATCATTTGAAATGCCACATCAAAAAACTCCGGAAGTACAATAAAGTTTACGCCGACGTCATTTTGGGATGCAGGCAGAATTTCATGAAATGTATTCTGGTTAAAAAACAGCAAATCACCCTCTTCCAGAACCACCTTAGCGGAAGAATTAATGATATGAGTGGTTTGTCCGGAACACATATACATGATTTCAATATAATTATGTCGGTGTTTAGGGAAGTGAACAAATCGGGTATGGGGACGAATGTCAATTACTTTACCTTTTTCCAGCATCTTTTTGCTGTCGATGGTAAAGTCCTTTGCTTCCGTGTAAAGGTTTTTATCAACATCCATGTCTCCGTGTAAAAGTTTTTGTTCCTCATCGGTGATTTGGATGAGCTTTTGCATTAATTCTTTGTTCATGTTTCCCCCTCCTGCCGTGTGCCTTATTTTAATGGCTTATCCAGATACGGAAACCCCTGTTCCGATTGTGATTGACTACGGTGATATTGTAGTCCACTCTGGAAATTTTTGCAAGTTTTGGGACAAACAATGTTCCATACTCATTTTAAAAAGGATGCAGTTTAGCCGTGATAATCATCTGGGCGTGCATCAGTTTTTGTTCCTCAAAAATACAAGTGTCGTCGCCAAAGTTCATGGTTACGGTAAGCTTTGCATTAACCGTTCTCATAAATAGTCGAGGAGGAGCAGGCGGTTTTCTTTTAGTCTGGGGTCATATTAATACTGATCTGCTTGATAAATCCAATGTTGTGCTTTTATAAAAATCGGTTATAATGGATTATACAGGGGGCTATACGCCTGCTGTTTCACGGTTTTGATTATGTTCTTCCAATGTTTTCGCGTAGTAATAATGTCCCTCTTTGTCGGCTAAAAAATAAAGGTAATCGGTGCTGTCAGGATTCACAGCCGCGTCCAGTGCCGTCTTCCCGGGGTTACAAATCGCGCCTGTTGGCAGCGCGGCGCACTTGTAAGTATTGTAGTAAGAATTATATCTGTTTACGTCACCGGTGAGATTTGGTTTTACGTATTTCTCAATATAGATGATGGTGGGGTCTGCCTGTAGTCTCATGCCTGCATTTAAACGGTTGTGAAAAACAGAAGAAATCTTCTTCATATCCGCTGCATTGCCGGCTTCTTTTTGAATAATGGACGCGAGTGCCACAATTTGGTCGGTGGACATGCCGGAATAGCTATAATCGCTGCCGATTTTCTTCCCTGCGTTCTTAAGCATCCTGCCAAGTGCATCCTGCGGATCCATGTTCGTGTAAAACTCGTATGTATCGGGGAAGAGGTAGCCCTCTAATTTGTAACAGCGGTTTGCACCGGAATCAAGTTTTCCAATCAGCGAATAATAGCTGAAGTCATAGGAGTTTGCGGTGCTTAACAGGTCTGCTTTTTTGCAAACGCCATTCGCTTCAAGTCTGTCACCGATTTGTGACAGGGTGAAGCCCTCGGGAACTACGATGCGCACGGTTTTGGACTTAGGCGGCTGCGATGACGGGGCAGAGCTTTGTGGCTTGGTCTGGCTCTGCACTTTACCCGGAACCTTACTTTGCGTCGGGGCGGTGCTTTGTGAATTTGGCTGACTTTGCACCTTGCTCGGAGTTTTACTTTGCGTTGGAACTTTGCTTGACTGGGCAGAAGTGGAAGAAATAGCTTTGCTGCTGGCCACCGCGCTTTGCACACTGGTCGTGCCGGAACTTACTTCGCTTTGCAGGGCACTGTTTGTTTCACTGCTGCCTTCGCTGACTGCCTCACTCGATATTGTACTGATCACAGCACTGCTGCTTTCGCCTTTCGAGCATGCAAAAAAAGTAAGGCATATTGCAAAGACGATTAAAATCGAAAGATATTTTTTTGTTTTCAATATTCTCATCCCCATTTCCTGTATTGCATTATTCTATACCGATTTTGCCTATTGTTCAATAGAATCGATTATTTTAGTGAAATTGTAGATTGAGAAGTGTGGAGTAAATCGAGGATGTACGTTTCTAATTTAAAAAAATTATATTCGGAGGAGATTCCCATGAACTTTAGCTTTGAAAAATACGGACAGCAATTAATGCTCTATCTGGAGGCCGCTCTGCCAAAGTTAATCGGAGCGCTGCTGATTTTAGCAATCGGCTGGTGGCTCAGCAATCAGCTTGTCAAACTAATGTACCGCGGTATGATGAGGTCAAAAACAGACACTGGCATCATTACTTTTATCTGTTCGCTGATTCGTGCGCTCTTCAAAATAATTGTCTGTATCACCGCGGTAGCGCAGCTCGGCATGAATATCAGCTCAATTATTGCAGCACTCGGTGCGGCTGGTTTGACCATCGGCCTTGCTCTAAAAGACAGTATGTCCAATATTGCGAGCGGCGCTCAAATTATTTTTACTAAGCCGTTCCACGTCGGGGACTACCTTGCGCTTGATCATGCTGAGGGTACGGTGGAGCGAATCGAAATCATGTTTACCACGCTGAGGACCTTTGACAACAAAGAAGTTGTTATCCCAAATTCCAAGATTACCGCCAGCGTAATTACGAACTATTCCGCTATGGACACCCGTCAGCTTGGATTAAGTTACTCCATCGGTTATGATGAAGACATTGCAGCGGTAAAAAGCCTACTGAGCAATTTGACCGAGAGCAATTCAATGATACAGAAAACCCCTTGTCCACTGATTGTTGTTGGAAAACACGGGGACAATGGTGTTACTATCGAAGTTAAGGTCTGGTGCAAAACCGGTGACTACTGGACTGTGTATTATGATATGCAGGAGAAAGTAAAGCTTGCATTTGACGAGGCGGGCATTCGTATCCCTTTCCATCAGGTGGATGTTCATATGAAGCCGGCCGGCTAATTGTGACACAGGACTTAAAACAATAAAAAGCATCCCCGCGAAAAGGACAAAACGAAGTCCAATTTCGCGGGGATGCTTGCTTTTACAGTGATTAAACAATTTGAAAAATATAAAATTTCAAGTAGTTGGTTTCGGGTACATTCCACATAATGGGGTGGTCGGGCGCCTGCTGGCGCGCTTCAATCTGGCGCAGCATTACCTGTGCATCAAAGGCTGCGCTTCGGAGCATGTTACAGAACAGATCCTCAGTTAAAAAATGCGAGCAGGAGCAGGTTGCAAGGTACCCTCCGCGCGGCAGAAGTTTCATCGCCCGTAAGTTGATTTCTTTATATCCGCGCATGGCATGTTCAACGGTTTGGCGTGACTTGGTAAATGCCGGCGGGTCAAGCACAATTAAATCGTAACCATCCTTTGCACCGCAGGGAATTTCCGGCAAAAGGTCAAACACATTTGCCGTTTGAAAGGTCATGATATCCTGTAAATTGTTGCGGTTTGCGTTCTCCTGTGCCATAGAAATCGCGTCGGCGGAGATGTCTACTGCATGGACGTGCGCAGCTCCGCCTTTGGCAGCGTTGAGTGCGAACGAGCCGGTGTGTGTAAAGCAATCCAGAACCCTTTTGCCGCGGCTGATTTTTGCAACAGCCTGCCGGTTGTACTTTTGATCAAGGAAAAAACCTGTTTTCTGGCCGTTTTCAAAATCGACACCATACGAAATTCCGTTTTCCACGATGGACGTTTTTGTAGATTGCGGTGTGGTCAATCCGTCGATGGGGAAGAAACCCTTGTTTTGCTCCATGCCTTCCAACTCGCGAATTGCCACATCATTGCGCTCATACACGCCATCAATGCTTTGGCCGTCTTCTCTTAATATTTTGCACAGCAATGGAAAGAGCATCGGTTTTATCTTTTCCATTCCGAGCGAAAGGGTCTGTGTGACCAGAATGTTATTAAAGCGGTCTACCGTCAGCCCGGGAAAAAAGTCGGATTCACCGAAAATAATGCGGCAGCATGAACTGTCATCCCCCATAACGGTTTTGCGGTAATCCCAGGCGTGCCGAAGACGCCGTTCAAAAAACGCTTCGTCAAAGACATCGTTTGCGTTGTGGGAAATCAGCCTGACTCTTATTTTAGAATGGCTGTTGATAAAGCCCGTGCCAAGGTATTTTTCGCGTATGCTGAATAAATCAACCAAATCACCGTCTTGATACGTGCCTTCAACTCTTAAAATTTCCGTATTGTAAACCCACGGGTGGCCTGTCTGAATGCTGTTTTCCGCCTTGCGGGTCACGGTGATTTTGGGGTATGCTCTGTTCTGCTTCATGTATTTTCCTCACAATTTTATTAAATACAGATGACCGCTGAATTTCCGGATAACCGCTGTGGTTTTTTAAGTTGGATAAGTTCCTCGCCGTTCATGCACACCATTTCATTTAGGATGGCGATGATGTTGACGAAGTCCTTGTCGCTCACGGTAACGCGGCTTTGCTGAGCCATCTGGAAATCGCTGCGCTTGTCCATTACGGTGCAGTGAACACTCCACCGATTAACATTTATTATATTCGCAATAGGACAATTTAAACGCGAGGTATCCAGTGCCGATAATCTGGTTCTTTAGCAGGGCGCTAAGCTTCAAAATGAGTTAGGATATATTAATATCTTTTTATTTACGGGATTTATTATAGCACGAATCTATCGTCTTTCAAGTAAATTATAACGGCCAGAATAGCTACTGTTTTGGCGTATTATAACAATGTAATTGTTTTTAAAAAATTTGAGGGGGGGGTACTCTGAACCGCCGGAGTTCATTAATGATTTACAGTTTTGTAGTAACCCCTTACAGTTCTGTTGCTTTTATTGCTTTTGGGTAAAAGGTGGGATATGATAAATCCATAGAGTAAGGCTGAATATGGGGGGTATTACAATGAAAACAAAAATCGTTGCGGTAGTGATGGCTTTGTCGGTTATGTTGATGATTCTGACTGCGTGCGATAGGGCCGTCCCGTGCCGGACGAATAAGTCCACTGCAAGTCAGCCCGCACAGTCCGAGCAGAATATCAACCAAAGTCAAGCTGCTAATGTGATTAAAAATATGATTCGTATGGATTACACGAAATATAAAATCGATTTGATTAACGGGGACTTTGAATATAATGGGGATCAGTATTATCAATTCCTCATTGCCGACAATAATGCTTCGATTGAGCCCTCAATCATTGTCAGTAAAAATAATGGCGCAATCCTTTGTTACTATCCGGACAGTACCGTGACAGAGGTGTACCAGGACCGGGTATTCAAGTCGAAATGTTGACTTCGTATGATTTGAAAGGCAGTGGCTGAAAGGCGGCTGCCTTTTTTTATGCTGCGATTCCAGATGAATTATTACAGTCCCAAATGATGCGAATTGTTATCATTTTTGCTTATTAGCAATTAAACAATTACTAAAAGTAATAAATACATATCACAATACATATAGTTGAATTTTAGGCATACGACAAAACAACTAAAGTTCTTTATCGATAAATAAAAGTGAACTATTTGAAGGATTGATAAAGAGCAGCTGGATGAATATCTCTATTGAGATATTGCTGTTTTTGTTATATACTAAAAAAATAAATGACAAAATCTGACTGCAATCAACGATTGCGGTTTCACTTTAGAAAGGAATATAATAATATGAAAAATGCAAAACCGATAAGCATTGAAATGCGCAACAAATTTGAACAGAGCTATCAATCAAGCAAGCTCTTAAAGGCGATGACAAATGCACTTGCAAAAAATTCTGTGGACACCATTGCTTTTGTGCCGTCCAGTAAAAAAGACACGCGATTCAAATTCTCGATTGACATTCCCACCATGGAGGTCACCAATCAAAAAGAGAGCGGGCGCTGCTGGATCTTTTCCGGACTAAACGTACTGCGCGAAATAATCGGAAAAAAATGCAATATTGAAAAATTTGAGTTCTCTCAAAACTACATAGCATTTTGGGATAAGTTTGAAAAAATTAATTATTTTCTGGAATCCGTCAT
This sequence comes from uncultured Caproiciproducens sp., assembly GCA_964517505.1. GTDB lineage: Bacteria > Bacillota > Clostridia > Oscillospirales > Acutalibacteraceae > Caproiciproducens. Next base: position 123,204 of record CAZFED010000003.1, on the reverse strand, counting down.
CGACTTGGCCGATCAGCCGGTTGATGACAGAACGCTTACCTATATTCTTACAACGGGAATACAGGACGGCGGCCAGTGGGATATGCTTGTCAGTCTGATAAAAAAATACGGCCTTGTTCCCAAGGATGCGATGGATGAAACTTATCAAAGCAGCCACACAAGGGAAATGAACGGCTTAATCAACACGAAATTGAAGCAGTACGCGGCCATTTTAAAGCGTCAGTTTGCCGCAGGTAAGAGCCGCAGTGACCTTGATGCAGAAAAGCAAAAAATGCTAAATGAGATGTACAGCCTGCTTTGCGCCTGCTTTGGAGTGCCGCCGAAGACCTTTGATTTTGAGTATGTTGACAGGGAAAAAAATTATGTCAACAAGAGGGGCTTGACTCCAACTCAGTTTTACAGCGAATATGTCGGCAACGTTCTCGATGATTATGTCAGCATTATTAATGCGCCGACGAAAGATAAGCCGTTTAACCGCACCTATACGGTTGATTACCTTGGCAACGTACTCGGCGGCAGTGATATTCAGTACTTAAATCTGGAGCTTGCCACCTTCAAAAAGCTTGTTTTAGAACAGCTCACCGACCGTCAGGTCGTCTGGTTCGGCAGCGACGTGGGCAAGTACGGCGACCGCGAAGCCGGCGTTTGGGACGATGGGGCTTACGACTATGAAGCAGCTTTTGACATGAGCTTTGATTTGACCAAAGAGGAAGGCCTCGATTATCGCCAGAGTGCGATGAACCACGCTATGGTAATCACCGGCGTTAACCTTGACGAAGACGGAAATCCCACCAAGTGGAAGATTGAAAATAGTTGGAGCGATGAAAAAGGATGCAAAGGCTATTTTGTGATGAGTGACAGTTGGTTTGACAAATATGTGTATCAAGCGGTTGTGAATAAAAAATATTTGGATAAAGCTTTGCTTGAACTATTCAGCCTTGAGCCAATTCATCTTAGCCCTTGGGACCCAATGGGTTCCCTCGCTGACTGATAAGGAGAATTTTATGACTGATTGTGAAATTAAGCCCGGCCGTTACCGCCACTTTAAGGGTAACGAATACCGCGTTCTTTTCGTCGCATCACACTCCGAAACGCTCGAGCCGATGGTTGTGTATCAGGCACTTTACGGTGAATGCGGTATGTGGGTGCGCCCCGCTTGCATGTGGAACGAAATGGTGCAAAATCCAACAGGTGCTGTCGGTGAACTGTGCAGACGATTTGAGTATATTGGAGAGTGAGACCTTGAAAGATATTACCATCAAAAAAAATGAAAAAGGCGTCACCGTTAAAGGTTCAGTAACCGTAAGAATCTGTACTGCTGCGGATTTGGATGAAATGATGGCGCTGCAGGAAATTGTGTGCCTAGCGATTGAAAATCAGGATATTTTTGTGGCAACCGACCGTAAGGAGAACGCTGGCTATTTTGATGCGCCGAATTTTGTTATCGGCTGCTTTGACGGGGAAAAGATGATAGCGTACTCAACACTTGTAATGCCGGGTAAAGGCCCGGGAAATTACGGCTGGGACTTAGACTGGCCGCTGGAAAAAATTCTTTCCTGCGCCAAACTGGACACCATCGTGGTTCATCCCGACTACCGAGGCAATCAACTTCAGCAGAAACTGATTGCGCTCACGGTGGAGCTCGCCGGGGAAAATCACGATATAAAATATCTTCTTGCAACTGTATCACCCTATAATAAATATAGCCTGCACAATGTGCAGACTATGGGGTTTGAGATACTGATGAAAAAGCTGAAGTACGGTGGCAAGGAACGGTTTATCCTATGCCGAACACTTTTTTAACAAAATAATAGAGAAACGGAAGAATAATGGCCGGCAGCATATTGCCGACCTTTATTTTTTTTATTTTAAGCATGTTCAGACCGATTGCCATAATTAAAACACCACCGATTGCTGAAATTTCCCGTATCATCTCCGAAGTCAGAAATGCCTTGAGTGATGAGGACAGCAGCGTGATGATTCCTTGATAGAGGAACACAGCGGCGGCGGAAAAGATGACGCCAAAGCCCAAAGTCGAGCTTAGGAAGATTGCTATGATTCCATCGAGAACCGCCTTTGCAAAAAGCGTCTGATTGTTGCCGGTCAGCCCGCTTTCAATCGAGCCTACAATTGCCATTGAGCCGACGCAGAACACAAGGCTGGCAGTAACAAAGGCTTTTGATACACTGCCATCGGTACTTGATGTTTTGCTTTCAATCAGTTTGCCGAGGCCGGCGAGCCTGTCCTCAATTTTCAGTGCTTCCCCAATGATGCTTCCGATTGCAAGGCTGAAAATCAACAGCAGCAGGTCATTTGTTTTAACGGCGCCCATAATACCAATAAGCAAAACGGACAATGCAATTGCATTCATAATGGTCTGGCGGTAATTATCGCGGATTCCGCTTTTTAATATTAGCCCCACAGCGGTTCCAATCACAATGGATAGTGCGTTTACAACAGTTCCCAGCATCTTTTACCTCTTTCAACTCATTTGTGTGTTTTTAATCATATATCATTTTAAGAACCAGTGTCAATAAGATTAACTTTTAGTCGAAAATATGTTATGATATATCTATAAATATATTTAACAAATAGTTTGCTATATCCCATTTACCCCAGCTGGCACGCGGCAGCGTGCAATCGTAGAAAAAAGCGCTGGGCGAATTACTTATATAAGTCAAATCAAATCTATTTTATCAGTTATTTTGGGAGGTGACGGCGCAATGAACAAGGCGGCAATCAGAACTTTCGCAGTCGGCGCGCGCCAAAAACTCATGGCGTCAGTCACTCAGCAAGCGGTTGTAATTACCGCAGGGATTGGGACACTTTGCCCCCGTCTTGTTGAGGATATCGAGGAAAAAGGCTTTGGCTCAGTCGTTGAGGAAGCTGCCTATATTTGGTTTAAACGCATCATTGGGGTGCGTTTTATGGAGGTCAACGGTTATCTGCCGGGCGGCGTGCGCGTGCTGTCTTCAAAAACACCCGGCCAAATTATACCCGACATAGTTGCGGCTGCGCCACAGCCTGACAAGTCGGATGCGCTTTTTACCGCGCTGTTTATTGAACAGTGCCATAAGCTTGCTGAAATTTTGCCGGACTATTTTGAAAGCGAATGCGATTACCTTGAACAGCTTCTGAGCTTATCCTATCACGACGAAAGCGGGGTAGTCCGCAGCCTTGTAGATACCATAGCAGAGGATGATTTTAGGGAGGCGGTCGAAATTGTCGGCTGGCTTTACCAGTATTACAATGATGAGCGCAAAAACGAGGTCATCAATCTTTACGGCGGCAGGGTGAAGTGCGAGGACGTTCCGGCGGCCACCCAATTCTTTACCACGGATTGGATTGTGCGCAGCATGGTGAATAACTCGCTGGGCAAATACTGGCTGGAGCGTAATCCGCACAGTACTCTCAAGGAGAAACTTGAGTTTTACCTAGATACGTCAAATAAACGGGTCGTTGAAAAAATATTGCCGCAGGAAATTAAAATTCTTGACCCGTGCATGGGCAGCGGCCATATTCTGGTTTATGCGTTTGATGTATTGATTGAAATTTATAAAGAATGCGGCTATTCTGCACATGACGCTGCCGAGTGTATTCTTCACAGCAACCTGTACGGACTTGACATTGACAGGCGTTCCTACCAGCTCGCGTATTTTGCATTGCTGATGAAAGCCCGCAGTTACAACGCGGATATTTTAACCCGCGGCATCCGCTTAAACCTCTATACTATCCGTGAAAGTAACAATATTAGTGAAAATTTGGTGTCCTTTGTGGCAAATGGGGACAAAGAAATCGCAGCCGACCTGCAAAAAATAATTTTTCCTCTACACGACGCAAACGAGCATGGCAGTATTGTTGCAGTGGAATCAATTGATTTTACGCGCATTTACCGCCGTATGGATGAGATAAAACAGCAGTACTGCTGTGATTTGTTCAGCCTTGCCTATCAAAATGATACACTCGAAAAGCTTCTGCCGCTTTTAAAGCAGGCACAGGTGATGGCAGGAAAATACGATATTGTCGCGACGAATCCACCGTACTTAAACAAGATGGATAAAAAGCTCAAAAATTATGTCAATAAATATTATCATGATTATTCCGGAGATTTGTTTTCCGTGTTCATATACCGTAATTTTGATTATTGCAAAGAAAATGGTTACTGTGCATTTATGTCACCGTTTGTGTGGATGTTTATCAAAACCTATGAAAAATTAAGGGAATACATCATAAAGAATAAATCGATTTCTTCGCTGATTCAGCTTGAATACTCCGCTTTTGAGGAGGCTACCGTGCCGATTTGCACTTTCGTACTCAAAAATGGGGAAGAGAGTGAACCGGGCGTTTACCTAAAGCTGTCTGATTTTCGGGGCGGTATGGAGGTGCAAAAACAGAAGGTAATCGAGGCCGTGAATAACCCTGAATGCGGCTATCGCTTTGAAACCTCCATTCATAGCTTTACTTCGCTTCCCGGTATGCCGATTGCCTACTGGAGCAGTAAAAAATTCGGAGAAATTTTTGCGGACTGTTCCTCTGTTGATGAGAGTGCGGCTGTCACAAACGGACTTTTTACCTGTGATAACAAGCGATTTCTGCGCCGCTGGTACGAGGTGCCTGCGGGCGAAATATTCTTTGGCTGCACGGGCAGAACCGACTGTGAAAAAAGTACACTCAAATGGTATCCCTACAACAAGGGCGGAGACTTTAGAAAATGGTACGGCAATCACGAGTACGTTGTGAATTTCAAATATTTTGGCAAGGAAATCAGCGAGTACCGCGTACAAAGCGGCCAATCCGCTTCGTTCCCCGGCCAGAATTATTATTTTGCGCCGAGTATCTCCTGGTCGTTTGTCAGTTCTTCCAAGTTCGGCGTTCGCTATTACCCTACAGGCTTTGTGTTTGACATCGCCGGCTCCTCTGTTTTCGTAAACCAACAGGAATACGCCTATTATTACCTTGGCTTCTTATCGTGCAAGGCGGCGTTTGAAATGCTGAATTTACTTAATCCTACACTCAATTATCAGGCGGGCAATATTGCAAAGCTCCCGATTCGGGTTGACGAAAGGAAAAAACCGCAAATTGATGCGCTGGTAGCCGAGAATATAGCTCTTTCAAAAAACGATTGGGACTCCTTTGAAACTAGCTGGAATTTTCAAACACACCCATTTCTGCGGTTTAGGCTGCCAGGGGCAGACTGTAAAATTTCCGACTCTTTTGCCGCATGGCAAAGCTTCACGGAAATGCAGTTTGCCCGACTAAAAGCCAATGAAGAAGAACTTAACCGCATTTTTATTGAAATTTATGGCTTACAGGGTGAATTAACGCCCGAGGTCAACGACGTTACCATTTATAGAGCCGACTTGCCCCGTGATATGCGCAGTTTTATGAGTTATGCCGTCGGCTGCATGTTCGGGCGGTACGATATCCCGGGAATTGGTACAAACAGCAAAACGGATATCCTACTAATTACTGACGCCCCCTATTTTGAAAATGACATTGTCGGCCGCTTTATTTCTTTTGTACGGGATACTTTCGGTGAAAAAACACTTGCGGAAAATCTTGAATACATCGCGGCTGCACTCGGCGGAAGCGGCAGCACGCCGGACGTGATCCGTGGTTATTTTGTAAAGAGTTTTTATGGAGAGCATGTCAGAACTTATCAAAAGAGGCCGATTTACTGGCTGTTTGACGGCGGTGCGTTTCAGGCACTGTGCTATATTCATTCCTATGATGAAAATACGCTCAGCTGTGTTTGCAATGATTTGGACAAAGCAGAGTCCAAGATGGTTGGGACAGCTGAAACAGGGCAGTTTACCCCAAAGCAAAAGGAGAAGCTTTTAAAGCAGCTTGCAAAGCTGCAACTTTACGGCCGCAAGTTAAAAAGGGTGGCCGCTCTGCACATACGGCTTAATCCTGATGACGGTGTGCAGAAAAATTACATAAAGGTACAGGGCGGGGAAGACCTGCTTCCTAAAATAAAATAAATGAATTTGTGAGGTTAATTTAATGATAAAAGCAGTTGTATTTGACATGGACGGACTCATGTTCGACACTGAAAGGCTGTCGGCTGAAGCATGTGAGCAGGCGAGCCAAACGCTCGGCTGCAGCAGTACCAAAGAAATCAGAGGAAAGACCATGGGATTGACTCCCGTCTATTCCAAAAAAGTCTTTTTAGATACTTTCGGTGCGGACTTTCCTTACGACGCCTTTGTACAGCTTGAGAAAAGTTACATGGCCGATTACATACAAAAGCATGGTCTTCCGGTTAAACCTGGGTTGTACGAGCTGTTGGATTATTTAAGGCAGAATGGCTTTAAAATCGCCGTTGCAACGTCAACCTCACGAGGTAGTGCGATGAAGAACTTTGAGAGTGTCAAGGTAACCGAATACTTTGATCAGATTATCTGCGGCGATATGCTCGAAAAGAGCAAACCGGATCCGGATATTTACCTCAAAGCAGCTGATGCGCTCAAAATCGATCCACAGTACTGCATGGCGCTTGAGGATTCCCCAAACGGGCTTACTTCCGCTTACCGCGCCGGCATGAAAACCGTGATGGTACCGGATTTAGTCACGCCGAATGCAGAGCTTGAAAAAATGCTCTTTGCGTGCGTTCCCTCTTTGCATGAGGTAATTCCTCTTTTAGAGCGACATAAATCCGGACAATAAAAAAAGCTGCCGTATGTTCGGCAGCTTGCATTCAGAGAACTATTTTAATTTTTCCAGTTTCGTTACGGCTACCTTGCTTGTGTCGGTTCCACTGATTGTACCACGGTAATAGATTTTCAGTCTGCATCCGATAATCAGACCGCCATCCAGGTTGACTTTTTCAGCGTCATCTTTTGAAAAGGCTAGTGTGCGCCCGTCGTCCGTCTTGATAACCACGGTGTGCATCATACCCTCTTCAAGCACGCCCTCAATTGTGGAAATAGTCTCTTTCGAGGAGGAATCACCTCCGATGATTTTAAATCGTTTCGGCACATCCTCGTGAAGGAGCACCATACTGTTATAAAGGTCAGCCTTTGTGCCTACTTCATATGGGCAGGATTGCGGGAGTACGCAGCAGTAGACAATATCGCCCTTTGTGCCAAGGTAGTCGGGTGTAGGACCCTCTTCTTTATTTAGTTTATCCCACCACGTTTTTGAAACGAGCATTACGGACAGCAGTGGGTTGTCCTTGTCATTTTGAAAAACAAAATCTACTTTAGTGTATTTTATTGGGTCTCCCCACGTTTCTTCAATAGCATCTGTAGTGACAACAGGCGAGTAGTTTTCGTTTTCCCAACTGTCGGGTATTGCAAAGGAAAAGCTTAGTTTTTCATTCGTGTATAAATTCTGCACCGTGCTGCTTGGCACCGGTGCGGCTTTTGTAAGCATGGCAACCGGGGCTTTGGCCTGTGATGCGCAGGCGGTGAGTGTAAAAATCAATAGCGATATTAATAATAAATAACTGTATTTCTTCATAACTCTCCTTCTTTCAGACATAACTTTACGGCTACATCATATTCCGTAAAGACACAAAAGTCAATTATCGTATATAAATTGTAACAAATCATTACAATATTGTTATTTTTTTGAATAATGGTGTTATAATCTTAAGTAGTGTTTTGAAAGGGCGGTAAAAAGCGATGAATATTTTGGTGGATGCCGATGCTTGCCCGGTGAAAGAAATTATCGTCAGGCTGGCCAAAAAGCAAAATCTGTCCGTGACCATGCTGATTGATACCAGCCATGTTTTAAACGATGGCTACAGTCGGGTGATTACGGTCGATAAAGGCCGTGACAGCGCGGACATCCGTCTGGTTAACCTCATTGAACCCGGCGACATCGTTGTGACGCAGGACTTCGGTGTGGCGGCTATGGCACTTGCCAAGGGTGCAAAGGTGCTGAACCAGAACGGTATGATATATGATAATAGCAATATAGACCGGCTTCTGTTTGAGCGGGCACTCGGTCAGGAGGTACGCCGATTGGGCGGGAGAACCGGAAAAATTAAGAAGCGTACCAAGCTGGACGATGAAGGGTTTGAACGGGTGTTTTCCCGCATGATAGAAGAGAATACTTGACAAGAATATGTTTCTTTGTCAAAAGCGGACGATTCGCAAAAGAGAAGATAAGCACTTTGCTTGACAAACTGTATTTTCGTGGTATAATACCACTGTTTTGCCAAAATATGAATCGTGAGGAAGAAAAATATGTATGATTATGATGTAATCGTGATTGGTGCCGGCCCTTCCGGCATTTTTACTGCGCTGGAAATGGACAGGCTCGCACCTCAAAAAAAGGTGCTTGTTGTTGATTCCGGCAGTACAATAGATCGGCGCACATGCCCCGCAAGAACCTCCGGTCAGTGTGCCCACTGCAAAACCTGTAATATTATGAACGGCTGGGCCGGTGCGGGGGCTTTTTCCGATGGAAAGCTTTCTCTTTCAGAGGAAGTTGGCGGCAACATTACCGACTATATGTCCGTTGCAAAGGCAAGGGAATTAATCCATTACGCCGACGAAACTTATCTGCATTTTGGCGCGCCGGACAAGGTGTTTGGCAAAAGCGACAAGTTTGCCGAAAAAGTATCCTACGAAGCGCGCAAGAACAATATCCAGTTGATTCCCTGCCCGGTTCGTCACATGGGTACTGAGTATTCCTTTGAGGTGCTGCGCGGCATGTACCGTTATCTTTCAGAACGCCCGAATTTCGAGTTTATGGAATATACCAGCGCTGATACCATTTATGTGGAAAACGGAAAAGCGGAGGGCGTTTGGCTGGTTAACCGCAGCGGGGAGCGTAAATTGGTGCGTGCACCTTACGTGGTTGCAGCTCCGGGCCGCGGAGGTGCGGAATGGCTTGCCCGTATCGCACAGGAAAACAAGCTCGTTACTACCAATAACGAGGTTGACATCGGCGTGCGTGTCGAGGTACCAAATGCGGTGATGGATCACTTGACTAAAAACTTATACGAGGCAAAACTCGTTTATTATTCAGATACCTTTGAAAACAAGGTAAGAACATTCTGCATGAACCCGGGCGGCATTGTCAGCGAGGAGCATTACGACGGCGGTATTAACGGGGGAATTGCGGTTGTTAACGGCCACTCCTATGCCGACGAGGACAAGCACAGCGAAAACACCAATTTTGCTATGCTTGTTTCCACTAAGTTTACTGAACCTTTCAGTCAGCCGATTGCGTATGGCAGGTATATTGCACAGCTTGGCAATATGCTGACAGGCGGCGGAATCATGGTGCAGCGCCTGGGAGACCTACTCCTGGGCAGGCGCACGGACTACACCCGTCTGAAAAAGTCAACGACGATTCCTACTCTCAAAAACGCGGTGCCGGGCGACCTTTCGTTTGTGCTGCCGCACCGTCATTTGACCAGTATTGTGGAAGCACTTCGCGCGTTTGACAAGCTTGCTCCCGGGCTTTATTCCAAAAACACGCTTCTTTACGGAGTTGAAGTGAAATTCTACTCCTCAAAGATTTCTGTTAAGGATAATTTTGAAACGGAGATTCCCAACCTGTACGCCATCGGCGATGGCGCGGGCATTACCCGTGGGTTGATGCAGGCTTCTGTAACCGGCATAGTAGTCGCAAGGGATATTGCAAAAAAGCAGGAATAAGTTTCATAAAAGGCGGCGGACTCAATTCAAGCAGAGTCCGCCGCCTTTTTATGCATGTTGAGAAATTGAAAACATATAATAATAATATCCGACATGTGAGGGGAGCGATTCTTTTGACAAATACTGCGATTAATTATTTTATCAACTCCAACAGTTCAAAAGGTTTTGTCAGTTTTTTTGATTCCAACTTTGGCCATCTGCATAACGTTATCCGGCTAAGCGGTTATCCGTCCGTTGTCGCTTCGGATATTTTAAGCGGTGTTTGTGTCAGTGCGAGGGAAAGGGGATTTCATGCCGAATTGATACATAACTGTCTTGACAATTCAATGGAGGGAGTCATCGTTCCGGAAAGGAATGTCGGTATTATTAACTTTCCTCTCTATGACGAGGAGGAATATAATATCGCTTCAATCCTGAATGATGAAAATCTCAGTCAGACACAGTCTTGTTTGTTGGCTGCGCACAAGCATTTTGCCAAGGCACTGAGTATTCATGACAGTTGGGAAAAAATTTATATTTCAAACATGGACTTTGCTGCGGCTGATCGGCTGACTGCTGAAACAATTGAAAAGCTGATTGGGGAAAAGACACTGAAAAAAATAGGAATTAAATCCGATCGTTTTTTCGGCGCTGCTACGATAAACGGTTCATTCGACTATATTGAAAACCTTACTGCCAACGTCGGGAAACGATATTTCATCAAAGGACGCCCCGGTACGGGAAAATCTACTTTTTTAAGGCGAATTGCAGAAAGCGCGGCATCAGCCGGATTCAATGCCGAAGTTTACCACTGTGCTTTTGACCCCAACAGCCTTGACATGGTGATTCTGCGTGAACTTGACCTCTGTCTGTTTGACAGCACTTCCCCGCATGAGTATTTTCCGTCGCGCCCGGATGATGAGGTTATCGATATCTATAAAGTTGCGGTTGCGGATAAAACCGACGAAAAATACCGCACCGAAATTACTGCAATTATGTCGGATTACAAATCGGAAATTGGCAAAGCTACAAAGCAGCTCAGCAAGGCAAAGCGATATTACGACGAGGTACAGCGGAGTATTGTCTCTAAGGTTAGCGCTGAAGCGCTCGCAATCACCGAGCAAAAAATTGCTGAAAGTATTTTTGAACAGTAAAAAAACCGGCGGGCTTAGCCTGCCGGTTTTTTATGCATATGCCAAAGCATAATGTTCAATGGTTTCACTGATTAACTTGTGTCCGTTCTTATTCGGGTGTATTCCGTCCTCACAAATAAGGTTCTGATAATGCCCTGTCTTTAAAAACGCGCTGCTAATGTCAATCAGCGGAATGCTGTGTACCATAGCCAGGTGGTTAACAGCCAGATTGTACATCTCATGCCAGCGGTAAATATATTCTACATCACCGAGCCAGTGCAGGATGTTATCGGGGTTCAGCCCGCGCGAAATCCAGGCGAAGTATCTTTTTGCGTCAATCGGCGGAAGCGAGAGCAGAACGGGTTTGCCGCCGCTTTTCTTCACTTCATCAATCAGTACGGAATAGCCTTGTTCAAAATCCGAAACCGGTGTATTGGGTATGTGCGGGCTTTCCGGTTCAGCGGAAACTGCCGCCCAGTCAAAGTCACAGTCGTTGCCGCCAAATTCCAGCAGGGTGTAGTCGTATTGACTCAGCTCGGACTCATGCTTTTTCAGCACTTCATTGCCCTTTGTGATTGTGCAGCCGAATTTTGAATAATTGTTTACCAAAATATTAGTACTGCGCTCTACCATGCTGACAAAGCTATCCTTTAGAAGAATGTATTTATTACGGACGCTGTCAAAAACAACGCCTTTTGCAACGGAATCACCAAAAACGCATACGGATTGAATCATAACAGCACTTCCTTTGTAATTACAATAAATATTCTATATAGTATTTAACACTATATAATATAATTATCAGTATGTCAACATTATAACCTAAAATTAACACATTATTTATAATTGGCAAATAAAAGCATACTTTTTTCAATTGAATTTTTTTATAAAAGACTGATTTCTCCCACATAGTTTGTGGTGAAAATACGCTTGATTTCCTCGGAATCTTCCGTCTTGCCAAGCGCCCACATGAGCTTTGTGACGGCTGCCTCCGTAGTCATATCAAGCCCCTGCAAAACACCGGTTTTCAGTGCTTTTTGGCCAGCCTGATAAATCGTAAAATCGCTGCGTTCATACAGGCACTGGCTGCAGACCACAACCGAGATTCCACACTCGACAATCTTTTGCAGTTTTGAAATTAAGTCGCGGCGGATAAAATTCAGCCCACCCGCGCCGAATGCCTCAATGACAATGCCCCGATAATTCATCGTTGACAGCATGTCAAAAATTTCCGGGTTTAAGCCCGGGGTGAGTTTTACCAGAAATACGCCGTCGCTTAGGCCATCCTCCAGTACAAAATCGCCGTTTGTGTGCGGCAGAACACGCTCGTTCAGCATTAGTCCCCCCGCGTCAATGGTTGCCGCGTTTGGGCAGTTGACGCTCTCAAATGCGTCAAATCCGGTTGTGCGCACCTTAACTGCGCGGGTACCTAAAATTACTTTACGGTCAAACGCAATATATACGCCCGACTTTCCGGAAGCGGCCATCGCAAAGGCACAGCGCAGGTTTTCAACCCCATCGGTCAGCGGGTGGCTGATGGGCAGCTGTGAACCGGTGATGACCACAGGAATTGGTATGTTGCGGAGCATGAACGACAGCACAGAAGCAGTATATGCCATTGTGTCAGTGCCGTGCGTCAGCACAATCCCATCATAGCTTTGATATTCACGGGCAATCGTCCACGCAATGCATTGCCATTCCTCCGGCTGAATGTTGGAACTGTCAAGCTGAAACAAATCTATAATATTTACATCATATTCGGCTGTTACGGCGCCAATGAAGGCCGACAGCCTTTGACTGGTTATGGAAGGAGCAAGGCCTTCGTTTGTTGATTCAGAGGCGATTGTGCCGCCGGTTGTAATCAGCAGTATCTTTTTCATTAAATCCTCCCGGTTCAGATGGCTGAAGCCATGACTTCATTTTTATATTATGCAGGAAGTGCAGTGTGTGCCGAAAAAGTTGCTTCGTTGCTCACTGCACCCATTTTATATCAAAAGGGATAACTACACATAATAGTATCATTAATACCGTTCAAAGTAAATCAATTGCCACCCAAATTAATATTAGAATACCAGTCTCAATTTGTAATAATTAATGAAAATACAATAGATTGCTTCGTTTGGCATCATAAGCTATAATAATAACAATATGAAACCGCAGAAAACGAATGCCATACATTAATACAGGCAGAAAGGGCTGATTGCTTTGGCCGCTATTTTTATCATTGAAGATGATGTCAAAATCAGAAACGAGCTGACGAAACTGCTCCAAAAATACGGTTATGAATGTGGGTCGTCGGACGATTTTGCGCATATGCCCGAGGTTGTCCTGCGCCAAAACCCGCAGCTTGTGCTGCTCGACATCAATCTGCCGGTTTACGACGGCTACTATATTTGCCGCGAAATTCGCCGCCAATCTCAAATTCCCATTATCATCGTCACCAGCCGCGACAGCGAGGTTGACGAATTGATGAGCATGAATCTGGGCGCCGACGATTTTATTACGAAGCCATACAACACTCAGATTTTGCTCGCCAGAATCTCCTCTATTTTAAAGCGCGTTTACCATTCGGAGCCAGTAAACATCATTTCTCACCGCGGGCTGAAACTCGATATTTCCAAGAGTACTGCGTGTTTTCATGACAGTGAGGTCGAGCTTTCAAAAAACGAGCTGCGTATTTTGCGTTTGCTGATGTGCAACAAAGACCGGATTATTTCGCGCGATGAAATCATGAATGACCTGTGGCAGTCCGAGGAATTTGTGGATGATAATACGCTGACGGTCAACATTAACCGGCTTCGTAAAAAGCTGGAAGGCATTGGCGTGTGCGATTACTTAATCACCAAGCGCGGTCAGGGGTATTTGGTATGAAACTGCTGAGCTTTTTAAAAGATAAATTGCTTTCTATTATTATTGCAATTTTAACCGCCGGATTTTCGGCAGCCCTTATATATGTACTTGGAATTGGCGGTTACGCGGCAGGATTTGTTGCGGGCTTGTTCCTATTGGGGGAGGCCGCCGCGCTGATTGCAGAGTTTTTTCAAAAAAAAGTATTTTATGATACCTTGCTGCAAAACTTAGATAAGATGGATAAAAAGCATCTTCTTTCGGAAATGCTCGATGAACCGTCTTTCTCCGAGGGTAAAATTTTATGTGAAGTCACGAAACAGACCAATAAATCCATGAATGACGAAATTGCCGGGTATCGCCTTGCCTCACAGGAATACCGGGAATACATCGAAACGTGGGTACACGAGGTGAAAACGCCAATTTCTTCAAGTAAACTCATCATTGAAAACGATAAAAATGAAACTACACTCAATTTAAATGAGGAACTATCTAAGATTGAAAATTATGTTGACCAGGCGCTCTTTTATTCGCGCAGCAACAATGTGGAAAAGGATTATGTAATTAAACAGACCACACTTAAGGAACTGGTCAATTCGGCGCTAAAAAAGAATTCCCACCTGTTTATCGAGGGCAGAATCAGCGTGGAAACGTCAGCGCTCGATAAAACGGTATTTACCGATATAAAATGGACAGACTTTATCCTCGGGCAGATTTTGATGAACTCCATTAAGTACAGAAGCAAATCACCTAAAATCGAAATTTACGGCCTAAAAAATGAAAACAGCGTTACGCTGATGATTGCGGACAACGGAATCGGTATCCCGAAAAAGGATTTGAGGCGCGTGTTTGAGAAGGGATTTACCGGCGCGAACGGCAGAACGTCGGCCAAGTCAACCGGAATCGGGCTTTACCTTTGCAAAAAGCTTTGCGCGAAGCTAAATCTCGGCATTTCGATTGCGTCCACGGTCGATTCCGGTACGATTGCTTCCATCGTATTCCCCAAGAGTAATATGTTCGTGTAATCCTATATACAGCTAAATAATATTAGGTTACTGCTTTTTTCATACTATTGCATGCGCGTTAGCCAGAGCCGACTCTTTACGCTCAGCTGGGGCGAGGGCCAAAGGAAACGTACCAAATCATTTTTTGTTATATACAGTAACCTTACAAAACTGTAAGTTTTCTGTAAGCTAAATCAATGGCTGACAATGCCGCATTGTATTATACTGATGACACAACATAAAAAGGAGATAATATGATGCAGACAATTTTAACGGTAAAAAATATAGAAAAATATTACGGAAATAAGGGCAATGTGACCAAGGCAGTTGATGATATTAGTTTTGAGGTCGACAAAGGCGAGTTCATCGGCATTATGGGCGCTTCCGGCAGCGGCAAGACTACGCTTTTGAATTGCATTTCGACCATTGATTCCGCCACAGCGGGCCATATCTTGATTGATGGAATGGACATTACCCAATTGAATTCCAAAAAGATTTCCAAATTCCGCCGCGAACAGCTCGGATTTATCTTTCAGGATTTTAATCTGCTTGATACCCTTACCGCATATGAGAATATCGCGCTCGCGCTGACCATTATCAAAATTCCGGTTGGCGAAATTGACGTGAGAGTGCGCCAGGTTGCCAAGGAGCTTGAAATTGAGGGTGTGCTTCAAAAGTACCCATACCAGATGTCCGGCGGCCAAAAGCAGCGTGTTGCTTCCGCCAGAGCTATTGTTACCAGACCGGCTTTGATTTTAGCGGACGAGCCCACCGGCGCGCTCGATTCCAAGTCCTCACGTATGCTGCTGGAAAGCTTTGAAAAATTGAACAATAATTTGAGTGCCACGATTTTAATGGTTACTCATGATGCGTTTACTGCAAGCTATTGCCACCGTATTTTGTTTATTAAGGATGGCAAAGTATTTAATGAACTTGTGCGTGGCGAGGACACCCGCAGGCAGTTCTTCAATAAGATTATTGAAGTGGTAACTCTGCTCGGAGGTGACAATTCCAATGTTCTCTAAACTGGCTTTAAAAAATGTCACCAAGAGCATCAAGGACTACACCATTTATTTTTTGACCATGACCTTTGGTGTGTGTCTGTTTTATATGTTCAATTCCATTGATTCGCAAGCTACTATGCTGGAGCTTACCAAGTCGCAATACAATAGTATAAAAATGCTGTCCCAGGCAATTGCCTACGTTTCCATCTTTATTTCCATTATTCTCGGCTTTTTGATTGTATACGCCAATCAGTTTTTAATCAAACGCCGCAAAAAAGAACTTGGCGTCTACATGACGCTCGGTATGGATAAAAGTAAAATTTCGCACATTGTTATCTTAGAAACCTTTTTAATCGGCATTTTTGCTCTTGCCATTGGTTTGGTTGTAGGAGTTTTCGCCTCACAGGGCTTATCGGTTCTTACAGCAAAAATGTTTGAAGTTAATCTTAAGTCTTTTTATTTTACCTTTTCGATGAATGCATTTTATAAAACCTTACTTTACTTTGGTATTATTTTTTTAATCGTTATGATTTTCAATACGGTTTCGATTTCCAAATTAAAACTCATCGATTTGCTCACGGCAGGTAAAAAGAACCAAAGTCTGAAAATCAAAAGATTGTGGATTTCGGTGGTTTTGTTTCTTGTTTCGGTTGCCTGCCTTGGCACTGCTTATTATTTGATTATAAAAAACGGAATGATGGCATTTGATATGCAGTTTACCGCTTCCATTATTCTGGGTAGTATTGGCACACTGCTGTTCTTTTTGTCACTTTCCGGATTTTTACTGCGTGTTGTGCAGTCAAACAAACGCTTGTACTTTAAAAATATGAATATGTTTGTTTTGCGCCAAATCAACTCCAAAATCAACACGACCTTTGTTTCCATGTCGGTCATCTGCATCATGCTTTTGATTACTATTGGCACTTTATCCACCGGTATGGGCTTATCCAATGTACTGACGAAGAGTTTGAAAACTTCCACTCCCTATGATGTAACTTTTACCTACTTTTATCATGAGGATGACTCGAGAAAACAAACTAAAGATATTGTGCAAAAAATGATAGATGACAAAATAGATCTCAGCAGTTACGGGAAGGAATATGCACAGATTAACGCCTATACTTCGAATGTTAAGTTTGGTGATTTGGTTATTGATGATTCTTTACTGCC
Source organism: uncultured Caproiciproducens sp. (assembly GCA_964517505.1). Taxonomy (GTDB): domain Bacteria; phylum Bacillota; class Clostridia; order Oscillospirales; family Acutalibacteraceae; genus Caproiciproducens. Next base: position 106,450 of record CAZFED010000003.1, on the reverse strand, counting down.
AAAAGCTCTCGGTGATATGAACAAGTTTAAACAGGGGCCGGTAGCCGTTATTTCACTCATCGACTATAACAATGCAATTAAAATGCAGGGAAAACCGGTATTAACCTTAAAAGAGAACGAATTTGCTGTTAACTGCAGTTTTTCTAAAGTACAGCCTGCTATCAATTCTTTTCTAATGAACAGCGGCAAAATCAATTTGAACGGAAAAACATTGACTTGTGTGGACAAAACGGTACGCGAAACAGCCTTTGGAACGTCGATGTCATCACAAGATATGGGTACCCTGATTGTGCCGGATGTGCTGACAAAGGGGTTGATCTGCGAAAGAGAGATTTTGAATCTTAATTATAAGCTCGGTGTGAACGAAGAGGAATTTTTGCAGCAGCTGAAAACGGTTTATAATAAGGAGGCTTGTGAAAACGAAACGATTTTCCGCCCATATGACATGTATGATAGTAAAATTGAAATTTACGATCAGGGCAAAGGGCTGACTACGACGGTTTCCTACCTTGCCATTTATATTGGCTTGGTGTTCCTTATTACCAGTGCGGCAGTACTCGCCTTGCAACAACTTTCCGAAGCATCGGACAATGCGGAGCGCTACGGTTTGCTTAAAAAACTGGGAGCAGAGGAAAGCATGGTCAATCATGCACTGTTCAGCCAAATTGCTATCTATTTCTTTATTCCGCTTTCACTGGCAATTATCCATTCCATAGTGGGAATCAATGTCGCTAATAATGTCGTGTCGTTGTTAGGCGGACTGGATATTGTTGGCAACACGATCTTTACCGCCGCAATTTTCCTGGTTATTTACGGAGGATACTTCCTTGCAACCTATTTTGGCAGCAAGAGTATGATTCGGCAAAAACGAAATTAATTAATTATGGTTATTATTTTTATAATTAAATCGATCATTTTATTAGTGATATTCTTTTGAAGAAGTTCTGGATGTATAATTTTAGCCGTCCGCTATTGAAAGCGGACGGCTGTTGTCTTTTTTTAACAAAAATTATATAATGATATTTACAAAAGAATTTTACGAGGTGAAATGAATGATACAAAGTGATTTTCAATACACCGATTATCCCGCGCTTGTCGAGTACATCAAATCGCTTGCGGATGAGCCGTATCTAAAAATGCAGAACAAGATTGTTCCGGGGGTTGAAAATATTCTTGGTGTGCGCGTGCCAAAACTGCGCGCATTGGCAAAGCAGATTGCCAACGGAGACTGGCGAGTTTACCTTTCTGCCGCACAGGACAACTACCTTGAGGAGATCATGCTGCGGGGCCTTGTTATCGGTTACGCCAAAATGGAGCCGGACGAGGCTTTGCAGCTCCTTGCTGATTTCGTGCCTAAAATCAATAATTGGGCGGTGTGTGATGTTTGCTGCTCAAGTTTAAAATTCACCGTTAAAAATAAAGAGCAGGTATTCGCGTTTTTGCAGCCATATCTGAAAAGCCAAAGTGAGTTCGAGGTGCGCTTTGCCGCGGTAATGCTGATGGATTTCTTTATCACCGACGATTATATCGACGATGTTTTAAGGATATACGACGAAATCTGCCATGACGGCTACTATGTCAAGATGGCGGTGGCGTGGGCTTTGTCCGTCTGTTTCGTAAAGTATCCCGACAAAACTATGGAATATCTGAAAGAAAACAATCTCGACGACTGGACCTACAATAAGGCGCTCCAGAAAATCGTGGAATCCTACCGCGTGGATGACGGTACCAAGGCAGTCATCCGCGGGATGAAACGCAGGGTAAGGTGAGATGGAGTATCAATTAATCCGCTCACGGCGCAGGACGATTGCCATTTGTGTCGGCAGGGACGGAAGTGTTACGGTGCGCGCCCCACTGCGGGCGGCACAGAGTATAATAGACAGCTTCGTGTGTGAAAAACAGTGTTGGATAGTTGAAAAATCCGCGCAGATGACAAAAAACAACATGGCGCGAAAAGATTTTAGTATTGCCGTGGGTTCCGCTCTTTCCTTGCTTGGACAGGACTATCCGGTTGTGTCGGGAGAGAAAATTGCTTTTACCGGCACCTGCTTTACTATTCCAAACGATGACTTTGAAAGATTGAAACCTCAGTTTATCAAATTGTATAAAACAGTCGCCCAAAAGGTCATCCCCGAAAGGACAGCATATTTTTCGAAGCGAACCGGGCTGATTCCAGTTGGCGTGCGCATAGGATCGGCAAATACTTGCTGGGGTTCCTGTTCGGGGAAAAACAGCCTCAATTTTAGTTGGAAGCTCATGATGGCAGAGCCGGAAGTTGTTGACTATGTGGTCGTCCACGAGCTTGCCCACACCGTGGAGCACAATCATTCCACACGATTTTGGCGGCTGGTGGAAAGTATCCTTCCGAATTACCAGGTATGCCGTGCCAAATTAAAGAAGCTCGAGAAAAAATTGCAGAGTCAAGATTGGAGTTAGCGAAAACTAATCAATTTAAGTATAAATATGTTATAATTAGGAAAATTAAATATAAAAAGAAATAGAGGGTTCATTTATGGTTTCACAAAAAGCATTACAAAAATATGCGCAACTCGCAGTGCGTACCGGCGTTCATGTGCAAAAGGGACAGCTTCTTGTTATTAGGTCCTCTGTTGACTGCGCTTATTTCACCAGAATGTGCGTGGCCGAGGCTTACAAGGCCGGCGCGGGGGAGGTGCTTGTTAACTGGGAGGATGAGTTGACCACAAAGCTTACCTATCAAAACGAGAGTACCGAAACGCTCGCCGATATCGCCCCGTGGCTGTTGGAACAAAAGAAGAACTGCATCGATAAAAAATGCTGTTTTTTATATATTGAATCCGCCACCCCGGGCTTGCTTGCCGACGTTGACGGCGACAAATTACAGGCTGTCCGAATGGCAAAAGAAACCGCTTTTGAACAATTTGAATATTATACTATGGCGAATATAGGCCAGTGGTCCATCGTTGCCATTCCAACTACTGATTGGGCGAAAAAGGCATTCCCTAATCTCAGTGATGAAAAGGCGCTCGATGCACTGTGGGACGCTGTGCTTATGAGTGTACGAATCTCCGACGACAACGACCCCGTTGCAGAGTGGGAGCAGCATAATAAAAGACTGAGTCATTACTGTGAACTTTTAAATCGCAATTGCTTTAAATCCCTGCATTTTAAAAACGCAATGGGGACCGATCTGACGGTTGAGCTCATCAAAGACCATATTTGGGCGGGCGGCAGTGAAACAGCCAAGAACGGCGCGGTTTTTAACCCCAATATGCCGACCGAGGAAGTGTTCACCATGCCCTATAAATTCGGTGTGAACGGACGCGTGTATGCAACAAAGCCTCTGAGTTACCAGGGCAAACTGATTGAGGACTTCTATCTTGATTTTAAGGATGGCAAGGTCGTGGGATTCAGCGCGAAAAAAGAGGAAGACACCCTCAAAAATATGATCGGATTTGACGAGGGCAGCAGCTACCTTGGCGAAGTTGCACTGATTTCCTATGACTCTCCTATTTCAAAATCCGGGGTTCTGTTTCTGAACACGCTGTTTGATGAAAACGCCTCTTGTCACTTGGCCCTCGGCGCATCCTACCCCGATAATGTGAAAAATGGCACGGAACTAAAAAGGGAAGAACTCAATCAACTCGGCTCGAACTACTCCAAAATACACTGTGATTTTATGTTTGGCAGCAGTGACATGGCCATTGTAGGTATAACACAGGATGGAAAAGAAATCGAAGTATTTCAAAATGGTAACTTTGTAATCTAAACAATAATTTTTTTATATTATATATAACAAATAAATGATTTGATACATGGGCTTCGGCACGCAACCGTATGGAAAAGCTGTGGGGTAAATTATTTATTTAGTTATATATAATATGTAGTAACCATTGGATACTCATTTAAAACATCTGGCTTTATTCAATATCGGAAAGAGGGCAATAGGATGGTGAATATTAGAAAATGTGCAATGATAGGCTGCGGCTTTGTCGGAGCGAGCGCGGCGTTTAGCTTGGTTGAAAGTGGACTTTTTTCGGAGCTCGTGCTCATTGATGCAAATCGCGATAAGGCCGAGGGTGAGGCCATGGATTTGAGCCACGGTATGCCCTTTGCAAGGCCCATGGATATTTACGCCGGCAGCTACGATGATTTGACTGACTGCGGCCTGATTATTGTTACGGCGGGTGCAAACCAAAAACCGAACGAAACGCGCATGGACCTGGTCAATAAAAATGTGGGTATTTTTAAAAGCATTATTCCTGAAATTAAAAAGAGGGATTGCGAGGGTATTTTGCTTATCGTATCCAATCCCGTTGATATTTTAACCTATGTGGCGTTAAAACTTTCCGGTTTTCCGGCAAATCGGGTTATCGGTTCCGGTACGGTATTGGACACTGCAAGATTAAAGTATCTTTTGGGTGAACACCTCGATGTTGACAACCGCAGTGTGCATGCCTTTATAATTGGCGAGCACGGCGACAGTGAGCTTGCTGTGTGGAGCAGTGCGAACGTATCCGGTATTGAATTGAACCATTTCTGCGAGCTCTGCGGCCACTACAACCACATGGAGGCGATGCAGCGGCTCTATGAGGGAGTGCGTGACAGCGCTTATGAGATCATTCAGAAAAAGGGAGCGACCTACTATGGTATTGCAATGGCGGTACGCCGTATTGCCGAGTGCATTGTCCGTAACGAACATTCTATTCTGCCGGTTTCCAGTTTAATTCAAGGTCACTACGGCCTCAACGGTATATGTATGGGCGTTCCTACCATCGTTGGCAGCTGTGGAGTCCAAAAAGTGCTGGATATCCCGCTTAATGAAGAAGAACAGCAAAAATTATTGTCCTCCGCCAATGCGCTGAAGAATGTACTCGATACACTTCAAATCTAAATTTTAATATAAAAACGGGCAGCCTTAAATTTTTCGGCTGCCCGTTTTCTGCGTCCACAGGTGATTTTTGTTATAACTGCAACATATTTTACGGTAGTTTAATAAATTATTGCGTGGTTTATTGTTCCCGACTTTTTTTACAAAGTGTGGAACTTTATGTCTGCTTTTTAGAAAACGATTGGAATAATCTAGGTATTAAAAATATCAACTTAATATTTTTAATACCTTTATTTGCCCTTGACAAACCATGGCGCAGACGGTAGAATAATAGATGTTAGCAGTGGCTAACAAATTGTTAACAAATAAACATGAATCATGTGATGGAGGCTATTTATGACACTGAATCAACTAAAAATCGGCCAAAAATCAAAGATAATTGCGGTTAACGGCGAGGGTGCGCTCCGGCGCAGACTTCTCGATATGGGTTTAACTCCTCACACAGAAATAATGGTGAGAAAGGTGGCGCCGATGGGTGACCCAATTGGGATTCACCTTCGCGGCTACGAGCTGACAATCCGTATTGACGATGCAAAAGATATTGAGGTGGAGGAGGAATAAGCTGATGATTTTTGCACTTGCCGGCAACCAAAACTGTGGCAAAACAACACTTTTTAACCAGCTTACCGGTTCCAATCAGCATGTGGGCAATTTCCCGGGGGTCACCGTTGAGCGCAAGGACGGAACAATCCGTGGGCACAAGGATGTAACGGTCGTCGATTTGCCGGGGATTTATTCCCTTTCACCGTATACCAATGAAGAAATTGTTACCCGGGACTTTTTACTGAATGATCACCCGAACGGGATTATTAATATTGTTGATGCCACAAATATTGAGCGTAACCTCTATCTGAGTATGCAGCTCATTGAACTCAATATTCCCATGGTAATTGCTTTAAACATGATGGATGAGGTTCGTGCCAACGGCGGAACCATTAAAATAGAAAAACTTCAGGCTGAGCTCGGTGTGCCGGTTATTCCCATTTCAGCCAGTAAAAACGAGGGTATTGATGAACTGATTGAAGTATCACTCAGTACTGCCGGAGCAAAACAGCTGCCAAAGCGTCAGGACTTTTGTACCGGCGCTGTACATAGAGCAATTCACTCAGTCGCTCACTTGGTGGAGGATCACGCTGAACGCATTGGCGTACCGCCGCGCTTTGCCGCAACAAAGTTGGTTGAGGGTGACGAGCCTATGCTGAACCAGCTTGGCCTTTCTGAAAACGAAAAGGATATGGTCGGCCACAGTGTGACAGAAATGGAGCGCGAGCTCGGTACTGACCGTGAGGCCGCTTTGGCCGATATGCGTTATAATTTTATTGACGGTCTTTGCAAGGATTGCGTTGTCAAAATGGGGGAGTCAAAAGAACACAGGCGCAGCGTTGCCATCGATAATGTTTTAACTCATAAATATTTTGCTATTCCTACTTTTCTACTCATTATGATTCTCATATTCTATCTGACCTTTGGTGTGATAGGCAGCGCTTTGAGCGCGGGCTTATCCATATGTATCGATTTTATCACGAAGGCCGCGAGTGCTGGTCTGACCGCCTATGGAATTAACCCTGTTGTGCATTCACTGATTATAGAAGGTGTGTTTGCCGGCGTGGGCAGCGTGCTTTCATTCCTACCGACGATTGTTGTCCTGTTCTTCTTCCTTTCAATTTTGGAGGACAGCGGTTACATGGCCAGAGTGGCGTTTGTTATGGACAAGCTGCTCCGTAAAATCGGCCTTTCCGGCCGCAGCTTTGTGCCGATGCTTATCGGGTTTGGCTGTTCCGTGCCGGCCATTATGGCGACGCGCACGCTTTCGAGTGAACGTGACCGCAAGATGACCATTCTGCTGACGCCTTTCATGAGTTGTAGTGCAAAGCTGCCTATTTACGCGATGTTTACGGTTGCGTTCTTCCCTAAGCACCGTGCGCTTGTAATGATTGCCCTTTATGTCACCGGCATCATTGTCGGCATTATCAGCGGATTTATTTTAAAGAGCACCGTGTATCACGGCAAACCTGTTCCGTTTGTTATGGAGCTGCCAAACTACCGATTACCCAGCGCCAAGAGCGTTATGCTTTTAATGTGGGATAAGGCGAAGGACTTTTTAGTTCGTGCATTTACCGTCATATTTGTGGCAACCATAATCATATGGTTTCTACAGACCTTTGATACGCGCTTTAACGTAGTGGCATCCAGCGCCAACAGCATGCTGGCTGACATCGGCAGGCTTATTTCGCCGATATTTGCCCCACTCGGCTTCAACGACTGGCGCGCCTCCACCGCTCTCATCACAGGCTTCACCGCAAAAGAGGCGGTTGTCAGCACCTTTGCAGTATTGACGGGAACGAGTGTTTCCAACCTGCCAACGGCATTAGCAACACTTTTCACCCCAGTTACCGCATGGTCGTTTTTGACCTTTACGCTGCTCTATACTCCCTGTGTTGCGGCAGTCAGTGCAGTCAAGCGTGAAATGGGCAGCGTGAGAAGCGCGGTTGCCGTGGTGTTTTACCAAACGGGTGTGGCGTGGATTGTGGCGTTTTTCGTTTACCATATTGGTACTTTAATTTGCCATTAATGGCAGAATGGGGTTTCTATGCAAATTGTAGATTACGTTATTCTGGCTGTAATTGCTGTGCTGCTTGTACTTGCAATCCGGTATTCAATTAAGCATAGGCATGAATGCTGCGGTAATTGCTCCAATTGCTCGGCCTGCAAGTCCTGCAATCGAAAAGACAAAGAATAAGATAAAACCTCTTATTGGGGTATTAAATAAGAATTTGGGCAACAAACGGGCAGAGCGGAATCTCGCCCCTGAAATATGGGGAGGAGGTTTCTGCTTTGCCCGACTTTTGTTATAGTTCTGCCGTTCTGTGAATATTGCTCAAAATCAGGGTGATTCTTTGCGGAAATAACTATGTTAATATTATTTTTTTTATGATAAAATAAAATATGTTCTTTTACAAATTTGGCAATGGGAAGAAGAAATAAAATGAAAAAAGACAAGCAAAGCTACGGCCTTTTTACGACCATAACTATGATTATTGGAATTTGTATTGGTTCCGGTATTTTTTTTAAGAGTGACAATATTTTAGCCGCCACCGGCGGCAGTGTGTCATTGGGTGTTCTTGTCTTTGTGCTGGGCGCTACGAGCATTGTTTTCGGCGGACTATGTATGAGCGAGCTTGCCTCACGCACTGACCGTCCCGGCGGGGTTATTACCTATGTTGAGGAATTCACGAGTGAAAAGCTTGCCTGTGGCATGGGATGGTTTCAAATTTTTGTGTATTTTCCTACCATTGCGGTTGTTGTTTCGTGGGTAGTTGGAATTTATATCTGCCTTTTATTTGGCTGGCAGGGCTCACTTGAAAATCAAATGCTGATTGGCTTTGTCTTCTATACGTTTACGTTTCTTATTAATTCGATTTCAGCCAAGCTGGGTGGCGGATTTCAGAACTTTTCCACTGTGAGCAAGATGATACCCCTTGCCATTATTGCCGTTTGCGGTTTGTTTTTTGGTAATCCTGCCGCGGGTTTTAAAAGTATTTCAACTCAAACGCTTGGGGGTGCCACATGGCTCGCGGCAATTGGCCCCGTTGCCTACTCCTTCGATGGCTGGACGATCTCAACCTCCATCGCTCCAGAAATACGGGATTCAAAAAAGAATCTGCCAAAGGCACTTATTATTGCACCGCTCTTTGTACTGTTAACCTATGTTGCCTATTTTATTGGTGTTACAAGCCTACTTGAGCCCAAAAAGATTATGGAACTTCAGGACGCTCACGTTTACACGGTTGCGCAAAGGCTGTTTGGTGGTTTTGGCGCGCAGCTTATCTTGATTTTTGTCATCATTGCAGTAATGGGTACGGCTAACGGAATCATTCTTGGTTACATCCGCCTGCCATATTCCATGGCCCTGCGCGGCAGCGGAATGTTCCCCTTGGCTGAAAAGCTTGCAAAGCAGGACAAAAAGTCGGGTATGCCTGTAAATTCGGCGATTTTCTGCTACATCATCACACTGTTTTGGACTGCGGCGCATTTCATTACCGTCAAGTTTGGTCTGCTGCCCAACTCGGATGTTTCTGAAATTGCCATTGTCATGAGTTATCTGTTTTATATTATCTTATACTACAAGGTGTTCATGCTCTACCGTAAAGGCGAAATACACAGCGCGTTCCGTGGCGTGTTTGTTCCAATTATGGCGACGCTTGGTTCGATTTTTATCCTTTCAGGTGGGTTGCAAAGTAAACTGTTCTTCTTTTATGCGGCGTTCTGTATCCTCGTGGTTTTAATTTCACTTTACTATTATAAGCGGCACCACTTACAGCCGCTCCAATTACCTAGGCAGTGAAAATTACAAAAAAGGCTTAGAACGATAATCGCTCTAAGCCTTTTTGTTGCAAACGCAGGGACATTACACCAAACCTAAAAGCCTTACTGTTGAGGCAAAGAGGAAGCAGATGATAATGCCGGTAGCTGTTGGTACGGCGAAGGAAATCGCTGTCCATTTTAGGCTCTGCGTTTCCTTTTTGATTGTTAAACAGGTAGTTGAGCACGGCCAGTGCATCAGCGAAAACAGCATGGTGCAAACTGCGGTCAGCCAGGTCCATCCATTGCTGACAAGCAAAGTCTTTAATTCGTTTAGACTACCAAGTTCCAGAATGCTTCCCGTCGCCATGTATGCCATAATGATAATAGGCACAACAATTTCATTTGCGGGGAAGCCGAGAATAAAGGCGAACAGAATAACCCCGTCAAGTCCTAAAAGCTGTGCGAAAGGGTCAAGAAAGTTAGAGCAGTGAAGCAAAAGGCTTGTGGAGCCGATTTGAATGTTTGCCATAATCCAGATAACCAGTCCCGCGGGCGCGGCTACGCTGACAGCCCTGCCCAAAACAAACAGGGTTCGGTCAAGAATCGAACGAACGATTACCTTGCCAATTTGTGGCTTGCGGTACGGTGGGAGCTCAAGCGTAAAGGACGAGGGGATACCCTTTAAAATTGTTACCGATAAAAGCTTTGAAATGAAAAAGGTCATTAGTATCCCTAAAACGATGACACCGGTCAGCATTAATGTGGAAACAAAGGATTGAAGCGGAGCCGAAACAGTACCGACAAAAAACATGGTGATAATTGCGATTAGAGTGGGGAAGCGGCCATTGCAAGGAACAAAATTATTGGTAATGATAGCAATCAGCCGTTCACGCGGCGAATCGATAATTCTGCACCCCTCAATTCCCACCGCATTGCAGCCAAAGCCCATGCACATTCATAGTTTAAATTATGCTATGTGGAAAACTGTTAATCCATCATCCGTCTTACACCTGAAAACCGCATACTGGCAGCATATAACGCGGTCATACCTTAGCCTGTTTGGCTTTATGTGGGATTTATTATATGAAAGTATTTTCGTCTTTCTTAGTTTTCAAATGAATTCATACTGTTTGTGGAATAAATTACCACGATGTTTTTTTATTTTTGACTTTAACTGTTGAAAAGAATAACATGAAAGAATACAATTAATTTTGATTGAGAATTTACATAATAATGCGTTCATAATTATTTTAGGCTATATCTTTTTATTGAAGATTATGAGTATTATATCTATAATGTTTTGAGAGTAGGAGAATGATAAAATGAAATTTATGTGTCCATTGATAGTAGTTAATGATATTGCGGTCTCAAGAGAATTCTATGAAAAAGTACTCAATCAAAAAGTTGTTTTAGATTTTGGGGCTAATATTACGTTTGCAGGTGATTTTGCACTGCAATCAAAATCATCTTGGGTCGATTTTATTGATAAAACCGAGAATGACATTAAACAAAAGTCAAACAATTTTGAACTCTATTTTGAAGAGGAAGATATGAATAGTTTCATAGAAAGAATAAAGAGCTATGAAGAGCTAAAATATGTCCATGGAGTCAAAGAATACTCATGGGGGCAGAGGGTAATTCGTTTTTATGATCCTGATATGCATGTTATAGAAGTTGGTGAATCTATGACAAGTGTAATAAAACGGTTTCTGAATCAAGGGTTGTCGGTAGAGGATACTGCGAAGCGAACTCAGTACCCAATTGAATTTGTATGCCAATGTTTATAGCCAATATTTTATAATTATAAGTAAAACATCAATTTAAAAGGTTAAATTGAATACTAATTATTTACATAATAACAACCGGGATTTGGCAAATATAGAACTCCTAATAATCTCTGGTTACAAGGAGTGATCTTCAAGTTGGAGTGGCATGATATAAAGAGCAAGAAAGATATAGATGAATTAATGGATATTTTCGAATCTTTCCATGATGGTTGTATTAAAGAATTGAAATATTCCAGCGGTGAATTTGTAGCAAAAAATTTATCTATGAATCCAATTAATACAAAGCGTAATTTAAGTATCATATTCCAGCGCCAATGGAAAGATCCGTCTGTTATTGAAATAGTTTTTGAAAAGATTAACAAGCTGAATTTAGTGCCCGTCACTGAAGACTATACAGGCGATATTTTAGGTGCATATATGAATATTGTGGACGGTGTAATTTACTGGGCTGAATGGGATGATTTCGAGGTAGCCTGTACAGATAAATACAATGACTGCACATGGATATCTTCTTCCCATGCGAAATGGCGTATTGCAGACCAATATCTTGGCGAAGATGAGGTATATATTACAAGAGAATAATTAAATTTTTGTGGAACAAAAGCCGGAGTACATTGGATTTTACAATGTACTCCGGCTGTAATTTTACAATGCTTTATTATTTTTGTATCGTTTTGCTTTTTTTGGTAATGAGAATTGCCACTGCTGCGAGTACTGCAATGCTGAAGCAGATGCCGGCGTCGTTTGTTGAACCGGTTGCCGGGTTGGTGGTTTGCGGTTTGCTCCCGGATGCGGCTGCATCAGTCTTTGTACCAAGTGCAATTCTGTTGTCGACGCTTGCATTAATCACCTTGGCAGCTTTTGCTTTTGCTCCAAGTGAATCACGTGCAACTATGTAGGTATCCACATAGGATTTCTTTACATTTGGCTCATTAAATACATCAAAATTATCTCCGCCTGTACCCATGAAGTTATTGGTGCCGACAGTATAAGTTTTGTTCAAATTAATAGGTGTGCCATCAGAGCATTTTACATTAAATACGCGGGACAGGCTTGGCTTGGTATTGTCATACTGAAAGGTCAGACCGGAAATTTGCATGCCCTTGCCTTTTTCATCCTGAATACCCTGTTCCAGAAGTTTGACCACCTGTGCACCGGTCATCTTCACGGTAACCAAAGTATTGTCAAAAGGCATAATGGTATACATGTCGCCCATGGTTACATTGCCCTTTTGAATGTCGGCGCGGATACCGCCATTATTATTAAAGGCAAAATCTGCCTTGGTGTCTTTTCTAAGCATATCGGTAACCCAATTACCCAGAGAAGAATCGCCATAAGGTTCTGCATTCATGGTTCTGGTTAAGTCTGTTGGAGTAGTTGCTAGAACTTCACTTAAAACGGGCTTTACATCTGCAGTTGCTTTGTCTGTAATTGCAGTAACAGTTATGTCTAAGCCAGGGTTTGTTCCGGTTTCCGGTTTGTAGAGGTCTGCGTCTAAAATGCTGTTGTAGACCATAGCGCCGGCTGAAACTGTGCCGTCTGCTTTAAAGGTCATCTGCATGGACACATATCCTCTTCCCTCTTTAAAACCTTCTCCATAAGGAATGCCATTAGAAGCAGTGCCAGTAACGATTTGATGAGAATGCCCACCAAATACCGCATTAACATACTTAGAATCTAACTTTTCAGTTAGATTAACAAGGTTGCCAACATTTGTTTTGGTTGCTTTGTCATAGATTGCGCCGATATGGGCAACAACGACAACAGCATCTGCTTTTTTGCCGTCAACAATTTCTTTTGCACATTGATTAATCATTGTAGCGGCATCTTTAAATTGATAAGATTCAATGAGGGATTTCAAGATAGATGCTGGAAAATCAACATCATCGACTGCACCGATAATTGCAATCTTCTTTCCCTCTTTTTCTACGATGGTATAGGGGGAAACAGCACTTGCCAATTTGCCGGTAGCTTTGTCATAGACATTACAAGCAAGAACGGGAATGGTTGTATTTTTGAGTTTACCATTCTGCATTACTTTGTCCAGACCCCAGTCAAATTCGTGGTTACCCAATGCCATTGCATCAAATTTCATGGCATTCATAGCGTCAATTACAGGAGTACCTTTGAGTAAATTGGAAACGGCAGTACCCTGGAACATATCGCCGCCGCTTAGAATGACCAAATCATCTTTGCCGGCAGTGCGTAAAGCATTGAATGTATTGCAAAGATAAGCCATTTTGTACTGATCTTTACCTTTGTTGGCTGTGTAAATATTACCATGGGTATCGGTGATTTCGACAAAATTAACGACTGTGTCGCCTGCGCTTGTCGTAGCCGCTGAAACGGACAATACCGAGGTGAACATCATTGCTAAAACAAGTACCAGGGATAATGCTATTGGCAGCTTTTTAAAATGAGTGCCCGCGGTGGAAACTGATTTTTGTTTCTTTACCATTTCTAATACCTCCTAATATTTTTGCTCTTGCTGTAACACAAAAGCTCAAACGGTTTGAAACCGTTTTCAAACATACATATTATACAACTTTTCCAAATTTTGTCAATTGTTTTTAAGTATTACAAATAAAAAATAATAAATAAAAAATCCTCACAAATGGAAAATCGTGTAAAATAAAGCAGCAATATAACATATACACCGAGGTATCCTCGTGGGTGACTGGATTGAAATAATATAGATTAAACAAAATAAAAGCGGAATCAATTCCACTTTCTAATTCAGCTTATGTGCTGTCAATATCGGCCCATCCTCTGAGCCAATAAGCCAAAAGTGTCACCAACTGTAAAATTGTTTAATTTCATTCAATCATTGGGAACATGATCTGCGAAAAGCCCTTGACGACACCTTTTTGTGGTATATAATAAAAGTAAATTATTGGGTTTGTCTAATTGATATATTAGCATAATATGTAGAATGAGAAATATTTTCTTGTTCTACTGTAAAATGGAGGTAAGCATGAGAATTACAGCATACGAAATAAGAGAAGATGAAAAAAAGGTTTTCGAAAAATTAGCTAAAGAACTGAACATAGAAATTATTAGTACAAATGAGGCCTTAAACGAAAATACGATACAGCTTGCTCAAGGAAGTCAAGGAGTAACAATCCTTGGGCACAGCAAAATAAATGCAGCCATATTAAATAATCTAAAGGAGTTAAATATTAATTACATCTCTACGCGAACCGTTGGATATGACCATATTGATATTGAAGCTGCTCGAAAATTGGATATGAAAGTAAGCAATGCAAAGTATGGACCTAATGGCGTTGCTGATTATACCATGATGCTAATCCTTATGTCTTTGAGAAAATACAAGCAGGCAATGTTTCGCGCTAATGTAAATGACTATTCTTTATTCGGACTTCAAGGCAGGGAAATGAAGGATTTAACAATTGGAATTATGGGGACAGGTCGAATTGGCTCACAAGTGATTAATATCCTAAGTGGATTCGGCAGCCGCATATTGGCTTATGATAACTTTCAGAACGAGAAAGTAAAGGATAAGGCAGAGTATGTCAGCATGGAATATTTATACGAAAATTCCGATGTAATTAGTTTTCATGTTCCGCTTCTTGACAGTACTTATCATATGGTAAATAAGGAAAGTTTAGAAAAAATGAAAGATGGTGTCATACTGATTAATTGTGCTCGCGGAGAACTAATGAATTTTTCAGACGTAATTGAAGCGATTGAAAATGAAAGAATAGGAGCACTAGCCTTGGATGTTTTTGAGAATGAGAATGGTATCTACCATATGGACAGAAGGACTGATATTATCAGAAATAGAGATATGGCCTATATTCGACAGTTCCCCAATGTGATTATGACTCAGCATATGGCCTTTTATACGGATGTTGCAGTGGCTGATATGGTATCATGCGGTGTCAAAAGTTTAGTATCTTTCGTTACAGAAGACAAAAGTGAAAATGAAATTACTAGATAGTATAGAGAAGTAGTTCTATGTGGACATTTAGTCTTATGTACGCTTGATTTTTGGGTGACGGAAATTGGAAATGAGGCTATTTTTCAGCAGCACCGTCAAAGCTTTATTTAATCCCGTCATTAAATTAGCATTAGTTTAGTACAACTGTAAATGAGAAAAGATCATTTATGGTACAGCGAATACAGTATAGTAATTATAGATAGGAAAATAGACGGGAAAAAGAAAGGCAATTGCATTATGGCAAAGAGAAAATCCCATAACCTGGCCTCTTGACAGACTCCATATAGTGTATTATAATCACAATACAACGATATACAGGCTTTTATTACTGACGGATAATTGTGGGCAAAACCACAGGGGAATAAAAGTCCAAGATTAGCCGACCGTCTGGGCAGCATTTGGTTTTACCGAGTGTTGCTCTTTTTTTGTTGAAAAGAGCAGCCGAAATGCGATATTTAATCAGAAGGAGTAATTTATGAACTATCAAGCGTGGGAGAACTTTAAAGGCGGAAGCTGGCAAAAAGAGATTGACGTTAGAAGTTTTATACAAGCAAACTATACGCCATACAAGGGCAATGAAGAATTTCTCTCAACTGCAACGGAACGCACCAAAACATTGATGAAAAAATTGAATCATCTGCTGGAATTAGAACATGAATTTGGCGGTGTTCTTGATATTGATACCCAAACAGTTAGTTCACTTACAAGTTATAATCCCGGTTATTTGGACAAGGACAAAGAAATCATCGTAGGCCTTCAAACCGATCGTCCTTTAAAAAGAGGAGTGAATCCCTTTGGCGGGCTAAATATGACACGCAAGTCATGCGAAGCGTACGGATACAAGCTTTCGGATAAGGTCGAAAAGGAATTTCAGTATAGAACGACCCATAATGAAGGGGTTTTTCGTGCGTATAATGATGAGATTAAGGCCGCTCGCCATTGCGGAATTATCACAGGTCTTCCGGATGCCTATGGCAGAGGAAGAATTATCGGAGACTACCGCAGAGTTGCACTTTATGGCATTAATAAGCTGATAGAGGAAAAGAAAAAGGATAAAATGCTTGTAGGCACGCAAAGCATGGATGCCGATAACATTCGTTTACTTGAGGAATTGTATCAGCAAATTACTTTCTTAGGATATCTCAAGGACATGGCATCCATGTATGGCTATGATATTTCACAGCCTGCATCAAATGCCAAAGAAGCTGTACAATGGTTGTATTTTGGTTACTTAGGTTCTATTAAAGAACAAAACGGCGCCGCCATGAGTTTGGGACGCGTTAGCACTTTTTTAGATATCTACTTTGAGAGAGATTTAAAAAATGGTGTATTAACTGAACAACAGGCACAGGAAATTTTTGACGATTTCATAATGAAGCTGCGTATGGCGAGACACCTGCGCACACCAGAATATAACGAACTTTTCGCAGGTGACCCGATGTGGATTACAGAGGCGGTTGGGGGTATGGGGGAAGACGGCAGAACCCTTGTCACAAAGAGTTCCTTCCGAATCCTTCATACACTCTATAATTTAGGTTCAGCAGCGGAGCCAAATCTCACAATACTTTGGTCAAATCAGCTGCCTGAAAGCTTCAAACGTTTTGTAGCAAAGGTATCCTGTGATACTGATGCCATTCAGTATGAAAATGATGAAATCATGCGTGCCAAGTTTGGTGATGACTATGCAATCGCTTGCTGTGTATCAGCAATGCGGGTGGGCAAGGATATGCAGTTCTTTGGAGCAAGGGCAAATTTGGCCAAGCTGCTTCTGATGAGCCTCAATGGCGGCCGTGATGAAAAGAGCGGACAGCAGGTTGCACCTCAACACACTCCATATGAGGGTGAATATCTGGAATACGATAAAGTATTGCAGATGATGAACATCTACCGTGAGTGGCTGGCTAAAACATATGTGAGCGCTATGAATATCATCCACTATATGCATGATAAATACGCATATGAAAAGACACAGATGGCTTTACATGATACCGATGTACATCGCTTTATGGCATTCGGTATTGCAGGAATGTCTGTACTCGCAGATTCACTTTCTGCAATCAAATATGCAAAGGTAAAATGTATTCGTGACGAAACCGGATTGATTACGAATTTTGAAATTAATGGGGACTATCCAGCCTTTGGAAACGATGACGACCGTGTAGATACCATTGCGCAGGAGCAGGTAAAACTGTTCTTTGAAGAACTGAAGAAAAATCCAACTTATAGAAATGCAGAGCATACGTTATCAATATTAACGATAACCTCAAATGTGGTTTACGGAAAAAAGACCGGTGCAACTCCGGACGGAAGAAAAGCCGGCGAACCTTTCGCTCCCGGTGCGAACCCTATGCACAATCGTGAGAAAAATGGCGCTCTTGCCTCTCTTAACTCCGTTGCAAAGTTGTCTTATGATGTATGCAAAGATGGAATTTCAAACACCTTTTCGATTGTGCCGCAAGCACTTGGGCACGACAGTGAAGAACAATACAGTAACCTGGTATCAATTCTTAACGGCTACTTTATGCAAAACGCGCATCACATCAATGTAAATGTGCTAAACAAAGAAACCCTGATGGAAGCCTATGAACATCCGGACCGATACCCTAATTTGACAATTCGCGTATCGGGCTATGCCGTTAATTTCCACAAGCTTTCAAAGCAACAGCAGTTAGAGGTCATTTCAAGAACTTTTCATGAGGTGATGTAATGAAAGGGAAAATTAATTCCTTTCAAAGTTTGGGAGCAGTCGATGGGCCGGGACTACGCTATGTGGTTTTTATGCAGGGGTGCTCACTGCGCTGCGCATACTGCCACAATCCGGATACGTGGAGTACAGCCGCGGAGGAATATAGCGTTGACGAGGTTCTTGATAAAATTTTACGATACAAACCCTATTTTGCAGAAAACGGCGGAGTTACCGTCTCGGGCGGAGAACCTTTAATGCAATGGGAGTTTGTATCAGAATTGTTTGCTCGTCTGCACAAGGAGGGAATTCATACGGCACTGGACACCGCCGGAATCGGTGATTTGGATGGTGCCCGCACAGTACTGCTTCATACAGATTTAGTCCTTTGTGATTTGAAATTCTCCAGTGAAGCTGATTACCTGCATTACTGTAGGGGGAACATGAACACTGTAATAACATTTTTAAAACTAACAGAAGATTTGCATGTGCCACTGTGGATCAGGCATGTCGTCGTCCCCAAATTAACTGACAGCAAAGATAACATTTTAAAAATCGTCTCATTATCTGCACAGTTTTCGAATTTGCAAAAGTTACAATTGCTGCCATTTAAAAAGATGTGTATTACTAAATATGATGCTTTAGGCATAGATTTTCCGCTGCGCGATTACGATGAATGCGCAGACTCTACTATTCAAAAGCTATACAAACTAATAGAAAATTACAAGTAAAATAGTCCCTCAAGGTTTAAAATTATATAGTGACCATGTCTGCAACTATCTTTCAAGCCTGGTCCATTATAAAACACAGCCCGCACCGGTTTATATGCCGGGGTGGGTTGTGTTTTGTTATATTGCAGTAATTATTTTTAAATTTCAACAATAATTGTTTCAATAATGTTCAATATTCGATAAATAACCTCTGATTGGAGTATAGTTCCCTAAAATATTGAATATTTTTCCAGTTCAACACTTAAAAAAGATATAGAATAAGCTATACTTTTAACATAACAGTTTTTTGTGATTGTTATATATTATTTGCAATAAAACCAGCCTGCCGTATGTTCAAATTATGAAGAAAGTAGGGATAAAAATGAAAGAAATTAAAGTTGTAGTAGTGGATGATTCCCCTTTTTCTGTGTTGATGATAACCAATATTCTTAGTGAAAACGGTTTTAATGTCGTAGGAAGCGCGAATTCTTTGCAGGAGGCTATTAAGGCGGTTTCTACTCTGAATCCGGATATTGTTACGATGGATATGACTATGCCCGGTGCAGACGGCATTGAATGCACCAGGGCAATTCATAAAATTAATCCGAATGTTAAAGTTATTATCGTCAGTTCCATGATGGATGACGAAATTGTACGAGATGCAAAAAAAGAAAAGATCTCAGGTTATGTTCAAAAACCTGTGGATGAAGAAGAACTTTGCTTGCTGATTAAGAGAATCATGGCAGACGAAGAGTTGTTTGTTGAGCTTGACGGTTTATATTTCACTGCTTTTAAGGAAGCACTGACCGATTCTTTTAACAAATTCTTTAAATCTGTTCCTGATTATAAAGAGCAAGAAAATGTCAACGGTGAGCAAACCTCAAGAGGAATATCAGTCGTTATGGGTATTATAGGAAAGTACGGCGGCAGGATGATTCTGGATATGTCTGATGACACAGCCAAGAATATCACGGCCACTTTACTCAAAAAGGATTCATTAACAAAAGACCACATTGTCAATGTAATGGGTGAAATTTCAAACATTATAGCTGGAAACGCATGCTCGATGATGAATAAAAACAATTCGCTTTTTGGCTTGCGGGTAGCCCCACCGACCATTGTGTATGGGGAATCGATTAAAATATCAAAGTCTGAGCTTGATACGGTTTCTTCTGTAAAAGCAGAGACCGCTTTTGGCGAGGTTTACATGAATGTTGGATTTAATAGAGGCGAGTGCTGATGAGTAAAAAATTTGCAGAGTCATTTTCCAATGCATTTTTAAATGTTATGCCCCAGCTGGGTATAACGGATGTTAAGCTGCAAAGCGAAGAAGAATGCAGCAATACAATCAATTCACCCGGCGTGGTTGTCATTATCGGAATGGTAGGGGAATTACGCGGCAATGTAATTTTCGCAATGCATGAAGATTGCGCCAATAAGATTGCTTCAACCATGATGGGTGGGATGGACGTCGAAGCATTCAATGAAATGGCCCAAAGCGCAATATCTGAATTGAGCAATATGCTGGCTGCGAACGCATGCATCGATTTGTCTGAAAAAGGTATCAATGCGGATATTTCCACACCGACTTTAATGTACGGTAAATTTACTGCTTTCGCCAGCCTTGAACGTGTTGTTCGTCTTGAATTGTTGGCGGATGAACTTCCGTTTTACATCTATGTGTCACTGGAACAGAAATAAACAATAGTATACTATAAAAGATGAGTAGGTATAAGAGCAGTGTGTGGGTACATAGTGTCATGTGGATTCAAAAAACGAAATTCATTATTATTTTAAACTGTTCATGCCGTCAAGTTTTAGCTGCCCTGGATTCTCCAGGACAGCTTTTTTCTGCCTTTTTCTTATTGAAAAAGACAGTAATTCCATTAAACTTCGCACAGCACAGCTGACAATTGCTCTGATACACCAGTGCAGCCTGTTTTTATGATGGCACATAGCGTACAAGCAATGTGTCATATGATATATTGGCGGATACTTTTCTGCCTATATTTTTTATAGGGTGGTGGTGTTATGACACAGACACCTGACAGTCAGGAAGTTGCTTACAAGGGTGCGACATACACAGTTACAAGCACCTACTGCGGCGAGAAGCCGTTAAAAGAACTGCAAAAAGAAATTTTACTTTTGGCGATAAAAACGTCCTCCAAAAAAAGTTGACCGCAATTGTTCGCTTGCTTTACATAGGCTGTAAGATAAACGCGTTGATTGCCACTTTCACAGGAAGGAGGACGATTTTGAAAACTTGTACAATCAATTACAGAGCGGCCTTATATATGAGGCTCTCCAAAGACGACGACGGTGTAAAAGAAAGCGCCAGCATTTCCACCCAAAGAAAGATGCTGCGTTCCTACGCAAAAGAAAATGAATACGCCGTATTCGACGAGTATATAGATGACGGTTTTAGCGGCACAAATTTTGACCGACCCGATTTCAAGCGTATGATACAGGATATCGAGGACAAAAAGGTCAACATGGTCATTACTAAGGACTTATCGCGTTTGGGGCGCGACTATATCATGTCCGGCCAGTACACCGAATTGTATTTCCCGTCCAAAGGAGTACGATATATCGCTATCAATGACGGATACGACAGCGATAGTCCTTACAATGATATTGCCCCGTTTAGGCATGTCATCAACGAAATGTACGCCAGAGATACGTCCAAGAAAATCCGTTCCGCTTTTCTTACCAAAATGCACGATGGCAGCTTTATCGGCAACTTTGCTCCATATGGCTACCGAAAAGACCCGGAAAACAAAAATCACTTGCTGATAGATGATGAAACCGCCGCCGTGGTACAGTGCATCTTTCACATGGCGGAAATGGGATGCTGTCCCATTAACATTGCGCGATACCTCAATAACAAGAAAGTTCCGACCCCTGCCATGCAGCGCTGCCATGAGCACCCTTATCTGGATGTAAACAACTATTCTCAGCGTTTGGAATGGACTTCTGCAACAATCAGCAAGATGCTTCAAAATATCGTCTATCTAGGCCATTTATCGCAGGGCAAAACTAATAAAGTGACTTTTAAAAGCAAAATTACGATTACGAAGCCCCGCGAGGACTGGATTGTGGTGGAACACACCCACGAACCGCTCATTACACAGGAAGCTTATGACATTATAAAGGAACGCACTATTTCCCGTACCAACCGGAACAAAAGCAGCTTCCACAATATCTTTTCCGGGTTGGCAAAGTGCATGGACTGCGGGCGGAACATGTCCACCACGGGAACGCGCAAAAAAGGTGCGGTTGCCAATCTGGTGTGCGGCGGCTATAAGCTTTACGGTAACAAGGAGTGCAGCAACCATTTTATTGACTACCAAACCCTTTATAATATTATTTTAAAACAGCTGGGAAGGCAGCTATACTTGCCCGATGAGGAACGCAAACAGCTGTTAGAGGAAGTGTGGCAGGAAGCCGGGGCTCAAAACAAACAGCTTAGTCGGCAAAATCAAAAAACGATCGCCACATTGGAAGGCCGCAGCAAACAACTGGATAACATTATTGAAAAGCTCTATGAAGATAACCTGTCCGGTAAAATTATCGACGAGCGATTCAAGAAACTGTTGGGAAAATACGAAGAAGAACAGCGCCAAATTTCCGAAAATTTGCAAGAATTGGAACAGAAGATTGAAACGACAGGTCAGCAAACAGAAAGTACCAAAACAGATTATCAAAGCTTTCTGAAACTGTTGAATGACTGCACCGACATTACGGAATTAAACGCAGACCTGCTCTATAAGCTGATTGACCACATTGAAATAGGCCAAGGCACTTACAAGCAGACTGAACACGGCCCCCAAAAGCAACAGAAAATCAAAATTTTTTATCGTTTCGCTGGGTGTGTGGAGCCGTAGGATAGAGCTTGGTTATGGAAAATCCGTATAAAACATAGCATAATGTAAACCACTCACATGGTCAGCGCTTGTTTGCCGCAGGCGTGCGACTTCTTAAAATATTTGTCAAGATTGAAAGCTACCCGGGGCAAATAACCCAAATCCTCAAGCAGGGTAAAAAGAGGGAAGAAGATTGCCATTGGCGGCAGCATGACCGAAACAACCCATGCAAGGACGCGGTAAATTCCCATAACAAGCATTCCGGTAACCCACTGCGGCGCGCCGATGCGAGTAAAAAATGCGAGCAGAACATCTTGAAAACGAAACAAAACATCGGAAATCAGCGCCGACGGATAATTGGCGCCGGTGATGGTTATCCAGAAAATTAGCGTCAACAGGAGCAGCATAATCGGGAAGCCGCTCCATTTATTGGTCAGTACCCGGTCGATTTTTCTGTCCCTGGCATTATAATTTAAATTCTCAAAAGATACCGCGTCAGCACAGATGCCCTCGGCGGTCATTACAAGGCAGGAAACAATTTTATCACGCAAAGTGTCGCCGCTGATTCCGCATTCTTCAAGATGCGTTCTCGCTTCACTGATTTTTTTTGCTATTTTTTCCTCTTTTGTAATATCACAGCCTAAGTGGTTCTCAAGGCTTTTCATCAGGCTTTCGTCATAGTCAATCAGCCGCAGCGCAATCCAGCGGGAATTCAGATTTTCGCCGAGCAGTTCTTTTACAGAAGGTTCCAGTATCGCAATTGCTTGCTCAATTGGTATATTGTATTTTATCTTTATCGGGTTAAAAAAAATTTCGGTACTGAGACCACCAACGGCTTCCATTAGTTTGTCAAGCTTTTTGCCGCTTCTGGCACTTATGCCGACCACCGGAACACCCAAGTCTTTTTGCAGGCTCCCAAAGTCAACTTGAATGTGCTTTTTTTTGGCCTCGTCCATTAGATTGACGCAAACCACGACATGGTCTGTTATTTCAATCGTTTGCAGTACAAGGTTCATGTTGCGCTCCAAACAGGTTGCGTCGCAGACGACGATAACCGCGTCCGTGTGGCCAAAGCAGATAAAATCGCGCGCGACTTCCTCTTCAGCAGAATGCGCCATCAGTGAGTATGTACCCGGAATATCAACCATCACGTAATTGATACCATCAAACGAGCATTTGCCCTGTGCGTTCATCACTGTTTTCCCCGGCCAGTTGCCGGTGTGCTGGTTTAAACCCGTCAAAGCGTTAAAGACGGTGCTTTTTCCGACATTTGGGTTTCCTGCCAGCGCGATGACCTTATCACCGGGGTTTTCCTTGTTTATCGTCAGGTCACCGTCAATCGGTTTCAGAGTTAAGCTCATAATCGTCGTCCTTTCAAACTAAGATAAAACATTTAATAGTTGAGATGATTTAATCATATTAAAGCAATTCTGCGAGCACAAAGTTTTAATTTTGCAATCGCAGAATTGTATTCTGTTGATTAATTCGCGATCATCATTATATCACGGCTGTCTTCGTTTCTCAGTGCGATGACCGCTCCGCGAATTAAAAAAGCGATGGGGTCGCCAGCCGGACTTTTTTGCAGGCACTCTACACGGGTACCTTCGATCAGTCCAATATCCTGAAGCCGTCGCCTCATGCTGCCGGTTGAGTGCAGTCTTTTTACAGTGGCTGTTTGACCAACCTTTAAACTGCTCAACGTAAATAGTTCATTCATCCAGAAGCCCCCTTGACTTTGAGCGGAACATTAGTATATTCCCTTACACTATAATATTTGCTTAGATGATTTTTGTACCACCAAACTGAGAAGAAGAATTTTTATTAAAAATATTGGGATTACAATATAAATAAAAGAGCAAGCAAAGCAACCGTTTGGCTGCGCTGCTTGCTCTTTGTAAAAGTTAGTGTTGTACTTGCTATATCTCGTAGTCAATACAGTCCCTGCCACAGGTTAACGTGTGAACGATTTCTTTAATTGCGACGTGGGCGGGGTGCGTTTGATACTTATCCTGTGTTTCTTTTGAGGTAAATTCACAGTACAACACAAGGTCAAATTTGCCGCCGTTGTAGTTGTGCCCAACCTCAATCGCGGTTAGTCCATCGACCACACCTAAAAGTGCTTTGAATTTGTTTTGCAGATCGGTAACAATCTCATCGCTGTCTTTTTTTGCATCTTCGGTCAATGTCCATAGTACAATGTGTTTTATCATATTTTTTGCTCCTTTTGTTTAATTTACAACTATATTATAGCAAATATGATTTATATATCAAATACATTCAGCCCGGTAACGTCATCTGCTTTTCGTTCAACCGTCCCGCTTATGGTGTGAATAAACATCTCACAGGTACCGCTGATGACCGCTTCGTTTAAGTGGCCGCCGAAAACATGACCTTCTTCGTCAGCAAAATCAGCATGCATGTGCAGGTACACTTCGCCATCCTTGGTGGTAACATTTCCGGTCAGTGAGGTCATTTCCATTTCGCCGTCAAAGGTGTTCGGGAAGTACCTCTTTTCAGCAACCCTGTAAAGGCCCACAACCGCATGATCGACCGCGCCTAAAGCCGTGATACTGGCGAGCTTGACGTTTTCCTTTTTGCAAATATTTATCACGGTGGACAGGATTTCTTCGCCGCGGTCAATTCGCACGACAATGGTGTCACCAAAAATCTTGTAAACCATCCGTTTTAACTCCTTATTTCTTTATCGTTTATAGTGAGCTTACTGCCGTCATAGTCAATGAGGAGTGCGGCTTTCGGTTTTAAATCCGTTGTAATAATCGTCTTAGCAATCAGCGTCTCCACCTTGCTTTGGATGAACCTCTTCAGCGGCCTCGCGCCGTAAACCGGGTCATAGCCCTGGTCGACAACATAGTCCTTGGCGGCTTTTGTCAGTGTTACCGTTAGCTGTTTTTCCTCCAGACGTTTTTGCAAATCCGCAATCAGCAAATCAACGATTTTATCAATTTCTGTATGGCTCAGCGGTTTGTAGAATACAATTTCGTCCAGACGGTTTAAAAACTCCGGCCTAAACTGCTGTTTGAGCATCGCGGAGACCTGCGCCTTCGCTTCTTCACTGATTTGACCGTCAGGTTGGATACCCTCGAGAATATAGTTTGAACCCAAATTGGAGGTGAGTATGATAATGGTGTTTTTAAAGTCCACCGTTCTGCCCTGTGAATCCGTAATTCTTCCGTCATCAAGTACTTGCAGAAGAATGTTAAACACATCGGGGTGCGCTTTTTCTACTTCATCGAACAGTACGACTGAGTAAGGATGCCTGCGTACCGCCTCAGTTAGCTGACCACCCTCCTCGTAACCCACATAGCCCGGAGGCGCGCCGATTAAACGCGACACGGAGTACTTCTCCATGTATTCCGTCATGTCAATACGTACCATGTTACGCTCATCGTCAAACAGGGACTGTGCCAAAGCCTTTGCAAGCTCGGTTTTGCCGACGCCGGTAGGGCCGAGGAACAAAAATGAGCCAATTGGACGGTTTGGATCTTGAATGCCTGCGCGTGAACGGATAATCGCTTCCGTTACCTTTTCCACCGCCTCGTCTTGGCCAATTACGCGCTGATGCAGAATATCGTCAAGCTTTAAAAGTTTTTCCCGTTCACCCTCCATCAGCCTTGAAACAGGGATGCCTGTCCAGCGGCCAATAATTTTTGCGATTTCCTCGTCCGTAACTCTGTCGCGCAGAAGAGAATCCGAAGACTGGGCTTTTTCCGCAATGTGTTCCTCTGTTTCAAGTTGTTTGCTCAACTCGGGCAGCTTACCGTATTTATACTCAGCGGCCTTATTTAAATCGTAGTTTCGCTCCGCTTTCTCAATTTCCGCATTGACGTTTTCAATTTCTTCACGCAGTTTCCGCACTTTGTTAATGGCCTGTTTTTCATTTTCCCATTTCGCTTTCATTTCCTTGAATTGTGCGCGCTGGTCGGCGAGTTCTTTTTGAATATTTTTTAAATGCTCCTGCGAAATGGAGTCGGTCTCTTTTTTAAGAGCGGCCTCCTCAATTTCCTGCTGCATAATTTTACGGGAAACTTCATCGAGTTCCGTCGGCATCGAATCAATTTCAGTGCGAACCATTGCACAGGCCTCGTCAACAAGGTCGATTGCCTTGTCTGGCAGAAAACGGTCTGAAATATATCTGTTGGAAAGCACTGCGGATGCAATCAGCGCCTGATCCTGAATTTTAACGCCGTGAAAGACTTCGTATCTTTCTTTTAATCCGCGCAAAATTGAGATGGTGTCTGCGACACTCGGCTCCTCAACCATAACCGGCTGAAAACGCCTTTCAAGCGCCGCGTCCTTTTCAATGTACTGATGATATTCGTTTAAGGTGGTAGCACCAATACAGTGCAGTTCACCGCGCGCGAGCATGGGTTTCAAGATGTTGCCGGCATCCATCGAACCCTCCGTTTTACCCGCGCCCACGATGGTGTGCAGTTCATCAATAAAAAGGATGATTCTCCCATCGCTTTTTTTGACTTCGTTCAATACGGCTTTGAGTCTTTCTTCAAATTCGCCGCGGAACTTCGCGCCTGCAATCAGTGAACCCATATCCAGAGAAAAGAGTTTTCTCTCCTTTAGATTGTTCGGTACATCGCCGCGCACGATACGAAGCGCAAGTCCTTCGGCGATGGCAGTTTTGCCCACGCCGGGTTCGCCGATCAGCACCGGATTATTCTTACTTTTACGGGAAAGGATGCGGATGACATCTCGGATTTCCGAATCCCTGCCGATGACGGGGTCTAACTTGTGGTTTTTTGCAAGTTCCACTAAATCCTGGCCGTACTTTGACAGTGCGTCATAGGTTTCCTCCGGGCTGTCGCTAACCACCCTTGTGTTGCCGCGTACAGTGGAAAGTGCCGTAAGGAATTTATTTTTGGTAATATCGAAGGCTTGGAAAATGCTGCGCATTGCGGAATTGGGCTTGTTCAGAATTGCGAGCATGATATGCTCGACTGAAACATACTCGTCCTTCATGCGTTCAGCTTCGTTTTCGGCATCGACAAACACTGAGTCCACGTCGGTGGAAACATAAATTTTCCCCGGTTCACGCCCCGGGCCGGTCACACCCGGTAGTTTTGCAACCTGCTCCTTCACGCTGCGCAGCACTGCGTCCGCGTCAATATCCATCTTTTTTAACAGTTGAGGAATTAGGCCGTTCTCCTGTGTCAAAAGAGCCTGTGCAAGGTGCTGTTCCTCTATCTGCATATTATTGTTTTCAATTGCGATGTCTTGAGCTTCCTGGATTGCTTCCAGTGATTTTTGCGTAAATTTCTGAGCGTTCATCGTATCAAACCTCCTTGCTTAATGTTTTTATTTTATGGAATTACTTCAACTTTTTATCATCCTATCGTTTCTTGATTCATTAACTCTAAGATAAATAAGTTGAAATTTGGCTTCTGTACAACATAATAATAAGCTTGATTTATGTCTTTTTTGTTAATTTACACTGGGATTTACTTTTTTGTGGCTGTTAAATAAATCATACCACCAATTAAGTGTGTTTCCACTGTTTTATCGCGTTTAATCTTGAAAGCCCTTACCGATAATCTCACTAGTGTTGGAAATTAAGATGAATGCGTCCGGCTCAACGCTCTTGATGAATTGCCTCAGCAGTACTGCCTGCGGGCGCTTTAAAGCCGTAAAAATAATGTACTTGTGGGTGTGGGAAAATGCTCCTTGTGCATCGCACACAGTTGCACTTCGGTGAAGTTCCTTTACAATGAAATTACAGATAATTTCCGGATTGGAGCAAACCACATTGAAATATTTTGCCAGGTTAATACTTTCAATTACGTTGTCAATGACCAGCGATTTCGTCAAAAGGCCGAGGAACGAGAACAGTGAGGTTTTAACGTCAAATACAAAACATGCCGATAGGGTAATCAGAAGGTCACTTAATATGAGCGCACGGCCAATATCTGTATTTGTGTACTTTTTCAGTATCATTGCAACAATGTCCGTTCCGCCGCTTGAAGCGCCAATATTAAACAGTATAGCTGAGCCAAGAGCCGGCAGTGCAATCGCAAATATAAGCTCAAGCAACGGTTCGTCGGTCAGCGGTTTGTACATCGGGTAAAAACGTTCGAGTGCGGAAAGGCACACCGAGAGCAGCATGCTGGCGTACACCGTTTTGACTCCAAACGGTTTACCTAAAAATACAAAACCAAGTATTAAAAGCAGTACGTTCAGAATCAAGTTCACCGTTCCCGGGGAAATGGGGGTAATACGACCAAGCACAACGGAAAGGCCGGTAATTCCGCCAAATGTAAAGTTGTTCGGAAATTTGAAAAAATAGACGCCTACAACAATTATGAGTGTGCTGACGGTAATTAG
Organism: uncultured Caproiciproducens sp.; assembly: GCA_964517505.1. Lineage (GTDB taxonomy): Bacteria > Bacillota > Clostridia > Oscillospirales > Acutalibacteraceae > Caproiciproducens. Next base: position 77,920 of record CAZFED010000003.1, on the reverse strand, counting down.
TGAGTACTCTTTTAAAGTGTTTTTGTTTTTCATTTAATCCCTCATTTTAGCCGTTTATTGATTGATTATCGAATTAGCTATTTCCCAAAAGAATTGCTAATATCATTGTACCAAAAATTAAAAATAAATAAAGAAAAATATTACCTAATTTTCGTGTTAAAAATCCCTGTTTTGCCACATGCAAAATAAAAGTGCGGTTGTTATAATATATATAACTAAATAGTTAACTTACTATTTTTCATACGGTTGCGTACTCCGCTGTAAATCTTCCCCTTATACTCTGTTGGAGAAGCGTTCTACTAAAGGCAGAATCAAGTACCAAATTATTTGTTAGTTGTATGTGCAATTAGATTTGATGGATAGGAGTTGTATCTATGGATTTAAAAAAACTGATTTCTCAAATGTCCTTAGAGGAAAAGGCTGGGCTTTGTTCCGGTGCGGATTTTTGGCACACCAAGGCGATTAAACATCTTGGTATTCCTGATGTTATGGTATCCGATGGCCCTCATGGTTTGCGCAAGCAGGATTTGGAGGCGGAGAACCCCAATATTAATAAGAGTATCAAAGCGGTTTGCTTTCCGTCGGGCGCCGGTACGGCGTGCTCCTTTGACCGCGCACTGATTCAAAAAATCGGCGAAGCTTTGGGCGACGAGTGCCAGGCCGAGGATGTAGCCGTCCTTTTAGGCCCTGCTGTCAACATTAAACGTTCCCCGCTTTGCGGAAGAAACTTCGAGTATTTTTCCGAGGACCCGTACCTTTCGGGCGAAATGGCCACATACCACATTAAAGGAGTTCAAAGCCGCGGTATCGGCACAAGCCTGAAACACTTCTGCGCCAATAATCAGGAACATCGCCGCATGACCGTCAGTGCCGAAATCGACGAGCGCACGCTGCGAGAAATTTATCTTGCGGGTTTTGAAAGTGCGGTGAAACAGGCGCAGCCGTGGACTGTTATGTGCTCTTACAACCGCATCAACGGCGTTTACGCCAGCGAAAACCATCGTACCCTGACCGAAATCCTGCGCGATGAATGGGGCTTTAAGGGCTTCGTAATGAGCGATTGGGGTGCGGTAAACGAGCGGGCAAAAGGTGTTGCCGCCGGCCTTGATTTGGAAATGCCCGCAAGCGGCGGCGTAAACGATGCCGAAATTGTCAAAGCGGTGAAAAATGGAACGCTAAGCGAAAAAGATTTGGATGCCGCGGTCGAACGTATCTTACATATTGTTTACCAATATTATGAAAATAAAAAAGAGAACGCTGCCTGTGACTGGGGAAAACACGATCAAATCGCGCGCGAAGTTGAAAGCGAGTGCATGGTGCTGCTGAAAAATCAGGACGATATTCTTCCACTGAATAAAAATGACCAAATTGCTTTTATTGGCAAGTTTGCCGAATCACCGCGCTATCAGGGCGGTGGAAGCTCGCACATCAATTCGTTGCGTGTCACAAGCGCACTTGAGGCGGTTAAAGGAATTGCAAACGTTTCTTATGCACAGGGTTACGACATTACGGAAGATGTGATAAACCGGAAGTTGTTTGACGAAGCGGTAAAAACAGCCGCAGCAGCAAAAGTTGCTGTTGTTTTTGCAGGCTTGCCGGAGTACATGGAATGTGAGGGATTTGACCGCGAGCATATGCGGATGCCAGACTGCCAGAATAAACTGATTGAGGCAATCGCAAAGGTACAGCCGAACACGGTTGTTGTTCTCCACAACGGTTCACCAATTGAAATGCCGTGGATTTATAGCGTGAAAGGCGTTCTTGAACTTTACCTAGGCGGTCAGGCGGTCGGTGCCGCCACGATTGACGTGCTTTTCGGTAATAAGAATCCATGCGGCAAACTTGCTGAAACAATTCCGCTAAAATTTAGTGATAACCCGTCATATCTCTTTTTTCCGGGCGAGGGAGATCGTTCGGACTATCGAGAAGGTGTTTTTGTCGGCTACCGCTACTATGATAAAAAAGAAATGCCTGTGCGGTTCCCGTTTGGATATGGTTTAAGCTACACCAGCTTCACCTACAGCGATTTAAAGTTGAGTGCAGAAAAAATCAAAGATACTGATACGCTGAATGTCACAGTAAAAGTGAAAAACACCGGCACACGTTTTGGCAAGGAAATTGTGCAGCTCTATGTCCATGACAACCAGACGGATATTATCCGCCCACAAAAAGAATTAAAAGGCTTTGAAAAGGTGGCTCTTAATCCGGGTGAGGAAAAAAACGTCAGCTTCAAACTCGATCGCCGCGCATTTGCGTATTATAATGCGCAAATTAAGGATTGGCGCGTGCAAAGCGGTACTTTTGATATTTTAATCGGTAAATCGTCGCGCAATATTGTTTTAAGCGCACAGGTTGGGGTTGCTTCGACAGTGAATCTGCCATGTAAATTTACCATGACCTCTACACTTGGCGACGTCATGGCGTGTGAGAAAACACGCCCGTTCCTTGGAGTATTGATAAAGGACTATGCGCCCAATATTGGCATGGGAACAGGTAACCTCGGTGCGGCGGAAGCACAGATGCAGGCAGCTATGTTCCGCGATATGCCAATTCGTGCAATACCAAGCTTCAGCAACGGTGCCATAACCCTCAATATGTTAAAAGGGATACTTGAAACAATAAATAGCATTTAAATGCCAACTCCCTGACCGGACTTTTGCTGTGTCAGGGAGTTTTTATATTTTTTTCAAAAAAAGCTTTACAAATGCGAATTGTTATGATAATATATAAAACAAGAACAGTAATCATTATTATTTTAATGGAGAGAAACATGGAAAGAAAACAAAACTTCAGTAGAAAACGGGAAGCGATTTTAAGCGCGATTCGCAGCACAAAAAGCCATCCAACCGCCGAGTGGGTGTATCAAACCTTAAAGCCGGATTATCCGGACTTGAGTCTTGGCACTGTCTACCGCAATCTTGCCCAGTTTAAAAATGACGGGGTAATTATTAGTGTGGGCATTGTAAACGGACAGGAGCGATACGATGGCAATATAAAGCCGCACACACACTTTGTTTGTTCAAGCTGCGGCGCGGTTATTGATATCCCGGGTGAGTTTGTCCCCGAAGAAGTAAGTGTCGAGGTTGCCAAGAAGTACCATATTAAAGTCGATTTCAGTGAGGTGCTGTTTCACGGCATCTGTTCAGATTGTTTACGAAGGCATTCGCCTTTATAATATAAAAATTTAAACTAATGGAGGAAAATAAGATGAAAAAATTTGTATGTTCAGTTTGCGGCTATGTTTGCGAGGGGGAGGAAGCCCCACAGTCTTGTCCGCAGTGTAAGGCCCCGAAAGAGAAGTTCGTTGAGCAGGTAGAAGGTGCTTCCTTTGCCTGTGAGCATGAAGTAGGTATTGCGCAAGGTATTGATAAAGAGGTTTACGACGGTTTGGCAGCAAACTTCAACGGGGAGTGCTGTGAGGTTGGTATGTACATTGCAATGAGTCGTCAGGCTGACCGTGAAGGCTATCCTGAAATTGCAGACGCTTTCAAGAAGTACGCTCTTGAAGAAGCGGATCACGCTTCAAGGTTTGCAGAAATGCTGGGCGAAGTGTTAACAAACAGCACAAAGAAGAATCTTCAAATGCGTGCTGAGGCTGAGGCTGGTGCGTGCTCGGGTAAGCTCGCGATTGCAAAGCGCGCAAAGGCTCTTAACTACGATGCAATCCACGACACCGTCCATGAGATGGCGAAGGACGAAGCGCGCCACGGCGCTGGCTTCAAAGGTTTGCTCGCAAGATATTTTGATTAAACTTCTCTAAAAATTCTTCCTGGTGAAAACTCACAAAAACCGGTGCGACCCATTTGGGCCGCGCCGGTTTTTGTTCGTTTACGCTTTGGTTTATCGGACTTATTATTATCTGAAACATCTTGCCATATGATGCCGGAATAGGCTATACTATATCTATCATTATTCATACGGGAGGGAAAAAATGGATCAAGTCGTTAAAAGTGTAATCGATATTTTCAGCACTTCATCGTCAAAAGAATTAATTATATTCATCGTGTCCATGCTGCCTATTTTGGAATTAAGGGGTGGTATTTTAGCCGCGGGAATGCTCAATGTAGATATGGTAAGGGCATTTTTTATCTGCCTTGCCGGCACGCTCGTGCCAATTCCTTTTATTTTGCTTTTCATACGCCAAATCCTCGACTGGCTTCGAAATACCCGCTTTGTTAAGCTGGTACGCCGTATTGAAGCAAAAGCTGAACAAAAAAGTAAATCGGTTGAAAAATATAAAACCTTTGGCCTGTTTGTTTTTGTTGCCATTCCGCTTCCAGGCACAGGTGCATGGACCGGCGCGCTTGTTGCCGCACTGATTGGTATGCGCTTTAAGAACGCCATGCTTTCTATTGCAATGGGTACTTTGGCGGCGGATATTATTATGTGTGTTATTTCCTATGGACTGTTAGGAAAAGTTTGGTAATCCGTAGTTTGGAGGGCGTTATGAATCCAAAGTTTGATATTGCTGTTGTCGGCGGCGGAGCAGCCGGGTTAATGGCGGCAATTGCCGCGGCTCAAGAGTGTAAAAGCAATCATATTCATGCAAAAATCGCCGTGCTTGAGTCGAATCCGCGCATTGGGAAAAAACTGCTTGCAACCGGAAACGGGCGCTGCAACCTAACCAACATGGGGGTTGGTGCCGCACACTATCATGGTGACACAAAGTTTTTGCCCCCTCTTTTCAAACTGTATTCTCCGCAGTACATCATTGATTATTTCGCGTCGCTAGGCCTGCTTTGCAAAGAACAGGACGAGGGGCGCGTTTATCCTTATAATTCCCAGGCGTCAGCGGTTTTGGATATTTTTCGTCTTCAGCTCGAAAACTATGGCGTGGAAAGTGTTTGTGATTTTGCGGTTCGGTCGGTAAAAAAAGCCGCTGGCGGGTTTGAAATTTGTTCGGCGTCCAGCGCAGTGAGCGCGAAGCGCGTGATTTTTGCGGCCGGAGGCATGGCGTATCCGCAGCTGGGGTCAAACGGCAGTGGGTTTCAAATTTTGACATCCCTCGGTCACAGTGTTACAAGGTTGTTCCCCGCGCTGGTACAGGTGAAGACCGACCCGCGGCGCGCAAAGCCGCTTAAGGGTGCGCGCAGCGCGGCGGCGGCAACCCTGCTTGCGGACGGCAAACCTGTCAAAACGGTGGCCGGCGAGGTACAGTTTACCGAAAACGGACTGTCGGGCATTTGTATTTTTGAGCTTTCCCGTTTTGTCGGCGAACTTCAAACCACAACGAAAACGGAAATTGCTTTGGATTTGATGCCGGAATATTCCGCTCAGCAGATTTTTGAAATGCTGAAGCATACAAGCGAAACTCTGGAAAATTTGCCCGTGAGCGAGCTTTTGAGCGGATACCTTAACAAGCTGGTTGGCAGGGAGATTATTCGGGAAGCACTGCCGCACGCTCCGAAATACGCTTGTGATTTAAAGGCAAGTGACCTTGCTGCAACTGCAAACATGGCCAAAAACTTTCGATTTGCTGTCATCGGCACGTTAACGTGGAAGGACGCTCAAATTACCGCGGGCGGCGTGCCTTTAAAAGAAGTAGATGAAAATATGCAGTCAAGGTGCTGCCCGGGACTGTACCTTGCGGGTGAGCTTTTAAACATTGATGGTGACTGCGGTGGCTTTAACCTCCATTGGGCGTGGAGCAGCGGGATTGCATCCGGTCGTGCTGCGGCACAATCATTATTAGAAAAATAAAGGTGAAATTATGTATCGAATATCTGAAATCAGTTTAGAACTCAACGGTACCGAAGCCGACTTAAAAGAGCAGGCAGCAGTCAGACTGAAAGTTGCCCCTGAAGCAATCCGCTCATTAAAGCTTTATAAAAAATCCATTGATGCGCGAAAGAAGAGCGATGTACATTTTATCTGTACTGTTGAGGTCGAATGTGACAAGAACAATAGTCCGGAGGATAAAAAAATCATCCAGGTAGAGCCTTACCACTATGAAAGGCCGGCCGGTAGGGTACGCTCAATCCGCCCTGTTGTCGTTGGCTTTGGCCCGGCGGGGCTTTTTGCCGCTCTGATTTTGGCGCAGGCCGGACAGTGTCCGATTGTTTTTGAGCGCGGCTGTTCTGTGGAAAAGCGCAGTGAACAGGTTGCGCACTTCTGGAAAACAGGCGAGCTGAACCCGAACAGCAATGTTCAGTTTGGTGAGGGTGGAGCGGGCACTTTTTCTGATGGCAAATTAAATACCGGCACTAAGGATTCCCGTGCACGCAAAGTACTGGAAGAGTTCGTTTCGGCGGGTGCGCCACAGGAAATTATGTACATGGCAAAACCGCATATCGGCACGGACAAGCTTCCGTCAACGGTTAAAAATATCCGTGAACAAATTATTGCGCTTGGCGGTGAGGTTCATTTTGAAACCGCCCTACAAAACATCATGATAAAAGAGAACAAAGTGATAGGCATTGAAGTGAAGCCACAGGACGGTTCACCGTATATCGTTGATACGGACTGCGTTCTTCTTGCCGTGGGTCACAGTGCCCGTGACACCTTCGAGATGCTTCACTCGCTTGGAATTACCATGGAGCAAAAGCCGTTTTCTATCGGCGCTAGAATCGAGCACCCGCAAAAGTTGATTAATCGTTCACAGTACGGCAATTTTGCCGGTCACCCCAAGCTCGGTGCGGCCGATTACAAGCTTGCGGCTCACTTGAAAAGCGGCAGGGGAGTGTACACTTTTTGCATGTGTCCGGGCGGCAGCGTAGTTGCTGCGGCCAGCGAGGAAAATCACTTGGTTACCAACGGCATGAGTAACTTTGCACGTGACGGCGTGAATGCGAATTCTGCTTTGCTTGTTGGAGTTGGGCCGAAGGATTTCGGCAGCGATCATCCGCTCGCGGGAATCGAGTTTCAGCGCAAGCTGGAAGCGGACGCGTTCCGGCTTGGTGGGGGGGACTACCATGCTCCAGTACAGCGCTTGGAGGATTTTTTAGCGCGGCGGCCGTCAAAAAGCATAGGCGCAGTAAAACCAACTTATCTTCCGGGAGTCACGCCGTGCAGCCTTGACGACTGCCTGCCGGATTTTATCGCCGATTCCATGCGACAGGGGATTATTCAAATGAATCGTTTCCTAAACGGATTTTCCTCCCCGGATGCACTTCTAACCGCGGTAGAGAGCCGCAGCTCGTCGCCGGTGCGCGTTTTGCGCGGCGATAACCTCCAGTCCGTTGCCGTTGCGGGCCTTTACCCCTGCGGCGAGGGCTCGGGCTACGCGGGCGGTATCATTTCAGCCGCGGTGGATGGCATTAAATGTGCGGAGCAAATCATAACTGGGTAAATCTTACAACAAAACCGCCTGCAAGGAAAAAATCCCTTGCAGGCGGTTTTTATTTAGGAGTTAGTCTTATCCTTTTTGTATAATAAGACAGCAAAAATACTATTTGGTAAAAGCAACAACGATTTCACATCTTTATGTGTTGTGTATTACTGCCGATAAACGTTTATTAATCATTATTCATTGGAGCTTTCCAACATTTCTTTTACATAATTCGGAATTGCAAAACAGCCCTTGTGAACGTCAATATTGTAATATCTGGTTTTTAAATTCAGGTCATTCCATTCCTGTGCATGAACATCGGTGGTAGGGTCAAATTTTTTAGAAGCAAAGCCGAACAGCCAGTTTCCCGATGGATAGGTTGGAATATGTGCCTGATAAACCCTGCATATGGGGAAGAACTCCTTAATGCGCTGGTGTGCTCTTTTCATAGACTTTGCATAATCGGTATAATACGGGCATTCATGCTCATTTACTAAAATACCATCAGATTTTAAAGCTTTGTAGCAGTTGCCGTAAAACTCTTTTGTAAACAGCCCTTCGCCCGGGCCGAAGGGATCGGTTGAATCAACAATAATGAGGTCGTATTCGTTTTCTTTATCACGAACAAATTTCAAACCGTCCTCAAAGAACAGTTTAACGCGCTTATCGTCAAGCTTGTTTGACACTTGCGGCAAAAATTCTCTGCTCACTTTTACGACCTGCTCATCAAGTTCAACCATATCAATTTTTTCAATTGTATCGTATCGTGTAAGTTCTCTTACTGTACCGCCATCGCCGGCGCCGATGACCAGCACATTTTTGATGTGGGGGTTGGTTGCCATAGGGACATGAACAATCATCTCATGATAAATAAACTCATCTTTCTCTGTTAACATCATCAGTCCGTCCAATGTTAAAAATCGTCCGAACTGATTTGATTCAAAAACGTCAATTTTTTGAAATTTGCTCTGTCCCGAATAGAGTTGTTTTTTCACTCTGATTGAAAACCGAACATCTTTGGTATGTTCTTCTGTATACCATAGCTCCATAATATTTTACACCTCCACAACTTTTATATTTTCAATTGAAATATCCTCCGTTCCGGTTAAAAAACATCCCTTTGCTTTTGCATATTTGATGTAATCAATGATTTCTGCGGTAATAAGTTCACCTGGTGCTAAGATAGGGATTCCTGGGGGATAGCACATCACAAATTCACCACAGATATAACCGGCACATTTGTAAATCGGAATCATCTTTTTATTTGCATAAAATGCTTCCTGAGGTGTCATTTCAACAAGCGGATTGATGTATTCATGGTCGAACATTCCCACTTTGTCTTTGGAATACAGCCGTTTAATTTCATAAAGCGCGGCGACTAATCGCTCAATAGAAAACTCGCTGTCACCAACGGAAATAATCGCCAGTATATTGCCCATATCTCCGAATTCAATCTGAATCCCATACTCATCGCGAAGGATATCATAGACTTCAATTCCGGCAAGCCCGATATCTCTTGTGTAGATAGAAAGCTTTGTGGTATCGAAGTCAAAAACAGCTCCACCATCACACAGCTCAGTGGAAAATGCGTAATATCCACCGATTTTATTTATTTCACTTCGTGCGTATTCCGCTAAGGAATTCACCTTCTTAAAAATCTCCCTGCCATCCAAAGCGAGGTTGCATCTTGAAATATCAAGAGATGACAACAACAAATAAGAACCGCTTGTGGTTTGTGTCAGATTTAAAATTTGTCGGATATAACCGGGATTAAGCTTATTTCCAATCAAAAGGATAGAGCTTTGGGTTAGGGAACCACCGGTTTTGTGCATGCTGACCGCAGCCATGTCTGCGCCGCAGGACATGGCTGAAACCGGAAGATTATCACCAAAATATAAGTGCGTGCCATGCGCTTCATCTGCCAGCACAAGCATATCATGGGCATGTGCTAGTTTTGTAATTGCATTCAAATCGGAGCAGATTCCATAGTAAGTCGGATTATTTACAAAAACCGCTTTTGCATCCGGGTTTTGTGTGATTGCTGATTTTAAATCCTCAAGTGTCATCCCAAGGGGAATACCCAACTGCTTGTTCACACTGGGATTCACATAAATAGGAATGGCTCCGCTGATTACGAGTGCATTAATTGCACTGATGTGTACATTGCGGGGCATGATTATTTTATCCCCTTTTTTACAGGAGGAAAGAATCATTGCCTGCACGGCCGCCGTTGTGCCGTTTACAATAAAAAAGGCATGACTGGCTCCAAAAGCTTCAGCCGCGAGCTCCTCCGCTTCTTTGATGACAGACACAGGATGGCACAGGTTATCAAGCGGCTTCATTGAGTTTACATCCACGGATAAACACTGATTGCCTAAAAATTGAGCAAGCTGTGGATTGCCGCGCCCTTGCTTATGCCCCGGTACATCAAATGGAACGATACGATCGGCCTTGTACTTATTAAGTGCAGTCAATATTGGCATTTTTTCTTGAGGAAGATGATACATCACTTATTCCACCTTCCGCGTTCAATATACGTTCACGCCGCTAAAAATTTCAATCATTTCACGCCGCAAGCTATCCGTTATTTTTAACCGCTGCATGGGCGGCAATTCATAACAGTCTGTGTTAAATAAGTAATTTTGCAGCTCAATTTCTTTAATCAGCATTTTTGTATGGAAAATATTAGCCTGATATACGTTAATGTCAATCGCGTCATATTTTCGTAATGTATCTTTATCAATATAGTCTTGAATTGACGTAATGTCATGATCAATAAATAATTTTGTGCCGTCAACATCTCGCGTAAAGCCCCGCACTCGATAATCTATGGTTATAATATCAGAGTCAAAACTTCCAATTAAATAATCAAGCGCGTTTAATGGTGATATTCTGCCACAAGTGGATACGTCAATATCCACCCGAAAAGTAGCAATCGAGTTATCTGGATGATATTCTGGATAGGTATGCACGGTAACATGACTCTTGTCCAAATGTGCGACAACAGTTTCACGGCTCTCCAATATCTCACACATCCCGTGATTACAGGACTTGTCAATTAAATGCGTTGGCAGTGCTTCTTCCGATATCAACAGGGTAACAGAGGCACCTTGAGGATCATAATCCTGTTTTGAAATATTTAGGACATGTGCACCTATCATTTCAGTTACATCGCATAAGATTTTCGTCAATCTTTCTGAATTGTATTGCTCGTCAATATAAGCAATATAGTCCTTTTGCTCTCTCTCACTTTTTGCATAGCAAACATCATAGATGTTGAAGCTAAGTGTTTTTGTGAGGTTGTTAAAGCCGTATAATGTCAGCTTTTTTTCCAACCCTAACATCACAACCTTTCCGCTTTTAATTTTTATATCTGCAGCATTTCCTAACATATTTATTATGTGTTATAACACCATAAATATCGGTTGAAAAAAAGCTGAAAATAAACATAAATACACTTGGGCTGACCCAAAGCAAAAATAAATTTTTTTCAGTATATCATACCTTTATCATATTATCAAACAATCCTTTTCTTCTGGGCAAACCAAATTTTGACATATATAAATAATCGAAAATCTAGCGTCAAAAATTGTGTATTATAGAAAAAATTTTATTGAAAATTATTATGTGAAATTAATATCATGCTGTGCAGCAATACTGCTCTTAATCCGGGAGAATACGCAAATTTGTGATATGCTTTTTTGCGGTGTGCGTAATTTTATGATATAAGGGGCAGGGGAGGAATTGCAGAAAAAGAGCGAAGCTCCACAGCTTCGCTCAGCAACAGTATCATTCATCGTCTCTTAGCAGGTTTTCAGCATAATCGCGCAGGCTTGCGAATGAATTAATATTTTGAGAGCGCGCACTGATAGTTTCTTTCACATATCCGGGAAGACATCTAAAATATTCATTTGCTTCACGGTCCTGATCAATTAGTTCTTGCAACCCATCGTATTTATTTGGCATCATATTCACCTCCGCAAATAGCTTTTACAGAATTTACGAAAATACTCACGACTGTGTGTAATGAGTGCAAGCTTAGTTTAATCTGGGGCATGTTGGGTTGCGCTATTTGTGGAAACCTTGTATAATGATATTTCGCGTTATTTTATAGGAAAGGGTTTTAGATATGGAAAAAATTAAAGACATTTATAGTAATGATGATTACTATCCGTTTATTTCATACTGTGATAGCCATGGTTATAGTGATATGTCGGATTTAACAAAGTGTGAATTTCACAAATTGAGAAGTGAATCAGATATTTCTCCATCGCTATTAAGTAAGATTAAAATCATATATGTTTCATATTGCAGAAAACATTCTGATGAATTTACACCTGTTAAAAAGACAGCTTCAAAATCAGTTAAAAGTACAATGTCTGATGAAGAAATTGAAAAACAATTGGAAATATATTTTAAAGAAAATTCAGACAAACTGATTCACATCACAGATATTTCAAAGGCTATCGGAAAAAAGGTAAAGCGTACTGATATTATAAGAGTACTAAACAGTGCATCATGGTGTAAAGCAGTAGATGACACCACGTTCTTTTATTCCAACTAGTTTTTAGATAAATAAAAGACGTTCGGCATTATTGCCGAACGTCTTTTTTGTACAATTTATAAATTGCGAAGTGGTAACTAACAATGTGGGAAATAAAACAAGTCAGGTGTGGGAATCTTCTTTATAATAAAACAATGGCGCTCACCAACCAGCGGTGGGCGCCATAATTATTCACATTAGCGGAAGCAGATGCAGTGACCCATATAGCAGAACCACCAGCAGTGCCGGCATGGGTCCCAACGCCAAAGCATTTGTAAATCCCTCCTTCCTTAGGAGGCTACTATATATTATGTTGATTGAGGATAGCTTGTCAATATGAAAAGTAGGAATTGCCCAAGAAGCAAAATATGATAAAGATAGGCTGTGAGGATGGCAGCAAAGCAAAAAAATTATTGCTTATAATTACAAATTATTTGTCTTGACAATCCGAAAAATGCACCCTATAATAGTACGAGTCAATACAAATTAGTATCAAGTCGTACTATTAAAATGAGGTGAAATAATGAGAAGCAGTATGCAATACAATGAACATCTTCGTTTGAGTGCATTGGAGGCCAGGCTATACCGCGAGTGGTGTCAGCGCCACAATATTTCTTATTCTCATCTGCTGATACTGGATTTGCTCTATCAGTACGAAGAGGGTGTAGACGGAACTTTTATTTGTGACACTCTTTTGGTTTATAAGCAAACGCTGACAGGACTATTAAAATTTTTGGAGAAAAAGGAGTACATTGCGTGGAATCAATGCAAAAAAGATAAACGCAAGAAAGTAATCTCACTTACCGCACAAGGGCGGCAGTATGTCGAAAGCATTTTAAATGACCTTTATGAAAAAGAGGACAGCGCGTTTAACTGTTTGAACGCTGAAGAAAAAACCATGTTCAACAAACTGTATCAGAAGCTGGTTACCAGCTTACAAGAGGAACTGGAAGAAAAGGAAGATAATTAACCGTTGAAAAAACAATTTGATTTACTCAAGGACAATGAAAAGACCTTATTTTTTCGCTATCTGACCCCCAGCTTATTAGGCATGATTATGCTGTCGGGATACGTTTTTGTGGATGCACTTTGCATTGGCAGGAGTTTGGGCGGCGCTGGTCTCGCGGCACTTGCAGCAAGCACGCCTGCAGTATCTATCTTTTATGCAACCGGATTTTTATTCGCCACGGGCGGAGCGACAATTTATTCCATCTGTAACGGAAAAGGAGAAAAGCAGGAGGCAAAACAAATCTACTCCTTTGCATTTTCGCTTGCTATTTTTGTGAGTATTGTTTATGCGATTTTAGGTTTTATTTTTGTCGATAATATTGCATACTTTTTTGGTGCAACTGAAAACAATCTTGCCATGACAAAAGATTACCTTCTTACCATTATTGTTGCTGCTCCATTTTTTGTTATTGATATTTTTATGAATGTATTTACCAGAAATGATAAATCTCCTCACATATGTATGATTGCAACGATTGCGTGTTGTTCTGCCAATGTGGTGCTGGATGTGTTATTTGTGTTTGGTTTTGGCTGGGGCATGTTTGGTGCGGCATTTGCAACCGCAATATCGGCAGTGGCGAGCGTCGCTATTACATTTGGCCATTCTTTGAAAAAAAGTTCAGGACTTCATCTAGTGAAATTTAAGCCACAGTTCCAAAACTTAAAACGCATCACGGCAAACGGCGTCAGCAGCTTTATTAGTGAGTTGTCTAATGGCATTGTAACCATTGCCTTTAATCGTGTTATTTTAAGTCAGATTGGGGAAAGCGGCGTATCCGCATATGGAATCATTGCTAACTTGAACTTAATCTTTTTCTCGATTTTCATGGGCGTTGCGCAAGCGATGCAGCCTGTGGTGAGCATTAATTATGGTGCCAGTAAAAAGACACGCATGTTTAACATCTTTCGATATAGTGTTCGATTTTCCACAATTGCCGGATTACTCTTCGCCGCCACGTGTTTTCTGTTTCCAGAAGCACTTTGCGCAGTGTTTATATCTGATCCCGTTATCATCACACTCACAGCAAATGCACTACGGATGTACGGTGTCGCATACTTATTAATGGGTATTAATATTTTGTTCGATGCGTTTTTCTATTCGGTGGAAAAGCCACAGTTTGCAGTGTCAGTTTCCTTGTCCAGAGGGCTGGTGCTTGTTCTTGCAGTGCTGTTTTGCCTATCCAATATTTGGGGCATTACTGGCGTTTGGATAACCGTGCCTGTCACCGAAGCAATTACTTTTATTATCGGTTTATCCTTGTTTTTATATTACCGCAAGACAACCTGTTCCAAAACGGCGAATCCTACATAAAAAGGTGTAGCTCCATACAATTGCAACAATGCAGCTTATAGCGTTAGGGCGCAAAAAACGCCCTAACTGTTAAGTAAGAGCGTGAGTTTGCATTTTAAGCTTAGTGTTTCATTGTGCTTTTTTCTTGACTTTTTCCTGAATAACCTCCGCTTTTGCTCCAGGTCGAGCAATAATGTGAGAACTTAATAGAGTCACAATCGGAACTGTAATAATAATTCCTATTGTAGCTGAAATTCCCTGCAAAAGTTCAACGCCAATTAAATCTGTATTAATGAGTTGCGTAAAAGGTATTCCATAGGAAAAAATTAAAAGCAACATATTAAACGATGAACCTGTAAATGCCAAAATTAAGGTAAATGCCATCGTACCCATAGCGTCACGACTTATATTCATGCCGGAATGAAACAGCTCTCGGCTGTTCAATTTTGGGTTGACAGTATAAATTTCCTGTATTGCAGATGCAATAGAGACTGCCATATCCATAATTGCACCCAGTGACGAAATCAAAATTGCAGATACCAGCAATCCTCTGATTTTTAAATTGGTGTCACTTGCAACTAAAAGCAAAGACTCTGCTTGCTGCATATTAAGTCCGGAAAGGTGTACAAGATTTCCCACAAGCATTGAGCAGGCGCCCGCAAACACAACGCCAAAAATAGTTCCCAGCATTGCAGCTACGGTTTTCGAATTGATTCCATCCAAAATGATTAAGCTGAGTACTGTTGTAAGTATCAGAATACAAATCGTTGTAAAAATGGCGGGGAATCCTTTCATAATCAATGGTATCAGCACAAATACAACGCAAACAAGAGTGAAAAGTAAGCCCAGTACGGCCTTCAAGCCCTTTTTACCGCCAATAATACATAAGAGTAATAAAAAGAACGCAATGAATAGATACAAGAAAATTGCACGATTATAATTATATATCGAAATTTGATAAGAACCTGTTGATTGCGTATCGACCCGAACAATAACTTCGGTTCCTTTCTTTGTATATACATTATGTAATGCGCTGAGATAGTTCGTAATCTTATGGTGTTCTCCCTTATGTATACCGGAAGTGATTTCTACTTCCAGATCCTGAGAGCCCAACCTGAGACCCTCTGCCTTTTCGTTAGGTTCCGTATGATCGCTAATGACGGTCAATACCTTGGCGGACACATATCGAACCGAGCTTTTGCCATCGGTACTGTTGTTTTTTGGATTGTTTTGATTTGCAAAAAAAATAAGTGAACCAAACAGTAATAGAAACAGAATTATTGCGCATACTTTTATTGTAATAGTATAGTGAAAAGATTTCAAAAGAAACACGCCTTCCGTAATTAAACTGCAAAATCGCCCATCTGTATCAGACAGGCGATTTTGCTTTTTTATGACGTAATTAGAAAAAAGTGCAGATTAATTGAAATAGATAGGCGAACAGCTGGCCGTTTCATTCGGTTTGACCCATTTAGCAACTAATTTTCTAAGTGAAACATGTGCCGGCTTCACTTTTGAAACGGCCGTTCTTAATATGATGATTGTTATTTTGAGATAGTTGCTACCGCTACCGGTGCTTTTTGAGAATTGATATAAAACCCGGAAGTTGTGCCAACTTTGCCGATTGCTGTTACCTTAAAGAAATAATCCTTGCCAACCGCTTTGACAAATTCAACTTTAAATGAAGAGGATGTTTCGGCAACAAAGGTTGGTTTTGATTCTGCTGTAATCTTAAAGGTATAAGCTGCGCCGGCTTTGACATTGAATGGAAGATTGGTATCGCTTTTCACAGTAGAAGCAGTAAAGGCTACTGTTACAACCAAAAGCTTTACACCGTTTACATAAATCCCTGCTTGAGCGCCGGGCGTGCCAATGGCAGTAATCATAAAGTAGTAATCATTACCAGTTGTCTTGACAAGCTGGGTACTGAAAGCGCCTGATGTGCCAATCACTAATGTCGGCACCTGACCGTTTACGCTTGAAATCTTAATCTGGTACATACCATTCACATTAAAATCAGTTGTTGTATCGCTGATAAATGTTGCGATTGGTGTTGATGAATCAGTTGTTGCTTTAGTAGTTTGTTTAGTTTTTGATTTGTTTTTTGGGTCGGTAACCGTCACTGTGCACGATGCGGATTTACCACCTGCTGTTGCGATTATAGTCGCTGTACCCGCCTTGACCGCAGTCACTTTGCCGTTTGCATCGACGGCTGCAACACTCGTGTCAGAACTTACCCACGTAACATTTTTGTCGGTTGCATTGTCTGGTGCTATAGTTGCGATTAAAGTATCTGTTGTACCTTTAACAAGTGACAATGTAGGCTTATTGAGTGTAATATCGGTTACCGAAACCGTATCGGAGCCATCAACAACCGTAAAGGTTGAGAATGAAGATGTGGTAAACGTACCGGAATAGGTTCCATCAGACTGATTATGGGTAATTTGCAACGGCAAATATTCAGATGTGCCGTCGCTCTTTTGATGAAGAATTTTGTAGGTTAATGCAGAATTGTATACAAAGGACGTTGGGAATTTAAAGGTGACTGTGACCGGAACGGATAGGGTGTGAATTGGAGTCACTCCATTAGTGAGGTTCAGTTCTAGGGCAAGAACTGCTCCGGAACCTGTCGGAATCAATTGTTTTGTGTTTAGTGTGATCGCTGTTTGTCTGCCTTCTGTGCCCGTAATTCCTGCTGCAAGCAGCAGCCCCGAAACAGTCGGTGCATCAGTAATCTTATCTTCCTGCTTCGTAATAACGTCTGTTGCAGGAGCTGCAACAGTCTTTGTTACAATACCTTCGGTTATTTTTTCAAGCAATGTTTCAAGCTTTTCAATTTTAGCAGCACCCAAGTCGTTTATTTCTGAGGAATTCAGAGCAGTCACTTGATTTACTGCATTTTGGATTGCTGTTTTATCGTTGGCAGTAATAGGAGCAGAAACATCAGGCAATTTATCAATCGCATTTTTTGCAGCCTCGGAAGGGTTGGACGGATCGATATTAACTGCTTCGATTTCTGCACGGTCACGTACGCGAATACGTGGGCCATCGGGGTCAAAAGAGACCAGACCAATTGCACTGATTGATTTTCCTACCTGTGCAATGGTTTCTAACGGTGTGCTAAGCTGCTTAGAACTATTGATATATCCGTCTATAAATACCCTAGCTTCTACACCGCTGTCATCTTTTATCAGTACATACGACAAAATATTATTTTCGAGTACAGCCTTTGTAATTTTGCCTTGTACCTCAACCAGTTTACCGCCATTGGCTGCGTAATCAGTTGCCTGTTTTGTTGTTATTTTTATAGGTGTAATCGGATGAATTTCGGTATCGGTAACCTTTGCGCTGATTACGCGCAGTTCCAAGTCACCAAGATACTCATCAATACTTCCAACAACACGAACCTTTTGTCCGACTTGGATATCACCGCTATTGATTGGGAAGATGTTAATGCCACCTGTTTCATCCTGTATATAGATGGTATCAAAAAACGCATTTCCCGCTTGTGTACCTGCGGTTACAGTTCCCTCTACCGCAAAGGTTTCACCAATCGGCTGCTTACGAACATCTCCAATTTTTACTGATTTAATATCCTTTTTTACGGAATCGAGAATATTGTTTACGATCGTGTAATTCGTATACTGTAGGTCATAGTTATTGTCCAAAGCTGCTTTCACTTCAAAATCTGAAAGGAAAACGGTTCCACCGACAAAAATATTTCCTGCACCGACTTTTTCCTGTGCAAGCACACAAACCTTACCCTTTTCAACTGCTACCGTATTTATAATATCGGCTGGAGAGTCTTTTGCAGAATAAATAGAATAAGTTGTATCGTGCCCTTTAACAAGCCATGTGGCATCTTTGCCTGGCAGCACGGAACAGCCACTGTAAAAACTATATTTTTGCTCAGGTACAACTCCTTGCAGATATGGAGAACCCATATTAACGTTGGTCAGATATACTCGGAATTTTTGACCGCCATTATTTACTTCATCAACAACCTCATCGTTATTGATACGGGTAGTTGCTCCAATTGCTGCGAGAAGCTTGTTAATCTGTACGCTGGAGCGGTATTCTCCGGCAATCGGTCCGTCCTGATAATCGGCTAAGCCGCAGGTAATCACAGTACCGCCGTTTTGAACATACTCTTTTACCATTGCAATGAAATCATCACTAAACGCCTGCGGTGTGTAGGAAATGTCGCTGGCTGTTCCTGATTTCTTAGCAGGGGCGGAAATTACCAGCAGGTTGGTTTCAGCAAGCATTTCTTTGGTGATTTTATCTTTTTCAATTTTTACCTGAGTTTGATTCTTAGCGGCAATGGCAGTAAAATTGCCCATGTTATTTGCATAATAGCCATTGACGTAATCATTCATATGGGTGCCGTCTATCAACACCTTGGTTACAATTTTAGGATCGGAAAAGTTCAGCTTTAAAACATCGGTAAATATCTTTTCCACGCCGTTGATGGTTGCAACCAGCTTAACATTTACATTGCATAAACTAGCTTTATTGCTCGTGTATTTAAAGCTATAATCTTTTGTGGAAAGGGATTCAACTTTATCAATATTATTGGCACTCTGAATTATCTTACCATCAATTGAGTACTCCAGAGAGTTTACAGTCATTGGCACTGATTCATTGTTATAAAGCTGTGTTGAAATGGTTAGTTCCTCACCCTTAACCGGCAGCGCTGTACTGGCAGATGTTTTTGAAATGCCGGCCTTGGTAACCTCACCTACCCATACAGGTGCTGTTACAGCAATATCATGATCGGGTTGAGTAACCCTAATATAGTAGTAGGAATAGTCTGCCGGAAGTTGGAACGTTACTTCTTGCTCAGAGGATGCGACAGATTTTGTTGCTGCCACTTTGCCCCCGTTTACAATAACTTCCACTTTACCGATTGGTTCTTTATCCGGGTCGGAAATATTTACATTAATATTTACGTCATCCGGCTTTGACTCTAAAATCGAGCCCATAACCTCGTCGTTGAGCTTATATGCAATTTTTAAATTCTTATCTTCTGTTGCATAGATACGTCTGTTCCTCATTGCATCATATACAGAATCCTCTGTAAGTGAATCTGCTAAAATAACGCTGCGGGCTGTGTTGGCATCGCCCCACTTGCCTTTATGGTTATCCTGATTGTTGGTTGGTGCAACGTGCCATCCTTTATCCAATGCGCGGGTATAATACTCGTAAGACGGGAAATACCCTGAACTGCGAATTGGACCTTCTCCGTTTCCGACTTCTACCATGTTGATTATATTGTCGATTTGCGGACTGTAATTTGCAAAATCATTAAAATCACCAAAGGTAGTTCCCGGGTGATTAAACTGAGAAATGGAATCAGGGTTTTCCACTAATCGCGAGTAGTAAGTAGAAAGTGCGTTTGCTGTTTTATATTTCGCAGTATTTCGGTTTTCAAAACCGTTGGTGTTAAAAGTATTGATATGCCCAATACCGTTAGACCATGTCATTTCATAACCGTATATACCGAGGAATGTGTGGTCACCTTTTTGAATTTTTTTATTGGTAATTTCTTGTGCCGATTTTTTACCGTATAACCATTTGGCACTGCTTGAGCCATCCTCCAGGCTTGCGGTGCCTGCGGTTGTTTCAAGCGAATTTGAGTGATCGGTTACCGCCAAAAAATCCAGGTCATTAATTTTAGAGGCATAGTCGAAAGCTTCTTCGACTGTGCCGATACCGTCAGAATTATTGGTGTGAGAATGAAGCTGCCCAAAATATGTATTATAGTTTGCATTTGTGCGTTCAGCAAATTTAAAGCTTGATTGCACGCTGTCAAGCTTTCCTAGTGCGCTTGCCTTTGCTAAAACAGTAACAGGAAGTTTAGTAACAGCAAAGGGAACACTATAATCAATCCAGGTTTTTCCATCGTCGATTGAATAGGTGATATGTGAATCTGAGGTTGCACATTTTAATGTTATTTTATCACCGGTTCTAATACTGCCGCCGTTTGGTTTTGCTGTTACAGAATCCACCACTGCCTGGGTATACTGGAAAGTGGTGCGGACGCTGTCCTTCAATCCGGCTTTGGTGGCATACGCTACTACAGTAGCCGGAAGTACATTGAGTTTGGGTTTCTTGGTTGAATCGTAAATTTGTTCATCGCCGTTATTAATTTTGTATTTAATAATGGTGCCCATTGTTTCACAGCTAAGTGAAAGTTCTTGCCCAATCGCAACTGCGCTGTCAGTGGCTGGCTCTGCGACAACGCCGTTTACAACCGAAGCGTCGGTCACAGGGGTGCCATACACAAAAACATTATTAATGCCACTTGCGCCGCCTTTGCCGACAAGACCAGTTTTTTTATCGTTTAATGCTTTATTACTGGTCATAATGAGGCGAAGCTTTAAGTTATCTTGATTAGAAGCTTGGGCAGGAAGAGTTAAATCCGGCATCCAATTACCCAAATTTGTAAATGGAGCGCCATAACTATCTACTTTTCCGCCGCTTATTTTGTAATCTGACCCCGTTATACTCACAAACTCAATTCCGTCAGTACTGTACTGGACTTTCCAGTCACATGGGCCTGTATTTGAGGAACGAGTTTGAGCAGATAGTTTTAGGGAATCAAATCCTTTTGATGATAATGAAATTTCCCAGCATTTAGTATCGTTGCCGTTGTCCCAACTATCTGAGTTAAAACCGCCTTTAGGAGTATAGGTCCGTTTTCCACCTGTATTGCATGTTAAATAAGTGTTACCGCTGTCTTTTTGTTCTCCGCCAGTTGCTAAAATATTAACTGGAACATTTGAGTCTTTTAATTCCCATGAAGCAAGGGCTCGCTGCACGCCTGCTGCATTAGCAATCGTACCGGTATTGATAAGCGCGGAGAATGCAATTAAAACCGCTAGTAATAGTGCTAAGGGCTGCTGTAAACGTTTTTTCATAATTTCTCTCCTTCCGAAAATTTGCGGAGTGATTTTTCTAACTTGACCAATTTACAACTTACAAGTTAGAAACAAATTACAGAAATACTAAATTCGCATTAAAACAGCAATCTCCTTTCATATTTATTTTAAATTAGTTAAGAACATAGTAATCCCTATGAGTTTTTCAATAATTTAGAAACCGGTTTCAAATTAAATTGAAAATATTTTATGCAGTCGTCCCATTTATATTAATATTCATCCATGTTTATATTCCTCCTTTATTTTGAAATCGGTTTCAAAAAAATTAAAAAAATATAGTTTATTAATATGTATCTTTATTATAGTCAAACCCAAAAATCAAAACGTAAAGTTATATGCAGAAACTATGATTTTATATATTTTTGCAATATCTAATATTAAAAATTTCCAATAAATAAAATACAGCTTAAACAAAATATACAATATTTTCCTGTTAATGTCAATCAATATATCAAATATATCGAACTAAACCCAAATACAAATACAAAAAAAGAGCCTTTCAGTTGCCTGAAATAGCTCTTGACCGACAGACCAGATTGCTGCCAGCCAGCGGCAGCTTGGTGCTATCCGTATTGTGTTTTTAACAGCTGTCCATTTGAATTAAGCAAAAGACTGAATAACACATAGAAGAGGGGATGTGAAATTATTTAGCTGTCCAAATTTTTGACATACAGACAAAGTCCTGCGGTAGGACGAAAAGCTGGAATGGGAAATTGCAATGCAACCGATAAGGAATATTGTGCTAGAGATATTTACTGGAAATCGCCGCCGATTCTTCTGAATCGGGCATATCTTTTGGCTGTAAGTTCCTGTGGGCTAAGCTGCTGGTTTTTCGTAAGTGTCGTCCAGAGGCGCCGCTTTAGTTCTTGATACGTTTTATGAAAGTCTCTGCCGCTTTCAGGAATAATTTTTTCAATTACCTTTAATTCAAATAAATCATCAGCGGTCAGCTTTAAGCACTCCGAAGCCTCTTTTATCTTTGATGAGTCTTTCCAAAGAATACTCGCGCAGCCTTCCGGAGAAATGACCGAATAAACGGAATTTTGAAGCATCCACACTTCATCCGCCACAGCAAGCGCAAGTGCGCCGCCGCTGCCGCCCTCCCCAATCAGAACAGAGATAACCGGTACCTTAAGCGTCATCATATGCATCAAATTTTCAGCGATTGCCTGCCCCTGGCCGCGCTCTTCCGCCGCAATTCCACAAAAAGCACCGGACGTATCCACGAAGCATACAACAGGGCGGCCAAATTTTTCCGCAAGCTGCATCTGGCGCAGGGCCTTTCTGTATCCTTCCGGGTGTGCAGAACCGAAGTTCCTTAGAACCTTCTCCTTGGTATCGTGACCCTTTTCAAGAGCGATAACGGTTACCGGTATCGCATTCAGTCTGGCAATCCCTGTTATCACAGCCTTGTCATCACCAAAGCGTCTATCCCCATGCAGTTCAACAAAGTCTTCAAAGATATTTGTAATATAATCGATTCCGGTCGGTCTGCCTTTTGCCCGTGCTGCACTTACTTTATCAAAAGCACTCATTTGGATTCCTCCTTTTTATGGAGCGAAAGAAGCTTGGAAATATATTGTTTTTGATTTTTTCGGTCAACAATCGCGTCAACAAAGCCCTTTTCTAACAAAAATTCTGCACGCTGGAAGCCCACGGGCAGTTTTTGCCGCATTGTTTGCTCAATTACCCTCGGCCCCGCAAAGCCTATTAAAGCGTTTGGTTCCGCAAGGATGATATCGGCTTCCATTCCAAAGCTGGCTGTGACGCCTCCGGTTGTCGGATCGGTTAAAACGGCCACATACAGGTTGTGTGCATCGCTGTGCAATTTCACCGCTCCACTTGTTTTTGCCATTTGCATTAAGGACAGGATTCCCTCCTGCATTCTCGCCCCGCCGGATACGATAAAACCGATGACGGGCAGAGAATTTTCTTTTGCATACTCAAATATGCGTGTGATTTTTTCACCAACCACCGTGCCCATACTGCCCATCATAAAATAGGGGTCCATCACAAACACCGCGCAGTCAAAGCCGAAGATTTTCGCAGTCCCGCATACAACTGCTTCTTTTTCCGCACTGGCAAGCTCCGCCTGCTTCAACTTTTGCTCATAATTTGGAAATTCAATCGGATTTTTCGACGACAAATCCCCGTACAGCTCCACAAATGTATTTTCGTCTGTAATGATATTGATTCTTTGCCTAGCATTGGTTCTGAAATGATAACCGCATTTTGGACAGACATTGCTGTTCTCGTACAGCGCACCCGTAAAGAGGGTTTGTTTGCAGGCAGGGCATAAAACGCACATCTCATTTGGAACATCGGGCAATACTGTTTTCAAATGCTTATTATAATTTTCAAGCTCATTTCTCGGTCTTCTGAAAAGCTCTTTTCTCAGCATGCATTACCCTCGATTCTCAATAAAATTGGTGTAATAATCCCCAGATTTGAAATCTTTATCGTTTAGGATATCCATTTGCAGTTCCGCATTATGGTCAACGCCTTCAATTACCAGTTCACAAAGAGCCGCCTGCATCTTTCGGATTGCTTCCTCCCGTGTAGAGGCATGTACAATGAGCTTGCCAATCAGCGAGTCATAAAATGGTGGAATGGAGTAATCCTGAAAAAGGGCGGTATCAAATCTCACCCACGGCCCTCCCGGTATATGTAGAAGTGAGATTTTTCCACAGCTTGGCCGAAAACCTTCGTTTGGATTTTCCGCATTGATACGGCATTCTATTGCATTCCCCTTAATTTGAACGTCTTCCTGTGTAAAGGAAAGGGCTACGCCCGAAGCAATTCGGATTTGCCACTTAACAAGGTCAATTCCTGTCACCATTTCCGTTACAGGATGTTCTACTTGCAGCCGGGTATTCATTTCCATAAAATAAAAATCACCGTCTGCGTCCAGTAAGAATTCAACTGTTCCCGCATTGCGGTATCGGACGGCTTGTGCGGCTTTTGTTGCCATCTCAATCATCTTTTTGCGTGTTTTTTCTCCGATAGCGGGGGAGGGGCTTTCTTCAATCATCTTTTGTCTTTTACGCTGGATGGAGCATTCCCGTTCCCCCAAGCACACGACTGCACCGTATTGGTCGCACAAAACCTGCATTTCGATATGCTTTACCGGCGATAAATATTTTTCCATATAAACCGCACCGTCACCAAAGGCACCAAGCGCTTCAGCGGAGGCGGTTACAAATGCATTTTCTACTTCATCTGCACTGTTTACCATGCGAATTCCCCTGCCGCCGCCGCCGGCGCGCGCCTTAACAAGAAGGGGATACCCGATTCGGTCAGCCTCCTCTTTTGCCGAGGTGACATTATCGATCATATCACAGCCCGGAACAACAGGTACTCCCACGGACTGCATGGTTTTCCTTGCAATGTCCTTATCACCCATTTTACGGATTAAATCGGATGACGGGCCGATAAAAGTAATTTTGCATTTTTCACAAAGGTCAGCAAAACCCGCATTTTCCGAAAGCAGTCCGTAACCTGGATGGATCGCTTGAGCTCCCGTAGCAACAGCGGCAGAGATGATGGCGCCCATATTAAGATAGCTGTCCTTTGCCGGAGCAGGACCGATACAGACGCTTTCATCCGCAAGGCTCACATGAAGCGAATCCCTGTCGGCTTCTGAAAAAACAGCGACGCTTAAGATGCCCATTTCTTTACATGCACGAATAATGCGAACCGCAATTTCCCCGCGGTTTGCAATTAAAATTTTTGAAAACATGCCATCGCCTTCTTTTTTATAATAATCATGCGTCAATCAGTGCAAACGAAAATTCACCGGAAACCGAAAGTTTTCCGTTTACATATCCTTTTCCGTCGGCAAAATAGAATGGATTTCGCTCCTTTATCATACTGCACTCGATTTCAAGCGTATCCCCGGGGAGGACTTTGTTCTTAAAGCGAACCTTATTGATTCCCGTAAAATAGGGCGTTCTGCCCTGAATCTTCTCTGCTATCAAAACACAGCATGCCTGCGCCATCATTTCGCACAGAATCACTCCGGGAACAACGGGGTTGCCGGGGAAGTGACCCTGCAAAAACCATTCGTCCCCCCGTACCGTGTAACGTCCGACCGCTTTATTTTCTCCAACCGCCTGCACTTGGTCAATTAGCAGCATTGGCTCCCTGTGGGGGATGATTTTTTTAATTTCTTCTTTATCCATAAGATTCACCTCTAAATCATCTTAAATAAAACTTGAGAAAACTCAACTGTCTGTCCGTCGGCAGCACAAATGTCCACGATTTCACCGTCACGCTCTGCACAAATCTCATTAAGCAGCTTCATCGCTTCAATGACGCACAGCGTGTCGCCCTTTTTTACGTGGCTGCCGACTTTCACATAAGGCTTGGAATCGGGTGACGGAGCCGAATAAAATACGCCGACCATGGGCGACTTTATCTTTATTGTATTGTCCGCCGCGGGTGTGTGAATTTGCTGTACGTCGGCAGTTTTCACCGGAACATCGGGCAAAGCTGGCGAGGAATGGGAGCATACCGTATCGGCAGCGCCTTTCCTCTCCATACGCAGAATCGTATCGCCCTCAGTAATTTCAATTAAGGTCAAGCCATTCTCATTCATTGTTTTGGCTATTTCCTTTATTTGTTTCAAGTCCATTTGGTGACCAGCCTTTCCATATGTTAAAGAACTGTTGTTCCTAATTTATTAATGTCTGCTGAATAATTGAATAAGTTTTTTGTTCCTGCGCGCTAATTGAGTGGTGGGGAAGACAGATTAAGTGCAGCCTCTACAATAATTATTTATTGTTCATTGGCCCACTTTCAACTTTAGTCCGCATTGCGGTATTTGGTAAAGGCAATACAGGCGTTGTGCCCGCCGAAGCCCAAAGAAATTGACAGTGCCAGATTGGCCTGCTTTTTTCTTGCAATGTTTGGAACGTAGTCAAGGTCACAAAACTCGTCTTTTTCCTGATAATTAATTGTCGGGGGGATGACACCCTGCTCAAGTGCCAGAACGGATGCGATTGCTTCCACCGCGCCCGCCGCGCCGAGCATATGCCCGGTCATCGATTTTGTGGAACTAATACAGGCTTTATACGCTTTTTCACCCAGCGCCCTTTTGATTGCCGCGGTTTCAGCTTTATCGTTCAGCGGCGTGCCGGTACCGTGTGCATTGATATAGATTTCGTTTTCCTCCTGCATATTTGCTTCTTCGATTGCCAAAGAAATTGCCTTTGCGCCGCCGATAGCTTCCGGATGCGGAGCTGTTATATGGTAAGCGTCACAGGTGTTGCCGTAACCGTTGATTTCAGCGTATATTTTTGCGTTTCTTGCTTTCGCGTGTTCGTATTCCTCTAGAATCAGCACACCCGCGCCTTCACCCATAACGAAGCCGTCGCGGCGTTTATCGAACGGAATGGATGATTCATTCGGAATGTTCTTCGTGGAAAGCGCCATGCAGTTGGTAAATCCGGCAACGGAAAGCGGGTTAATTGTTGCCTCCGCTCCGCCGGCAATAATTGCGTCCGCATAGCCATGCTTAATTGCTCGGAAGGCCTCGCCCACCGAATGAGTGGACGTGGCGCATGCAGTTACAACAGGCAGGCACGGTCCCTGTGCATTAAACTTGATAGCGATATTGCCCGCTGCCATATTGGATATCATCATTGGTACAAAGAAAGGAGAAACTTTCCTCGGGCCACCGGTCAAAAATTTTTCACATTCGCTCACAAATGTATTCATGCCCCCGGTGCCGGAACCGATATAAACACCAAGCCGCTCCGGCTCGATGGCTCCGTTGATTCCGCTGTCCTCCATAGCCTGAGAAGCGGCGGCTACCGCATACTGTGCGAAAAGGTCTGTTTTCCGTATTTCACTTTTATCCATACAAGAGCGCGGGTCAAAATTATTGACCTCGGCTGCTATTTTCACTTTAAAATCGGTCGTATCAAATTTTGTAATAAAATCGATGCCGCATTGACCGTTTATAAGACTATCCCAAAATTCCGCAACGGTATTTCCAACGGGAGAGATAACACCTAAACCGGTTACAACAACTCTTCTCATAATATTTCAATCCTCTCTGATTTAACATCACAGCGTCCGCCCTGCACAAAGGGTTAATCTGCACACTCTTTGTATTCCTCGGCAAGGGTTTCGAACAACTGCTTTACCGGTACAATTTCTTTAACCTTATATCCGTTTGCTCCGATAAAGGCGAAGCCGTTCTCAAGCTTGCCCTTACAGGCATTGATCAGGGCTAAGGAGATGCAGTAGGGGCTGGTTTCTTGTTTGCAGGTTACAATACAGTGAAAAGGGCATTTGGAAGGCCGTTTGTTACCTAACTTTACGTCTTGGATAAAGTCATTAATAATGGCGCGCCCGGGCATTCCCACCGGGCTTTGAATAATGCCGATATCCTCTTTTTTACACTGAACATAAGCATTTTTAAAAGCGATATCCGCATCACACTCATCGGTTGCCACAAAGCGGGTAGCCATCTGTACCGCCGCGGCGCCCAGCTTAAAAAAACGTTTGATATCCGCGCCGGTAAAAATTCCACCTGCCGCAATAACGGGAATTTTTCTCCCTGCCTTTTCCTCAAGAGGCCGAACTGCCTCAATCACCTGTGGAACAAGCTTTTCAAGTTGGTAGTCGGGGTCCTCAATCTGGTCCGTATGAAAACCCAGATGCCCGCCGGCCATCGGGCCTTCCACCACAAAGCCGTCGGGGATATAATTATATTTATCCTGCCACCATCTTGAAATCACTCTGGCCGCGCGCGCAGATGATATAATGGGAACCAGTTTGGTTTTACTGCCTTTTTCCACATAGGAGGGCAGGTTCAGCGGCAGACCGGCACCGGCAAAGATTACGTCAATGCCTTCTTCCACCGAAGCTTTCACCATATCACCGAAGTCACTGAGCGCAACCATGATGTTGATGCCCAACACCCCGTTCGTTTTCGCCCGCGTCTGGCGGATTTCTTCTTTTACCGCGGTGATATTGTCCCGCGCGCTGAGGGAGTCTTTTCGCATCATGCCCACGCCAGCGGCGGAAAGCACACCAAGTCCGCCCTCGTTTGCCACGGCAGAGGCCAGACCGGCAAGGGACACTCCGATTCCCATACCGCCCTGAACAACGGGCGTGGGAACGATAAGGTCACCTATCACAAGAGGTTCATGATCAAAATAAGCCATCATAAGCCATTGCTTCCTCGATTCTCCGCATTATGCGGTTAGTATCGCTTTGTGACACCAGTCTACATACACAGGCCGCCGTCAACTTTAATTACCTCGCCAGTGATATATCCCGCTTCATCTCCTGCTAAAAATGCCGCTAAATTTGCAATGTCACGGGGCGTTCCCAAACGTTTCAGCGGGATAGCTGATAATGCTGCTTCTTTTACCTGATCTGATAGCGTGGCGGTCATGTCCGTATCAATGAAGCCGGGAGCAATCGCATTGCAGGTTATATTTCTGCCCGCAAGTTCTTTCGCCACGGATTTTGTCAGGCCAATCATTCCCGCTTTTGCCGAGGAATAATTTGTTTGCCCGGCGTTGCCTGTAATGCCGGAAACAGAAGTAATATTGATGATTCTGCCGCTGCGCCTTTTCATAAACTGGCGGTATGTGTGTTTTATCATATGAAACGCGCCTTTCAGATTCGTATCCAAAACCGCGTCAAAATCTTCCTCTTTCATGGAAAGCATAAGACCATCCTTCACAATTCCTGCGTTATTCACAAGAATATCGATGCCGCCGAATTCGCTGATAATGGAATTTACCGTCTGCTCCGTCTGCGTATAATCGGAAACATCGCATTGGTACGCTTTTGTCTTTACACATAAATTGTCAATTAATCCGCAGGTTTCCGCGGCGGCGGCCTCATTGCCTGCGAATACAATTGCAACATTTACGCCGCGCTCAGCCATTTCCAGGGCAATGGCTCTGCCGATTCCCCTGGAGCCGCCGGTTATTACGGCTGTTTTTCCTTTTAACATGGCTGCCTCCTTAAACATTGGTAATTGTCTTTATGTCGGACATATTTTCGACATTCAGTATGCGAACCTGTGGAGAAATCTTTTTAATAAGGCCGCATAGGGTTTTGCCCGCACCCACTTCAATAAAGGTGGAGATGCCGTCGGAAATCATATTTTCTATGGTGTTCTGCCAGTAAACCGGGCTGTTTACCTGCCCGGCTATGGTCTCTTTTAAACTGTCACCATAAGGCTTTGCGGTCAAATTGGAATAAACCGGAAGAACCGGCTTCTTAACTTCAATTTTGTTTAACTCAATCAGCAGCTTTTTTGCCGCTTCATCCATAAATGGGGAATGGAACCCTCCGCTGACCGCCAGCGGTACAGTCCTTCCGCCTCGTTCCTGTACGGCTTTGCAGAAAATTTCCTTCATATTTTTTGCAAGAGCCACCACCGTTTGCCCACTGCAATTGTAGTTGACGGGATAGATGTTTTCGTACTGTGCACACAAGTCTTGGACTTCTTTGCTTTTTAGCTTTAACACCGCAACCATTGCGCTCTCGTTCTTTTCCGCTGCCGTCTGCATAAAAGCTGCCCGTTTACAGACAAAGTAAAATCCTGCATCAAAATCGAAGGTTTGGGCAAAGGTTAAAGCCGCAATCTCACCCAAAGAAAATCCGGCCACCGCGCAGGGTGTAATTCCTGCGGCTTTTAAACTTAAAGCAGCGGCTAAATCCACGCAAAACAGACAAGGCTGTGTGTTGATTGTCACGGAAAGCTCTTGCGGCGTACCGTCAAAGCATTGTGCTGAGGTTCCCGGCCGTATTGTATCGGCCCGGTCAAAAATCTTTTTTGCAGCAGGGCTGTTTTCATATAAATCTTTTCCCATACCGCTGTATTGCGCGCCCTGACCGGAAAAGACAAATGCTACTTGATCCATTTGCAGGCACCGCCTAAAACAGATTCCGCTTCACTGAACATTTCCCGAATGATTTCCGCCGCCGGCTGCTCTTTTTTTACAATCGCCGCTATTTGGCCCGCCATAAAACATCCGTTTTTTTCGTCGCCGTTCACAGCGGCAAGGCGCAAAGCACCGGCGCCGAAAGCCTCCAGTTGCTCGTTGGATACGGCGCTGTCATATTCCATTTTTGCAAATTCTCTTGAAAAGTTATTTTTAAGAGCCCTTACGGGGTGACCTAATCTTTTTCCGGTCGTTATGGTGTCAATATCCTTCGCCCGCAGAATCTTATCTTTGTAATTTTGATGGACATTGCATTCCTTAGCAACTAAAAATCTTGTTCCAACCTGAACGCCGACTGCACCGAGCATAAAGGCGGCGGCAATCCCTCTGCCGTCCGCAATGCCGCCCGCAGCAATGACGGGAATATCGACGGCGTCACACACCTGGGGGAGTAGCGTCATTGTGGTCAGTTCACCCACATGGCCTCCCGATTCACTTCCCTCTGCGATGACGGCAACGGCACCGCTTCGCGCAACACGTTTTGCAATTCCGGTTGATGGAACGACTGGAATTACCTTTATGCCCGCGTCTGTCCACTGGCTCATATATTGGGATGGATTGCCCGCTCCGGTTGTAATCACCTCAACGTTTTCATCAATGATGAGCTGTGCAACTTCATCCGCATAAGGACTCATCAGCATAATATTAACGCCAAAGGGTTTATCCGTGAGCGTCTTTGCCTTTCGGATTTCTTTTCTAAGCCAGTCTGCATTTGCATTCATTGCGGAGATAAGGCCTAGACCGCCGCCGTTTGAAACAGCAGCAGCGAGCGAAGCGTCGGCTACCCACGCCATTCCGCCCTGTAGGATGGGGTATTCTATCCCCAACAATTGACAAAGAGGTGTTTTAATCATATAAATCCCCCGACTTTATTGTTTTATACTTTCAATTAGTGTTACAAGGTCGCTCACTTTTTTAATGTTTCCCTGAATTTCAATTTCAATGCCGAATTCTTCTTCTATCAGCATAACAAGGTCAACCATGTCAAGAGAATCCAGCTCAATCTCTTCAAAGCTGGTTTCCATTGTAATTTCTGCTATATCAATATCCCGGTAATCCGCCAGTATCTTTGCTACTTTTTCAAATACCATTATTCATTGTTTCCTTTCGATTTTGTTTCTTTGTTCCACTTGATTACGCAGGCACCTGTTGTAAGGCCGCCGCCAAATGCAGCCAAAGCCAATATTTTCCCCTTTTCAAATTCCCCCGCTCGATTTAATTCATCAAGCAGAATAGGGATACTGGCTGACGAGGTGTTACCAAAGCGTTCAATATTAGAACGGTATTTTTCTTTCGAGATGCCCAGCTTGTTTTTTGCCGTTTCGATAATTCTAAGATTTGCCTGATGGGGAAGAACAAAGTCAATATCCTCCCTCGTTAATCTAGCTTCCTGAATCACATCAATTAAATCGCCGCACATGGCGGAAACCGCGAATTTGTAAACTTCCTTCCCGTTCATATACAGGTATGGATTAGCATCTTTGCTTTCGGAATACGGGCAGTTTCCCGATATACTGTCAATCCTCAGTACATCCTCATTGCCGCTGGCAGTGATTTTGATGGATAACAGACCATCGCCCGGGGACAAAACAACCGCGCCCGCACCGTCGCCGAAGAGCACGCAAGTGGAACGGTCCTTCCAGTCCACAAGCTTTGACATTGCTTCGGCTGCAATGATTAGAACTTTTTTTGCTTTTTTTCTCTCAAAATAGCCCAGAGCAACATCCAGCGCATAAATGAACCCTGTGCAGGCTGCATTCAGGTCAAATGCGGGACAATTTGCGCCGAGCTTCTTCTGTACTATACAAGCTAAAGAAGGCGTGATGGTATCGCCGCGAATCGTGGCACAGATAATCAGGTCCAAGTCTTCCGCCATGGTTTCGGAATCATTCAGAGCCCGTACCGCCGCTTCGAATGCCAAATCGGACAATGTCTCGGTTGTGGAAACATGTCTGTTTCTTATCCCCGTTCTGGAGGCAATCCATTCATCTGAGGTATCAATCAGCAACGACAATTCGTCATTCGTTTTTGAACACGCCGGGTATGCGCTTCCTGTTCCGATTATATTAAAACTCATCTTATCCTCCGTGATTTTTGCTTAGATATTTGCGTCTGCAATGTAAGCCACGCCGACACAGCCCGGGCCGCCGTGTGTTCCGACAACCGTCCCGATTTTGACCGTTTCACTGTTCTTGATATCCACAACTGCCGACACTCCGTCTTTCAGCATTTGAGTCACATTCGGCGCATTGGTATCGCCAAAAACGATTCGATAGCCGGTATCCGGTTTTTCCTCGGCAATTTTTTGCGCGATACGCTCAACGGCCGCTTTATGTCCTTTTTTCTTATCAAACATCGCAATCGAGCCGTCTACAATAGAAACAATCGGCTTTATATGAAGCATTGTTCCCAAAAATGCGGAAGAAGATGACAGTCTGCCGCCCATTTTCAAATATTTTAATGTATCAATCACAGCGTAAAATTTCAGCTTTGTGCTAAGGTACTCAATCGCACTGCATATTTCCGACGCAGAGAGCCCCTTATTCCTCATCCTGACAGCCTCATAAACCAAAAGCGCCAACCCAAAGGTTGTAGTTTTTGAATCTATCAGATAAATAGGTTGGGTATTAAGTATATCTTTTGCAATTACGGCTGATTGATAAGTACCGCTTAATTTACTTGAAATAAAAATTCCGATGATTTCATCTCCATTGTTTGTGTATTTACGAAATACATCGGCAAATTTGTCCGGGTTGACCTGTGCGGTGGTGGGCAGAGTATTACACTCGGACAGCATTTTGAAAAACTGCTCTTTGTTAAGATCCACACCATCAAGATATTCCTTATCGCCAAACCGCACACTGAGGGGAACAACCTCAATCCCAAGTTCGGCCTGCTGATTAAGCGAGATGTCCGAAGTGCTGTCCGTTATTATATGAATGGCCACAGAAGCCCTCCTTTATTTACCCTTATTTTTTAAAAAATCCTGCACGGCAGCAAGTCCTTTTACAAACATGGCTAATTCATCCTCATTCATCGCTGACATGATGGAAGAAACCATCTCGTGGTGGAAAGATGCGTGTACCTCATTTGCAATTTTGCCCTTTTCAGTAGGAAAAATTCTTACCACCCTTTTATCCCACTGGTCGTGCTGCCTTAAGACATAACCTTTTTTTTCTAAAGTTCGAATTGTAGTCGTAAGAGTCCCCGCTGTAATTTTCTGAGAAAATGCAATCTCTGAAGCCGTATTTTTTCCGCTTTCAGCCCCACCGCATACCGCTTCTATTACATGCATTTCCCTCATGGATAAATTTTTGAACTCTTTGGTTTTTAGACTTACTTCCTCTGTCCTCAAAACTTCATTAAAGACAGTAACAAGGAAATTATTAATCTTAGAATATTCGCTGATCAAAGCAGTCTACCCCCAAAAACTAAAATTACTTTGAAGTTCAAAGCTTTTATATTATAACAAAAATTTCCTCGATTGTCAATCCAGTTTGATGTTCAAACTAATTGAAATAAATCGTCTGAGACTTTTCCAACTCAACAAATTGAAGCGTGAATGCAGGGATACATAGAGTGGGGTAAAGCCACTCGAATCACCGTACCAAATGCTCCGTATTTTACAAAAACCGCATCAGACGGCCGTATGAGGGCTGACTGATGCGGTTTTTATGTTACATATGGGTTGTTCGCACAACTTGTTGACTAACGTCCAGTTCAGCCAATAAAGAAATGCCCTGCTTCATAGCCAATAAAAAAACAGATGAGTCCGATCGTTACCGACAACACGATAAATATGATGGACTTTTTAACAGCGTTATGTCTTATTAATTGCACGCCTTCCACTGCAAAGGTTGAGAAAGTGGTAAATGCGCCGCAAAATCCATCACCCAAAAGCAGATATGGATTTCCGCTTAGGTGTAACCCGGAAAGGACGCCAAGAAGAAAAGTTCCGGTTATATTAATAATGAATGTACTGAGTGGAAAGGAATGCTTATCATGCTTTAAAATGATAACACCTAGTTTATAGCGTGCCATTGCGCCACAAGCACCGCCGATGCTTAACAATACTGCACTTATCATACATGCCTCCGTTCAATATGCTTTGCTGCGATAATTCCAATCCATGCAGCGGCAAGACCGAAAAGGATGGAAGCAGCAACATAAATCGCGGCAAAAAAAGTATTACCGGAAAAGCACAGCATAACAGATTCTTTGCAAAGCGTTGAAAAAGTGGTATATCCTCCCAATAACCCGGTTGTAATGCCAAGCCGTATTTCAGGATTCACCGGGAATCTTCTTGTAAACAGGATAATCAGAAAGCCAAGGAAAAAACTGCCGCTTATGTTGATGAGCATCGTAAGAAGCGGACGGTAAGCAGAACTGAAAGGTAACGGAATTTGGTGGATTGCACATCTTAATAGCGCTCCCGCCGCTCCCCCGATTCCGATGGATATGTATTTTTTCATTTGTACCTCCATATAGCTGTCACAAAAATTAGTGAGTTTAATAAAATAAAAAGCCGACAATTTCTGAAGTCATAACAACTCAGAAATTATCAGCTCAAAAAACGATAATAAATCGTCCATTGTGTAATAAAAAAGCTAATAATTCCAATGAGTATAATTCAAAGAAGTCATTAGCTGTCACAGCGGTTTTGCATAACTGCAAGGGAGAACTTCATTCCCGATTTTTTTATTTTATCATGATATGACAAATTTATCAATATAGGTTTGCTACTTACTTTTTCTGCCAAAGATAGGACATATAAATAAATTCCATATTCATCCTATTGACAAAACGGTGAAGTTCGCTTACGATAAGTATATACCCCACAGGGGTGTGGTGGTGAGGTGAAATAATGAATAAAAAATTTAATGTGATAGGGATGACCTGTTCGGCCTGCTCGGCAAATGTGGAAAAGAGTGTGAAAAAATTGCCCGGTGTGCAGTCGGTCAATGTGAATCTGCTTTCAAACAATATGGTCGTTGAATATGACGGTGGTTTAACCGATGATAATACAATCATCCAAGCGGTTGTGGGCGCAGGATACAATGCTTCCATACTGGAACGCGGTGTGAAGGCTTCTTCAATAAATGAAAAGTCGGTCAACCCCATTGAAGATGAAATCAAAGGGATGAAAAACCGGCTGCTTGTTTCCTTTGCGTTCTTGATTCCGCTTCTGTATCTTTCCATGGGGCACATGTTCCATTTTTACTTACCCGACTGGTTGCATGGCGCGCCCAATGCAATTACTTTTGCTTTTGCCCAGTTTTTGCTGACTCTTCCTATTGTTTATGTCAATCGTAAATACTATCAAGTGGGGTTTAAGACTTTGTTCCACGGCTCGCCCAATATGGACTCACTGATTGCCATTGGCTCGGGCGCGGCATTGATTTATGGGATTCTGGCAATTTTTAAAATAGGTTACGGCTTGGGACATAATGAGTTGAAAATGGTTGAGCAATACGCAATGGACTTATACTTTGAGTCGGCGGCAATGATTTTGACCCTGATTACCCTCGGGAAATTTCTTGAAACAAGGTCAAAGGGCAAAACCTCCGAGGCCATTACGAAGCTGATGGATTTGGCGCCGAAAACCGCGATAGTTACCCGTGACGGGCAGGAGCTTGAAATTCCCGTTGAGGATGTTGTAGTAAATGATGTGATACTGATAAGACCGGGACAGAGCATTCCGGTGGATGGAATCATCATTGAGGGCAGCTCTGCTGTTGACCAGTCGGCACTGACCGGCGAAAGCATTCCTGTGGAAAAACAGGTTGGCGACAAGGTAGTTGCCGCAACCATCAATCAGTCGGGATTTTTTAAATTCAAGGCGCAAAAAGTCGGCAAGGACACGACGCTTGCACAAATTATTGAACTGGTGGAGGATGCAAGTTCTTCCAAAGCGCCCATTGCAAAGCTCGCGGATAAAATCAGCGGCGTATTTGTTCCGGTAGTTATCTGTATTGCGGTTATATCTGCAATTGTATGGCTGATATTGGGGCAATCCGCTGAATTTGCACTTTCTATCGGCATTTCGGTGCTGGTTATTTCCTGCCCGTGTGCCTTGGGGCTTGCCACCCCCGTTGCAATTATGGTCGGAACAGGAAGGGGAGCGGCGAACGGAATCCTTATTAAATCTGCCGAAGCGCTGGAAACCGCTCACACCATTAACACTGTCGTTCTTGACAAAACAGGCACGATTACCGAGGGCAAGCCAAGGGTGACAGATATTATTGTGACTTACGGTACAACGGAACAAAAGCTGCTTACCATCGCCGCGTCGGTTGAAAAGCCGTCGGAGCACCCATTAGCCGATGCTATTGTTCAAAAAGCAGCGGAAACCGGTATAGAATTAAAAAGTGTAGAAGAATTTTATTCGATTCCCGGTCAGGGCATTGCTGCCGTCATAGACGGGCAGCAATATTACGCTGGAAACCTCGCATTCATGCAAAATAAGCAAATTGATATTACTGCCCTGAAAGATACCTGTGATGCACTTGCTGAGAACGGAAAAACACCGCTGTATTTTGCGGATGATAAAAAGCTTCTTGGTATAATTGCTGTGGCTGATGTTGTGAAGCCCACGAGTTGTGAGGCAATCGAGCAGTTCAAGGCAATGGGAATCAGTGTGGTGATGTTGACAGGTGACAACAAAAGAACCGCCGAAGCTATCAGAAAGCAACTCAATATTGATAAGGTAGTAGCGGAGGTTTTGCCGCAGGATAAGGAAAGTGAAATTCGCAGGATTCAGGAGAGCGGTAAAAAGGTTGCAATGATTGGTGACGGAATCAACGACGCTCCCGCTTTAGCAAGAGCGGATGTTGGAATTGCCATTGGCGCGGGGACTGATATTGCCATTGAGTCGGCGGACATTGTACTGATGAAGAGTGATTTATTGGATGCGGTTACCGCCATACAACTTAGCAAAGCGGTTATTCGGAATATCAAGGAGAACCTATTCTGGGCGTTCTTTTACAATAGCATTGGTATCCCGCTTGCGGCCGGCATATTTTTTTCACTGCTTGGCTGGAAGCTTAACCCCATGTTTGGTGCGGCGGCAATGAGTATGAGTTCAGTATGCGTGGTGTCCAATGCGCTAAGACTAAAGCTGTTCAAGCCCCAGCGGGCATTCATAAACCAAAATCAAAATATAATTGAAACAGAAGGAGTAGACTCAGATATGAAAAAAGTAATTACAATTAATGGTATGAGCTGTGAACACTGTCAGGCAAGAGTTGAAAAAGCGCTGAACGCCCTTGACGGTGTCGCGGCAAAGGTTGATTTGAAGAAAAAAACAGCAACCGTTATTCTCAAAGCCGAGGTCAATGATGAGGTGCTCAAAAACGCAGTGAAAGAAGCGGGCTATGACGTTGTTTCGATTGAAGAGAAAAAGGGACTGTTTGATAAATAAATCCAAAACAGGTTATGTTGGAGGACTACGATGAAAGCAGATAAAGCGAAGATTACCCGTCTTTTAAAAACCGCGAGGGGTCAGCTTGACGGGCTTCTCAAAATGGTCGAGGAGGATCGGTACTGTATTGATATTTCCAACCAGCTGATGGCAACGCAGGCGATTTTGGGAAAGGCGAACAAAGAAATTATTCACGCCCATCTTGGCGGCTGTGTTAAAGAAGCTTTTGAGCAGGGCAATGCGGATGAAAAAATTGATGAAATTATGGCCATGATAGATAAATTATCAAAATAACTTCTTTCCAAGCTATTTTTCCAGTTGCGCACGGTTATTGTAAAATTTGTGCAGCGGCCTATATCAAGCGCGTAAGTAAATTCTGGACGATACAGTGCCTACCCCCACAAATGTCCTGCATTATAAATGTGTTTTGCAAAAGCCCCCATGAAAATGGGGGCTTTTGTTTTGCTTTAAATAAACAATACAACGAAGAATAGGAAATAAAAGAATAAAATTATGGATAATATTGACAAATTATGTAATAAGAAATATAATATTATGTGTAAAAACAATATTGCGAATAAAAGGTAAAATAAATATCGTTTTTGTTGATTCTAAAAATAATACAAATAATTGCTGAGGCGGTAGAGAAATGAATTTTACAAAAAAGAAATCTATTCTTGTTTCTGTAATCGGAATCATAATTCTCCAGGCCATTGGAACACTATTGGGCCTTCATGGACTAACTGGCTTTCTCTTTTCAGTAATCGGAAGTACCCTTATTATACTGGCTGCCAATTATCTGTTTGACAAACTCAACCTTCAACAAAGCACGATTCAACAAACGGTTGGAAAAGATGAACTGGGCGAAGAACTTTTTAATGTTGCGGAAACGATGGGGTTCGATTCCCAACAACTCATTTGGTTGTCTCAGAATAACATGAAAACTTTTGAAAAGCTTGCCAGCATTTCTTATGATATCGAAAAATTCAGCGAGCAAAATGCTGCAAGCGCAGAGGAAATCAATGCAAGCATTAATGAGTTGGCCGAAGCATGCACTGACCTGAATTCGGGAATCATAAAAATACAACAACATTCCAATACCTCGATTGAGATGCTTGATAAAAATGAGCAGACCATCAGCAACATAGCGGATTTTATCGTTCAGCTGACCAAAGTGACGAAAGTCGCATCCGATAATAATTTGCAGCTTCACGAATCCTCCAATAAAATCAATGAAATCGTGGATTACATACGGAAAATTTCAAGACAAACCAATTTACTGGCCCTCAATGCCGCCATAGAAGCTGCCAGAGCCGGAGAAGCGGGAAGGGGATTTTCTGTTGTCGCAGGAGAAATCAGAAGGCTTGCGGTACAAACAGATGAAGCCATTTCTGTCATAGACGGGGTAGTAAAGGATATCGTCGATAAAATTGAGACATCCAATGAGGCAATGACCGAAATTGGGGATAAGATGGGGAACGTGGACGGTATCGTGAAGGAATCTTCAGAAATCATCCATGGAATTGGGTTGATTATCAAAGATGTACAGCAGTCTATCGGGGGCCTTACCGGAACGTCGCTTCTTCAAAAAAATAATGCGATGGAAATTAAAAAAGCCATTGGAAATGTAGCAGCTGCGGTGCAGGAGACCCATGATGTATCCTGCAATGCAATACAGTTAGTTGATGTGCAGAAAAATAAGAATGAAACGGTTCTCGACTTCTGTAATAA
Organism: uncultured Caproiciproducens sp.; assembly: GCA_964517505.1. Taxonomy (GTDB): domain Bacteria; phylum Bacillota; class Clostridia; order Oscillospirales; family Acutalibacteraceae; genus Caproiciproducens. The sequence goes on along the minus strand of CAZFED010000003.1, from coordinate 38,741 downwards.
AATCGGTGAAACGGCTGAAATACTGCAAAAGGATGCAATGTGCTTTAAAAAGGAAAATGAAATTATATTTGGTATCAATCCCTTTACTGAGCCGGACCGTATCAAAAAGACCTATGTGAAGATTCTTGAACGGGTATGTTTGAGTGCAGGACTCAAATGCCGTACAATCATTGTAAAAAGCTATGATGCTTTAATTGAGAGCGTTGAAAAGGGAATTGTGGATATAGGCTGGTTTTCACCCTTTGCCTATGTTGACGCACACGACAAATGCGGAGCAAATATTTTGGTGACACCGAAGGCCCTTGGTCGTTATTCCTATAACGGCTATATTGTTGCCCGCAAGAACGGCTCGGTTCACTCGCTTAGTGATTTGGCTGGAAAAACTTTTGGCTATGTGGATAAAAAAAGCGCGTCGGGCTATTTGTATGCCCGTGATATAATTAAGCAGAATCATATGAATCCGGATTCGATTTTCGAAAAAGTTGTTTTTTTAGGCAACCATAGTAACGTAATCAATGCGGTTCTCTCTGGCGAAGTAGATGCGGGTGCTACCTACGATGATGCATTTAATCAGGCCCGGGCAAACGGACTTTTCAGGGATGAACTTATTATTGTGGCCCGTACCGAGGACATTCCAAAGGATGCGCTGGCGGCGAGAAAAGATATGCCCGTGAAACTTGTGGACACACTTAAAACGGCTTTCACGCAATTCAATGATTACAGTGGCATTAAAACAAGCGTACAGGGGTTCGTACAAAACGAGGACCATGCGTACGATATTATTAGAAGACTAAGTAAATGATTTTCGCATTCCAGTTTTTTCTTTAGTTTACATAATTTTCAGTATTGCTATCCTCATGCGTTGGTGTTAACATAAAAACAAGAAAAGTTACAAAGATGTAACCTTTCAAATCCAAAAATGAAAAACCAACGAGATAAAGGAGAAGTTTACATGAAAATGAAATTATTCGCGCTGATTGCGTGTATCCTCATGTCCGGAACAGCCGGAGCATTTGCAAAAAGCATTAACACCGACGCCATACCAAGCAGTGCAGGTACTGTAACGAGCGCCACTGAGGTACTGGCAGCGAATACCGTCTCCGGTAAATCCCTGGTGGCAGCAACTCAAAAGTGTACGAATACCACGGCAAATTGCAACAGTACATCAACAAACACAAAGACAGTCAACAGTAATTCTGTTGCCGATATTTCCACTTTAACTGGAGCAAGCACTTGCCCGCAAAGCACGAGCCAAACTGCAAATACAACAACTAATTGCAAAAATGGTACAAACAGTACCAATTGTTTGACGAATAACGCACTCAACTGCCTAAATGGAATTAATTGTAATGTTAACAGCAATTGCTTTAATGCAATCAATTGCTTGTACGGAATTAATTGCAAAACTGGTAATTGCACAACAGGCAACTGCACGACGGGCAACTGCAAAACTGGTAACTGCACGACGAGCAACTGCAAAACTGGTAACTGCACGACAGGCAACTGCACAACAGCAAATTGCACAAATAGCTCCAAACCGACAACCAACAATACAAGCAGTAGTTCCAACGGAGCAACCAACAGCACAAGCAGCGTGCCTGTTAGCTCCGGTACACAGGGAAACTCTTCAAGTGCATCTTCACAAGTAAGCGGAAACTATTCATCCTTTCAAAATCAGGTCGTTCAGCTGGTGAATAAAGAAAGAGCAGCGAATGGGCTTAAGCCGCTTACCATGAATGATCAACTGAATAAAACAGCCACATTAAAATCCGAGGATATGGCAAAATTAAATTATTTTGATCATACTTCTCCCACCTATGGCTCTCCATTTGATATGATGAAGCAATTCGGTATTAGCTATAGATCTGCAGGAGAAAACATTGCCAAGGGACAAACAACTCCCGAGCAGGTTATGCAGGGCTGGATGAATTCACCGGGACACAGAGCAAATATTTTGAATTCTTCCTATACCCAAATCGGAGTAGGCATTGCAAAGAACGCACAAGGCCAGTATGTTTGGACTCAGCAGTTTATAGGATAGGTTTTGTTTGTGAGTAAATGTCTAAAACAATAAGCATAATTTTAGAGGACTGCCGTATTCCGGCAGCCCTCTTTTTGCGTAACAATAATCATAAATTTAACTTTTTATTCCCAAACACCTTTATCAGGTACGTCCAACGGGGGAGTTGGCACCTGTTCGTGTTTATGTATTTTCAGTGAAGGTATCAGCGCTGACTGCTAATCGTTTAGGAAGCACCAGTTGGACGACTTCATCATAAAGTATTGATTGGAAGCCTTTTGGATAGGAATGGCAGGTTGGAAATTGCCAATAAGAGGTTTCACGGAGTATAAGAGCAGAATACGATTAATCCTGCGCAGTTAAGTCATGTCATACTAAAATATCTACTGTAACAGGAAAGAGTACCGTCTCGTATACCCGCTCAAAAATATGGCAACACGTCACAAGCGGCATCATGAATAAGAGAAAATAGAGATATTACAGAATCTTACTGCCCACTCAAAAATGCCGACTGACTAAACCATAGGAGGAATTGGTATGAATGATTATTTCACTTGGGAAGCCTTGAGTACTTTTGCAGGCTGTGCCGTATGTACCGCGCTAATTACCCAGTTTATTAAGAGTGCGCCGTTTTTAAAGAACATCCCGACACAATGGGTGTCGTATATTGTCGCGGTTATACTCCTGCTGGGTGCAACAACTTTTACTGGAGCGCTGACTTACGCATCCGGTGCGATAATTCCGCTTAACGCAGTAATTATCGCATTAAGTGCGAATGGTGCTTACTCAGTCGTACAAAGGTGTACCTGCTGTAAAGACAAGAAGTAGATCCGAGGATAAATATCAATAGATAAAGGAATGCCCTCTTAACCGATTTTGCGGCTGAGAGGGCATTTTATATCGACTGTGCTAAATAATAACGAATCAACAATTAATAAGTATGCCATGAGCCTAAAAAACCTGGTGGGGTAGGTGGTAAAGTCGTTAGGGCTGCTCTACAATTTCCTGCACCCTGCCAACCATGTCGTCTTCTGTCAGCATAACTTTAATGCCGTGAGGATGAGTTGGACTGTTGGTAAGAATGCGCTTCACGTGTCCACGTGTGAGTTTGCCTGTGGGTTGGTCCTTTTTTAGTACGATGTCTACCAACGCGCCGATTTGAATATTGCTTCTTATTTGTCCATTCACACTAATTTGCTCCCTTATTTTCGTAAATTTGTAGTAACGGTCTGCCTGTGTTCTAATCCATTATTTTGGCTGCCAGTTTAGCGATATTTTCGATGTAAATCTTTGGCGGTGCAACCTTTTTATCGGCAGTTGCTTTTGTAACCATTTTTGCTACAAACTTGTCGAAGCCGTGCAGACTTTCCACATTCATTTCACCGCCAAAGCATTCATAATCTACGGCGCTGTCGAGCAGTTCCTTTGGAAAGTTATTCTTAAACACTTCCGGGGCATTTTCAGCAAAGCCGCAGCAGATAAAATAGGCTGTCTTTTTCGTTTTCAATTCAGCCGCATTTTGCTCAATAAACTTTTTTGCTTTTTTATGTAACTGTCCCATTCGGATGGCCCCTCCGACCACCACCGCATCAAATTTGCCGATATCGGGCGTTTGGAGGTTCAGGTCAACTGCGGTTGCGTTGGTCAGCTTTTCACAGAGCTGTTTGGCACATTTTTCGGTTGTTCCGCTTTTTCCGGCGTAAGCAATTAAAATTTTCAATTATCATCCCAGCTTTCATGCGATTGCATTTGCGTTATTGCCATAAATGAGCGGCTTCATTTTGACGTTTAAGTTGGTTGCAAAAAACAAGCATACACCTTGTCTCATATGTATTGTTGCACTTATTATATCATAAATGCAACAACCAAAACAGTCCCTTTCAGGTCTTGCTTCTATTTAGCGGCAGTTTAGCCCGAATCATTTCCAGCCCGGGTGAAGCCGCTACCTTCATAGGTTTGCGAGAAAACTTAAAATATCTTTAGGCACAATTCGTATGAACTGTCTAAACCTCATAGTAAAACTTTATTTATACAATATACATGATTTTTGAAACGTCAAAGTGTTTTCCGATTTCATCTATTAAAAACTGTTCGCCATCCGTTTTTAACGGCGTTCTGTAACAGTATTTTCCCATTCCTCTGCCTGTCATCAGCTTTTCATCATAGAGCTCTACTGCGTTTGGAAATGCGTCGTTATTAATCGCACGATGGACATAGCTGTAGGTCATAAAGATAATCTCAATCAACATTGCTTTTTTTGTCTTCTCGGAAAGAGTATCTTCTAAAATCGTAAGCATTTCCGAATAAAGCTTCTTCCAGTTTTCCACCATCACAACCGGTGCAATCAGCAGCCCAACCCGATAGCCGGCCTCGCACATTTTATTAATGGCATTTATTCTGTTTATAAGCGGCGATGTGCCCAATTCAATTTTATTGATTATCTCCTGTGGATTGACACTCATTCTGATTATCGTTCTTCCCCTGTGGTCAAGCTTGAGCAAGGGGTCCACGTTGTCAAATTTTGTGGGAAATGTGATAAAGCCTTTCTCGCTCTTACTGAAATTCTCAATTGTCCATTCCAGATTGGAGGTAATCGTGTTTTCTAAAATCAAATCACTGTTGCTTCCGATTTCAAAGGTTAAATCCCGATCAGCTTTGTTTGCAGTTTTCATTAGCTTATCAAGCATCTGTTCTCTATTTACAAATAATCTTAAATAGGAGCATTTGTTATAATGACAAACCAAATAACAATATAAGCACATTGCGCTGCATCCGGAAGATGTATATGGAACGATAAAATCGGAGGATTTATAATTGGGTACATACTTGTGAGTTTTTCTAATTCCAACAATCAGGTGCTGCTTCATCTGTGCAAATTCAGAATTTGAGTTATTTCGAAGTTCCTCAATATTATTATGGCTTTCGATTGGAATCCATGCAACGTCTTTAAACTTATTCTTCAGTATTTTACCCAACTCAAAGTCGAGAGCAGGAGGCTCATAATAAATCTTGTCCGGTCGCAAAAAAATCAGCTCCTTTTCACGTTAGTATTCATCAAATGTCCGATTTTATTTTGAAGCGGAAAAGGTTATCGCAATCGCGCGAATTTGCAAATAAACGTAAAATCCGGATAAAACAACAGGCACAGGGCTTAAACACACTTTATTGTGAGTCTTTACATATAAAAAAACAGGAACCTAAAAGATAGGCTCCTGTCGGATTTTATTTGCGATATTTGTTTACAACCTCATGCATGGCGTCCCACTGTTGTTCCATTTCTTCTATCAGCTTAAATTGGGTGCGGCAGCGATCAAGGTTCTGGGCTTCCCGTTCGATTTTAAAGTAGGTGTCACCGGCCAGATAGTCCGTCAGGAAGCGCATTCCGCATTCCAGGGTCATCATCTTGGCACCGATAGGCAGGCTGTCAATTTCGTTTTCGGTGAGAACCTTGCCGGCCACTTCCAAATACCCCTTTGTGTAGGCCTCAAACAGATCAATATCAAAATGTACCTTGGAAAGATCCTGCTCGTCTTCGGTGGCCGTGCTTGCTCCAAAACGAATGGAATCACCAAAGTCATAAAGGGAAAGTCCCGGCATTACTGTGTCCAGATCTACTACACAAATCCCCTTGCCGGACTTGCTGTCAATCAGCACATTGTTAAGTTTGGTATCGTTATGGGTAACCCGCAGGGGCAGCTTGCCCTGTGCCTGCATATCCACAAGAATATGAGCGAATTCCTCGCGGCTTAGCACAAAGTCAATCTCCTTTTGCACGCCGGCTGCCCTGCCTTTTACGTCGGCGGCGAGGGCTTGTTTAAACTGCAGGACGCGGTTGGGCGTATTATGAAACAAAGGAATGGTCTCGTGGAGTGTCGAAGCCGGATAGTCCGCCAGCAGCAGCTGAAACTTTCCAAAGGAGCGTGCAGAATTATAAAAATCAGCTTTATTCCTTGTTTGCTGAAGAGTTACCGTATCTTCAATAAAAATATACGCACGCCAGTAGCCGCCTTCGGCGTCAACATAATAGAAACCACCATCCCTTGTGGGAACTAGGTTCAGGGTTTCCCGCCATGGGTCACCTCCGGCCTCGGTAATTGCGTCGTGAAGATAGTGAGTGACGCCCTCCACGTTTTCCATTAGTTCGACCGGGTCATGAAATACATTTGTGTTAATCCTTTGAAGTATATATCTGAGCGCGCGTTCTTCTAATTGAAAATAGACAGAATAGGTATCGTTGATATGTCCGCTTCCATAGGACAGGATACCAACATATTGGCCTTCAAATCGGAACTCTTCCATAACAAGGTGCAAGAGTTCTTCTGTAATCGGATTCATATTTCGTCCTCCCAAAGTTTGGCGGGATAAACTCCCTGTTTTCTCATGTTTCGAATAGCCTCAACAACTACCGGTTTGTCCTCGCGGTAGGTTACGCCGTACCATTTATCAGGCGATTTCAGCACCTTTACGGTGGCTTTTTTGTTTTTTAGCAGTTTATCTACCACGGTGGGCAGGAAGAACTCAGACTTGAGCGGATTTTCTATGATGGCTTTATCTAAAAAAGCCGGAAAGCGGTTGGAAATTTCATCAAGCATGGATTCAGAAAAACCCCACAGGTTCATGGAAACTGTGCTGCCATGAGGAATGGTTACCCATGTTTTTCCATCATCCTCCGTGTACTGGGCTTTATCATCCCGCTTTTCAATGTGGGTGCGCTCGTGGATATCCTGTAGGTAACCGTCGGGGGAGGTGACACATACGCCTCTGGCCACATGTCCATGGTCAGTGAGGGTGTTTTCTAAAGTGTATCCCACCATGGCGTAGCGATACAATTCGTCATCCCGGCTGTGAAGCAGATAATCATAAATCAGACGGAAGGCGTCTTTGCCGTAGTAGTCGTCGGCATTGATGACAGCGAAAGGTGCATCAATCATATCGCGGCAGCAAAGAATGGCGTGTGCGGTACCCCATGGCTTTTCACGGCCATCTGGCACAGAGTAACCCTCCGGTAGTACGTTTACCTCCTGATAGGCATACTTCACATCCATAATTTTAGACATTCTGTCACCGATGATTTCCTTAAAATCAGCCTCGATGGACTTTTTTATTAGGAACACCACTTTTTTAAATCCAGCGTTCACCGCGTCAAAAAGAGAAAAATCAATGATGATTTCTCCGTTGTCTCCCACAGGGTCAATTTGCTTGGGCCCGCCATATCTGCTGCCCATCCCTGCGGCCATTACAACAAGTACAGGTTCTTTCATCTTGCACTTCTCCTTTTCAAATTCATTCTAATTTTGTTCACTGTCTTTATTTTAGACGATGCTCAACTTAAAATATATATCTTATTATTCACAATTTTTGCACAAAACACCATAACAAAAAAAATTCCGTGCCGGATTTTCTCCAGCACGGGCAAATTTTAATATTATTTATCGATTAAAACAGGGCGGCCTTTCTGGCTGTCAGTGCGCAGTTTTACAGAGGAGGAGTACTCCGAGGGAGTCATGCCGGTCACCTTTTTAAAGTGTCGGGAAAAGTAGTGAATGGACGAATACCCCAGATCATTCGCGATTTCGGTAAAGTTTCCGGCTCCTTCACGAATGGCCTGTTTTGCACTTTCTACTTTCATTTTACCGAAATATTCCATTACGCCGCCGCCGCTCTTATCGCGGAACACCTTTTGTAAAAGGGAGCATCCGCACAAGTTGTCACGGCAAACATCGTCCAATGTGATTTTATTATTGATGTTTTGTTTCAAATACGACACAACCCGCAAAAAAGTATCCCGCTCAGCTTTTTCCTGTATGGTGGAGGAAACTTTGGTTTCCTGAGTACCACCTTTGCGAATCAGCTGAATCAGCATCATCTCCAGGCAAATTTTTATAATTTGTTCCGAGGCAAAGCCTCCGCAGCCGCTCCGTTCCAGCCCCTTCAGATCAGGGTCGTCCAAATGGGAAGAAAAAGTTGTGTTGGATTCATCAATAATATAGCCGAGCATATCTCGCTCAACGTCGCCGACCTTTAAAATTTTACCCTCAAAAAAGCTCATTGCGGGGGAAGCACATTTAAATGAGACAACCACTAAATTTGGTGCAATTACACCATTTGCCCACAGATTGTGGAATTCATAGGGCTTGTGGAAGATGATATCTCCCTTCTTCAAGACATAGTCGGTTGTGTCGGCGGTCACCTCAACCTGACCCTTGTCTACATAAAGAAACTCCCAGAAATCGTGGGTTTCGCCAGGAAAGTAAAAGTCGCTATTATATTCGAAATAATGAACGGTCATCAGCTCATCAATAATGATTTCCTGTTCTAAACGTGTGCTCGTAAATTTCGTCATGAACTTCAACTCCTCACTCACAGTCAGCTAAAACGAGCTTTTATGACTGGTGGACTTAAATATTATTATAAAATACAGACTATACAAACGGGTAAAAATCACAAAAACAACCATGGTTACAATATAAATTAAGTTAATTATATCCTTTTTATTGCTTTGGTTTTTTCTAATAAGTAATATTGGTGCCTTTTGTGGAAAATCAGAATATATTTTATTATTATATAAAAGAAATTTACGCAATGGTTTATTGTAATGCATTTAAAAAATTTCAGAATTTACAAAGTTATAACATGTGTCTAAATATATGTATCACAAAACAACAGTCATTTGTATTTATAGACTGATTGGATTATCTGTATCATTTTTAATTAGAAAAATCAATTTATTGTGCAAGTTTAATCGATTGTGCAAAATTAATGCAAAAAATTCTAAATCAATATTGTTTATTACAACGTAGAATAAACATACTGAACAGCGAATTGGATAAAAATGGAACATCTATTTCCAATTTATTGTTTACTTTGTAGGGTACACCTTGATTTGTATTAAAATTTAGGAGGACTGAAAATGAAAAGAAAATTGTGTTCGATCATGGCCATTGTGATGGCTTCCGCCATTGTGTTTGGCGGTTGCGCCAGCAAGCCCGCTGAATCTAAAGCATCGACTGCCGGTGGTGAAGCTTCGACCGCCGCCAGTGAAGCAAAGAGCGACGTAAAGCTCAGTTACTACTCGATGTGGAATGAAACCGAGCCACAAGGTCAGGTAATTGCACAGGCAGTTGACGCTTTTAAAGCAAAGACCGGAATTACGGTCGAAGTCAACTGGCAGGGCCGCGACATTCGTAAGACTTTGCAGCCGGCTCTGGAAAGTGGCGAGGGAATTGACCTCTTTGATGAAGATGTTGAACGTGTAAACAAAACATGGGGCAAATATCTGTTGAATCTGGAAGATTTAGCTAAAAAGTCTTATGATACCACTAATGGCAAGCCATACACGGATGTTATCAATAAGAAGCTTGTTGAACTGTCACGTTCATTAGGGCCGGATGCAAAGCTTTCTGCCATTCCTTATCAGCCCTCCAGCTTCATGGTAATGTACAATAAAGACATTTTTGATAAAGCTGGTATCACAGCCGCTCCTAAGACTTGGGAAGAGTGGATTGCAGCCTGTGAAAAGATTAAAGCCTCCGGCAAGACCGCTATTACCGTAGACGATGCTTATATGGCTGCGCTTTTTGGCTATCATATGGGTCGCCTCATTGGCAAAGATAAGACTCTTGCTATGGTAACCAATAAGAAGATTGATGATCCCGCTGTTCTTACCTTTGGTGAGCAATGGAAAGAGATGTACGACAAGGGGTATATTTCGAAGAATGCGGCAGGGAACATTTATCCGGCCGGCCAGCAGGAAGTTGCCAGCGGAAATGTAGCTATGTACTTAAATGGCACGTGGCTCCCCAATGAAATTAAAAATTCCGCTCCAGCGGAATTTAAATGGGGCTCATTCTCTTATCCGGCCGTCGGAAAAAATGGTGACGGAATCGAAGCCTGCCAATACGGTGCACAATGCTTTGGTATCAATAAGGACACCAAGCATCCGGAAGAAGCCTTCAAGTTCATCGTATGGATGACAACTGGCGAATGGGATACCAAACTTGCTCAAGAGTCCATCGGCGTTCCGATGGCGAACGATGCAACATGGCCAAAGCAGCTGACGGAAGCCAAAGAGGTTTTCAATGCCACAACTACCAGATATCCTTGGGCTGTGGGCATGGAAAACGAAGCTGATATCAACGCCAAAATTAAGACAAATTTTGCACTGTTGGTCAGCGGCAAACTGGATGCAAAAGGTTTTGCCGACGCAATGAAAAAATAATTAATTCAAAGTAAAAGAACATTGAAAAGGGCGGCATCGTGTTTACGCTGCCGCCCTTTGTTAATGGAATTCTCGGGAGGTTCTTATGAAAACAAAAAATAAAACAATGATTGTAGCTTTTCTTGCGCCTGCCGTTCTATTGTATCTGTTAGTTTTCCTGTATCCTACCACAAGGACTATTGTCATGAGCTTTTTCAAGGTGGAGGGCGTAACGGATTCCATTTCAACATGGAAGTTCAATGGAATTGGTAATTTCAAGACTCTGTTCCAAACACCTCTTTTTGTAAACGCAATCACCAATATTGGCCTAATTTGGCTTATCGGGGGTCTCAGCGTGCTGCTCATCTCTTTACTTTTTGGTGTAATCCTTACCAGTGGGGTTCACGGAAAGAGCTTTATTCGTTCGGTTATCTATCTGCCGAACGTCATTTCTGCAGTTGCTATGGGAACCATGTGGATTAATTATATTTATAATCCTGATTTTGGTCTTTTCAACTCCACTTTGAATGCGCTCGGCCTGCATGATTTGGCTAAGACACAATGGACAAGCCCAGAGACGGTTTTTTGGAGTATGCTTACCGCTTACTGTTTCGGCATGGTTGGCTATCATATGCTTATCTGGATGAGCGGCATTGAGAGAATCCCGGTAGATTTTTATGAAGCAGCTACAATTGAGGGAGCCAATGTGTTCAAACGGTTTACAAAGATTACCCTTCCTCTTTTAAAGGGTGTTTTTCGCACCAACATTGTTCTTTGGACTGTCAGCACCATGGCTTTCTTCGTATGGAGCCAATTGTTTTCACCGGTTAACCTGAGTTCAAGCACTGTTACGCCGATGTCCTATATGTATGAACTGGTATTTGGAACAAGTTCTTCTGCGGTGACCGTGCGTGATTCAGGTGCGGGCGCGGCTATCGGTGTGATTTTGGTAGTTATCGTAATTACTGTATTCTTGCTTACACAGCGCATCGTCAAGAACGACGACGTTGAGCTTTAAGGGGAGGGTGAAACATATGAAAAAATATAATAAGAAACAGAAAGTGAATTGGAAAAAAGAGTTGGCCCTCACTCCGGGCTACCTAATTGTAGGTATATGGGTGATTTTCACCTTTGTGCTCATCGGCTGGATTATTTTGGCATCGTTTTCCACTACAAGAGAGATTTTTGACGGAAAACTTTTTAAATTCGCTACTGGCCTGCATTTTGAAAACTATGTAAAGGCTTGGACAACCCACAAGGTTTCGAATTACTTTATGAACTCGCTGCTCTATACCCTGGTGTCCTGCACCTTAGTTGTAATCATCGCGGCGCCAGCCGCATATGTACTTAGCCGCTTTAAGTTCCGTGGAAACGGTCTCATCCAAAATTTACTTGCAACAGCTCTAGGTGTTCCTGCAATCATGATTATCATGCCTTTGTTTGCACTTTTCAGCCAGATGCATTTGAATCAGTCCAGAGGATTGCTGATTTTCCTCTATATTGCTACAAACGTACCGTTTACCATTTTCTTTCTGACTACCTTCTTCCGGAATCTATCGGTAACCTTTGAAGAAGCCGCAGCCATTGACGGCTGCTCTCCTATGAAGACATTTTGGAAGATTATGCTGCCGCTGGCCCAGCCTGGTATTATAACGGTTACGATTTTTAACTTTATTACGATTTGGAATGAGTATTTCATATCCCTTATATTTGCAAATTCATCGAAGACCCGTCCGGTTGCGGTGGGATTGTATTCTATGATACAATCTATGCGTTATACCGGCGATTGGGGCGGCATGTTCGCCGCAGTAGTAATTGTGTTCCTGCCTACGTTTGTACTTTATATCTTCCTTTCAGAGAAGATTATTGCCAGCGTTACGGGCGGGGCTATTAAAGGTTAATCAATACGTGGGATTTTTCGCCCTATGATGCTCTAACATTATTTTTACAAAACGAATGGGGAGAAGTTTAATTTGAAAATTTATTGTTCAGTCTTAAATATGCCCGGCGCTGCACTAAAAAGTGAATCACTTCCACGTTTTCGCGACCGGGAACAAAATAAACCCCTGATTGATGCGGGCCTGCTGGACGGCGAACGCGAGGGATTCGGTTATCAGACCGGATTTCGTGAGCTTCCTTACACGGTGCAGGAAGGCTATCACAGGAATTTGACGCAACGGGATATGAACACCGTCGTCATGGAAAATGATTTTCTCCGGGCTACTTTTCTCGCTGACTACGGCGGGCGGCTTTGGTCCCTCTATGACAAAAAAGCGGGGCGCGAGCTTTTGTTTTCCAACCCCGTTTTCCGTCTTGCAAACCTGGCTATTCGCAACGCCTGGTTTTCCGGCGGCATCGAGTGGAACCTGGGACAGTACGGCCATACCTGCCTTACCTGTGAGCCGATGTTCTTCGCCCGCTGCACCGACGAAAATGGCGTTCCCTTCCTGCGTATGTACGAATACGAGCGTCAGAAATGTTTTTTCTTTCAAATTGATTTTCATCTGCCGGAGGACTCGGATTGTCTTTTTGCCCACGTAAAAATCCTCAATACAAAAGATGAAAGCGTACCGCTTTACTGGTGGACGAATATTGCGGTGCGGGAGGATCGAAATGTGCGTGTCTTTTCCGCCAGTGATGGGGTTATCCGCATTGAGCCTAATACCCTGCGCTCCCAAAACTCTACCCACGGTTTTACCCACGACACCATGCCGTATCTGAAAACTCTCAAGGGTACGGACGCAAGTTATCCAGAAAATCTACCTTATTCCAATGAATACTTTTTCCAGAATCGTGCCCTCACCTGCGACACATGGGAGGCTGCGGTTTACAACGACGGTACCGCTTTTTGGGAGCGTTCCACTCCAACGCTGCAATATCGAAAAATGTTCTGCTGGGGAACCCAGCGCGGTGGAAAGCACTGGAAGGATTTTCTCTCTGAGGAGGGCAAAGGGGACTACCTTGAAATCCAGGGAGGTCTTTCACCCACTCAAGTTCATGGGAAAGATATTGAAGCGAAGGGTTGTGTTCGCTTTACACAGGTGTTTGGCGGCATGGAGATACATACCGATAATGCATTCGGTGAATGGGAACTGTCCAAGGACTACGTTCACAGTCTTGTGGATAAGCGACTGAGCGAAGACGACCTAACTCAGGCTGACCGTCAATACGCAGCATTAGAGGATGTGGTGCCGGATGAAATGCTGCATTTTGGCAGCGGATGGGGCGCTTTGGAAGCCGCCCGTGACCCGGATATGATTCCAAATGGTCTCGTTTTTCCTAAGGAAACCCTTGGGGAAGAACAGAAACCCTGGTTAGCACTTTTACAGACGGGAAAGATGCCGGAGTCAGAAAAAGGCGTCTCATGGATGACCGACTCCCGCTGGGCAGAACTTCTGGTACAATCTCTCAAAAAAGAGGAGAACCAAAATGCCGCAGCGTATCTGCATCTTGGTATGATGCTCTATGAAAATGGCAGTTGGTACGACGGCATTGCCGCTATGAAACGGTCGGCGCAGCTGTGCCCTACCGCAATATGCTACCGAAATCTTGCTCAGGCAATGGTGCAGGAAAATAATCTGGAGTTGGCCTGTGACTACATGGAAAAGTCCCTATCTCTGGATGGTGCGCGCCAGTGCAGTGCCTTTGCTCAGGACGCTATACAAATATTTACCCTTGCAGGTCTTTTCCAGCGCGCGTGGGACTGCTATTCCAATCTGCCAGACGAGCAAAAATCTACTGAGCGCGCCAGACTCAACGTTACAAAGGCTGCCTTTGAACTAAAACAGTGGGACTTCTTGGAAAAGCAGTTTGCCAGTGAATTTGCCATCATGCGCGAGGGTGAAACGATGCTGCTGGAAATCTGGTTCGAGGTTCAGGCAATGCGTTTGGCTCATGAGAGGGGAGTGGACGACTATCATATCCTTTTGGACGAGGTCAAGAATACGATTGAGCCGCCCTACAATATCGATTTCCGTATGACACCTCCCACTGAGCTAAAATAATCCGTCACCCCGTATTTTATAATTCCATATAAACTCATTTAGGACTGCTAAAGTTTGCGTCCTGAATGAGTTTTTTATATTGTGAAAATCACGGCTGTACCATGGGGTGATATAAAATAAAACAACTTCCTATTGCAGTCTTCTGTGCAATAGAAAGTTCTATTTTTTTATGTACTATGTAGGTTGCGGGGAAGGCCTTATTGGCATATACAGCTTTACAGGAAGCAAAATAAATGAATCTTACGGTTATACCGCACGCTCCATGCATCCATCAACTGTATCCTCTGCCACTGAATATTCTGTATACGAATGATCACTAAACGTTCTGTACGATTCAAGTTTTTTAATGATCATTCTGCTTCTGTATCTTTTCGGCAAGGTCATTAAGATACACCCAACGTTCCATTTTCTCAGTCAGTTCAGTTTCGAGTGCCGCCTTTTTAGCAATTAATTCAGACAAAAGGACATAGTTGCTTGCCTCGTTTATTGTTTCGCGGTCTGTTACAGCAATTTGCTCCTCAAGCTCAGCAATTACATCGTCAATCTTATCGTATTCCCGCTGTTCGCTAAATGTGAATTTCAGCTTGTCGGATTTATTGCGGTAACTGCTTTTTGGCTTGTTGTCAGCCTTTTTCGGTGTTTCCGGTTGATTTTGGTTATCTCTTTCCATATAATCCGAATAGCCGCCCAAATAATCATGAATTTCCCCATCCTGCTCAAATGCAAAGAGATGCGTTGCTACCTTGTCAAGAAAGTAGCGGTCATGAGATACTACGATTACAGCACCCGAAAACTCTTCGAGATAGTCTTCAAGAATGGTGAGCGTCTGGATATCAAGGTCATTGGTGGGCTCATCGAACAGCAAAATATTAGGCGCCTGCATCAAAATTCCCAACAGATATAACCGGCGGCGTTCTCCGCCGGATAGCCTGCCAATAGTGGAATACTGCAAATCAGGTGTAAACAGGAACTTCTCAAGCATCTGTGAAGCAGTAAGCATTCCGTCAGGCGTAAGGACTTCCGCGGAGATATCCTTGATATAGTCGATTGTGCGCAGCTCGGTATTCATTTCTTCGCATTCCTGTGAGAAATAACCGATTTGAACTGTTTCGCCAATGGCTACCATGCCATTGTCCGCAGATATCGTTCCATTGATGATTTTAAGCAGAGTGGACTTTCCGCATCCATTTGCACCGATGATGCCGATGCGGTCTCCGCGCAGCAAATTATATGAAAAATTGCGAATTAGCTGCCTGTCGCCATAGCTCTTTGAAATATTGTCAATTTCAATAATTTTCTTGCCGAGTCGGGTGCTCATGGAACTCATTTTTAGTTTCGGCTGCTCAAGGTCCACTGTTTGCTCGCTCATTTCTTCAAAGCGTTCCACACGGAAGCGCTGCTTGGTACTGCGTGCGCGTGCACCTCGCTGAATCCATTCCAACTCCTTGCTCAGCAGGCTCTGTCGTTTGCGCTCACTGGCGACAGCCATATCCTCCCGCTCCATTTTCAGTTGAAGATATTTTGTGTAGTTTGCCTGATAAACATATAGATTTCCGTCCTGCAGCTCAACAATCTTGTTGGTAACACGATCAAGAAAATAACGGTCATGCGTTACCATCAATATTGCTCCCGTATAACGTGCAAGATAGTTCTCAAGCCAATCTACCATATCATTGTCCATATGGTTGGTTGGCTCGTCCAACACAAGCACTTCCACGGGGGTCACCAGTGCGCTCGCCATAGATACACGCTTTTTCTGTCCGCCGGAAAGCTGACTGACCGGTGCGTTAAAATCGGTAATGCCAAGCTTTGTCAGAATTGCTTTACATTCATATTCCTTTGATTCACGCTGTTGTTCGGAAATGCCGTACATCACCTGTTTTAGAACCGTGATACCGCCCTCAAACACGGGGTTTTGTGGAAGATAACCCACACGTACGCCGCCCGCTTTGGTAATTGTTCCGCTGTCAGGTGTTTCAAGTCCTGCAATGATTTTAAGCAGGGTGGATTTGCCGGTACCATTTATTCCGATTACTCCGATTTTGTCCCCGCTATTAATGCCGAGTACAACATCTTTCAGCAGTATTTTTTCACTATAACTTTTTGATATTTTTTCTGCGGTTAATAGTAGCACAATCTTATCCTCTATTCCTATTTCTATCATCATTCATTTATTTATTTGTCTTTCAGTTCATTATACAATTAATGCTAAGCACTCGTCAAATTTGAAGATACAATATATTATTTGTAAGAAATATATTTGTTCAGCGCAACAGCCGAATTATTGTCCACAATGCGGCTAAAGATAGTTGTAAGAAAATGATTCAGCATAAAAAACAATAAAAAATGAACGGAACATTTCTGCTCCGCTCAAAATCAATTGGTTTCCTTGATATGCTCTGCAACCTGCATTAGCTCGCCAAGTGTGGAAATTTCAACTCCGGATTCTAAAATCTGGTTTTTCACTTCGATTGGCAGGGATTCAAAGTATTCTCTTAAATCCGGATTATTCTCATAAAAAGTATTCAAGAAGATCACCTCTTAAATAGTGTGTGAGGAATTTAAAGAAATATAGCAGGTAAATTTGAAACAGTTAATCTTCCACAGTAATGACTGAAACAGGGCAACTTTCCTGCGCAGAAATAGCACCTTTCTCCGCACCCTCAGGAACGGGGTTTTGGTGCACATCTGCTAAACCATCATCAGCCATGTGAAATACCTCTGGACAGATCTCAGCACATTGTCCACAGGAAATACAGCCATCGCGGTTAATATGAGCCTCCATTATAACCATCTCCTTAACAAATTCAATATTTTCTTAGTGTACACAAGAATTGTTGATTCATTCATTAGGACATGATTGTATATAACTTCATAATAATGCACTTAGCACTCCCACGTGCTAACCGGGGAAGTGTGGCAGAGTCGCCATTGCACAAAAAAGTACGCCTCGTAAGGCGTACTACAAAAATCAATATTTTTAACGAAAATTACCTTTGCTTGGAAAAGCACTCACTACAATAAACAGGTCTGTCTTCTCTAGGCTTAAATGGTACTTGGGTTTCCTTGCCGCATGAAGCGCAAGTTGCAGGGAACATTTCTCTGCGGGCAGATGATTGGCTACCGTTGTTCTTACGAGCATTACGGCAATCCTTGCAGCGTGTGGGTTCGTTTGTGAATCCTTTTTCAGCAAAAAAATCTTGCTCGCTTGCGGTGAATGTGAATTCTTGTCCGCAGTCTCTGCATGTCAGGGTTTTGTCTTGGTTGTACAATTGGTGTACCTCGTTTTTAAAAAATATATGCCCAACCGATATAGGATTAGACACTATCATTAATTATACACATAATAATGCTGATTGTCAAATTTATTTTATAAAAAAATTGAGATAACCTACGACAAAAAGTTGGGCATAAACACAGAGCAACAGTAGTTAAGAGAAGCGGAAATGTTGAGCTGTTTGTATGTCTTTTTATCAATTCTTGAGTGTTGTTTCAATATAAAGAGCTTCCTTTCAAATTCGGTTTCTTATTGAAAAGGAAGCTCTTTATTTATTTTATAAAATTTCTAAATTAACAATTTTTGTTTCTGCCGAATCTGTTTGCTGAACCCGAGATTTATCGGAGAAATATTTGTTGTAAATCGAATAGCGGTTTTTACCGTGTTCTTTCGAGTAATAAAGCGCAATATCGGCCTTTTTATAAAGATCCGTGTAAGTTTTTCCATCATCCGGGTAAAGGGAAACACCAATACTGCCTGATATTTTGTAGCTGATATTGTTAATGTCGTCCAGCCGGATATTGCTAAATAAATTACATATTGCTCTGAGTCTTTCAATCAGCATATCTGAAGTGGAATAATTTTTAATCAGTATAAAAAATTCGTCGCCCCCGATTCTGCCCACGATGTCTGTTGTACGGAATAGGCTTTGCAGTTTTTGGGCTACTTTAATCAGCGCGTTATCACCTTGTATATGCCCAAGTGTATCATTGATGTTTTTAAAATTGTCGATATCAAGCATAATGGCGGCATGTTTGCCGGTGCTGCCTTCGCAGTTCAAATAACTTTCAATCATTGACTGCGTAACCACTTTGTTATACAGGCCGGTCAGCCCGTCCTTTTGTGATTGTTTCAGAACTTCCAGTTCACTCCGTTTGCGCGCGTCAATATTTTTAACATAACCAATCACCTTAAGACTTTCACCGTCATCGTCGCTTAAGTGAATGACGGTTGCGGATACCCAGAAGTTTTCATTGTTTTCATTGTTCTGCCTGTATTCCAAATTAACTTCTGTTGTATCGGTCTGAGTAAATAAATTTATCAAAGTTTGACGGTTAAACGTATCGTAAAATTTATCTGCATCTTCAAAATATATCGCGTTTCCCGTAATGGCCTCTATAATGTCGCCATAAAGTTCCGTTTTAATAAAAGGAAAGGTGCGGTTATAGATATCCTGGCCACAAATTAGCTTATTATGAATTAAGTCCGCTTCAAAGACGCGTTCACACGTCAGTTCCAACGCCGATCTGTAAATTTTCTCATTTTCCAACAATTGGTTTTGTAAATGTCTGTTTTCAACCAATTCTTCGGTTTGTTTTTCCACGATAGTCATGAACTGATTGAAAGAAAGCGATAACTTATGAAAGCTTTCGTTTTCTTGATTACAGGAAAATCTTGCACGATAATCGCCGTGTATCGCACGATTGATGGTGTTAAAGAAATCTTTTGCCGGTTTGATGAAGTATCTATTCCAAACAAACAATAAGGAACCTAAAAGAAAAATTGTTGGAATTATTAAATCCGTTAATGTGATATACTGCATGGAAAAGATAGGGGTCTCCGATGCGAGTATAAGAATAGATGGCACAAACAAAATGATAATCATCCAATAATGCTTAATTTTCAAGACTTCAACCCCCAATTGTTTCTATGGCAGTGTTACCGCAGTAAAATACGGCAAATACCATAACGAGTGCAGCCGGCTGGCATGCTTTTTCAAGTTTAGCCCCTTAGCTTTGCGTCACTGCTTTTTAGCAGGTTTGCTATTTTACTTACTTGGTGGGATGATCCGACTAATTACAAGGCAATAATACACCATTTTTGGAATATTTACAAGATATTTAGTGCGAATATACAAAATTCGACAATGAACAACGATGGATAACAAATTTAAACATTACTTTTGGAGGTAAGCTTCTCTTTGGCGACAGCGAGCATCAGTTTAATTCTATTTTCCTGATTTACGCGGGTCGCGCTGGGGTCGTAGTCAATCGGAACAATGTTGGAGCGCTCGTCGACAGCCTTGATACGATGTATCATGCCCTTGCCGCAAATATGGTTCGGCAGGCAGCCGAATGGTTGTGTACACACAATGTTTTCGTAGCCCTGCTCGACCAGTTCCAACATCTCCGCGGTCAAAAGCCAGCCTTCACCCATCTTGTTGCCATAGCCAATCACATCTTTTACAAGGCTTTTCGTATGGGCATAGGTAACAGGTGCTAAAAACCGGGGCTCAGTTTTCACCGCTCGAATCAGAATGTTCTGCATCTTTAAAAGATAGTCCATCAGCGCTTTTACAATCATGAATTTTGCGGAGCTGCCGCCATAGAGTTTAATGTCCTCCAAACGGTTGTCAACTTTGAACAGTGCAAAATTGAGGATACCGGGCAAATTGACTTCACAATCCTGTTCACACAGGAAATCTTCCAAATGATTGTTGCCTAGCGCAGAGTATTTCACATAGATTTCGCCGACGACGCCAACCTTGATCTTAGGGGTCTTATTAATTTGAATTCCTGCGAAATCTTTTACAATACTGTTTAGATTTTCAGTTTGAGAAGTTAACGACAAACCCTTGCCGTGGTTGAACTGCTCGGTCAGGATTGCAATCCATTTTTTTACCTTGTGTTGACTTTCACCGTGGTTGATTTCATACGCCTTTGTCTGGTTGTCAAGAAGCATCAGCGCGTCGCCGTAAACCAAAGCGGCGATGAACTTCCTCAGCATCGGCAGTGTAACCTGAAAGCCGGGATTGCGCTCCAGTCCCGACATGTTCAGCGAAACAACCGGTACCTTTTCCAGTCCGGCCTTTTTAAGAGCTTTTCTCAACAGATGGATATAATTTGAAGCACGGCATCCACCGCCAGTCTGGGTAATAATCAACGCTGTGCGGTCAAGGTCGTATTTGCCGGAATGCAGTGCGTCGATAAACTGGCCGATAACAAGCAGCGCGGGATAGCAGGTGTCATTATGAACATACTTCAAACCCTCCTGCACGACATTTGGGCCGTCATTTGTCAAAAGCTCAATATTGTAACCACAGTTATTCAGTACGTTGACGATCAGTTGAAAGTGAATCGGCGCCATCATTGGGCAAAGTATGGTATATTCCTTTTTCATTTCCTTTGTGAACAGCAGACGCCCATCGTTGCTGAATTTTAGTTCTGCCAAAAGGCTCACCTCAGTTTTCCAGTGCGGCAAACAGGCTGCGAAGTCTGATTTTTACCGCGCCAAGATTTGTAATTTCATCTATTTTAATTTGTGTATATATTTTATCATGAGATTCTAAAATACGGCGAACCTCGTCGGTGGTGATGGCGTCAACGCCGCAGCCGAACGAAACAAGCTGCACCAAATTCATGTTTGGTTTGTCCCCAATGTATTCTGCCGCTGCGTACAGCCTTGAGTGATAGGTCCATTGGTTTAGTACAGCGGTTGCAAAATGTTCGACTTTGCAGCTTAGCACATCCTCGGAAATCACCACCGCATCAAGGCTTGTAATCAGCTTGTCGATGCCATGGTTAATCTCCGGGTCAAGGTGATAGGGTCTGCCGCAAAGAACAATAATCTGCTTATTCTGCTTTTCAGCCTCGGCAATCATTTCGCTGCCCTTTGAGCGTATCTTTGCAAAGTAATTTTCATGTTCGGCGTAGGCTGATTTGGCGGCTTTTTTTACCTCCATGTATGAAATACCGTCAAAATACTTTGCGAGAATCCCGTGCATCTTAATGGGAAAGTCACGTTTGCGGTGAATCCCAACATAGTCGTGGATAAAATTATGACCCTCTAAGGCACTCATATTAGCGGAGATAACCTCCGGATAATAGGCAACTACCGGACAGTTATAATGATTGTCGCCCAGGCCCTCGTCAAAATTGTAGGTTAAGCAGGGGTAGAAAATATTTTTCACACCTTCGTCAATCAACGCCATCACATGGCCGTGCATCAGCTTTGCGGGGAAGCATACCGTATCTGATGGAATGGTGCTTTGCCCGTTTATGTACAGCTCCCTGTTCGACATCGGTGACAGCACAACCTCAAAGCCTAATTGTGTAAAGAACGTGTGCCAGAACGGCAGTAGCTCATACATGTTCAGCCCCATCGGAATACCGATTTTCCCTCTTGTACCCTTGACAGGCTGATAAGAAGAGAGCGTCTTAAGCTTAAACGCGTAAATGTTGAGCTCGTCATTTGATGAGCGCTTTGTTACCGGTTTTTCACAGCGGTTACCGCCGATAAAGCGGCGACTGCCGCCAAAGACATTGATTGTTAAGCGGCAGTTGTTGCTGCACATCCCGCAGGAGGTAACTTTGACCTCGTGCTTAAAGTCCACTAACTCCTCTTTTTTAACAATGCTGCTTTCTCCGGTGGACTTGCTTTTGGCGTAGATGCCAGCACCGTAAGCTCCCATTAAACCGGAAATGTCCGGCCGTGAAACGTTGACACCCAGTTCGTTTTCAAATACGCGCAAAACTGCGTCGTTTAGGAAGGTGCCGCCCTGCACCACTATATTCCTGCCGAGCTCCTCGGCGGAGGCAGCGCGAATGACCTTGTAAATCGCGTTTTTGACCACGCTGACGGAAAGACCGGCGGAAATATCTTCGGTTGTTGCGCCGTCCTTTTGTGCCTGCTTTACCTGTGAGTTCATGAACACAGTGCAGCGCGAACCCAAATCAACCGGGTGCTTTGCGAATAGACCAAGCTTTGCAAAGTCCTCTATTTCATAGCCAAGCGTGTTTGCAAAGGTTTGTAAAAAGGAGCCGCAGCCGGAGGAACAGGCTTCGTTTAAAAAGATATTGTCAATTGCGCCATGACGTATTTTGAAGCATTTCATGTCCTGCCCGCCGATGTCAATGACAAAATCAACGTTCGGCAAAAAACATTTTGCGGCGGTAAAGTGCGCGACGGTTTCGACAATTCCAAAATCAATACTGAATGCATTTTTCAAAAGTTCCTCGCCGTAGCCGGTCACAGCTCCCGCTGCAATATGTATGTTTGGGTAGCGGCTGTACAGGTCGAGCAGATATTCTCGAATAATCGGTACGGGGTTACCTGAATTGCTGCGGTAAATCGAGTTTAGAACCTCGCCGTCTTTTCCAAGAAGGACGGCTTTTACCGTGGTAGAGCCTGCATCGATTCCAAGGTATGCTTCGCCCATGTAACTTTCGGCATTACCCCGCAGTGCTTTGCACTCGGCGTGACGGGCTGTGAATGCGTCGTAGTCCGCCTGACTTTCAAACAGCGGGGGAATTGAAAGAAAGTTGGAGGTCGTACCATAGGATTCTATGTTTTTCAGAGCCGTTTTCAGGTCTATTTCCATGTCGCTGCTCAGCGCTGCACCCATTGCAACATAGTACAGTGAATTTTCAGGGCATATGCCCTCGGTTTTCAACGCTTTGTCAAAGCTTACGCGTAACTGTGGTAAAAAGGAAAGCGGTCCGCCAAGATAGATGACTTTGCCGGCAATCAGCCGACCCTGTGCCAGTCCCGCGATGGTTTGGTTGGCAACAGCGGCAAAAAT
The DNA here is from genome assembly GCA_964517505.1 of uncultured Caproiciproducens sp. Lineage (GTDB taxonomy): Bacteria > Bacillota > Clostridia > Oscillospirales > Acutalibacteraceae > Caproiciproducens. The sequence continues at coordinate 15,722 of CAZFED010000003.1, read as the reverse complement.
GCTTGCCGAAATATCGCTTTTCCGTGCGCCCTGATTCAGCAGGGGCTGTACATCAGATTTTGCAAACACGCCGCAGCGTGACGCAATCGTATATATTTTCTCATATTGTTCCGCCAGCTTGTCCATGTCGTCAAGCGAAAGATTCAGCAGCGTGGCCATCTGGTCAATAAATGCCCCGGTTCCCCCTGCACAGGAACCGTTCATGCGGACTTCGGTGCCGCCGGATAAAAACAGTATTTTTGCATCCTCGCCGCCGAGCTCAATAATCACGTCCGCATCGGGAATCAGCTTGCCAATTGCAACTCGAGTGGCATAGACCTCCTGAATAAACGGCAGCTTACAGGACTGTGAAATACCCATGCCCGCCGAACCGGAAACTGTAAGCTTGGCGGTATCACCATGAATAATTTCCTCTTTTATTTTTGTTAGAAGCGCCGCCATTTTTTGTGTAATCTGAGAATAGTGCCTTTCATAGGACTTATATAATATCTTGTTGTCATCGTCCAGCACCACGCATTTAATCGTGGTGGAACCGACGTCTAAACCCACTTTCATAAAGCAGCCACCGTTTCTAAATTATAATATTCTTTACATGATATTAGTACAGTTTAGTTCAAAATCGACTTAATTGTCAAGCATTCTACAAGTAAAATCTTGTTAAGTGCGTTTGATCCGCAAGAGGCGCAATGTTATGGTTTGAATGAAATTTCGGGCAGTGAGCTGATGATGCAGCCGTGGCAGAGGCTTAGGCAGTAGTTTAATTTGTTTAAGGTGTGTTTTTAATTTGGTAAAATAAATATTATATATTGTTATTCACACCTTAAAATGATAAAATGGATGTAAATCAATCACCAAAATTACCAATCATAGGCGCCGGAGATGACGGGAGTTCTATGCGGAACTTGTATTTCGAAGTGCTTTCCTACGCCTGTTCCTGCCAATATTTCAACATTAAATACCGTGCTTGAATCGGACAATATCTTCTGTATATATTGAAAAGGGGCGATATGTTTGCAAACAGGGACTTCGGAAGAAGAATGCTTATCTGAGCAAAAGCAAATTCTTGTGTTTTTTGGCTCCCCACACAAAAATGGCGCTACCGCGCAGCTTCTGGATGCGTTTTTGGCGCCGCTTGCAGGGGATGCCAGAATTCAAATCATCAATGCTTACGAACGCAACATTGCACCCTGCATTGCCTGCAATGTCTGTACCGCAGCGCAAAACTGCGCACAGCCCGATTTTGACGATATTGATATCCTAATCCGCCGTGCAGACGTTATCGTCGTTGCCACGCCGGTTTATAACCTCAGCTTTCCCGCACCGCTAAAAGCGATTGTTGATCGTACGCAGCGGTATTTTTCGGCTCGTTTTTCGCTCGGCGTAAAGCTGCCGATTGAAAAACATAAGATTGCGGTTTTGCTTGTGACGAGCGGTTCCCGGGATTTGGAAGGCGCCAATTTTATTTCGCGTCAGATGAAAATGGTTTTTTCCGTTATGAACACTTCACTTGAAGGCATGGCTGTCTGGGCCGGCACGGACTTTAACGCAGGCAGTCAAACCTTTACACAGGCAGATGAATCCGCGCAGAACCTCGCTCTTGCTATAAAAAGTAAATTGTGATATCATAAAATGTAGCATTATTATTTGGGAGGACTAAAATATGTCAGGCCATTCAAAATGGAATAATATCAAACGTAAAAAAGAAAAAACAGACGGTGCAAAGGCAAAGGTATTTACAAAAATCGGTCGCGAACTTGCGGTAGCGGTAAAAGAGGGCGGCGGTCCGGATCCGAGTACAAACTCAAAATTAAAGGATTGTATCGCCAAGGCAAAGGCGAATAATGTGCCGAACGATAACATCGAGCGCATCATTAAAAAAGCCGCCGGCGACGGGGATGATACAAAATACGAAAATATTACTTATGAAGGCTACGGCCCCAATGGAGTAGCTGTTATCGTGGAAACTTTAACCGATAACCGCAACCGTACTGCCGGGGACATTCGCCATTATTTTGACAAATTTGGCGGCAATCTTGGCACAAGCGGCTGTGTTTCCTTCATGTTTGCCCCAAAGGGCACTATCATTATTGAAAAAGAAGGACTAAACGAAGACAAGGTGATGGAGGACTGCCTGGAAGCAGGTGCCTCTGATTTTCAGGCCGACGAAGATGTGTTTGAAATTTATACTGAACCCGAAGATTTCAGCGGTGTACGCAATGACCTTGAAAAACAGGGTTACGAATTTGTTTCCGCCGAGGTTGAAATGGTTCCCAATACTTATACGGCACTGACTGAAGAGGAATCCATTACGAAGATGCAGCGCCTGTTGGATGCTCTTGACGATAACGACGATGTGCAAAATGTTTGGAATAACTGGGATAATCCGGATATGGATGAGTAAGAATAATAGTAAGTTTTTCCATATTGTACAAAACATGGAGGAAGCAAGATGACAGGCTTTGACAATCTATGTATGAACTGTATGTCTGATACAACAGGTAAAACCGAATGCCCGAATTGTGGCTTCAGTTCTGCCGAGCCTCAAATGCGCCATGCGCTTCCATACGGAACAAAACTCCAGCAGAGATATATCGTTGGACGTGCGAAGAAAAGCAACGGTGAAGGGATTACTTATATAGGCTACGATACGGTTTCAAATATATCGATTGAGTTGCGTGAATTCTTTCCGCAAACCCTGTGTGAACGCTCCGGTAACGGCAAAAGTATCCTTGTAATCGGCGGCAGCGAAGTTATTTTTAACGAATGCCTTGTCAGTTTTCTGAATTATTCAAGGGAAGTCGCCCATGTGCGCGAGCTTTCCGCAATTGTTCAGATATATGATATTTTTGAAGAAAACCATACGGCATATACTGTTTCCGAGTGGAACGAGAGCATTACGCTGCGCTATTTCGTTGAGCGAAGCGGCGGCAGTCTTAATTGGAATGTCGCGCGCCAGCTCTTTATGCCAGTGCTGTCTGCGTTGAGTTCAATGCACGCAGCGGGTATCCGGCATCTTGGAATTTCACCGGACACCTTAAGTATTATGAAGGATGGCAAAATGAAGCTTGGCAGCTTCTGCATTGGCACCGTTCGCCAGATGGACACCGACCTTCCTCCAGATATGGTTGCCGGCTGTGCGGCCATTGAACAGTATGTAATGGATTATGTGCCGAATGAAGCAACGGATGTATATGGTTTCGCTGCTTCACTCTTCTTCACTTTAACAGGTACCATGCCACAGGATGCGCTGAAGCGCCGCACGGATTCTCGGCTGCTGATTCCAACAAGCATTATACGCGGCCTGCCACCCCATGTTGTAACCGCAATGGCCAACGCACTTCAAGTTTCGCCTGATAAACGCACGCCGACCTTTGAGCGGCTGCGTGCGGAGCTTTCCGCTGCGCCGACTGTTACGGCGGCCATTGAGGAAACACAAAGAATTAACAAGATCGTACCCCCATATGCTGCTGAACCGGAAGATGAAGACGGCAAAAAAGGAGTTCCAAGCTATGTGTGGGTGATTCTTACCTGTGTAGCGGCTCTTATTGTATTTACGGTGGTCGGTATTATTTGGATTTCCAATTCTGACCCCGGCGGAACCGCAGCGATTGCTTCTGAAACTTCACAAATTGATTCCGCGGCATTAAGCGATAGCTTGCTCAGTTCGGATGAATCCTCGGACCCCAATCAGATTGTCGCTCCGACCCTAATTGGCCAGGACTATGAAGAACTGGCGCAAGAGACCTTGTCCGCGGCTTCCGATAGTATGGAGTATCAAGTGCTGCTTTCTACCAACAAGCAATTCAGCGATACAATTCCCGAGGGCTGTATTATTTCCCAATCGCCCGCACCGGGCACGATGATGGCGAGAGGAACGGCGATTGTTGTTGTTGTCAGTCAGGGTGCCGCTGTGCGCACTTTGCCGCCAATCGCTGGCAAAACGCTTGCAGAGGCTTCCGCAGCGGTAACAGCGGCCAGCTTCATCCCTACCAAAACGGAGGATTACAGTTCCACAGTTGCAGAGGGAATTGTAATCGGCTATAAGGATGTAAAAGAGGGCAGCCAAATGGCTTACAACTCAAAAGTAGTTATTATTGTAAGCAAAGGCCCAGATTTAAACGCCGTCTCAAGTGTGGTATCCACTAATTAAGTGGAAATACAATATGAAAATTCATGGGTATCCGGACAGTGAAAAGCTGTTTCGGATACTTTTTTATTTGCAGTAAAGTCCTATGAGGCGGCAGTTTGCGCTGGTTGTCCGTGTTTTTAAGCTATACGAGGCTTTAATAGAAAATAATTAGGATTGTTACAAAATTTTAACTGTTCTTTTTTGCTGTATGCGCATATAATGTGAGCATAAACATTATTTTGACAAAATTTGACGAGGAACGTGTTGAAATGAAAAACCTCAGCGACATAAAATTAAGTATAAAAGGAAGACATATCTTAATTGTGTTTTCGCTTATTCTGCTTATACTTTCATCTGGTGCGGTTACCTTTTGTGCATCAGATTCAATCGCTATGATGAATCCGTCCAAGAAGGCGATGGCAACAGTTGAACAGTCTGCTCCCGCCTCTTCACAAACGGATTCAAAGCCGGCAATTGAGTCAGCTGTGGTTGAGTCAGCACCACAGGCCGTTTCGTCCGAACCCAGCTCACAAGTAGCAGTATCTTCATCGTCTGCTTCGCTATCTTCTGCTTTATCCTCTGCTCCGCAGCCTATGAATCCTGCAATTTATCAAGCAATGTACCCGAATCTATACGCTGAAAAAGTTGAGCCTTCCGCTGAGGACGATGGCAAAGTGGTTTATTTGACCTTTGATGACGGCCCATCTAATTTGACGATTCCTCTTTTGGACGTGCTGGATCGTTACAATGTGAAAGCGACGTTTTTTTTAGTAGGCAAGACCGATACCCAGAGCATAAAGGAAATGAAGGAAATTGTTGACCGGGGAAGCGTAGTGGGCGTTCATTCCTATTCACACCAATACGATAAGATTTATGCTACACCCGCCGCATTTCTTGATGATTTTGCAAAAATGCATGAACTTCTTATGAGCGCTACCGGTGTTGACACGCACATTTACCGCTATGCCGGCGGAAGCGTGAATGCTCATAATCGCAATACAGCAAAGGCAATTACCGATGAAATGAACCGGCGCGGCTATCTCTACTATGATTGGAATGTTTGTTCCGGCGATGCCGAGCGCGGTTCCACCGGACAATCAATTTACAGAAAAACCATCGATGGGGTTCACGGCCATAAGCAATCAGTGGTTTTGTTCCATAATACCAAGTTTAAAAAGGATACGCTTTCGCAAATGTCAAAAATCATTGAAACGCTTCAAAAGGAAGGGTATCGCTTCGCAACGCTTGACCCCAGTATTGATAATAAACCGTATATATTCAGAATACCCTCATAATAACAAAAAGAAGTCCGCATTAGACCAGAACACTGAAAAAGCATAAAGCTTCGGTTCCAATATGCTGACATATAATACAAAAATTCGCTAAATAAATAAAAGGCGTTCAGCAGATGCTGGACGCCTTATTCGATGTCCAAGTCCATGCATATCCCTATCAGTAAAATCATTTTCATTATACTCATCTTGGTTATTCGGAACAGTTCATCCTGCGAGGGGGATATGTTTGTATTATATTAAAATAAATGCTATAATTTTATGATAACAGATATGGAGAATACAACATTGAACTTTAATGTAAATGAATTATTAAGCTCTCTATCTTATACGCTTGACTATGTGGAGCAGGATTTAGTTAATAATGTAACAAATCACGGCAGGCGGGTGGCATATATTACGTCAAGGATAGGAGAAAAACTAAAGCTTTCCAATGAAGACCTTTTTGATTTAATTTCCTATTCACTGTTACACGATAATGGCGTTACCAAATCGTTGGTTCAGCTGCATGGTTCTAAAAATTACATAAAAGCGGAATTAAACCATTTGCATTGCGTTGAGGGGGAAAAGAACATCAGGCTTTTTCCATTCTTTATCACTATTCCTAATGTGATTCTTTACCATCATGAATGTTACGATGGCAGCGGATTTTTTGGAGTTTCGGGTAAAGATATCCCCTTGTATTCCCGAATTATTGCTTTGGCAGACAATATTGCAATTGCGTATTCCGAAAAAAAAGCGATAAATGATATCATACATTCTATTGAATATTCAAAGCAGATGTTTGATCCGGAGATCAGGAATATTTTTTATGAGTTGAGCAGGAACGTTGAGTTTTGGCTAAACATGAATGACACTTTTGTTAATCAGGCTCTGAAAAAAATGGTACCTCACGTCAATAGAGAGTTCAATTATCGGAACATACGCACTGTTTCACAAATTTTCAGCAATATTATTGATGCCAAATCGCCCTTTACAGGAACCCATTCCCGTGGTATCAGCGAGAAAACCGGAATACTCTGCAAGTATTATGGATATGACGAAGAAACCTACTGGAAAATGCGCATTGCTGCGGATTTGCATGATTTAGGTAAAATAATGATTCCTAATGAGATACTTGATAAGCCCGGTAGTTTAAATCAGGATGAATTTGAAATCATTCAAACCCATACCTTTTATACACGCAAGGTACTTGAAATTATTACCGGATTTGAGGAGATTGCCGATTGGGCAGCGAATCATCATGAAAAGCTTAATGGCAAGGGGTATCCTTACGGATTTGATAAAAGCAGATTGGATTTTAACTCGCGACTTTTGGCATGTGTTGATATCTACCAGGCGCTGACGGAGGACAGGCCCTACCGTAAAGCTTTTTCACATAATAAAGCGGTCGGTATGATGCGCAGTATGGCGTACGAAAACATGATTGATGCGTCGATTGTTGAGGATATTAGTGAGAATTTAAGTTTTGTATACGCACAAAAAGTGACTGCGAAATATGTTTGAATTAAAAAATCAGCCGATGTAAAAAAGATACAAAGCCCCTTTAATTTACCCTTACTCTAAAAAGGAACCTATGAATAGACACTTAAACAGTCTATTCATAGGTTCCTTTTTGCTCTGTATTCAGCCAGCAGCAGGTCAACCATTCTGCCGTAGCTTTTCACTCCATCTTCCTGTCGGTTCGCTTTCAGATATTTGTCGTTCACGGTGTCGGCGGCTTCGGCAACCGGCCCCTCAAATTTTTTCCAGTATGCAGAATTGTCCTGTAAATCCCGCATTACGCCGTTGCTCAATTTTGAATAGAGCGTGTTGGCGGCATCACTGTCCGCACTGTAAAGCGCATTGGATGCGTAAATAAAAGCGAGCATTTCCCCAGAATATCGAAAGTCGGCATCGTCACTCTTTTTACACACGATATAACCGATAAAATTGGCTTCATCCTCTCGCATATATCCGCGCAGATGCGAAAGCTCATGGCACATTGTGACCGGAATTGAGTAGTCGGGTACATCCACGTTTACATTTGCTTCAAAGGTAAACGGGAAGAATATGCCTGTAATATTGCAGTAGGACATTAACCGCGAAACAAGAACCGGCTTCGGTTGTCCATAGCCCGCACGAAGCAGCGGGTAATCGGTACTGATTTTATTATACGCGGATTTTGCTTCTTTTGCTGTGATGTAAATATTTTCATCGTTCAGCTTCATGATGGAGTTTTGATCGGTTTTTATGTCTTTTCTCAGCGTATTCACCCCATCTGCAAGCTCATTGCAAAGCCCAATCAGTTCCGCTTTTGAGGATGCCTTAACCTCTAGTCCGCAGGTTTGCGCGAATGGATACCGAAAGTAGTTGATTCCGCACGAAACCGTAAAAGCAAAGTACAAAACACACGCGAGGCAAATCGGGTTGATAATAAATTTAAAGCAGTTGTTCGCACGATTCTTTTTATCCTTTACAAGTTTAACAGTGTAAAAAATAAGATAAACCAGCGCGCCGATAAGCAGCAGAACAATCAAAATTTCAGCCAAAGAAAACGGAGCGAGCGAGGTAAATGCGTTGATGCTGAGGGAAAGTGCAGGATAAATAACCGTCGCGTACCATTCAGCAAAGACGGAGCTATTTACAGCTGTAATTGTTAAAAGCAATGCAACCGGCGCAAAAGCCAAAAGCCACAGTCTTTTAAACCTTAAAGGGTTTTTCAAAGCAAAAGCCTCCTGTTCCGCTTTATTGTAGTATATTGTCTGTCGCACGTCAATCAAATCTGCGCCGGAACTTTTTCGGTTTAGCTTTACATAATGAAAATTAGTTGCCTATGAGTGATAAAAATGATATAATAAACGCATTATATCATTATATTTTTGGAGGCGGCCGTATGAAGTTTTACATGAAGCAGAGCACCGGTGCCGATGCTCTTTTTACCGTAATTGATTCTCTCGGTCAGTCTGTCTATCGGGTGACGGGCGATTCCTTATCCATTGGCAGTAAGTTTTACTTGATTGATAACAACAAAAACGAAGCTGCCCGCATTTTCAGCGTTGGCCTTTCCACCATTTCAAAGTATTCCATTTTCATTGATGATAAGGAGCGCGCGCGCGTGATTCAGAATTTAAATGCGGCAAATTCGCCTATTAAAATCAAAGGTGTAAGCTGGCGCTTTCGCGGTGACCTGCTGACACGTTCCTTTGACCTAATTGATGTTGATTCCGCCGTTGTTATGACGCACGGCCGCTGCTGGAACGAAAACGGCGACTGTTTTGCCATTGATGTTACCAAAGAGTCCAATGTTCTTTTGAGCCTTTGTATTGCAATTATCCTTGACAATACCGTAATTGGCAGCTCTGCGGCGGCGCTTCCGGTAATCTAAAAATAATTGACAAATAACCCTCAGAATGCCATAATAAATGCATTATTCAAATTTTGGATTCTGAAATTGACGGGATAAAATTCAGGAGGAAACGATATGAGCAAGGAACTTGCAAAGACCTATGACCCACGGGAAGTGGAAGATAGAATTTATGATTTCTGGCTTTCCGGCGGCTATTTTCACGCAGAACCCGATCCGGAGAAAAAACCATATACGATTGTCATTCCGCCCCCGAACATCACTGGGCAGCTTCACATGGGCCATGCACTTGATGAAACTTTACAGGATATTTTGATTCGCTGGAGAAGGATGCAGGGCTATTCGGCACTTTGGCTGCCGGGAACCGACCACGCATCCATCGCCACCGAGGCAAAAATTGTGGAGGCAATGCGCAAAGAAGGCATTACCAAAGAGGACATTGGCCGCGACGCATTCTTGGAGCGCGCTTGGCAGTGGAAAGATAAATTCGGAAGCCGCATTATCGAGCAGCTAAAAAAGCTGGGTTCCTCCTGCGATTGGGAACGTGAGCGTTTTACATTGGACGAGGGCTGTTCCAAGGCTGTTCGCGAAGTTTTTGTAAGACTTTACGATAAGGGACTGATTTACCGCGGTGAGCGCATTATTAACTGGTGCCCGCATTGCTGTACTTCCATCTCCGATGCGGAGGTTGAATTCAGTGAGCACGACGGCTTCTTCTGGCATCTGCGTTATCCGTTTAAGGATGGCAGCGGCTACATTCAGCTAGCCACAACCAGACCCGAAACCATGCTAGGCGATACCGCCGTAGCCGTTCATCCGGATGACGAAAGGTATGCGGATTTAGTGGGCAAGACTTTAATTTTGCCCCTCGTAAATCGTGAAATACCGCTGATTGCCGACACTTACGTTGAGCGTGATTTTGGTACAGGTGTGGTGAAAATCACCCCTGCACACGACCCGAACGACTTCGAGGTTGGTCTGCGCCACAATTTACCCGTTATTAATGTAATGGACGACAGCGGCAACATCAACGAAAACGGCGGCAAATACGCGGGAATGCCTGCACTTGAAGCCCGCAAACTGATTGTTGAGCAATTAAAGGAACAGGGCTTCCTTGTTAAGGTTGAACCGATTAAACATAATGTTGGTTCCTGTTACCGTTGTGGTACCGTTGTTGAGCCAAGAGTTTCGAAGCAGTGGTTTGTGAAAATGAAGCCTTTGGCCGAGCCCGCAATCGAGCAGGTGAAAAAGGGTGAGATTAAGTTTGTTCCAGAACGCTTTGAAAAAACTTATGACCACTGGATGGAAAATATTAAAGACTGGTGCATTTCGCGTCAGCTCTGGTGGGGTCACCGTATCCCTGCGTGGTATTGTCAGGACTGCGGCGAGATGATTGTTTCCCGGGAAGAGGCGCACACTTGTCCGAAATGCGGTTCCAAAAACCTGAAACAGGATGAGGATACCCTTGACACCTGGTTCAGTTCCGCGCTTTGGCCGTTTTCAACACTCGGCTGGCCGGACAACACCGCCGATTTAAAGTATTTTTATCCGACGAATACCCTTGTAACTGGATATGATATTATTTTCTTCTGGGTTGCCCGCATGATTTTCTCAGGGGTGGAGTATACAGGACAGGCTCCTTTTAATACAGTGTTTTTCCACGGCCTTGTGCGTGATGCGCAGGGCAGGAAGATGAGCAAGTCACTCGGCAACGGTATTGACCCGCTTGAAATTATTGAAAAGTTCGGCGCAGATGCACTGCGCTTTACACTCGTAACGGGAATCAGCCCCGGAAACGATATGCGTTTTTCCGATGAAAAAGTGGAATCCAGCCGTAACTTTGCCAATAAAATTTGGAACGCCTCTCGTTTTATTCTGATGAATATTGACGGGCACGATGTAAAGAACGAACTTCCTGTCGACCTTGCGGTAGAGGACAAATGGATTATTGATTCCTTTAACCATGTGACAAAGGAAATAACGGAGAACCTTGAACATTTTGAGCTTGGCATTGCCGTACAAAAGCTTTATGACTTTTTGTGGGACGAGTTCTGCGACTGGTACATTGAGATTGCCAAAATCCGCTTGAATTCCGAGGACGAAAAAGCCGCGCAGAACGCGCGTCAGGTACTTGTGTGGGTGATGACCGGCACATTAAAGCTCCTTCATCCGTTCATGCCGTACATTACCGAGGAAATTTGGCAGACACTCCCGCACGAGGGTGATTCCATCATGGTCTCCCAGTGGCCGGTGTTTGAAGATGCCAATGATTTTCCGCAGGCCGCTGTTGAGATGCGCCGTATCATGGACGTTGTGCGTGCCGTACGTAACCGCCGTTCCGAAATGAATGTGCCGCCGTCACGTAAAACGCACCTCTATATTGCCACTGTTGGGGAAGATACCTTTGAAGATGGCGCGGCAATTATCAAAAAACTGGCTTATGCCAACGAAGTCGAAATCGGCAGGGAATACCAGATAGACGGGGCGGTCACCATTGTTACCGCCGATGCGAAAGTATACATTCCAATGTCGGAGCTTGTTGATAAAAAGGCAGAATTGGAACGCCTTTCAAAGGAACTTGAAGCCGCTGAAAAGCAGTACGTCAACACGCAGGATAAACTGAACAACGAAAAGTTCATGTCCAAGGCTCCTGCAAATGTAGTTGACGGTGTAAAACAAAATGCAGCCAGATTGAGCGAACATATCGCACTGATTCAATCCAGTATTGAGGCTTTAAAATAATTCAACAAAAGGCGGGCGATTTGTCCGCCTTTTATCTTACAATGAAGGTGTAAATAAAAGATATGACTTATGAGGAAGCATTAAATAAAATATCGTCACTCCTGCGCTTTGGAATGAAGCCCGGTTTGGAGCGCGTGGAAAAGCTGCTTGAACTTTTGGGCAGTCCGCAGGATAAGCTGAAGTTTGTTCACGTTGCCGGTACAAATGGAAAGGGCTCGACCTGTTCGCTTATTTCGTCGGTACTCAAAAAATCACGCTATAAAACTGGACTCTACACTTCGCCTTACGTTACCGACTTTTGTGAACGAATGCAGATTAATGGTGAAATGATACCCCATGATGATTTGATTGCACTGGTTGAAAAGACTTTTCCGTTTGTGGAACAGATGGCTGCTAATGACGAAATCATTACGGAGTTTGAATTTATTACAGCTATTGCCATGCAGTGGTTTGCACAAAGCGGCTGCGATATTGTCGTACTGGAGGTTGGTCTCGGCGGCCGTCTTGACGCGACAAACGTTATTAAAACGCCTCTTGTGTCGGTTATTACTTCAATTTCGCTTGACCATACTGCAATTTTAGGTGATACAGTTGAACAGATTGCCAATGAAAAATGTGGGATTATTAAGGAAAACGGCATCACCGTCTGTTACCCCGACCAAAAGCCACAGGCGCTTGCAGTTATTCAAAGAATTGCTGCCGGCCGTCACAATCAATTTATTCTTGCCGACATGAAGAGTGTTACGCCGCTTTCTATGAATATTACCGGAACCGGTCTTGAATACAGGGGCTTGCTGGTAAATCTGCCGTTTATCGGCGAACATCAGGTAAAGAATGCTGTTACCGCGCTTGCAGCCATTGAGGTTTTAAAAAACGAGGGTTATAATATTGCCGACCACAGCATTGAAGCGGGCTTTTCCTCGGCAAGTTTTCCGGCAAGGCTGGAGCTCCTGTCGCTTAAGCCGCTCGTTCTGCTGGACGGTGCGCACAATCCCGACGGTACTGCCGCACTTGCCCCTGCGATTGGAAAGTATCTTAAAGGGAAAAGAATAATTGCTATCATGGGTGTGCTAGCTGATAAAGATGTTACCTCTGTGACCCAAAATCTTGCGGGTATATTTTCTCATGTTATCACACTTGCACCGTCCAATCCCCGGGCAATGAGTGCGGAGAATTTGGCTGCTCACTGGAAGAATCTTGGAACAAGCACGGAACCGATGGCCAATGTTGACGCAGCTCTTACAAAAGCACTCGGAATGCTGGGAGACGATGACGCTCTGTTGATTTTCGGTTCACTCTATCTGGCGGGAGACGTACGCCCGCGTATGTTGGAACTGCTTCATACAAAATAAAAATGGCTTGTCCGCAAATTTCGAGCAATATTTTACACAAAATCCTTTATCTTTATAGATAAGGGATTTTTATTTTTACTTTATTCAAAATATGTGTATAGCACAGAATGGTTTGCCAATACTATAAGGTTACATAAAATCATGGAGGTATCGGTATGAGCGTCAGACTAATTTTGAGGGAAGGCGAGCTCACCGCGGTACTGAGCGGTGAAATCGACCATCACTCTGCACGGGAAATTCGCGGTGCAATCGACGAAGCAGCATCAAAGGTAAAGCCGAAGAGTTTAACACTTGACTTTTCCGGGGTGCAGTTTATGGACAGCTCCGGCGTGGGACTTATCATGGGGCGATGTAAACTGATGCAGCTTTGGGGCGGTAACGTCAAAATAGCAAATTTGCAGCCTAAAATTGAAAAAATCGTTTCTCTTGCAGGTTTAAACCAGCTCTGCAGTATTGTAAAGGATGTGAAAATCAATGAAGCCAATGAATGAGATGTCCGTTTCCTTTTTGAGCTGCTCAGCAAACGAATCTTTCGGCAGAGCGGCAGTTGCAGCGTTTGCGGCACAGCTTGACCCAACCATCGACGAACTCAGCGACATTAAAACAGCGGTGTCCGAGGCGGTCACAAACTGTATTGTTCACGCTTACCGGAATTCCATCGGCATTATTTACATAACTTGTAAATTGTATGACAGCGGCAGGATTACAATTAGAATACGCGATAAAGGCTGCGGCATAGAGGATATTGAGAAGGCTATGCAGCCGCTATTCACTACGGCGGGTGATGAGCGTGCGGGGTTGGGATTTGCGGTGATGGAAAGCTTTATGGAGAAATTGCGGGTTACTTCCAAGCCGGGACAAGGTACATCTGTTACCATGCATAAAACCATCGAACGCCGGCCGATTAAAAAGACGAATTAAAAATGGATAGAAATCAAACCATCAGCGATAATATTGGACTTGTTCACGCCTGTGCCAAGCATTTCAAAGGCCGGGGAATGGAATACGACGATCTTTTTCAGGCGGGATGCCTTGGGCTTGTCAAAGCTGTCGATAACTTTGACAAAGACAGGGGGGTTAAGTTTTCCACTTATGCTGTGCCGGTCATTCTCGGCGAAATCAGACGTCTTTTTCGTGATGGAGGCGCCGTAAAGGTCGGCCGCAGTTTAAAGGAGCTTGCCATGCGTGTTTCGCGTGAGTCAGCTGCTTTCAGTGAAAAAGAGGGAAGAATGCCCACTATTGGAGAGCTTGCCGAAATTCTTCAGATTGAGCCTGCTGAGGCTGCACAGGCGCTTGGTGCTTCGCAATTACCGCTTTCGCTCACAGCTTCGCCGGAGGATGGGGGTGGCCAAATCGATGTAAGCATCGATTCCGGAGATGATAAAATCGCCGAGCTTTTATCCTTAAAGCAGGTGGTAACCGAGCTTGAGCCGAAGGATAGGAGTATTATCGTTTTCCGTTATTTCAAAAGCCGCACACAAACTCAAACCGCCGCCGCGCTCGGAATGACGCAGGTACAAGTTTCACGCCGTGAAAAAGTAATCCTAAGCCAATTACGCGCCAAACTATCATAGGCTTTCTAAGCCTATTGTTATAAAGAAGAAGCTCTCTGCGATTTAAGCAGAGAGCTTCTTCTTTTCAAAGACATTCATTATCCGTAAGTTCTTTCAAATCATATGGAGTTTGCTGATATACATAATAGTTAAGCCAGTTGCTGAACAGCAGGTTTGCATGGCTGCGCCACACAAAAGGGGGCTTCTGCGTAATATCGTCATTTGGAAAGTAGTTCTGCGGAATTAAAGGATGAATTCCCTTCTTCAAATCTCTGAAATATTCATTGGCAAGTGTGTCGCAGTCATACTCCAAATGACCGGTAATAAAAAACTGCCTACCATTCTTCTTTGCAACGATATGAATTCCAGCTGCATTTGAAGTAGTCAATACAATTAAGTCGCCATGCTTTTCAATATCTTCGCTTCGAACCTCGGTGTTGCGGGAGTGCGGCGCGTAAAAGTTATCGTCAAAGCCTCTGACCAGCGGATGCCTGTTTTCAATCACGCGGTGGCGGAAAATACCGGAAAGCTTTTGTGATAATTGGTATTTTGGTATTCCAAAGTGATAATACAGCCCTGCCTGCGCACCCCAACAGATATGCATCGTAGAGTATACATTTCGACGGCTCCATGACATAATTTTGCAAAGTTCGTTCCAATAGTCAACTTCTTCGAACGGCATGTTCTCAATCGGCGCGCCCGTAATAATCATTCCGTCGTATTTTTCATCTTTAACTTCATCAAAATTTTTATAAAATGTATTAATATGTGAAGATGAGGTGTTTTTTGAAACATGCGTGGCCATCTGCATAAGTTCCACATCAACCTGGAGCGGCGTGTTGCTCAAAAGACGCAAAAGCTGTGTTTCAGTATCGATTTTTGTAGGCATCAAATTAAGAATAATGATTTTCAGTGGCCGAATATCCTGAGCCATAGCACGTTGATGCGTCATTACAAATATATTTTCCGACTCCAGCACCTCGACTGCCGGAAGATTTTCCTGAATTTTAATTGGCATTATTGATCCTCCCAAGTTTCAGACAATGGATTTATTATAGCAAACATCCATAAATACTGCAATATATAACAAAATATTGATACTTTCATAAAAAAGGTGAAAAAGGTGTTGACATTGTATAACCTACATGGTATTATAGCTAAGCCGTCGAAAAAGCGGAAACAAAACGCTTGACAAGCTCACCTAATCGTGATAAGATATAAAGCGTTCTCCTGCGAAACAATGACGGAGACACTTAGGACCTTGAAAATTAAACAACGTAAAGAATTAAGGAACCCGTAATTTATTTG
>CAZFED010000002.1:0-423084 GCA_964517505.1 uncultured Caproiciproducens sp. | reverse complement strand
GCTTAAGCTTTTTTATCTCCACCAGCAGAGCTGGTGGTTGATCTTCGAAAAGAAAAGCTCGCTGCCGGTTAAAGCAGTGAGCTTGTTTTTGCTATTGCCCGTATATTCCCTGTACGGTAACCTCGCCGGAGTTAATGGGCATGATCGTGCCGTCATCACAGCGTACAATCAACTCACCCTGGGGTGAAATATCCACCGCAGTTGCTGTGATTTTTTGATTGTTGCGCGTAAAACCCACCTTGCGATTTAACGAAAGGCAGGACTGCCGATATTCGGACAGCAAAGCTTTGCTGTCTGTCTTATATTCAATCAGCAGAGTTTCAAATGTCCGCAAAACTTCCTGCAATAATCCCACACGCAAAACAGGTTTTCCACTTTCCAGAAGCAAGGAAGTTGCCTTTACAGATATTTCATCTGGAAATGACGCATTGTTAACATTGATGCCAATTCCCACAACGATATACTCCACTCTGTCCACCTCGGCCGCCATTTCTGTAAGAATACCGCAAACCTTTTTGCTGCCGATTACAACATCGTTTGGCCACTTTATCATAGCAGGGCAGCCGGTATAACTCCGAATTGCACTGCACACTGCAAGGCCGGCCAGCAGTGTGATATTGGTTACCTGTAAAGGCATTAAGCTTGAACGCAGAAGAACGCTGAACCACAGCCCTATACCGGGGGGGGATGTCCATACCCGACCAAGGCGGCCCTTGCCACCCAACTGCTGCTCCGCGATAAATAGGCTTGCGTTGGGCGCTCCACAAAGAGCCTGCCTCTTTGCTTCTTCATTGGTAGAGTCAATACTGTCGAAACAGTAAACTTTTTTAGCCAAAGTCTTCGTCTTTAAACCGGATGTGATTTCTTCTGCAGAGATCTTGCCGGGGCAGGATACAAGCTTGTAGCCGCGGTTTGTAACTGATTCAATGTCATAACCGCAGCTGCGGAGGGTATTGATGTTTTTCCAGATTGCCGTGCGTGAAACGTTCAGATGCTCACTCAGCTCTTCACCGGAAACGTAACCATCGTGCTCTTGCAGATATTTTAATATTTCATTTTTTGTAGACATATCATCACGGCCTTTGTCAATATTTATAATACAATAAAATTTTCAGTTTGAAGATTCTGTATACGCGTATTGAAAATATCACTGTTTCCACATGTTGTATGTATCACAATTAGATTATAACGTGTTCGATGGCTCGCAAGCAAGTAAATATTAAAAATATATTGTCGGTTATGTCATTTTGGTGATATACTATATGTTATGTGTTTAGACAAAATATTATTTGAGAAAGCGGGGTGCTTAACATGGACGTCAGACCCGGCGATATTTTACAGATGAAAAAAGCACATCCGTGCGGAAGCAAAACCTTTCTTGTTTTGCGTTCCGGCATGGATTTCAAAATTCGCTGTACCTCCTGCGGCCATGAAGTTATGGTGCCAAGGCTGAAATGCGAGAAAAACATTAAAAAAATCATACGGGAGAATACACAGGATGAATTATAGCTCCTTTAATTATTAATGTAAATAAATGATAAATAAGGGAGAAATAATAATGTTTGAAAATTTAGACGTATTCGAAAAACGATATGAGGAATTAAATCAAAAACTCTATGACCCATCCGTCCTTTCCAACCAAACAATGTATACCGAGTTGATGAAAGAATACAGAAATATTACCCCCATTGTTGAGAAATACCGTGAGTATGTAAAAGCAAATCTTTCTATGGCGGAAGCAAGGGAACTTTTGGATGAGAGCGGTATCGACAAGGATTTGAAAGAAATGGCTGACGAGGAACTGCAAACAGCGAAAGCAGATATCGAGCGTTTTGCCGAGGAGCTAAAAATACTGCTTTTGCCGCGTGACCCAAACGACGAGCGAAACGTCATCGTCGAAATCCGCGGCGGTGCGGGTGGCGATGAAGCCGCACTGTTCTCAGCTGTTCTTTATCGGATGTACAGTATGTATGCCGAGTCAAGGGGCTGGAAAACTGAGATATTAAATACGAATGAAACCGAGCTTGGCGGCTTAAAGGAAATTAGCTTTATGATTACCGGTAATGGTGCATATTCACGTTTAAAGTATGAAAGTGGTGTACACCGTGTTCAACGTGTGCCAGAAACAGAAACGCAGGGCAGGGTTCACACCTCCACCTCTACCGTTGCTGTTTTGCCGGAGGCCGAAGAGGTTGAACTCGAAATTAACCCCAAAGATCTACAAATCGACACCTATCGCTCAAGCGGCGCTGGTGGACAGCACATTAATAAAACCTCGTCTGCTATCCGCATTACACATCTGCCGACCGGTACGGTGGTTGAGTGTCAGGATGAGCGAAGTCAGTACAAAAACAAAGATAAAGCAATGAAGGTTTTGCGCTCCAGATTATTTGAAGCAAAGCTTCGGGAGCACAATGAGAAAATTGCCTCCGAGCGCAAGTCACAGGTTGGGACCGGCGATCGTTCCGAGCGCATCCGCACCTACAACTATCCACAGGGGCGCATGACTGACCATCGGATCGGCCTTACAGTTTACCGCCTTGACGATATTTTAAATGGCAATATTGACGAGATAATTGATGCTTTGATTACTGCGGACAGAGCAGCAAAGCTGCAAGATACAATCGATAACCAGTCGGAAGAGAGAGATTCATAAATGCAGACCCAACGATTAGATGCAAATAATCAGGAGGCAATTCTTGCCGCCGCCCAAATTTTAAAGGACGGCGGTTTAGTCGGTATGCCCACGGAAACTGTGTACGGCCTTGCGGCCAACGCATTAAATGGCAAAGCAGTTGCGAAGATTTTCGCAGCCAAGGGCAGACCGATGGATAATCCCTTAATTGTACATATCTCAGAGTTTAATCAGCTTTATAAGCTGGTCAAAGAGGTTCCCGATGCGGCTAAAAAATTATCGGAGAAATTTTGGCCCGGCCCGTTGACCATCATTTTGCCCAAAGCCGATATTATACCCGATGAAGTAAGCGCGGGTTTGGATACGGTTGCAGTTCGCTTCCCTTCGCATCCGGCCGCAAGAGCGCTTATTAACGCGGCTGGGCTTCCGCTGGCGGCACCGTCCGCCAATCTTTCCGGTCACCCAAGTCCCACAACGGCCGAACATGTAATGAACGATATGAATGGTAAAATCGAGGCCGTCCTTGACGGTGGCGCCTGCGGCGTTGGCGTTGAATCAACCGTTATTACCCTTGCTACGAATCCTCCGCGTCTTTTAAGGCCGGGCGGAATTACTTTGGAGCAGCTTCGCGGCGTTCTTGGCGAGGTAGAATTGGACAATGCAGTGTTAAATCCGCTGCCAAAGGGTGTCCGCGCAGCATCCCCCGGTATGAAGTATAAACACTATTCACCGAAAGCGAATGTCATTATTATCGACAGTAACTTTGAAAAATACAAAGATTATGTTAACAGTCACAATACCGAGGGAACCGCGGCACTCTGCTATAATGGTGAGGGTGCCGTCCTGACTGTTCCAACCATTTGCTATGGCTGCAAGGATGATTACGGCGAGCAGGCACGGGAGCTTTTCGATGCACTGCGCAAACTTGATGATATCAATGCTCAAACGGTCTACGCCCGCTGCCCCGAGCCAAAGGGTGTAGGACTTGCCGTGTATAACCGTCTTATTCGTGCGGCTGGATTTGAGGTGCTTCACCTTGAGTAAGATAGTTATCGGTCTTACTGGGCCGACCGGTGCGGGGAAGTCAACTGTTGCTGACGCTTTCGAAAAAGCGGGATGTAAAATTATTGATGCCGACTTAATTGCTCGGCAGGCTGTAACGAATGTTGACTGCATTGCCGCACTAAAAGCCGAATACGGAAACGATATTATCAGTGATAACGGCAGTTTGAATCGCCATTTATTGGCACAGCGCGCTTTTTCCAATGCTAAAAATGCCGCAAGGCTGAGTGAGATTACCCATCCTATTATTAAAAACGAGGTAATCCGGCAGATTGCATTTTATCAGCAAAGCGTTGCAAGGGCAATTGTTGTTGACGCGGCTCTTTTATTTGAGAGCGGTGCCGATTCGTTTTGCACTACCACCGTCGCCGTCACCGCTCCAACCGATGTGCGTTTGAGCCGCATCATGAGCCGCGATTCTATTCCGCTTGAGCTTGCTGAAGCTCGCATTGGCGTACAGCAGGAGAATGTTTATTATAACAAAAGGGCACAATATTTTTTTGACGGTGCAACCGACCAAAACAATATTCAGGTAAAAGCGAATCAGCTTTTGGAACAGATTATTGGAGATAGGAATGAAAGTATTTAAGAAGGTTTTTGTAACCTGTTTGATATTGGCAGTTTTACTATTGCTTGGTTATTTTGCTTTAAATCATGGTTACAATAATTTTATGAAAAAAGCATATCCACTCGAGTACACCGATATCGTTGCTAAAGAAGCCACGGCTAACCAGTTAGATCCAGCACTCGTCTATTCCGTTATGAAAGTGGAAAGCAATTTTGACCCCGACGCCGAATCCCACGCGGGAGCAATCGGTTTGATGCAGCTTACTCCCGATACCTTTGAGTGGGTTCAGACAAAGCTGAAAAGTGACACAAAATATACTGAGGCAGACCTTTACACGCCGGAAATCAATGTTCGCTATGGTTGTAAGCTGCTTTCGCTGCTGCTCAATAAATACAGTCAAAAGGGCACCGCGCTCAGCGCCTACAATGCGGGAATCGGTACAGTGAATTCATGGCTTAAAAATCCGGATATTTCTAAGGATGGTGAGACACTTGATAATATTCCATATGCGGAAACAAGAAAGTATGTTGATGCTGTCCTAAAGAATTATGATAATTACAAGAAGCTCTATCAATTTAACAGCAAAGGAGAAAATAGTAATGACTAAAAAAATCGACAATGTAGATGTTAAACAGCTTACGGAGGAACTGCTGATCAACCGTAAAAACGGGTATTTTCAGGTTGGTGATGAGAAAATCAAAAAGGCAGATGACTTTTGTGAGGACTACAAAAAGTTTTTAAACCTGTCAAAAACTGAGCGCGAAGCGGTAACCTATACTGTGAAGACCGCTGAAAAAGCCGGTTTTGTTCCGTTTGATTCCTCGAAAAAATACGCGGAGGGCGACAAGGTTTATTTCAACAACCGCGGCAAAGCGGTTATCCTTGCAGTAATCGGTAAAAACGGCTGCAAAAATGGTGTTCGTATCGCTGCCGCGCATATTGATTCACCGCGCCTTGACTTAAAGCCGCATCCGCTTTACGAGAAAGACGATATTGCATTGTTTAAGACGCACTACTACGGTGGCATAAAGAAATACCAGTGGACTGCAATCCCGCTTGCAATGCACGGTATCGTCGCCCTTAAAAACGGTACGGTTGTCGAAATCCGTTTAGGTGAAGAAGAAGGGGAGCCGCAATTCTGTGTTACTGATTTGCTCCCGCATTTAAGCTCTGAACAAATGGAAAAAACGCTTTCAAAAGCAGTTGAGGCTGAAAACCTGAATATTGTCGTTGGCAGTCGTCCCGTCAGAGCCGACGAGGGAGATAACTTATTTAAACTCAATATTATGAAGTTGATTCATGAAAAATATGGTATGACCGAGGAAGATTTTGTGTCTGCCGACATCGAGTTTGTACCGGCATTTAAACCCGCGGATATCGGATTTGACCGCAGTATGATTGGCGCCTATGGCCATGACGACAGAGTTTGCGCCTATCCGGCAGTTATGGCTGCAATCAATGCGAAAGCTCCGGAAAGCACAATTATCACTGTTCTGGCTGACAAGGAAGAAATCGGCAGTGACGGAAACACCGGCCTTAATTCTGAATTTATGCGCTACTTTATTTCCGACCTGGCACAAGCCGAAGAATTGGAAACACGTCATGTTTTAAGCAAGTCAAAGTGCCTTTCTGCCGATGTAGCAGCTGCTTTTGATCCGACATATGCCAGTGCGTATGAACCAACAAATTCCTGCTATATCAATAACGGTGTCGGTATGTCCAAGTACACTGGCTCCAGGGGAAAGAGCGGTTCCAGCGAAGCAACCGCAGAATTTGTTGCTGAAATCCGCAATATTTTTGATGAAAATGAAGTTCTTTGGCAAATCGGTGAACTTGGCAAGGTTGACGGCGGCGGTGGTGGCACTGTGGCAGCGTATATCGCAAATCTAAATGTTGACGTTCTCGATGTCGGCGTTTCGGTTCTCTCAATGCACGCACCCTTAGAGGTCGTTTCCAAGCTGGATGTTTACATGACCTACGAGGGCATTAAGGCATTCTACGAAGCAAAATAACTAAAGAAAAGTTGACTTTTACAGAGTTCTCATCAAACAATAAACTGAAAAGGGGTATGTGGATTTAACCGCATACCCCTTTTCAGTTATTGTTATATTTTATCACCCTGCGTGTTTTTCAATACCACTGAACACAATACCGCGGGTCGCATCAATTGTGACGGTTGTGCCGCTCTTTAAAATCTTTGTTGCGTTCTGAGCAGCCACGATAACCGGTTTATCGAGCGCCAGGCCAACAATTGCTGCATGTGAATTCATACCACCGTCCTCGGTAATTAGGCCAGATGCCGATTTTAAGATGTGCAGAATTTTGTTCGTTGTCTGTGGAATCACCAGAATGTCACCTTTTTTAAAGCGCTTTTCGGCTTCCTCTTCATCTGCACAAACACACAGATTACCACAAATAGAGCCCTTTGTAACACCCATGCCGGAAACAAGCACATCGCCGACAAGCTGTACTTTTAAAAGATTGGTTGTACCGGAAACGCCGAGCGGAACACCGGCAGTAATGACGACTAAATCGCCATTCTTTACAAGCTTTTCTTTTCGCGCAACGTCAACTACGTGGTCAAACAGAGCGTCGGTGTTGTCCTTTTCATCAACCATAATCGGAACAACGCCCCAGGAAAGATTCATCTGACGCTGAACAGTTGGGTCTGTTGTACCACTGATAATAGGACATTCAGGTCGATATTTTGAAATCATGCGGGCTGTTCTTCCTGATTTTGAAACTGTAATAATTGCAACAGCACCGAGGTCCTGCGCTGTGGTACAAGTTGCGTGGGAAATAGCGGAGGTGACATTTGGTGCCTCTTTAAAATCCCGTTTTGCAAAACGTGATTTATAGTCAATGTCCCGTTCTGTGCGTTCCGCAATGATTGCCATGGTCTTAAGCGCGGCAATGGGGTAGTCACCCGCGGCGGTTTCGCCTGAAAGCATAATCGCGCTTGTTCCATCATAAATTGCGTTTGCAACATCAGTTGTTTCCGCCCTGGTTGGACGCGGATTCTTCATCATGGAATCCAGCATCTGTGTCGCGGTAATAACCTGTTTGCCGGCACTATAAGCCTTTTTAATCAGTTGTTTCTGAATAACCGGAATCTCCTCAAGCGGAATTTCAACACCCAGGTCACCTCTTGCAACCATAATACCGTCGGAAAGGCGGATAATCTCATTGATATTTTCAACGCCGTCAGAATTTTCTATTTTAGCAATAATGCGGATTTTATGACAGTCATGCTTTTCAAGTTCCGTTCGTAAATCAATGATATCCTGCGCGTTGCGCGTGAACGAGGCCGCGATAAAGTCGAAGTCCTCTTTTACCGCAAAGGCAATATCATCCTTGTCTTTCGCACTGATAAACGGAAGAGAAAGCTTAGTTCCCGGCACATTGATTCCCTTATGGGCTGAAATAGTGCCACCGTTTATAATTGTACAGAGAATATCTGTTTCAGTGCAGCATTCCACCTTCAGTTCTATCAGACCGTCGTCAATCAATATTCTGGCACCGGATGAAACCTCCTGTGGAAGGTGTTCAAAGGTAATTGCGGCAGTTGTTTCGTCACCGACAATATCCCTGCTGGTTAATGTAAATTTATTCCCGGCCTTTAGCGCGATTTTAGGCTGGCTAAAGTCCTTCAACCGAATTTCAGGGCCTTTTGTGTCAAGCAAAAGAGCAACGGGCAGCCCAAGTTCCTCACGCACTTTTTTCACCGCATCAATGCGTATTTTTTGCTCTACCGCTGTTTGGTGTGAAAAGTTTAATCGGGCAACGTTCATGCCCGCCAGCATCAGCTGTCTTAACACGTCGTCTTTATCAGTCGCAGGGCCGAGAGTACATATGATTTTTGTTTTTCTCATTTTTTAAGACTCCAATCCTAACGTTAAAGTGTAATTATCGAATCTCACCCAGTATATATGATAATACACTTACAAAATTAAATCAAACAATTCGTAAGATATTGTACACTAATCCGAAAATTAGAAATCGGTTGTAATAATTTGATATAAGTTATACAATTGTAATATAAAATCACAAACAGAAAGGAAGCGCTGATGTGCACAAACGAGGAGAAAAGATAGTGCAGACCCGCGCCGGATGGCATAGGGCTGATCAGGTTAGAAAGATAAAAATAGTAATGACGGTGATTGCTGTCGCACTTTGCATGTCGATTGCAGCGGGGGCTATCTTAGTTTGGGTACAGATTAAGCGCCCATTTGACACGTCACCTGTCGGCGGTATGCCGGCGAGCTCAAGTGCGACTGTTTCTCTAAACAGCGAAGTGCTGCCGGTTTACGAAGATTCTTACAATTTGGTTGTGGTAAACGCTTCCACTCAGCTAAAATCCGATTTTAGCGTACAGCTTGCCCAGCTTAAAGGTGTAACAGTCGATAATAGAATTACCCCTGCACTGAAAAAAATGCTTCAAGATGCACAGGCCGATGGCTGTGATTTAAAGTTGACATCGGGCTACGTTGACGCGAAAGAGCAGGATAAGCTTTTTGCCGCAGGGGTGCAAGACTTAATCAAAAATCAAGGTTACACGCAGGTAAGAGCGGAAAACCAGGTACAAACTTCAATCGGACGTGGCGCATATAACGAAAATCAGACCGGAATGGCTGTCGCTTTTTCAGCGGAAGGGCTGGCAGACAATGCCGACTTTACAGCTACGAATCAGTACAAATGGCTCGTAAAAAACAGCGTTCATTACGGGTTTGTATTACGCTACGCTGAAAGCAAGACGGCGGTGACCGGCATGGCGTTCGATCCACATCATTTTCGTTATGTTGGTGGGGAACATGCAGTAAAAATGCGTGAATATTCCATGTGTCTTGAGGAATATGCTGCGTATATAAAGCAACAGAATCCAAAATAATTTTATATTATTTGATAATTATCATAATTTTACTTGCAATTTTATAATCACTATGGTAAAATTCAAATGTTAAGTTGCAGTTTTACTGAAAGAGGTGACAAGAATGAAGGAAAATATACATCCAAAGTATAAAGAGACAACAATCACATGTGCATGCGGAAATGTTATTAACACAAAATCCACAAAGGAAAACATCCGCGTTGAAATATGCTCCAAGTGCCACCCGTTCTTTACTGGTAAGCAAAAGCTTGTTGATACAAGCGGACGTGTTGATATGTTTAAAAAGCGTTACGGTTTGGAAAAATAATTTGCTTTTTGATTTCTTTGGATTAAATTAGGCGGCGCAGGCATCTGCGCCGCCTATATTTTTTCGTTATGAGGAGACGCTATGTTTGAGTATCGAACCGTTGCAAATGAGGCTTCTGCTGAATTTGTTGAGCGGCGCTCGCGCTTCATTGGCTACGCAAAGCCAGTCAAAACCGAGGAGGAAGCGGTTTCATTTATCAATTCGATAAAGTCTAAGCATTGGAACGCCACGCACAATGTATATGCCTACTCCATCCGACAGGGACAGCTTAAACGCTATTCCGATGACGGTGAGCCGCAGGGCACAGCAGGAATCCCTACGCTTGACGTAATTCTTAAGTCCGGTGTAACTGATGTCGTGGTTGTTGTTACGCGTTATTTTGGCGGAATTCTGCTTGGCGCGGGCGGACTTGTGCGGGCATATTCGCACAGCGCGTCCATTGCACTACAACAGGCAAAGATTATTACAATGCGAACTTGCATGATGGCTGAAGTGGACTGCGATTACAATCAGTACGGCAAATTGGCCGCACTGATTCCCGAAAACGGCGGAGTAGTCGACCATACTGATTTTACGGATATTGTCAAAATAAAATTTCATATGAGTGATGACGACATGCCAAAATTCGAGCAAAAGCTAGCTGACGCGACTTGCGGCCAAAGCAATGTCGAAATTGTTGGAGAAAAGTTTTTTGAAATTTTATAATATATGCAGGAAAATTGTATTATCTTGCGTATATCTAATTGAAGTACTTGAAAGGGTGAGTGGAATTATGATTGTTCGGGAGCGTACACAAAGCATAGAGGAGAAAATCTTATCACCCTATGCTGCTCTTTCTAAGAATACGCAGGGCAGAGACGTTTGTGAGGAAGAATGTGAATTAAGAACGCCCTATCAGCGTGACAGGGACAGAATTATTCACTGTAAGTCTTTCCGCCGCCTAAAGCATAAAACACAGGTATTTTTGTCACCGGAGGGCGACCATTACCGCACCCGTCTAACACACACACTTGAGGTGTCGCAAATTGCACGCACGATTGCAAGAGCACTGCTCTTAAATGAGGATCTAACGGAGGCAATTTCCCTGGGGCATGATTTGGGCCATACACCCTTCGGGCATGCCGGCGAGCGCGCGCTGAACGATTTGTATCCCCAAGGCTTCCGCCACTATGAGCAAAGTGTCCGTATTGTCGAAAAGGTCGAGAAGAACGGCGCGGGTTTAAATCTTACCAAAGAGGTTCGAAACGGAATCCTCTGTCACACCAAAGGTACCGAGGCGATGACGCTTGAGGGGCGAGTTGTTCGCTTATCCGATCGAATTGCTTACATAAATCACGATATTGATGATGCCGAAAGAGCTGGTATACTGCACGAAAACGATGTTCCCACGGAGATTACGTCCGTTTTAGGCCGTCGTCGGGCCGAAAGGATTGATACTCTTGTTCATTCGGTTGTTGAAAATAGCCAGAACGGAACGATTCAAATGGATCCGAATATTCAGGAAGCCTTTGACAAACTATATGACTTTATGTACAAATATGTTTATCTGAACTCATATGCAAAAGCTGAAGAGAAAAAGGTTCCCTACCTTATCGGCACACTATATGAATATTTAAAATTACCAGAAAATCTTCCGACGGATATGAGTTTTATTGCTGAACAGGATGGAATTGAGCGCGCTGCCTGCGACTATATTGCCGGCATGACCGACCACTTTGCAATTCAGCTGTTCCAGGATATCTACGTTCCGAAATCCTGGAATATATAATTTGGATACATCTGAGAAGGGGGTGACGATGTGCCATTGCCAGAAGGCTTTTTGCAGGAGTTAAAAACACGTAGTGACATATCCGGTGTCGTCGCGCCCTATGTGAATCTGCGGCATAGCGGCAGAAGTTTGGTAGGGCTTTGCCCATTTCACAGCGAAAAAACACCTTCGTTTAACGTTTATCCGGAAAACGGTTCTTTTTATTGCTTTGGCTGCGGCGCAGGCGGCGATGTCATCACGTTTATTCGCCGCATTGAAAATTTGGACTACATGGAGGCAGTTCGCTTTTTGGCGCAGCGCGCCGGGCTGCAGGTGCCGGAAAACAATGTTGACGACGGCATGGGAAAGCTGAAAGCGCGTATTTTAGAAGTCAACCGCGAAACTGCCCGGTTTTACAACGCGGTTTTAAATTCCGAGGAAGGCGCAATCGGAATGAACTATTTGACCCACCGCGCTTTAACTCCGAATACAATTCGCCGCTTTGGTCTTGGCTACGCCCCAGCTTCGCGTTTTTCATTGGTTGATTACCTTGAAAAAAAGGGTTACACGCAAAATGAAATGATTCTGGCTAATGTCGCTTTTAAGGGCAGAAGTGGAAAATCCGTTGACCGTTTTTATTCACGTGTGATGTTCCCAATCATTGATCTGCGCGGCAATGTAATCGCTTTTGGCGGCCGTGTTATGACCGATGAAAAGCCGAAATACCTTAATACGTCTGAAACGCCAGTATTTAACAAGGGCGGTTATTTATTCGCACTTAACTTCGCAAAGGGAAGTGGGAGCGAACAGCTAATTCTATGCGAGGGCTATATGGACGTCATATCCATGCATCAGGCAGGCTTTTCCAATGCGATTGCAACGCTTGGCACCGCCTTAACGCCCAATCAGGCTCATTTGATGGCGCGGTACACAAAAGAGGTCGTTGTTTCCTACGATTCGGATGAGGCTGGGCAAAAAGCCGCCTCGCGCGCGATTCCAATCCTGCGCGAAGCAGGTTTGCCTGTTAAGATACTTACCATCGCCGGTGGCAAGGACCCCGATGAATACATACGCGCCAATGGCCAGAATGGCCGGGTGAAGTTTAAACAATTACTTGATTCCTGCGGTAACGATGTAGAGTACAGGATGCAAAAGATTAAGCAAAGTTGTAATCTACAAAATTCTGAGGGGCGCGTCGCCTATCTGACGGGCGCTTGCACAGTGCTTGCGACACTGGAAAGTCGCATTGAACAGGAAGTTTATGCCGGAAGGCTTGCAGAAGAAGTCGGTGTTGAGCGCTCCACTATCATGCTGCAAGTGGACAAAAACCGTGCTAAGCTGAAAAAAAGTTATGAGCAAAAGGAGTTTAAAGCCTTTCAGCAACAGTCTGCAGGTATCCGTGACAGCATAAATCCCGAAAAATCACAGCATCTTAGGGCTGCAAGCGCAGAAGAAGCACTTATAGCGTATATTGTTAAGTACCCTGAGAACGCTATAGCAATAGAAAAGCTTTTGCCGGAGAAGAAATTTACAACCACGTTTAACCGCCGTGTATATCGTGCAATAATGGACAGAATGATAGATGGCAAGGCGATTGGCCTTACAGATATATCAGAAGGCTTCTCAATTGACGAAATTGCAGCAATCTCACAGATGCTTGCAAGATTTCACTCTGTTTCCGTTACAAAGCAGGATGCGGATGAATATATTAATGTCATTAATCAGGAATACTCAAAAATAAATGTAGAAAATATTAATTCAGTGCAGCCGCAGGAGATACAGGAATACTTGCGGGAACTGAGGTCACAGAAAAAATAGGGGGACTTATATTATGGGAGCACCGGACAAGAAAACAGTTATACGGGATTTAATTGAGCAGGGAAAAAGCAAAGGACAACTTTCAACAAAGGAAATTTTAGACGCAATCGGCGAGTTGGACTTTGAACCGGAACAAATTGAAAAGTTTTATGATACGCTCGAGTCGCAGGGCGTTGAGATTATCGAAGATTTTGCCGATACGACGCTTGAGGACATTGATTTTACTACCCAGACCAACGAGAATGAGGACATGGAGTCTGCGCTTAGCACCGAGGGCATTGCGATAGATGACCCGGTTAAGGTTTATCTAAAAGAAATTGGTCGTGTGCCCCTTCTTTCACCGGAAGAGGAAATTGATCTTGCTATCCGTATTTCAGATGGCGATGAGGCAGCAAAAAAGCGACTTTCTGAAGCGAACCTTCGCTTGGTTGTCAGTATTGCAAAACGTTATTTGGGACGCGGGATGCAATTCCTAGATCTGATTCAGGAGGGAAACCTCGGCTTAATTAAGGCCGTTGAAAAGTTCGATTATTCAAAGGGATTTAAATTTTCAACCTATGCTACATGGTGGATTCGTCAAGCAATTACGCGTGCGATTGCTGACCAGGCCAGAACCATTCGAATCCCGGTGCATATGGTTGAGACCATCAATAAGGTGAAAAAGGTGTCCAGTCAGCTTCTGCACACCAACGGCCATGAACCGACTGCGGATGAGATTTCTGCGGAGTTGGACATGCCTGTTGATAAAGTACGTGAAATCATGCGCGTTGCGCAGGAGCCTGTTTCTCTTGAAACACCAATCGGTGAGGAAGAGGACAGTCACCTTGGCGACTTTATTCCGGATGACGATGCTCCCGCACCGGCAGACGCTGCTTCCCACACACTTTTAAAAGAACAGCTTGCTGACGTGCTTGATACGCTAACACCAAGGGAGGAAAAAGTACTCCGCCTGCGTTTTGGCCTTGAAGACGGGCGCTCACGTACTTTGGAGGAAGTTGGCAAGGAATTTAATGTTACAAGAGAACGCATCAGACAAATTGAAGCAAAAGCGCTTCGTAAGCTTCGTCATCCTAGCCGCAGCAAAAAGCTGAAAGATTTCTTGGATTAGGGGATGTCTTAAATGGTCATGACACTCGAAGCCGACTATGCTGTGAGAATTGTTGAGATGCTGGCAGTTTCCAATAAAAGAATAGATGCGGCAACCATTTCCAACGAAGCCCATGTTCCGTTAAGATTTGCGCTTAAAATTTTGCGTAAATTGGTTGCCGATGGATTGATTGTATCTTATAAGGGTGCCCACGGGGGGTACATGCTTGCCCACGAGCCGAGGGAAATAACGCTCCGCCAGGTAATCGAATCAGTCGAGGGGCCTTACATGATTAGCCGTTGCCAGCAGGATGAATATTCTTGCTCTCACACGACCTGCTGCCGATTTCATCAGATTTATGATGAGATTTCTTCGGATGTACGCACGAAACTGGATTCATACACTTTTGACATTCTCAGCGGCGATGATACAGCGGCAGAAAAACAACATAAATAGTAATAAAAAAAGCCGACGGTTTTGTGAACCGACGGCTTTTGATAATTTAAATATTAAAAATGTGCAAATTATACTTGACAAACACTATATATTGTAATAAAATAATATACTGCATCATCATGGAAACATATACTCATATCCAACTTGTTATATAATATCACAACGCATTCAAAAAGGCAAGAGGATATCATAAAAGCTTATAAAAGCAATGATGAATGCAAATTATTTTTGTGCTTAATTTATGACGCAGATGGTAAATATATGAATGGAGTGATTGAGCCAATGGTGAATGTTAAACCGGTACAATTGGGCAAAAATGTCCGAATGAGCTTTTCACGTATCGATGAAGTTCTGGACATGCCAAATCTAATTGAGGTGCAAAAGAATTCCTACAAATGGTTTCTTGATGAAGGCCTCAAAGAGGTTTTTAAGGATGTTTCCGGCATTACAGACTATACTGGCAACCTCGTGTTGGACTTCGTAAATTACAAACTGGACGATGATAAGCCGAATTACAGTGTTGAAGAGTGCAAAGAGCGTGACGCAACCTATGCTGCTGCTCTGAGGGTCACTGCCCGCCTGCTCAACAAGGAAAGCGGCGAAATTAAAGAATCTGATGTTTTTATGGGCGACTTTCCACTCATGACAGACAGCGGAACTTTTGTTATCAATGGCGCGGAGCGTGTTATTGTTTCTCAGTTAGTCCGTTCACCTGGCGTTTACTATAAAATGGAATACGACAAGACAGGTAAGGAGCTTTTCAGTTCAACCGTTATCCCTAACCGCGGTGCATGGCTTGAATATGAAAACGATGCTAATGATATCTTCTATGTTCGTATTGATAAAAATCGCAAAATGCCGATAACCGTATTCGTCCGTGCGCTTGGCCTTGGTACCGATGAGGAAATCCGTGAGTACTTCGGCGACGACGACAGAATGAATGCAACCATCGAAAAGGATCCGTGCAAAAACATGGAAGAAGCTCTTTTCGAGGTTTACAGAAAGCTAAGACCAAGCGAACCGCCGACAATTGAAAGCGCACAGTCACACATTAACGGATTATTCTTTGATGCGCGCCGTTATGATCTTTCCCGCGTTGGCCGGTACAAATATAATAAGAAACTAAATCTTGCAGGCCGTATCACCGGGCAGAAACTTTCAAGACCTATCATTAATCCGCTCACCGGTGAGTTGATGGCTGAAGTGGACGAAATCATTTCCCATGATAAAGCGAGGGAAATTGATAATGCCGGAGTTACCATCGCGTTTGTCACCATAAACGAGCGTGAGGTGAAGGTAATCTCCAACGGAATGGTTGATATCAACGGTTTTGTTGGCTTCGACGCCAAAACCGAGTGCAATGTGAACGAAAGAGTTCGTTTTAGTGTGCTTGCCGAAATTCTTGATTCCTGCTCCGATGATGACGAACTAAAGGAAACAATTAAGACAAGAATTGACGAACTGATTCCAAAACATATTATTATTGACGATATTTTCTCATCAATTAACTTCTTGAACTGTCTTGCAATGGGACTTGGAAATATTGATGATATAGACCATCTTGGCAACCGCCGTATTCGTTCGGTCGGTGAGCTTCTGCAAAATCAGTTTAGAATTGGTTTTTCCCGTTTGGAGCGTGTTATTCGTGAGAGAATGACACTGCAAGCTCAGGATTTGGAAGTGTTGACTCCACATTCCCTGATTAATATCCGTCCCGTTGTGGCGGCGATTAAAGAATTCTTCGGTTCCTCTCCGCTTTCCCAGTTTATGGATCAGACCAACCCCCTCGCCGAGCTTACGCATAAGCGTCGTCTTTCTGCTTTAGGACCGGGTGGTTTGTCAAGAGATCGAGCAGGATTTGAGGTACGCGACGTTCACTACAGCCACTACGGCCGCATGTGTCCTATTGAAACACCAGAAGGTCCTAACATCGGTTTGATTTCTTATCTTGCAACCTTTGCAAAGATTAATGAATATGGTTTTATTGAAGCACCTTTCCGCCGTGTGGATAAAAAGACCGGCTGTGTTACTTCTGACGTTGTGTATATGACAGCTGACATTGAAGATGACTTTATTGTTGCACAGGCAAATGAACCTCTTGATGAGGATGGTCACTTCCAACACACTAAGGTTAATGCACGTTATCGTGATGAGTTCCTTGAAACTGAGCGCGAAAAGGCTGACTACATGGACGTTTCGCCAAGAATGGTTGTTTCCGTTGCTACCGCAATGATTCCATTCCTAGAGAACGATGACGCAAACCGTGCTTTAATGGGTTCCAACATGCAGCGGCAGGCTGTTCCGCTGCTCAACACCGAGTCTCCAATTGTTGGTACCGGAATGGAATACAAGGCTGGTGTTGACTCCGGTGTGTGCGTCATCGCAAGACACTCCGGTATCGTGCGCAGCGTTAGTGCGGACGAAATTAGAGTGACCTGCGATAACGGCGTCGTCGATGTTTATCATGTTACTAAGTTTATGCGTTCAAATCAGGGAACATGTATCAATCAGGTTCCGGTTGTTGATGTAAATCAAAGAGTTGAGGCAGGTTCGGTTATTGCCGATGGCCCTGCAACCAAGGATGGCGAAATCAGCCTTGGCAAAAACGCTTTAATCGGCTTTATGACATGGGAAGGCTACAACTACGAGGATGCTGTTCTCATCAGTGAAAAAATTGTTCGTGACGATGTTTATACTTCTATTCATATTGAAGAATATGAGCTTGAATCCAGAGATACAAAACTAGGGCCTGAGGAAATCACAAGGGATATTCCGAACGTCAATGAGGATTTGCTCCATGACCTGGATGAGGGCGGTATTATCCGTATCGGCGCCGAGGTGCGTGCCGGAGATATCCTTGTAGGCAAGGTCACCCCGAAGGGCGAAACTGAGCTTACCGCGGAAGAGCGCCTGTTGCGTGCTATCTTCGGCGAAAAAGCCAGAGAAGTCAGAGATACTTCTTTGAGAGTACCTCACGGAGAATATGGCATTGTGGTTGATGTTAAGGTCTTTACCCGCGAAAACAGCCATGATGAGTTAAGCCCGGGTGTTAACAAGGTTGTGCGCTGCTACATCGCTCAGAAGCGTAAGATTTCTGTAGGCGATAAGATGGCCGGTCGCCATGGTAATAAGGGCGTTGTTTCTCGTATCCTTCCTGTTGAAGAAATGCCGTTCCTGCCGGATGGTACTCCGCTTGATATTGTCCTTAACCCGTTGGGTGTTCCTTCCCGTATGAACATCGGTCAGGTACTTGAGGTTCACTTGGGCTATGCTGCGAAAGCACTTGGCTGGAAGATTATGACTCCTGTATTTGATGGTGCTCATGAAGATGATATCGTAGAATGCTTTAAAAAAGCCGGCTTAAGTGAAGACGGCAAGACCATCTTAAAGGATGGCCGTACCGGCGAATTCTTTGACAATCCGGTAACTGTGGGCATTATGTACTACCTTAAACTGCATCATCTGGTTGATGATAAAATCCATGCACGTTCAACTGGACCGTACTCGCTTGTTACGCAGCAGCCATTGGGTGGCAAAGCGCAATTCGGCGGTCAGCGCTTTGGTGAGATGGAAGTTTGGGCTCTGGAAGCTTACGGTGCAGCTTATACCCTTCAGGAAATTCTTACAGTTAAGTCCGATGATGTTGTTGGTCGTGTAAAGACCTATGAATCCATTGTAAAGGGTCAGAACATTCCAAAACCGGGTATTCCAGAATCCTTTAAGGTTCTTATTAAAGAGCTTCAGTCCCTTGGCCTCGACGTAAAGGTTCTCAATAAAGATAATGACGAAATTGATTTGAAGCAAAACTTTGACGACGATGACGACATTGGTTTTAATCCGTCAAACGACAACTTTGATGAGCCAACTGTTGCTGACGACCTTGAAGGCTATTCTGTTGAGGATACGGATGAGGACAGCCTATTTGATGATACGGACGGATATGTTGATGAAGATGCTGCTGATACTGATACCGATACCGATGATGAATTTGATAAGGAAGAACCCTTTGACATTAATTCTGACGATAGCGACGAAATATAATAGAAGGGGGTTACAATATGGAATTTAATACTTTTGAATCAATTAAGATTGGACTTGCTTCACCGGATAAAATTAGGGAATGGTCACACGGCGAAGTGAAAAAACCTGAAACTATAAATTATCGTACCCTAAAACCGGAACGCGACGGACTTTTTTGCGAACGTATTTTTGGGCCTCAAAAGGACTGGGAGTGTCATTGCGGAAAGTACAAGAGAATCCGATACAAAGGAAAAATTTGTGAACGCTGCGGCGTTGAAGTAACAAGAGCAAAGGTTCGCCGTGAACGTATGGGCCATATAGAACTCGCTGCGCCTGTGTCACACATTTGGTACTTTAAGGGTATCCCGTCCAGAATGGGACTTATTTTAGATATTTCTCCGCGTATGCTTGAAAAAGTTTTGTACTTTGCGCTCTACATCGTAACCGATCCGGGCAACGTGCGCGAACTTCAGAAAAAGCAGCTTCTCAATGAAAAAGAATACCGTGATATGCGTGAAAAATACGAAGATGATTTCGAGGCAAGCATGGGTGCCGAGTCAATTAAGAAGCTATTGACTGAAATTGATCTTGACCTTGTTTCCGACGAATTAAAGGATGAGCTTTTAACCGCTTCCGGCCAAAAGCGTGTTCGTATTTTAAAGCGCCTTGAAGTTATCGAGGCTTTCCGCCTGTCCGGCAACCGCCCGGAATGGATGATTCTCGATGTTGTTCCGGTTATCCCTCCAGATATCCGCCCAATGGTACAGCTAGACGGCGGCCGTTTTGCAACATCTGATTTAAACGACCTTTATCGTCGTGTTATAAACAGAAACAACAGATTAAAAAGACTGTTGGAGCTTGGTGCTCCTGATATCATCGTTCGCAATGAAAAAAGAATGCTGCAGGAAGCAGTTGACGCATTAATTGATAACGGCCGCCGCGGCAGACCGGTCACCGGCCCAAACAACAGGCCGCTAAAGTCCCTTTCCGATATGCTAAAGGGCAAACAAGGACGTTTCCGCCAGAACCTTCTGGGCAAGCGTGTTGACTACTCAGGCCGTTCCGTAATCGTTGTCGGCCCTGAACTAAAAATGTATCAGTGCGGACTTCCAAAGGAAATGGCACTTGAGTTGTTCAAGCCTTTCGTTATGAAGCGTCTGGTTGAAACCGGCGCTGCCGGCAACATCAAGGCTGCCAGAAAAGCGGTTGAACGCGCAAAACCAGAGGTTTGGGATTCACTCGAAATCGTCATTAAGAACCATCCAGTTCTTTTGAATCGTGCTCCTACGCTTCATAGACTTGGTATTCAAGCATTTGAACCTGTATTGGTTGAGGGTCGAGCATTAAAGCTGCATCCGTTAGCCTGTACAGCTTACAATGCGGACTTCGATGGCGACCAGATGGCTGTTCACGTTCCGCTTTCCGCGGAGGCACAGGCCGAAGCCCGATTCTTAATGCTGGCTGCTGGTAACCTATTAAAGCCATCCGATGGTCGACCGGTTACCGTTCCTACACAGGACATGGTTCTGGGTTCGTATTACTTGACACTGGAAAAGAGCGGTGAGATTGGCGAGGGCAAGGTATTCCGGGACTACAATGAGGCAATTATGGCATATGATGCAAAGGCTGTCGGCCTTCACGCCAGCATTAAAGTCCGCAGAACTCTGGAAATTAACGGTAATCAAGTTTCCAGACTTGTTACTACAACAGTTGGCCGTATGATTTTCAACAGACCGATTCCTCAGGATTTGGGCTATGTTGACCGTTCCAATCCGGATAATTTATTTAAATTTGAAATTGACTTCTTGGTTAGCAAAAAGCAGCTGGGACAGATCATTGATAAGTGCATAAAGACACATGGCACTGCAGAAACAGCTGACGTTTTGGACTGCATTAAGGAACAGGGCTATAAGTACTCAACCTTGAGCGCCATAACGGTTGCTGTCTGTGACGCAACCATACCACCTGAGAAAAAGGAGATCATCGGTGCTGCTGAAAAGGAAATTGATATTGTTTACGATCAGTTCAAGAACGGTTTACTCTCCGATGGTGAGCGCTATAATGCGGTTCTAAAAACATGGGCAAAGGCGACCGAAGACGTTTCCATTGCACTGCAAAAGAATCTAGACCGTTTCAATCCAATCTTTATGATGGCTGATTCCGGCGCCCGTGGTTCCATGAGCCAGATTCGCCAGTTAGCTGGTATGCGTGGCTTGATTGCCAACACATCAGGTAAAACAATTGAAATTCCGATTAGAGCAAACTACCGCGAAGGCCTAAATATTTTGGAATACTTTATTTCTTCCCGCGGCGCCAGAAAAGGTCTTGCTGATACTGCTCTTAGAACGGCTGACTCAGGCTACCTTACCCGCCGCCTCGTAGACGTTTCTCAGGATGTTATTATTCGTGAGGATGACTGCGGTGCAACCGACGGTCTTGAGGTCTACGATATCAAAGAAGGTAAAGAAGCGATTGAGCCTTTGCATGAGCGTCTTCTCGGCAGATACCTTGTTGAGGACTTTGTCGATGAAAAGACAGGGGAAGTTCTTATTTCTAAAGATAAGCTCATGAGTGATCACGACGCAGATTTGATTGTGGCACACGGTGTGGAACACATTAAGATTCGCTCCGTTTTGAACTGCTGTGCGAAACATGGCGTTTGCAAAAAGTGCTATGGTTCCAACCTTGCGAACGGTCAAACAGTTGCAGTTGGCGAGGCTGTTGGTATTATTGCTGCGCAGTCCATCGGTGAGCCTGGTACACAGCTTACAATGAGAACCTTCCACACCGGCGGTGTTGCCAGTGCTGAAGATATCACACAGGGTCTGCCTCGTGTTGAGGAACTTTTTGAGGGCCGTAAACCAAAGCACCTTGCAATCATTAGCGAAATTTCTGGTACGGTTTCTTTTGAAGAAATCAAGAAAAACCGTCATGTCGTTGTTACTGATTCCGAAACCGGCGATTCGAAATCCTACCTCGTTCCTTTCGGTTCGCGCATTATTGTCACTGAGGGCCAACAAATTAAGGCAGGTACAAGAGTTACCGAAGGTTCTGTTAATCCTCACGATGTCCTCGCCATCAGTGGTACCCATGCCGTTCAGGACTACCTCATTGAGGAAGTACAGCGTGTTTACCGTATGCAGGGTGTTGATATCAATGATAAGCATATTGAAGTTATTGTCCGTCAGATGATGAAAAAGGTTAAAATCGAAGATGCGGGCGACACGACACTTCTGCCGAGTTCCCTCGTTGAAAAGATTGAGATGGAGACTGAAAACGAAATTGTCCGTGAGCGCATTAAGGCAGGCGAGGCAGATTTAAAAGAAGCGACCGTTTCACCGGTTCTTCTTGGTATTACAAAAGCCTCACTCGCAACTGATTCGTTCCTTTCAGCCGCTTCCTTCCAGGAGACGACCCGTGTACTGACCGATGCCGCAATCAAGGGTAAGGTTGACCCGCTACTGGGACTGAAAGAGAATGTTATTATCGGTAAACTGATTCCTGCCGGAACCGGTATGAAATGCTATAGTGACGTTGAAATCGTTCCTGTAAAAGAAGTCTTGACAAATGATGCGGTATAGCGGTATAATTACTAATTGTGATGGTTTATTAACTTAATACTTAATCCCTATTCCGAAGCTATGCTTTGGGATAGGATTAAGTTATGTAAAGATTAATTTGCTGTTATTGCGGATATAATATATTCGCTTAACATATAAAATTTATGTGAGGAGGTGTCTTATGCCAACATTTAACCAGTTAGTCCATACAGGCAGAAAAGTTGCTGTGACAAAGGCAAAAGCCCCTGCGCTTTTAAAGGGTTGGAATTCAAAGAAACGTGTTTCAATTGATCAGGATTCCCCGCAAAAACGCGGTGTTTGCACTACAGTTAAGACTGCTACCCCTAAAAAACCTAACTCTGCATTAAGAAAAATCGCAAGAGTAAGGCTTTCAAACGGTATCGAAGTCAGTGCTTACATTCCAGGCGTCGGCCATAATCTACAGGAACACAGCGTTGTTATGATTCGTGGCGGCCGTGTGAAGGATCTGCCTGGTGTGCGTTACCACATTATCCGTGGTACCCTTGATGCTCAAGGTGTTGCACAGCGTATGCAGGCCCGTTCAAAGTATGGCGCGAAGCGTCCAAAGGCTGGTGCAGCTAAAACTGCTGCAAAAAAGTAAGGTAATTTAAATTGACAGAAACCTAACGGCGCATGTTTTTATGAACACAATGCGGCGGCGTATATATATAACGCCTCTGTGTTGGCCACGGGAGTTTGTCGCTTTCGAGTACCTATGATATCATTCATGTGAAGGAGGGAAGTAAAGTGCCAAGAAGAGGTAATATTGCAAAACGTGATGTTTTGCCAGACCCACTCTATAAATCAAAGCTTGTAACACGTCTCGTTAATAATATCATGGTCGACGGTAAGAAGGGTGTAGCCCAGAAAATTGTTTACGGCGCATTTGATATTATTAGTGAAAAAACAGGTAAGGAACCTTTGGAGGTTTTTGAGGCTGCAATGGAAAATGTTATGCCGTCTCTCGAAGTTAAGGCGCGCCGTGTAGGCGGTGCGACATACCAGGTTCCAATGGAAGTTCGCCCTGAAAGAAGACAAACATTAGGCTTACGTTGGATGACCAACTATTCAAGACTTAGATCTGAAAAGACTATGAAAGAAAGACTTGCCGGTGAAATTCTTGATGCTGTAAATGGTGCTGGTAGCGCTGCCAAGAAGCGTGATGATACGCATAAGATGGCAGAAGCCAACAAGGCATTTGCTCATTACAGATGGTAATCCGACTTTGTTGGTCAATTTACCAAAAGTAGTGTACAAATCTCAACGTTTCAGACTTTAAGGAGGAAACTATGCCAAGGCAGGTATCACTTGAATTAACTCGTAATATCGGTATCATGGCTCATATCGATGCCGGTAAAACAACTACTACTGAACGTATCCTGTATTACACAGGTATTAACCATAAGATTGGCGAAGTGCATGATGGTGCTGCAACTATGGACTGGATGGTGCAGGAGCAGGAGAGAGGTATTACAATTACCTCCGCTGCTACTACCTGCTTTTGGAAGGGCCATAGAATTAACATTATCGATACCCCGGGCCACGTTGACTTTACAGTTGAAGTTGAGCGCTCACTGCGCGTGCTTGACGGCTCTGTAACCGTTTTCTGTGCTAAGGGTGGCGTTGAGCCGCAGTCCGAAACTGTTTGGCGTCAGGCTGAGCAGTATCATGTTCCTCGCATGGCTTATGTTAATAAAATGGACATCATGGGCGCCGATTTCTTTCGTGTTGTTCAAATGATGAAAGACCGTCTGAAGTGTAACGCTGTGCCGATTCAGCTTCCAATTGGTTCCGAGGATTCTTTTAGAGGAATTATCGACCTTATTGATATGCAGGCTGACGTTTACTATGACGAAATGGGCAAGGAAATGCATGTCGAGGATATTCCGGAAGACATGATGGAACTTGCCAACAAATACCACACAGAATTGATTGAACAGGTTGCTGAGCAGGACGATGCTCTTATGGAGAAGTATTTGAGCGGTGAAGCAATTACGAATGAAGAAATCATTGCGACAATCCGTAAAGCTACGATTGCCAACAAAATGGTTCCTGTCACATGCGGTACTTCATACAGAAATAAGGGCGTTCAAAAGCTTCTTGATTCGATTATCGCTTTTATGCCGGCACCAACTGATGTTGAGGCTATTAAGGGTACGAATCCGGAAACCGGTGAAGAACTGGATTGCCATTCTACAGACAATGAGCCGTTTGCTGCTCTTGCGTTTAAGATTGCTACAGACCCATTTGTTGGTAAACTGTGTTTCTTCCGTGTATATTCCGGTTCTTTTGAAACTGGCTCAAGCGTTTACAATTCAACTAAGGATAGTAACGAGCGTATTGGCCGTATTTTGCAGATGCACGCCAATCACCGCCAAGATATTGAAACTGTTTACGCAGGTGATATTGCAGCCGCTGTAGGCCTTAAAAATACAACAACCGGCGATACTCTTTGTGATGCAAAACGTCCTATCATACTTGAGTCTATGGAGTTCCCTGAGCCGGTTATCGAAGTAGCCATTGAACCCAAAACTAAAGCCGGCCAAGAAAAAATGGGTCTTGCCCTTTCAAAGTTGGCTGAAGAAGATCCAACCTTTAAGGCTTATACCCATGAGGAAACAGGTCAAACCATCATTGCAGGCATGGGTGAACTTCACCTTGAAATTATCGTTGACAGACTGATGCGTGAATTCCACGTAGAAGCAAACGTTGGTAAGCCACAGGTTTCTTATAAAGAGACAATCCGTGGTAATGCGGATGTTGATACCAAGTATGCACGTCAGTCCGGTGGCCGTGGCCAGTATGGCCATGTTAAGATTCGTATTGAGCCCAACCCGGGCAAAGGCTACGAATTTGTTAATGCCGTTGTTGGCGGTTCTATTCCAAAAGAATACATTGCACCAGTTGACCAGGGTATTCAAGGAGCAATGCTCACCGGCGTACTTGCCGGCTATCCTGTTGTTGACGTAAAGGTTACATTGTACGATGGTTCCTATCATGAGGTTGACTCTTCTGAAATGGCATTTAAGATTGCCGGTTCTATGGCATTCAAAGAAGCGATGAGGAAAGCCAATGCGGTTATTCTTGAACCAATCATGAAAGTTACGGTTACTGTACCTGAAGATTACATGGGCGATGTCATTGGCGATTTGAACTCTCGCCGCGGTATGATTGAAGGCATGGATGCTATTGCTGGTGCAGAGCAAATTAGAGCAAATGTTCCACTTTCTGAAATGTTCGGTTATGCTACTGACATGCGTTCCAAAACACAGGGCAGAGGCCAGTATGTTATGGAGCCTTCCACTTCGATGGAAGTTCCGAAATCTGTTTCAGAGAACATCATTTCCTCTAGGAACAAAAAGTCCGAATAACTTACAAAATATGCTTGATTTTTCTCATTGTTATTGTTAAAATGATATGCATAGCTTAATTCATATAAAATTATTATCTGTATAATAAAAAGGAGGAATTCCAATGGCAAAAGCAAAATTTGACAGAACAAAACCCCACGTAAACATTGGTACAATCGGTCACGTTGACCATGGCAAGACCACCTTAACCGCAGCTATCACTAAAGTTCTGAACTTTAGTGGTGAAGCCGATTTCGTTGATTACGCAAATATCGATAAGGCTCCCGAAGAGAGAGAGCGCGGTATTACAATTAACACTTCTCATGTTGAGTATCAGACTGCAGCTCGTCACTATGCTCACGTTGACTGCCCGGGCCATGCTGACTATGTAAAGAACATGATTACCGGTGCTGCTCAGATGGACGGCGCAATCCTTGTTGTTTCTGCTGCTGATGGCCCAATGCCTCAGACAAGAGAGCACATCCTTCTTTCTCGTCAGGTTGGCGTGCCTCACATGGTTGTATTTATGAACAAGGTTGACCAGGTTGATGATCCTGAATTGCTTGACCTCGTTGAGATGGAAATTCGTGACCTTCTGAACGAGTATGATTTCCCAGGCGATGATACACCAATTATTCGTGGTTCCGCTTTGAAAGCACTTGAATCAAAATCTACTAATCTTGAAGATCCTGAGTACAAGTGCATTCATGAGTTGATGGACGCTGTTGACAGCTTCATCCCTACTCCTGAGCGTAAGTCTGATTTGCCATTCCTTATGCCTGTTGAAGACGTTTTCACCATTACCGGTCGTGGCACAGTTGCTACAGGTAGAGTTGAACGTGGCAGAGCTAAAGTTGGCGAAGAAATTGAAATCATTGGTTTGACAGAAGAGCGCAGAAAGTCTGTTGTTACAGGCCTTGAAATGTTCAAGAAAACCCTTGATTTTGCTGAGGCTGGCGATAACGTGGGTGTGCTTCTCCGTGGTATTCAGAGAGCTGAGATTGAGCGCGGCCAAGTTCTTGCAAAGCCGGGCACAATTCATCCTCATACAAAGTTTCGCGGCCAGGTTTATGTTCTGACTAAGGATGAAGGCGGACGTCATACTCCTTTCTTTGATAACTATCGCCCACAGTTCTACTTCAGAACAACTGATGTTACCGGTGTTATTTCTCTTCCAGAAGGCGTAGAGATGTGCGTACCTGGTGATAACGTTGAAATGGACGTTGAACTGATTACTCCTATTGCTATTGAAGAAGGCCTCCGTTTTGCTATTCGTGAAGGCGGCCATACTGTTGGTTCTGGAGTTGTTATTCAGATTAACGCTAATTAATCTTTCTTATTTTTAGGCCTCGTCCCGTTTGGGACGAGGCCTTTTTATGTTAATAGCTTTTATATCGATTTCATGTTATACTATGGAAATCAATATTAGCATGATTAGGAGCCGTTTTTATGAAAAGATATCAAGAGAATCATAAATCTCAAATCGTTTTTCGTGTATCGTTAGCCCTGCTTTTAACAGGTGTTTGTGTTGCTGCATTCGGCTTTATTTTTCAGCATACGACAGTTACAAAGCAGACTATTTCCAGCGCATTGTCATCTGCTTTTCCCTCATCACAACCGGAACCAAAACCAGTGCAAAAACCTGTATCTATTACGATTTTAGGTGCTGGTGATAACCTAATCCATGATGTCATTTATCAACAAGCGCAAAAGCGTGCCGGCGGAAACGGATATGACTTTAAACCCGTTTATGAGCGCATAGCTGATGATATTAAAAACGCTGATATTTCCGTTATCAATCAGGAAACGCCGCTTGCAGGCAAAATATCGCCTCCGTCGGGCTACCCACGGTTCAACTCACCAACAGCGTTGGGGGACGAGCTTGTGAATTTAGGATTTGATGTGATTAATCATGCCAACAACCATGTGCTTGATATGAATGAGAAAGGCTTGGCTGCAACACTCGATTATTGGAATACTAAGCCATCGGTTAAGGTAGTCGGTGCGTACCGCAACGATGAAGATCTCCAAAATATACGAATTATTGAGGCAAAAGGCATAAAAACCGCTCATATCGGTATTACGGAGATGACAAATGGGCTTTCGCTGCCCAAAAATTCAAATTACAGGTTAATCTATGCAAATAATACTGCATTGATAGAAAAACTTATTAAAAAAGCTAAAACGATGGCGGATGTGGTCGTTATTTCCGTTCACTGGGGCAATGAAAACACCTATACTTTATCGGATAATCAAAAAAAACTTGCACAAAATATGGTCGATTG
Source organism: uncultured Caproiciproducens sp. (assembly GCA_964517505.1). GTDB lineage: Bacteria > Bacillota > Clostridia > Oscillospirales > Acutalibacteraceae > Caproiciproducens. The sequence continues at coordinate 395,280 of CAZFED010000002.1, read as the reverse complement.
GGGTGCTGATGTAATTTTTGGGAACCATCCCCATGTGGTACAGCAGCTAACTGTTTTAACCCGTAAAGACGGTACGAAATGCCCAGTCATCTTTGCGCTTGGCAACCTCGTTTCCGCACAGCAGGGCGGGGGGAATATGGTCAGTGGCCTTTTAACTGTCACTATGACAAAAGATTTTACATCAAACAAAACCACATTTACTTCTATGAAATTTAAACCTATTGTTACACATTATGGCAAACACTGCGCCAATATTACCATTTATCCCCTCAGTGAGTACACCGACCAACTTGCCTCAGCGCATGGCATACGCAGATACATATCCAATTTCAGCTTAAAATACATCAATGGCATTATCAATAAAAATATTCCCAAAAAATATTTGTCAGCTGATTGACACGGTAAAAGCACAGTGTTATAATAATAACAAATAAAATAGCTGTCTTCGGGGCGGGGTGTGATTCCCCACCGGCGGTAATGCGGCATAAGCCGACGAGCCCGCGAGCGAAAGCTGATTTGGTTAAATTCCAAAGCCGACGGTATAGTCCGGATGAAAGAAGAGCGCGCATTTTTGCGTATTTTCGTCCCACAGTAATACTGTGGGACTTTTTTCGTTGGCAGCCAAAAGGGGAGAGAATTATGAAAACAAACACAAAGAGTAATATTATCAACATGGCACAATTAGCAATGTTAGCGGCAATTTCTATTGTATTGGTTGCTTTTGTACGCATTCCACTCATACCTGCCGTTCCTTTTTTGGAATATGATATGGCGGATGCCCCAATCTTAATTGCTGCACTGCTTTTCGGTACGGTTCCGTCTTTGATTGTTTTATTTATCGTCTCGGTTATACAGGCTTTTTTGTTTGGCGGCAATGGCTGGGTCGGTCTTATAATGCATTTCGTTGCCTCTGGCGCTTTAGTTGTTCTAGTTGGGCAGTTCTATAAACACAAACATAAATATACTTATGCAATTATCGGGATGATACTTGGAACGATAACTATGACTGCGATTATGATTCCAATGAATTACATTTTTACTGTCCATTTTTTTGGAACACCAAAAGCTGTTGTGGATGCAATAATGCTTCCGGGTATTATTCCATTCAATTTAATAAAAGCAGGTTTAAACAGCTTAATTGCCGGCCTGATTTTCAAAGCATTAACACCATTTATTAATAAGAATAAGGAAATGTTTAGAACTGCCTAAATAGGAAAAAGATAGGCCGATATGTAAAAAAAGACAATTTATTTAATAATGAAGCTTACAGTTTACAAATTTTGTATATTTACGAAATCAAAGTTACATGCTATAATATAGCCATAAAATTAAATATGCCCTTATCAAGAGCGACGGAGGGAACAGGCCCGATGATGTCCGGCAACCTACAATGAGTAAGGTGCCAAATCCTGCGGTAAAGCCGATAGATGAGGTAGTTATAAACGCCATTCGGACTTTTCCGGACGGCGTTTTTTATTTTATAAATTATATCTATATTTTAGGAGGTTTTATCTATGTCAAAACATCTTTTCACATCCGAATCTGTAACAGAAGGACACCCGGACAAGTTGTGCGACCAAATTTCAGATGCTGTGCTTGATGAAATTATAGCTCAGGACCCACAGGCTCATGTTGCCTGCGAGGTTACCGCAACGACAGGTGTCGTTCATGTAATGGGTGAAATATCCACTGACTGCTACGTGGATATTGCGTCTATTGCGCGCCAGGTTGTCAGTGATATTGGTTACAGTAATCCGGCTTATGGCTTTGACGGAAACACCTGCGGAGTAATTACTTCAATCAATGTACAATCTCCCGATATCGCAATGGGCGTTAATCAATCCTATGAAGCTAAAAACGGCACTAGCGATGAAAACGATGTAATCGGCGCGGGCGACCAGGGCATGATGTTTGGATACGCCTGCGATGAGACAGAGGAATTAATGCCGCTTGCCATTTCGCTCGCACACAAGCTTTCAAAGCGGTTGAGCGAGGTTAGAAAAAATGGAACGCTTTCTTATTTAAGACCAGACGGCAAAACGCAGGTTACCGTCGAGTATGATGGGGACATGCCCGTGCGTGTTGATACGGTTGTTCTTTCCACACAGCACGACCCGGATGTCACTTTGGAGCAAATCAGAAAAGATATGATTGAGCATGTAATCAAGGTAATTATTCCCGAGAAATTGCTCGATGAAAAAACAAAATTCTACATCAATCCTACCGGACGTTTCGTAATAGGAGGCCCAGTAGGCGACAGTGGGCTTACAGGCAGAAAAATCATTGTTGACACTTACGGAGGTTACGGGAGGCATGGCGGCGGTTGTTTCTCAGGTAAGGATCCGACAAAGGTTGACCGCTCAGCAGCTTATGCGGCACGTCACGTAGCCAAAAACATTGTTGCGGCAGGACTTGCTAAAAAATGTGAAATTCAGCTTGCTTACGCAATTGGCGTTGCAAGGCCCGTGTCAATTATGGTTGATACGTTCGGTACCTCAAAGTACAGTAATGACGAGCTTGCTTCGGCTGTTTCTAAAGTGTTTGATTTGCGTCCTACTGCCATTATCCGCGACTTGGATCTTCGTAAACCGATTTATCGTGCAATTTCAAACTATGGTCACATGGGCCGTGAAGACCTGAATGTTACATGGGAAAAACGCGACAAGGTTGACGCATTAAAAGCGGCATTAAAGAAATAAACATAGCATATTATCACCTTATCACATAAACTGTGGTGAGGTGATTTTTATGCTCGAAATTATAGGGAAAACAATTTTCGTGTTATTAGCAATCGTCGGTATTACTGATATCTTTCGAACTCTCTTATTTTGGATGCTCCAATCCCATAACCGTGGAAAGCTTTATCTAATTATATCTATTCACGGTCATGAGGAAGGCGCAGAAGTTATCTTAGAAAGTGCCATCGAAAGGCTCAAGTGGATTCGTGGGGAAGAGAAAATGCTGATTTGTCTAGACCAAGGGATGGATGCAGAAACAAGGGTGGTTTGCAAGATTATCTCAAAGCAGAATCCGGGTGTGGAGGTTTGCACCCCAGAGGAACTTCCCGATATTTTAAATCAATAGATTTGCAAATACATAGTTCATGTATTATACTAAGATTATAATACAATAATGCTGAGGGAATCAAATGCAAGAAGATAAGCTGCTGGAAATGACCGGTTCTGTAGAGCAGGTCATTTTTAGAAATGATAAAAACGGATACTCTATAATAGAAATGAACAACGGCGAGGAGCTAATTACCGCTGTTGGTATCATGCCATGGGTCAGTGCCGGTGAAGAATTGCGTGTTGTTGGAAATTGGATAAATAACCCAAATTATGGGACTCAATTTAAGGTGGAGGCTTTTGAACATTCCAAGCCTGCCACAGCTGCTGCTATGCTCAAATATTTGTCGTCGGGCGCAATTAAGGGCATCGGCCCGGGGACTGCTGCCAAAATTGTTGATGCTTTTGGTAGGAACGCTTTGCAAGTGCTTGAAAATGAACCGGACCGCCTGTGTACCATTAAGGGTATTACAAAGGCAAAAGCACAAAAAATGTGCGATGAGTTTCAGAAAATACATGGTATTAAAGAAATTATGCTTTACCTGAGCAGCTTCGGTATTTCACCGGAGGAAGCTGTCAGAGTATGGAAGCTTTTTGGGCCACAATCGGCCGAGCGTGTCCAAGAGGATCCCTACTGCCTTTGTGAAGACAACCTTGAAATTGGTTTTGAACGGGCTGATCATATTGCTGCATCGCTCGAACGCCCGCAAGATGATAATTGCAGAGTAAGAGCCGGCATACAATACGTGTTAAAGCATAATATTAGCAATGGGCATACCTGTCTGCCAGCTAACAAGCTTTTATCAACGGCATCAAGAATGCTTGGGGTAGAAGTGGAGCTTGCAGCCGCAACGTTGGAGGCACTCAAGGCAGAAGCATCGGTTGTGTCTGTTGATTTGAACGGCAAGGAGTATATTTTTACCCCAAAGCTGTATCGCTCGGAACTTTATTCGGCGGGCAGGTTGAATATGATGATGCGCTTTCCTGCCCAGTCCATCATAGGGATAGACAATTATATCACCAGCATCGAGGAAACCTTTGAAATTCAGTATGCTGATGGACAAAAATTGGCGATTAAAGAAGCGCTTTCAAAGGGCATCTTGATTTTAACTGGGGGGCCCGGAACTGGCAAAACGACAACACTGAACGCTATTATAAAGATACTGGAGCAAAAGGGTGAAAAGGTGTTGTTGGCTGCGCCGACCGGCAGAGCCGCCAAGCGTATGTCTGAACTCACAGGGCAGGAAGCCAAAACGATTCACCGCATGCTTCAAGTTGAATGGGATGAAAACGACCTACCTGTTTTTTCAAAGAATGAGAAAAATCTGTTAGAGTGTGATACCTTGGTAATAGACGAGCTATCCATGGTTGACACGAACGTTTTTGAAGCTGTTTTACGCGCGCTGCCGCTCGGCTGTCGCCTTATCATGGTCGGCGACTGTGACCAGCTTCCTTCGGTCGGGCCAGGCAATGTGCTCGGCGACTTGATTGCCACTAAACGTTTGCCTGTAGTACAGCTCAATGAAATTTTCCGACAATCCATGCAGAGTTTGATTGTAACGAATGCACACAAAATCGTAAATGGCCAAATGCCGGAACTGACGGTAAGAAACAGTGACTTTTTCTTTTTGAAATGCAACAATCCCGTAGAAATCAGCTCGACGATTGTTGATCTGTGTGATTCGCGCTTAACTGCAACTTACGGTTATTCTCCACTGACGGATATTCAGGTACTTTCTCCCGCAAGAAAGGGAGAACTCGGTACCACAGAGCTAAACAAAAGGCTGCAGGCTGCATTGAATCCTCACGATAAAAAGAAGAATGAAATCAGCATTAACGGTATTCTTTTCCGTGAAGGCGACAAGGTCATGCAAATTAAAAATGACTACAATCTGCCATGGACAAAACTTGACGGGACGGCCGGAGAAGGTGTGTTTAACGGTGATATGGGCGTACTGTGCGGTATTGACCGCCGTGCTTCCCTTATTACAGTGCAAATGGATGGCCGCATCGTGCTTTATGAGCTTGAAACCGCCGCCGAGCTAGAGCTTGCTTATGCAATGACTGTGCATAAAAGCCAGGGCAATGAGTTTTTAGCTGTTATCATACCCATGTATCCGGGCGCCCCACAGCTATATTACCGCAATCTGCTTTACACCGCCATTACTCGTGCAAAAAATCTTTTGATTTTGGTTGGAACGCAGAAAACAATTCAGACCATGGTCGAAAATGATAAAAAAACTCGTCGGTATTCCGGGCTATACTATTTTTTGACCGGGGGAACGGAAAATGAAAATTAAAGACCTTTTCTCCACATTGGCGGATTTGATTTTCCCGCCCCGCTGCATCTTTTGTGGAGAGGTCGTTCCATCTGGTATCCGGGTCTGTGAAAAGTGTTGCAATGAAATTTCATGTATTAATGCTGTGAAATGTATTTATATACCGTCAGCAGGGGAAACTATTTCGTGTGCTGTACCATATATTTATAAAGATAAAATTAGGCAATCGATTATTAATTTCAAATTTTATGGCCAAAAACAATTTGCAGATTTCTATGCTGAAAAGATGGCCGAACATATCTTGAAAAATTTTTCCCATTTACACTTCGATGTGATTACTTCTGTACCCATTTCTGACAAAAGGCGCAAGCTGAGGGGTTACAACCAGTCTGAATTGCTTGCAAGAGCTGCTGCCAAACAACTGAATCTTCCGTATCGCGAATATTTAATTAAAACGACAGATAATAAAGAGCAGCACAAACTAAGTGAAAAACAGCGGCAAATAAACGTAAAGGGCGTTTACAAGCTAATAAGTGAAGGCCAAATCGTTGGGAAAAGAATTCTGTTGATTGACGACATTGTTACCACAGGAGCGACGCTTCGTGAGTGCGCTGCGGTTTTGTTTCAAAATGGTGCAGGGGATATTACCTGCGCGGCAATTGCGGAAGTTGTATTTTAATAAGTTGAAATGTTTTATATAATGTAATATAATAATGTATTAGTAAAGAATGGGATGTGATTATGTGCTTGGTACTGACATAGCGATAGACCTTGGTACATCCGCTGTAAAGATTTATCTTGACGGCAAGGGCATTATACTTAATGAACCGGCAATTGTTGCCGTTAACGTAGAAACCGATGAAATTGTGGCCACCGGAAAAGAAGCTTATGCAATGGTTGGGCGCACGTCGGATAAGATTGATGTTTGCCATCCGCTTTGCAACGGTGTTATTTCTAATTTTGATTTAGCACAGTATCTTATCAGCACATACTTAAAGAAAATAAGTTCTAGCAAGGTCTTTATGCCGCGTGTTGTTGTAAGTGTACCGTGCCAGATAACTGAAGTGGAAAAACGCGCAGTGGTTGACGCGATCAGCGCCGCGGGCGTGCGTAAAATTTGCTTAATTGAGGAACCTGTCGCTGCAGCGCTTGGTGCTGGAGTAGATATCTCCATCCCCCATGGCACTTTGGTTGTTGATATGGGCGGCGGCACGACCGACATGGCGGTATTGTCACTGAGTGGTATTGCCATTTCTCGCTCTGTTAAAATTGCAGGTAATGCTTTTGACGAGGCAATCATAAAATATATCCGCAGAAAATATAACCTAATAATCGGTCAGCACATGGCAGAGGAAGCAAAAAAAGCGATTGGCTGTGTGTACCCGAGAAAGGATTTATCCAAGCACAGAGTTAAGGGAAGAAATGCGATGACCGGTCTTCCACAATGGGCCGATATCTCCTGTGACGAAATGCTGGAGGCACTCATTGAGCCGGCCATGCAGATTGTTCGCATAATTCAGGAAATGCTGGAAAAAACACCTCCTGAATTGATGGGCGATGTTTACACCGATGGCATCCTTTTAACCGGCGGCTCCGCACAGCTTTACGGCGTTGATATGCTGATATCTAAAAAAGCGAAAATGCCTGTAAATATTGCCCCAAATTCCGAGATTTGCGTTGCACTTGGTGCAGGCAAGGCGATTAAATTTATCGATGATATGGAAAATAAAGGATACGGTGTTTTAAATCCACTTAGCGCAGCTTATTAAAATTCAACAAAGAAGCGCCGCTGTAATCCAAATACAGCGGCGCTTCTTCTGTTTACAAACTGCTTATTTGCTCATCATGTAATTGATAAACATTAATTCGTCTTCAGGATTTTCGACATTCAGTTCGGCTGAAACAGTTGAATTTTTCGCACTCTCCAAAAGGGATCTTACCCCGTACAGTTGGCAAAGTTTACTTTTCAGATTAAGGGTATTCCCGTCCTCTGTAACCAAATAAACATTTCCCTTTGCTTTGTCTAAAAGTTCAATTAGTTTTAATACATCGATGTCATATAACTTCATAAATTCAACCTCCTTAATTTTGACTTACTTAACGAGCAGATTATAGCATGTAAACTTCTTAAATACAACAACAATCTAATCAATCATTTTTGTGAAACGGTTTTTTAAACACTTCTGAAACATCACAATTTTTGAAAAAACACCATCGCCTTAAATTACCAAACAGTAGCTTTATGACATAATGTTATTACAGATTGCGGTTAGATGAAAGTGAACTCTTCTTGGGCAACCAGATGAATATTATCTATAGTATGTACAAATTTAGGTGATGAATTCTTTAATGCTCATGTCTTATGATTTTTGGTATTACATAAAATTGCATATTGGTAATTTTTTCGTTTTTGAGAATAGCTAAAATCCAGAGTTTATGCGATTTTTGGGAATCGCAAACCGTCCCGCTTTGTATGAGGAATCCAGTACCGTTATTTAGCCACTGTCGGACGCATGGGACGATTTTCTTATCAATTGGAATAAATTCCTGCTTTGGTATTTATGACTCTGTGCAGTCTGGTATAAATCATGATTAAAACAGTATCAACACAAGGATTTTTTCAACAAATAGGACGACTTAAAATTACGGATGGGGGGAGATCAAAACGAATGTGGGCGATAATAGCAATGCAACAGGAGACCAATGAACAAAAGTAAAAAGCTGCCTTTGGCACGGTATTGGCGCTTTAAAATGATATTTTATCTAAGTTTTAGTAATTGTTTTCTGTTGACAATCCGGTATGGTAAGGCTATAATTTTTTCATACGCATTAAAAAGTTAAGGATGAAATCAAGCAAATCTGCAGGGGAAAATTGGTATGGAAGCATAATCCGAACATTGTAATTTTGCTGAACAGAAGCGGGCAGTTCGTTTTAGATATGCTCATCCGATAGGATGGGAACCAAGGAATAGAAACTATTCCTTGGTTTTTTGTTGGGCAAATCTCTTGATTATTAATACAAAAGAGGAACTAATGATGGAAATTATCGTACAAATTGGTATTGTTTTTGGTGTTTGTCTGGTCGGGCAGCTCATATCGTCCTATTTGCCTGTTGCGGTGCCGGCCAGTGTGATTGGGATGCTTCTGCTGTTACTGTTGTTGTGCTTCCAAATTTTGAAACCCCGCCACATTGAGAAAAACAGCAATTTTCTGCTAAAAAATATGGCGTTTTTCTTTATCCCGGCAGGAGTCAGCATTTTGGATAATTACAGTTATGTTAAAGGAAATATCATGCCGCTTTTGATAGTATGCCTCATCACTACAATACTTACTTTCGGCGTTACCGCCCGAACGGTCACAATGGTTATCAAAATACAGGATAAATTGAGGAAAAAAGAAAATGAATAGTATTTTATCTTCACCGTTATTTGGTATTGTTCTTTGTGTTATTGCGTTTGTGTTGGGTGTTGGGATAAATCAAAAGGTGAAATCTCCAATTGCAAATCCACTTCTGATTGCCATTGCGATGGTCATCATTGTTTTAAAACTTTTTCATATCCCATTAAAAAGTTTTGATGTAGGGGGAGACATTATTACCATGTTTCTTGCTCCTGCTACAGTAGTGCTTGCACTGTCCGTTTACAAGCAAATCGAAATCCTAAAAAAGCATTTTTTGCCAATCTTGGCTGGATGCTTGGCCGGATCGCTTACTTCCATGGTTAGTGCTTTCTTACTTTGCAAAGTCTTTCATTTGGACGATAAGCTGACAGTGTCTATGATACCAAAATCGGTTACTACTCCTATTGCTATGGAAATTTCTAGGCAGGGCGGCGGAATTGTGCCAGTAACAGTAGCGGCGGTCATCATTACTGGAATTTTAGGCGCAATATTGTCCCCTTTACTCATTAAGCTCTTCCGAGTGGATAATCCGGTTGTTGCCGGTGTCGCTATTGGCGCATGCAGCCATGCTGTGGGAACCTCCAAAGCCATTGAGTTGGGGGAAATCGAGGGAGCCATGAGCGGACTTTCACTCTGTGTTTCCGGAATTATTACAGTTATATTATCTCTGTTTATTTAAAAATCTGTCAGCCATTGTGAATTGTACCATGAAAAATAGACAGTGATAAAGTCCCCCAGTGAAACGGTTTGTTAAAAAACTTGGGCAGCGCAAAAATAGTTGTACAAACCTGCATTGTCAGGATAATATATTCATCTTTCCATTATTGACATCCTAATAGAATAGCATATCATATAGCTAGGGATAAAAGGAAAACTGTGCAGGAGCAGCGTTTCATGCTCATATTTAGGAAATCAAAGTCAACGGAAATATCTTTTTATTATATTTGTTATTTTTAATTGAGATTAGTTTACGCAAAATGTAGTAAAGATTCCGCATAAAAGTGGGATAGAGCGATATACAATCCTGCGGATAACTAACACGTTACTCACAAAGCATCCAAAAATAGTATGGATGCTCAAAAAATAATTTACACATTGTTAATTAAATCATGGTGCCAAATATAGTAATATAATATATATCTATTAAGATATGTTGTATTTAAGGATGATTTTAGTGTTTGGTTATGTTAGACCACAAAAATCCGAACTGCTGGTTCGCGAGTATGAACAGTACAAGGGCGTATATTGCTCACTATGCCGCCAACTCGGCAAAAGCTACGGGGTTGCTTCAAGGCTTACTTTGAGCTATGATTGTACTTTTTATGCACTGATGTTGTTTGCGTTAAACCCTGAATGCCCAGGCTTTCAAAGCGGTAGGTGCGTAGTTAATCCACTAAAAAAATGCACGTACTGTAATGCAGGGGAAAATGAGTTCACTACGGCTGCAGCTCTTTCGGTTATTATGACTTACCAAAAAATTAGGGATGATATCGCTGATTCGCACTTTTTCGGTAAGATACGCGCTTATCTGCTGTTACCTTTTGCAGCGCATGCCCGTAAAAAGGCTGCCCACGATTTTCCGAAGATAGATTCTATCGTTTCAACCGCAATGGTCGAGCAAAAAGTCGCCGAGCGAGAAGAAAGCCCCAGTATCGATTTATGTGCAGAGCCAACGGCAAAAATGCTCCAACAGGTTTTTGAAACGGTTTTGGGCATTAATGAGGATAAGGGTAATACCGAAGTTCGTATTTTACGCCAGTTTGGGTATTATCTTGGCCGATGGGTGTATTTGATTGATGCCGCCGACGATATTGAGAAGGATATTAAATCAAAATCATTTAATCCTTTTATTGCGAAATATCATTTAAATGAATCGAGTACAGCGCAAGAGTTGGATAGTGTAAGGAATTACGCAAATCAGGTGCTTAATCTTACACTTTCACAACTCATTGCCGCTTTAAATATTTTGGATTTTCAGCATTTTAGCTCAATTATCAAAAACGTTATTCTCAAGGGCTTGCCTGAAATACAAAAAGAATTACTGTTTAAAAAGGAGAAAATGAATGTCGGATCCTTATAAAATATTAGGAGTATCTCCCAACGCAACAGATGACGAAATTAAAACCGCATATCGTGAACTCGCGAAAAAGTACCATCCCGATAACTATTCCGGAAGTCCGATTGCCGATTTAGCCGGTGAGAAGATGAAGGAAGTTAATGAGGCTTATGATACTGTGGTTGCACAGCGAAAGCAACAAAAGAATGGTGGCTACACGGCCTATGCCGGCGGTTCCGGATACTCGAATCCTAACTATACAAACACCAATTCTGGCTTTAGTGACGTAAGAAATCTAATTTTATCCGGCCGCATTGCTGATGCTGAACAGATTTTAAATGGAGTGCCGGCAGAGGGCAGAAACGCTGAGTGGTATTTTTTAAAGGGAACAGTGCTCTACAAACGCGGTTGGCTTGAAGAAGCCTACAATAACTTTGCACGAGCATGCCAGATGGACCCCAATAACGGCGAATACCGCGCCGCAATGAATCAGGTTACCAATCAGCGCAACGGTGCTTACGGTGGCTACAATCCAAACATATCGCGCACAAACGGGTGCAGTGGTTGCGACGTTTGCTCGTCACTGATTTGTGCTGACTGTTGCTGTGAGTGTATGGGCGGCGATTTAATCCCATGCTGCTGACAGCATCAAGGGAGGAATAAAATTGAGCAAAAGTATCCGTGTAGCATTTTGTGGAATCATCACTGCTTTTTGCACCGTACTGATGTTCTTAACCGGTTTAATTCCAATTGCCACTTATGCACTGCCGGCACTGTCTGGTGCACTTCTTATAGTTGTTGTGATTGAGCTAGGCACAAGCTGGGCGTGGTCGGTTTACATCGCTGCGTCGGCTCTTTGTCTGCTCATTGCAGGGGACAAGGAAGCGGCAATATTATTTGTCCTGTTTTTTGGATATTATCCTATTTTGAAGGCCTCTATTGAAAAAACTCGCAATAGATATCTGTCATATTTATTAAAATTTACGGTTTTTAACGTTTCCATGATTGCAGTGTTTTTACTCAGTATTAAAGTGCTTGGAGTGCCTCAGGACAGCTTCACTGTATTTGGCGTGTACCTGCCCTGGGCTTTTCTCATTGTAGGCAATTTTGCATTTGTATTATATGACTACTCTGTCTCCGCTCTTGTGGTAATGTATTGCCAAAGATTTCATAAACTCGTCAGCAAATGGCTTAAGGTAAAATAATTCAAAAAGCCCCCGAAAAGGGGCTTTTAATTTTTTAAAACATATTATAATTAGCTAAAAATGAATTTATTGCTTTTACCTCTTGCAAAAAACATGAAATGCACTTGATTTTTATACCGTTTAGAATTAATATGAATAACAGGAGTTGGTAGAATGAATAATTTATTAGCTATCCGAATTCAAAACAAGATGGCTGACTTTTCAAAAGGACAAAAACTAATCGCAAAATATATTGAAGAACATTACGATAAGGTTGCATTTATGACTGCGTCAAAACTTGGTGCAACCGTTGGTGTCAGCGAATCGACCGTTGTTCGCTTTGCAACTGAAATCGGATACTCGGGGTACCCGGAACTTCAACAGGCGATGCAGGAAATGATTCGGAACAAACTAACTTCCGTTCAGCGCATGGAAGTTACGGCGAATCGAATCGGAAATTCTGACATACTCGATTCTGTTTTTAATCAGGATATCGATATTATCCGCAGAACCATGGAGGAAACACCGCACGACGATTTCTATCAAGCTGTCGACGCGATTGTTGCGGCGCGTAAAATCTATATTTTAGGTACGAGAAGTTCCCTCGCATTAGCTACCTTCTTGTCGTATTATTTTAATTTAATATTTGAAAATGTTCTTTTAGTACAATCTACCAGCGAAGGCGAAATTTTTGAGCAAATGATTCGAATTGACAAGAGAGACGTTGTCATTGGTATCAGTTTTCCAAGGTATTCACGAAAGGCTGTAAAAGCGATGAACTTTGCACACAAGCGCGGCGCGACCGTCATTGCAATTACAGACAGTGCACTTTCACCTTTGGCAAAGCAGGCGGACAATTTGCTGCTTGCCCGTAGTGACATTGCCTCCATTGTGGACTCACTCGTGGCTCCGCTCAGCCTGATTAATGCATTAATCGTAACCACTGCACTTAAAAAATCCGATGAGGTTACACAGGTATTTAAGCGCCTTGAAGATATCTGGGATGAATACGGAGTATATGAAAAGGTAGATGATAAATCAATTGAACCAGCCTTATGATGTACTGATTATAGGCGGCGGAGCCGCAGGAACGATGGCTGCGGGGACTGCCGCACAGAACGGATTGAAGGTTTGCCTGCTAGAAAAGAACGCACGCCTTGGCCGCAAGGTTATGATTACCGGAAAAGGTCGGTGCAACATCACTAATAATTGCGATGTGCAGACTTTTATCGCTTCCGTTCCGTCAAATGGGCGCTTTCTTTACAGCGCTATAACCCAGTTTACCCCACAGGATACCATCGGCTTTTTTGAAACATTGGGTTTGCCCACAAAGCTCGAGAGGGGCAATCGCGTGTTCCCACAGTCTGATAAAGCGATCGATGTGGTGGACAAGCTCACTCATTTTGTTAAAAGCAACGGTGCAAGCGTTATTGTCGGAGAAGTAAAAAGATTATTATTAAAAGATCATACCGTTTACGGCGTAGAACTTGATGGCGGGGCTCAGATTTTGGCAGACGCTGTTATAATTTGCTCTGGCGGTGCTTCTTACCCTGCCACCGGTTCAACGGGTGACGGCTATAAGCTTGCAAAACAGGCTGGGCATACCGTAACCAAACTTCGCCCATCCCTGGTCCCACTTGTTGCTTACGGTGACGAATGCCGCGATATGATGGGGCTTTCACTTAAAAATGTTGCGTTAAAGGTTTTAGATACCGCAAAAAACAAATGCATTTACGAGGATTTCGGAGAAATGCTTTTCACTCATTTTGGCGTTTCCGGTCCCATGATTTTAAGCGCCAGTACACACATGAGTGAAATGGCTCCTGATCGTTATCATATTATGATTGATTTAAAACCGGCTTTAAGTCCGGAGCAGCTTGACGCCCGTCTTCAGCGGGACTTTGAAGTCAACCATAACAAAGATTTTTTGAACTCATTGTCGGCACTTTTGCCGCGCAAAATGATTCCCGTTATTGTTAAAAAATCTGGAATAGATCCGGAAATGAAATGCAATCAGATTACAAAGGAAATGCGCCGCGCTTTCGTGGAGCTGCTGAAATCCTTTGAACTGTCCATTTCTGCATTCCGTCCGATTGAGGAGGCTATTGTGACCTCTGGAGGTGTTAAAGTCAGTGAGATCAACCCTAAAACCATGCAGTCCAAATTGATAAAAGGACTGTATTTTGCCGGTGAAGTGATTGACATTGATGCCTATACGGGGGGATTTAACCTGCAAATTGCATTTTGTACCGGTCGACTTGCAGCAAATTCCATAAAAAAATAAGGGGGATTACCATGACGGCAATTGCAATAGATGGACCGGCAGGAGCAGGCAAAAGCACAATCGCGCGCCGTGCAGCTAAAGAAATAGGCTATATTTATGTTGACACTGGCGCTTTATACCGTGCCATTGGGCTATTTATGTTAAATCAAGGCATAGATACGGCGAATGCAGAAGCGGTTTGCCCGTTGTTAAAGCAGGTACAGGTTTCGCTTGCATTTCAAAATGAAGAACAAAAGGTGGTTCTTTGCGGAAAGGACGTTTCCGACGAAATCAGAACGGCTGAGGTTTCAATGGCCGCTTCAAACGTTTCTGCGATTCCTCAGGTAAGGGAGTTTTTATTTTCGCTTCAAAAGGATATTGCAGAAAAAAATAATGTTATCATGGATGGACGTGATATCGGCACGGTAGTGTTGCCACACGCACAGGTCAAAATCTTTTTAACCGCTTCTCCGGAGGAACGTGCCAAAAGAAGATACGAAGAAATGAAAGCGAAGGGTGAGAAAGTCGATTATAACGATGTCCTAAGTGACTTAAAGACACGTGACTATAATGACTCCCATCGTGCGGTAGCTCCGCTTGTACCTGCAGAAAATGCGGTTCTTGTTGACACCACGGGAAATACACTTGAACAGTCGGTGGAACAGCTCATATCAATTATTAAAAATAATTTACAAATTGATAAAAATGATAAAATTATGAAACGCACTCCACTTTACAGTTTTGGAAAAATTTTCTGTCAGTGGATTATTCAATTATTTATCCCTTCTCAGGTTAATAATAAAGAGAATATGCCGACAAACGGCAAGGTGATTGTGTGTTGCAACCATATCGGTTTATCAGACCCTGTCAGGCTTGCTTTTTCCCAGCACCGTCAGATTTACTACATGGCAAAGTCGGAATTGTTCGAAAACAAACCACTGGGTCTTTTGCTGCGGCTGCTTGGTGCCTTCCCTGTTCAAAGGGGAAGAGGAGACAAACAAGCTATAAACAGGGCAAAAGAACTGCTTGATGAGGGACAAGTGCTTGGCCTTTTTATTGAGGGAACGCGTTCCAAAGATGGAAATCCGCTTCAGCCAAAAGCTGGCGTCGTTATGATTGCCCATAATTATCATGCTCCGATTTTGCCTTGCTGTATCACTGCAAAGAATGGCGGGTTACCGAAGACTTTTCATAAATGCATCGTATCTTATGGGGAACTGATTCAGCCCGAGGATCTGGGCATTGTGAATGGCACAGGAAGCGAGTATCGTACCGCATGTCGCGTAGTTATGGATAAAATTGCGGAACTCCGCGAGCGTGACATAAAAGCATTTCAAAATAACTAAGGCTGCATCATGATTTTATACTTTTTTTTGCTCCGGCTTTTAACCCCAGTGGCAAAACTATTATTTCACATTGACTACAAAGGGATTGATAATATTCCTTGTGGCGGCAAACTCATTGTCTGCAGCAATCACAAGTCGGTTTTTGATCCGTTCTTGCTTGCTGTTCCTTTTAAAAGGCAAATCAGATACATGGCTAAATCTGAGCTTTTTGAGGATCATGGTAAATTTGTACGTTGGTTTTTATACAAGATGGGTGCGTTTCCGGTAAAAAGAAACAGCAGTGACGCCCAATCCATCCGGGTTGCCGTTAGAATTTTGAACAATAATGGTGTTCTAGGCATTTTCCCGCAGGGGAAATGTGTCTTTGACAATGCTCCGTTCAAGCCTAAGGCGGGTGTGGCGGTGGTTGCATCCAAAGCACAGGCACCGGTTTTACCTATATCTATTTATTGCGATGGTGTTATAAAACCATTTTGCAAAATTACCATCAGTTTTGGGGAAGTGATTTCTTACGAGGAACTCAATATTCAAGATAACACGCGTGCTTCCATGCGTGTAACAGCGGAAATCATTTCGCAGAAAATAAACATGATGCTGGAGGAAAAGCATTGAAAATTACTGTGGCTAAATCCGCCGGCTTTTGTTTTGGCGTTAACCGCGCGGTTAAAATGGTATATGAGCTTCTTGACAGCGGGAAAAGGGTCTATACGCTCGGTCCGATTATCCACAACCCTCAGACACTTGCCCAGCTTGAATCACGGGGTGTGAAAATTATTGAATCACCGAACGAGGTCCCGCAGGATTCAACAATTGTAATCCGCTCCCACGGCGTTACCAAAGCTGTTTACGATCAAATTCTTGCGCTTAAACTTGATTATGTTGATGCTACCTGTCCCTTTGTCGGTAAAATTCATAATATCGTTTCTAAAGCATCAAGTGAGGGACGGGTGGTCCTAATCGCAGGCGATTCCAATCATCCAGAGGTTGAGGGCATAAAAGGGCACTGCACCGGTATTTGTTATGTCTTTAAAAACGCCTCGGAACTGCAAAATATTACCGATAATATTCTTGTTAATAAAAATATTTCACCCTGTGTTGTTGCTCAAACCACTTTTAGTATGTCTGAATGGGAAATTTGTTTGAAAATAATAAAAAGGGTATATACAAATGCAACAATTTTTGATACAATATGTAATGCAACTGCAAAACGTCAATCAGAATCGGTGCTTTTGTCACAGCAATGTGATGCAATGATTGTCATTGGCGGCAAGCAGAGTTCCAACACAGCGAAACTTCGCGACGTGTGCAAAAAAAACTGTGCTACTTATCTTATAGAAACTGCGGACGAGCTGCCGCTGTCGGTTTTAAAAGGAGCCGAATACATTGGCATTACTGCCGGTGCTTCTACACCGGCAAGCATTATAAAGGAGGTACTTGATACCATGTCAGAAATTAATGAAGGCGCGGGTCAAAATTTAACGGAGAATAATGCCGACGGAAGCTTCGAGGAAATGCTCGAAGAATCTCTAAAGAGTTTAAATACAGATGAAAAGGTACGTGGTGTAGTTGTCGGCATAACTCCAAGCGAAGTTTATGTCGATGTCGGAAGAAAGCAAGCCGGATTTGTTCCGGTCGCTGAGCTTTCCGCCGATCCGAACGTAAGGCCTGAGGATGTTGTCAAAGTTGGTGATGTGATGGATCTTCTCATCATGCGCACAAACGACCAGGAAGGCACAATTATGCTTTCCAAGAAGCGTTTGGATGCAGCCAAGGGTTGGGAAACAGTCACCGCTGCTGAAGAAAACGAAGCTGTATTAACCGGTGTTGTAACCGAGGTAATCAAGGGCGGCATTATTGCTGTTACAAACGGTGTTCGTGTATTTATTCCTGCTTCACAGGCAACAGCATCCCGTGGTGATTCCTTGGAAGACCTTCTCAAAAAAGAAGTCAATTTCCGTATTATCGAGGTTAACCGCAGCCGTAGACGCGCAGTTGGCTCTATTCGTTCCGTATTGAAGGACGAGAGAAAAATCCTAGCTGATAAATTCTGGGAAACTGCTGAAGAGGGCAAGGAATATACGGGAGTTGTTAAGTCATTAACTGCTTACGGTGTATTTGTTGATTTGGGCGGTATTGACGGAATGATTCATATTTCTGAGCTGTCATGGGGAAGAATTAAGCATCCATCTGAGGTTGTCAATGTTGGCGACACCGTTAATGTTTATATTAAGAGCCTTGATCAGGAAAAAGGCAAAATCTCTCTTGGCTATAAGCGCGTTGAAGACAACCCATGGGAAGTGTTAAAGCGCGATTATCCAGTAGGCACTGTTACAGAAGTAACAATTGTTGGCATGACCGCATTTGGCGCTTTTGCAAGAATTATCCCTGGTATCGACGGTTTGATACATATCTCTCAAATCGCCGATCACAGAATTGACAAGCCACAGGATGTTCTCAAGGTAAACGATGCTGTAAACGCCAAAATCACTGAGATTGACTTTGATAAAAAGCGCGTAAGCCTTTCAATCAGAGCGTTGTTAGAGCCTGTTGAGGAAAACAGTGCAGAGTCTGCTGAATAATTTATCTTAAATTTATAATGACAGGTGCAAAGAGACTTTCGTTTCTTTGCACCTTTTTATGTTTTTTTCACATTTTTATTCCTCTCGTGTATTATACAGTATGAGATTTAGGGGGTATGACTATGAGAAGATGGCATAGATATGGTAATCACATTCATATCCGGTGGAAATCTGTTGTGATTATAGTTTTTTGTTTTGCGTTAATAATAACACTGGATTCTCAGCTTCGACCGATTATAAAATCAATTACAACCAATCAGGCGCGCATAAAGTCGATTGATACGATTAACAAAGTCATAACAGAAGAATTAAGCAAGAATGCTTTATCATACAGCGATTTGGTCACTGTTGAGCGCGACAGTAGTGGAAAGGTACTCGCCATTACGACGCAAATGGTAAAAATGAACCAACTGAAAGCCGCAATTATCACCAATGTTCAAAAAAAACTCGGTGACGATGGTAATATGGATATGGGCATTCCCCTTGGTACGCTCCTTGGTAACGATCTGCTCCATGGCCGAGGCCCCAATATTCCACTCAGACTAACGCTTTCCGGAAACGTCAACGCAGATTTTAAAAGCTCATTTGAGTCCGCGGGTATTAACCAGACAAAGCATCAAATCTACCTTAACATACATACCAGCGTCTATTCATTCATACCTGGATTTGACACAACAATGGAAGTTGAAACTAACGTGCCTATTGCCGAAACAATTATCGTCGGGGAAGTACCGGAGATGGTTGCAAACATAAATTAATCTGTTATTATAATAGACGAGAGGATTGATTTTAATGGATGTTAAAGAAGCTAAAAAATCGATAAAAGAACTAACCGAACAAATAAATTATCATAATAAAAAATATTATGTAGAGGATTCTCCGGAAATCGATGACTATGAATATGATATGCTTTATCACCGCCTACAACAGATTGAAGCGGATTTCCCGCAATTGATTACGTCCGATTCACCCACTCAAAATGTTGGCGGTGCAGCGCTGAATCAATTTCAAAAGGTCATCCATACTGTTCCAATGGAAAGTCTGCATGATTCTTTTTCCCCGCAGGAGCTGATTGATTTTGACCGAAAAGTACGCGCGGCTGTCGATTCTACGGTTTATATTGTAGAACCAAAGTTCGACGGGCTTTCCGTCTCCATTGAATACCGTGACGGCTTATTTGTGCGCGGTTCAACCCGCGGCGACGGCAGTGTGGGAGAGGATGTTACTGAAAACATTAGAACAATTCGTACTGTGCCGATGAAGCTAACAAAGCCGTTACCTTTTATCGAAGTGCGCGGCGAAGTCTATATGTCGCACGAGAGCTTTTTTAAGCTGTGTGAACGTCAAGAATTGAACGATGAAAAGCCCTTTAAGAACCCGCGCAATGCTGCTGCGGGTTCCCTGCGGCAGAAGAACCCAAAAGTTACCGCGTCACGTGTGTTGGATATTTTTGTATTCAATGTGCAACAGGTAAACGGCGCGGAACTTCATAATCACGATGAAGCTCTTAATTTCTTAAAGGAGCTAGGCTTTACCGTGCCACCTTTCTTTACTTCCTGCTCTACCATTGACCAAGTGATTACCGAGGTCCAAAAAATCGGTGAGATGCGCGGTAAGCTCGATTATTCAATTGACGGAGCTGTTATAAAGGTCAATTCCTTTTCACAGCGTGATCTATTAGGGAGTACGGCGAAATTTCCCAAATGGGCAGAAGCGTTTAAATATCCGCCGGAGGAAAAGCAAACCGCGCTCCTTGACATCGAAATTAATGTCGGCCGCACTGGCGTTTTAACGCCTACCGGTGTGTTTGAACCGATTACCCTGGCGGGAACAACCGTAAGCCGTGCAACACTTCACAATCAAGACTTTATTACCGAAAAAGATATCCGTGTCGGCGATATCGTCATTTTAAGAAAAGCAGGCGAGATTATTCCGGAGGTCGTTTCGGTTATTTCACACCTTGGCGGTGCGGAAAAATATTTGATACCCGCTGTTTGCCCGTCCTGTGGCTCGACGGTGATACGAGAGAACGGCGAAGCCGCAACACGCTGCACGAATCCTGAGTGCCCAGCACAGCTCTTGCGCCACATGATTCACTTCACCAGCCGTGACGCAATGGACATTGATGGGCTTGGGCCGGCCGTGCTTGAACAGCTCGTTGGACAAAATCTGCTTTCGTCGCCTGTAGATTTATATGATTTGCAGCTGAGTGAGCTGATGACCATGGAACGCATGGGGGAGAAGTCGTCCCAGAATTTGATTGATGCGATTGAACGATCTAAAGGGAATGACCTTTACAGGCTGGTTTTTGCTCTTGGAATTTCTCATATAGGCCTAAAAGCCGCAAAACTACTTTCCTCATATTTTAAGAGTATCGATGGAATTTTCGATGCAACTGCGGAGGAAATTTCTGCAATCGACGGCTATGGTCAAATTATGGCGCAGAGTGTTTATAACTTTTTTTCACTGCCCAACACCACACATTTGATTGGTCGGCTACGTGATAAGGGTGTGAATATGCTTTGTAAAACCGTTGTTAATGACAACCGTTTTAACGGAAAGACCTTTGTATTAACGGGTACACTGCCTACTTTGACAAGAACCCAGGCAAGCGCGATTATTGAGAAGAACGGCGGAAAAGTTTCCAGCAGCGTTTCAAAAAAGACCAACTATGTTTTAGCTGGGGAAGACGCCGGCAGCAAGTTAACAAAAGCACAGCAGCTCGGCATAGCCATTATTTCCGAAGAAGAATTCAACTCAATGATTTAGCCAACTTGCGCCCGGAGGAAACTGCTTGCGTTAATACGCACGGTGCGTCTTTGGAAGCTCCGTTTTGATTTTGAATAGGCTAACCTCAATACTAACTCCGCAGGACTTGTTTCTGCGGAGTAATTTTTTTGTTCTAATACGGTCAAGTTGTCCATATCTATGTTATTGAAAGAGAGGACAAGTAAATGGAAAATTACAGTGACCCAAGGTTCGATTCGGCCGCGAAACCCGTGTGCGAACGAATCAGAAAATACTTTATGCTTTTGCCTCAAGATATAAAAGATCAGGCGCAGGAGTTGAGGCTTCGCGTTAACAAACCAATTTCCGTTTGCTGCACAGGTGGGATTTACTTTTTAAATCAAAATGGCAGGCTTATGTGTTACCCGAATAGTGACACTATGATTGCCGATAAAAGCGATATTGAGGAGTGCTTTCGTAACATTTGCAGCTATTCAATTTATAGCCATCAAAACGAGATTAAAAATGGATACATTACGCTTAGCGGCGGACATAGAGTAGGTATCAGTGGAACCGCGGTGTTTCATAATGGTGAAGTCATCGGCATGCGCGATATTTCATCGATTAATATTAGAATCGCTCGTGAAATAACCGGGTCTGCTAATGAACTTTTTCAAGCTTTAAAAAACGATATAACACGTGGACTGCTAATCGTCGGCGCCCCTGCTAGCGGGAAGACAACCATACTGCGCGATATTGCGCGACAGCTGTCAAGCGGAATCTGTGGTGACATAAAAAAGGTTGCGGTGGTGGATGAGCGCGGCGAACTTGCAGGCACGTACATGGGTGTACCTCAGAATAATCTGGGTGTTTGCAGTGACGTACTTGACGGCTACCCAAAGGCGGAGGGAATTATGCAGGCAATCCGTTGCCTTTCTCCTGAATTTATTATTTGTGACGAGCTTGGCGGCAGCGACGAGATAAACGCTGTGGAACAGGGCTTAAATGCGGGTGTAAGCATGATTTCAAGTATTCATGCGGGCAGCATAGATGATCTTTTAAACAGAAAACATGCGGTGGCACTGCTGGAAACCGGGGCATTCGGCTGCGTGGCTATGCTCAACGGACACACTGAACCGGGAAAAATAGTAGGAATTTACAAGGCGGGTGACTTGCTTGCTAAAGCTAATAGGAGCATTAATTCTGATCGCCGCGGGGACTCTCGCGGGATACATGGAGTCGCATAGGCTTGTGATGAGAGTGGAGCAGCTAGAGGCTTTTCTCCGATTTATTTCTGCCGCTCAGACGGAAATTCGTTTTGCTGCGTTGCCGGTGGAACAAATTATTCAAAGACATGGCAGTGATTTGGAATTCCTGCGAATATGCGGAGAAGAGTGTAAAAAAGGCTCCAGCTTTTCAGCCGGGTGGGAAACCGGCATTAGTCAGGGAACAAAGGACCGTGGCTTTAATGATAAGGATATTGCGCTTCTGCATAGCTTTGGCAGTGGTTTTGGGGCAAGTGATACAGAGGGGCAGCTGTCGCACTGTTCATTGTATTACGAGCTGATATCTGATGGGCTAAAAAATGCAAGGGAAGAAAAAAAACGCAAATCAAAGTTATATCAGATGCTTGGTGTGTTTTCGGGAATGGCGGCGGCACTTCTGTTATGCTAAAAACGGAGGAATTAAAATGGATGTGGATTTGATTTTTAAGATTGCTGCGATAGGCATTATCGTCGCGGTGTTAAACCAACTGCTGATTCGGTCTGGTCGGGAGGAGCAAGCAATGATGACGACACTTGCGGGCCTAATTGTGGTGCTTATGATGATTATTCAGCAAATAGACATATTATTTAAGTCTATTAAATCCATATTCGGATTATAAGCTATGAACATTATTGCAATAGTGGGAATTGCAATCATTGCAGCAATTCTTGCAGTGATGCTGAAACGCTATCATCAAGAGTATTCCATCATTTTGAGTATTTCTGCCGGTATTATCATCCTGTTTGAAATATTGGCAAACATTTCGCCGGCTATCAGGCAGATTAATACCCTGCTTTCTTCGGCAGGCCTTTCTGCGGAATACGCCGCAATTCTGTTTAAATCACTCGGCATTTGTTTTTTGACGCAATTTGCAGCTGACTCCTGCCGCGATGCAGGGGAAAGTGCGTTGGCCTCGAAAGTTGAACTTGCCGGAAAAATTGCCATTGTTGTTTTGTCCCTGCCCCTGTTCGAGAGTATCGCAAGCACGGCAGTTGGCCTGATTGGTGGATGAAAAATGAAAAAGATTGTGTGTTTTTTATTACTAACCTTGATGATGCTAGTCTTTTCTACAAATGCTTATGCAGCGGAAAAGCAGGAGGATTATTACAGTCAGCAGCTTAAACAAAGCGGAGCGGAGGACTTGGCGGACGATCTTCCGAACGACACACGAAAAGCGCTTGAGGATTTAGGAATTAAAGATACAAATTGGCGGAATATAACTTCAATTACGCCGCAGGGTATATTCCAACAAATTCTTTCCATCGTCGGGGGGAAAACCAGCCAACCACTAAGAGCAGCGGTTTCGGTTATCGCGGTCATGCTTTTGTGCGCACTGCTCAATGGGATGAAGTTGTCCTTTGGCGAAAAACCGATGGGCGGCGTGATTGGCATGGTTGCCACTCTGTGCATTTGCGCCATTGTAATAAACCCAATTGTTTCCTGCATTGCAAATGCAGCAGGAGTGATTAAAGCCGCTGCGGGGTTTTTGCTTGCCTGTGTACCGGTGTTGGTTGGTATTATGATTGCTGCCGGCCAACCTGCCGCAGCGGGTTCGTATAACCTGTTGATGATGGCGGCTGGAAACGTGATATCGCTGTTGTCGGCAAATATTTTAGTACCTATAATGAATATATTTTTGGCGCTTTCCATTGTATCTGCCATATCACCCAATGTTAATCTCAACGGATTGTGTGAAGCGTTTAACAAGGTTGCTAAGTGGACAATGGGGTTTTGCATGACAGTTTTTACCGGACTTCTTACAATGCACGGAATTGTTGCTACCGCTTTAGACAGCACGGGAACCCGTGCAGCGAGGTTTGTGGTCAGCAGCTTTGTACCGGTTGTTGGTAACGCTTTGGGCGAAGCGCTCCACACCATCAACGGCTGTGTTAAAATGCTCAAATCCGGTGTGAGTGCATTTGGGCTACTTGCCGGAATTTTTATTTTTCTGCCAATCCTCATCGAGTGTGTCATGTGGCTCATTACAATTTATATTTGCACAGGAATCGGCGATATATTTGATTTAAAAGAGATAACTTCTCTTTTAAGGGCTTCCAGCAATGTGATTGAAACGTTGCTTGGAATTATCCTCTGCTGTATGACGATTTTAACCGTTTCAACGGTTATCATGCTGATTATCGGAGGTGTGTCATGAATGCGGTTAGAGAATGGTCGACGGCCATATGTATGGCAGCGCTTGTCGCGGCCATACTGCAAAGCCTTGTACCCAACGGCTCTATGGAACGTATGGTAAAATTTGTTATTGGGGCTTTCGTCATTTGTGCGCTGATTGTACCAATAGCAAAAATTGTTCCGAAAATCAGTATGAACTTACAGGAAAGTACTGGCAGCCAGGAAAATTCAAAGCTTAAGGGTACAGTTGAAAAACAACTTTCCTCAGCGGCTCAGGACAGCATTACAAATCTGATAAACACGGAATTAAATAATCTCAATATAAAATGTAAAAATGTTAATGTGATTATGGATACTAACGAAGATGGCAGCATATCAATTAACAAGGTGGTTGTAATTCTCGCAAAAGGGTACGGAGGGGACATTCAAAAGGCCTCGGCTCATCTTGAAAAGACATTGGGAATTAAAATGGAGGTAACTGCCGATGAAGGTTAAAGAGAACGACATAAAGGAGGAGAAAGAAACCTTCTTTGCAAAGCTGGCGGAAAATGAAGCATACCGCAAGGTTATCATTATCGCTGGTTTAATCGGAATTGCTTTTATCTTTATTTCCGGATACCTTAAAAATGATACTGCCACGATTAAAACCACATCTTCACAACCCGCTGTTACGGCCGAGCAGTATGCAGCGCAACTTGAAAACAGCCTAACGGATATTGTAACGCGGATTGAGGGTGCGGGTGAAGCCAAGGTACTTGTAACTCTCGAACAGGGCACACAGTATGTTTACGCGACTCAGGAAAAGAAAAGCAATCAGACCACCGAGGATAAATCCGGTAATTCTACAACTAAAAACGAAGCAAATGACAACATCGAAACAAACTACATACTTGTAAAGGACGCCGATGGTGCACAAAGGGCGCTCCCGGTAACCGAGGTGCAGCCAATTGTAAAGGGTGTGGTCGTTGTCTGCGACGGCGGCGATAATCCGGCCGTACAGCAAAATGTTATTTCGGCTGTCACAACTGCTCTTAATATAACTACTGTGCGGGTGTGCGTAATAAAAGCAAAATAATTTTAAACAGGGGGAATTAATTCTATGACTATGGGAAAGCGTCAGCTTGTTCTTGCAGCTTTGGTAGTAGCGCTGGGAGCGGCAGTATATTTAAACTGGCAGTTTTCGGGCAACAATCTGGCCGCGACAAACGCCGTAGCTTCAATGGCTAACCGTGAATATGGTCAAGCGCAGCTTGCGAATACTTCTGCGGTATCAGGAGCGTCAAAGGGATCCCCGTCTGCCTCGTCCGATGTTAAGACTAATGCAGCCGTAAACACGTACTTCAGCGAAGCGAATCTTTCTCGCCAAAAGGCGCGGGATAAAGAGCTTGCAGTTGTTGAAAAGGTAATTTCGGATGTAAAGTCAAACGATGCTGCTAAAAAAGAGGCTGTTGCACAGGCCGCTCTAATCGCTCAGAACATCCTTCGTGAAAACAATATTGAAAGCCTGATTAAAGCGAAGGGCTTTTCAGACTGCATCGTGTTCATTCAGAATTCCGAGTGCAGCGTTGTAGTCAAGACAAAGGATTCAACACAGGATAATGCAATCGTCATCAAAGATATCGTTGCCGGTCAGGCCGGAATAACTTATGACAAAATAAAAATCATTGAAAACAAATAGTTTACTTATGTGACTTCATTTTATTTTGAAATCCCTCTGTGCGGATAAACTATTTGATTCTGAAAAAGATTGTGGTATAATATACCCGTGGACGTTTGAAAATATAATGATCAATTAGAACCTTCCACTAATTGTGGAGGGTTCTTTTAATTTCAGTTAAAAAAGAGCATGTAAGTGCGGTTAAAAAACGGAGGAAAAAATGAAAAGACGTGAGGCAAGAGAACAGGCGTTTGTCCTGATTTTCGAGAGAAGTATTAACCACGACACAACCGAGCAAATCATTGATGCGGCAGGTTTATCAAGCGATTTGATTATCGATGATTTTGCTGAGAAAATCGCTGTCGGCGTTGAGGAAAATGAGGACATCCTTGATGCACAGATTGAAAAAAATATTCGCGGCTGGAAGATAGACCGTCTTTCAAAGGTTTCTCTGTCCCTGTTAAGGCTTGCAATCTATGAAATGATGTTTGTGAAAGATATTCCAATCAGCGTTTCAATCAATGAAGCAATCGATCTTGCTAAAAAATATGGCGGTACAGATGATGCGCCGTATGTTAATGGTGTGCTTGGCTCCGTTGCAAAAGAACTTGGTGAGAAAAATCCCGATGAAAATAATGACTGACACGCTCGGCATCGATACCAGCAATTATACGACCTCGGCTGCACTCTACAAAGACGGAACAATCAATCAGCAAAAAATGCTTCTGCCAGTGAAGCCGGGGGAACTTGGCCTGCGCCAGAGTGATGCTGTGTTTCACCATGTGCAGCAACTTCCCACGGTGCTTGAAGCACTGCTATCAGGAAAAGCATCTGTCACAGCAGTTGGCGTTTCCAACCGTCCGCGCGACCTTGTGGGTTCGTACATGCCGTGTTTTACTGTTGGGTTTGGCACTGCAAAGGCGATTTCACTGTCGCTCGGTGTACCACTGTTTTCCTTTTCCCATCAGGCGGGGCATATAGCTGCCGCGCTGTATTCTGCAAATAAGCTTGATTTGCTTCATCAAGAATTCATTGCCTTTCATGTCTCCGGCGGTACAACTGAAGCTGTTCTCGTCACACCTAACGAACAAATGGTTTTCAATGTAAAAATCATTGCACAGTCACTTGACCTCAAGGGCGGACAAGCTGTTGACAGAGTGGGTGCAATGCTAGGGCTTCCTTTTCCGTCGGGTAAGGCGTTGGAAGAACTTGCGTTAAACACGGATATTGAATTTAAAATTAAACCGCCGCTCAAAGGAGCGGATTGTTCGCTTTCGGGCGTAGAAAACAAATGTAGGGGGATGCTTGATAACGGTAGGCCAATGGAAGAAATTGCAGCCTACTGTTTGCAATCAATTTTATCTTCGCTCGACGCAATGACGGCTGTGCTTTTAACTCAATACGGAAATTTACCGCTTTTATTCGCGGGCGGCGTGATGTCAAACAGCATCATCCGCAATAAGCTGACTGAAAAATACGGGGCCTATTTCGCTGCGCCGGAGTTTTCAGCGGATAATGCAGCGGGAATTGCGATTTTAACCGCAATAAAGGGGGCATAATATAATGATGGATTCACCGGTTATACTTAGCGTAACACAACTGAATACCTACATTAAATCTAAGTTTGACGGTGATGAAAATCTAACAAACGCGTTTGTTTGTGGTGAAATTTCAAATTTCACAAATCATTATAAATCCGGGCATTTATATTTATCACTCAAAGATGATAACTGCTTAATCAAAGCAGTTATGTTCGCGCAAAGCGCACGTCGACTTCGCTTTATGCCACAGGACGGCATGAAAATTATTGCCCGCGGCAGGATAAGTGTTTATGAAGTGACCGGTCAGTATCAGTTCTATATTGAGGATATGCAGCCCGATGGTCTTGGTGCGCTCAATCTAGCGTTTGAGCAGTTGAAAGCTAAATTGGAAGCGGAAGGTTTGTTCTCCGCTGAGCGTAAAAAGCCACTGCCGAAATTTCCGAAAAGGATCGGCATCATTACTTCGCCTACGGGTGCGGCTGTACACGATATCACCACCGTTTTGGTGCGAAGATATCCTTTGGCAGAAATTGTCTTCTGTCCAGTGCTGGTTCAAGGTGACGGCGCGGCGCCCCAAATTGTTGATGCTTTACAACGTTTTAACCGCCTTGACTGCGCTGACATTCTCATTCTTGGGCGTGGTGGTGGCTCACTGGAAGACCTGTGGCCATTTAACGAGGAAAGCGTTGCCCGTGCGGTCGCTGCCTCAAAAATACCGATTATTTCTGCTGTAGGGCACGAAACCGACTTTACCATCTGTGATTTTGCCGCGGATTTACGCGCTCCGACGCCGTCAGCCGCAGCGGAACTTTCTGTACCGGACAGTGCTGAATTAATATACACCATCAGCTATAGCGCTTCGCTGTTAAAACAGCATATCACCGTAAAACTTGCCGGCTTAAGACAGCAAATAAATAGATTAACCACAAGTTATTCCTTTCGCAAACCGCAGGATTTGGTTGAATTGCAGCGCATTCGAACAGATGAGCTGTCGGCAAGACTGGCATCCTATACACAGCGTAAGATGACGGGAGCAAAGGCAGAACTTATATCGGCTAGTGGAAGACTAAACGTCTTAAGCCCCCTCGCAACGCTTTCAAGGGGATATTCCATTGTTTATGATAAAAATCATAATATTATTTCGGATATTTCTAAAGCCAAAGTCGGTGATCAGATATCAGTACTTTTAAATGATGGAAAGCTTGACTGTGTGATTGACAGCATGGAGGAAAAGCATGAATAAAAAAATGACATTTGAGGATGCTATGACCCAATTAAACAAAATTGTGAATCAGCTTGAAAGCGGAAATGAATCGCTTGAAAGCTCTTTAAAGCTGTTCGAGGAAGGCTCTGCGCTTGCTGCACTGTGCTATGGCAAGCTGCAGAATGCAGAGCAAAAAATTAAGCAGATAACGGATTTTGAAGATGCCGGTGGTGACAAAAATGTGTAATTCCCGCCAAGATGAATATGCGGCGCTTATTGACCGGAAATTAAATGAATATCTTCCACAGCAAGATTTGATGTATGCTGATTTAATCAATGCTATGCGTTACAGCCTGCTCGGCGGTGGAAAAAGAATTCGCCCAATTTTAGTGCTGGAATTTTGTAGAATTTGCGGTGGCGACGATAAGGCAGCTCTTCCGTTTGCCTGTGCGATTGAAATGATACACACCTACTCGTTAATTCATGATGATTTGCCTTGTATGGACAATGATGATATGCGCCGCGGCCGTCCGTCAAATCATAAAGTTTTTGGCGAGGATACAGCCCTGCTTGCAGGCGATGCGCTTTTGACCATGGCGTTTGAAACAATGCTTTCTGAAGATGCCGTTCAGTTTGCCGGTGCGCAGCGCGCAGCAAAAGCCGCAGGGATTCTTTCGAGAGCTGCCGGTACGCATGGTATGGTCGGCGGTCAGGTGATCGACCTGATGAGTGAAGGCAAAACAATCTCGATGGAAACTTTAAAGACTATGGATGAGTACAAAACTGGCGCACTTGTTGTAGCCGCTGCTAAAATGGGCTGTGTACTCGCCGGAGCAGATGACAAGCAGATAGACGCTGCTGAAAACTATGCCAAATCGGTTGGACTGGCCTTCCAGATTGTAGATGATATTCTTGATGTTACAAGTGACACGGAAACGCTTGGCAAGCCGGTCGGCAGCGACAGTGAAAATGATAAATGCACCTATGTGTCCTTTATCGGGTTGGATAGCGCAAAAAAAGCGGTCGACGACCTTACCTCGACCGCAGTTGAAGCGCTTGACCGCTTTGGTTCCGGAGCCGAATACCTCGTTCAATTTGCCAAGGAGCTTGCCTTACGTAAAAAATAAGTATTTTTATCCTGTTTATTGACAAATTTGATGCAATATGGTAATATTGTTAAGCCGCATATTACGGGCTGACAAGCGGGAAACCCGCCCGATAGTAGCGAGTTTATAGAAAAGGCAGGACCTTTTATTCATGTTTGCAATAATTGAAACAGGCGGTAAGCAGTACAAGGTACAAAATGACGATGTCATTTTTATTGAGAAGCTTGCAGCAGAACAAGATTCCGCAGTCGATTTTAAAGTGATTGCGCTTGACAGCGACGATGGACTCAAAATTGGCAGCCCTTATGTTGAAGGCGCTACCGTAACAGGTAAAGTTCTAAAGAACGGTAAGGGAAAGAAGATTACAGTCTTTACTTACAAGTCCAAGAAGAGTGAAAAACGTAAGATGGGTCACAGGCAGCCATACACAAAGGTACAAATCACCGCAATTAACGCATAATTTTTTATTATGATTTGTGCAGAGTTTTTTACCCAGCCAGATGGTGAACTTGTTGGATTTTCCATAAGTGGTCACAATGGTGAGGCAGGCGAGGATATTATTTGCGCGGCGGTTTCCTCTGCAGCGTATATGACTGCTAACACCATAACAGACATTATCAAGGCTGATGCCCAGGTTGCCGTTGAAGACGGCTACATGCTTGTGAGGATTTCATCCAAAGAGGTGAGGAGCTGCCGCAATGCTTTTGCGGGTTTTAAGCTTCACATGTCAGGTCTTGAAGAACAGTATCCTCAAAATATTAACGTAAGCTATATGGAGGTGTAAGTAATGCTAAAGATAAATATTCAGTTATTTGCTCATAAAAAGGGAATGGGTTCCACCAAGAATGGCCGTGATTCAGAGTCTAAGCGTCTTGGTGTTAAGCGTGCCGATGGTCAATTTGTACTTGCCGGTAACATCCTTGTGAAACAGCGCGGCACTCATATTCATCCAGGTGAGAATGTTGGAATCGGTTCTGACGATTCACTCTTTGCCTTGATTGACGGTCATGTGAAATTTGAGCGTCTTGGACGCGACCGCAAAAAGGTAAGCGTTTACGCAGTTGAGCAATAACACCTGTTCAGGTGAATTAAAATCCCGGGCTGATTTCGCCCGGGATTTTTTGGCTTTTTTGCGTAAAATATGGTATACTATTAGTAAGTAATATTTCAAAGAAATGGCGGTAAATCTTAGAATGTTTATAGATAGTGCAACGATTTTTATTAAAGCGGGGGATGGCGGAGCCGGCGCGGTTGCCTTTCACCGCGAAAAATACGTCGCTTCCGGTGGGCCGGACGGTGGCGATGGCGGCCGTGGTGGAAGTATCATCTTTCAGGTAGATGACAATGTTTCCACACTGGCAGATTTTCGCTATAAGCGTAAATATTCCGCTCAAAACGGTGAAGATGGCATGGGTAAGCGATGCTATGGGCGAAAGGCTGATGACTTGATTATCAGAGTACCACGCGGCACTTTAGTAAAGGAAGCCGATACCGGCAGGCTGATTGCTGACTTGTCCACCGACGAGCCTCAAGTCATTGCAAAAGGCGGTCGCGGCGGTTGGGGTAATATTCACTTTGCAACCCCTACGCGCCAAACGCCGCGCTTCGCAAAACCGGGAATGCCCGGTGAAGCATTAGAGCTTCAGCTTGAATTAAAACTTTTAGCCGATGTTGGTTTGGTTGGCTACCCCAACGTTGGCAAGTCAACGCTGGTTTCCGTTGTCAGCGAGGCAAAACCAACTATCGCTAATTATCATTTTACAACGATTACCCCAGTTCTTGGTGTTGTGCGCATGGGTGAAGGCAAGTCGTTTGTTATTGCGGACATTCCAGGTCTTATCGAAGGTGCAGGGGAAGGTGTCGGCCTTGGTCACCAGTTCCTACGACATGTTGAGCGCTGTAGGATGCTTGTGCACATTGTCGATGTTTCCGGTAGTGAGGGCCGCGATCCAAAACAAGATTTCAATATTATTAATGATGAATTAAAAAAGTTTAATCCTGACTTAGCTGAAAGGCCAATGCTTGTGGCTGGTAACAAATGCGATTTGGCTACTGACGAACAAGTCGCCGATTTTAAGACTTTTGTTGAAAAACAGGGATATGAGTTTTTTCCGATTATGGCGGCAATCCGTTACCAGATTGACCCGCTCATGAACCGTATTCTCGAAATGATGAGCAAACTTCCACCGGTGAAACAATATGAGCCTGAAGCTGCGCCGCTTACGCCAATCGAAGAAGTCGGCCACAATCAAGTCAAGATTACCAACAACGATGGAGTGTTTGTTGTGGAGGGCAAGTGGCTTGTACAGGTTATCAATTCGGTTAATTTTGACGATTATGAGTCGCTTCAGTATTTTCAGCGCGTCCTTATTAATTCTGGCGTAATTGACGCTTTGCGGGAAGCTGGAATTCAGGAAGGTGACACCGTCAGCATTTATGATATTGAATTTGATTTCATGGAATAAGTTGTTTTTTCTGTTAGCATACCAAAGCAACGGATACCGTAAATTCCGCCAAGACTTAAAATAGAGTAGGAGTGCTTTTTTTGGAACGCTTATATAACGCAGACTGCAACCCCAAGCTTTTGAGCCCGCTAACGCTTGCCTTTATTGGTGACGGCGTTTTTGAGCTTTTTGTGCGTGAACGGCTTGTATGCAAAGGGAATTGTCCGGTTAATTCTCTGCACAAAAGCTCCGTAGCTCAAGTTTGCTGCAGTGCACAGGCTGAAGCTTCGCAAAAGCTGCTTTCAATTTTGACGGAGGATGAAACGGAAGTGTTCAAGCGCGGCAGAAACGCCCATACAAATCATGTCCCTAAAAATTCATCCATAGCCGATTATCATGCGGCAACCGCGTTTGAGGCATTGTTCGGATATGTTTATCTGACTGGCAAACTAGACCGGCTGCGAGAATTGTTTGATTTGATGTGTGATAATGCTTAATTGATTTTTACGGGGGTGCTATTTTGATTCCTACTACTCACAAGGAAAAAGCTTCTGCAATCATAAAAGATATCCTTTTTTTTGTTGCCGGCAGCATTATTTATGGTGTTTCAGTTAATGTGTTTACTGCCCCTAACCATATTGCACCTGGCGGTGTTACTGGTATAAGTACGATGGTTAATTTTATTTCGGGCTGGCCTATTGGTATGTTAAGCCTACTGCTGAATATACCGATTTTTATATGGGCAATTGTTGAAATCGGTTACCAGCTTGTAGGTAAAACAATCATTGCAACCGTGTTTGTGTCTGTTGCAATTGACCTCACCCGCATGATTATACCGCCCTATCGAGGTGACCATATGCTTGCCGCAATTTTTGGTGGTATTATGGAGGGCATCGGCCTATCGCTCGTTTTTATGCGCGGTGGCACAACAGGCGGCTCCGATATGATAGCAAGGTTGCTTGGCAGGCGTTTCCGCAACGTTTCGATGGGTAAGTTAATGCTTGCAATTGACTTGACTGTTGTTATCATTTCAGCAATTGTTTTCCGGAGCATTGAAAGTGCTCTTTATGCCGTTATTGCTATATTTGTTTCAACCAGACTAATTGATGCCATTCTATACGGTACTGACGTAGGTACCGGAAAATTGCTGTTTATCATATCCGAACAAAATGACGCTATTTCAAAAGATATTCTAACTGATATGGATAGGGGAGTCACTGTGTTGAAATCTCGTGGGGCATACAGCGGACGTGAGGGTGAGGTACTGCTTTGCGCCGTGAGCCGCTATGAGGTTTGCAAGGTGAAAGACATTGTTCGTTCATACGATAAAAACGCATTTATGATTGTAGGCGATGCCGGTGAAATATCTGGTGAAGGTTTCCGTCAGGTCAAGCAAGATGACAAAACGCTGAAAGAATTGTTCGCCAATGCTAAAAGCAAATAATAAACAGGCGGTCTTGTATAAAATACAAAACCGCCTGTTTTTACAGCGCTTAAACTAGTATTTGCAATTCTGACTGTCCATTTTGTTGGTAGACTGTGTAGGATTTGTTTCAGTATCAGCATCATTATAAGAATTTTTCTTCTGAGTTGCCCGGTTGGTGGTATTGTTGGTACTATTGTTTGTGCTATAATTTTGCTGTGTCTTATTTGTCTTTGAAGATTGTTTATCCAAGATATTCACCCCCTTCGAACCTATTATTAGTATCTTAGTGCGAAATATACCATTTATTTCAGGGAGCTGATTAATTTGAATCTATTGCCACAAGAATATAAAAACAGAATGAAAACAATGCTTGGCAGTGAATACGATGCGTTTTTGGCTTGTTATCAAGAACCTTACTACCGTGGAATCAGGCTGAATACGCTGAAATGTGATGAGAAGACTTTAAAAGCGGCGCTTCCGTTTCCAATAACGCCCACGCCCTTTTCGCCTTTGTCCTATTATATTTCGGTAGATGCCAAAAAAATCGGTTCACTTCCCCTGCACCATGCCGGAGCTTTCTATTCGCAGGAACCATCAGCTGCCTGTGCGGTAACCGCACTTGACCCGAAGCCGGGAGAAATTGTGCTGGATTTATGTGCGGCTCCCGGTGGAAAATCGACACAGATTGCTTCGCTTTTACAAGGACAGGGCTTGCTGTGGTCAAATGAAGTGATTAAAAGCAGAGCCAATATCTTGCTCTCCAATATGGAGCGAATGGGTGTTAAAAATGCGGTTGTCTCCACCTGTCATCCGCAGGTACTTTGCACAGCGCTAGCCGGATATTTTGACAAGGTCCTGGTTGACGCGCCCTGTTCTGGCGAGGGTATGTTCCGCCGAGACGAACAGGCTGTGCAGGACTGGAGTGCGGAACATGTTACAGCTTGTGCTGCGCGTCAGCTTGCTATCCTGCAAAGCGCTGCAAATGCATTAAAGGAAAATGGAACCCTTGTTTATTCCACTTGTACCTTTTCTTCGGAAGAAAACGAGGGTGTGGTTTCATCCTTTTTGACCCAGCGCGGCGACTATGAACTTGTCGATTGCAAGCAGCGTTTTGGCCGTCCTGCGTTTTTACCCAAAGCTCGCCGCATTTTTCCAATGGATGGAGGGGAAGGTCATTTTGTAGCTGTTATGAAACGCATTTCACCAAATGATGCGTACCCACCACCCCATTTAGCTCATAAATCAGCAATGCAGGATATGGCCGAAAACCTCTACCATCAGATTTTCCAAACAAAATCAAGTTATTCAATCCAACAGGTGGGCAATTACTTTCTGTTGCTGCCCAAAACACTGCCCCAACTGAAAGGGCTTGGCGTTATCCGGGCAGGCGTAATGCTCGGTGAAGCGAAAACCAACCGAATTGAACCGGTGCATGCAGTGTTCATGGTGGCTAAGCCACAAGAATTAAACTTTGTCGTTGACTTGCCCCACGATTCCAAACAAATCTTTGATTTTTTACGCGGCGAGGAAATCGAGGTTGATGGTGGTATGAAGGGCTTTGCGGGAGTTGCGGTTGATGGTGTGCTGACTGGTTTTGGAAAATGCTCCAATAACCACCTGAAAAATCATTATCCGAAAGGTTTAAGGAATAAGTGAAAAGTTTTGCTTGACTTTCAGTAACCTTCCATCGTTTTTATGAACGTTTACAACGAATATGTTGTAAAGCCATACCCAATGTGGTACAATACTTTGAGAAATAATGGATTTGGGGGATTATAATGGATATTTTTATTGAACAAATTGTAAGAAAAAAATACGGTATGACAGACTATGTTGTTTTCGCAGCTACATTATTGGTTGGCTGTATAATCGTTATTGCCAGTATGGCATTTTTGCCTGGTCTTTCTATATTTATTCTAGCTGGTGTTTGCGTTGGGGCGTATTATCTAATTTCATCTCGCAGCCTTGAGTTTGAATATAGCGTAACCAACAGCGATATTACCATAGATAAAATCATCAACCGCCGCAAGAGAAAAAGAGTCATCTCTATAGATGCCCACGACATTGAGGCGATTGGAACATATAAGCCAGAGGAGCACAGCGCAAAAAATTACTCGGCACGCATTGCTGTTTCGCAAAGCGATGACGGAAAGGATGCATGGTATTTTGTTGCTCACCATCAACAAAAAGGAAATGTTCTGGTGATTTTCAGTGCAAATGAAAAGGTTCTCGCGGCAATCAAGCCATTTCTTTCAAGGCAGGTAGCAATCAATGCTTTTGGTCGGAATTGATTTAATTGAGATTAATCGAATAAAGAAATCCATGAAGAATCCGCGCTTTTGCAGCAGGGTACTGGGCAGCACCGAGTACTCTCAGCTTGAAATGCGCGGATTTACTGTTCAAAGCGTCGCGGCAAGCTTCAGTGCAAAAGAGGCTTTTTCTAAAGCAATCGGTACGGGACTGAGTGGATTTTCACTTGGTGAGGTCGAACTTTTACGCAACAGCAATGGTAGGCCATGGCTTAAACTTAGCGGCAATGCGCTAGAAATCGCAGAGCAGCGAAAATTGAAATTTTCGGTCAGTGTAACTCATACGAAAGAATATGCTGCTGCTGTCGTAATCGGTGAGGAGGCACAAAACGAAGGTGTATAAACAAATTAATCTTCAGGATTCAGCACAAAATGTTACAGAATTGTCCGATGTAAAGTCTATGCTGAAACCGAGAAATCCGGAAAGCAATAAAGGCGATTATGGCAAGCTCCTTTGCCTTTGCGGCAGCGAGGGCATGGCCGGTGCAGCCGTAATGAGCGCCGAAGCGGCAATTCGTTGCGGAGTGGGTATTGTCAACGTTGCTTTGCCAAGATTTATATATCCAATTGTAGCATCCCATGTGGTCGAACCAATTTTTACACTTCTCGATTATTTTCAGAACGGAGAGATTACTCCCGTCAGTAGAACGGCTTTGCTTAAGTCCCTATTCGATGCCAGTGCATGCTTAATTGGCTGTGGACTAGGCAAAAACAGCGTGACGTCTGCAATTGTATGCGATATGATATCCAATTCAAAAATACCGATGATTATTGATGCGGATGGCATAAACATCCTTTCCAAGAATATAAATATATTAAAGACAGTCCACATTCCTATTGTTTTAACTCCACATCCGGGCGAAATGGCTCGCCTTTTAAGCACAACAGTAGAAGATATTCAAGCGCACAGACTTGATTACGGCAGAAGTTTTGCGGCAAAATACAATGTAATTCTTGTACTTAAAGGTGCAGGAACAATTATTGCTGAGCCAAACGGCATAGTACACCTTAATAACACCGGAAATGCAGGCATGGCAAAAGCAGGCAGCGGAGATGTTTTAGCCGGTATGATTGCCTCATTTGTCGCGCAGGGGATTGAACCTGCAAGGGCAGCGGTCGGTGCAGTCTATCTTCACGGCACTGCGGGGGATCGTTGTGCCGGGGAACTCTCTAAGTGTGCTATGCTGCCAACCGATTTGATTGATATGCTTCCGCGGCTGTTTTTAGAAATCGAGCGGTAAAGCCGGATATTTCCGCAAAATATTTCGGCGCTCAATACTTTTTTGCGGAGAATGGACAGCTATGCGCCGAAT
This sequence comes from uncultured Caproiciproducens sp., assembly GCA_964517505.1. Classification (GTDB taxonomy): domain Bacteria; phylum Bacillota; class Clostridia; order Oscillospirales; family Acutalibacteraceae; genus Caproiciproducens. Next base: position 357,983 of record CAZFED010000002.1, on the reverse strand, counting down.
AGCAGTTTTGTTATCATCATTCCTGTTTGCTTTCTTGTTTACCGCCTGCTCCCCTCGGGAAATCAAAGCTGCGGATATTGATTTTGCCTTTCACTGCAAAGCAGATATTACTTGCGGTGAGGAACAGATTACCTGTGATTTGAGCCATACCGCGCCTGGAATGGCAAGCATTCAGATTTTATCGGGCGACTTAAATGGATTAAACTACTATTGGAGCGGTCAGGATTTTACCATTTCTTACTGTGGGCTCTCCGCAAAAAGCGATGATTGTGTTTTGCCGGAAACTTCTTTTTCATTGATTTTATTGCAAACGCTTGATTACGCTCAAAAAAGCAACGTTCTTACAAGAACGCATGGCAACGAGTTTTCCGGCAGTATGAACGGCATTGATTTTACAATTACTGCAGACAACAACACAGGGCAGATTCAAACCATCTCCATTCCCCACAACAGCGTTATGGCAAAATTATATGACTATACCGAACAAGGGTTGTAACTTATGTTACAACCTTTTTTATATTTAAATTTATGTCACCGATCGCTTCTAAATAATATTATGTGTTAGGGACTGCTTGCGAATAAATGTATTATGTAATGTCAAGAATATTTGCAGACCCAATATCAAAAATTATTCGGAGCGTGAAAAATGTGAACATTAGAAGAGGCGATATTTATTATGCCGACCTAAGCCCGGTCGTTGGTTCCGAGCAGGGAGGGGTTCGGCCTGTGCTGATTGTTCAGAATGACGTTGGCAACCGTTTCAGCCCTACTGTTATTGCGGCGGCAATCACAAGTCAGCGCGCAAAGGCGAATTTACCAACGCACATTATGTTAAACGCCCAGGCCACCGGACTTGCAAAAGATTCTGTTGTTCTGCTTGAACAGGTTCGCACAATTGACAAACACAGACTAAAAGAGCGCATGGGGCGCCTTGATAATATGTCCATGATGCAGGTCGATCAGGCTTTGTCTATCAGCTTTGGACTTGACCCTGAAGAAGAGGAACGCGAGGCTACATAGAGTTGCCTGGAATAAATATTAAATGTATATTTTATTATGCTGTGTAAAATAATAGAAGAATAAATATATAAAGAGGTGTTTCAATTGGCGTTAACAGAAAAAGAATTGTCGGCAATCGAGGACCAGCTCAGTGGTGAGAAGCTTCTTGTTACAAAGTTCAAGGCTTATTCGGAGATGTGTACAGATCCCGAGCTTAAACAGAAATGTGAATCTATTTCTGATAAGCATCAAACCCATTATGACAAGCTTTTGAGCTTTTTGAATTAAGGAGTAAAGAAAATGAATAATGGACAAATGCAGGAAAAAGAAATTTTAAACGATGTTTTGACCTCACAAAAAGCCGTCACAGGTGCCTACAACAATTTTGCAAATGAATGCGCGACCCCTACAATCAGGGATGAATTTATGAGAATTTTGACAGAGGAGCACCAGATTCAAGCGGATGTCTTCGATGAGATGCAGAAGCGTGGCTGGTATCCAACTACTGCTGCAGAACAACAAAAAATTCAACAGGCAAAGCAGAAGTTCCAAAACCAAAATCAATAATAATAAAATTGGTGTCGGTTCACAAAAAAACCGACACCAATTTTATTGTGCAAACAACCTTTTCATTTGCTGTGGTGTAATGAACCGTATCACATGAAATGACTTGTATAAGATTTTGCGCCAGATACAATTTATGACACAAAGTTTGACTATAAACCGCTATAATTTGTTTTAAAGCGCAGGGGAGGAATGCCTTTGAAACAAACCATCTACATAGACGTTTTAATCTGCATAAATCTTTTTATCAATTACTTTCTGCTGCTTGCTGTTTCAAAATTCCTTTCACTGCCGGTAAAACGACCTAGATTATTTGCCGCTGCGGCATTGGGTGCGGCCGGTTCACTCATAATCCTTGTACCCGAAATCAATTTATTCTTATCATTTTTCATGAAACTCATTTTGTCGGTTGCAATTGTGCTGGTCGCTTACCCGTTCTACGGGATTAAACAGTTTCTACGGGAGCTTGCAACATTTTATATTATGAGTTTTGCATTTGCGGGTTTTATGCTCGCACTGTGGTACTTTATTGCTCCACAGGGATTGATTATTAAAAATTCAGTGGTTTATTTCAATATTTCCCCACTTCTGCTGATTATAATGACAGTCATCTGCTATTTTCTTATTCGGCTAATTAATCGTATAACCGGTCGGCAGGCACCGGAAAACCTTTTTTGCAAAATTCAAATTGATTATAACGGAAAGTCAGTTTCCTGTTCGGCAAAGGTCGACACCGGCAATACACTGACCGAGCCTTTTTCAAACGCCCCGGTAGCCGTAGTCTGTGAGGAATGCATTGCTGCACTTATACCACCGGAGGATAGTGGAAAAATCCGCTTTGTACCGTTTCAAGCGATTTCGGGCAGTGGACTGCTGCCTGCGTTTAAGCCCGATAAATTAACGATTTTCTGTGGCAAAAATCAGATTGAAATTGATGAAGTTTACATAGCAGTAGCCAATTCCAAACTCGGAGCGTTCAGCGCGCTTTTGAACCCGGATTTGCTGCAAAAAACGTCTGTCTAAATTTGGCCGTAGGTGGGCGCGTTTATTAGCCGCAGCGGCAGCGGCAAAAGGGAAAATGTGAAAATGGGAATGAATAAACTGATAAGGGAACTCGGAAATAGGCTGTCTCTATTATGGCTACGATTAGGCTTGAACGAGCAGATTCACTACATCAACGGGCCGGAAACGCTTCCTCCGCCGCTGACAAAGCAGGAGGAAGAAAAGGTGATGCTCAACATTATGAACGATGTTCCAAATGCAAGGGAACCACTCATCACTCATAATCTGAGGCTTGTCGTCTATATTGCCAAAAAGTTCGAGTCAAACAACGCAGGAGTGGAGGACTTAATTTCAATCGGCACAATTGGTCTCATTAAAGCGGTAAATACCTTTTGCCCGGAACGCAACATTAAACTGGCGACTTATGCCTCGCGCTGCATTGAAAATGAGATACTGATGTATCTACGCAAAAGCTCCCAGCTTAAAAATGAAATTTCAATCGACGACCCATTAAACGTGGATTGGGATGGGAATGAGCTCTTGCTTTCCGACATCTTAGGCAGTGAACAGGACACTGTCAACCGCAACATAGAGCAGGAGGTTGAACGAAATCTTCTGTTGACGGCGGTTTCTCATCTTGCTCCGCGTGAGCGGGAAATTATGCAGCTCCGCTTCGGACTCAACAACACAAAGGAGCATACACAAAAGGAGGTTGCCGATACGCTCGGAATCTCTCAATCGTACATATCGCGTCTTGAAAAGCGTATTATTGAAAGATTAAAGAAGGATTTGGAACGGGTAAGCTAAATTAAGACGGGCATCGTTTGGTGCCCGTCTTAATTATTTGCTTTAAAATCTCCCAGTGTACACTGTAAGGGAGCTAACTCACTGCCCGCCAAAGTCGTGAATCTGCCAGGCAAGCACTTTTGTCAGCCACATAGTTTCTTCCTTTTCCTAAATCTATTTTTTATAGCAAAAGCAGAACAGGAATATTGGCGTGGTACAGTGAACACATGCGTCAAGGTACAAGATATTAATCATTTATCCATGTTTTGCAAGCAGCGCTCATTCAAGGTCCTTTTAAATAGTATATTCCAGAATAACACTATAAGCGGCTTTTAGACTTTCATAGTTGTAATGACGGCAGTTCGCAGGGCTTGTCGACGGTAGCGAGATTGCGGCAATACCTGTGGGCTTCATGCAAAAGTGTTTATAGAGTGCGGCTGCTTTGGCCCCTGTGGTAAAAACAGCTTGAATGTTTGTTTTTTCTAATATATCACCTATGTTGTTTGCAACCGGGTCTTTAATGCTGCCGTCATCCGCACCGTTAATGTTACAGCTTTTTAGTACATCCCAAAGCGCAATATGATTTCTGAGCAAAAAATCTGTTTTTTCAATATTTGTTACCGGCAACTTCTGATCGTACAAATCCGAAATCACATACCAAAACCGGTTTTGTGGGTGAGAATAGTAAAATCCGTGTTCTCGTGATTTGGGTGACGGCATAGTGCCTAAAATTAGAATTTTAGAATCTTTATCATAAATTGGTTTCAGTGTATGTTCAACATAATCAATCATCTTTTTTCTGCCTTCATCAATCGAGCTTGGTTCATTAGAACCCAGTGTTTGTTGGGATATTTGTCTTCAATTACTGCGTCTAAAAGTGTCGAAAGAATTGTGCCTATTTCAGCACTCTCCGGTATACCCAAGGATAATAAATCCTCACCATTAATTTGCAGATCTTTCAATGAATAACACAGGCCGCGCGCTATGATATCATCAAGCATAGCTTCGATTTTTTTAAGTTCGTCTAGCCTATCACAATAAATCGGATTTTGAGCCCTAATATCAGCAGCCTTAACCTTTAATAGAAAACGAAATTTATTTTCGCCGAGCTGGTTCAAACGGCGCTTTATTAATTTTTCTTGCGCAGAAAATGGTAAGTCGTGAAGTCTTACAAGTTCTGTCACTGTATCTATAGTATTGACGTCGTATTTCAGTCTCGGTAATATTTTGCTGGTTATTTCAGTACTTTTTTCGCCGTGACCATAAAAATGCCCCACTCCTTTTTCATCCTGCGTGTAGCAAAAGGGCTTGCCAATATCATGTAAAAGCATGGTCATACGCAGAATGGAGGCTGATTCAACGGCGGCAACACTTTTCAAAGTATGCTCCCAGACGTCGTATATATGATAAGAGTTATGTTGCTGAAATCCTGCCATCGCGTTAATTTCCGGGAGAAACTGCCCAATTACCGTGCGATAATCCCTTAAAACTCTTTCAACATTTTTTCCGCACAACAGTTTCGAAAATTCGCTATTAATACGCTCGCGCGCGATATTATCAAGTAAGCCACAGTTTCTAAAAATGCTTTTTGAGGTGTTTTCATCGATTGCAAACCCAAGAACGGAGGAAAATCGAAGCGCTCTTAATATTCTCAGTCCGTCCTCTTGAAAACGCAATTCGGGTTCGCCCACACAACAAATTCGCTTGTCAATGATATCTTGGGTACCACCGAAGCAGTCAATAATCCCATCGGTATGATTATATGCTAATGCATTTATCGTAAAATCCCTGCGTGCTAAATCCTCTTTCAGATTACGAGTAAACCGAACGTTATCAGGGTGGCGGTTATCGGAATATTCACCGTCAATGCGGTACGTGGTAACTTCAACCGGAATGTGGTCAATTAATACTGTCATGGTTCCATGCTTTACGCCTGTTGGAATTAATTTGGAACTGCTAAAGGCAAGCTTTATTTCGTTGGGAAGTGCGGAGGTGGCAATATCCCAGTCGTTCGGTTTTAGACCAAGGATGCTGTCGCGTACACAACCACCGACTATATATGCTTCATAACCAAGAGAGTTCAACGTTTTTATTATAAATTCAACCTGTGGCGGTATTGTGATTCTCATATTTTCACCTCATATATTAATTTTCTCGGTGAGCATTGGGTATCCGGGTCAGAAAAGACTATATAGTAACAGTATATACGAAATCATAGCAAAAAAGCAACGCCAGTGTGCTTAAATATATTTTACTTTATTTATCGCATGAATTACCCTAGCCGTGGCAATAATGATAACAAGTTATTCTATGGAAATGAGGTAGCAACATGCAGTATAACAAAGTAGAAATCTGCGGGGTAAACACCTCAAAATTAAAAGTACTTAACGAAAAAGAAAAGATGGAATTGCTGCACCGCGTGAAGGAAGGCGACAACAAAGCCCGTGATGAGCTGATTAGTGGAAATCTGCGCCTTGTTTTAAGTGTGATTCAGCGTTTTACAAATCGCGGAGAAAATCTTGATGACCTTTTTCAGGTAGGATGTATCGGTCTTATTAAAGCCATTGATCATTTCGATATTAGTCAGGGTGTTCGTTTCAGCACCTATGGCGTGCCTATGATTATTGGTGAAATACGCCGGTATCTGCGAGACAATAATTCTATTCGTGTCAGCCGTTCCTTAAGGGACACGGCTTATAAGGCTATGCAGGTTAAAGAAAGAATGACGGCACAAAATAACCGTGAGCCGACGATTGATGAAATTGCAAAAGAGTTAAACATTCCGCGTGAAGATGTTGTTCTAGCGCTGGAATCCATCGTTGAGCCGGTTTCACTATATGAACCGGTTTTTTCCGACGGCGGCGACACGATATATGTGATGGATCAGGTGGGGGACAACAACGACGATTCCAACTGGCTTGACGAAATTGCGCTTAAGGAGGCAATTAAGGATTTGAACGACCGTGAAAAGCGAATCCTTTCCATGCGCTTTTTTCAGGGTAAAACGCAGATGGAGGTAGCTTCAGAAATCGGCATCAGCCAAGCACAGGTTTCGCGGTTGGAAAAAGCTGCGCTCGATAAAATAAAAAAAGATATTTAGCTATTCTTACTTAGTCACTATCGGCCTCCAGTGGATAGTGACTAAGATTTAGTTGAATTATGGTTAATCCGTAAAACAGAAGAGATAACCTTCATCATAAATAAAGCCGCCGTGGAATTTCCACAACGGCTTACATTATTTTATTTGCAAAATTTGTTTAGGTAGGAATCAAGGCAAGACTGAATAATCTTTTTTGCTTCCTCCGGCCCCTTAACTTCGTCAATCGCGGTGACCTTTCCCTCGAGTTCTTTGTAAACTGAGAAAAAGTGAGACATTTCTTCGAAAATGTGTTTTGGCAACTCACTGATATCATGGTAGCCGTTGTAGGTAGGGTCGTTAAATGGAATAGCTATAATTTTTTCATCCTTCATACCGCCGTCTACCATCACAATTACACCGATTGCGTAACAACGTACCAAGGACAGAGGCCGAATATCCTCCGAGCAAAGCACAAGCACGTCCAAAGGGTCATTGTCACTGGCATAAGTACGCGGAATAAGGCCGTAGTTCGCCGGGTAATGTGTGGAAGTATAAAGAATTCTGTCCATGATGAGCAAGCCTGTTTCCTTGTCAAGCTCATATTTTACCTTGCAGCCCTTTGAAATTTCGATAACAGCGCAAAAATCATCTGAACTAATCCTTTTAGGTGAAATATCATGCCAAATATTCATAACTTACCTCCAGATTATTTGTTTGTTGTATAATTTATTTTACCATTTTTATATCTATAAATCAATTAATTAATTATATAACAAAATGCGGCATATAACTGTATGGGGGTGGGAGCGTGAATTGCAGAATTATTGATATGCGCCACAAAGAAGTGATTAATATAAAGGACGGTACACGCATTGGATGTGTTTGCGATGTTGAAATAGACACGACGGATGCCAGAGTGATTGCAATTGTAATTTACGGCCGCCTACGCTGCTTCGGGTTGTTCGGAAGAGAAGATGATATCATAATTAAATGGCAGGATATTAAAGTAATAGGTGACGATACTATATTAGTGTGTTATAATAATTGTTGCCGCACAAAAAAGCGATCTCATGCGTTTGGAGGCCTATTTAGCGGCGGCTGAAAATGGGCTTGAATTATATCTTCACATATGATATAATTATTCGCACGATAAAATCACACGCCAATGCTATGATGATTTGGTGCCCTACTAGGGGTGTTGCGTCTGTGAAAGCATGGCGGAGGAAAAAACCAAGGAGGACTTAATTATGTCAGTAGTATCTATGAAACAACTTTTGGAGGCCGGTGTTCACTTCGGTCACCAAACCAGAAGATGGAACCCCAAAATGGCACAATACATCTTCACAGAGCGTAATGGTATTTATATCATTGATTTGCAAAAAACCGTAAAGAAGCTTGAAGATGCTTACAGCTTTGTTCGCAACCTTTCTGTTGAGGGCAAGTCAGTACTGTTTGTAGGAACCAAAAAGCAAGCTCAGGATTCCGTTAAAGATGAAGCAGAGCGCGCGGGCGCTTACTTTGTCAATGCTCGTTGGCTGGGCGGTATGCTTACAAATTTCCGCACAATTCGCCGCAGAATTGACCGTTTAAACCAACTTAAGAATATGGAAGAAGATGGCACCTTTGATCTTTTGCCGAAAAAAGAAGTTATCAAACTCCATTTGGAAATTGATAAGCTTGAAAAGTTCCTCGGCGGCATCAAAGAAATGAAGCAAATTCCTGGCGCATTATTCATTGTTGACCCGCGCAAGGAGAGAATCGCCGTAGCAGAAGCAAAGAAATTAGGGATTCCGATTGTCGCTATTGTTGATACAAACTGTGACCCTGATGAAATTGACTATGTAATTCCAGGCAATGATGACGCTATTCGTGCTGTTAAGCTAATTTCTGCAACTATTGCAAACGCAATCATCGAAGGTAAAGAAGGCCAGATGGGTGCGGCAGCAGTAGCAAATGACAAAGAAAACGAAGCAGAGGTCGCTGAATAATCGGTTTGTGCATATATTTTTAGATAAACTAATCATAAGAAGCGGAGGAAATATAAAATGGCTTTTACAGCTAAGGACGTCGCAGCGCTTCGCGAGAAAACGGGCTGCGGAATGATGGACTGCAAAAAGGCACTTGCAGCCTCTGATGGAAGCATGGATGCTGCGCTTGACTTTTTAAGAGAAAAAGGTCTTGCTGCCGCAACAAAAAAGGCTGGCCGCATTGCATCTGAGGGTGTTGCTTTTGCCTGCTTAAATGATGAGTGCAACGTTGGTGTTGATATTGAAGTTAATGCCGAAACCGACTTTGTTGCAAAAAATGCTGATTTTCAGAACTTTGTAAAGGTTTGCGCAGATACTGTTATTGAGTGCAATCCTGCTGATGTTGATGCTTTGCTCCAATGCAAGGCAAGTGGTATAGATCAAACCGTTGATGCATTGCTCAAAGATAAAATTTTGACAATTGGCGAGAACTTGAAGATTCGCCGCTTTCAGCGTTTCGATGGTGTTGTCTCTGCCTATATCCATGCTGGTGGAAAAATTGGTGTTTTGGTCAAGTTTGACACTACCTCTGAAATTGCTGCAAAAAACGAGTTTAAAGAATACGGCAAGAATATTGCCATGCAGATTGCGGCCATTAGCCCGCAATACCTGAATGAAAAATCTGTTCCCACAGAGGTTGTTGAGCATGAAAAGGCAATTCTTAAGGAACAAATTATCAATGATGGCAAGCCTGCTGCAATCGCTGACAAAATTGTTACCGGCAGACTTGGCAAGTTCTTCAAGGAAATCTGCCTTGTTGACCAAGCTTATGTAAAGGACAGCGACATGTCTGTTCAGCAGTATACAGAAGCAACGGCTAAAGAACTTGGCGGAGCAATCACAATTGTCGATTATGTGCGTTTTGAAAAGGGCGAAGGCCTTGAGAAACGCGAAGATAATTTTGCTGACGAAATTGCTAGCATGATAAAATAATGATTGCCTTTATAAATAGCGTAGGATAATACCTGCGCTATTTTTTTGTGCCTATTGGTGCATACTTTCATATAAATGTTTCTAAACTATAAAACTTGACAATAATAACTATATTTAGTGATGAAAGACTTTACTTTACACTATGCTTATTGTAAAATGATATAATATAAAATAAATATAGGGGTGTTAAATTTGCAACCTAAATATAAGAGAATTCTTCTTAAATTAAGCGGTGAATCCCTTGCTGGAAATGAAACGCATGGTATTGACTTTGATACTGTTTTAAAAATTTGTGAACCAATTAAAAGTTGTGTGGATATGGGTGTTGAAATTGGCATTGTTGTTGGCGGCGGCAATTTTTGGCGTGGCCGCAGCAGCGGCAAGATGGACAGAACTCGTGCCGATCACATGGGAATGCTTGCAACCACCATTAATGCGCTTGGTGTTGCGGATGCGCTTGAACAGCTTGGTGTTCAAGTGCGCGTTCAAACAGCAATTGCTATGCAGCAGGTCGCTGAGCCATACATTCGCAACCGTGCGGTGCGACACCTTGAAAAGGGTAGGGTGGTTGTATTTGGCTGCGGTACAGGCAATCCTTTCTTTTCAACCGACACTGCTGCAGCGTTAAGAGCAGCGGAAATTGACGCGGATATTATTTTAAAGGCTACGATGGTCGACGGTGTTTATGACAGCGATCCTAAAAAGAATCCGAACGCCGTTAAATTCGACTCTCTTACTTTTATGGATGTACTTAACAAGAACCTTCAGGTTATGGACAGCACAGCTGCTTCATTATGTAAAGATAATAATATCCCGATTTTGGTTTTCAGCATTGACGAACCTAATAATATTATGAAGGCAGTTTGTGGTGAGCAAATCGGAACAATCGTTGAGGAGGATTCGTAATGAAAGAAGTATTAGAAAATGCAGAGGATCGCATGAAAAAGAGCATTGTTGCATTATCGGATGATTTTGCTGCAATCAGAGCAGGCAGAGCAAACCCAGCTGTACTGGATAAAGTCAGGGTGGATTATTACGGTACTCCTACTGCAATTAACCAGCTAGCCGCAGTCGCAGTCAGCGAAGCACGCGTGCTAACAATTCAACCTTGGGACGGTTCCGTATGCCGTGCAATCGAAAAGGCTATACAAGCATCGGATATTGGAATTAATCCGCAGAGCGACGGCAAGATAATCCGGATTGCTTTTCCACCATTAACCGAGGACAGACGCCGTGATTTAGTAAAGGAAATTAGTAAAATGGCTGAAGAGCGCAAGATTGCTATTCGCTCAATTCGCCGTGATGCAATGGAAAAATTAAAAGAACAAAAGAAAAAATCAGAGTTAAGCGAAGATGAACTTAAGCAGGCTGAAAAAAAGACACAGGATTTAACCGATAAGTACTGCAAACAAGTCGACTCTGTATTTGATAAAAAGCAAAAGGAAATTATGGAAATATAGGATAGAATAATGGAACAAAGATATCTGCCTAAGCATGTTGGAATCATCATGGACGGAAATGGCCGTTGGGCGAAAAAGCGCGGTCTGCCGCGGTCTGCCGGTCATACTATTGGTGCGGCTGTTTTTAAAACAATTACGCGTTATTGCAGTTCCATCGGTATTCAATATCTCACGGTATATGCATTTTCAACAGAAAACTGGAAACGCCCGCAGGATGAAGTTGGTGCCTTAATGAAGCTATTCAGGCAGTACCTTGAGGATGCTTTGCGCGATTTTTTAAATGAAAATATTAAAGTCCGGTTTATTGGCGACACTACCGCCTTCCCGTCAGAGCTGCAAAAGTTGATTGCTGAAACTGAACAGGTTTCGGAAAAGCGGACCGGCATGGTACTGAATATTGCTATGAACTATGGTGGCCGCGCCGAAATTACCTGTGCAGTTAAACAATTGGCTGAAGATGTAAAAAATGGTACGTTGGAGCCAGAAAAGATTGACGAAGACGCTATTGCTCAAAAGTTATACACTGCCGGGCAGCCTGATCCCGATTTGATTATAAGACCTAGTGGTGAAAATCGTATTTCTAATTTTTTGTTGTGGCAGTCGGCATACTCAGAGTACATCATAATGGATATTTTGTGGCCGGATTTCAAGCCAAAAGATTTGGATCGCGCACTGGATGAATACGCAAGCCGCAACAGGCGCTTTGGAGGGGTTTAATTGAAAGAGAGAGTTGCCTCAGGAGTTACACTCGTAATTTTTTTAGCAGCGATTGTAGTATTTAACAGTACCTTTCCGGCTGCTTTAAATATTGCGATTGCACTTATTTCAGTGCTGGCAGTTTATGAGATCATCTCAGCATTGGGGTTAGCGAAGAATTTTGTTTTGCTCGTTCCGAGCCTTTTGTTTTCTGCAACAATTCCATTTATACAGAATTTAATTTTACTGCATGCGACCTATTTTGGCTATACGGTTGTCATTTTTGGGGCTTTGGTTTTCTACCATAGCTTTATTACTTTTCGCGAGGTTGGTGTAATCTACAGCATGTCGTTAATGATACCGACTGCGCTTGAAACCATTATCAGTCTTCGCAACTTTGGTGGAAGGCATGGTATGTTCTATGTTATCATTGCCATTTCTTCCGCGTGGATTGCCGATACCGGTGCATACTTTGCAGGTAGTCTTTGGGGTAAACACAAATTGTGCCCCGATATCAGCCCCAAAAAAACAATTGAAGGTGTAATTGGCGGCTTTGCACTTAATATCACTGCAATGCTGATTTTTGGCTATATCTTTCATGTGGTTTATTATGCATATAGCGTTGATATTTCTTATTTTACGCTGGTTATCATTGGATTTTTCGGCACGATTATGTCAATTTTGGGTGACCTCAGCTTTTCACTTATTAAACGTAGCTGCCATATTAAAGACTTCGGTGAAATCATTCCGGGGCATGGCGGTATTTTAGACCGCTTTGACAGTGTTATTTTTGAGGCTCCGTTTGTATACTTACTTGTTCAAATTATGCCGATTGTTATTCATTAATTTATCGGCGTGGATGCAATAAAACAGCAAAATGGTGAATAATAATGAAAAGATGCCTTTCAATTCTTGGTTCAACAGGTTCCATCGGCACACAAACGCTCGATGTAGTGCGTGGGCTTAACTTGCAGGTTTGTGCGTTGGCGGCAAACTCGAATGTTGAACTACTGGAAAATCAAATAAGAGAATTTAAACCTCAATTAGCTGCAGTCTTTGACTTGACTGCGGCGAAAAAACTCAAGCTTGCCGTTGCTGACACACAAGTTAAAATCGTTCAGGGAATAGATGGTTTGTGTGAAGCCGCAACAATGAGCAGCGCGGATATTATTTTAAACGCTGTTGTCGGTATGATCGGTTTAAAACCTACCCTTGCTGCAATCGCCTCGAAGAAAGATGTGGCGCTTGCCAACAAAGAAACTCTTGTTGCCGGTGGTGGTCTCGTCATGAAAGCCGCGCAGGAGAATAATGTGAAGATTTTTCCTGTGGACAGCGAACATTCTGCAATTTTTCAATGCTTGCAGGGATGTCCTGACCAAAAAGCATTAAAGCGCCTTATCCTTACCGCTTCGGGCGGGCCCTTTTTTGGCAAAAGCATAGATGAATTACAGGACGTAACACCGGAGCAGGCACTAAAACACCCGAATTGGAACATGGGTGCAAAAATTACAATTGATTCCGCCACTATGATGAACAAAGGGCTGGAAATTATTGAAGCCTCGTGGCTGTTTGATATGCCGGCCTCAAAAATCGATGTTGTCGTACACCGCGAAAGCGTAATCCACTCTATGATTGAGTATGAAGACAATTCTGTGATTGCGCAGCTTGGCGTACCGGATATGCGAATCCCGATACAGTACGCAATTACCTGGCCGCAGCGGTTCCATTCTCCCGTAAAACAGCTTGAACTTACCGATTATGGCAAACTGACATTTTACAAGCCGGACGATCGAATTTTTTCATGCCTTCATGCCTGCAAAACAGCAATAGAACGCGGTGGGCTTGCTCCTGCGGCCGCAAATGGCGCAAACGAAGTTGCCGTAAAACTGTTTTTGAACAATCAAATTAAGTTTACGCGCATTGGTGAACTGGTCAGTCAAGCAATCGAAAATCAGTCTGACGTTAAAAACATTACGTCCGTTGACGAAATCTTACATGCCGACGAAGAAGCGCGTAGATTTGTTTTGAATGCTGTCGGCCAGCTATGAGGTGATATTATTACTACTAAAGTACTATTGATTATTATCGCGATACTTCTTTTCAGTTTTATCATTTTCATCCACGAATTTGGTCATTTTTTTATGGCAAAGCTTTCAGGTGTTCGTGTAAATGAATTTGCAATTGGCATGGGGCCTAAGTTACTTCATTTTAATAAGGGCGAAACGCAATACTCCCTGCGTGCATTCCCAATCGGTGGTTTTTGCGCCATGGAGGGGGAGGACGAAGAAAGTTCGGATGACGGCGCCTTTAACAATAAGCCGGTGTGGAAGCGCATTTTGGTTGTGATTATGGGTGCTGTGATGAATATCATCCTTGGCCTTATCATTATGATGATTCTCCTAGGTCAGCAGCCAGCCTTTAATTCTACAACGATTTCAAAATTCACTGATAATTCTGCGACGCAGGCTGCCGGTTTAAAAACCGGTGATGTTTTTATAAGCATTGACGGTTACAAAATCAATGGGGACCGTGATTTAAGCTTTGCACTTGCCACTGCGAAACCGGAAAAGGTTGATATTCAGGTTTTACGCAATGGTAAAATAATGAACTTTAGCGATGTTAAATTCAACACAACAAAAATCAACGGAAAGAACATTCTTTCACTTGATTTCTATGTTGAACCGATTAAAAAGAATTTTGGCACATTGATTGCAAAATCAGCACAGGATACGGTTTCTACCGTTCGCATGATTTGGTACAGCCTGATTGGGCTTATCGGTGGAAAATACGGATTCAATGATATTGCAGGCCCGGTTGGTGCAGCCAACGCAATTGGTGAGGCGGCTTCTATCGGCTTACAGCAGAACTTTATGGCAGCACTCAACAATATTTTAATGATGATGATGATCATTACCGTGAACCTGGGCGTTGTCAATTTACTTCCGCTTCCGGCACTGGACGGTGGAAGGCTGGTTTTCTTAATTCTTGAGGGAATTCGGCGTAAACCAATCAACCCCAAATACGAGGGTTGGGTGAATGCGGCTGGTTTCTGCCTTCTCATGTGCCTTATGGTGATTATAACTTTTAGTGATATTTTAAGGTTGGTTACCGGCAAGGGGTTGGGCGGATAATGAGAAAATCGAGAACAGTATACGCGGGAAAAGTGCCCATCGGCGGTGGCTCAAAGATATCCGTACAGTCTATGCTGAATGTACCTTCGACCGATATTGTCGGAAGCGTTCGGCAGGCGATTGAACTCGAAAGCGCCGGCTGTGATATCATCCGCGCCGCGATTCCAGATATGGATGCGGTAAAATTGATTCCGGCGATAAAGGATGCTGTACACATTCCGCTTGTCGCAGATATTCATTTTGACTACCATCTCGCGCTTGAGGCAGCTGCCGCCGGAATAGACAAAATTCGTATCAATCCCGGCAATATTGGCTCTGATGACCGTGTGAAGGCGGTAGCCGACGCGTGCAGGCAGAAAAACATTCCAATCCGAATTGGTGTGAATTCCGGTTCACTTGAAAAAGAAATTCTCGCAAAGTACGGAAGCCCTACACCTCAGGCACTTGTTGAGAGTGCCATGTACCATGCTTCACTGCTTGAAAAATTCGATTTTAACGATATTGTGATTTCAATTAAATCCTCGAATGTTGATACAATGATAAAAGCTTATGAACTGGCTGCCCAAAGCTGTGATTATCCATTGCACCTCGGTGTGACAGAGGCCGGTACTGAGCGTATGGGGCTGATTAAGTCTGCAATTGGAATTGGTTCCCTTTTGCAGCGTGGCATTGGCGATACCATTCGGGTTTCGCTTACTGCTGATCCTGTCAAAGAAGTTTCGGCTGGTTTTGACATTTTAAAAGCACTCAATTTGAATATGGGCGGTGTTCAATTCATTTCATGCCCAACTTGCGGCAGAACACGAATTGATTTAATTGGTATTGCTAATGAGGTAGAGGAACGTCTCTCAGGCTGCAAAAAGAACATTAAGGTTGCAGTAATGGGCTGCGCTGTAAACGGCCCTGGCGAGGCTCGTGAAGCTGATATTGGTATCGCCGGCGGCGACGGTGTCGGACTGCTATTTAAAAAAGGTCAAATCATCTGTAAAGTTCCTGAAAATCAATTGATAGACAGTTTAATCAAAGAGATAGATAAATTGTAAAGGATGAACCCTGATTGAAAACTTTTGGTGAATTTTTTGGAGCTTACATAGAAGCTTCAAGGTTGCCGTCTCCCGTGTGCAACGGCTGTATTTCAACCCTGCAAATTGATACCAATAATAGAATGATTACTGCAGACGTGGCGTTTCCATCATTGGTGGAGCGCCGCGTGCTTTATGATGTAGAAAAAAGGATTGCTGCCTGTAAAGAGCTTAAGCTTGCCGATGCTCGCATCATTCCAACTTTTCCAGCTGACAGCTTTACTGTTGACTATTATCCAAGTTTAGTGCTTGAATTAAAGCGCCGTGAGGCAAGCGTTAATGGAACCTTGACAGATTCAAAAGCACGCATGGAAAGCGATAAATTGATTGTTACCCTTACCCATGGGGGCGGTGATTTGTTAATTTCACGTCACGTTGATCGTACGCTTTCCAAGCTGATTAATGAGGAGTTTGGCATCAATCTAACGGTTGAGTTCGACGGTATACTGACTATTGACAGTTCCAATCCTATATACATCGAAAAGAAAAAAAAGCAGCAGGAAACGTTAAAACGCGAAGCAGTTGTGGAACAAGTCGGAACTTACGAGGCAAACTTAAATCATGTTAAAGCACCAAAGGTCATACAGATTCGCTCAGAGGAAACGCTATTGCCGTCTATAATTCCGGAAAGCGCCCGTGAGCTTTACGGCCGCGCGCCAAAATCTAAACCAATCCCAATTAACAAGATTACCCCTGACATTGGCAGTGTAACCATTTGGGGTGAAATTTTCTCAATTGAAGAGAAAACAACTCGTGACCAGCAGCGCAAAATTGTTACGGTAAATATCACAGATTACACGAGCTCCATGACGCTTAAAATTATTGAGCTTGTTTCACAATGCAAATGGATTGATACACTCACAAAAGGAACGTCTATTATTGTGCGCGGTGATATTGAATATGACAAATACGATCATGAAATCGTACTTCGCCCCAAAAGCGTTTGCACCGTTCAGCAAACCAAAGTGATGGATAATGCCGATGTGAAAAGGGTTGAACTCCATCTGCATACCAATATGTCCAGCATGGATGGTGTTAATGCCGTTGGTGACCTGATTAAACGCGCCGCCGGTTGGGGACAAACCGCAATCGCCGTCACCGACCATGGTGTGGCACAGTCTTTTCCAGACGCAATGAATGCGGCAAATGACCTAAAAAAGAAAGATATGAATATTAAGGTCATCTATGGTTTGGAAGCTTATTTTGTCAATGATTTGGTTCCTGCTGTTAAGGGGCAATCAACTAAAACGCTGAACGATGAGTTTATTTCGTTCGATATTGAGACAACAGGTTTAAGCCCGAATAAAGAACGAATTACCGAAATCGGCGCGGTCAGAATAAAAAACGGTGAAATTATCGATAGCTTTGACACTTTTGTTAATCCGCAGATGCCGATTCCCGCTAAAATAACCGAGCTCACTGGCATTACAGATGATATGGTCAAGGATGCGCCACTTGAAAAAGAAGCAATCGAGGCATTTTACAAGTTCTGCGGCGAAGACGCCGTTTTAATTGCGCATAACGCTGAATTTGACACCTCATTTATCCGTATTGCGGCTCATCGCAATGGCATGGAGTTTCACAATACCTATATTGATACCGTTCCAATGTGCCGCTCTATGCTCAAAGATATTAAAAACTGCAAACTTGACACTGTTGCAAAGTACCTTAAGCTTGATCCGTTTAATCATCACCGAGCAAGTGATGACGCCGCAATTCTCGGCAAGATTTTTATTGTGCTCCTAACCCGTTTACAGGAGGACACTTCCGCCAAAACGGTGATGGATATCAACAGTTCGCTGGCCGGCGGTGACCCGAAGAAAATGAAATCCTATCATCAGATTATTTTGGTAAAAAATAAAGTCGGTCTTAAAAATTTGTACAGACTCATTTCAAAATCACATTTAAACTACTTTTACAAAAAGCCGCGCATTCCCAAGAGTGAACTGATTCAATACCGGGAAGGTCTTATTATCGGCAGCGCATGTGAAGCAGGTGAGCTTTACAGGGCTATTTTTAACGCACAGCCGTGGGAAACCCTGTGCGAAATTGCCAACTTCTACGATTATCTTGAAATTCAGCCGATTGGCAACAATATGTTCATGGTACGCGAGGGCATGGTGCCAGATGAGGAAAAACTTCGAGAGTTCAATCGAACAATTGTCAAACTTGGCGAAAAACTGAACAAACCGGTGGTCGCCACCTGTGATGTTCATTTTATGGATCCGAAAGATGGGGACTACCGCAAAATTCTGATGGCAGGGCAAGGCTACAAGGACGCCGATATGCAGGCTCCGCTCTTTATGCGCACAACCGCTGAAATGCTGAAAGAATTCGCTTACCTTGGCGAAGAAAAAGCGTACGAGGTTGTTGTCAAAAACTCAAACTTAATTTCCGATATGACTGAAGAAATCCGTCCGATTCCGGAGGGAACCTTTCCGCCGTTTATCGAAGGCGCTGAGGAGCAGCTGACAAGCATCACTTGGGCAAGAGCAAAAGAAATTTACGGCGACCCACTGCCTGATATTGTAAAGCAGCGCCTTGACCGTGAGCTTGGTTCCATCACAAAACACGGCTTCTCTATTTTATACATGACCGCGCAAAAGCTGGTTGCCGATTCTGAAGCACACGGCTACTTGGTCGGTTCACGTGGTTCCGTCGGCTCATCGTTTGTTGCCAACATGTCCGGTATTTCCGAGGTAAATCCACTTGCACCTCACTATGTCTGCCCCAAATGTAAGCATAGCGAATTTATTACCGACGGCAGCTATGGCAGTGGATTTGACTTGCCGCCTAAAAATTGTCCGGTTTGCGGTACGGATTACAATCGAGACGGTCATACCATTCCGTTTGAAACATTTTTGGGCTTTGATGGCGATAAAACACCGGATATTGACTTAAATTTCTCGGGAGAATATCAAACAAGTGCCCATCGCTACACAGAAACACTATTCGGCAAGGATAATGTTTTTAAAGCCGGTACCATTGCAACGGTCGCCGACAAGACTGCAATTGGCTTTGTCAAGAAGTATGTTGAGGAAAAGTGCATGGTGATGCACCGTGCAGAGGAGCAGCGTCTGGCTACGGGCTGTACAGGAATTAAGCGTACCACCGGTCAGCACCCGGGCGGCATGGTGGTTGTCCCGAGGGGCATGGATGTTTATGATTTCTGTCCGGTGCAGCACCCAGCAAACGACCAGAAATCCGATAATATCACCACGCACTTCGACTTCCACTCCATTCACGATACAATCTGTAAGCTGGACGAACTTGGCCATGATGTTCCTACTATCTATCGTTATCTTGAGGATTATACAGGTGTACCAGTTATGAAGGTCTCCATGAGTGATCCAAAAGTTATGTCTTTGTTTACTTCAACAGAAGCACTCGGTGTAACACCGGAGGATATCGACTCAAAAACCGGTACATTTTCATTGCCGGAGGTCGGTACAAGCTTTGTTCGTCAAATGCTGATGGATTCCCACCCAACAACCTTTTCCGACTTGCTTCAGGTTTCCGGTTTATCCCACGGTACCGATGTTTGGCTGGGCAACGCGCAGGACTTGATAAAAAATGGCACTTGTACTATTGCGGACGTAATCGGAACGCGTGACAGTATCATGACTTATTTGCTTCTTAAGGGATTAGAGCCTAAAATGGCGTTTAAAATTATGGAAATTACCCGAAAAGGCAAGGCAACCAAGTTGCTTACCGAAGAACATATCAACGCAATGAAGGAGCATGGTGTACCGCCTTGGTACATTGACTCCTGTATGAAGATTAAATACATGTTTCCAAAGGCGCATGCTGCTGCATACATGATTTCCACCCTGCGTCTTGGTTGGTACAAGGTACACAAACCCGTTGAATACTACGCAGCCTACTTTACCGTGCGCGGCGAGGATTTTGACGGTGCTACTGTTATCAAAGGAAGGGACGCTGTTCGTCACCGAATGAATGAAATCAGCATGAAAGGTAAGGAAGCAAGTGCTAAGGAAGAGGCGGCCTACTCCACCTTCCAAATTATCAACGAGATGCTCGCGCGTGGCATTGAGGTGCTCCCAATTGACCTTTACAAGTCTGACGCAAAAAAATATTTAGTGGAAGATGGCAAAATCAGGCTGCCGTTTTCGTCGCTAAGCGGTGTTGGCGAAGCTGCTGCAAACAGTCTTACCGCCGCAAAGGATAAGGGTGTTTACATATCTGTAGACGATTTGCAAACTCGCTCAAAGGTTTCAAAGTCCGTAATTGAAACGCTCAGCGTGGCCGGTGCGCTTACAGGGCTGCCCGCAAGCAGTCAGATGACATTATTTTAGTTGACAAGTTGTAGTTTAGTGTGATATTATGTTAGCACGCTAAAGCGATACATCGTTAGTATGTTAGGGGTGAATCAAATGAAAAAATATAATAAAATCACCCCTGAGGGAACCAAAGACTTGCTTTTTGAGGAATGTCTGGTTCACAGATACGTAGAAAAAACGCTGACAACTGTTTTTTCCTCCCGTGGATTTAATGAGGTGGTTACTCCCGGGTTGGAGTTTTACGATGTGTTTGATCCGAATTTCTCAGGTATTGGGCAAGAGGTCATGTATAAAATGACGGATAAGCGCGGCAGGCTTGTTGTGATGCGCCCGGATTCTACGATGCCGATTGCGCGTTTAACTGCTACAACGCTGCAAAACCTGCCAAAACCGATTCGGCTTTTTTACACACAGCCGATTTACCGAAACAATCCCAGTTTAACCGGCCGCAGCGATGAAACAGTACAGACCGGCATTGAACTTCTCGGTGCCGACGGAATTCGTGCCGATCTAGAAGTGATTGTAACCGCCATTGAGGCGCTTAGTAAATGTGTACCAGATTTCCGTTTCGAACTTGGCCATGCCGGTTTTTTTCGCGCCCTCGCGAAGCAACTTCCGATTTCGGCGGATTTGCGCGAGGATATTCGCTGTACAATTGAATCCAAGAATTACGCTGCGCTCGAAATGATTCTTGATAAACTCGGCGATTCAAAACAGGTTATGGCAATAAGAAAACTTCCACGCCTTTTCGGCGGTGAGGAGGTTTTCGATCAAGCAGTTCCACTGTGCAATGATGAAAAGTCCAGTCAAACCTTGGAGTATCTTCACGAACTTTATCGCTCACTTGCACGGCTTGGACTTGGTGATAAAATCATTGTTGATTTAGGCCTTGTGCAGCGCAATGACTACTATACCAACATTGTTTTCAGTGCCTATGTTGAGGAGTGTGGCGATGCTGTTCTTCTCGGCGGCCGCTACAATAATCTGCTCGGATACTTCGATTTGCCGATGCCGGCGATTGGCTTTGCGTTTAATGTGGATGCAATAGCAAAAATCATGCTTGAACGCGGGGAAACTTTTGTTGTTGCGCCCGTAGATATTTTAGTACATGGAGAAAACGGGTTTGAAATGAAAGCTCTTAATTACGCATCCGCTCTTGTTGAAAAAGGCTTTAAATGTGAAAACAGCGTGTTTAAAACTCGTGCAGAGGCGCTTGATTACGCCAACACACGCGGTATTTCACGTATTGATTTTATCAGCAATACAATTGAAACAATAAATCTGACATAGGATTGATGGACATGAAACCACTCAGAATCGCTTTAACAAAAGGCCGACTTGAAAAGGATACCATTGCGCTATTTGAAAAAATCGGCTTTGACTGCACTGCTGTTAAAAATAAGGGGCGCAAGCTTATTCTTCCTATTGGTGACAACCAGTTTGAGGTTGTGCTCGCAAAGGCCGCCGACGTGATTACCTATGTTGAGCACGGCGTGTGTGACTTGGGAGTTGTCGGCAAAGACACCATTATGGAACAGGGCAGCAGTTTTTACGAGGTACTTGACTTAGGCTTTGGCAAATGTAAATTTGCACTTGCAGGGACAAAGGGAAGGGACTTTTTCAGCGGCTATTCGGCCAAAACAATTGCTACCAAATACCCTAATATTGCAAGGAACTATTTTGAGAGTAAAGCGATGGACGTTAAGGTAATTAAAATTGAGGGTTCAGTTGAGCTGGCTCCGCTTTTGGGGCTTTCCGATGCGATTGTGGACATTGTTGAAACCGGCTCGACCCTAAAAGAAAACGGACTTGAAGTTATTGAAACCATCTGTGATATTTCCGCAAGGCTTATCGTGAATGCGGCCAGTCTTAAACTTAGAAAGACTGAGATAGAAAACCTTGTGGAACTGATGGAAAAGGCGAAGGAGGGGCAGAAATGATACAGGTCGTCAAAAAAGGCGGAAGTCTGGGCCGTGATTTTATCAGTCAACTTAAATTGCGGAGTGAAAAATCAACCAAGCAGGTTGACGCGGCGGTAGCGGATATCATAGAAAATGTCCGGAAAAACGGCGACAAAGCTGTATGTGAATACACCCTTAAATTTGATGGCAGCGTACCGGTGAAAACCGAAATTACGAAGAATGAAATGCAGGAGCTTACAAAACAATGTGAGCCTGAATTTTTGGACGCGCTCAGCTGCGCCGCAAAGAATATAGAGGACTTTCACAATCGTCAAAAGCAGCAAAGCTGGCTTAACACGAACGCCGACGGCGTCATAATGGGACAGCGTGTGCGTGGCCTCTCAAGGGTAGGCATTTATGTCCCAGGGGGCACGGCCGCGTATCCGTCATCCGTTCTGATGAATGCGATTCCTGCTAAAATCGCTGGTGTGGGCGAAATTATTATGGTTACTCCCCCGGGCAAGGATGGAAAGCCGAATCGCGATATTATGGCGGCGGCGCTCGCTGCCGGTGTGGACAGGGTTTTCTTAGTTGGCGGAGCGCAGGCCGTTGCGGCTCTTGCGTTTGGAACGGAAAGCATCCCAAAAGTAGATAAAATAGTTGGCCCGGGAAATATTTATGTCGCCACAGCGAAAAAGCACCTTTATGGCATCGTTGATATCGACATGATTGCAGGACCAAGTGAAATTTTAATTATTGCCGATGAAACTGCCAATCCTACGTTTTTGGCGGCGGATTTAATGTCACAGGCGGAGCATGACGTGCTCGCTTCCGCTATTTTATTAACTACATCGGCAAAAATTGCAGAACAGACAATTACGCAGATTTATGAACAGGTTAAAAGTCTTTCCCGCAAAGATATTATCACGCAATCCCTTGATAATTTTGGCGCGGTTATTGTGTGCAAAAGTATGAATGAGGCTATTGAATTTGCCAATGAACTGGCACCGGAACACCTTGAGGTTTGCGCAGCGAATCCAATGGAGTTCATCGGTAAAATAGATAATGCAGGCTCGGTCTTTCTTGGCAATTATTCGCCCGAACCGCTCGGTGATTATTTTGCAGGACCAAATCATGTCCTGCCTACAAGCGGCACAGCCCGGTTTTTCTCACCGCTATCCGTCGACAGCTTTATTAAGAAATCCAGTTTTATTTACTATACCGAAAATTCATTGAAACTGGCTCAAAATGATATTATCAAACTCGCTGAAACTGAAGGCTTGACCGCTCACGCAAATTGTATAAAAGTGAGGCAATGACATGACTTATCGGCTAAATGAAAAAATTAGGGGTTTACAGCCATACGACCCAATTACCGGAAACTATCCCATTCGTCTGGATGCAAATGAATCATTTCAGCCGATACCCAGTTGTGTTGCTTCAAAAATTTTAGAGGCGGCTGCGTTTATGCCATATAACCGCTATCCGGACCCGCTTGCCGCTGAACTTTGTAAAAGCTTCGCATCGTACCACAAAATCAATGCGGAAAATGTCACCGCTGGAAACGGTTCAGATGAGTTGATATCGGTTATTTGCAGCGCCTTTTTAATGAAAGGTGACGTTATGATGATTTTATCCCCTGATTTTTCAATGTATCATTTTTATTCAACTATTATGGAAACAAAATGCATCGAGTACCAAAAAAATCTGGATTTAACTATTGATGTGGATGGACTGATTGCTGCTGTTAACCAAAATAATGTAAAAATGATTATTTTTTCAAATCCGTGCAATCCAACCTCACTTGGCTTGAAAAGAGCTGAAGTCAGACGGTTGATTACCTGCGTGAACGCGCTGGTCGTTCTTGATGAAGCGTACATGGATTTTTGGAACGAATCGCTGCTTGATGAGGCTGACAGCTACGATAATCTGATTATTTTGCGCACCTGTTCCAAAGCGTTTGGAATGGCCGGCATTCGATTGGGTTTTGCAGTAGCAAATTTCACTTTAACAAACGCGCTAAGAGCAGTAAAATCACCTTATAATGTGAATTTACTCACTCAAAAAATAGGGTCAATTGTTTTAAATGAGCAAGACTTCATTCATACTGCAATTGCTGAAATTATTGCTTCCAAAGAGAATCTTTATTCGGAAATAAAACGAATTGAGGGAACTCATGAAAATATAATGCACGTGTACCCCAGCGTTACCAACTTTGTATTTATTAAGATGGGGAAAGCGGAAGAGATGTATCATGCCCTGTTAAAGGCTGGAATTGCCGTACGCTTTATGGGTGGTTTTCTCCGAATCACCGCAGGCAGTGGGGAAGAAAATGCAGAACTAATTAGAGCATTTGGGGCAACTATATAAATTTTCAGTAAAGAGGTGCGGAATATGAGAACATCAATTCAACAGCGCAAAACACGCGAGACGGATATTAATATTGAACTTTCGCTAGATAGGGACGAAGTAGATATTTCTACGGGCATCGGTTTCTTTGACCATATGTTAAACGCCTTTGCTGTTCATGGCAAATTTGGGCTAAAGGTTGATGCTGTTGGAGACTTAATTGTCGACTGTCACCACACCATTGAGGACGTTGGCATTGTGCTTGGCAAAGCCTTCGCACAAGCGCTCGGTGATAAATCCGGCATTGCACGTTTTGGAAGTTCGTATATTCCTATGGACGAAGCCCTTGCTTTTGCAGCAGTTGATATCAGCGGCAGACCGTTCCTCGTTTTTCATGCCGATTTTAAGCAGGAACGCATCGGTGACTATGATTCCTGCATGACGGAGGAATTTATGCGCGCCTTTGCGGTAAACGCAGGAATAACCCTGCACACACGAGTGGAGTATGGTATCAATGCGCACCATGAAACAGAGGCCATGTTTAAGGCAGTCGCCCACGCAATACGTATAGCGGTTAATGAAACATCAGCTGGGATACTTTCAACAAAAGGTTCCCTATAAGTTTGCAGAGGAGGTGGGCACATGATTATTTTGCCTGCAATCGATATTAAAGACGGCGAATGCGTGCGACTTGTTAAAGGCGACTATGCGACAGCACAGAAGGTTGCTGAAAGTGCGATTGGCACGGCGGGCTCCTTTCAGACTGCGGGCGCCGAATGGCTCCACATGGTTGACCTCAATGGCGCCAAAGCTGCCAAACCGGTCAATTCCGATCTTATTTTCAGCGTGCTGAAAACTTGCAACTTAAAGGTTGAAATCGGTGGCGGCATACGCAGTTTGGAAACAGTTGATTATTATATTGAAAACAGTATTCATAGAGTCATTTTAGGTTCAGCTGCCCTTAATAACCCTGCATTCGTCGCAGAAGCTGTAAAAAAACATGGAGAAAAGATAGTAGTGGGAATCGACGCACTTGATGGAAACGTTGCGGCGCAAGGCTGGACAGAGACTTCAACTGTAAATTATATTGAAATGGCAAAGCAAATGGAACAGTTAGGTGTAAAGTACATTATATTTACAGATATATCCCGAGATGGCACGTTATCCGGTCCAAACTTAGATATGCTGGATAAATTAAGCCATGCAGTTTCATGCAGCGTGATTGCAAGCGGAGGTGTCAGCAATCTCAAGGATATCGCTAATTTACTGAGTTTGCATTTGTATGGAGCCATTTGCGGCAAAGCTGTTTATACCGGTGATTTGGACTTAAAAGCAGCAATCGAACTTTGCAATAAAGGGGAAACATGATGAACACAGATGATGTAAAGCAAGATGCCTTTATAGATAGATTCTTTCAAAAGTCCAAACTGCTTCCTGCAATCATTCAGGAATATGGCACAAATGAGGTCTTGATGCTCGCCTACATGAACCGTGAGTCAATGAAAAAAACACTTGAAACAGGATACACTTGGTTTTACAGCCGTTCACGTCAGAAACTTTGGAATAAGGGTGCGACCTCTGGGCATTTACAAAAAATTGTCAGCATTCAAGGTGACTGTGATGACGACACACTTTTGGTCGTTGTGAAGCAAACCGGCGCAGCCTGTCACACAGGCGCACACAGCTGTTTTTTTAATCAAATTTGGAGGGATACTGATGGATGACACCATGCAGGAGCTTTACGATACCATATTAAGTAGAAAAGGAAGCCAAGCAGCAGGCTCTTACACCTGCTATTTATTTGAAAAGGGCATTGATAAAATTTTAAAAAAATGTGGGGAAGAGTGTAGCGAAGTAATTATAGCTGCGAAAAACGGTGATAATTCCGAAACTATTCTTGAAATTTCAGATTTGCTGTATCATTTAACCGTACTGATGGTAAACGAAGGAATTACTCTGGATGCAGTGAAAGCGGAGCTTGATAAGCGCAGTGAAAAAACTGGGAATCTAAAAAAGTTTCATCAGACTGATAAAAATAGCTGATATATAAAAAGGACTTAGAACTAAAATCGTTTTAAGTCCTTTTTATATATGTTACTGCACCATTGAACACATAATTTACTCTTCTTCTAATATCTTTGAAAAACGGAGCAGATATCCATCCGGATCCTGTACCAGAATTTCTTCTTCAACATAGGTAATCTTATTTGCTTTGTATCTACTGCTAAATTTGTCTCTAAATAGTTTAATATTATTGCGCTGCAAGGATTGATAAATACGGTCTATATCATCAACATTAATTTGAAAATTTATTCCGCGTCCGAATGGATATTCGGTTATGCCGGTACTCCAACTGCCGTTAGGGCCTTCATCAAGCATTAGCTGCGCTTGACCGTAAGAAAGAAACGCGAAATTATCTTCTGCCCTCTCATATTCAATTTTAAAGTCCAGAATATCAACATAGAAGTGCTTCGATTGATTGACATCTGAAACAGATAATTCCGGAACCAACTGATTAAACTTCATTACTTCACAACTTTCTGTTTTTAGTTTCAAAATTATTCAGATTACTTCCAACTGTTAAATTCCTTTAAAAACCAAATTTCTTTCGCTTCGAACTCCATGTTGTTCAGATAATTCAGAATTCCGGCATCCGTTGTAAATGTGAATTTTAATTTATAGGAGTACAGTGCCTGATACTGAAATCCGGTTTGTTTGTTAATGGCATTGGTACCATACTTTCCGTCCCCAGCGAGTGGATGACCAATTGATGCAAGATGCGCTCTGATCTGATGTGTACGTCCCGTAAGCAATTCAACTTCAAGCAGGCTGTAATCACCTCGTTCGGCAAGTACGCGGTATCGTGTTTTAATAGATTTTGTTTCGCTTGTCGCTTTTTTTGAAATATATACGCGATTTTGGCTTTCATTCTTTTCAAGGAAGCCCTCCAGTGTAGCCTGCTTTTTCTCCATTTTCCCATAAACGATACAAAGATAGAGCTTTTCAAGCTCGCGATTTTTAACTTTTTCGTTCATTATACGAAGTGTTTCCGCATTTTTGGCTGCCATTACAATGCCGCCTGTATTTCGGTCAATTCGATTAATTAGGCCAGGCGCAAATGAAGTTTCATTTTCAGGATTATATTTGCCTTCTTTATATAAATGATGCTGTACACGAGCAATGAGAGAATCAAAATGATAATTATCATCGGGATGGACAATCAACCCTGGTTGTTTATCAAGAATCATGATGTTTTCATCTTCAAAAATAACATTTAGCTTGTTAGGCGCTTTTAAAAAGTCGTACTCCTTTTGCTCCTGCTGAAAAAATTCATCCTTAAGATACATCGTCAGCACGTCGCCCTCGTTCAGGCGTGTGGAAATTTCACACCGCTTGCCGTTTAGTTTTATATCCTTTTTCCGTATGCTTTTATACAACATAGACTGGGGAAGATTATTGTAGGATTTGGTCAGAAATTTATCCAGCCTCTGCCCAGCATCATTTGAGCCTATCGTAATTTCTTTCATATGTTAAAGTCACTCCTAACTTCTAAAGAATCATATTGGACAGTAATTGAATAAAACCAAGTATACCATGCATCTGTCTGCAAAGATTATACCATGAATAAACTGTAAAAGATTAAAATACTTTTCAAAAAATATATTTTAGTATATAATATAACATAACACAAAAGTTAAAGGAGAACGGATTTATGATTACACAGCAAAAAGTAATGGAGATTTTAAAAGAGGCCGGCGTTCTGCTGGAGGGGCATTTTAAGCTTACGTCCGGTAGGCACAGCAATCAATATCTTCAGTGTGCTAAAATCTTCCGTAATACAAAATACAGCGAGGAACTTTGCGCTGCGCTTGCCGAACAGTATCAAAATGACGGTGTTCAGATTGTAATCGGTCCTGCAATGGGAGCAGTTCAGATGGCCTACGAAGTAAGCCGACCGCTGCATTGCGAAAATTTTTTCACTGAGCGCGACGAGGATGGCAAGATGACATTAAGACGTGGCTTCGTTATTAACCCTGGTGAAAAGGTATTGGTCGTTGAAGACGTTGTAACAACCGGCGGTTCGGTTCGTGAGGTAGTTAACCTTGTCAAAGAGGCTGGCGGCGTTGTAGTGGGAGTTGGTTCCATTGTAGATCGTACCGGCGGAAAAATTGATTTTGGTGTACCATTTAAAGCAGTTATCTCCGTTGATGTCCAGTCATGGGAACCTGAGGACTGCCCGTTGTGTAAGGAGGGCGCTTGCCCACCAGTTAAGCCGGGAAGCCGAAAATCTAAATAATTATTGTATTGAATGGGGTGTGGCAGCGTTGGAGCAGAACCAGGTGAACTTGTCGCGGGAAAAGAACGCAGCCAAACCGATTCATAGTGGACACAGAGAGCGAGTTAAAAACAAATTTTTGAAGGACGGTCTCGATGGTTTTGAATCGCATGCTATTTTGGAACTGCTCCTTTATTACGGAATACCATTAAAGGATACCAATCCCATCGGGCACGCACTTTTGCAAAAATTCGGTTCGCTTTCCGGAGTGTTTGACGCTCCCTATGAAGAATTGATTAAGGTTGATGGCGTGGGGAAATCCGCTGCGACTCTGATTAAACTCATTCCACAGCTTTGCCGCCGCTATCAGGAAAATTTAGACAAGGACAAGAACTGGATTTTCAGCTATGAAGAGGCCGGCAAACTACTGATTAATAAATTTATCGGGCGCACTGACGAGGTAATTGTACTCATGCTTCTTGACAGCAGAAATCGAATGATTTATTGTGACGTAATCAATGAGGGTACCGTCACTACCGCTAATATCTATGTAAAAAAGATAGTCAAGCTTGCAGTACAGTATAACGCGGCTTACGCAATTCTTTCGCACAACCATCCAAGTGGAGATTGTATGCCGTCAAAACAGGACTTAAATTCAACAATGTGGATTTATGAAGCGCTTAAAATAGTAGAGGTAAAGCTGATTGACCATGTGATTGTCAGTGGAAAAGACTTTTTCTCTATAGCAAAAAGCGGAATTATGCCGGAAATTTTCAATTGCGCTTTGGATACGGAGTAAAATATGGATTTTAAATTAGTCTCACAATATAAGCCGGAGGGCGATCAGCCAAAGGCGATTGAGCAGCTTATTAATGGACTGCAGAGTGGGAACAGGGAGCAAACCTTGCTTGGCGTTACCGGTTCGGGTAAAACGTTTACCATGGCAAATATTATTGTCAAATTGAACCGTCCGACGCTTGTTTTAGCGCACAATAAAACCCTTGCAGCACAACTCTGCTCGGAATTTCGGGAGTTCTTTCCCGAAAATTCTGTCGAGTATTTCGTCAGCTATTATGATTATTATCAGCCGGAGGCATACATTGCCACTACGGATACTTATATTGAGAAGGATTCCGCAATCAACGATGAAATAGATAAACTTAGGCACTCCGCAACCTCCGCTCTTTCGGAGCGGCGAGATGTGATTATTGTTGCCAGTGTGTCCTGTATTTACAGTTTGGGCGATCCAATTGACTACCGAACCATGGTGATTTCGCTGCGTCCAGGCATGCAGAAGAGCCGCGATGATTTGCTTCGTAAACTTGTTGAAATTCAGTACGAGCGAAACGATATTAATTTTATCCGTAATAAATTCCGTGTACGCGGTGATGTTGTTGAGATTTTTCCGGCCCAGTCGAATGAAAATGTTATCCGCGTTGAGTTCTTCGGTGACGAGATTGACCGAATCAGTGAAATAAATGCTTTAACCGGAGAATTGAAGGCCGAATTAAAGCATGTTGCAATTTATCCGGCGTCCCACTACATTGTTCCGCGTGAAAAAATGCAGCGCGCATTGGGTGAAATTGAGCGTGAAATGGAAGAACGTGTTGAGTTCTTTAAAAACAACGGGAAACTAATTGAAGCGCAGCGGATTCAGGAACGTACGCAATATGATATTGAAATGCTCAGCGAAATCGGCTTTTGCAAAGGCATAGAAAACTATTCGCGCGTGATGTCCGGCCGCGCTCCCGGCAGCTCACCGTCTACCCTACTGGACTACTTTCCAAAAGATTTTTTGCTGTTTGTGGATGAATCCCATGTAACCCTTCCACAGGTGCGCTCCATGTACGCCGGTGATCGAGCAAGAAAACAGTCGCTGATTGATTTTGGCTTTCGTCTTCCGTCCGCCTTCGACAACCGACCGCTGAATTTTGATGAGTTTTACAGCCACATCAATCAAGCGGTTTTTGTCAGTGCAACACCGGGTGATTTTGAAAAAGAGAAATCCGTTCAAATTGTGGAACAGGTAATTCGACCGACGGGTCTTGTTGATCCCGAAATAATTGTAAAGCCAACCGATGGCCAAATCGACGATTTGATCTCTGAAATTAATTTGAGAGCGGCCGATGGGGAACGCATTCTCATCACAACGCTTACAAAGAAAATGGCGGAAGACTTAACCTCGTATCTTGAGGGAATGGGTATTCGCGTGCGGTACATGCATCACGATATTGATACCGTAGAGCGTATGGAGATTATCCGTGATTTACGCCTTGGAGAGTTTGATGTTCTTGTCGGCATCAACCTGTTACGCGAAGGTTTAGATATTCCTGAGGTTTCACTTGTTGCTATCCTTGATGCGGACAAGGAAGGCTTTTTGCGTTCTGAACGCTCGCTGATTCAAACAATCGGTCGAGCAGCCCGTAACTCAAAGGGACAAGTCATCATGTATGGCGACACGGTTACGAGATCCATGGAGGTTGCAATACGGGAAACCGAGCGCCGACGCCGCATTCAAACCGAACACAACAAAAAACATGGTATTGTTCCACAAACAATTATCAAAAAAGTATCCGATGTTCTTGAAATATCCACCCATAAGGATGATGATAAAAGCAAGAAGCGAAAGTACTTAAGTCCAATTGAACGCAAACAGATGATAGAACAGCTTACAAAAGAAATGAAAGCAGCGGCAAAGCTGCTTGAATTTGAACATGCCGCGTATCTGCGTGATAAAATTAAACAGCTGAGTGGCGAAAAATAGCCTGCATCACGCTACGGAGGAAATTATTAAAATGACATCGAAGAATATCTTTGTAAAAGGCGCAAGAGAACATAACTTAAAAAATATTGATATTAAGATACCTCGTGATAAGCTGATTGTTTTCACGGGGCTTTCTGGTTCCGGTAAATCCTCTCTTGCGTTCGACACAATTTATGCAGAGGGCCAACGGCGCTACGTCGAGTCACTTTCGTCCTATGCGCGCCAGTTTTTGGGTCAGATGGAGAAGCCTGACGTTGACTACATTGATGGGCTTTCTCCGGCAATTTCCATCGATCAAAAAACCACGTCGAAAAATCCGCGCTCAACGGTTGGCACTGTGACCGAAATTTACGATTATCTACGTCTGCTGTATGCACGAATTGGTATCCCACACTGCCCGATTTGCGGAAGGGAGATTAAACAGCAAACGATTGACCAGATTGTTGACCGTGTTTTAAATCTTGAGGAGAGCACGAAAATTCAAGTGCTTGCTCCTGTTGTACGAGCACGTAAGGGGGAACACGTTAAGGAATTTGAAGCTGCTCGTAAGGGTGGCTTTGTCCGCGTTCGTGTTGATGGAATTATTTACGATTTATCCGAGACGATCCAGCTTGAAAAAAACACGAAACATACAATTGAAATCGTAGTGGACAGGCTTGTAATCAACCCTTCAATTCATTCCCGCCTTTCCGATTCCATTGAAACAGCATCTACGCTTTCAGGTGGTATTACTGTTATAAGTGTGGTAGGAGGAGAAGATATTACCTTTTCTCAAAATTACGCCTGCCCGGAGCACGGCATTAGTGTCGAGGAACTTACTCCCCGTATGTTTTCCTTTAATAATCCGTATGGCGCATGTCCCAAATGTACCGGCCTTGGCGTATTTATGAAAATTGATCCGGACTTAATTTTGCCGGACAAGTCTCTTTCCATCAATAAAGGTGGCTTAAAGGCTAGCGGGTGGGCAATGGAGGGCAGTACGATTGCTTCCATGTATATTACCGCCCTTTCTAAGCATTACCATTTTTCACTGGATACTCCCGTTGGTAAGCTACCGCCTGAAATTATCGACATTCTTCTTTACGGAACAAAGGGCGAGAAAATTCAAATTGAACGCCGCAACGAGTATGGCAGCGGTATCTATAAAACCGAGTTTGAGGGAATTATCAACAACCTTGAGCGTCGTTTTCGCGAAAGCCAGAGTAACTGGATTAAGGAAGAAATCGAATCCTATATGAGCGCAATTCCCTGTGACGCCTGCCATGGTAAGCGACTTTCTCCTGTTAGTCTCGCCGTCACTGTCGGTGGTATCAACATTAGTGACTTTTGCAATAAATCCGTTACACAGGCATTGGATTTTGTTAATAATCTGAAGCTTTCAGAGCGGGAAACTCTAATTGCAGCTGCAATCCTAAAAGAGATAAAAAGCCGCCTTGGCTTTTTGCAGAGCGTGGGGTTGGAATACCTAACCCTGTCACGTTCTTCCGGTACGCTCTCAGGCGGCGAAAGTCAGCGTATTCGCCTTGCAACACAAATCGGTTCGTCGCTCATGGGTGTTTTGTATATCCTTGATGAACCAAGCATTGGCCTGCATCAGCGTGACAACGACAAGTTGCTTTCAACCTTAAAGCGCCTGCGTGATTTGGGCAACACCGTTATCGTAGTTGAGCATGACGAGGAAACCATGCGCGCTGCCGACCACATCGTCGACATCGGTCCCGGAGCGGGGATACATGGAGGCTATGTTGTGTTTAATGGTAAAGTGGAGGATATTGTAAATTGCAAGGAATCCATCACTGGGCAGTATCTCAGCGGCAAAAAAAAGGTAGAGATTCCCCAAACACGCCGAAAAGGGAATGGCAAAAAGCTGAAAATTATTGGTGCCTCACAAAATAATTTAAAGGATATCAGCGTA
Organism: uncultured Caproiciproducens sp.; assembly: GCA_964517505.1. GTDB lineage: Bacteria > Bacillota > Clostridia > Oscillospirales > Acutalibacteraceae > Caproiciproducens. The sequence goes on along the minus strand of CAZFED010000002.1, from coordinate 324,718 downwards.
GATATTCCACTCGGGGAATTTGTTTGTATCACGGGTGTTTCCGGTTCCGGCAAGTCCTCATTAATCAATGAAATACTATATAAATATCTTGCATCGGAACTGAACGGTGCAAAATGTCGGCCCGGCGCCTATAAAGCAATCAAGGGCGTTTCTGAATTAGATAAAGTGATTGAAATCAATCAGTCCCCAATTGGCCGTACTCCTCGCTCAAATCCTGCAACGTACACCGGCGTGTTTACGGATATTCGTGAGCTGTACGCCTCCACACAGGACGCAAAGCTGCGCGGCTTTAACTCCGGCCGATTTTCATTTAACGTAAAGGGTGGCCGCTGCGAAGCCTGCCAAGGCGACGGTATCATCAAAATAGAGATGCATTTCCTGCCTGATGTGTATGTCCCCTGTGATGTATGCAAAGGGAAACGTTATAGCCGCGAAACTCTGGAAATTAAGTACAAGGGTAAAAGTATCTATGATGTGCTTGAAATGACGGTAGAAGAAGGTCTTGACTTCTTCTCAAGTATTCCACGTATCGCACGCAAGCTGCAAACCTTGCAGGATGTGGGCCTTGGATATATCAAAATCGGTCAGCCCGCCACCACTCTTTCCGGTGGCGAAGCACAAAGAGTAAAACTCGCAACAGAGCTTTCAAAGCGACCGACCGGAAGAACCATATATATTTTAGACGAACCTACAACCGGCCTGCATATAGCGGACGTTCACAAACTGATTGAAGTACTGCAAAAGCTGGTTGATACCGGCAACACAGTTGTAGTAATCGAGCACAATCTGGATTTGATTAAGACGGCAGACTATATAATCGACCTTGGACCGGAGGGTGGCGACTGCGGCGGTTCAATCGTTGCTAAAGGCACACCGGAAGTAATTGCTAAGACCCCTGGGTCCTATACGGGGCAATATTTAAAGAAAATGCTCCATCAGTAATCTTTTTCGGAGTATGTATTTTGCAAAGAAACAAAAACCTCCTATTACAGATACTCATTATCCGCAATAGGAGGTTTTTATGTACTATTTCAAGTCACTTTGTGTTGCTTTCCTGCAACTTGGTTTTCCTGGGGGTTAACTTTAAAAATGAAAGTTTGGTTTCAGAAACAATAACTGCGGCAAATATCAGTAAAAATCCGCCCAAGGTTTTAAGTGTAAGTGATTCTTTAAGGAATATAATTCCTAATATTGTGCCAAAAAGGGATTCGAGGGACATAATAAGAGAGGCTCTTGCCGGCGGCGTGTATTTTTGGCAGACTGTCTGTAAAACGAGGGCAATCAGCGTACAAAATACCCCGATATATATAAGTGACAGGACTGAATCGGTTTGTATCTTGGCTGGAAATGTTTCAGTACAGAGTGCAACTGCCAAGGCAATGACTGCGGTAAATGCAAACTGGGTAAACGATAAAAGAATAGGATCATTCTTTTCGGTTAAAATACTTATAGCGACAATCTGTGCTGCAAAAGTTACGCCGCAAAGCAGTGAAAGTATATCACCCGAATTCATTGTAAACCCGGCATGTAAGGATAAAAGTCCAATTCCAGAAATGCATAACAAGGCAGCTCCAATATTGTATGCATCCGGCTTTTCGCTTCTAAGGAGCCAATACAAGAACGGCACCACAACCACATATACAGCAGTTAAAAACGCATTGTTGCCAACTGTTGTATATTTGACGCCGATTGTCTGCAAGTAATAAGAAATAAAAAGTAACACGCCGAGAATCGCGCCCGATTTAATGTAGGCAAGATTGATTTTTTGAATCCGTTTGTAAAAAAACACGCACATCAGGATGGCGGCAATTCCAAAGCGAATTGCGATAATATAGCTTGCAGGTATTTCACTGGTTGCATTTTTTACTACAACAAAGCCGCTGCCCCAAATAATTGTGACAAAGACCAGTCCCAAATCGGCCGCCGACGATTTGTTTTTAATTTTCAATCGATACACCTCATTTATTCACATTCCTATGCATTATATCATTGATGTATTTTTACCGCAACACAAAACTGCGTTTATGTGACAAAATATGCCAGAGTACTGCACGTTCATAAATTATTAAGAATTATATTTCTTTTCTAAAGCAAGGGATTGTGATATAATAAAGTTTGATTTTAACCAAGTTTGATTTGGAGATGAATAATGAATGATAGGAATTGAACAGCGTTCCGTTTGTGACGGCGTCAATTTCAGAAGTATTAAAGATACCAAGTTTAAAACGGTTCGTATGTCCGTTAATTTTATGTTACCAATTCAAAAGTCAACTGCGGCATCCAATGCCCTTTTGCCTTTTTTGCTCAGTCGCGCCAGCAGGGAATATCCTGATTTCACAAAGTTGGGCGAGCGTTTAGCCGAACTATATGGTGCCTCAATTAATGCGGATGTGCAAAAGTTAGGTGATGTTCAGCTGCTTTCCCTTTCGGCATCAGGCATTGCCGACCGTTATTCGCTGAGCGGTGAAAGCATATCCACTGAACTTTCTAAGCTGTTATGCAGCATTATTTTTGATCCTCCGTTTGAAAAAGGACTATTCCCGCAGGATGGCTTTGACCAGGAAAAGCGGCAAACACTTGAGTTGATCGATTCTGAGTATAACGACAAACGCACCTATGCCAAACAGCGCTGTGAGGAAATAATGTGTGCTGGCGAGCCATATGGTATTAACCGTTATGGCAGCAAGGACGCAATCAATAATCTTAAGCGCGAAGAACTTTCAGATGCGTGGCAGTATTTAATTAAAAACGCCAAAATAGAAATTATGGTTTTAGGCGATTGCGATCCGACATTAGTTTTTGAAGGCTTTTACAATGCATTTAAAAATCTGAATAAAACATCCACTGTGGCCTGTCCAACAAAAAATATTAAAAAAGCCGATAAGGTCAAGGATATTGTTGAAAAGATGGATGTTGCACAGTCAAAACTTGTTTTAGGTTTTCGTACCTCCGCTGCTATCCCTGATGCAGAAGTTGAGGCTGTCAAGTTGATGATTGCACTATTTGGTGGCACTCCGAGTTCAAAGCTCTTTTTAAATGTACGTGAAAAGCTCAGTCTTTGCTACTATTGCAGCGCACAGTACAATTCGATGAAGGGCATGATGCTGGTTCAAAGCGGTGTTGAAACCAAGAATGTCGACCGCGCAAAGCAGGAGATTCTCTTTCAGCTTGATGAAATTAGAAAAGGCAACTTTAACGAAGACGAAGTGAATGCGGCAAAGCTGAGCATTTGCAACAGCTATCGTTCAGTTTCCGATTCTCTTGGCAGCCTTGAGGTATGGTATCTTTCGCAAACCTTTGCAAACCAAATCAAACGTCCTGAGGAAGCAGCCGCAATTATCAATGCAGTCACCCGTCAGGAAATTATCGATGCAGCCAATCATGTTACGCTCGACACCGTGTATCGTTTGATAGGAAGTGGGGAAGAAACTGAATGAATATTATCAAAGAGGTAAAAAGCGAACGCATCGGGGACAAATATTTTGAGGTAAAACATTCATCTGGGTTAAAAATATTTGTTTATCCCAAAGAGAATAATAACTCCACTTATGCTGTATTTGGTACAAAATACGGTTCGATTGACGTTTGCTTTAAAACCTCCGACGAGAATGAAACAAATTCTGTGCCAGCCGGTATTGCGCACTATTTGGAACACAAGCTCTTTGAGAGCGAGGATGGGGACGCTTTTTCACGTTATGCGAAAACAGGTGCGTCCGCAAATGCCTACACCTCGTTTGATAAGACATGTTACTTGTTTTCCTGTACTGAAAACGTTTATGAATCGCTTGAAATTTTGCTGGATTTTGTACAATCGCCTTATTTTACCGAGCAAACTGTACAGAAGGAACAAGGCATTATCGGGCAGGAAATCAGGATGTACGACGATGACCCGCAGTGGCGCGTCATGTTTAACCTTTTGCGTGCAATGTATCATAATCATCCGGTTAGGGTCGATATCGCAGGAACGGTTGAGAGTATTGCAAAAATCACCCCTGAGTTGCTTTATAAATGTTACAATACATTTTATAATTTGAATAACATGGTTTTGTGTGTCGCAGGCAACGTTGATATTAATAAGGTGCTCGACCTTTGCGATAAAATGCTCAAGCCCTCAAAGCCTGTCAGCCTTGACAGAATTTTCGAGAATGAACCTACTGAAGTTGTAAAAAGCAGAGTGGAGCAAAAACTTTCTGTTGCCGCACCAATTTTTCAGCTTGGTTTTAAAGAACCAGTTTTGGCAAGACGCTTAACAGCTAAAGAAATTGCTGAAACCGAAATTCTTCTTGAACTTCTATCTTCTGACGCCTCTCCGCTTTTTCGCAGACTATTGGATGCGGAGCTTATTAATGAGTCTTCGTTCGCATATGAGTATTTTGAAGGGCCGGGCTACGCATCGATTATTTTTTCAGGCGAATCAAGAGATCCGGACGCTGTTGTGGATGAAATTAAAAAAGAGGTTGCAAAAGTACGGGAACACGGTATTGATTCGGCTGCCTTTGAACGCTCTAGGAAGGCGGTCTACGGTCGTATGATTTCGTCCCTAAACAGTGTTGACAATATTGCAAATTCCATGGCCGGGCTTGCTTTTACCGATCATGAGCTGTTTAATTATATTAATTTGATTGCCGCAGCCGACATTAATTCAGTTCAAGCGCGTCTGAATACGCAGCTTCAGCCTGAATATTCTGCGCTTTCTATTGTTAAACCAATAAGCTAAGGATTTGTTTTGGTATTTAAGCCGCCAATGCTTTCCACGCGAAGATTTGGTTGGACGGTTTTAACTGCTTTTCGCGTGGAGAAATGGTGGAGTTATATGTATAATGTTCAATTTCCCGGATTAGGCATTCATTTTACAATCAATCCAATCGCATTTTCAATTGGTGATTATGCAATTAAGTGGTATGGCGTTATAATTGCAGTGGGATTTTTACTCGCTTTTTTATATGCTATGGCAAGCTGTGAAAAGTTTCATATGGATCAGGATAAGTTCATAGATACAGTTATCATCGGTATTATTGGCGGTATTATTGGAGCAAGAGCTTATTATGTGATTTTTGATACGAGTGATCAATTTTTGAGAAACCCTATCAGCATACTTTATATTCGGGAAGGTGGCTTGGCCATCTATGGCGGTATCATTGGTGGTATGCTGTGCGGTGCGTTGATAGCAAAGCTGCGCAAAATCAGTGTTCCTGCTGTATTGGATTTGGCTTCGCTCGGATTTTTAATTGGACAAACAATTGGACGTTGGGGTAACTTTGTCAACCAAGAGGCTTTCGGCTGTGAGACAACCCTTCCATGGAGGATGGTCAGTGAAGGCACAAAAACGATGGCAAGCGGCCCGGTACATCCGTGCTTCCTCTATGAATCACTATGGTGCTTATTGGGATTTGTCTTGCTACATATTTTCAGCCGCAAACTAAGAAAATATGATGGCCAGGTATTCATCCTTTATTTGGTATGGTACGGTATTGGCCGCTTCTTCATTGAGGGCTTAAGAACCGACAGCCTCATTACACCAGTCTTACCGCTCAGAGTATCTCAGGTGGTTGCCGCTGCAACAGTCCTTGTCGGTATCGTTTTGCTAATTGTATTCCGTAATAGAGTTTCCTTGAGCGGCTGCGGTTCAAAAAAGGTTATGGAACTAAACGCAATCGTTGATGAAGTACCGGAGGAAATGATTGACGACGGCACAAGCACAATTTTTGGCAACCCAACGAAAGATGAGAATGAAATTGTCGCTCCTACGAAAGAAGAAAAAGACGAGGATGCTGTGGTAGAATCAATCACAGAGCCAACCGCTGACAAAACTTCTACGTCTGTTAAAGAAACAGCCAAAGATAAAGAATAATTTTTTGGAGGCTTACAATGGCAAAGCAAATTAATGGCAAGGTGGTCGCCGCTGAGGTTCGGGCTAAGGTTGCCCTCGAGGTAGGGGAACTTGTTCAAAAAGGTGTAAAGCCCGGATTAGCAGTCGTTATTGTCGGTGACGATCCGGCCTCTAGAACCTATGTAAACAACAAAAAAAAGGCCTGTGCGGAAGCTGGTATTTATTCCGAGGAATATGCACTTCCTGCTACAACATCACAGGAAGAATTAATGACTTTAGTACAAAAGTTAAATGCAAAAAAGGATATTAACGGAATCCTTGTGCAATCCCCGCTGCCAAACGGCCTTGATGAGGAAGCAGTAGTCGAAGCGATTAACTCTGAAAAGGATGTCGATGCATTTCATCCATCCAATGTTGGCAGAATCATGATTGGAAACTTTTGTTTTCTGCCCTGTACTCCGGCAGGCGTTATTGAACTGATTCATTCAGAAAACATTGAGATTGCGGGCAAAAACTGTGTCGTTATTGGTCGCAGTAACATTGTAGGTAAGCCGATGGCGATGCTCCTTTTGCATAATAATGGTACTGTAACTATCTGTCACAGCAAAACGAAAAATTTAAAAGAAGTCTGCAAAAATGCGGATATTCTTGTTGCCGCAGTGGGCAAACCTAAATTTGTCACTGCAGATATGATTAAGCCAGGTGCAGTTGTTATCGATGTCGGTATGGACCGTGATGAAAACGGTAAGCTTTGCGGAGATGTTGATTATGTCAATGTTGAGAAAATCGCGTCCTACATAACGCCTGTACCAGGCGGAGTCGGTCCCATGACAATTGCAATGCTTCTTAAAAATACAGTTGTTGCGGCAAAACGTCAAAATGGTATTGTTCAATAAAATACTATATGATGATGAAATCTTTTGCAACGACTACCAACTGAGGTTACAGAATGGACAACCTTTTAGATAAAATAGATTCTCCCCAAGACTTACAAAAGCTTTCATTATCTGAACTATACGAATTGAGTGCTGAAATACGTGAAAAAATTATTAAAACGGTATCTAACAATGGTGGACATCTTGCATCAAATCTAGGCGTTGTAGAGCTTACCATTGCTTTACACAGAGTTTTTAATTCAAAGGACGATAAAATTGTTTGGGATGTTGGCCATCAGTCATACACCCATAAAATTTTAACCGGCAGGCGTGACACAATATCGACCATCCGAACAAAGGGAGGTCTTTCCGGTTATCCAAATAGATTGGAAAGCGAGTATGATTCCTTTAACTCCGGCCACAGCAGTACTTCAATTTCTGCTGCGCTTGGAATCGCCAACGCCAAGGCGCTGACCGATGAACCAGGTCATGTCATTGCAGTGATTGGGGACGGTGCGCTAACCGGTGGCCTCGCTTATGAGGGACTAAACAACGCGGGACGATTCAAGAAGAATTTTATTGTTATTTTAAATGATAACAAAATGTCAATTTCACGCAACGTAGGCTCCATTGCACGCTATCTTGCCCACATTCGGACAAAGCCGGGTTACTTTAGGGTAAAGGGCAACGTTGAAACAGTACTTGACCAGGTTCCTTTTGTCGGGGAACCAATTCACCATGTACTTTCAAAATCGAAGGCTGCGCTCAAACAAATTTTATACAACAGTACTCTTTTTGAAGACATGGGATTTTACTATTATGGTCCGTTTGATGGCCATAATTTAGAACAATTAATGGATGTGCTTGAAAACGCAAAAAACATTGAACATCCTATTTTATTGCATATTTTAACATGCAAAGGCAAGGGATATGCCTTTGCAGAACAAAATCCCGGGGCCTTTCACGGAATTTCGAATTTTGACATTGAAACAGGGAAAGCACCGCCTTCGGGTGAGAATTTCTCCAATGTGTTTGGCAGTAACATTTGTTCGTTGGCGGCACAGGACAAGAGGATTTGTGCAATCACAGCTGCAATGCAAATGGGTACTGGTTTAACGAACTTTGCAAAACAATTTCCCGATAGATTCTTTGACACAGGGATTGCAGAGGAACACGCTGTAACGTTTGCCGGGGGTCTTGCTGCGGGTGGAATGTTGCCTGTTTGTACGATATATTCAACATTTTTACAGCGAGGATACGACCAAATTATCCATGATGCTGCGATACAAAGGGTTAAAGTTACTTTTGCTATTGACAGAGCCGGAGTTGTCGGTGAAGACGGCGAAACGCATCAAGGAATTTTTGATGTTGCCTTTTTAAATACAATACCAAATTTAACTGTTTATTCCCCAACGTACTATGATGAACTTTACGCTGATTTTAATCAAGCGATTTATCACTGTGAAGGCGTTTCGGCTGTCCGATACCCGCGGGGAAGGCAGATGTTTAAGCCTTTTGACTTTGAAAGCAGATGTAAAGCTTTTGACAATTACGGCGAAAATAGCGCCGAAATTGTTATGGTTACCTATGGCAGGTTGTTTTCGTTCGCATGCAGGGCTCTTGCGGCGCTTAGAGATGCTGGAATTTCTGTTCGGATTGTAAAACTCAACCGGATTAAGCCAATTGATTTAGATGCTGTTTCTGATACATTGAAAGCAAAAAAGGTCTTTTTCTTTGAAGAGGGAATTGAACAGGGCGGAGTAGGCGAACATTTTAATTATTTGTTAACGCAAAGCGGATTTTCCGGCAAATTTTATTTGCGGGGAATTACGAATTTCGTTCCTCATGCCACGATGCTGCAATCGCTGAATGCGCTTGAGCTTGACGACAAGGGAATGGTAAATATGATTATGACGGAGTGCAAAAAGTGATAGAAAAAAAAAGGCTTGACTGTTTAATATTCGATCTTGGACTTGTCGAAAGCAGAGAAAAAGCCAAAGCAATGATAATGATGGGCAATGTCTATGTCGATAACCAAAAGTCCGATAAGCCCGGCACAATGCTCCCGATAGATACTAAAATTGAGATTAGGGGAGAAACAATGCCCTATGTAAGTCGTGGTGGTTTAAAGCTTGAAAAAGCAATGGCAATGTTTCCAATTGTGTTAAAGGATAAAATCACAATGGATATCGGCGCTTCAACCGGTGGTTTTACTGATTGTATGTTGCAAAACGGTGCAAAAAAAGTTTATTCGATTGATGTCGGTTATGGGCAGCTTGCATGGAAACTAAGAACGGATCCGCGGGTGATTAATCTGGAGCGCACAAATGTCCGCTATATCACTGAGGAACAAGTGCCAGATTTGGTTGACTTTTTCAGTGTTGACGTTTCGTTTATTTCGCTTTGTCTAGTGCTTCCTGTTGCAAGAAGGTTCATGGCGGATTGTGCACAGGCCGTGTGTCTAATTAAACCACAATTTGAAGCCGGACGCGGTAAGGTTGGCAAAAAGGGTGTGGTTCGTGATAAAGCTGTTCACGTTGAGGTCGTTCAAAAAATTGCCGATTTTGTTTTGAAAAATGGTTTTTCAATTTTGGGCTTAACTTATTCTCCTGTAAAAGGACCTGAGGGCAATATAGAATACTTAATTTACCTACAAAAATCAGAAGAACCAGTTAGTGCAGGTTTGGACATCAAGGAACTTGTGGAAGATTCACACAAACAGCTAAATGGTGGTGAATAATTTTGAAAATAGTCATAATACCAAATTTAAGTAGAAAAAACGCACAGTTTTATACGACAAAAGTCGTGGATACGCTGCAAAAGCTTGATGTGCAGATATACATGAAAATGGATTTAAAAGACTATTTTTTGAATTCAAGAATTACTTTTTATGATGATTTCGTAAAAATGATGTCTGATTGTGATATGGTCATTGCAGTTGGGGGTGATGGAACAATTATTCATTGCGCACGTCACGCCGCATCAGCAGAAAAACCAATCTTAGGCATTAACGTTGGCAGGCTTGGTTTTGTGGCCGGACTTGAAACGGATGAATTGGACAAACTAAAAAATTTAGTGGACGGGAATTATACGATTGAAGATCGAATGATGCTTGAAGTGTGTCTTGAAAATAATGGAAAACAAGAAACACACTATGCTTTGAATGATGCTGTTTTAGCGCGCGGAGCGTTATCTAGAATTCTTGATTTAAAGGTTAATTTTAATGATAAAAATGTATGCGAATACCGGGCAGATGGACTAATTATTGCAACGCCAACTGGCTCAACCGCTTATTCACTTTCTGCCGGCGGACCAGTAATTGACCCCAGCATCAATTGTATCCTCTTATCACCCATTTGTCCGCATTCTTTATTTACAAGGCCGGTTGTTTTTGGACCGGATGCCCGGCTGAGTGTTTTAGCTTCTTCAAACTATGATAGTGAAATATTTTTGACAATCGACGGTGATACATCAATTCAAATTACCGATAAACAGAAGATTGAATTCTGCCGTTCAAAGCAAACTGCAAGAATTGTTAAATTAAAAAATAATAATTTTTATGAGGTAGTAAATGAAAAATTAGCGGAGAGGAGAAACTGATTTTGAAAACAAGACGACACGCAAAAATCCTTGAATTAATTAATAAATACACGATTGATACACAAGAAGAACTGCTGCGCCGCCTGCGTGAGGATGGCTTTGAGGTTACTCAGGCAACCGTTTCCCGCGATATTAAAGAGCTGAGACTGGTTAAAACCCTGTCACATGACGGAAAGTACAAGTATTCCGCCGGCAAGGATAACACTAAGGATTATTCCTCTAAGTTTTATTCTCTCCTTTCCGATTCGGCAGTTATGATTGACTGCGCCTGTAATATGGTTGTTATTAAATCTCTTACCGGTATGGCTCAGGCTGTATGTGCCTCAATGGATTCCATGCACTGGGAAGGCATCGTTGGAACTTTGGCGGGTGACGATACAATTTTCATCGTTATGAAAAACGAAGAATATGCACGACAGCTGGTTGCTGAACTTAATAAAATGGTTGGGTGATCGTAATGCTTTCTGAGCTTTACATCGAAAATATTGCTGTAATTGAAAAAACCGGAATTGATTTTTATGCCGGTTTAAATGTGCTGACCGGCGAAACCGGTGCGGGTAAATCAATTGTAATTGATTCAATCAATGCCGTCCTTGGGGAACGGGCCTCGCGCGAACTTGTACGAACAGGCGCGCGTTCTGCTTTTGTAAGTGCAGTTTTTGTTCATTTGGGTGCTCAGGCCATGGGAAAACTGACCGAACTTGGCTATACTCCCGAGGAAGACGGTACGGTTATGATACAGCGAGAAATTCATTTGGACGGTAAGACTGTCTGCCGCATTAATGGCCGGCCGGCGACTGTTTCCGTTCTGAAAGAAATGGGTTCTCTGCTTATCAGTATTCATGGCCAGCATGAGAGCTATGATTTACTTTCACCCGATTTACATATCACTTACATCGATCGTATGGGTGTGCCGGAAAAACTACTTGAGAGCTACCGCATAGCCTTTGACCATATGCATCATAAAAAAAGTGAACTTGATTCCTATAATATAGATAAAGCAGAGAAAGCCAGGCAAATTGATTTATTAACTTACCAGATTAATGAGCTTGAGGCTGCGGATTTACACGCCGGGGAGCAGGATGATCTGAATAATAAGCGCATAAGGTATATAAACAGTGGAAAAATAGTCGATTCAATCAATATCGCAAAGTCGGCTCTCAATGGAGATGAAAGCTTTGAGGGCGCCTTATCGGCTGTTTCCACGGCGGCGGACGCTTTAGGAGATACTGAAAGATATCTGCCTGAAATTCACGATTTAGCCGAAAGAATGAAAAACATTGAATATGATTTAGAAGATTGCAGCGCAGAAATGCGAGATTTTTCCACGCAGCTTGAATATGATCCTGACGAGCTTGAAAGAATAGAAGCAAGGCTTGATATCATTTACCGGCTGAGTCTGAAATATGGCAGTACTGTTGAAAATATGCTTGTATTTCTTGACAACTGCAGGACACAGCTGGAAAATATCCAGCTCTCTGATGAAAATATTATTAAGTTAACAAAGGAATATCATGAATCCAAGGCACGGGCGGAAAAGCTTGCGGATGAAGTCTCAGCCTGCCGCAAGCAAACATCAAAAAACTTTTCGCAAAAAGTAAAGGATGAACTTAAGTTTCTTGATATGCCAAATATTGATTTTCAAGTACAACAGGAGTGTTGTCCGTTGAATCAACTTGGCTGCGACAAGCTGCAATTTCTAATTTCAGCTAACGCAGGGGAACCTGCAAAGCCAATCGCTAAAATTGCATCCGGCGGCGAACTGTCACGTATAATGCTGGCTATTAAAACGGTTTTAGCGGGTAAAGATGATATTGATACACTCATATTTGACGAGGTTGATACAGGAATCAGCGGCAGTGCGGCGCAAAAAGTTGGATTAAAACTACATGAAGTTTCCGGTAACCGTCAGGTTATCTGCGTAACACATTTGGCTCAAATTGCCGCGCTGGCAGATACACAGTATCTAATTAAAAAACATGTTCAAGACAATAAAACCTTTACAGATGTAACGCAGCTGAACTACGACGGCAGGAAACAAGAGCTTGCCAGAATTATGGGTGGTGCGCAAATCACTCCGCTTATGCTCGAAAATGCCTCAGAAATGCTGAACATGGCTCAAAATAAACATTAATACTTGACAATTTTCATTTGATTGGTTATAATGCATTACAATGGCTTTGATGGGAATCAGTAAGTTAAGAAAATCGGCAAAGAGAACCTGCGGTTGGTGTAAGCAGGTGCGACAATTAGCTGAATACATCCCGGAGCCGCCAAATTGAACGTTACCTATTAGATTTGGCCGTGGTAGCGCACGTTACAGCGCGTGGGTATATTATGATGTACCCGTAAGGCCGTACCTGTGAAGATACGGTAAACTGAGGTGGTACCGCGGTTATTCCGCCCTCTGCAAATATGCAGGGGGCGTTTTTTATTCCCCCTAATAAATTGGAGGAAGATTTCATGGGAGTATTTGAAGAATTAAAAGCAAGGGGCTTAATTGCCCAGATGACAGATGAGGAGAAAATTAAAGATCTTCTCGAAAATCACAAAACTGCATTTTACATCGGCTTTGACCCGACTGCCGATAGTTTGCATGTAGGTCACTTTGTCCAGATTATGGTCATGGCGCACATGCAAAGAGCCGGCCATACGCCGATTGCATTGTTTGGCGGCGGTACTGGTATGGTTGGTGATCCTTCCGGAAAAAGTGATATGCGCAAAATGCTTACGAGGGAAGAAATTGACCATAATATTGCCTGCTTCAAAAAGCAGATGTCATGTTTAATTGATTTTTCAGAAGGCAAAGCAATTATGGCAAACAATGGCGACTGGCTGTTGAACTTAAACTATATTGAGTTTCTGCGTGACACTGGCGTACATTTTTCCGTTAACCGTATGCTCGCGGCAGAATGCTACAAACAGCGTCTTGAAAAAGGCCTTTCATTTTTTGAACTGAATTATATGATTATGCAGAGTTATGATTTTGTTGAGCTAAATCATAGATATGGCTGTCAGCTGGAACTTGGCGGCGACGACCAGTGGAGCAATATAATCGGTGGTGTGGAGTTGCTACGCCGCAAAGAGGGCAAAGAAGCTTACGGGATGACCTTCACACTTTTGACTACCAGCGAGGGTAAAAAGATGGGCAAGACGGAAAAGGGTGCAGTATGGCTTGACCCGGAAAAAACTTCTCCGTTTGAATTTTATCAGTACTGGCGCAACATCAACGATACCGATGTCATTAAATGCCTTAAAATTCTTACTTTCTTACCTCTTTCCGAAATTAATGAACTCGCAAAACTTGAGGGCGGAGAACTCAACAAAGCAAAGGAAATTCTTGCTTTTGAGGTTACCAAGCTCATTCATGGCGAAGGGGAAGCAGAAAAGGCACAGGAGGGTGCAAGAGCATTATTTGGCGCCGGTGCCAATACCGATAATATGCCATCCAGTGATATCACTGCGGCAGATTTTACTGATGGAGAAATTGGCGTGCTTGACCTGCTTTTATTGACAAAACTCGTTCCATCCAAGGGAGAGGGGAGACGCTTAATCGATCAAGGCGGCGTTCTCATCGATGACGTTAAGGTTGCGTCGGCCATGGCAAAACTTTCACTGAAAGACTTCGATAAGAAGTATGTTATTATCAAAAAGGGAAAAAAGGTACATCACAAGGTGAATCTTACCGACTAAGTCCGAAACTGAATTATGAGGTCTGCGTTTGAAATTCTAAGCGCAGGCCTTTTTCATTGATTTTCATACGGCAATTACTTATAATAAGTACATTAGCTTTTTATGGAGGCAAAATACAGATGAAAAAAAGTCATTCCTATTTGATTGCACCTAGCGCTGTCATGTTTATTATGATGTCTGTATTTTTCATTTACAATATGTTTCCGTTTGGAAACAAAACCCTTTCATGGTGTGACATGAACCAACAGGTAATCCCATTTTTGATGGATTTTAAAGATATCTTAGCAGGCAAGGCAAACATATTTCTAAATATGCAAAATTGCGGTGGCATGAACTTCTGGGGTGTGTTTTTATTTTTTATCTCCAGCCCGTTTACTTTTTTAGTCGCATTTGTCAACAAGGCGGATATGTATCTTTTCGTCAATATTCTTGTTACACTGAAAATGATGGTTTGTGCACTCACTGCGAGCATTTTTTTCAATCATCAATTTAAAAAGCTTAACCTCCCACAAAACGTTGCGATATCCGTCATGTATGCGTTCTGTGGCTACGCGATGTTCTACTACCAAAATCAAGTATGGCTGGACGTGATGTATCTTTTTCCAATTTTGCTGATTAGTCTTGCTAAGCTGATTGATGAGGATAAAGTCCTGCTATATATTTTGGCATTTTCCTCAATTCTAACAGTTAACTTTTATTTAAGCTACATGGTGTCCATCTTTCTCGTTATCTCCTTTGGTATTTATATCTTTTTGTTTGCGCCGCGTAAGCGCCGCCGCAAAAGCATATTGCTGCTCGGAATTTCCACGTTGATTGTTGCGCTGATGACCGCTGTGGTGTGGCTGCCGTCTTTGATGCAATACGTTGGCTCAGCCAGAACCGGCAATTTGATTGCAAGCCTGAAAACCGGTAGATTTTTTACGAGATTTGACACTACATTAGCCGTTATTATTTGTACGGGAGCTATTTTTGCTGCGCTCATCATGTTTTTTTTATTTACTCCAAAACAATCAACGAAAGGAACTTTCGTATTATCTATTTTCATTATGACTTTGATTCCTGTGTTTATAGAACCGATTAATAAAATGTGGCATACGGGAAATTATCAAGCCTTTCCTGTACGCTACGGCTATATTACGGTTTTCTTTGGACTGATTCTTCTTGCGGTCATAATTTCGGATATCAATGAGGAACATTGTCTGACTGTAAGCTGTCCGGTTTCTTTATTTGGTGGTATGATGGCAGTTGGCGCTGTATTTGTGGCTGAGTGTCTGCTCCTATATAAGGATTATGAAACAATAACAATTTACACAAA
This sequence comes from uncultured Caproiciproducens sp., assembly GCA_964517505.1. Classification (GTDB taxonomy): domain Bacteria; phylum Bacillota; class Clostridia; order Oscillospirales; family Acutalibacteraceae; genus Caproiciproducens. The sequence goes on along the minus strand of CAZFED010000002.1, from coordinate 309,405 downwards.
AACACTGTGGGGAAATAAGTCAAGCTTTAAATTACTATTTGCCTTTTCTATTACAGTCATGCTTGCGTATCTAATAATTTTGCTTCTTTACAAATTCAAACGGCTGGGCAGGATGGCCTTTTCGGTCTTTCTTTGCACGATTGTACTGATGGAATGCGTGTTTAATTCATGTGTTTATGTTGCATCTGCAGCAAACAGCGCCAAAAGTGAAATATCTGTGATTGATTTGAGTGGCAAAATAAGCGATGATAGTTTATATAGAGTAAAAACAAATCAAAAATATTTCGATGCTAATCTTACCGGAAGCCTAGGGTATAACACGCTAAGTCATTACACTTCGCTGACAGGCGAAAGCTTTATGTACACAATGAAAAAACTCGGTTACTCGTCGTACTGGATGGAAGTGAATTCCAATGGTGGAACACAGCTTACTGACGCGATTCTTGGCAACAAATACAGCATTATTAAGACTGATGAAATAAAAAGCTCCGATCCTATCATTTATCAAAATAATAAATATGCCATCAAACAAAATGACCTTACACTTTCGTTGGGATTGATCATGCAGCCCCATCAAATCAAGTCGATGAAAAATCTACCGGATACAACCCGGCTGAACCTACAGCAAAATCTCTTTCAATCGATATTTAACACAGATGAGAACCTTTTTATAAATTATGAACCAACTTCATTAACTAATGTCACTTACACTGCGGATGAATACTATGGCCTTACTCTCCCAGACAGAACCACGAATGGTTTCATCAATTACCAAATACCCGTCAAGGGAAAACAAACTCTGTATTTTGATTGCTTTGACAGGCTGACAAACAGTTTGATTGAGCATATTAATTCCAGCTTTAATGTGTTTGTAAATGGCAAACTGGTGCAATCTGATTATCCAAGTCAATCAAGTAACGGCTTGATAAATCTTGGCACCTTCACGGATGAAACAGTCAGTGTTGAGGTAGAATTATTGAAAGAAGTAAATGCAAAATCATTTGGCCTCGCTGGTTTAAAAGAGGATATCTTACAGCAAGCGATTACAGATACATCGGTGGCACAACTCAAGCAAGTCAACAACAAAATCATTGGAACTGCTGTTACAGACAGTAATGGTGCATATTTATTCCTGTCGATTACTTACGATAAAGGCTATACCATTAACGTAAATCACAAAAAAACTGAAGTCCTATGTGTTTTTGATTCCTTTATGGCTGTAAAACTTGAAAAGGGTAACAATGATATTTACATCAGTTATTTACCGTCAGGTTTTCATACGGGTGCCTGCCTATCGGTAGTAGGGGTACTGCTCCTGGTTGGATTCATGTTCTTCTTAAAAAAAGGTCTTTACCCCAAAATAAAATTTCTTGAACTGCCGGCAACTATTATTTTTTCGATTCTTTGTTTTGGAATTTGCGTAGCAACTTACATTTTTCCAATTATGGTTTACTTTATTAAATAAAAAAACAGCTTGCAGAAATGCAGGCTGTTTTGATAATGAATTCTTATCTTATTTAATACCGTTCTCAATTTCATGCAGCGTTTGGTCAAAATCCACTGCCGTAATTAGCAATGAAATATCGACTTCTGAGGTTGTTATGATTCTGATATCGGCTTCAATCTTTGCAGCTGCAGCGAAGACCTTTGCGGCCATACCGGGGGTGTCCCTCATGCTCTGATCATAAACCGAAATCTTGCAGTTTCCGCTGCTGACAATTGTTTTGATATTGGAATTGTCATGCAGATCGGAGGTAAAAACAAGAATTTTGCCCAAATCGTTGTCTGAAATTGTAAACGAGATAGATGTAAACGCTCCGTGTGTCGGAGCAAGCGAAATCATATCCACATTAACACCTAAGCTAGAGATTTTTTTAAAAACATTTGCAGTAAAAGTTAGATCAGATGGGCAATTTTGCAGCGTTATCAGGGTAATATCATTGGAAGTGGTAATCGTTGGCGCCATACTCATATCCGTACCTCCTATTTTAATAAATCAGACATGTTGTAAAGTCCTGCGGGCATATCGGCTAAATAAATCGCCGCATTAATTGCCCCCGATGCAAAAATCTCTTTTGATTGGGCAGAGTGCGAAAGCGTAACAACCTCGTGGCGACCGGCAAAAATCACTTCATGCTCGCCCACAATGGTGCCTCCGCGTACGGAATGTATGCCGATTTCGGTAGATTCGCGCTTTTTGCGCTGCGAGTGCCGGTCGTAAACATAGTGCATATTTTCAGGCATCGCAGATGAAATGCCATCAGCAATCATGAGCGCGGTACCGCTTGGCGCATCAATTTTCTGATTGTGATGTTTTTCAATAATTTCAATGTCAAAATCGTCACCCAAGACCTGTGCGGCTTTTTTGGAAAGCTCAATCAGCAAATTAACACCAAGTGACATATTGCCAGAGTAAAAAACTGGGACTTCTTTTGAAACTCTCGTAAGCGCTTCCACCTGTGCATTGTTGTAACCGGTGGTACACAGAACAATAGGAGTTTTTTTGATTTGCGCGTACTGAAGCAGGGAAGAGAGCAGCGCTGGATTTGAAAAATCAATAATTACGTCCGCGTCAATATTAATCTCCGCAGGCTTTGCAAAAACAGGGTAAGCATTTTCAGAGCCTATGCTGATATCGATTCCCCCGACCACCTCACAGTCGTCACGGGCAACCGCGCAGGCGGAAATTTCCCGCCCCATTTTTCCATTGCATCCACTAATAATAATCCTTGTCATGAAACATCCTCCGAAAAGGTGATTTTATTTAAGCAATTGATATTTTTTAAGAACAGAAGTAAGCTTTGCAGCAGCTTCATCACTCAGTGTTGTAAGCGGCAAACGGCATTCTCCGCTGTTAAATCCAAGCAATTCCATTGCGGCCTTTACCGGAATCGGATTAACATCCATAAATAATGCATCCATCAGTTCGATGTTTTTCAAAAAAGCTTCTCGACTTGAATTTATATCTCCTGCAAAAAAATCGGAGCAAATTTTGTGCATTACATTTGGAAGAATATTTGCCAATACAGAGATAACTCCTTTTCCACCTAAAACGAGCATGGGAAGCGTTTGATCATCGTTTCCGGAATAAACATATAAATTCTCGCCACAAAGCGAAATCGTTTTGGCTACGGAGGAAATATCGCCATTTGCTTCCTTGGTTGCTACAATATTTGGATGCTTTGAAAGCTCCAAATAGGTTTCCGACTTGATATTGCAGCCTGTACGCGACGGCACATTGTATAGAATAATGGGTAGGTCAACACGGTCAGCAATATAGTTGTAATGCTTTACAAGGCCTGCCTGTGACGTTTTGTTGTAGTAAGGTGTAACCATTAAAAGCGCATCAGCACCCAGTTCCTGCGCTGACTGGGAAAGCTCAACCGCATAACGTGTATCGTTACTGCCGGAACTTGCAATAACCGGAACTCTCTTGTTCACTTTATCAACAACAAATTTCACAGCCTCGCAGTGCTCATCGTGGTTTAAAACTGGGGATTCTCCGGTTGTTGCACAAGCAATAATAGCGTCTGTTCCGTTAGCGATATGAAATTCAATTAGGTCGTTAAGAACATCATAATTAATAGAGCCGTCTTTTTTCATTGGCGTTATCAGCGCAACACCAGATCCTTTAAAAACAAGCTTTTTCATGAGTAATTACCTCCAGATTTACATATATTCTCAGTCAATATAGCCCTTTACACAAAGGAGCTCTGCCATCAAAACAGCACCGCCGGCCGCACCGCGCAGCGTATTATGGGAAAGGCATACAAATTTAATGTCATACTGTGTGTCCGGACGCAGGCGGCCGATGGAAACAGCCATGCCGTTTTCAAGGTTGCGGTCAAGCCTTGACTGCGGACGGTCATCCTCACGGAAATAATGCAGAAATTGCTTTGGTGCGCTCGGTAGCTGCAACTCCTGAGGAACCCCTTTAAAGCTTTCCCATCTTGTAATGATTTCTTCCATTTCAACCTTCTTTTCATAAGAAACGAAAACCGCCGCTGTGTGACCATCGGAAACCGGTACACGAAGGCACTGTGAGGTGATACAGGGGGAGGTGGCATTGACAATCATGCCGTTTTCGACGTGTCCCCATATTTTAAGGGGTTCATTTTCCGATTTGCCTTCTTCACCGCCAATGAATGGAATTACATTATCAAGGCTTTCCGGCCAGGTTTCAAAAGTTTTTCCGGCGCCGGAAATTGCCTGGTAGGTGCAGGCAAGAACTTTCGTTACGTTTAAATCCATCAAAGGGTTAATCGCCGGAACATAACTTTGCAGCGAACAGTTTGATTTTACAGAAATGAAGCCACGTTTTGTTCCAAGGCGTTTACGCTGTGCTTCTATGACTGCCGTGTGGTCAGCGTTGATTTCAGGAATAATCATAGGTACATCGGCTGTTGCACGGTTTGCGCTGTTGTTGGACATCACCGGGCATTCCGCCTTTGCGTATGCTTCTTCAAGAGCTTTTATTTCATCTTTTTTCATGTTGACAGCGCAAAATACAAAGTCAACTAAAGAAGTAATCTTTTTTATGTCCTCTTCAGCATTAAAAATAACCATATTTTCCATGCTTTTTGGAATTGGCGTTGTCATAAGCCAGTGACCGCCAACAGCTTCCTTATATGTTTTACCGGCGGATCGTGAGCTTGCGGCAAGCGCTGTAACCGTAAACCACGGGTGATTTTCAAGCAATGTCGCAAATCTTTGGCCAACCATGCCAGTCGCGCCTATAATGCCTACGTTATACTTTTTCATTGATATTCCTCCTGTAATATATATGATAGAATTAACAAAAAATATTAGCATAATAAAAAAACCGGTTGAAAACCGGTCATCAAGTAAATATAATAGAACTGTTCGACATTGGTATTGACCCTTGTATCCAAGTCAATGTCAGCCGATAGCGCTCCACCATAAAACATGATGACAGTTGTAATGTTATTCACAAAAACAACCAGGTATATTCCTGCCACGGAATCTCCTTCGGCGAGTTTACCTTTTATGGGCAATCAACGGCTTTGGCAGCCTACAACCCATTACTCTTTAAAATCGCGCCTCTATCTTTTAATAAATTTAAATTTATAATAACATGGGTTGCTATTACTTGTCAATTTATTTATAATTAACAATTGTAATATAATAATGTAGGAGATATCTAAATGGAATTAAATATTGGAAACATGCAAACAAAGGATTTTTACTATGATCTGCCAAAAGATTTAATTGCGCAAACGCCGTTGGAACCACGTGATTCCTCCAGACTTTTAACGCTCAGCAGAAAAACAGGCGAAATTGCGCATAAACATTTTTATGATATAGTCGATTGTTTAAATGCCGGCGACTGCCTTGTATTAAATGATTCCCGCGTTCTGCCCGCCAGACTTTATGGAATCAAAGAGGGGACAGGTGCAAAGGTCGAGTTTTTATTGCTGACACACCGTGATGGCGATGTGTGGGAAGTTCTCTGCGGCCCGGGAAAGCGCGCAAAGCCCGGTTCTCACTTTGTATTCGGTGACGGACTTCTGAAAGCGGAAGTGCTTGAAATCATTGAGGATGGCAATCGCCTGGCACGCTTTACGTATGACGGGAATTTTTATGAGATTTTGGATAAAATCGGACAGATGCCGCTTCCGCACTATATAACTGAACATCTTGACAACAACGAGCGCTATCAAACGGTTTATTCAAAGGAGATTGGCTCCGCAGCCGCACCGACGGCCGGATTGCATTTTACTTCAGAATTGCTCGAAAGGGTAAAAGCAAAAGGTGTTCAAGTTGCTTTTGTTACGCTGCATGTTGGCCTTGGAACTTTTAGGCCGGTTAGTGCAGAAAAGATTCTAGACCACAAAATGCACTCGGAGCATTATTATTTGCCAAAAGCTACGGCGGATATCATTAATGATACCAAAAAGAATGGTGGACGAGTCATTGCGGTCGGCACCACAAGCTGCCGCACTCTGGAATCGGTTGGCACAAAGGAAGGCTGTGTAAAAGAAAGTGATGGCTGGACAGATATTTTCATTTATCCGGGCTATCAATTCAAGGTGCTTGACGGCTTAATTACGAATTTTCATCTACCGGAAAGCACACTGATTATGCTTGTTTCAGCTCTTGCCGGATACGATCACATTATGAGTGCATACAATGTAGCTGTCGAAGAAAGATACAGATTTTTTAGCTTTGGCGATGCCATGTTCATCTATTGAAAGGATACCAATTAAATGTATAAATTAATCAGCAATACCGGATTGGCAAGGCGCGGCGAATTTACGACTCCGCATGGAACTGTTCAAACCCCTGCATTTATGAATGTGGCTACGTGCGGCGCGATTAAAGGTGGACTTTCCGCACTGGATTTAAAAGAGCTGAAATGCCAAGTACAGCTTTGTAACACCTACCACTTACACCTAAGACCGGGTGATGACACTGTAAGAAAGCTCGGCGGGCTACATGAGTTTACAAGATGGAACGGCCCGATTCTGACTGATAGCGGGGGGTTTCAAGTGTTTTCACTTGCAAAGCTGAGAAACATTAAGGAGGAAGGCGTAACCTTCGCCTCTCATATTGATGGTCATAAAATTTTCATGGGTCCTGAGGAAAGCATGAGAATTCAATCAAATCTTGCTTCTACAATTGCAATGGCATTTGACGAGTGCGTTGAAAATCCTGCTGCATACGATTACGCGCGTAATTCCTGCAATCGTACGGTTCGCTGGCTTTACCGGTGCAAGGCCGAAATGGACAGATTAAATTCCCTGCCTGATACCTTGAACAACCAACAAATGCTATGGGGAATTAATCAAGGAAGTACCTATGAGGATTTGCGTATAGACAATATGAGGAAAATCCGCGAGCTTGACCTTGACGGATATGCAATCGGTGGGCTGGCCGTGGGGGAGAGCGCCGAGGAAATGTATCGCATCATTGAGGCGGTCATTCCCGAAATGCCAAAAGACAAGCCCCGTTACCTCATGGGTGTGGGTACACCAGTAAATATACTGGAATCAGTAAAACGCGGTGTGGATATTTTCGACTGCGTCATGCCGTCGAGAAATGCACGCCACGGTCATGTCTTTACTTGGGACGGCTGCAGAAATATGTTCAACGCAAAATATGTGCTTGATGTACTTCCACTCGATGAAAACTGCGACTGCCCTGTTTGCTGTAATTTTACCCGTGGGTATATTCACCATCTTTTTAAAAGTGGAGAGATGCTTGCCATGCGGCTTTGCGTAATGCATAACATTTATTTTTATAATACGCTGCTCGAAAGAATTCGGCTTTCCATGGACAATGATAGATTTGAAGAATTTTATAATGATAATGTCTTGAAATTAGCCCTTAGAATATAATAAAACCTTGCAAGACAAACAATTTGTTGCTATAATAAAAATATTAATTTGGAGGTGTAGTTCTACAATGAATCTCAATACTTTAACAGCTACCAGCACTACTGCCGGGGGCAGTATGTGGACAATTATCATCCTTTACGCAGCAGTTATTGGAGGCTTATATTTTCTTGTAATCCGCCCACAATCTAAGAAAAAGAAAAAAGAAGAAAAAATGCGCGGCAATGTGCAAATCGGCGATGATATTACAACAATCGGCGGTATCGTCGGGCGCGTTGTAGGAATCAAAGAAGACGCTGATTCCATTGTTATTGAAACTGGCACGGATCGTGCAAAAATCCGTATCAAGCGCTGGGCAATCGGCAGTATTGATACAATTCACGATAACGCTGAATAACTTAGTATATCTGCTGCGCTCCCCGAATATCTATTATTAGATATTTGAGGGGGCGTTGCTTATGAAGAGCATAAAGCATTTAAGTGAAAATCCGATATTGGGGGCATTGCGTTCCATTGTCATTGGTTCTGTCGTGGGAGCTGCGCTGTGCGCTGCCTTGTTGGGTGCGTGTGCTTTAGCATTTGTATCGGCTGGGCATATTCCGCAAAGCTTAATTTCACCCATGGTGATTGCTTTGTCCGTACTCAGCTCATTTGTGGCGGGATTTATCACAGCTAAAATTTCCCGCAAACGTGGCCTTGCTTATGGAGCGCTTTCCGGACTGCTGTTGTTTGTGCTGTTTCTTGTTTCTGGCTTGATTGCTTCCCGAGAAGCAATTTCCGTCACCGTAGTGATGCGTATGCTGGTTATGATTCTGTCTGGTGCAATCGGCGGCCTTCTTGCAGTCAGTAAAAAGACAAAAATAAAATAGTACTTTCATTATTAAAATACGTGTGATATAATAATTAAGGACAAAAGTCGACATTGGAAACGGAGGTTTTAAGATGAAGCAGATAAAGACTCTAAATAAAGCCAATTTAAAAGAGAGTGCAGTTAAGGGCGGTTGCGGTGAGTGCCAGGCATCCTGTCAGTCAGCCTGCAAAACTTCCTGCACAGTTGCTAATCAGAAGTGTGAAAACACAAACAGATAATTAAACGAAAATTTAATTACAACCTTCTAAGGGACAGTAGACTGTCCCTTAAATTTTGTGTAAACGGGGAAAATAAATGATTCACAAGTATTCCTTAAATGGTTATCACATTGTTTTGGATACCAACAGTGGTGCTGTTCATATTTTTGACGACGCACCGTTTGAAATGTTGAATTATCTGCATGACAGCGTACCAGAGCAACCTCCACAAGATATGCTGAAAGCATTAAACAGTAAATATGACGTGCAGACAATCATTGAGGCCTATGAAGAGCTAAAAGAGCTTTACAAAAACGGCCAGCTATTTTCAACGGACGAGTACGAGAAGTTTGCAGATATGCTTAAGGACGCCCCAGTTAAGTCAATGTGTATAAACATTGCACATGACTGCAATCTTCGGTGTGAATATTGCTTTGCTGCCAAGGGCGATTTTGGCCGCGGCAGAATGCTCATGCCTTTTGAGGTCGGCAAAAAAGCGATTGACTTCTTGATTGAAAAATCCGAGGACAGGCATAACCTTGAAGTCGATTTCTTCGGCGGTGAACCGCTGATGAACTTTGAGGTGGTCAAGCAGGTTGTAGAGTACGCGAGAAGTATTGAAAAGGTACACAACAAAAATTTCCGTTTCACCATTACGACCAACGGAATTTTACTCACGGATGATAAAATAGACTTTATCAATAAAGAAATGTCCAACTGCGTGCTTTCACTTGACGGAAGAAAGAATGTAAACGATTTACTGCGCGTGCGAGTTGATGGTTCAGGTAGCTATGATGCAATTATTCCAAGGTTTCAAAAGCTTGTCAGAACACGCGGCGACAAGGACTACTACGCGCGGGGTACCTTTACAAAACATAATCTTGATTTTACCAACGATGTGCTTCATATGGCAGATTTGGGCTTTGATCAGATTTCTGTTGAGCCGGTAGTATCCGACGTGAATCTTGAGTATTCCATCAAAGAGGACGATCTGCCTAGGGTGTTTGAAGAGTATGACCGCCTGTCTCATGTGATAATAGACCGCAGAAAAGTGGGGAAGGGCTTCAATTTCTTCCACTTTATGCTTGATCTTGACCAGGGTCCGTGCGCAATTAAACGTCTACGCGGATGCGGATGCGGCAATGAGTACGTTGCGGTTACACCTGAAGGTGATATTTTCCCATGTCATCAGTTCGTAGGTGATGACAGTTGGAAGATGGGGAATGTACTCGATGAATCCTTCAATCAAGATATGAAACATTCATTTGCGTTGACAAATATTTATACTAAGCCTGAATGCAAAAACTGTTGGGCTAAATTCTATTGCAGCGGTGGTTGTAACGCCAACAGCTGGCAGTATGAGGGTGATATCCATAAGGCTCACAAAATTTCATGTGATCTTGAGAAAAAGCGTTTGGAATGTGCCATTATGATAAAAGCAGCAATGGCTGATTAATCAAAAAATTGCGAAAATACACACACTTGCGGCAAAATGTAAGCGTGTGTATTTTTATGCATTTAGTTAACATAATCATGTTTACATAAAATTGTCAGATTACATAATATGTTTTAACTCAATTTGAATATAATGCATTAAAATGTATGCACTGTATATTTTTATATTGATAAGCAGCCAGAAATGTATTATAGTATATATTTACAAGGAAGGTGTTATATTTGAAGGATATAGGGTTGGGATTTGTTGGTGCCGGCAATATGGCAGGCGCCATTATCAACGGGATAGTGGGAACAAGAACTTTTCCGGAAAATCGAATTTTTGTTTTTGATACCAACAGAGATAAATGTGAAGAGTTAAAAATAAAAACTGATATCAATATTGTTGCCTCTACTGCAGAACTTGCCGAAAATTGCGATATTATTTTTCTCGCGGTTAAACCACAGAATTTTGCGGAAGTTTTGGAGGCTCTCAAACCCGTTGTCGGTGAGCATCATCTGTTTGTGTCCATTGCCGCCGGTATTTCTACCTCATTTATTACTGACAGTCTGCGCTACGATTGTCCAGTTATCAGAACAATGCCTAATACGCCGCTACTGATTGGCAAGGGAGCCACGGCGATGTGCAGAACTGCAAATGTATCTGACGAAAACTTTACTTTCGTTCAATCTTTGTTTGGTGCCTGCGGCACAGTAACTGTTTTGAATGAAAGTCAAATGAACGCGGTTATTTCCGTAAACAGCAGCAGTCCTGCGTACATTTATTTATTTGCAAAAGCGATGATAGACAGCGCTGTAAAACAGGGCATTGACGCCGACACGGCGCTGCAGCTCATCTGCCAGACCTTTGAGGGTAGTGCGGGAATGCTTCGTCAACCAAACTTAACCCCAGAGGGACTGATTAAGATGGTTTCCTCTCCTGGAGGTACAACTCTAAAGGCACTTGACGTATTTTATGAACATGGCTTTGAACAGATGGTCGATGATGCCATGACAGCCTGTACAAAACGAGCGGAAGAACTGGGCAAGTAATCATATAATGACTTGTTTTCTCATACAATTTTAGGGAATATCCTTTTTAGGGGGAATGTATGAGTATGATTGCAATCAAGCACAGTTTTAAACACAGATCAATTATTGATACAAAAAGTTTTATTGAGGCTTTGCGTGCAAATCACATTCTCGTCTTATTTTCTATTTTATTGATTTGCGGCATGATTTTTGGCGCAATTTTTGCTAGAAATGCAGGCATGGAAGCCTTGGATAAGCTTGATTTTCTTTTTTACAGCAATTTTAAAACAAGGGCGATTCAATCGGTTGTTTCCGTCTTTGCAGCCTCTTTTGCATCATCTTTTATCTTTATCTTTATATGTTTTCTTTGCGGACTTTCCATGTGGGGCATGTTTATCATACCCGCTGTTTTGTTTTTTCGCGGGTTTGGCTTGGGATTAACATCTGGTTATTTGTACGCCGCATATGGATTTAAGGGAATATTATTTAATTTTTCAGTTATTCTTCCGGGTGCATTTGTTTGCTGTCTTGCAATTTTGCTGGCAGCCAGAGAAGGCTCACGCTTTTCGCGAAGAATAGCGTCCTGCGGTGCCATGCCCGAAAGCAGGACAATCAGCCCTCCAAAAATGAAGCTTTATTTATTACGCTTTGGTGCAATTCTCGCCTTAGCATTTTCTGCAGCTTTGCTTGACGTGCTTTTTTCAGCATGTTTTGCCGGTATGTTTTCTTTTTAACTTAGAGGGGATAGAACAAAATGAAGGACTATTGTGTGGACTTTAGCAATTACCTTGTCAATAAAAAATCGGTATCTGCAAACACGCTGGATTCTTATATTCGAGACGTTACGCATTTTTTATCTTTCCTTGACAAAATGGGTTTGGACAATCCTTACGTGGTTGATGCCGATTTTATGAATGGTTATGTTGCAAAATTGACAGAATTAAAAAAATCCAACTCCACAATAACCCGTAATATTGCGTCAATCAGATGCTTTTATCAGTATCTGATAATTAGTAATATGACTGAAAATAATCCCGCGAAAACTGTAAAACTTGAAAAATCCGCAAAAAAATTGCCGCAGATATTGAGCGGCAAAGAGATTGAGCTTTTACTTTCCCAGCCGGACACTAAAGAGCCGAAAGGGTGCCGTGATAAGGCAATGCTAGAACTATTATACGCAACTGGTATTAGGGCGTCTGAACTCATTGATCTAAATGTACAGGATATAAACGTCCATACGGGTATGCTCAGTTGCAACAGTGGCAAAGCAGAAAGAATAATTCCCGTGTATCCCACTGCTGTCACCGCGATTTCTGATTATATTTTAAGAGCGAGAAGTCTTATTATCACACCGGATGGTGGGCAGGCCTTGTTTACTAATCTGAACGGGCGAAGGCTCACACGCCAAGGCTTTTGGAAAATCGTAAAGGGCTACGCAGAGCAGGCTGGAATTGTAAAGGAAATTACGCCGCACACACTTCGCCACTCCTTTGCTTTGCACCTACTGGAAAACGGTGCCGAATTAAAGGATATTCAGTTAATGCTCGGACATGCAGATATTTCATCGACACAGGTCTACGTTCATCTGTTAAATGACCATTTTAAGGAAGTTTATAACAATTGTCACCCTCGCGCAAAATTAGGTTAGGAGTGAAAATCTTTTGGGCTTATTCAATAATAATTACAATAGACCGGGTCCGGGAGTCAGTAAGGACGAGCCGGAGCAAAAGCCGTTTCCGCGTTTTTGGGCCATCCTATTCAGAAAATTCAGCAATTTAGTAAAGCTTAATCTAATATTTTGTATTCCGATACTTATAGCAGCCATCCTAATCCACTTTTTAGGTAACGTGCTTCCCTCTGTGCTTCTTTTCTTACCACTTATTTTAGTAAGTCCGTTTGTGGCTGGGCTTACCTTTGTAACGCGGAATTATGTTAGGGAAGAACATGCGTTTGTACTATCGGATTTTGCCGATGCTGTTAAACATAACTGGGCTGCATTCTTAATAAATGGAATTATTTGCTACGCAGGATATGTGATTCTAAGTATTGCAATTACGTATTATATGGCACAAGTAAAATTAAATTATCTTTTCTATTTGCCACTGTCAATTTGCATCGGTATATCAATTTTCTTTATTTTCTCACAGTATTATATACCGGTAATGATTATAACCTTTGACCTTAAGTTAAAACAAATCTATAAAAATGCTTTTATATTTTCGATTGTTGGCTTGTGGCGTAACCTGTTGCTAACCGTAATATTGGCGGTGATATTCTTTGGCCTTTATATTTTAATACTCTTAATGCCACTTACCATGATTTTAGCAGTTGCTTTTGCAATTTTTATTTTGTTCTCATTTTGCATGTTCCTGATTAACTTTATGGTATATCCACTGATTGACAAGATGATGATTCAGCCATATAAAGAAAGGAACAACGGAACATCAAACGATATCGATTTTAGTGATAATACAAAAAACAATTAAAAAGAGCCGGTTACTCCGGCTCTTTTTTATCGGTTTTATTAAACTTTACAGTATCCCGCTGCTTGACTTGAGAAAGTGGATTGGCTTTAGCCGCGTTGGCCATCTGCTCATCGGAAAGATGAGTGTAGATTTCGGTTGTACCAAGGTTTTCGTGCCCCAATATGTCTTTTAAAACTCGAATGTCAACGTGTCCGTGCTGATACATCAAAGTAGCGGCTGTGTGCCTGAGTTTATGTACTGAAAACCCTGGGCCGCTAAGTTCAATCTTCGACAGATATTTCTTTACAATATACTGCACAGTTTTAGGACTGATTCTTTTATTTTGTTTACTGATGAACAGCGCATTCTTATCAACTAAAGCATTTTTGGGGCGAACTGCAACATAACGGTCGATGGCATCAAGGCATGCGTCGTTTAGGTACACCATACGTTCCTTATTACCCTTGCCAATGATTCTAATACTTGAAGCACCATGATTCACATCGCTTAGGTTCAAGCTGACAAGCTCGGAAAGACGCATTCCACAATTTAAAAATAATACCAGCATACAGTAATCGCGTTCTTTTGTCGATCCTTCAACCTTTGACAGCAACTCGATACTTTGCTCAAGTGTGAGAAATTTTGGCAGGGATTGTTTTAGCTTAGGCGTTTCAAGTTCTTCAACAGGGTTGACCGCGAGTTTCCCAGTCTTATTGGTCAAGTATTTGAAAAAAGTACGCAGACTTGAAACTTTGCGCGAACGTGTCGCCGCTTTATTGTGGCGCTCGGTAGTCAAGTAGTTCATGTATTCATAAACATTAGTTAAGGTTATGGTCTTAATTAAATCAAGGTCTACATCAGAAATACTGATGTTTTCAAACTCGGTGGTAGGGGGGACGAGGCCTCGATTTTTTTTGATATATCTGAAGAATGTTCGTAAATCAAGGTAGTATTCCTCAACCGTTTTAGGGGATTTGCCTCTAATTGTTCCCACATATCCTAAAAATTCTTTGATGATGGGAGATGCTTCAGCCAATAATTCAGCTTTCATAAATATAACTCCATTCTAATTATAAGTGAGTGATTGTGCTGTGAAACAGTTTCACGAAATTCTTTTTGATTCTGAGATAGGAAAAATAAAACTTACCTGTGATGAAAAAAACGTAATCTCGCTTACCGTTGTAAGTGATGATTATAAAAATACAGATATTGGATTTAACTGTTCTATATGTAAAAATGCCGTTTTTCAATTGCAAGAGTATTTTAGCGGCAGCAGAACAGTATTTGACTTGCCGATTCGGTTCGCCGGTTCTCCATTGTATATGTGTGTCTGGAATTATCTAAAAACAATTCCTTATGGCAAAACCGTATCTTACAGTGAAGTCGCAGCGGCAGTTGGCTGTAAGAGCGTGCGCGCCGTTGCAACAGCAATCGGTAAAAACCCTATTCCAATTATTGTACCATGCCACAGAGTCATCCACAAGGATGGTACAATGGGAGAGTTCAGCTTAGTTGGCCCGGCAGTAAAGAGGTTTCTGCTAAATTTAGAGCAGCGCAAATCCAGCACATATCGATGATAAATGATAAGCCGTTAAAGTTCAAATTGAGCTTTGCGGCTAATTTTATATGATGTGATTAGGTAATGTATACATGAACTGTATTTGTACTAAAACGTTGGTATTGTAGCGATTGAACCTCTGTGAACCTATAAATTCGTCCCCTCAATTATACAAAATATTCATTTTGTATAATTATATAACTAAAAAAACAATCAGTCAAGTTTTTCTCCCTTTTAAGTCTATCTTTTCTTTTAACGTTATAATTCCGCCAATATCAACCAGTCTTCCTTTTGTAAGAGAAATCATTTTGATATCCTTATCATTTAAGAAATTTTTCATATTGCTGTAGCTTGGATGTGCTTTGATATTACCAGTAAAAGCAATATGGTTTTTGCCGATGAATCCGCATGTTCCACCAATGAATCCATAGCTACAGTCCTTTAATTCAATGTACCCCGGTTCAATGAGCAACATATCGATTTGCGCTGCCTTTGCCGCCTTTGCAATTGATGGATCGGCGGTTATTATTGAATGGTCGTCAATCACAATGGTCGAACATTTGGCATAGCCTTGCTTCACCGGTATGATTTCAATACCATTTTCTTCACAATAATCTATAATCAAATTATCCAATGCAGCTTGATTTGCAATGAGCTGATTTCCCACGCGTGCCGCATTTAAAGGAACATCATGTGGATAAAACTTTGAAATACATTTGTTCGAGTCAGTTACATTAAAACCATGAAATTTAAGCTCTGCTTTGAGGTGCTCTTCTTCCTGCGCTACTATGATTTGATTACCACCTAAATGATGGCAAAGCATATCCGCGTGACTGCTGACCGATTCACTTAAATTTTTGCATGGTTTTACTGCGACGGTTTCAATGCCTAATGCATTAAGCGCATCTATTATTTCTCGATATGTACCGGACACGACGGCTAGTGCCGCGTCCGACTCCGGTAAATTGGGAGTTTTGACAAAACACATTTTCTCTTACTCCTGTCTTAGCGCGTCAACTGGTTTTAATTTAGACGCTTTATATGCCGGATAAACTCCGAAAACCGTACCCGTAAATATTGAAAATCCGACTGCCATCAGCATAATATCCAGCCTTACGCTAAGTGCAACCCCCCAATATGCTGCCCCTATATAGGATACCAAATAACCGGCTATAATACCGAACAAGCAGCCTATAAGAGAAATCAGGATAGCTTCGAACATAAATTCCAACATGATGGAACTGCGTTTAGCGCCAATCGCTTTTTTTATTCCAATCTCTCTTGTTCTTTCGTTAACCGACACCAACATCACCGTCATTATACTTAAACTTGCCACCAGCAATGAAATTGCCCCCACAGCAGAAAGAATCAGCGTTATAATTCCCAGCATATTTGTAAGGCTGTCCTTTTGCTTCGCAAGATTATTGGATATAAACGCATTTGTTGTTCCATTGTTCCTATTTAGGCTGTTAACAATTGTTTGGCCAATATTATCAACATTGCCGCCCGTCTTAATTTTTACCGCAATTTGGTCAAAGTGATCTCTTCCAACGGCTGTCTGGATGGTCGTATAAGGCACATAAACAAAAGTTGGGATGTAGTTTCCAATGAAATTGTCCAACAGGCCGCTGCCTGTTTTAATGATTCCAATTACCTTAAAGCTCTCCTGAGTTCCTCCACACAAAATAGATATGTTCTTCCCAATAATATTGCTTCTGCTATAAGCATTTTTTGAGAATGCCTCATCCACCAAGCACACATTCGCACAAGTACTGACATCCTCATTGCTAAATAGCCGTCCATAAAGCAAATTAATCGAAATAATTTGGCTTGTATTTGTATCTATCCCCCACACGAGTGCCTTTAGGTTGAGTTTGCGCGTAGACACATCTGTTCTCTCCATCATAATCGGAGCCGCCTGCTCGACCTGATCACATTTTTTAATGATATTTAGATCATTTTCGTTTAAAGTAATGCTTCCCACGTCTGGTGAGGAGGAGATGGAAAGTCCGCTTAATCCCAGAGCATCTAATTCCGTACTAAGTGCATTTGTTCCACACTGGCTTATGTTGCCAATAATAATGACCGATGCCACTCCAATGGCTATCCCTAGGATTGTGAGGGTCGTCCGGACACGTTTTCTGCTTAGGTTTTGAAACGCTGATTTAATATAGTCAACCATCAGAACGCAACGCTCCCTTTTCTATCGGAATAACGTAGGTTCCATTAGAAACTGTATCCGGGTTTGCTATAATTTCATCATTTTTGGATAAACCGCTTGTTATCTCAAAGCCGCTATCAAATTCCTTATTTGTCACGACAGGAACCTTTAAAGCTCTTTTTCCGTTTAATTTGAATACATACTCACTCCCATCCTTATCGGCTCTGACAGCCTCGTAGGGGGCTATTAGCACACCTGAATCCTGTGATGTGATAATTTTGGCTTTTGCAGTGTATCCCGGCTTAATATCGCTGCCCGGATTACTCACGTTGACGATTACCTCCACAACCGTTTCTTGTCCAGTGGTTGAGAGAATCTGTTTTGCTTCGGAGGAAATACTTTTTACAGTACCGGCATAAGAAGTGTTTTTAAAGCCGACACCGGTTATGACCGCTTTCTGCCCTGTCTTTATATCAGAAATCTGGGATTCATTCACCGAAAGCCGAACTTGGAGCTGATCCAGGCTATCCGAAATCACCGCAACCGGGTTGCCGGACTGAACATAGCCTTGATTCGTAACCAACAATGATGTAATTTCTCCCGAATATGGAGATGTGATTGTTTGCGTTGTTACTGCGTTTTTTCCTCGCTCGTTGTATTGATTGAGCAAGCTCTCATAAGTTCCCTCCAAATTCGTAGTGTCGGTCTTTTCCGCAGGCACTTCAACTTCCATTAAAGATTGGCCGGCAGAGACTTTGTCACCAACTTTAACGTAAACATGACTTATAGCAGCCGCAGCTGGTGCATAAACACTACGTGTGGAGATCCGCTCTACCCTTCCACTACAGGTAACTGAATTTTCCACTGTAAGTGGGTTTACCTTTACAACATTGACTTGCACGATTGCATTACGCGAAATTGTTCCAAAAATCACCACCACTGCAATTATCAGAAGTGTAAAGGTACATAGCATTACATATCTTTTCATTCTCATTCCCCCGTTCTTACTTATTCTGTGATAACTGAGGGAAAATATTAGTGAGATTTCGCATGGATGAATGAATAATTTTCAAGCAAATCAGAAAAATATGATTGAGGTGAAAATATATGAGTATCATACAATGTGATGAAGACTGTATTTATCAGCGTGAAGGCTATTGCAGTTTAGAAATGCCCTCCGCAATTACCAATTACACCGGCGATGGATGTGTACATTGCATTAAGGTCACACCACGAACATCGGACCTTAGTCAATCGAAGCCTCAAACGCCTCTCTCACATTTTTAACCCCAATTAGTTTAATATCACTGTACTTTGAGTTAACCTGTTTTAAACTATGAAACGGTAAAATGCACTTTTTAAATCCGAGGCGTTCAGCCTCACTGATTCTTGCGTCTATGTGCGTTACCGAGCGAATTTCACCCGCCAGACCAATTTCACCGAATACAATCGCATTATCACTGATAGGAACATCCTTTAGGCTGGAGACAAGCGACATTGCAACCGCCAAATCAGATGCAGGCTCGTCCAGCCTGAGCCCGCCTACAACGTTAACATAGGCGTCAAGATTAGAGAAATAATACCCCGCACGTTTTTCCAAAACTGCAAGTAACAGTGACATCCTGTTGTAGTCAAAACCGGTTGACATTCTTCTTGGGTTACCAAAACCTGTGGTTGTAGCCAGTCCCTGTATTTCCGCCAAAATTGGGCGTGAACCTTCTATAACGCAGGTAACACAGGTACCGGAAACATTTGTGGGTCTGCCCGACAGCAGGGCAAGTGACGGATTGTCCACCTGATGCAAACCGTTGTCCCCCATATCGAACACGCCGATTTCATTGGTTGAGCCATATCTGTTTTTAACAGCACGCAAAATTCTATAGGACATTTGGCGGTCACCCTCGAAATAGAGAACCGCGTCAACAATATGTTCCAGTACTTTGGGGCCGGCTATGGCACCATCCTTGTTGACATGACCGACAATGATAGTTGGTATCTCCAACGACTTAGCTGCGCGCATAACGGCATTTGTACATTCCCGAACCTGTGTTACACTGCCGGGTGATGAGTTCAGATCGGTATAGTTCATGGTCTGGATGGAGTCAATCATCACCAAATCGGGTTTATCGACTCTTATCTGCTCTATTACGCACTGGATATCCGTTTCGGTTAAAATATATAGATTGTCGCTCTGAACGCCAAGGCGCGCTGCACGCAGCTTTATTTGCCTGCTGGATTCCTCACCGGATACATATAGTATCTTTAAGGCTTTACCTAGGTATTCGCATATTTGTAAAAGAATCGTAGATTTCCCGATACCAGGTTCTCCGCTGATTAAAACAAGCGAGCCTTTTACGATGCCGCCACCTAGTACTCTATCCAATTCGCTCAATCCCGTGCGATAACGGGCTTCTTCGCTTGTGCTGATTTCATTAAGAGAAACCGGGCGTGCGCTACTGTGTGCAGTATAGGTTCCGCCGCCTTTTTGTGTGGTAAGCTCTTTTATTTCTTCATTCATGCAGTTCCACTGGCCGCAGCCGGGGCACTTGCCAAACCATTTTGCTGACTCGAATCCACATTCCGTGCAGATATATACATTTTTTGATTTCGAAGCCATTTTAAAGTCCTCGTTTTCTATGCTATATTATTTTATTTATATATCCATGAGTTTATCAAATAAAAACAGCAAATTTTTCGTTTTACTTAACTGTTGCACTCTCCCCTGCTGCGGAGAGGGGGTCACAATCTTCTCAGGTTTTCCCAACAAAAGCCCTACATTTAAACTAAGTTTTAATAGTTGTTCATCTAATATTAATTAAATTATAGCCTAACATCGGGACGAATACAAGATATTATATACTTGAATGGAAGTAATCCAAAAACCCATTGTAAATTGCAAATGCCATTTGCTGTTGATATACTTTGTCGTTTAGCTTAGCTGCCTCCGACTCATTTGAAAGGAATCCACATTCAACCAGTACTGCGGGAGTATTGGTGTGCCATAAAAGATAAATTGAACTGGTGGCAGGTTTTGTTTCGCGTGTGTTTTCGGGCTGTAGGAGCTCCACCACGCGACTTTTAATACTTTCTGCCAATTCCTTACTATTTGCATTTTTCGTGGAATAAAACATCTGTGCACCGCTATAACGGCTGTCTGTAAAGTGATTCTGATGAATGCTAATAAAAACGCAATTGCCCTGAGCCTCAATTATTTTTAAACGATTATGAATATCACTTACCTTACGTTCCTTTATAGTGTCAAGATTATCGTCATTGATGGAGGTGTCCGTTGTCCGTGTCATTACCACGTTGAAACCTGAAATTTTAAGTAGCCTCTCAAGCTTTAAGGCAATGGCCAAGTTGATATCTTTTTCATGAGTTGATAATTTCCCAGTGGCTCCCCCATCTTCCCCGCCATGGCCGGGGTCAATCACAATTGTTAGATTATTCATCCCCGGGAGCGTAGAAGCCATTTTATCAATTTTGTTATACGAGATATAGGAAAGCAATAAAAACGCAAGACAGCACAAAATAAGAACAGTTATCGGTACAAAATAAGTTTTTGTCGCTTTCAATACAATCACCCCATGCAATCTATATGCATGGGGTGATTTTGGATATGTATGTGTGTTATACTTGCAAACGCAATTAAGATAAATGTTCTATCATTTTTACCATTAAAAAAATGTTTGCTCACATATAAATAAAATTTCATCTAGTGCTGCCAGCGCTGCAAAAGTGAAAAGCATACCTGGTTTTTTATTATTTTAATCTTTTATGGTAGCCCTTCGAATTCATTCCTTTTGTTACAAAAAATAAAAAATATTTCTTAGGCAATATTCTGGGCTCGATGTCAGATGTTAAGGTTACCCCAATATTTTACATCTAGTCCTTAAAGTTTTCAAGCGTGACACTTATGGATCCTCTTCGATAAAAAAAGTCCTCAAAACAGATAAACCGTTTTGAGGACTTTTTCTAGTTTGGAGGCGTCACCCAGATTTGAACTGGGGAATCAGGGTTTTGCAGACCCTTGCCTTACCGCTTGGCTATGACGCCAAAACTGGAGCGAACGACGAGGCTCGAACTCGCTACCTCCACCTTGGCAAGGTGGCGCTCTACCAGATGAGCTACATTCGCAGGATTGGTGCCTCCGGGCGGAATCGAACCACCGACACGGGGATTTTCAGTCCCCTGCTCTACCGACTGAGCTACAGAGGCAAATTGGCGACTCGGATCGGGATCGAACCGACGACCTCTAGCGTGACAGGCTAGCGTTCTAACCAGCTGAACTACCGAGCCACAAATGGTGGGAACAATAGGACTCGAACCTATGACCCCCTGCTTGTAAGGCAGGTGCTCTAACCAGCTGAGCTATGCTCCCATTAGTGTGTCGCATCATTGGCGACGTGTTATATAATACTATATATTGTTGTACTTGTCAACACTAAAAACACATTTTTTTCATTTTTCCGAGTTTTTATTTATTATGCGTGGATACGGCTATCATTTCAAGCTCCTGTTTTGATAATTTATAGGTATGATTGCAGTACTGACATTTGGCTTCAGCAAAGCCTTTTTCATCAGCAAGGGAAAGAATTTCCTCTGGCTTTAAAGTCGCAATCGCGCGCTCAACACGTTCTTTGCTGCAATTGCAGGCATAACCGACCTTAAACTCATCAAGAATTTCCATTTCAAAGCCCTTGAGAGCGGTTTTGCACATATCCTCTATGCTCATGCCCTTTGCCAACATCGCTGTAACAGAATCCATTTCGTTGATGTTCTTTTCTAGCTTGTCTAGTTCTGCTTGATCTGCGCCCGGTAAAGCCTGTATTAGCAGGCCACCTGCAAGGACTTGCCTCACATCTATTTTGTCAATCAGTACGCCCAGGGCGCACACAGTGGGTATCTGCTCGCTTGTGGCATAGTAGTTCGTGATATCCTCGGCTATTTCGCCTGACTTAATTTCAACCTGTCCATTATATGGTCTGCCTTCTCCCAAATCACGCATAACGCCCAAAAGGCCGTCTTTTCCAACAGCCGTTCCAACGTCGAGCTTACCGTTTGGTTTCAGTGGCAATTCCACAGCCGGATTGTCAATGCATCCGCGACAGTTGCCGTTGCTGTCTGCAATGGCGACTAAGGCACCCAGAGGGCCACCACCTTTAATTTTAAGGGTAATTGTGGCACTTTCCTTTTTCAGCATTGATCCCATCATAGAGGCACCTGTGAGCAACCTACCAAGGGCTGCTGTTGCAACCGGGCTGGTACCATGAATTTGCTGTGCAGTTGCGACAATGTAGGTTGAATCTATTGCGCACGCCATAATGCCGCCATCGGACGTGATACATCTAATAATTCTATCCATTATATTACGATTCCTTCATTTATACCTTTTTTGCTGCAACAATAATTCGCTCAGTTTGATCATTTGGCTTTTCAAAACTGAGGTCGTCAAATAAACCGACTACTTCCAGTCCCGCTTTAGACAGCATGGAAACAATCAGATTCGTATCATAGGCTCGCTCAAAAAATTGTTCGGAACTTCTATAATATGTGCTGCCTTCCCGCCCAAAAAAATCAAGTGTTATACCTACTCGATTAAACTTTTCCTCAAAATTGTTCTGCCACACACAATATACATCATCCGTATCATAGACAAATGTGTTATTGCTGAGAACATGCTTATGCTTGTAGAGCGTATTCATATCAAATATAAAATATCCGCCCCGGTTCATAAAGAGTGAAACACGTTTAAAGGTTTTAAACACATCATTTTCACTAATCATGTGATTGATGCTGTCCAACATGCAAACGACCGTGTCAACCGTGCCATATAAGTCAATGCTTTGCATCTGCTGGCAAAGGAACAAAAGCTGCAACCCATTATCGGCTGCCTTTTGCTGTGCAACCGAAAGCATACATGCTGAACCATCTATTCCATACACATCGACACTGCGCTTTGCAAGTTCAACAGTCAGACTGCCTGTTCCGCAGGCAAGATCAAGGGTAAGACCCGCACTGTGATTCAGCTTTTTAAGCAACTCACAAATATAATCCGCGCGCTGAGAATAGTTGACATTGTGTGTAAGACTATCATAGTAGCGTGCAAATGAAGAATAACTCATTTGCACTTTTCACCGTCATTGATTCTGCTGAATACCAGGTCATAGCCATCGCAGCCGTAATTCAGTGAACGGTTAACTCTGCTGATGGTTGCAGTGGAAGCTCCCGTTGCAGCGACGATATCGCTGTAAACGCGCTTCGTGCTAAGCATATGCGCAACCAGCAGGCGCTGTGACATTGCTTTAATTTCCGGAACCGTACATAAATCCTCAAAAAAATTATAGCATTCGTCAATCGTATTCAAAGAAAGAATGGATTTAAACAAAAAATCAACGCTGTCCTCTTTAATTTTAGAATTCAAGCGGTTTCACCCCTCATTCATTTAATAAGATTACATTTTAGCACATAAAAGCGTGAAAGTAAAGTGAAATGGAACTAATCTTGTCATATGGGGTTAAATATCGTTTCTTACGATGTCTTCATAGGTTTCGCGCTTTACAATCACCCTGGTATCCCCATTATGTACCATGACGACGGCGGGCTTTGGTATTCTGTTATAATTCGATGACATGGAATAATTGTATGCGCCTGTAGAAAGCACAGCCAGCGTGTCTCCGACATCAGTCGTTTGAATCATTGTGTTCTCTTGAATTAAGTCTCCGCTTTCGCAGGATTTGCCCGCAATTGTCACTTTTTTATCTGCAGGGAGAGTTGCTTTATTGGCGATTACCGCAGTGTAGCTGGATTTATAAAGAGCATAACGTGGATTGTCGCCCATGCCTCCGTCAACCGACACATATGTGCGGACATGAGGTATTTTCTTAATTGCACCAACCTTATAAAGGGTAATTCCGGCTTCTCCCACGATGGAACGACCCGGTTCAATAAAAATAAACGGTACATCAAGCCCAAGTTCCTTACAGCGTGAATTGACTGTTTCGGCCACCAATTCCATGTATTTGTCATATGCAACTGGCGTGTCAGTGTCAACATATTTAATTCCAAAGCCGCCACCTAAGTTAAGTTCTTCGATAGCCACCCCGGTTTCGTCCTTGATTTGCTTGATGAATCCTAGCATTATCTTTGCAGCAAGTACAAAAGGCTCGATTTCGAAAATTTGAGAGCCAATGTGGCAGTGCACGCCCTTTAAGTTAACATTGTTATACTGAACAGCTACCTTAACGGCCTCCATAGCCTCCCCTGTTTCCAGAGCAAAGCCAAACTTCGAGTCGATTTGTCCTGTACGAATGAACTCGTGCGTATGTGCGTCAATACCGGGCTTAATACGTAATGTGATATTGGCTATTTTGTTCATTTGGGCAGCTGCCTTATCGATTGTTTGAAGTTCCGTTAAATTATCAACGATGATATGCCCTACGTTGGATTGTAAAGCAAATATAATTTCATCCGGTGTTTTATTATTTCCATGAAAATGAATATGTTCCGGCGGAAATCCTGCATTGAGAGCAGTAAACAGTTCGCCGCCGGAAACTACGTCAAGTCCCATTTTCTCATCATTGACAATACGGCATATTTCCTTACAGCTAAAAGCTTTGCTTGCAAAAAGGGGGATGCCTTTTCCATTATAATACTTATCAATTGATGAGTGATACATTTTGCAGGTATTCCTAATTTTGTCTTCATCCATTACATATAAAGGAGTACCAAACTTTTGAGCAAGCTCAATTGTGTCGCACCCGCCAATGGTTAAATGACCAAGTGTATTCGTATTTAAACAGTCCGAAATCAGCATTTTCTTCACTCCGTTACTTTATTGGTTATCACATCGAGCTGTAATCATGCTCTTTATTTCCTCCACGCCTTCCCCGCTGACTGCGGAAAACGGAATTAACTTCATTCCATCAACCTGGCTAAATGTCTCATGAAGCACCTCAAGCTGTGTTGTTCGCTCGGTTTTGTTAAGCTTATCGCTTTTTGTCGCAGCAACAATAAAATCAAAGCCGGAATTTAATAGGAAATCAATCATGTGCAAATCATCAATCGTAGGCTTATGGCGCATATCAATTATTTGAATCACGAGTTTGACATTGCGCTGCGCATTCAAATATCCTTCCACCAGTTCGGCCCAACGTAGTTTTTCCGACTGGGAAACCTTAGCGTAGCCGTAACCGGGCAAGTCAACAAGTCTGCAAGTCTTTAGGTTATAAAAATTAATCGTACCTGTTTTTCCAGGTGTCGCACTAACTCTTGCAAGGGATTTTCGGTTTAACAGCTTATTAATCAGCGTTGATTTTCCAACATTAGATCGGCCTGAAAAGACAATTTCAGGTACAGTCGATTCGGGAAGCTGGTCGAGCCTTCCCGCGGCAAATTCAAAAAAAGCATCTTCAAATCTCATTCTATCACCTCATTACTGCGGGACAGCGGGTGATAAATCTGCCGGTTGAACTGGAGTATTCATAAGCATGCCTGATGCTAAACTCTCATCCAATTTTCTTTCCGGAAGCCTAATCAACGCGGCCTCAAGCACTTGATCAATCTTTTGAACAGGCAGGAATTGAACTGACTCTTTTACAACGGTGTCTATTTCAGCCAAATCAGAAACATTGTCGGCTGGAATAATCACCGTCTTGATTCCCGAGCGATAAGCGGCCATCGTTTTTTCCTTTAATCCGCCTATTGGCAGTACTCTGCCCAGTAAAGTGATTTCGCCTGTCATTGCAATATCGTGTTTAATCGGGATATTAGTAAGTGCAGAAGTAATTGCAGTAGCCATAGCTGTACCAGCCGATGGTCCGTCCTTCGGAATCGCCCCCTCCGGAGCATGAATATGGATATCATATTTACTGTAAAAATCGTGGCTGATTCCAAGAGAATCGGCTCTTGTTCGAATACAGCTTATCGCCGTTTTAGCTGATTCCTTCATCACATCGCCAAGCGAACCGGTAAGCTCAATTTTACCCGTACCCTCCATAACAGCGACCTCAATCGGCAAAATCTCTCCGCCAACACTGGTCCATGCTAGGCCATTAACAAGTCCAACCATATCGGATTTAACGAGTTCATCCGTCTTAAATCTTTTGGGGCCTAAAAGCTCCTCCAAATTCTCGGGACTAACAGTAATTTTCGTTTTGCTGTCCTCCACAATCTTTTTGGCACATTTTCTGCATATTGCGGCAATTTGGCGCTCCAGGTTTCTGACACCGGCTTCTCTGGTATAGCCATCAATCAGTTCACGAATAGCAGCAGGCGTCAATTTAAGGACCTTAGAAGTAATTCCGTGTTTTTTGAGCTGTTTGGGAATTAAGTGTTTCAATGCGATATTGAATTTTTCCTCGTGGGTATAACTGCCAAGTGTTATTACATCCATCCTGTCGAGCAGTGGTTCCGGGATGGCACTGTAATCATTTGCAGTAGTAATAAACATAACCTTACTCAAATCGAACGGCATGTCAATATAATGGTCATAAAATGAGGAGTTCTGCTCAGAATCGAGCACTTCAAGCAGTGCTGAAGCGGGATCCCCTCTAAAATCGTTACCCAACTTGTCAATTTCATCCAACAATATCAAAGGATTGTTCGTACCGGCCTGCTTAATCGCGGAAATAATTCTGCCTGGCATAGAGCCAACATAGGTTTTACGGTGGCCCATAATGTCGGACTCATCCTTTACACCGCCAAGCGATACACGAACATAATCACGTCCGATTGTGTTCGCTATGGAGCGTGCAATGGAGGTTTTGCCGACACCCGGAGGACCAACAAGACAGATAATCTGCCCTTTAATATCCGGTGCAAGTTTTTTAACAGCCAGAATTTCGATGATACGTTCTTTGACCTTAGGAAGGCCGTAATGGTCACGGTCGAGCACCCTTTGTGCTTTGTTCAAATCAATATGTTCGCGGCTTGAAGTATTCCAGGGCAGTTCCAGACAGGTTTCCACATAGCTTAAAATAACGCTTGCCTCATGTGAACCATAAGGCATCTTAGAAAGGCGGTCGCATTCCTTTAAGAGTTTATCATTCTGCAGTTTAGGAAGCTTAAGCTTTGCAATGCGTTCACGAAGCTCATCGGCTTCCTCTTGAGGATTGTCGTCGTCGCCAAGCTCATAGGATATGGCTTTCATTTGTTCGCGAAGGTAGTATTCGCGCTGGCTTTCATCAATTTGTTCTTTAGCTTTTTCACTGATTTGGCTTTCAATTGATAAAACCTGAATTTCATTTTTTAAAATCTCAATGAGCTTTTCCAGTCTTTTTACAGGGTGTAACTCCTCCAGAATGGCCTGCTTTTGCTCATAGTCAAGCATAATATTGGAAGCAATATAGTCGGCTAACTCACCGCAATTCTTTTTTTGTACCACACCAATGATAATATCGGGTGGAATACGGGTATAGTTTTGGATGTACTCCTCAAAAAGAGTTTGCGTGTAGCGAATTAAAGCTTCGGTTTTATGGGTTACGCGAAAAGCTTTTGTTTCAACAGGACACACTTCCGCGAGAATAAATGGATTTTCGCTGACCTGCGACACAATTTCAGCACGATACACACCTTCGGCAAAAAGGCGGACTCCATCATCAGTACGGCGGATTACCTGTTTGATTTTTGCAACAATACCTATGCTGTAAATTTGTTCCACATTGGGCTCGTTATCATTTAAATCCTTTTGTGCAACAAGAAAAATCTCCTGATTGTCTTCCATTGCTTTTGATAAAGCCAAAATAGACTTTTTCCTGCCGACATCAAATTGCAGCAGCATACCCGGGAATATGACCAGCCCCCTCAACGCAAGCACAGGAATAACAATATTATTTGTGTTTTGTAGTTCAAGATTCGTACTCATAGTTTGCTCCTTGCAGAAAAGGCTGCTGCAAAGTGAGTAACAAACAGTGCTACCACGCTGCAACAGCCATGATTTCTATAATTATGACGCGGTATCTTTGCGTCCGCGTTTTCTTGGAGTTGTTATTTTAATTTTCACCGGCTTGCGATCCGGATTGTAAACAATCTCCGGCTCCGCTTTCTTATTAACCGTATCGGCGGTAATGGTTACCTTTTCAATGGTATAATCAGACGGCACCTTGTACATGAGATTGGTTAATAAGTCCTCCATAATAGACCTCAGACCTCTTGCGCCTGTACGGCGGTCAATGGTCTTTTCAGCGATTGCTTTTAGTGCCTCAGGCTTGAATTCAAGCTCAACCTTATCAAGCTGAAACAACTTAATATATTGATTGATTAAACAGTTTTTCGGCTCAGTTAAAATCCTTACAAGGGAATCCTCATCAAGGCCACTAAGCGATGCGATGACAGGCAAACGACCGACCAATTCTGGAATAAGTCCGAATTTAACCAAATCGTGGGGTATTACACTCTGCATCCATGAGGTCGAATCAAGTTCTGTCTTGCTTCTCACCTCGGCACCAAATCCCATTGCCGAAGATGCGGTACGTTTCTCAATAATTTTATTTAGGCCGTCAAACGCACCACCACAGATAAACAGAATGTTTGAAGTATCAATCTGTAGAAATTCCTGCTGCGGGTGTTTTCTGCCGCCCTGTGGGGGAACGTTGGAAACAGTTCCCTCCAAAATTTTCAGAAGCGCCTGCTGAACACCTTCTCCACTGACATCACGGGTAATGGAAGGATTCTCGGACTTTCTTGCAATTTTATCAATTTCATCGATATAGATAATGCCACGTTCTGCCTTCTCAATATCGAAATCAGCCGCCTGTATCAAGCGAAGCAGGATGTTTTCTACATCCTCACCAACATAACCGGCTTCAGTCAGTGTTGTTGCATCTGCTATTGCAAACGGAACATCGAGTATTTTAGCAAGCGTCTGTGCCAATAAAGTTTTACCAACGCCGGTCGGGCCAAGCAAAAGGACATTGCTTTTTGTTAGCTCAACATCATCTTTTCCATAATAGATACGTTTGTAGTGATTATACACGGCCACAGAAAGGGCAACTTTGGCTTCTTCCTGCCCGATTACATAATCATCAAGCATTTTCTTTATTTTATAAGGCTTTGGCAGTTCCGCTGAAGCCTCATTGTAACCCGTTTTGCGGTTGGATAAATTCTTCTCATCATCGAGAATTGACATACAAAGCTCGATACACTCATCGCAAATATAAACGCCGGGCCCGGCTATCAGGCGGCGTGCCTCATTTTGCGGCTTGCCACAGAATGAACAGCATATTCCCCTATCCTTGGTATCGTCGTTATTAGGCATTTAATCACCAACCTCAAATTATCGATTGTAAATGACCTTGTCAATCAGGCCATACTCAGCAGCTGCTTGTGCTGTCATAAAATTATCGCGTTCGGTATCCTTTGTAATTACATCAATTGGCTGACCGGTCTTGTCGGCAAGAATTTCGTTCAACTTTTTCTTAGTGGCAATGATATGGTCTGCATGAATCATGATATCAGTTGCCTGACCCTGTGCACCGCCGCTCGGCTGATGAATCATGATATCGCTGTTTGGCAAAGCAAAACGCTTGCCCTTAGTACCTGCCGCGAGCAGAAAAGCACCCATACTGGCAGCCATACCCATGCATATTGTTGAAACATCGCATTTGATGTATTGCATCGTATCATAAATTGCCAGACCCGCGGTCACAGAACCGCCGGGACTGTTGATGTAAAGGCTGATATCCTTTGCAGGATCCTGCCCTTCAAGGTATAAAAGCTGGGCAACAACCAAGCTAGATGTGGTATCGTTTACCTCTTCGGTAAGCATTACGATTCTGTCATTGAGCAAACGAGAAAAAATGTCGTATGAGCGTTCACCGCGATTTGTTTGTTCAATGACATATGGGACTAAACTCATTATAGCGTACCTCCAATAAAACTAAACAATAATTAATAATTGGCAGGATTTACTTTTATTATTCAGCGTCTTTCTTGCTATCAATAATAACTGCATTGTCCCGTACAAGATTGATTGCTTTTTCAACAACGATGTCTTTGACAAGCTCATTTTTAGGAATAAAAGACTTCACCTTTTCAACATCGATTTCATAGCTCTTTGCAAGCTTTGCAAATTCTTCTTCTATTTCCTCATCACTCGGCTGAATGTTTTCAAGCTGTGCAATTTTTTCAAGCGCAAGGCGAACCTTTACTTGGCGCTCTGCCTGTGGCTGGAATTGCTTGCGGATAGTATCCTTGTCCATACCTGTATACTTCAGGTATGTATCAAGGTTCAAGCCCTGAGACTGGAGACGATAGCCGAATTCACGAATATCCTCATTAATTTTATTTTCATACATCGCCTGTGGAATTTCTGCCTTTAAATTCTCAACAAGTTTATCAATCAGCTGATTTTCAACGTCATCCTTGGCTTCATTTTCCTTTGCCTCGGCCAACTTTATTTTCACATCAGCCTTGTATTTATCAAGCGTGTCAAAGTCGCTTACGTCCTTTACAAAGTCATCGTCAACTTCCGGTAGCTCTTTCATTTTGATTTCATGCAATTTGATTTTAAATACAGCATCCTTATCCGCTAAATCAGTTGCCTGATAATCGGCTGGGAACTTAACGTTAACATCAAATTCGTCGCCTGTTTGATGCCCGATAACCTGCTCTTCAAAGCCAGGAATAAACTGGCCCGCGCCAAGCGTTAAGCTGTAATTTTCAGCCTTGCCGCCTTCAAACGCAACACCATCGACAGAACCATCGAAGTCGATAACGGTGATATCGCCGCTTTGGGCGGATCTGTCTTCTACTGTTACCATTCTGGAGTTGCGCTCTTGAACCTTTTTAATCTCTTGATTGATATCCTCATCGGTTACTTCAACTAACTTTTTTGTAGCGGCAATAGCCTTATAACCGTTAATTTCGACCTCAGGTTTTGTAGTTACAGTTGCCTTAAACACAATACCTTCTTTACCGGCAGAAACTAAATCAAAATCAATTTTGTCCTCGATTAATTCAAGCTTTGCCTCGTTGACTGCCTCATCGAGCGCGTCTGGATAAACGGCGTTGATAGCATCCTCATAGAATACTTGCTCACCGTAATACTTCTCAATAAAGGCACGCGGAGCTTTGCCCTTGCGGAAACCTGGAATTGCTATTTTTTTATTTTCTTTATGATAAGCTTGGTTAATTGCTTTTTCAAATATCTCGGCATCAACCTCAACCTCAAGTTGGTAGCGGTTTGTATCAACCTTATTAGACGATTTTAAACTCATTCTTATTTCCTCCTGCAAATTGCAAATTATCTAAGTTATTATAACACATGTGAAAAAAAAATTCTAGTTATAAGATAAATTATTCAAAAATTGTTCATCTTACCAAAACCGGCATGAAATTTAAATAGTCACAGGATATCAAGTGCATTTTAATTCCATCATACTCGCCCGTAATCGCCCGTTTGGCTGCCTCGCTGCCATGAATATGGCCAAAATAGCATCTTTTAATACCGCGGTTTTTAAGAACACTCAAAATTTCTTTGCATTCCGTACCATCATAGACCGGGGGGTAGTGTAAAAATACAATCGGCTGCACTCCCTGCTTTTCTGCATCATCAATCGAGATGTTCAAACGTCCCACCTCGCGGTTAACTATCTTTACGTCCTCGTCCGTTTCCGCGTTATAAAGCCATCCCCGTGTGCCACAAACGGCATTCTCGCCGACCTTTACAGCATTGTTGTGGACAATACTGACTGTGTTAAAACCATACTGCGTCAGAAATTCATCAATCTTTTTTTTTGTTGACCACCAGTAATCGTGGTTTCCTTTCAAAATCAGCTTTTTGCCGGGCAGAGAATTTATAAACTCAAAATCTTTCACTGCATCTTCAAGCTTCATTGCCCACGAAATATCCCCGGCAATCACAACGGTGTCATCATCGCCAACAACCGCGCGCCAGTTTTTTTCTAGCCGAACCGTGTAATTCTGCCAGCCATCAAACACATCCATTGGTTTGTCGCAACCAAGCGATAAATGCAGGTCTGCAATAGCAAATAGTGACATGGTAACCTCTCTTAAATACTTACTTTAATATCAGCTGTTTTGAGCACAATTTTGCCCATCTCTTCCTTTGTGCAAAGGTTGTCAAAACGCACCTGCTTTGTTTCGAGCACAGCAATCTGCTTAGGAATCTGGGTACCGGTTACTGTGGAAAGCTGGCTAATCTTCGTAAATTCCGAGCCGCCTTTATTGTCTTGATTTGTAACAGCACTTAAAACACTGTCTGCAAACTTATACGGACTTGCAGTTGAAACAACGATTGTTGGTGTCTGTTCATCGTTGCTGTCGTTGATATACTGATGATATACCGTTACCGCAACAGCCGTGTGTGTATCGCAAAGATAATTTTCCGTGTTGTAAATTTCATTGATTGTCGCCATAGTTGCCGAGTCATCGCAGTAACCTGCATAAAAAATATCGTGCAGCTGGCTAAGAATATCATCGTCAACCTGATATTTTCCGGTTGCAGCAAGTTCATTCATCCAGCCCGTAATACGGGCGCTGTCGCCGCCGGTAAGGTCATAGAGCAAACGTTCTAGGTTACTGGATACCAAAATATCCATGGACGGTGAAATTGTGGTGTAAAAATGCCTGCTGCGATTATAAACGCCTGTATTTAAAAATTCGGTGAGTACATTGTTGGAATTGGACGCGCAGATTAGCTTATGAACCGGCAGACCCATTTTTTTCGCATAATACGCGGCGAGAATATTGCCGAAGTTTCCGGTTGGTACAACAATATTGACCTCTACGCCCTGTTTATCTATTTCACCGCTCGCCATAAGGTCACAATAGGCGGAGAAATAATAGACAATCTGAGGAAGAAGTCTGCCCCAGTTAATGGAGTTGGCACTGGAGAACATCATGTTGTTCTGTTCCAAAAGTTCGTTAATTTTCGCATCAGTAAATATTTTTTTCACACCGGTTTGCGCATCATCAAAATTGCCCTCAATTGCACAAACTGCGACATTGTTTCCCTCCTGGGTGTTCATTTGGCGTTTCTGCATTGGGCTGACACCATTTTGCGGATAAAATACCTGAATGCGGGTTCCGTCAACATCTTTAAATCCTTCAAGAGCCGCTTTGCCCGTATCGCCAGATGTGGCAACTAGAATAACGGCGGTTTTTGAGGAATTGATTTTTTTAAGTGATTTTGTTAGAAGATGCGGTAAAAGCTGTAACGCCATATCCTTAAATGCACAGGTTGGACCATGCCACAGTTCAAGCATATACATGCTTATTTTTCCGTTTTGCAAAAGTGATATCGGTGCCGGAATGTCATTTTCAAACTTTCCGCCTGTGTATGCAGCGGAAACAGAATCGGAGATTTCTTCTGCAGTGAAGTCGGAAAGAAATGATGACAAAATTTTGGCTGCAAGCGCAGTATAGCTGCTATTCTGAAGCGCACACAAATCGGGCCACGAGAAATGAGGCAGATTTTCCGGAATAAAAAGTCCTCCATCGCTGCAAATACCTTGCGAGATTGCCTGTGCTGAGGATACGCTAATGCTGCTGTCCCTTGTAGATTTATAGTTCAACGTTATTCTCCCTTCGCTTTATCTGTATCTTATATAATATATCATATTTTATGTCAAAGAGAAACGAAAAAATGATAGGCATTATCAAATAAAATTGAATTAACCAGAGTTTCGCTGTAATTACGGCGCAGCATCAGCCCAGCAATATCTTCTACTGACTCAACCCCGATGATTCCATCAGGTAAGTCTGTTCCATCAAAATCGCTGCCTATTGCAAGGCAGCTTTCGCCGCCTAGAGAAAGAAAATGTTCTATGTGGCGCAAAATATCGTCCGCACCCGCTTTGCCGGAAGCATTTAAAAACTCCGGCACAAAATTAATACCGACTAAGCCTCCGCGTTCTTTAATCATGCTGAACTGCTCATCAGTCAGATTCCTCTTTTGATTGCAGACTTTGCGTGAATTTGAGTGAGTTGCAATAAATGGTTTAGTCGTGGTATCGGCAACATCATAAAACAACTTGTCGCTTGCGTGAGAAATATCAACGACAATATGTAGGCGCTCCATTTCTTTCACTGCAAGTCTTCCAAATTCAGTCAGCCCTTTCGCCGGCTCTACACCAGCTCCATCACCTAATTCACAGGATGAATTCCATGTTAAGGTAATTGCCCTAACACCACAATTAGCCATGTATTGCAGTCTTTCAAGACTGCCCCCGACCGCTGCACCGCCTTCGACGGTTAAAATGGCACCAATCTTATTTTGTTCCTGCGCCGTCTCAAAGTCCCCTGCGATTTTGCAAAGCATAATTTTATCTGCATTCAGCTTCATTTCATATTCTAACTTTTGCAGTACGGCATCAAAATATTCGCAAGCCGTCTTCCCTCTTTTTTCGTCAGGAATCCATACTGCAAAGCATTGAAACCATGGTGAATATTTTTTACCCCGTAGCAGCGAAATTTGCATATCGCTGTCAAGCAGAGCCTTTTTATCGGTATAGCAATTCGAGATTGTATCGCAGTGAAGGTCAAAGTATTTCAATTGTATCCTCCCCCCGTAAAAGCATTTTCAATATGTTCAACCAATTTCACGGTAAAAGCATCACTTGTCGTTGTAATACCAATTACATCAAAACGTGGCTGAAGTTCGGTTTGATGTGACTGTAAATACAAAAGTGCAGTTTTAAAAATTTTCTTTTGCTTTCCCACCGTAACGGCTTCTAATGGACTAACCGAGAAATTCTCATCGCGTGTTTTAACCTCAGCAAACACAATGTACTTGTCATTTTCAGCAATAATATCAATCTCGCCAAAGCGGGAGTGATAATTGCGCTGGGTAATTAGATATCCTTTTTTGGCAAGCAGTTCAGCCGCGTAATCCTCCCCGATTTTACCGGAAGCATTATTCATAGGAGCCATCCCCTAATATCTTTTTTAAAAAGGTTTTTCGATGTACCGGGCATGGACCATATTTTTTCAACATTTCGATATGTAGAGCAGTTCCGTAACCCTTGTGTTTTGCGAATTGATATTGCGGATATATTTTATCGATTTCATACATCAGCCTATCACGGCTTACTTTAGCAAGGACGGAGGCTGCAGCAATATTGGAGGAGAGTGCATCACCCTTTATGATTGTCTGTGTATCTACGCCGAGAGGCGGCATCCTATTACCGTCAACAAGCGCTAAATCCGGATTACCGCTGAGACCATCATATGAACGCTTCATTGCAAGAAAAGTTGCCTGTAAAATGTTGATTTCATCAATTTCGGTTTCAGTGGCAAATCCAACTGAATAGCTGATTGCTGTTTCTTTTATAATATCAAATAGTGCTTCCCGCTTCTTTTCGCTAAGCTTTTTTGAATCATTTAAGCCATCGATAAATTGATTATCCGGTAAAATAACAGCGGCAGCGAACACCGGACCGGCCAAAGGGCCGCGTCCGGCTTCATCGATGCCGCATATTGTTTTATATCCTTTTTCCATTGCCGCGTTTTCATAGGCAAACCAGTTCATATTATTTACCAACCTGTTCAAGCGTAATTCTGCCTAACTTGGCACTTCTGAATTCGTCCAAAACCATAATGGATGCGCGCTCAGTATCAATTTCTCCGCCAGAAATAAGCATTCCACGTTTTTTACCCGTTAACTCAAGCAGTTCGTAACCCTTCAGTTGGGATATATCGGTGTCCTCAAACTTGTATCGCTGCTTCATAGCATTGGGATAGCTGTCACGCAGCATTTCAAGCAAACGGCCGGCAAGCTGTTCGGTATCGATAACATCGTCCTTTACAGCACCTGTAAACGCAAGCCTTTCACCAACAACTTTATCCTCGAATTTTGGCCACAATACACCAGGTGTGTCTAAAAGGTCAAAGCCCTTGCCAATTGTAAACCATTGATTGGAGCGCGTCACACCGGGCCTGTCCTCAACATTGGCTTTGCTGCTCTTAGTAAGCCTGTTAATCAGTGAAGACTTACCAACGTTGGGAATGCCGACAACCATGATCCTGATTTGACGGCAAACCATTCCCTTTGCTTCCCAAGATGCGATGCGGTCACTCAATACGCTTTTTATGAGAGGAATAAAGCCATTTAATCCCTTTCCTGTACGACAGTCAATCGGAATTGCGGGAATTCCTTTTGACTTGTAGTATTCAATCCATCTACTAGTTTGAGTGGGATCTGCCATATCGCATTTGTTCATTAGAATAACACGTGGCTTATTCTGGATCAAATTACTCAGCACAGGATTACGGCTGCTGACTGGAATACGTGCATCAATTATCTCGGCAACCACATCAACCAGTTTTAAGCTTTCTTCGATTTTTCTTTTGGTTTTGGTCATATGACCAGGAAACCATTGTATTGATTGTGCTTCACTCATATTTATAATTCATCCCTATATTTATTTAACCCTTTTTTAGCGTTTTATTTACCAGTTTATTTTTGCAAATCGATCAAACGGAAATAAAATTAACTGCGCTTTGCCAAGAATATACCTTTCATCAACCATGCCTACGTCGCTGGAGCGGCTGTCATTTGAAACAGCGCGGTTATCCCCAAGAACAAAAACATGTCCCTTCGTAACTGTCAGCGGATAGGTGTAATCCGAAGGCTGCGTGGTAATTCCGTTTTCAATATAGGCGGATTCATCAAGCGCAACACCGTCCACAGAAACAATACCGGTTGCAAAGTTAATATCTACGACTTGATTTTCCAGCGCAATAACACGCTTTATAATCGGTTCTTTAAGCTTTTCCGTATGGGTAATGACAATCACGTCGCCCTGATGCGGCTTGTAAAAATAACTAGACAGCACCACCCGATCGTTCGATTGAAGATTTGGGAGCATGGAGGGACCGCTCACATTTACAACTCTGAATAAAAATGTGAAAAGTATGACAACAGAAATTAATGATGTAATCAAAGCCTCTATCCACTCAAAGCAGCTAAAGATAATACTTTTGGGAGGCTTGTGAGATGCTGTTTCATCACTGTTGAGTTGGGAATCATTTTGGTTCAAGGAAGAAACAACTCCTTTATATATTTAAAGGTATTACCTTATATTTTCCCAAAATTCTTAATCGGTGCGATCATAAATTCAACTGTGCCAATGATATAACGTCGATCAATCATACCAACGTCACTTGAACGGCTGTCGTCTGAAATGGTGCGGTTGTCACCAAGAACAAACACATGTCCGGCAGGAACAGTTTGTGGGAAAGTAAGATCATACTGATTTTTTGTAATTCCGTTTTTAATGTAGGTAGATTCGTCGAGAGCAACGCCGTCCACAGAAACAGTACCGGATTCAAAATCGATATTGACAGTCTGCCCTTCAGTGGCAATCACTCTTTTCACGATAACTTCATGAAGAGCGACGCCTTTTGCATCAATCACAACAATGTCTCCGCGAGTAGGATGATTATTTAAGCACGATACAAGCACTTTGTTGCCGTCTTTCAAATTTGGAAGCATAGACGGACCATTCACAGTAATCACTCTAAATAAAAATGTAAACACTATCATAATTACAATCAGAGCGGGGATTAAAGCCTCAATCCATTCAAAACAGCTTAAGGTGAAGTTTGATTTTGGATTTGGCGTTGACTCTTGAATATCTGAAGTTCCAATAGAGACTATTTGATTCATGTTATGCCACCTCTTCTAAATAAAGCAAAATATCAGTATGAGCCAAACAGTGATTTCGGAGCAAATACTGCCAACCCCCTACCTTACCTTTATTGCAAAAACACCCAACGGGTGTTCTGCTTTAGAAATTTTGCGTAAGGCTGCAAAATGATATAATATTTTAATAGCAAAAAAGGGACACGTACATGTCCCTTTTAAATAGCTATGCAATTGGTTATCTGATTTGTTCCTTAACCTTTGCAGCCTTACCAACTCTGTCGCGCAGGTAATATAGCTTTGCTCTACGAACACGGCCCTTGCGGACGATATCAACACTCTTAACATTTGGCGAATGAATTGGGAATACTCTTTCAACACCTACGCCATAGGAAAGACGTCTAACGGTGAAAGTTTCGGAAATGCCACTGCCTTTACGTGCAATAACAGTACCTTCAAAAACCTGAATTCTTTCTCTTTCGCCTTCTCTGATATTTACGTTTACCTTTACAGTATCGCCGATTTCAAATACCGGCATTTCTTTTTTTACAGAATCTTCTGAAATAATTTTTAATGCATCCATGATATTTCCTCCTAATAATTCAGACATTCATGCCGTACGCGGCAGAGGACTGTCAGCTTCAATGTCACGGTAGAACCGGGCATTGAACCCCACCGAAACAAATCAGCGGTTTCCAAATGCCTATATATAATAACACAATGTGCTAAAAGGTGCAATATTTTTTTTATAATTATTCAAATATTTTCAAACTTGTGTCGAAAATGTTGATTCTTTCGACATCAGCATACAAATCAATTTTCAAGTACCTCTTCATTGCATCGCTTAAAAGAGCCGGATTGATGTTCATGGTGCTGCCGGCTGGAAGAATCGTACTGATTTCAACCGCTGAGTTTTTGACGGCAACCTCGGTTTTATCAAGATACGGCTTTAAGTCTAAATCAACAAATCCACTTTTTGTATGTTTTGGGACAATAATATTATCATAACCAAGCAATTCCTTAATTTGGACGGCGATTTCATCCGCATCCCCACCTTCTGTATCTAACGTAATAAGAAAGGATGCGTAAGCAATCTGTCCCGGTTTCATCACCGGCTCAGTAACATCAAACACCGGGATATCGTCCGGTAAGGCTAAGTTCAGTCTTTCTATTAACTCCTCGGGAGTTATGTTATCGTCATCCAATCTAACGTCCATACTTTCACGTTCGCCGCTGATACCAAGAGACAACGGAAGTGCAAAGGTAATAAATGCGTGCGGATTAAAGCCCTGCGTATACCATAGCGGAATTTTAGCCTTATGGATTGCCCTCGACATACATCTGTTCAAGTCAAGATGGGAAATATAACGCGCAGTTCCAATCTTTTTAAACCATACTCTAACGGTTTTCATAGCAAATTCCTCCATTAAAACAGGCTGCACCGCAGGAGGAACACTTTTCACGGCAGTTTGGCGTGGTGGTGTTGCCATATGCTTTTTTACATTCATTGATTAAAAATGATTTCTGAATACCGTAGTCAATATGATCCCATGGCAAAACTTCATCAAAGCTTCTTCTGCGGTTAGCATAAAACACGGGGTCAATACCACACTTTTTAAATACGGTCATCCATTTAGGCAGAGAAAAAAAGTCCTGCCAGCCATCCATTTTGCAGCCGCTTTTCTGTGCTTCGAGGAGCACATCACATAAACGCCTGTCACCACGGGCAAACACAGCTTCTAAAAAGCTTGTATCAGCATCATGCCAACTTGATTCGATTTTTCTTGTCTTAATCGAGCCGACTAAATGACGCTGCTTTTGGCGAAGTATTTCCATTGTGTCCTGTGGTTCCCACTGAAACGGTGTAAATGGTTTGGGAACAAAAGACGACGCACTAACAGAAACCTTTACGCTTTTACCCCTAGGTTTGTTGGGATTATCATAATACGCATCAACCACTTTCTGGCCGAGTTCCGCGATGCCCGCGATATCATCGAGTGTTTCGGTAGGCAGTCCAATCATAAAGTAGAGCTTAATGGTTGTCCACCCACCGCTGAAAGCTGTGTTAACGGTTTTGAAAAGTTCTTCTTCGGTTACGTTTTTATTGATAACGTCCCTTAATCGCTGCGTGCCGGCTTCCGGTGCAAAGGTAAGGCCACTGCGGCGTACAGACTTTATTTTTGACATCATCTCTGTCGAAAAACCATCAACTCTTAACGATGGTAGTGAAATACCGGTGTTCTCATTTTTAGTCCATGTTAAAAGCTGATCGAGAAGCTCATTGATTTCTTTGTAATCGCTTGTACTAAGCGACGAAAGAGAGATTTCATCATAGCCTGTATTATTACACAGGTCATGGCACTGCTTATCTAACACATCAACCGATTTTTCCCTGAAAGGGCGATAAAGGAATCCCGCCTGGCAGAAACGGCAGCCGCGGATGCACCCTCGTAAAACCTCGACGACCGTTCTGTCGTGAACAATTTCAATGTATGGAACAACAAATTTATCCGGAAAATAGGATTTATCCACATCAAGCATAATGCGTTTTTTTACGGTTGCGGGTGCACCATGTTTTGGCGTCACAGCTTTTACTGTCCCATCGTCATGATACGTAACATCGTAGAGCGACGGAACATAAACGCCTTGAATTTGCGCGGCGGCGATTAAGAAATCTTCTTTAGAACGATTATTCTTCTTGTATTCTCTATAAAGGGCTACGACCTCTGCGTCTACTTCTTCCCCTTCACCGATGAAAAACAAGTCAATAAAATCGGCCAGCGGCTCAGAATTGCAGGCGCAAGGCCCACCAGCCACAACAAGTTGTGAAAGGGAATGCCTGTCGCATGATTTTAAAGGGATCCCTGCTAAATCAAGCATATTGAGCAGATTGGTAAAGCTAAGTTCATACTGAAGCGTAAATGCGATAACGTCAAAATCTGCTATGCTGTCACCGCTTTCAAGTGCATAAAGCGGGACATTATTCTTACGCATTTGTTCCTCCATATCCACCCAAGGAGCAAACACGCGCTCACACCAGACATAGGGTATGGTGTTAAGCTGGCTGTATAATATTTTCATACCGAGGTGTGACATACCAACCTCGTATATGTCAGGGAAACAAAAAGCAAACCGCACATCGACCTCATCCAGTTGTTTCATTACGCTGTTGAGTTCGCCGCCTACATATCTGCCGGGCTTTTGTACGTTTACAAGCAGTTTTTCAATTTTTTTGTTAATCATTCAAATCCTCCGCGCGTTACAAAGTCTTATTATTATACTGCCCGGAGACTGATATTGCAAATCAATAATATCGCCCGTTCTTAAAAAGTAACAATGAAATCAAGTATACGCATACCACAAATAAGTAAAAGTTGCCCGGAGAACGAAACAATACTAAAAATCCAAGTATTGCAAGCGGCGTCAATACGACAAACGAGGTCACAGAAACCATTTTTGCAGCTTGATCGACGCTCAATCTTGTGCAGAGTATCGAATAAAGCGCCTGTCCTCCATCGAGCGGTTCAATCGGCAACAGATTAAACACCGCAAGTACAAGATTAGCCAAAATAAAAGGATGAACAGCAGAATGGTTGAAGAGATAAAAAATCAATGCAGCAGCAATATTGGCGCATGGTCCGGCAAGTGAAATAAGTACATCACGCTTATAGCTGCGATTTACGCAGCATGACTTTATGATATCAATTCCAAACGGGGTGAATTTAATTTGTGATGGTTCAACCCCAAACGCATACATTACCACTAAATGTCCGGTTTCATGCAGCGTGGCTGCAAGGATTCCAACCTCTGCCACCCCGCTCTTATCCCCCAACAGCAGCATTGCAAGCATTGCGACAAATAAAAAGCGGATGGTGATTCGGCAGTTTTTTATTGTAAAGGACATTTCATCCTTTGCCCTGACTTGAATCAGTAGTCTGCTGCGCGCTTGAAGCAGACTGGGAGCTTAGGCCTTGCTGCGAGCTTTCCGGCTGCTGTGAACTGGCTGAGGGCGCTAAGTTGGAGGTCCACGGGAGCAGTTCAACAACCGAGTGTTTTACATCTTGAATTTGCTCATCAGCAACAATTGAATTATTTATATTTTGCAAATACCAGTTTTTTATGACTGAATAAGCGTTGCCCCCAAAGAGCCTGACAAAAATCGCCGTTACTACGATTATTGAACAAACTGTAATTTGAATAATTGTTAAAAGCCTTGTACTGATCTTTTTTGATTTTTTCTTTGGCTTTTTATAACTGGTTTCATAGTCCTTGTCATAATAATCATTCATTGTTATTCCTCCTGCATAATTAGTGTCCCATTAATAATATGATACACAATGCAGGATGATAACCGGACAAAGAAAAAACCGCCGTAAAAAGCGGCGGTTTTTAGGTTATTTGGATTTAATGTACTGATCGATTGACTGAGCGGCCTCTTTGCCGCCTCCCATAGCAAGAATAACCGTTGCGGCGCCGCTCACGGCATCGCCCGCAGCGTAAACACCCTTTCGGGTTGTAGCCATCGTAGCTTCATCCACAACAATACAGCCGCGGTTGTTGGCTTCCAATCCCTCAGTTGTTGTGCGGATAAGTGGATTTGGGGAGTTGCCGATTGCCATCACAACGCAGTCAACAGGAATTTCAAAATTCGAATCGGCCTTCTCCACAGGCTTGCGTCTGCCGGAAGCATCCGGCTCACCAAGTTCCATTTCGATGCACTCAATTGACTTCACTCTGCCGCTTTCG
This sequence comes from uncultured Caproiciproducens sp., assembly GCA_964517505.1. Lineage (GTDB taxonomy): Bacteria > Bacillota > Clostridia > Oscillospirales > Acutalibacteraceae > Caproiciproducens. The sequence continues at coordinate 266,981 of CAZFED010000002.1, read as the reverse complement.
TCGCCATGGATGGCAACAGGATTGCGCAGAAGGTTAAAGATAATGCCTTCTTCTTTCGCGTGGTGGATTTCCTCTTTACGCGCAGGCATTTGTTCCTCGGCGCGGCGGTAAACGATATAAACATTTTCCGCACCCAAACGTTTTGCTGTTCTCGCAGCATCCATGGCAACATTGCCGCCACCCACGACAGCGACATTTTTGGGACGGATAATTGGTGTATCGTATTCGTCGCGGTATGCTTTCATCAAATTCACTCTGGTTAAAAACTCATTTGCTGAATAAGTGCCAACAAGACCCTCGCCGGGAATATTCATAAAACTTGGCAGTCCAGCTCCGGTACCGATAAACATTGCCTCGTAGCCCATTTCAAACAGCTCGTCCACAGACAGTACCTTACCGATTACCATATCGGTATTAATTTCAACGCCCTTTTCCTTTAGGGCAACGATTTCTTTTTGAACAATTTCCTTTGGCAGTCTAAACTGCGGAATACCATACATCAAAACGCCGCCGGCTACGTGCAGAGCCTCGAAAACAGTAACCGCGTAACCCATTGCCGCTAAATCACCCGCACAGGTTAGGCCGGCCGGGCCTGCACCGATGATTGCAATCTTATGGCCGTTTGGTTTCACCTTGAATTCCTCGGGCTTGCCGTGCTCCATGTGCCAGTCGGCAACATAGCGCTCCAGGCGGCCGATTCCTACAGGCTCACCTTTAATCCCGCGCACACACTTTTGCTCGCACTGGGATTCCTGCGGGCACACACGACCGCATACAGCAGGAAGCGAATTGGTTGTTTTAATGATTTTATAAGCGTTCTCCATGTCGCCTTCGGCAACACTTCTAATAAACTCCGGAATACGAACGCCAACAGGGCATCCGCTTACGCAGGGTTTGTGTTTACAATTGAGGCATCTCTCTGCCTCTTCCATTGCCATTTCTTTTGTGTACCCAAGCGTTACCTCTTCAAAGTTTTTGTTGCGGACATTGGGATCCTGCTCCGGCATCGGAGTTTTGATTGGGGTCATATTAGGCATTTTCAGCACCCTCCATCAAGCGGCAGTTGTACTCCCGTGTCGCTTCTTTTTCCATTTCAGAATAGGTTCTGGCTCTTTTTATTGCTTCGTCAAAATCGACTTCATGTCCATCAAAATCTGGACCATCAACACAGGCAAACTTGGTTTTGCCGCCGACTGTCAGTCTGCAGCCACCACACATGCCGGTACCGTCAATCATGATCGGATTCATGCTAATCAAAGTTTTGATGTTGTATTCTTTTGTCAGATTACAGACAGCGCGCATCATTACAAGCGGACCGATTGCAATAACTAAGTCATAGCCTGCTCCATTTTCTATGTTTTTGCGCAGCGCATCGGTAACAAATCCTTTGTTTCCATTTGAACCATCGTCTGTGGTCAAAATAAGGTTGTCGCTGACAGCCTTCATCTCGTCTTCCAAAATGATAATATCCTTGTTACGGAAACCTGCAATCATATCAACCTTAGCACCCATGCTGTGCAGTGCTTTGGCCTGAGGATAAGCAATTGCGCAGCCTGCACCGCCTCCAATCACGGCAACTTTTTTATAGTCGTCGAGTTCGGTAGCTTTGCCCAAAGGTCCGATGAAGTCCAAAATAGCGTCGCCGACGTTTAGCTGGTCGAGCAGCAGCGTGGTTTTTCCGACCTTCTGATAAATAATAGTAATCGTGCCCTTTTCTCGGTCATAATCGGCAACTGTGAGCGGAATTCTTTCACCAAATTCATTAACACGCAATATGATGAACTGACCGGCTTGCGCTTTTTTCGCAATAAACGGTGCTTCAACAGCCATCAGTGTCATTGAATCATTCAACCTGCGTTTTTCTACAATGGTAAACATAATTAACACTTCCTAACTTAACCTATTATATATGGTTTCTATGTATATTATAAGTGTTAATTTATGATTTATCAACTACAAAAAGATGGTTCGGTTTCTTTATAAACCGAACCATCTTAATAAGTTTTATAGTATGATGCATATTAGGCCATTGCAACCATCATTTATGATGCGTTCAATTGTCTCTCGGACCTTGTCTCGGGCGTCAGTCGGCATGCGGTAAAGCTTGTTGTGAAGCCCTTCGTTAACGAGCTCATGCAGACTCTTGCCGAAGATGTTTGATTCCCAAATTTTTGATGGGTTTTCTTCAAATTCCTTAAGCAGATACATAATGAGCTCCTGCGACTGCTGTTCAGAACCAACAATTGGCGTTAGCTCGGTCGTTATTCTGGTCTTCATCATGTGGATTGACGGTGCGGCAGCCTTTAAGCGAACGCCGTACTTTCCTCCCTGCTTGATGATTTCCGGTTCATCCAAAGTAAGTTCTTCAATGTCCGGCATCACAATACCGTAACCGGTGTCCAGAACATCTTGGTACGCATCTTTGATTTTATTGTATTTACTCTGAATTTTAGCAAGATTCAGCATACTGTCAAGCAAGCTGCCTTCATCCTCAATCTCAATCCCTGTCTTTTCACCAAGAACTTTGTAAAACAGATTTTGTTCAAGGCTGACGGATATGCGCGCATGACCGGTGCCTAAATCGACGGATACAGTTTTAGCGCCGCTGACATATTCACAATTTTGAATATTGTTAATGATGCTGTCAACTTCCCTTATTCTGGATATTTTCGAAGCCGACTGCTGAATATTGGTGTAAACTGCTGAACGCAGCCAGTGGCTTTTTTCAAGGCTTGAAAGCCAGCGCGGCATGTCGACCTTAATTGCTTTAACAGGAAATTCAAACAGAACTTTTGACAGTATGTTTCTGATTTCCGTCTCTTCCAATTCAAGGCAATTAACAGGCAGAACAGGTACCTCGTACTTCGTTTGCAGCTTTTGCGCCATTGAAACTGCGGACTCGGAGTTGGGAACCGTACAGTTGAGAAGTACAATAAACGGCTTATTGATTTCCTTTAACTCACTGATTACCCTTTCCTCCGCTTCTTCATATTCGCCGCGAGGAATATCGCTGATACTGCCGTCTGTCGTTACGACCAGCCCAATAGTAGAGTGTTCAGTAATGACTTTTTTGGTGCCTATTTCGGCCGCCATGTTAAAGGGAATCGGCTCATCATACCATGGAGTCATAACCATGCGGGGCATATCGTTTTCTATGTACCCTAGTGCACTTGGAACAATGTAGCCAACGCAGTCAATCATGCGCACTGAAAAAGTTGCACTGGCGTCAATGTTTACCGTTACCGCCTGTTCCGGAATAAATTTTGGTTCGGTTGTCATGATGGTGCGTCCGGCGGCGGACTGTGGCATTTCGTCTATCGCGCGGTCACGACGATAACTTGAGTCCATGTTTGGAACGACGATGGCATCCATAAACTTCTTGATAAAGGTGGATTTACCAGTCCTGACCGGACCAACAACACCGATGTAAATATCACCATTCGTGCGTTGAGAAATATCGCTGTAAATATTGCGTTTTTCCATTTTACCTCCCCCTCAGGCAGAGAAATATTATTCAAAATCACTTATGTCTGATCGATGCTCACATTGGAATCAGCAGCATCCCCCTGTTCTCTACGAATTCACCGGCAAGATCATTTTCCAGCTTAATCGCGTTAACCGAGGTGCAGTATTCGCGGGCAATATTCCAGAGGCTCTCACCCGCATCAGCATAATAAATGCTCAGTGCTGCAGATTTATCCTGTGCCCTTGGTTTGGTTTCATCGGCCGTAACGTCCGTGATGACCTTAAAACTGCATTGGCTATACACAGTTGCGCTTAGCTTCAAGTCGACTTTTATCTCAATCCCACTGCCTGTAATACGGTAGCTTATACCGGCCACATACATTGAAGCACTGCATTTGATGTTTTCAACTTTGCCGGAGTACGGATGAGCGTACGCAAAGTCAACCATACGTTCAAAATAAATCGGTTTGTTTTCCGCATTAAGCGCAAGCACACATACATTGATTTTGCCCTTATAATTGATTTGACCATTCTCAAAGTCAGCGGAAACCGTACTCATTTCATTCCAGATATCAATCACTTTGGATACAGACACATCTTCAAGAGGCAGTGAGCTTTTTAGCGTATCCGTATCATCGATGAACTCTATCACATTATCAATGCTCTTTTGCTTATAGTTTATATTCATTTCGTACTGCTTTGAATACGCGTCGGTGACTAATGTTATGTCGGAACTCTTGTAAGCAACGGCGTTTGCGAACACCTTGACCTGAACGTCAAAGTAGGTTTGGTCACCGGAATAATCATTTTTAATCTGTGCTTCAACTCCGGCAATGCTCAGTTTGATGTTATACATACAATCTTCGGTTACACCGTCGCAGTCGAGCATTTGGCTGAACGGAATCGCGTATTCCATTACTTCCAGAACACAGTCGTCATCACACGAAGAGTAAAGGATTTTTATGCAAACCTCGCCTTTAATCATAATCTTGTTTGCGACAATTTTGAAATCCTGGAGCGATGCAAAAGCGTCCGTTTTGACAAGGTTATCCGCCGCAGGTTTACCCTGCCCCAGCTCCAATACCTCATCAATGCTGAACTGCTGCTGTGCAAATCCGGCAACCCTATTAAGGGTCAGCGTGCTTTTCTGCTGTTCTACCTCATTGGCGTCAATATTGGATATGACTTCACTTTCCCCTTGGCAGATAACCTTGGCACATGCTGAAAACGAACCGTGTATGTCCAGACGACGAGGACTGGTTGCACGGCAGTTAATATATTCAACACGCGTAAAGGCAAAAATCTGTGCGTTGTCGGCACTCTGCTTTAAGGCTATCGCAGCGGAGAATGATTGATTGTTTTCACAGCAGCGAACTGCCATCCCCCCGGAATCAAGATAAAAAACTTTTACTGTGTAGTTGCCCTCCAGTTCCAACCTGTCACCGGTAATACTTCTTGAGGTAATTCGCGGGTAAACCTGACATTTTAAAATGCGCTGTATATCCGGGCAATAATCAGGCAGACTGATGTCAAGATCAACAGGCTGCTCCTGGCAGCCGTCATAAATAATTTCGCTGGCGGCCAATGCCTCACGGTTAAGCATATAATCCATAAAGGCTCTCTCCTTTTCCTGTTTCTACCTAATTGTTATTCTAATCTTGTACCTTTTATGCTAATTGAGCGTAAAAAAATGCCGGCTGCGTTAACAGCCGGCATTGATTGTTTACAATTCTTTTTTAATATTGAAAAACTTGCGCAGTATAAATCCTAAAAATTTTGGGCTTTTAACAACTACTACCTTCATTACACAGACCTCCCATTATGTTCCGCACTTTAAAAGCGTGATACCCAACACGACCAGAATGGTCGCGACTATGAACAAGAGCAGTCCCGTTGGGCAAAAACAAGAGACAGCAAGCCCGAGCCCAAATGCAACTGCATACTGGCCAGTAGGACAACGATTATTACACCGCATTCAGCTCACCACTTTCATAAAAATAAGACTGCTTTCTCTTTTGTCTTATCCCAGTATATTCAGTGGCAAAGAATTTGGTTCACTTTATGAAAGTAAAAAAACAAGGGCGTTTCCACCGTGAATAATTATTTGAGCGTCATCAGCAATAATTTTGTTACTCACACCGATTGGGCTAGTAGAGGTGAGTTGGGCCTCATTGAGCGGATACTTCATTCCCTCATAACTGACGGTACAGGAACCCCCTCCAAACGGAAATACCGAGACAGTACTGCCTTTCAGTTTGCTCAGCGTAAGCCGACCAGTGGTCAAGAGGAACACACGACAGCCCTTGGCGGCAATTACTGCTTTGCAGCCCTGTGAAACAAGATATTGCAATGCGCAGAAGTTGGCAAAAGAGTGATCAAAACGACCTCCCAGCGCACAAATCAGCACAAATTTCTTATATCCTCTTCTAATTCCCTCTTTAATTGCTGCCATCATATCGGTATCATCTTTTTCTGTTTTAAGCCTTATTGTTTCAATATTCGGGGGAAGTTCGCATTTTACCGAATCAAAATCACCGATGATTAGGTTTGGGGTAATCCTATTTTTCAGGGCGATGTCCAGACCACCATCTGCGCAGATTACAAATGAATTTCCAAACTCCATTTCATTGAATATATCGTCATCCTCGACCGGAGCCGAGCCAATAATTATACATTTGTTCATTTCATATTCCATTCCTTTAAGTCCTTGACTTCGTTATACATCGTAAGATAGCTTTCATGGCGGGACTTGCTGATAAAACCGCCCTCTACTGCTTGAATGACAGCACAGCCTTTTTCACAGGTATGTGAGCACGATGTAAATTTGCACTGGTTAAGATAGGGTGAAAATTCACGGAAGCAATACTGAAGATTTTCTTTATTTACGATATCATATCGTTCGATACTAATTGACGAGAAACCGGGCGTATCTGCAACATACGTCCCCTCACCCAGTTTTAGCAGTTCAACCTGCCGGGTTGTGTGTCTGCCGCGGCCAAGCTTTTGACTGATTTCGCCGGTCTGAAGATGAAATTTGTCATTGATACCGTTTAGGAGCGACGATTTACCAACACCGGAATTGCCTGTAAAGGCCGAAATTTTACCAATCAAGAGCTTGTGAATGGCGCTTATGCCATCACCGGTAGCGGATGAAATTGTAAAAAATGGAATTCCGGTTTTTTCATAAATTTCACGCAGCCACTCACAGCCCTGTAAATCGGTTTTGGAAACGACCACAATCGGTTCAATGCCCTTGTCTTCAGCCGCAGCAATGATTTTATCTATAATCAAGGTACTTGGCGAGGGGTCACAGACCGACACCACAATGATAAGTTGGTCAATATTCGCAATAGGAGGTCGCGTAAGGTGATTTTTGCGCGCAAGTATTTCCTCAATGGTACAGGTTCCATCCTGTTCTAAACTAATATTAACATGGTCACCAACAAAGGGAGTAACCTTATTCTTCCGAAATATGCCTCTGGCTTTACATTCATATAACGTGTCGGCGACTTCAACATAATAGAAGCCGCCGATTCCTTTTACGATAATACCGTTTTTCATATCCATATTCATCAATCCGACGGCGTAATCACGCCACTTGGTACATCGCTGTCCACGCCGTTTCCGGCATATGGGTAGCTTTCGGTTTGGGTAGGAACGCCGGTGTCAAAATCAAGAGTAAACACTTTGTATTTACTTCCATCTAACTGAATAATGAGTTGTTTTTTACCACTTGTGCCCTTAAACGTGAGTTGACAAACATCATTGTAGGATGGATTGACCGTTTTTTCCTGTTGAAGTTCATTGCCTAAATATGCCTTAAGTGCGATGTCATGGGTAACTTCTTTGGGAAGCAGAACCGGGACAGTAATTGTTTTTTCTAACTTATTGCCAGAACTGATAACAATTGCAACAGTGCTTCCCTTCTCAACCTGAACAGTTGGCAAGGGATTCGTTTCAACTACAATGTCTTTTTCTTTATTGCTGTCCACTTTTGTAATTTCACCAACCGTTAGCCCTGCCGCAATAATATCCGCCTTTGCATCATCGATATTTTTATCGATGATATTAGGAATAGCTACTTTTGGGGTGCCGTTGCCAGTGCTTACATATACCTTAATTATGGTCGAGCCCTCGACTGCCTGTGTTCCCACCGCAGGGTCAGTATCCTTCACATAACCCTCAGCAATTTTATCGTCAACAACCGGCAAAACTTCATATTTCAAATTTAATTTCTTTAGTGTAGCGAGCGCCTCTTCTTGCGGTTTATTTAAAATATCAGGTACGGCAATCGTTTTTCCACCCGCATTCACGGTAAGGGTAATGTCAGCGGTTGCCTTTACTATTGTGCCTGATTTTGGACTTTGACTTAAAATAACGCCTGCCTTTTGTGTTGCATCGTTCTTTGTTTGCGTTATAAAGTTAAAGTTTTTATAATCTTTATTATCCTTTACTTCGGTAAGGGTCTTGCCCACAAAGTCAGGCAGTGAAACGTTGCCGACCTCGCTTGAGTAACTGTGGAGCAGCGCAGCGATGCCAAAGCCGATGGCAACAATCAAAAATGCGGCAGCAATTCCTGCAATCACCAAAGTAGCGGTGGATTTTTTCTTTTTTTTATGTGCTTTGCTCGGCTCTTCCTCATACTCATAATTATCATTATAGGTTGGCTGCTCGGTACCCTTTACCGTATTGATTGCATCAATGTATTTTGTTGGCTTATCATCTACAAAATATTTGTATTGGAAACTAATGCTAGGATTCCTTCTGAAGGAATCAATGTCGCGCAGCATTTCTGCAGCAGACTGGTATCTTTGCGCAGGGTTCTTCTGCATCGCCTTTAATGTGATTTCCTCAAGACCATCCGGAATTGCCTCATTAATTTCTTTCGGCGGTTTCGGGTCCGCCTGAAGCTGCATAATTGCAACAGACACAGCGCTGTCGGCCTCAAACGGAAGTTGGCCTGTAATCATTTCATAGAGCATGACGCCCACAGAATAGATATCTGCCTTTTCGTCGGTTAAATCACCTCTGGCTTGCTCCGGAGCAATATAGTGTACGGAACCAATCGCCTTATCTGTCATGGTGTGCGTTTCACTGCGAGAAAAACGTGCGATACCGAAATCAGTCACTTTAATGGTACCGTCCTGCAACAGCATAATATTCTGTGGCTTAATATCGCGGTGAACAACACCTTTTTCGTGGGCATGCTGAAGCGCTCGCAATATTTGAACGGTAAAGTGGATAGCTTCCTTCCACTTAATCTCTTTTTGTTGATCAAGATATTCCTTTAAGGTGATACCGTCTATAAATTCCTCGACGATGTATTGGATCCTGTCGCCGAAGCTGACATCATAAACCTTGACGATATTTGGATGTGAAAGTACCGCAATTGCCTTGGACTCATTTTTAAACCGGCGAATAAATTCATCGTTACCTAAGAATTCATCCTTTAGTATTTTTATAGCAACAGTACGGTCATCAATGGTATCATAGGCGCGGTAGACAACCGCCATACCGCCGGTGCCGATTAATTCATGTATTTCATAGCGTCCGTCAAGCCGTTTGCCTGTGTACTTATCCATATAAATCAACTCCTGTCAACGGTTAGTTTTCGATAATGGCAACAGTGATGTTATCACTGCCGCCGCAGTCTTTCGCAAGCTCAACAAGTTTATCTGTTAGACTACTTGCGTCCATTTTTTGGGAAAGCTCATAAATCTGCTCTGCATCAATATAATTGGTAAGGCCGTCCGTACAGATGAGCAATAAGCTGTCTGTATTAAACTCATTTTCACAATAATCAATCTGAATTGAGGACTCAACACCCAAAGCACGTGTGATAATATTTTTTTGCGGGTGCTTTTTTGCCTGCTGTTCCGTAATATCACCGTTATTGATCATCTCCTGCACCATAGAGTGATCAATGGTAAGCTGCTTAATGCCGTCCACGGTAATCAAATAGGCTCTACTGTCCCCTGCGTGGGCAATGTGGGCGATACCGTCGGAAATAATTGCGGCTACAACCGTCGTCCCCATTCCGCTGAGCGCCGTATCACTTAAGGCCTTGTCGTGTATGGTCAGATTTGCATTAAAAATAGCAGAAGTGATTAAGTTCTTAATAAAATTGTCCGTCATACCCTCGTGATAGGATGAAAGAATCTGCCCTGAAATTTTGTCCACGGCGATACCACTTGCTATGTTGCCGCCGTTTGCGCCGCCCATTCCGTCGCAGACGACTGCCCATGCAAAATTATCCAAAAATGCACCGCTTTTGCAAGCATCCTGATTTGAATGTCTGACAAGGCCAATATCACTCTTGCTGAATACTTTCAACATTGGCCACCTCCTCTTTGTACCTGCGTCTAAGCTGGCCGCAGGAAGCGTTTATATCAGAGCCGAGCGTCCTTCTTACTGTAACGGTAATTCCTTTATTTGAAAGTATTCGGCTGAATTTTTGCAAACGATCGATTGAACTCTTTTGAAAACCTGCCTCACTCACATTATTTACAGGAATTAAATTAACGTGACTGAGCGTTCCCTTCAGTTTGTCCGCAAGTTCCTTGGCGCAGTCGTCACTGTCGTTCACTCCGCTTATCATCGCGTACTCAAATGAAATACGACGGCCGGTCAGCTGGCCATAGTAGCGGCAAGCCTTTAAAAGCTCGTCAACACCCCATTTTTGGTTGATAGGCATTGTCTTTGATCGGATTTCATCATTTGGTGCGTGCAGTGATATGGAAAGGGTTAACTGTAACTTCTTTTCCGCCAAATCATATATTTTATCTACGATTCCGCAGGTCGAAAGCGAAATATGTCTCATTCCGATATTCATTCCGTCATCGGAAGAAACGAGTTCCAAAAAGCGAAGCATATTGTCATAATTGTCCAACGGTTCGCCCATACCCATCATTACAACATTGGAAATTCTGATACCGATATCATTTTGTGCTGTCTGAATTTGTGCAAGCATTTCGGAAGCGGTCAGATTGCGTGAGTATCCGCTTTTTCCGGTAGCACAGAACGCGCAGTTCATCTTACAGCCTACCTGTGTTGAAATACAAATTGTGTGTCCATGATGATAACTCATTAGCACGCTTTCGACATACTCACCATCGTTTAATCCAAATAAATATTTAATCGTACCATCGATTTTAGATTCCAGTTTTTTTTCAATCACAGCGCCTGCTATGTAGTATCTTTCAGCCAGCTTCTGTCGAAATGCTTTTGGCTGGTCGGACATTTCATCAAAGCTCATTACACCGCGGTGCAGCCATTTATAAATTTGTAAAGCACGAAAAGCCGGTTGGCCATCAGCGGCGAAATCGGCTTTGATTTCATCAAGAGTCATTGATTTAATATCCTGCAGACTCAAAACATTCACTCCTATTTTTTTCGAAAGGCCGCCACAAAGAATCCATCTGTTCCATGCACATGGGGCATCAACGTTAATTGGTTATTGGGTTCATCAATTGCATGATGAATGCCATTGGGTAAATTGAGTAATAACGGCTCAAAGGCCTTATTATTCTGCAAAAATTTTGTTGTTACCTCAAAATTTTCTTTTGGGTTTAAGGTGCAAGTGGAATAAAGTAAAGTTCCACCACTTTTCACTAATTTTGAAGATTCACACAGAATAAGGTACTGCAAATTAGGCAAGCTGTCAATAGTTGACTTTAATTTATACCTAATTTCCGGCTTACGACGTATAATACCGAGCCCGGAACAAGGAACATCGCAAAGCACTCTGTCGGCGGGCTCTAACTCTGTTTTCGCATTGGACGCGTCACGAACGGCTGCTTGAATGATAGAAAGCTTTAAACGCTGCGCACCCAGTTTGATTAAATTTACCTTACCCTTATATTTATCTAAAGCAAGAAGCTCACCATGGTTTTCCATAATTTCCGCGATAGTAAACGCCTTGCCGCCGGGAGCGGAGCAAACATCGATAACCCTCTGACCAGCAATTGGATTGAATAAAGAACAGCAAAGCTGTGAGGAAAGGTCCTGTATGTGGAATAAGCCCTCCTGAAAACAATTGGACTGGCTGATTGCTCCAGTCTGCTGCAGCTCTATCGCATGGTTGAGCCATGTAATGGTATTGGCCTTTACACCCTCTGTATTTAGCTTTTTGATTAAGTCTTCCTCAGAAATAGCAATATTATTCACTCTTGCAAATATGGGCGGCTTATGAAAAGCGCTTTCGAGCAGGCTAAGAGTGCAGTCCGCACCGTATGCTTCCTGCCAAAGAGCAATCAGCCATTCAGGGCAGGAATATTTGACGCTCAAATATAATAAAGGTTCTTTTTTTGAATGTGGCATATTAATATTATCAATGTTTCTAAGCAAAGCACGAAGCACCGCATTAATAAAGCCCGATGCCTTTACAGCTCCATTTTCCTTTGCAAGATTTACTGATTCGTTCACAGCTGCTGATTTTGGTATTTTTTCAAGATATACAATCTGATATATACCCATTCGAAGTATTTCAAGCACCTGCGGGGACATTTTATTTACGGGAGTTTTAGAAAACTGGCCAATCATGTAGTCTAGTGTAATACGGCGCTCAAGAACACCGTAAAATATTGCTGAAGCAAGCGCTTTGTCGCGTTGGTCCAAAGAAAATGTCGAAAGCGTTTTATCCAGCACAATATTGGAATAACCCTCACTAACATCAACGTGTAAAAGAGCGTTGAGGGCGGCTGACCTAGCATTATTCATTAATCTCTACCCCGTCTGCTTCCCGCAATCATAAGCAGTCTTAACAGAGACATAATTGCGGTAAAGCTCGCTGCCAAATAAGTCATAGCAGCAGCTGTCAATACTTTTTTAGCACCCTCAAGCTCGTCAGGATACAAAATTCCAGCTTCGTCAAGCGCCCGAATTGCTCGAAAGCTTGCGTTGAACTCAACGGGTAGGGTCACAAGTTGGAATAAGACAGCTAAGCTATAAAGCGCAATGCCAATTGTCACAACAAAGTCATATTGTACGGGTAAAATTAGCCCAATGATAACAAGGGGCATAGCAAGACGCGAACCGATATTGGTAACCGGCACCAATATTGAGCGGATTTTATTTGGCATATAACCTTTGGCATGCTGAACCGCATGCCCAGCCTCATGAGCTGCTACACCCACCGCGGCAATCGTTGTGGCTCCATAAACATTATCCGAAAGGCTAATCGTATTGTTCCTTGGGTCAAAATTATCGGTTAAGTTACCGGAAATGTGCCGTACCTGCACTCCCAAGGCACCACCAAACTGTGCCACGCTTTCTGCAGCCTGCGCGCCAGTCATATTCTTTGCCGTAGAGATACGGGAATATTTTTGAAAGGTCGATTTAACCCTAAACTGCGCAATCATTGTTACAATGAGCGCGGGTACAATAAACACAAAATATGTATAGTCATAATAATAAAATCCAGATGGCATGATTGCACCTCCGCCTTATTTTAAAATTGTTTCGTTGTCAATCGGATGTCCACGTAAAAAATCTTTGCCGCTCATTCTTTTGCCGCCTTCATATTGAACTTCAACAAGTTCAATAGCGGTATTACCACCGCAGCAAACAAGGAACAGCCCATTTATGTTGGCTGCTTGGCCGATTTTGCCGGTGTATCCGTTGGCTATTCTCGTTTTACGAATTTTTAAAAGTTTATTATGATATATTGTGTTTGCAACCGGCCATGGCGAAAGACCGCGCACAAGATTGTGAATCGTCTTGGCCGGTTTGTTCCAATCAATATGGGAAAGTTCCTTTGTCAGCATAGAAGCGTAGCAGGTATTTTCATCGGTCTGCGGCGTACGCTTTGCCGTGCCATTTTCCACCTCTTTCAGCGTTTTCACAATCAGCTCAGCACCGATTAACGAAAGCCTGTCGTGCAGCTCACCGGAAGTCTCATCCGGACCGATTTCAGTTTGCTCGGCCAGCAGCATATCGCCGGTATCAAGACCTTCGGCCATATACATTGTTGTAACGCCCGTGACCTTGTCACCGTTGATAACCGACCACTGAATTGGTGCAGCTCCACGGTATTGGGGCAAAAGAGAGGCATGAACATTGATGCAACCAAACGGTGGGATATCGAGAATTTCTTTCGGCAGCATTTTGCCGTAAGCAACCACGACAATGACATCAGGATTCAGATTCTGAATTGTCAGAGCCGCCTCTGAAGTGCGCAAAGTCGTTGGCTGTAATACTTCGATGTGATTTTCAAGGGCAATTATCTTTATTGGGGGCGGTGTAAGCGCGTATCCCCTGCCTTTTGGTTTATCGGGTTGCGTAAAAACGGCGCAAACATCATGTCCCGCCTCGATTAAGCTTTTCATACAAGGCACTGCAAAATCAGGTGTGCCCATAAAAACGATACGCATTGAATCACCTGTCTTAATTATTTTAACTTCTCCAGTTCTTCCTCGTCGAGCATATGAGTCACATGGGACTTAAATAGAATTCCATCAAGATGGTCTATTTCATGGCAGCAAACCGTGGACAGTAGTTCTCTGCCTTCTAATTCAAAATACTGACCCTTACGGTTTTGCGCGCGAATTTTAACATGCATGGGGCGCTTGGTAATGCCGTACTGTCCGGGCGAAGAAAGGCACCCTTCCACACATTCCTGTTCACCGCTTTGCTCTAGAAAAACAGGGTTGATTAGCTCAATTGGTCCCTCACCTATATCCACTATGACCGCACGCCTTAAAAGGCCGACCTGTGGTGCGGCAAGCCCGACTCCGTCGGCACTGTGCATTGTTTCCTGCATATCGTCAAGCAGAATTGCAAGCTTATCATCAAATTTTTCAACCGGGCGACAGATCTTATTAAGAAATGGGTCGCCCTCTTTTATAATGTTTCTAATTGCCATAATTATACCTCCAATTTACATAATGATATCGGGATTCACATCCGCAAAAACCGTAACGCTTGAAAATTTGCGGTTTCCCGCAAATTGAATCAGCAAGTGGGAAATCATTTCTCTGAATCTTTTATTATTTCGGCACTTAATAATCAATTTATACCTATATTTATTATTCACCTTGCCAATTAATGCCGGAGCGGGATTTAAAACCCTCATCGGCTGGTCCGAATAGTCACTTTGTGCAAGTAAACTAAGCATTCTCAAAAAGGCTTTGCTGGCCTTGTTTACTTTTTCCTCAGCTATACCCACAAATCCAATTACAAAAATATCGGAAAAAGGCGGATAAAGCATTGCTTTCCTAATCGCAATTTCACCATCGTAAAATTCCTTATAATTCTGCTGGGCAGCAAGTTTAATAATGTTGTTTTCGGGTGTAAAGGTTTGAATGATTGCCCTGCCTGCGTATTTTCCACGGCCGGAACGCCCGACAACCTGTGTCAACAGGTCAAACGCGCGCTCATAGCTTCTGAAATCATCACTGTAAAGAGCCTGATCAGCCGAAAGCACGCCGACAAGTGTTACATTTTCAAAGTCAAGTCCTTTGGCAACCATCTGTGTTCCAATAATAATGTCATATTCACCTTCAGAAAATAGCTGAAGCTTTTTTTCATAGGCAAAACGTGCCATGGTCGAGTCAGTATCAAGCCTTAGGATGCGTGCTTCGGGTAACAGTTCCTGCAACTGCTGTTCCGCGCGCTGCGTGCCACAGCCGGAATAATGCACCTTATTTTCGTGGCATTCCGGACATTCCTTGGTAAACGGTACGGAGTAGCCGCAGTAATGGCACATAAGGCGATTATTGGCGGAGTGATAGGTTAACGAAATGCTGCAATTTGGGCAGGTTACAACATGCCCGCAGGCCTTACAGGAAACAAAGGTGTTGTACCCCCTGCGGTTGAGCAAAACTATCGACTGCCTGTTGTTTTTAAGGTTCTCATCCAATGCATTTAAAAGCACCGTGCTGAGAATGGTCTCATTCCCTTTTTCAAGCTCTAAATTCATATCCGTAATCGTAACTTCCGGAAGCTGAGCTTCGCCATATCGCATGGACAAGGTATTAAAGCTGTAATGATCATTTTGGGCAAGGTAGTAGCTTTCGATGGACGGTGTGGCGGATGACAGCACAAGCAGGGCCTTGTTATAAGCACAGCGATACTTTGCCACATCGCGCGCATGATAGCGTGGGGATGACTCTGACTTATAAGTGTATTCCTGCTCCTCATCCATGATAATAAGGCCAAGGTTATGGAAGGGCGCAAATACTGCCGACCGTGTGCCGACAACAATCAGCGCCTCGCCATTATTAACTCTTTTCCATTCATCAAGCCGCTCAGCAAGCGACAATCCACTGTGAAAAACCGCAACGCTGCGGCCATATCTTTGGTGAAAAAGAAAGATTGTCTGCGGCGTGAGGGAAATCTCCGGCACCATAACAATGGTACTGCGGCCATCCAACTTTACTTCGTCAATCAGCCGCATAAAGACAGAGGTTTTACCGCTTCCGGTAACACCAAACAGAAGTGAAGCACCGCCGGAATCCGACTTGTATTGCCGATATAAATTGTTGTAAGCGTCCTGCTGCTCCGAGGAAAGCACGATATCTTCTCTAAATTCAGGGTTTTTTATATTGTCATATGGATTTCGGTAAATTTCAAAGTCGTAATATTGCGCGATTCCTTTAACAATCAGTGTGTTAACAACCGATGTGGTAACGCCGGCAAAATAGCAAAGCTCTTTTAAAGAGGCACTGCCAACATCACAAAGTACCTTATAAACATTTTTCTGCTTTGGAGTGAGTTTTGGCAATTGTGCATCTTCGATTAATCGCACCATTTTTTGAGTTGCGTCCCCAATTTGTCGTACAACATCATTGCTTTTAACAATTACATTTTCTTTACAAAGCTTTTCAAGAACGACGGAATCTGAACAAAGTCCCATTACTTTTAAAAGCTTTTCGCGTTCAATCGGTGCCTTTACATGTGAAAGATAAGTAATTATCTGCTGTTCCACGTCGCCAAACTCTGTCATATCGGTGGGATGAGTTAGGAGTGAAAACTTGGTTTTAATTTTAAGATTGATTCCTGTTGGCAGAAGCAGCTTTGCTGCATCAAACAGAGTACAGAAATAACGTTCCTTCATCCATGTGATTAGACCAAGCGCCTCATTTGAAAGAAGCGGCGCTTGGTCGAGCACCGCTAATATCGGTTTTATTTTATCCGCATTATCTCGATTTACCAACTCAAGTATGATACCCTGCCGCTTGCTGTTGGCTGCGCCGAACGGTACCATAACGCGGCACCCTAACTTTGCGGACGCAACTAACTCAGCTGGAATGAAATAATCAAAAGCCTTATCAAAATGATAGACCGTATTTTCAACCGCAACTTTTGCAACGGTAAAGTTGGACATGATGCACCTCACAAGGATGGGTTATTGTTCAATTTCAGCGTCATTTGATTCAACATGTTCAATGATGACGTATTTATGATCCATAATCTCATGAACTGCCAAATCAACCGGTTTCTCTATTATAATTTCGCCTCTGATTTCAGCATTGGCTGCAATTTCTCTTGCTCTTTTGGAAACTGCAACAACAAGGGAGTATCGGCTTTCCTTTGGTCCTAAAATAATGTCTGCAGATGGTTTAAGCATGATTCAGCACCCTTTCAAGTAAATTTGTATCTCTACTAATTCTATGTTTTTCAGCACATATGATGTGAATAATTTCATCAACGACGCTGTCCACAGTGTCGTTGATCAGAACATAATCATAGTGATTGGCTTCTAATATTTCTTTGCGGGCAATGCTAAGTCTATTTTGAATTGCTTCATCGTTTTCTGTTTTGCGGTCTCTTAAGCGCTGCTCAAGTACTTTCAGCGACGGTGGAAGAATAAAAACGCTAACACAATCCGGACATTTATTTTTGATTTGCGAGGCACCCTGTACCTCTATTTCTAAAATAACATCATTGCCGGCTGCAGTCCAATTTTCAATCGGTTTGCTCGGCGTACCGTAGCAATTGCCACAATACTCTGCGCTTTCCAACATTTCTCCACTTTCTGTCATGGCTGTAAACTTATCTCTATCAATGAAATGGTAGTCCTTACCGTCAACTTCGCCCTGACGTGGTACACGTGTTGTTGCTGATACAGAAAGTCTAATATTAGGATTTTTTTCTAAAAGGCACTTTAATATTGTATCTTTTCCCGCGCCCGACGGCCCGGAAAAAACGATCAAAAGCCCATTACTCTTCATCTTCTGGAAGTTCCTCCTCAATAAAAGCTTCTTCCCGATCATTGAGCCTGTTGGCAACGGTTTCAGGCTGAACGGCAGATAGAATTACGTGATCGCTGTCTGTTACAATCACAGCCCTTGTACGGCGGCCATAGGTCGCGTCTATCAGCGTTCCACGCTCCTTTGCATCCTGTATTACACGCTTAATTGGTGCTGATTCTGGGCTAACAATTGCAACCAGACGATTGGCCGAAACCATGTTGCCAAAACCGATATTAATCAGTTTCATAAAATATACTCCTCCTATTGCCGTGGCAATAATCACTCGATGTTCTGTATCTGCTCGCGGATTTTTTCAATTTCTGCCTTGATATCCACAAC
Source organism: uncultured Caproiciproducens sp. (assembly GCA_964517505.1). GTDB lineage: Bacteria > Bacillota > Clostridia > Oscillospirales > Acutalibacteraceae > Caproiciproducens. The sequence continues at coordinate 248,985 of CAZFED010000002.1, read as the reverse complement.
CATATATGCAATCTGAGAGTCAACGCATTTGGAACCGATTGTATTTGCTTCCCGGTTCATTTCCTGAACGATAAAATCAAGCTTTCGGCCAATGGCTTCATCGGAACAAAGCATACTTGAAAACTGCTCAAAATGGCTACGCAGCCGCACAGTTTCTTCGGCAACAGCTATTTTATCAGCGAAAATAGCCGCTTCGGTCAATATCCTCTGCTCATCTATGTTTGCATCGCTGAGCATCTCACTGAGCCTTTGCTTCAGCTTTTGCTGGTACTCCATGATGGTTTGCGGAGAACGCTCCTCAATTTTACCGACTGTTGCAAGTATTGTTTCAGCGCGCTGTAAAATATCCGCTTTTAAACGTGCACCCTCGGTCTCTCTCATGCGAATAAATGCATCCAATGCCTTGTTGGTAACCTCTTTCACAGCATTCCAAATAATCTCTTCATCTTCTGGGGCTTTGTGTACGGTGAAAATATCGGAATATCTTGAAACAGAACCGACCGAAATGTCATCGCGCAGGTTATAGCGCTGCGCCAACTCATGTAGGGCATTCACATATCCTGCCGCAAGCGAATGGTTTACAAGAACCTGGGAATCGGTATCCTCAAGTGTTTCAATGGAAACATAAACATCTATTTTCCCTCTGGAAATTTTATTTTGAAGGTAAGATTTTAACTTTTCATCCAAAAATCCGTACCCACGGGTAATACGGGAGGAAAATTCAAAATATCTGTGATTAACCGATTTGATTTCAATAATTATGTCGCGTCCGTTAATCGTATCCTCACATCTTCCAAATCCAGTCATGCTTCTAATCATGCGATATCATCTCGATTCAAGTGAATTTACGTGCGGTATTTACAAATATAATCAAGTGTGCAGTATCATTATCTATAATATCAGTTTTATATGGTAATTGTCAACTATAGCAAAACAATTCAGCCCCGAAAACGGGGCTGAATTGACAAATCTGATTTATTTATACGGGGTGAACCATCTGTGCGGCATCGGCGTGCTTACCGTCAATGCCATATTTCTTTTCTGCACGTTTTTTAAAAAAGTCCGTGGCAACTTTCGGGAACTGTGCATAAGAAAGCACATCTTCCTCCTGCTCCGTCCACTCGGCGCATTCCTTACGCAGTGTTTCAAGTTCAGGCTTTAACAAATCTGCCGGACGACCGGCAATTCTAGGTGCATCACCAATTATCTTCTTAACAAAAGCATCGTCAATTGTTATTGGAGTTGTACCGTATTTCCCAGCAACCAAATCCTTAAATTCATTGGTACACATCTTGTAGCGCTCACCAGTAATAATGTTGTAAACAGCCTGCGTGCCGACAATTTGGGAAGTCGGAGTAACAAGCGGAGGATAACCGGAATCTTTGCGGACACGCGGTACTTCCTGAAGAACATCCTCGAGTTTGTCTGCCTTGCCGGCCTGCTTAAGCTGCGAAAGCAAGTTCGAAAGCATTCCGCCCGGAACCTGATAAATTAAAGCCTTGGTATTTGTAGCAAGCATACTTGGATCAAGTAAGCCACTCTTAATATATTTTGCTCTCAGTGTCATAAAGTATTCTCTGATTTCATTCAAGAGAACAAGATCAAGACCTGTGTCATACGGCGTTCCCTTTAACGCGGCAACCATCGACTCGGTCGGAGTATGCGATGTACCAAGCGCCAAAGGTGACATTGCCGTATCGAGCATGTCTGCTCCAGCTTCTACTGCCTTTAATTCACACATTGAAGCTAATCCAGACGTATAGTGTGTATGCAGCTGAACAGGAATCTTTACTGCTCCCTTAATCGCTTTTACAAGGTCATATGTTTCATAAGGTGTCAACAAAGCAGCCATGTCTTTGATACAAATGGAATCTGCACCGGTATCCTCTATCCTCTTTGCATAATCGACATAATACTCATGCGTGAAAATTGGGCCGGTTGTGTAAGAGATTGCGACCTGCGCATGTGCGCCCTCTTTTTTTGCAGCTTTAATTGCAACATTAAGATTTTTAATATCGTTCAGTGCATCGAATATCCTAATAATGTCAATACCATTGGCAACCGAGCGCTGAACAAAGTATTCGAGCACATCGTCAGCATAGTGACGGTAGCCAAGCATATTTTGCCCTCTAAAAAGCATTTGAAGCTTTGTATTTGGGCAGTTTTTGCGAAGGATTCTAAGTCTGTCCCAAGGATCTTCATTTAAGAATCGAAGACAGGCATCAAAAGTTGCGCCGCCCCAGCACTCCAGTGAATAGTAGCCAACCTTGTCAAGCTTGTCCAAAATTGGGAGCATATCCTCGATTGGCATTCTGGTAGCAATCAGCGATTGGTGCGCATCACGCAGTACGGTTTCGGTAATACCAATTTTTTTAGCCATTTTACTTCCCCCTTACTGAAGGGAAACAAGAGGAGAACCAGAATCAACGCTGTCCCCTTTGTTTACATGAACGGCTGCAATAACGGCATCGTGTGGAGCCATAATTTCGTTCTCCATTTTCATCGCCTCTAAAATGACGAGAACATCGCTCTTCTTAACACTTTGTCCCGGTCGCACATTGACTGAAACAATCGTACCCGGCATTGGGCAAGAAATCAGTTCTGCATCAGTTGGAACTGCTGCCTTCGGGGCAGGGGCCGGAGCAGATGCAGGAGCAGGAGCAGCGGTTGGAACTTGAACAGTTACTTGAGGTGCCGGTGCCGAAGATGCTGCCGGAGCAGCAGGTGCGTAAACAGGCGCTGTTCCGCCCGCTTCTTCCACCTGAACGTCATATGCTGTGCCGTTCACTGTTATTTTAAGGTTTTTCATCTATTTGACCTCCTATAATATTAAAAAATAATGATTAACCAAAAATTATATTAGTATATTACTGTGCTTTTTTGGAAGACAGGTAACCCTCTTGTTGGAAAGCATCTCTAGATTTGCGATAATCCTAATTCTTGTATCCTCAGGTTTAATAATATCCTCAATAAATCCATTGGCAGCCGCCGCAAACGGAGTAGCTTCGGTTACCTTGTACTCTTCAATTAGCTTTTTGCGGTCCTCAACTGGATTTGCAGAACCTGCAAGATGGTCATTCCAAAGGAAGATAGCCGCTGTTTCCGGCGCAAGAGGTGAAACGACCGCATCCGGCCATGCAATCGTATAATCGGCGTTCGCACCGCGGCCCGCAACCGCAATGTAAACAGGACCATAGGCCGATCCGGTTATTACCGTAACCTTTGCTGTAGTAGCCTCCGAATAAGAATGGGAAAGCTTGCTGGCTTCACGCAAAGAAGTAAATTCTTCAGCATTTACGAAAGTTATCACTGGGAGGGAAAAGGCATCGCAAAATCTAACAAAGCGGGCTGCTTTTGTACAGGAGTCCGCGTCAATTACGCCGCTCAATGCGACAAGGCCTGTTGTAGCGCCATCAACTTCCGCCAAACCAGTTACGGCCGACGCACCGAACTTTTCGCTTAATTCCATAAAGCTGTTATCATCACAAACTGCAGCAATTATCGCTTTTATATCGGATTCATTTGTTAATTGTACTGAACTATTCATGCCCTGTACATCTAAAATAGGAGCGCCCGAAAGATTATTGGAAGGGAGAAGCGCAATTAATTTACGAACCGATGAGATTGCACTTTGCTCGTCCTTCGCTTGTACATGACAAACACCAAGCTTTGCGGCTTCAGCGGAGGAACCACCCTCCCCGTTTGTCGCGATGGTAAGCTCAGCCTTATCGGACATTACAACGATGTCTGCACCTTCTGCTATCATTGCGGAAGTTCCGATGCAGGGGCCGAGAACAAGTGAAATCTGCGGCACAACACCGGAAAGATTGTTCACATTCAACAAGATTTCGCCATAGGCTGCGAGCATATCGTTGCCCTCTTTTAAACGCCCGCCGATAGAATCATAAATTCCCACAACGGGTGCGCCTGTTTTAATTGCTAAATCATATGTTTTTTTGATTTTAGCTGCTTGTGCTTTGGACATAGCACCGCCCTCAACATCACTGTTCTGAGCAAACGCATATACCGGGCAACCCTCAATTGTGCCGTATCCCGCAACAGCCTGCGTTAAATTTTCGCCGGATTTTGCATAACAATCGATTCCGTTAAAACTACCAACGTCAAATAAAGAGGTAATTCGTTTATAGCCTATTGTGTTTTTTGCTGCATCGCATTCATTTTGCAGCCGCTCGGTCTTGCTGACCTTACTCATTTTAACTCCCCCATTTATAGTGAATTTTCCCTGTTAAATTATTTACAATAATTATTTTCATTATAATGTATTCAAAACTAATTGGCAAGTATTTATTATATAAAACACTTAATGATTACATATTTTTACAAAATTTAACAAAGGGCTAGTCAATTTGTTTTTTGAAGTAATAAAACCAACCGAATTCAGATATTTTTCCAATCCATTAATCTGCGATTCGATTTGATAAGCGCCAATCGTCGCCCCGTAAGATGCGGCTGCCCTCATCATGCTGTCGGCACACATACGGTTCTGTTCATTTAGCTTTGTGAAATCGTTGCAACCGTACACTTCCATTTTTAACATACGGATAACTGACGATTTCATATCGATTACGACATATCCAAGCTCAACCTGTCCATCGCTCATCAAAAGCACTTCCGCATCAGCTTCTGTGCCGGGAACCGTTTGGAGAATTTGGTCTGCTCTGGTTCTGTTTTTTAGTGGCAGTATTGTTATCATCAAGCTGGCCTCCCATTTCTTCGTACTGCTTGTCCGCCTTTGCGCCCGCTGTAAGTTTTTTTACTTCTTCGGAAGTCAGCGCGCGCCATTTCCCAGGCTGAAGCATACCAAGCTTTAGCTGCCCAACCGCAACACGTTTTAGTCGTGCAACCTCAAGACCGAGCTGTTCACACATTTTTCGAATTTGGCGGTTTCTGCCCTCGTATAATACAATTTCAAGTACCACGCGTCCGGATTCCTGAGAAATTACATTTACTCTGGCGGGGGCGGTTTTTCTGCCATCTATTACGATGCCAACAGCGATTTGCGTTAATTGATCTTCCGTGATGAATGGATGTATTGTAACGCGGTAGGTTTTTGGAATGTGCAATGATGGATGGGTCATCGCATTAGCAAATTCACCGTCATTTGTCATCAGCAACAGACCCTCGGAGTCCCTATCCAGACGGCCCACCGGATAGATACGCTCCGGTATATCCTTAATCAGTTCAGCAACACATTTGCGATCCATTTCGTCGCTCATTGTTGTAATATAGCCGCGTGGCTTGTGCAGCATGATGTAAACCTCATTGACATGAGCATCCAATGGTTTTCCCTTCACACTGACTTTATCCTTTTTGGGGTCAACCTTATCCCCAATTTTGGCAGTTATACCATTTACCTTGATTTCACCGGCGGAAATCATCTCTTCCGCCTTTCTTCTTGAAGCAACCCCGCAGTCCGCAAGCATTTTTTGCAGCCTAACATCTTTTGCCATAACTTTATTCACCCTTTAAGTTTAATTATATAAATAGATTTTTGATTTGATCTAAAAATATTTCAAATAAGTTTTTGTTTATCTTTAACTTTGAAACCTCTCCAGTAACTATAAGTTCCGTAGAGGCTACCGTTTTTGAATTAATCGTGTAGCGCACAGTGCCGAGCACCCGACCCACCTCCACAGGCGCATAGACAAAAGACGGCAGTTCAATGGTCCTTTTGATATTTGAAACTTCATCAGTATTTACAACAATTTCATTACCAACTGATCCATGCACCAAAACACTGTTCGATGTTCCGCCCACTACTGGTACAGATGTAGAATAGCCCGAATCGTCAATTTGATAGCTTGTTAGCTTCGTGAAGCCATAATTCAGCATTTTCTGATGGTCGTTCCAATCATCAGAAGCATTTAGCGTAACAACAATTAAACGAACACCATTTCTTTCTGCTGAAGAAACAAGACATCTGCCGGCCTTTTTGGTAAAGCCCGTTTTGACACCAACACAGCCGTCATACATGCTCAACAGTTTATTATGGTTGGTAAAGCGGCGCGTGTAGCTTGGGCTGACGTACTGCACACTCATTGTCTTTTTGCAGGCTATTCCAGCAAAATCTGAATTTTTCATCGCTGCTGCGGCCAAAGTAGCTAAATCCCGGGCTGTTGTGTAATGTTCCTCATCGTCAAGTCCTGATGGCGTGACAAAATGCGTGTTTGTCATGTTTAATTCTTTTGCCCGTTTGTTCATTAAATCCGAAAAATCTTTTGTTGAGCCGCTAACTGCGATAGCTGCCGAATTTGCAGCGTCATTTCCCGATACAAGCAGCATACCCGCAGCCAATGATCTTAGACTGAGCTTGTCGCCAGGCATGAGTCCCATGGAGGAGCCTTCCACCCGTACCATGCTGTCAGTTATAGTTACAATCTTATCGCTGACTGCTGCCGTTTCAAGCGTGATTAGCGCAGTCATGATTTTAGTCGTGCTTGCCATTGGCCTTTTATCGTTCTCATTTTTTGCATATAAGATTTGTCCATTGTCCGCATTAATCAGCACCGCTGATTTCGCAGAAACCTGAGGTTGTGCATCCCCTGAAACAAAAAGCGGAAACAGCACGGGAATGATTAAAATAAGTAGAAATGATATTATTTTCTTTAACAAAACAACCACCTGCCTATAAAATTATATGCAAGCGGTTGCTCTATTATTGGATAATTATATTTGTGGGTCGTCTAATTTTACATCCTTTGCCCCAAAGCCGTCGCTGTCCCTCGATTCAGTACTCTTGGACTTTTTTCCATCTCCCTTTTTGGAGTTGATAAGCCCGCTGATTTTATCGACAACATCCGGGAACATACCGATAATACGGTCTGCTGAGCTGTTGTACGGATCAATTTGCAGCATTTTCACATTACCGTTGCTAATTGTAATGAATGCAACAGGATTGATGGAAACGCCCGCGCCTGTGCCGCCTCCAAAAAAATTTTTATCAGTCTGTGCCTTGGAGGGAAAATCGGAACCGCCAGAGGCAAATCCGTAGCTGATTTTTGAAATTGGGATAATAATCGTGCCGTCAGGTGAAGTAATCGGATCACCGACAATGGAATTGATATCCACCATTTGCTTAATTTTTTCCAAAGTTGTATTCATCATACCTTCGATTGGATGGTCACTCATTTTTAACACACCGCCTTATTCTGTAGTTTTATTATTTTTTGGGGTTATCTTTGCTGCCTTAAGCACCTTAAAGGATTTATAAAGTGCCGGAATTGCAGAAGAAAAAATAAACAATAACTGAATGTGCGCCTTGGTTTTGAACCGCACTCTGCTTTCTTTTTCATCGAAATTAGGAACGATATTAATATCGTATTTTTTACATTTCATATTATTGACAAGCAGTGCCATCGCTGGGTAGACCACTGAACATGTGTATCCATAACAAATGGCAGTCTGTGCAGCATCCTCATCCGCTACTGAAATGTTAACCGAGATATTGTTGATTACAATATGGGAAAAAAGCTTTTTAGCTGCCCCAGTTCCGATAGAAACAAACTCCTTAATGATATTCAGAAAACCAGATAAGCCCTTTTGCTCAATTATGCCCTTAATTTTTGATTTTATATCATTCTTTTGCTGTTTTTCTTCCTCTTGTTCGTTGTCTTTTTTTTCTTTCTCCTCTGATTTTTCCGGCTGAGGGGAAATCTTGTAACGAAAAAAAAGATACCTAACTTTTGCGGTCAGCTCATCTTCAAAAGTTACATATACCGTAACGGGAAAAAGAAGAAGAATAAAAAAGAACAATATGATACATAAAATAACAATTAGAGCAGTCATAAAGCCTCCATCTCACTATTCTATCTGTGTGGCTGAAACCTGGGCTTCATCATTTGTTTCGTCCCCAAGCTGCTGCTTTTGCGGAAGCGGCGGCAGTTCGCTGAGTGACGAAACATTAAGGCACCTTAAGAAATCCGGTGTTGTGCCATATAGCAGTGGTCTACCAGGCAATTCAAGCCTGCCGCGTTCCTCAATTAACCCTTTTGTTGTCAGGCTTCCTAATACACCCGAGCAGTCAACACCTCGAATCTGCTCGACAAACGATTTTGTAACCGGCTGATTATATGCCACAATGGCAAGGACCTCCATACCAGCCTGTGAAAGTGGCGTATTGCGACGCATATCTAAAATTTGGCGAACATATCCGGCATATTCCGGACTGGAACACATCTGATAGTTCTCCTCCAGCCTTACAATGCGGACCCCCGTACCTTCCATATTAAATTCATCCATCAAATTTTTAAGTATTTTAGAAGCGGTGGGCTTGTCCATCTCCAAAACCTCGGCAATTTTATCGATTGAAACCGGATCTCCGCTTGAAAACAGAATTGCTTCCATTGCACCCTTTAGCTTCTTGATTTCCAATATTTCACACCGCCGTTAATTAATTTGACCGTTGGACTGCAACTGTCACCCTCAACTCGCACCCGCTTGCCCTTGACCAATTCAAGCACCGCTAAAAAAGTAGCAACCAATTCAGACTTTTTCTGGCCTTGCTCAAACAAATCCTGATACCTTATCTCGTTTGTCTTCCAAAGGCGACGGAGCACATAGATAATTCTGGAAGCAACCGATACGATTTTATTCGTTACAATTGTGGAAAAGACTTCAGGAGACGGAGGAATAAAGCGTTTGCCGCGTCCAACCGCATTTTGATAGGCAATTAAAAGTTCCGCCGGAGTATGGTGGCGTCGATAGGTTTGGTCAAGCGTAATTTCCGCCGGTTCACGCACAAAAGAGTTAAAATTAAAGCTTTCAGCCATAAGCTGCGCAATGTGCTTACACTCCTGGTATTCCAAAAGCTGGCCTGTTAATTCGCGCTGCAACTCGTCTGCTTCGTCGTGCTTTGGCAGCAGATAAACAGTTTTGATGTAAACTAGACGTGCAGCCATCTCTAAAAATTCGCTGGCAACGTCCATGTTTTGCTCTTTCATTGCGTCAATCTGTTCAGTATACTGGTTCAAAAGCTCAGCAATTTGAATCTCACAAATATTTAATTTGTTCTTAGCAATTAAATAAAGCAACAAGTCAAGTGGACCCTCAAAGGTGGGTAGTTTATAGGATAGTTTTTCCATAATTAATCACTTTATAATAAGCCAAAGAGTTTATATGGAAGTATTGCCAGCCACATCACACCATTCCAGCATGCCTGCTGCAAAATAGCAAGCGGAACACTCAGCACGCCGCTAAAAAGAATGACAAAAGCTACCATAATAATGATATTCTGGTATTTGTAATAGTTGTAGAGCGCTTTACTTGATAAAAACGCACCCAAAATTTTAGAACCGTCAAGTGGCGGCAGCGGAATTAGATTAAACACTGCAAGCGCGACATTAATGGTAATATACGCTTTAAAAAAATCTTGAACAAAAGCAGGGGCTGAAAGTTTGGTTGCCACCATAATTCCGATATAAATCAGCGCACCCACGAGCGAAGCGAGCAAATTTGAAACCGGCCCCGCCAAAGCGGTTATGGCCATGTCGCGTTTTGGGTTTTTAAAATATCTTGGATCCACCGGTACCGGCTTTGCCCATCCGAAGCCGAAAAGCAGAAGAAAAAGCGAGCCAAACGGATCGAGACTAGCAATGGGATTTAAAGTTATCCTGCCGCTATACTTTGCAGTATTGTCGCCAAGCTTATACGCAACCCAGCCGTGGGCGCACTCATGAAGCGGTAAAATGCAGAATATGATAAACAGTGTAGCCAATATTTGCGAAATCATAGATGCCATATCAAAAGACTGCCCTGAAAAAAGATTGCGAATCATATCAATCAACATATAATATTCTCCTTTTTATCTGATTATTATAATACTTTGCAGACCAAAACACAAGCAAACCACTAATTTCCCGTTAAAAAAGCAAATTTTGGGTTCTAAAATAAAAATAAAGCGAAAAAGGCTTGCATTTTCATGGAGAATCTGATAAAATATCCATGTTGCGATTCTATTAAAAGCCCCTTTGAAGGAGGTGCAGACACATGGCAAAATGTGAAGTTTGTGGCAAGGATATTGCTTTCGGTATAAGGGTTTCTCACTCACATAGACGTTCAAATCGAACCTGGAAGCCTAATATTAGACGCGTTAAAGCAGTTGTTAACGGTACTCCTAAGCGTATTTACGCCTGCACCCGTTGCTTGCGTTCCGGTAAGGTTACCCGAGCCGTCTGATGCAGAGCACATAGCATTAAGTTTAGAGGAGCCTTGATGGCTCCTTTTTTCTGCCCAAAATTCAGGTATAAAAAAGGCAAGCTGTGAAAACAGTTTGCCTTTTCTTGTACTATGATTTATGACTAATCTTCAACTTTTGCTCCGTACCGTTTTTTATTCTTTCAATATTGGATTTGTGTTTAATGATTAAGATAAATGCCATCAACAGTGCAATAGCCGTTGTTATAAATACGTAAGAAAGCGAAACCGGTCCAACGGTTGATTTGCCGCCTCGATAGTCAAAGAAATAAGTAATGAGGAAAGTTGCAACCGGAAATGCAGCCGCACCGCAGATTGAAGAAAGAGAAACAATTCGAGTAATGATAAAAATAATAAGAAATATGAAAATTACAATGATGAAAACGCGCCAGTCAATCAGCGCAATCATCGCGGCGCTGGTCAGAACACCCTTGCCGCCCTTAAACCCAAAATAAACCGGGAAAATATGTCCAATTACACAGGCTACGCCAGCAATATAAGCGCCATATTGTGCTATTACGATTGGTGCTGCGGTTAAACCACAGCAATACTGAAAAACGGCTCTGCCGATTATCACCGAAATGGCACCTTTTGTAAAATCAAAAATAAAAGTAAAAATCGCAGCCTTTGTACCAACGGAACGCAGAACATTTGTTGTCCCTGCGTTACCGCTGCCTAACGTACGAATGTCAACATTATTGTCGAATACTCTTGTAAAAATGATTGAAAAGCTAAGACTTCCCAAAAGGTATGAAACAAGCGCCACAAAAACTGAGGATAGTGCAAAGTCAATAACATAACTGAACATCAATACATCTCCCCTTATTTATCTCCGCGCTCACGCACGATAAATCTTATCGGAGTACCCTCGAGTCCAAAGGTTTCTCGAATTCTGTTTTCAAGATACCTCTGGTATGAAAAGTGAAACAACTTTGAGGAATTAACAAAGCACACAAAGGTTGGTGGCTTAACAGTAGCCTGCGTCATGTAGAATATTTTCAGCCTCCTTCCCTTGTCGGTCGGCGGCTGAACCCTTGCCGTGGCCTGTGCTAAGACATCGTTGAGCATACCAGTGGAAATGCGTATGGAGTTTGAGTTTGCAACATGTTTAATCAGTTCAAAAAGGCGGTCCAGCCTCTGCCCTGTTTTCGCAGAAATAAATATCATTGGCGCATAAGACATGAAAGAAAAATCGTTTTCGAGCTTCTTTCTGTAATCAATCATGGTATGGTCGTCTTTTTCTATCGCATCCCATTTATTGACGACAATCACGCAGCCTTTTCCGGCTTCATGTGCCAAACCGGCTACCTTTGAATCCTGGTCAGTAAATCCCATGGTAGCATCTATCATAATAACACATACGTCGGCCCTCTCAATGGCCATTTGCGCGCGGATGACGCTGTATCTTTCAATCGTATCGTCAACCTTACTCTTCCTGCGCAGTCCGGCTGTGTCAATCAGTGTAAAACGCCCATATTTATTTTCAATCGTCGTGTCAATTGCATCGCGGGTTGTTCCGGCAATATCGGATACAATGCATCTTTGTTCCCCCGAAATCTTATTGACGAGGGACGATTTTCCGACATTCGGCTTACCAATGATAGCAACCTTAATCAGTTCACTGTCGGAGTCATCGCTTTCTTGCGCAGGTAAATGTTCAACAACCAAGTCAAGCAAGTCTCCTGTTCCATGTCCGTGTACCGATGAAACCGGAATTGGGTCGCCTAGACCTAAATTATAGAATTCAAAGAATTCAGCCGGTGGACTTCCAACCATATCACATTTATTCACGCACAAAATAACGGGTCTGCCGCTCTTGAGCAACATTGCCGCAATATCGGAATCGGTAGCTACAACGCCAGTGTGGAGGTCTGTAACAAGCAGGATAACATCCGCTCCGTCAATTGCAAGCTGGGCCTGTATTCTCATCTGTGACAAAATAATGTCGCTTGTGTTCGGCTCTATGCCGCCCGTGTCAACAATTGAAAATTCACGGCCGCTCCACTCACATTCGCCGTAAATTCTGTCCCTGGTCACGCCTGGTGTATCATCCACAATTGAAAGACGCTGACCGATTAATTTATTGAAAAGAGTTGATTTGCCGACATTTGGTCTGCCAACAATTGCAACTACCGGTTTAGACAATATAATCACTCCCTAACACTACATTTAAAAGTTCGTATCCATCATTTGGGGATACAACAATCTTAATATTCAAAGCCCTGCTCAAATCCTCAAGCGAAACATCGTCCAGAAAAATATCCCCCTCGCGGCGGAGCATTACGTTCGGCACAATTAATTCGTCGCCCAAATCCCGACCACTCAACTGTTTGATAATATCGCCGCCGGTTATTAAGCCTGTAACATTTATTGTATCACCAAAAAAATTATTTACTATTGGAATAACATTACAAGTTAGATTATTGCATTTTATTCTTAATTCGTCAAGTAAAGAGTCCATAAATTTACAGACGCTTGTACCAGTGATTATTGTAATCATGCGCTTTTCTTTAGGCATTTTAAAATCACTTAAGGCTGTTTCAAATTCCTGCTTCAAATTGGCCATTAATCCCACGCCGTTTTCCAATTGATTAAAATCTCCGTAAAACTCTGCAGGTGGAATTGGGCGCTGCGCTTTGAGATAAAATTCGTCCGCTGCGTAGCAAATTCTCTCACCAAATTCAGCCATAAACCGATCACCAAATTCTTCGATGATTTGTACTGTCTTTTCAGCGGAAATCTTGTCATAGGATTCAAGCGGAAAAAGTCCCTGTCTGAATTTTGTGAGCCCAACCGGAACCAATGCAATACTCTGCACTGACGGATATAACTTGCCAAGGTCAGTTAAGCTGCGCTTGAGCTCATCACCATCATTTATATTCCTGCACAGAACAATCTGGGAGTTTATTTTTATGCCAGCAGCGGCAAGCTGATATAGAATATCAAGCGATTTGCCGGCAAACCGATTCCCCATCATTTTTATGCGAAGCTCAGGATTGGTGGTTTGAACCGAGATATTAATCGGGCTAATATGCATCTTGATAATGCGTTCGACATCATTCTCACTCATATTGGTCAGCGTAATATAGTTGCCAAACAGGAATGACAAACGTGAATCGTCATCCTTAAAGTAAAGGCTGCTGCGCATGCCCTTTGGCAATTGATCAATAAAGCAAAAAACGCATTTATTGCGACAGGAATGCTGCTTGTCCATCAAATACGTCTCAAACTCTAGTCCGATTGACTCGTATTCGCCCTTTCTAATATTCACTGTTCGGGCGTTTTGATTGGAGTCGATCAATATAATAGATAGGTTTTTACTTGTTTCATAAAAACGATAATCAAGAATGTCGTTAATTTGATTTCCATTCATGGTAACAAGCGTTTCCGCAGGCAGGATTTTCGACCTCTCAGCGGGGCTATCCTTATCAACCGATAAAATTTTAACTGGCATGGCAACTCCTCACGGTTATTTAATAAAAAAATAAGAGAAGGATTCCTCCTTCTCTACATTTCTGGAAAATCAAATAAAAGCTTATGCTTCTATTTTAATAACTTCCCTGCCGTTGTAGTAACCACAACTGCCGCAAACTCTATGTGGAGTCTTGAACTCACCACATTTAGGGCATTTCACCAGAGCAGGAGCGCTAATCTTCCAAACATTTGAACGTCTTTTATTCTGTCTCGCACTTGATGTTTTTCTCTTTGGTACCGCCATCGTCAGCACCTCCTTATAAAACTCGGACTAATCTATCAGCTTTTTAAGAGCCTCCAAGCGAGGATCAATCTGATGCAAATCACAATTACATGCTCCATCATTCAGATTCTTACCGCAAACAGGACACAAACCTTTGCAATTTTCACTGCATAAATGCTTTGTGGGGAGTTCAAGCAAAATATCCGCCCGCATAAGCTCGTCCAAATCCAATTTGTAATCCGTTATCTGAATGTAGCTGTCGTCATCTTCATTCTCTAAAGATAAAACCAGAGCATGTGAAAATGTGTAATTGTAGCATTTGTTGATTTGCTTCGTGCAACGGTCACACGGAATGGAGAAATCAAACGAAACTTCAGCATCAAGTTGAGCAAATTCATCATGATTTTTCACAGTGCCTTGAACCGATACAGGCGACACAAACGGGTAACAACCGTTGATATCGGTGGATGATAAATCCAACTTGTAATCGAATGAACAGCTTGCGCCCTCATTAGAAAACACCTTTTTTAAATCAAGGAGCATAATTACACCTCAGCGCTACATTAGCTAATTATATAGAATTTTACATCCTTTGTCAATAGAAAATTGCGATATAAAGGATAATATTATCGCAAAGATACTGTCGGAGGCATTATGCCCCCGACAGCAGAAATAAAATAAAAGCATTCTCTTAGATTTGCACAGCCACCGAGCTGATCTCTTTTGGCAGTTCGCTGTGATCAGCTGAAACCAAAAGTGTAATTTTTGTGTTGGCTAAAGTGGAAATTGCGTCCATCTTTTCAGTAAAGCTTTGAAGGACTTTCATATCCTGGCCAATTATTTTTAATGTGGAGTCAATAAAGATATCTGTAACGTCGTAGTTGCCGGCGCAAATACCACTAATAAAGCCAGAAAGTGCATCCGCACCCTGAATTTTGTAAGCATCGGAGTCAATTAACCTTGCCTGATGAGAAATATCATAGGTTAATTTTAAACCTTTTTCAACAACAACAACATTGCCGTTTGAATTTGTAATCGCTTCGTTTACATTCTCAATTAATTTTTTGGTTTTTCCTGAACCTTTTTTGCCAACGATAAGAGTAATCATGAAAAACTCCCCCTATATTAATTATTATTTCCGCAAAAGCGGATAAATCTCCTGGATCTTTTATTTCTTTAATCTTGCTTCAAGAGCATGTTTTTCAGATTCATAGCCCGGTTTGCCCAGAAGTGCAAACATGTTCTTTTTGTAGCTCTCAACGCCTGGCTGGTCAAACGGATTAACGCCCATTAAGTAGCCGGAAATTGCACAGGATTTTTCAAAGAAATAAATGAGGTACCCCAGCGTATCCTCTGAGAAATCCGGAGCATGCAACACAATATTGGGTACGCCTCCGTCCGTATGAGCCAAGACGGTACCCTCAAACGCTTTTTCGTTTATGTATGCCATGCTCTTGCCCTGCAGAAAGTTTAAACCGTCTACATTTTCCGGATCATTGCCAATAAACAAATCCTTTTTTGCCTTATCGAATAAAATAACAGTTTCAAACAGGGAGCGTCTGCCATCCTGAATGTACTGACCCATCGAATGCAAATCAGTTGAGAAAATAACGGAAGCTGGGAAAAGGCCCTTATTGTTCTTGCCGTCGCTCTCGCCAAAAAGCTGTTTCCACCACTCACACATCATTGTGTAGCATGGCTCATAGCTGACTAAAATTTCAATTTCTTTACCCTTGCGGTATAGGATATTGCGAATAGCCGCGTATTTGTAGCAATCATTTGTATCCAAATCCGGATTATTGAGCTCTTTCTGCGCCTTTGCGGCACCGGCCATAAGTGCATCGATATCAGCACCGCTGACGGCAATAGGTAAAAGACCGACTGCTGTTAGAACGGAATATCTGCCGCCGACATCATCGGGAACTACAAAGGACTCGTATCCTTCTTTTGTCGCGAGTTGCTTTAAAGTACCGCGCGCCTTATCGGTTGTGCAATAAATTCTCTTTCGGGCTTCTTCCTTACCATACTTTTTCTCAAGAAAATCACGGAACACCCTGAATGCAATTGCTGGCTCTGTAGTGGTTCCGGACTTTGAAATCATATTGATGGAAACGTCCCTGCCCTCACAGATTTCGAGCAGTTCACTCAGAGCGGTAGAGCTGATACTGTTGCCAGTAAAATAGATATCCGGTGTTTCTTTCTTGATTGAATTATAATTCTGGGAATTTAAAAATTCAATTGCCGCGCGCGCTCCAAGGTAGGAACCGCCGATGCCGATTACGATGAAAACATCGGTATCAGACTTGATTTTCTCCGCAGATGCTTTAATGCGTGCAAATTCTTCTTTGTCATAATCAGTAGGAAGGTTGACCCATCCGATATAATCACTTCCCATTCCGGTTCCGGAATGGAGCAATTCATGAGCAAGTTTAACCTGCGGCGCAATGGCCGTGTATTCATTGTGTCCAATGAAACTTAAAAGATGCTGTGCATCAAGTTTAATAGACATGTAGTTTCCTCCTAAATGTTACTATCGGTACAACTATATTTTACAGTATGTTGGCAACATTTGCAAGGCGGAGCACTACATTTAATAAATTTTTATATTTGTTCTTTAAAGCATTTTTAATAGATATCTGGACAGCAGTCTGAATGCAGATTCAAATGTAATTCGTGCTACGGCTGACTTCGCACAAATGTTGTACTCTTTCACCACTTCATCTCCGAGCGTATAGGTAACTTTTCCTACTACCTGCCCCTTTTCAACAGGGGCGGCAATGTTTTCTTTTATAGTGATATCATATTTAATTTCATTTGCCTTTCCCTTTGGCACTAGAATGCTGCCATCTGCTTCGATCGTCGTTTCAACCGTGTTGGACATTCCATTCTGAACCTCAACAGGTTTGAGTGCATCCTGTGGCATAGTAGGGGTTGTTACCGACCAGTTTGCAAACCCAAAGTCAAGCAAAATGGAGGCTGCTGAAAACCGATCTTTTGTGTCGGCAGAGCCAAGAACAACGGCGATGAGTTTCACATTGTCACGCTCTGCCGTAGCTGTGATGCAGCTTCCCGCTTTCCCTGTTGTTCCGGTTTTCAGGCCAGTTATCCCCTTATATGTCTTTAGCAGCTTGTTTGTATTGACAAGCTGTGTTTTACCATCACGTAAATGATCAATCCAAGTCCCTGTATAGTCAAATATTTTTTTATGTTTGATCAGTTCGCGAGACATTAGTGCGACATCATACGCCGAGGTAAGGTGTCCGTCTTCATCAAGGCCATTGCAGTTTTTAAAAGTCGTATCTTTCATGCCCAAAATCTGCGCTTTTTTGTTCATCTGCTGCAAAAACTCATCCTCGCTCCCGGAAACATATTCAGCGAGGGCCACCGCAGCGTCATTTGCGCTTGCAATTACCGTAGCTTTGAGCATATCGTCTACAGTCATACTCTCCCCAGGCTTGAGCCATATATCCGACCCCCCCATTGAAGCAGCATGCTCGCTTGCGGATATGGTATCGGTGAGTTTGATTTTACCCGAATCGAGCGCTTCCATGACGAGAATCAAGGTCATAACTTTTGTGATTGACGCACAAGGGCGCTTTTCATGTGAATTTTTTTCATAGAGCAATTTTCCCGTTTGTGCCTCCATCAGTACGGATGAAGGAGCTTTTACCTCAGTGTCGGCCAGAGCCGCTGCTTTAGCCGGCAGAATTGAAACAAGCATAATAATAGCAAGAAAGCATGCCGACAACTTTTTGAACTTCATATCCAGCACCTCCAATTTATTAGTAATTCTTATGCCGAATAGAATGCTTCTATCCATAAAAAAGTGAGGCTGAATAAATTCAGCCTCAAAAAGTTATTGTCTGACAGGGATTCCCTTTTGTGTAAGATATGTTTTTAGCTCAGGAATGGTGATTTCTCCAAAATGAAAAAGAGATGCCGCAAGCACTGCGTCCGCTTTACCAGTTATGAAAGCATCATAAAAATGTTCCATTTTTCCCGCACCGCCTGAAGCAATGACCGGAATATGAACGTTCTGTGAAACTGCGGCGGTCAGTGCAAGGTCATACCCGTTTTTGACGCCATCACAGTCCATACTGGTGAGCAAAATTTCACCTGCCCCTAGGCGTGCCGCCTCTTTTGCCCATTCAATTGCGTCTTTCCCAGTGTCGATACGGCCACCATTGAGATACACCGTCCAACCTCCTGTTTGTTTGCGCTTGGCATCGATTGCACAGACAACACACTGGCTCCCAAATTTTCTCGAAGCTTCACTGATAATTGTCGGATTTTGAAGCGCGGCTGAATTCACAGACACCTTGTCTGCCCCGGCTCTTAAAAGAGCTGTAAAGTCATCGACCGTTCTGATACCGCCGCCTACGGTAAACGGAATAAAAATACGATTTGCAACCTCGCTTACAATATTTAAAATAATGCCGCGCGCCTGTGACGAAGCAGTGATGTCCAGCAACACAAGCTCGTCTGCACCCTGCCTATCATACGCGACCGCGGCTTCTACCGGATCTCCAGCATCGCGCAAGTTTATAAAGGAAGTTCCCTTTACAACCCTACCATCATTTACATCAAGGCATGGGATAATTCGTTTTGCATACATAATGATGACCTCCGCGAAAATTTTCAGTCAATACATGAAATAAAGTTTTTGAGCATCTGCAACCCTATTTTTCCGCTCTTTTCCGGGTGAAACTGCGTGGCAAAAAGATTGCCGTACTGTACAGATGCGTCAATTTGAACGCCATAGGTTGCCGTAGAGGAAACAACCTCCGGTTTTTCCGCTTTTAAATAGTAGGAATGAACAAAATAAACATAAGGATTAGGCTCTAAGCCTTGAAACAAGCCGTCATGGTTTTTAATATCGATGGAATTCCAGCCTACGTGAGGAATTTTCAGCCCTGTTTCGGCAGGAATTTTAATAATTTTGCCATCTAAAACCCCAAGTCCGCTTACTCCGGGTGATTCATCGCTCCCCTCAAAGAGAAGCTGAAGCCCAAGGCAGATGCCTAAAAATGGTTTTCCTTTTTCGATAAAATCAAGCACAGGATTTACGAAATGAGAACTTTTTAGGCAATTCATCGCATCACCAAATGCGCCGACTCCCGGCAGAACCGCTGCTTCCGCATTTTTCAGTTCATTCTTGTCCGCCGTGACAAGCACGTCACACCCTATAAAGTTAAATGCCTTTACAACGCTTTGCAGATTCCCTGCACCGTAATCAATCACAGCAATCATGGCACATTATCCTTTGCATAAAATATTGTATTTATTTTATCATTTATGATAAAGAAAGGCAAACCTTACATTGTATTTTTTAAAATAACCTGCAAAAAATAGACTTGAGGTGAAATTTATGAATGATCCAAAAGTAGATTGGAGCAACAAGGATGATACAAATCAGGCAACTATGCCTATAAACTATCCCAACGCAAGATTCGAAGAAACCGGAGCTGCAAGGCCGGACGACGAAAATGTTGAGGAAGCCAAAAACTGGGTGGATAACGGAAGCAGATTGTAAAAAGAGGTGCGGCTTACGCCGCTCCTTTTTTCAATTTGCTTCAAATCATTTTTTGTTTTGGTATTTATATCCAGTCCCAATGCTATTCTAGCGGAAGAAACGGCCGCACTAGGAAAAACCGCCACAAGACCATCTTTAGTCTTAAAAATAAAACAAATTGACAACATATAAATTAAAATGTATTATTATGTCTAATGCTTACTTATTTGGAGGATAACAATGGATTACGTATCTTTGGTCGGCATCGCTTTGGGACTTTCCATGGACGCTTTTGCCGTGAGTATCACCAGCGGGGCGACAATTCGCAAAGTAACACCACGCTTCGCCTTTAAGCTATCACTTAGCTTTGGCATCTTTCAGGCGGTAATGCCCATGATTGGTTGGTTCATTGGGAAGGCCGGAGAAAGCTTCATCAGCTCCGTCGATCATTGGGTTGCTCTAATCCTTCTTTCTTACCTAGGAATAAGAATGATTTTGGAGTCAAGAAAAAAATCTAAGTGTGAAACTGCTGGGCAAAAGCAAGACGATTTAAGTTTAAAAACGCTTATTACCCTCGCTGTTGCAACGAGCATTGATGCGCTTGCTACTGGAATTATTCTTCCATCTGCAGTTGGTGCGTCCACTGTAACACTACTGCTCTTATCGGTCGGTATTATCGGTATTATAACCTTTTTACTCTGCATTATGGGCGTTTATATTGGAAGAAAGTTCGGCGAGTTTTGTTCATCGAAAGTGGAGATTTTGGGTGGCGTGGTGCTGATTGGTATCGGCATAAAGATTTTCATGGAGCACATGTTGCTTGCATAATTTGATACGCCGCGTGCATCGCTTCAACTCGCTTTATCATTTCTTCCTTTAAACTTTTGGGCGACTGCACGATAATCCTATCCCCGTATTGCAGTAGCCAATCAATCAAGCCATCACTTACGTACACAGCTGCCCGCACTGTAAAAGCATTAACATCATGACAGGAGAATTCGATTTCACTACCGAATTTATCAATAATTGTTTCGAGAAGGCTGTTGGAACAGCGAAGCACAATCAGCTCCTGCTCACCATTATACATATTAAAAGTTTTTTTCAAATAATCGGCCGTGTCAAAATACTCCAGATAGCTACTCACTTCACAAAAAGGGCGGGAGTTAAAAGATGTTAATTCAACCTGCTTCATGCGATCTAAACGATAGTTGCTGATTGTATCATATTTGTCGTAATTTCCCGCAAGATAGTATTTATCGTTTTCCCACAGCAAGGCATAAGGGCTTATAGTAAACTGTCTCCCCTCATCAAGCTGTGCTTTCTGGTTTATAATTATGCGGTGGTGATAGAAAAATGATATTTGTTTATGCTCCACAATCGCCCGATTTATCGTGTCGATATTATAGTAAATTTCTTCATTTTCAAATTTAATGCGATGTTCAACATAGATTTGTTTTAAAACTGCATCAGCCTGATAACAGCTTAAAAGCTCACAAAGCTTACCTGTTAACTCGGCTGTTTTTTTATTTGTAATAAATGGAGCTGCGATTACAGCATCCATCAAAAGCCGAACCTCCGGCAGTTCAAAATCACGCTTCGCGATAAAAAAGCCTTGCTTTGGCTGGCGAGTATGAATGATGTCAACACCGTAATGCATTAACACAGTAATATCACGACAGATCGACTTTCTTTCAGCCTCTATCCCCTCTTTTTGTATTAACTTGCATAATTCCGCGGCAGAAAGCGGATGCTCTTCATCAGAATACTTTTTTAGTATTTTGAGCAATACCAAAAACTTGATTTTAGAGTTACCGTTATTGGTCACAAGATCACCTATTCCATTTTATTTATTCCTATTTTAACATAATTTGTCAATATATTCATCCATATATTAATGTGTAAAATGATATTTATTTTTTCTTTTATAAACATATCCAATAGTTTATAAATATAATTCAACTTGAATTTTTTCACAAATATGATATAATATTAACAAAGTTTATCTTTGGAGGATTGGAAAATGGCCGTAAAGATTTTAACCGCACGCGAAGCTGCAGACTTGGTCCCAAACGATGCTAATTTTGCAACAAACGGATTTATGGGTGCTTCTGTTGCTGAAGAAATTGCGATGGAAATAGAGAACCGCTTCCTTGAAACAGGATTTCCACAAAACCTTACGCTTTTATTTTGTGCCGCGCAGGGGGATGGTAAAGACAAGGGACTTAATCATTTTGCGCACGAAGGTTTGATCCGCCGGGCAATTGGCGGGCATTGGGGGATGGCTCCAAAACTTGGTAAGATGGTCTGTGAAAATAAAATTCTGGCATATGATTTTCCGCAAGGTGTTACCAATCATATGTTTCGAGATTCTGCAGCTCATAAACCGGGTACGATTACTCATGTCGGCTTAGGTACTTTCATTGACCCTCGGATTTTAGGGGGCAAGCTGAATAAAATGACCCAGGAAGCCGAAGATCTTGTAAAATTAATGGAAATTGACGGAAAAGAGTACCTTTTCTACAAGACACACCCGGTTGATTTCGCAATCATCGGCGGCACTTATGCCGATGAAAATGGTAATATTTCTATCGAACGACAAGGCGTACGAGCCGAGACACTCGCAGTCGCACAGGCGTGTAAGAATTCAGGCGGCACTGTAATCGTACAGGTGGAACGTGTTGTGAAAGCTGGTACCCTCGACCCGCAGAAAGTAGAGATCCCCGGAGTCTTAGTAGATGCGGTCGTGGTTGTCAGTGATATGAAATATCACATGCAAAACTATGGGACACAGTACAATCCTGGATTTTCAGGCGAACATAAAATGGGTTTGGCTGAGTTTAAACCTATGCCACTTAACAATAAAAAGGTAATTGCTCGCCGTGCAGCAATGGAATTACAGGATGGCAGTGTAGTCAACCTTGGAATTGGAATTCCGGAGTTTATTTCCTCCGTAGCTATGGAGGAAGGAATTACCAATAAGTTTGCTTTGACTGTAGAATCAGGTATTTTCGGTGGAAATCCGCAGAATGGGATTGACTTTGGCGTAAGTTTGAATCCAGATTGCATCATGCCAATGCCCTCTATTTTCGACTTTTACCAAGGGGGCGGGCTTGACCAGGCTTTTTTGGGCTTTGCTGAATCGGATAGGGACGGCAATGTTAATGTTTCGAAATTCGGATCCAAACTTCCGGGCTGTGGCGGATTTATTGATATTACTCAAAATTCAAAGCAAGTATTTTTCTGTGGTACCTTTACTGCAAATGGCTTAAAAACCGAAATTAAAGATGGCGCACTGCATATCGTTAACGAGGGCAGTATTAATAAGTTTCGTGAGAATATCGAGCATATCACTTTTAGTACCAAAACTGCTATTAACGACAATCTTCCGGTTACTTATATTACGGAACGCGCCGTGTTTAAGCTAACCAAAGACGGGGTTACGCTCTGTGAAATTGCCCCTGGTGTTGATTTGGAAAAAGATATTCTTGCACACATGCCAATGAAACCAATCATTTCCTCTGATTTTAAACTGATGGACGACCGTATTTTTAGAGATGACAAAATGGGTTTAAAAAAATAATTATCTTACAATCAATAATGAGCCCCCGGCACGGCCGGGGGTTTTCGTTATACAAAAAGAGCTCCGCATACAATCCCGTATGCGGAGCTCTAAATTTAATATGAAATTATGCGTTGCGGGCAGCCATTGCCTTCTTAACTTCTTCAGTAAACAGAGGAAGAATCTTGGTAACATCGCCAACAATTCCGTAATCGGCAACCTCAAAGATAGGAGCGGTTTCGTCCTTATTGATTGCAATAATCACATCGGATTCCTCCATACCTGCAAGGTGCTGAATTGCTCCGGAAATACCGCACGCAATGTATAGGTTCGGGCGTACAGTCTTACCGGTTTGACCAACCTGAAGATCCTTTTCAACCCAGCCGGCATCAACGCAGGCTCTTGAGGAGCTGACTGTTCCGCCCAAAGCGTCAGCCAAGTCCTTCAAAAGTGCAAAGTTCGCCGGGCAGCCCACGCCGCGTCCGCCGGAAACAAGAATCTTAGCATCTTGTATATCCATTTTGTTGGATACTTTCTTAATTACATCAAGAATTTCAACATTCACATGATCTTCACCGATTGTAAGGTCATACTTCTCAACAGGAACTCCTGTGCCATCGATTGGCTTAATCTTCTGCATAACGCCAGGACGAACCGTAGCCATCTGTGGACGATGATCCGGGCAAAGAATCGTAGCCATAATATTGCCGCCAAATGCAGGGCGTGTCATCATGAGGTTCTTCGTACCATCGGACGCAACTTCAAGCTTTGTGCAGTCAGCAGTTAAGCCAGTTTTTACTCTCGCAGAAACACGAGGAGCAAGGTCACGACCGATTGCAGTTGCACCATAAAGGACTACCGCAGGCTTATACTTATTGATTATATTATACATAGCGTGTGCATATGGCTCAGTTGTATAAGTTTCAAGCGCCTTATTATCAACTGTAATAATT
The DNA here is from genome assembly GCA_964517505.1 of uncultured Caproiciproducens sp. Classification (GTDB taxonomy): domain Bacteria; phylum Bacillota; class Clostridia; order Oscillospirales; family Acutalibacteraceae; genus Caproiciproducens. Next base: position 225,052 of record CAZFED010000002.1, on the reverse strand, counting down.
TTATCTGCACCATAGCGTGCCAAATCTTTGCAAAGGCCGGATACATTGTAACCAAGCAAAACAGCAGTAACTTCCGTCTCCATATCTTTTGCAAGCTCTTTGGCTTTACCAAGAAGTTCAAAGGAAACACCTGCTATTTTGTTTTCTACCTGCTGTACGAAAATATATATGCCTTTATATTCTTGTATATCCATCTTGCTCACCACTTTCAACTATATAATGAATTTTTCTTTAAGCTTATCAAGCATGAAGTCAGCAGACTCCTGCGGGTCAAGATTGACAAGCTGACCCGCTGCCTTTAAGCTCTTTGTAAAGGTTTGCGAAACTCTGGTAGGTGAGCCTTTTAATCCGATATTTGCATCATCAACATCAAGGTCTTGACGAGTAAGAATTTTAACTTCTTTATTTCTGTAAGCATCAAAAACTCCGCCCGGTGTCATGTAACGCGGATTGTTTAACTCGCTTAAAGCTGTAATCAGACAAGGTAATTTCACCTTGACAATATGATACCTGTCTTCATACTGGCGTTTAACTGTGATATAATCGCCGTCTACCTTAATTTCTTCCGCATAGCTGATATTCGGAATTCCAAGATGCTCGGCAATCTGTGGGCCTACCTGTGCGGTATCACCATCAATTGCCTGACGACCTGTGATAATCAAGTCATATTGAAGAGTCTTAAGGGCTGCTGCAATTGTGGTAGATGTTGCCAACGTATCAGCACCACCGAAGGCTCTGTCTGTTACCAGAATTGCCTCGTCCGCACCCATTGCAAGTGCTTCGCGCAATGCAGCATCGGCCTGCGGAGGTCCCATGGAAACAACGGTAACATGTGCACCGTTTGCGTCCTTCAGACGAAGAGCGGCCTCAAGGCCAGCTTTATCATCCGGGTTAATAATACTTGGCACGCCTTCTCTAATTAAGGTACCAGTTATAGGATCAAGTTTAACTTCATTGGTATTTGGAACTTGCTTTATGCAAACTACAATATTCAAAAATTGTCACTCCTTTTGGGCTTATATCGTTATCTAAGTTCAGTTGAGGATATTACCATACGCTGTACTTCACTGGTTCCCTCGTAAATCTCGGTAATTTTGGCATCACGCATCATGCGCTCAACAGGATATTCTCTTGTGTAACCATAGCCGCCATGAAGTTGCACTGCTTTTGTAGTAACTTCCATTGCAACCTCAGCTGCAAATAACTTTGCCATAGCAGCTTCTTCAGAATAAACCTTTTGTGTATCCTTCGCAACGGCAGCACGATAAACAAGCATCTGAGCTGCTTTGATTTTTGTGGCCATATCTGCAATTTGGAACTGGGTGTTCTGGAATTTTGCAATTGGTTTACCGAATTGCTTTCTTTCCTTCACATATTTGACAGTTTCCTCATAAGCGCCTTCTGCCAAACCAAGAGCCTGTGCAGCAATACCGATTCGACCGCCGTCCAAGGTATTCATTGCAATACTAAAGCCCTTACCTTCTTTGCCCAATAGATTCTCCTTAGGCACAATGCAGTTTTCGAAAATCAATTCGCAAGTTGAAGAACCACGAATACCCATCTTCTTTTCTTTTTTGCCAACACTGAATCCAGGAAATTCCTTTTCAACAATAAACGCAGAAATACCCCTGGTTCCTTTGCTCTTATCGGTCATTGCAAATATAATATAGGTATCTGCATAACCTGCGTTGGTAATAAAGATTTTACTGCCATTGAGCACATAATGGTCACCATCAAGAACAGCCTTAGTCTGCTGTAAGGAAGCATCTGTACCGGCATTTGCCTCAGTCAAGGCGAATGCACCTAATTTTTCACCTTTTGCCAGTGGAACAAAATATTTTTGAATTTGCTCTGGAGTACCAAATTTTAAAATAGGAGCGGAACCTAAAGAGGTGTGACCGGATAAAACAACACTCGTCGTGCCGCAAACCTTGGCAACTTCTTCAATGCACATTACATATGAGAGGGTATCACAGCCCTGCCCACCGTATTCTTTGGGAAAAGGAATTCCCAAAAAACCATTCTTGCGCATTTTTTCGACTGTCTCAATTGGAAAACGTTCTTCTTCATCCAATTCCTCAGCCAGTGGCTTTATTTCATTTTCCGCAAACTCTCTGTATAGAGTGCGGGCCATTTCATGTTCTTTGCTAAGTACGAAGTCCATACTTGTTCCTCCAAATCTATATTTGCAACAACTGCTTATCTGGTATAATCATAAAATCCCTTGCCGGTTTTTCTGCCTAACAATCCGCCGCGAACCATTTTTCTGAGCAAAGGATGCGGACGATATTTGCTGTCCCCTGTTTCGGACTGGAGCACTTCCATAACAGCAAGGACAACGTCCAGGCCGATTAAGTCGCCCAGTGCAAGCGGACCCATGGGATGATTTGCGCCCAGTTTCATAGCCGTATCAATATCTTCTGCGGAAGCTGTACCATCAGCATAGATGCCAACTGCCTCATTGATCATTGGAACAAGGATTCTATTTACTACAAATCCGGCAGCTTCCTTGACCTGAACAGGCGTTTTGCCTATTTCAACAGAAATTGCCTTGATTTTCTCAACCGTCTCATCAGGAGTTGTGATGCCCGCGATTACTTCAACAAGCTTCATTACCGGAGCCGGGTTGAAGAAATGCATTCCAACGACGGCTCTGTCAAGGCCATTCGAAATTTCTGTGATGGAAAGAGACGATGTATTTGTTGCAAAAATTGCGTCTGGCTTGCAGATACCCTGCAGATCCTTAAACAATTCTTTCTTTAAATCCATTCTCTCAAGAGCTGCTTCCACAACCAAGTCACAGTCGCCAACAATTTCCTTTGTACCTGTTGTGATTTTAGAAAGGAGTTGATCCACTTTTGCCTGTTCCATTTTTCCCTTTGCAACAAGCTTATTGAGGCCTTTGGCAATCTTTGATTTTCCGCTGGCCGCAAACTCTTCGTTAATATCACAAAGTTTGACCGTATACCCGTCGGTTTGAGCAAATGCCTGAGCAATACCGGAGCCCATCGTGCCTGCACCAATAATACCAACTATCATGATAATCCTCCTAAATGATAAATTATAATTGAATCTAGATTATTTGTTAACAAATGCTTCTGGCTTACGTTTCTCGCAGAATGCCTGCATTGCATTTTTTTGATCCTCTGACTCAAAGCATTTGCCGAACTGCTCTGCTTCGATAGCAATTGCTGAATCAATATCGACCTGCATACCGTCATTAACTGCCTTTTTAGAGGCACGAACAGCAATCGGTGCATTTCTTGCAATTTTACCTGCAAGTTTTACGCACTCCTCCATCAGTTGATCTGAAGGATAAACCGCATTAACAAGACCCAAAGCTAATGCTTCATCGGCCTTAACTTTACCACAGGTATAAAGCATCTCTTTAGCTTTGCCGATGCCGATTGTGCGGGCAAGTCTTTGCGTTCCGCCAAAGCCTGCAGTAATTCCAAGCCCAGCTTCCGGCTGTGCAAACAGGGCATTTTCAGAAGCAATTCGAATGTCACAGCTAAGGGAAAGTTCACAGCCTCCGCCCAAAGCGAAACCATTAACAGCGGCAATGACCGGGATTGGCAGTTTTTCAATCTTTCTAAAAACTGCATTTCCCTTTGCACTAAACGCTTGACCTTCTGCTTTCGTCATATTGCTCATTTCAGCAATATCCGCTCCGGCAACGAAAGCTTTTTGGCCCGCACCGGTAACAATGAGGCATCTTGTATTTTCGGTTGAAACGCCGTCAATAACAGCTTCCAATTCGGAAAGAACTTCACTGTTTAATGCATTAAGTGCCTTTTCACGGTCAATCGTGATAATACCGACAAATTCATTTTGTTCGTATTTAACATAATTCATAATCTAATAACCTTTCCTTTTCTCAGTTTAGTTATTAAGCATTATTCTCCCATTTTTACGATTGCGGAAACACCCATGCCGCCGCCTACGCAGAGAGTTGCAAGACCATATTTGGAGTTTCTACGCTGCATTTCGTATAACAGAGTTACAAGGATTCGGCATCCTGAGCATCCGACCGGATGTCCTAAGGCAATTGCACCACCGTTGACATTAACTTTAGACATATCGAAATTGAGATCTCTGCCAACTGCTAATGTTTGTGCTGCAAAAGCTTCATTAGCCTCAATTAAGTCCATATCTTCAACTTTAAGACCGGTTTTTCCCATAACTTTTTTGGTGCTTTCTATCGGGCCAAGTCCCATGAGGGCAGGATCGACACCAGCGGATGCTCCGCCAATCCAAGTTGCCATTGGCTTTACACCGAGCTCTTTGGCTTTTTCTTCACTCATAAGAACAATTGCAGCCGCACCATCGTTAATACCGGAAGCATTTGCTGCAGTAACAGTTCCATCGGTTTTAAATGCAGGCTTCAATTTGGAGAGGCCTTCTTTTGTGACACCCGCACGAGGGCCCTCGTCCTTGTCAAACATGACGGTTTCCTTTTTCACCTTAATCGGAACAGGAACGATTTCATCGTTAAAACGGCCTTCATTCTGTGCTTTTTCGCATCTTTGCTGGCTTATTGCTGCAAATTCATCCTGCATATCGCGTGTAATGCCGTATTTCTCAGCAACATTTTCTGCGGTAATACCCATATGATAATGGTGGAAAGTATCTTCCAAACCATCGTTAATCATGGAGTCAATCAGCTTGCCGTCATTCATACGATAACCAAAGCGGGCATTTTTCAACAAATATGGTGCTCCTGACATATTCTCCATACCACCAGCGACAATAATATCCGCCTCACCGGCTTCAATCAATGCCGCGGCTACATTAATGCTCTTCAGAGCGGAACCGCAAAGATTGTTGAGGGTAAAAGCAGGAACAGAAATAGGAATTCCAGCATTAACCGCTGACTGGCGGGCAACATTTTGACCAAGGCCGGCTTGATACACGCAGCCCATGATTACCTCGTCCACCTGATCCGGTGCGACATTGGCTCTTTTTAAAGCTTCCTTGATAACGATTGTACCAAGCTCCGGTGTCGGAATGCTGGAAAGTGCACCACCCATTTTACCTACGGCGGTACGGACAGCACCTGCTAAAACAATTTTCTTTGACATAATATTTTCCTCCATTCTTTTTTTGCAATTAATCTAATTGCGAATCATAAATTTCTTTAAATACTTTAATTCAAATCTAAGTTTTTACCTTGTGTTAAATATATCACAATATCCTCAACATTGCAATACTTATATAATAATTTGTTAAAATTTTACCAAATATTAAAGTTAAACAAACATTTAAAGTGTGTTGTTGTAAATGTGGATAAAATGATTAATAACAATGAAAATTGAGGTTAAACTCAGTCATCATAGTTTGCCCAATTCTATGCTCCTGATATTCGTAGCCATCACAACATATACAATATAACTGTTATATCTTTCAATGCTTATTTTTTGCCATACTAACCTGCACTGTTGTAAAATCCGGTACATTTCTTTTCAATGGTTCTTATTTATTACAAAAATCATTGAAGGTCTGAATGAAGTCTTTCACTGCACTTTCCGATGTTGCCCAGGAGGTAACAAGTCGGATGACGGAAGTTGAGTTGTCCAGCTTCTTCCATAGCTGGAACTCACATTTTCCCTCAAGATTTTCTATAAAGGAATTTGGCAAAATGGGAAACAACTGATTTGTGGAGGATTTTGCCAAAAATCCAAAACCTGCATTGGCTATAGCCAATTTCATCTGGTCAGCCATCTCATTTGCATGGGCAGCCATTTCAAAATACAAATGATTTTCAAAGAGTTCTTCAAACTGAACGCCCAAAACCATTCCTTTTGCAAGCATAGCACCCCTTTGCTTAAGCATATACCTAAAATTCTCTTTTAAGTCGGGATTGCAAATGACAAGCGCTTCCCCAAACAGCGCACCGTTTTTCGTGCCACCAATGTAAAACGCATCAGTAAGCTTCGTCAAATCCTGCATCGTAAGGTCGTTATCGGCACAAGTGAGAGCGGTGCCCAGCCGCGCACCATCAAGGTAAAGAAATAACTTTCGGGCCTTGCAAAATTCACTTAAATCGGTAAGTGTGGCTCTGTTGTAAATCGTCCCGATTTCCGTCGAATCCGAAATATATACAAGCCTTGGCTTTACCATATGTTCGTCCGTATGCTCGTCCAAAACTTTTTGCACATGTTCCGGCGTCAGTATTCCATTCTCAGCATTCACAGTGAGAATCTTATGTCCTGTGGCTTCAATTGCGCCGGTTTCGTGTACATTAATATGCCCGATTGACGAGGCAATTGCGGCTTCATAGGGGCGAAGAAACGCAGAGATAGCTGTTATATTAGTCTGAGTACCGCCCTCTATAAAATGTATATCAACATCATCACACCTGATTTGCTGCTTTATCAGTTTTATTGCGCGCAGGCTGTGATAATCATTTCCATATGCGTCGTTCTGTTCACGGCTTGCCTTTGCAAGCGCTTCTAAAATTCGCGGATGTGCCCCTTCACTATAGTCGTTTTTAAAACTATACATATTATAAATCCTCCGCACATAAAATTATTTTCTGTTATTAAAAAAGTGTTCAAACTCGTTTTGCATTCCCATTACAGAGCCCTGCACCAGTTCCTTGCTACCGCCACCCCGTCCGCTGAAGGTGTTGTTTAGTTCCTTCCCCAGCGCACGCACATCAACATTCGCACTTCCCACTGCATATTTGTATCCTGTTTCGTCACTGCCGGAAAGCACCGCAGCCACGCCTTTGCAGCGCTCACAAAGCATCAGGCAAAATCTTCGTAAGTCGTTTGGCAGAAGGTCTTTTTCGAATATGCAGATATTTTCCGTACCGTCCGGTACACTAGCCACCTTGGATTCAAATACTTGATTTTGCAGCATAGCAATTTGCTGTTTGAGCCGGGTGTTTTCTTTTAACAAATTAGCGACTGCATTTTGGACTTCCTCCGGCTTTGCGGAAAGTAAAGCTGAAATAGCATTGACACTCTTTTCTTTTTGATTATAATCAGCTACTGCTTTACTGCCGCACAGCAAATTTATTCGCGTACCCTCTTTGTATCTTTGCAACGATAAAAGCTTGATGATACCAATCTCCCCTGTCATTGCAACATGGGTTCCACAGCAGGCACAGACATCGTAACCGGGCACGGTGACAATGCGAACCTTACCGGTCAATTCTTTTTTGCTTCGGTAATTCAGCGCCGCGAGTTCATCTGCACTAGGATAAGAAACTTGAAATGGTATATTGCGATATACAGCTTCATTGGAAAGCAATTCAATCAACGCAATATTGTCCTCACTGAGTTCTCCGTTAAAATCGACGGTAATTGCCTTGCTGCCCATATGAAAACCCACATTGTCAAGGCCGAACAACCGGTTTACAATTCCAGAAATGATATGTTCACCCGAATGCTGCTGCATTAGTGAAAGGCGGTGCGGCCAGTTAATTCCACCTATCACCATGGTACCGGCAGTAAGTGGTTTATCCGTCGTATGAACGATTTTTCCGTCATATTCATGCACATCCAACACATTTACGGTATTCAGCACCCCAATATCCGCCGGCTGGCCGCCGCCCTCTGGATAAAACACCGTACGATTTAAAACAATAGCGTAGTTCTCACCCTGCTTACAGCACTCAATTACCTTTGCAGTAAAGGTTCTTAAATATACGTCTTCATAATATAGTTTTTCCGTCTCATAAGTCATTTTAATTTCCAGCTTTCTTGCAAACTTATATTTATTATATCACAAAGCATAGAGCTGCAAAACAAAAAAGGCAGCGACAACTGCCGCTGGCCCTTAAAGACTGATTAATTATAATTCGTATTTTGTCGCATACATATTCATAAAAACAACAGCAGCGGAAATCAAACTACAAAGTGTGGAAATTGCCGGTGGATTCCATGAAATTCCATTTCAATCTTTCTTTTTTGAAAGCTTGATTACCGCCAATCCATAAAATATTACCGCTGTGGCAATGAGAATAAAAACACTCGCCCCTGTGCTGATGTTTGTACCGCCAAACTGATAAACAACACCCAGATCCCGTTCAAAAGAATCAACGATTCCGACAGGAGCCGAGGCAAATGTTTTTGAAATTGCCTGTTGCATCATAATTTTTCTGAACAGCGACCCGGAATAAGACACAGGGAAAATTTTGATTAAAAACTGGATTGTACCGTTTAAACTGCCAATTGGAATGTAAATCCCAGTCAAAAATCCAAGTGCAGTTCCCATAATGGTGCTGACCGCTGCAAACGCATTTTGACTTTTAAAAAAACTGACCAAAAAAAATGTCATGGCGCTTGATGATATGACAGACAGTAAAATGACTCCAAAGACCTTTAGCATATTCAACGCAGAGAGCAGTTCTCCTCCCCTTGCAATAATATAAATTTCAGCAAGTATGAAGGTATATATGCTCATAATGACACCAATAATGAAAGCGCTCAGAATGTAGCCACCTGCTAAATGAGATCTTTTAATCGGTGAGGTTAAAAAATCCTTTGAGATTTTCTCTGCTCTGTCCTCCACCATAATCCCTAAAACACCCATTGTGGTACTCATTCCGGTAATTGCAAGTATCCCCGCCATAATCCAGCTATCCATTAAAAATTTTGAGCCATCCGTATCTTTTAGGCTTCCACTCATCATAATATCGCCAAGAAAAAAAACATAAAGTGCAAATACAATTAAAACTGAAAGCACTGAGAAAAACACGGAAGCCCTGTCCCGAAAGTATCGTTTTAGATTGCGATTAACCATCATTATCATATCTCTCGGATTGCCTCCCCCGTAATGTTAATAAACACATCATCCATGGTTCCGTTACGAACTTCAAAATTCGTAATGCAGTTCTCACATTTCTTTAAAATAGGGATTGCCTCCGTTGTACGCGTTAACGGTATGTTCACGTAGCCCGCACCAAGTGTATAGGAAATATGATTGCTTTTTAACAGTTCTTTGAGTGTTTCCAAATCCGTATAATTCATTTTGAGACAATCGGTGCTATACTGATTCTTTAACTCAATGGGCGTTCCTTTCGCGGAAATTACACCATGGTCAATGACCGTAATATAATCGGCCTTTTCCGCCTCCTCCATGTAATGCGTTGTCAGAAAGACAGTCATTCCGCTTTCCTTTTGGATTGTGCGAATTATTTCCCACACGTTTTTGCGCGTCTGCGGATCAAGCCCAGTGGTGGGCTCATCAAGGAAAAGAATTTTGGGCGTATTAATTAGAGCCCGCGCAATATCCGCACGGCGCCGCTGACCGCCGGAAAGCTTACCATATGGACGATTGATAAATTCGGCAATACCAGTTGCACTTGTTGCCATTTCCACTGCGCTTTTAACCTGTTTCCCAGATAAGCCGTAAAAACCACCACGAATTGTTAAGTTTTCTCGAATAGTTAAAAGTGGATCTAGCAGACTATCCTGAAAAACAACACCAATTGACGAACGAACCTGTTCGTCGTCTTCTCCAAGCACCAATCCATTCAATTCAACATGGCCACCGTCTGGTTTTAAGAGCGTGCAGAGCATGTCAATCGTGGTAGACTTCCCTGCGCCATTGGGGCCAAGGAATGCAAAGAAAGAACCATCCTCCACATAAAAATTAATATCATTGACAGCCTGAATCTTGCCATATGATTTTTTTAAATGAGAAACCGTTAAAATGTTATTCATGTGTTCCTCCCTATACAATTACAATCATAAATTTTCTTTTACTGCCTGAGCATAGTGATGACTGATGATGACTTCTTCCTAATTTAGAAAACGTTGCTCCAACTTACCATTCATCAACGTTAGCGTACTTTTAAATTCCATAATATTCAGAATGTAGCAGCCAGTTTTAGACAGATGCTGCTCCCCATTGAAGCTATTCATACAGAATATCATGATTTGTTTAAGTCTGCAATAAAACAAAGTCTAGATACATTTAATTTGATATATTTAACAAAAATTTATATATAATATCGTATTTTTTAACGTATATTTACAAAGTTTATTGTGCTATAATGCAGAATAAAATGAACATTTTATTAACAAGGAGCTGGTATCATGAAGTACAACGTCACATTTTTTTTAATTGTTTCCATCGTCGTTTCTCTTCTCTCATTTATTTTTGCGGCATGGCTGTATCGGTGGGTCAACAACCGCCCGTCTTCCAACAAACGTATTGCTGAAATTGGCGGGTTGATTAAAAGCGGCGCGAATACCTTTCTGACCAAAGAATACACAATGCTCGCAAAATTTGCCGGTGTTGCAGCACTTCTTATTTTTGTTTTTCTTCCTAACCCCATTTGGATGGGTAATTTCCTTGAGAATCTGATTATGGCTCTGGCATATCTGTGCGGCACGATTTTCTCTGCGGTCGCAGGTGTAATTGGCATCAGAATTGCAACTATTGCCAATGTAAAAACAGCGGAAGCGGCACAAAACGGTATTAAGCCTGCATTTATGTCTGGTTTTCGCGGCGGCGCAGTAATGGGTATGGCCGTTGTAGGTGGTACTCTGCTAGGCGTTACGCTTGTCATGTTAATTACAAATAACACCACTGCTCTGTTGGGATTTAGCTTTGGTGCAAGCTCACTTGCCCTGTTTGCAAAAGCAGGCGGCGGTATTTTTACAAAAACAGCCGATATCAGTGCGGACTTGGTTGGCAAGGTCGAACTTGGCATCCCAGAAGACGACCCAAGAAACCCAGCCGTTATCGCTGACAACGTGGGCGACAACGTGGGCGACGTGGCCGGAATGGGTGCGGATTTGTTTGATTCCAACGTTGCTTCCATGGCAGCAGCGCTTGTGATAGCAGCTTCCCTTGACAAGGCAGCCGGCAGCACCGCGAACGCAAGCATGGTTTTCTGCTATGCAGCAGCCGGTTTATTCGCCTCCATCATCGGCGTAGCTACGGCAAGGATGGGCAAACACGGAAATCCTACCAAAGCACTTAACAGCAGTACTTACGTAACCACCGTGATTTTTGGAGTTTTAACGGCAATTTCAACCTGGGCATTCCATTTTGAGTGGCGCATCTGGGGCGCGAGTGCAGTCGGTTTACTCGTTGGCGTCATCATTGGAATCGCAAGCGATTATTTTACAGATGACACCAAAAAGCCTGTACATAATGTTGCAAAAGCCTCCGAAACAGGCGCCGCATTCACAATATTGTCAGGTATTTCTTATGGATTTCTCAGCACGCTTCCCGCTATGATTGGCATCGCCATCTCGGCTTTGGCGGCATACAAACTCTGCGAACCAATCGGACCGGGTTATGCAATGTTTGGTATCTCAATGGCGGCGGTCGGTATGTTGTCGATTGTCGGCATGATTATCTCAAATGATGCCTACGGCCCAATCGTTGATAACGCCCGCGGTCTTGCTGAAATGGGCAATTTAGGCGATGATGTTCTGGAAATTACAGATTCACTGGACAGTGCCGGAAATACAGTTAAAGCTGTAACAAAAGGCTTTGCAATTGGCGCGGCCGGTTTAACCGTTATTGCACTGCTCGGCGCATTCATCAGCCAAGTAAATGATTCCGCCGCCGTACTCGGCTTGCAGGGGATTACAGGCTTTGACATTATGAATCCAATTGTGTTCTTTGGCCTGCTTGTCGGTGCCTCTATCCCGGCTGTATTTTCTGCAATGTTGATGCTGGGGGTTGACCGCAACGCACAAAGAATGGTTTCGGAAATTCACCGCCAGTTTAAAGAAATTGTCGGCCTAAAGGAAGGCAAAGAAGGTGTTGTGCCTGAATATGGCAAATGCATTGAAATTGCAACAACCGGTGCTTTAAAAGAGCTGATCCCAGCGGGACTCGTAACAATCATCGCGACCATAGTCGTCGGCTTTGTAGGTGGCGTACAGGCAATAGGTGGCTTCCTGTGCGGCAATATTGTAAGCGGACTATTGCTTGCATTATTCATGAGTAACGCGGGCGGCCTTTGGGATAATGCAAAAAAATACATCGAGTCCGGCAACAACGGTGGCAAGGGCTCCGATGCGCACAAGGCTGCCGTAATCGGTGATACGGTAGGTGACCCATTCAAAGATACCGCAGGTCCTTCCATCAACACACAAATAACAGTTGTCTCCCTTGTTTCATCGCTCATGTCCACCCTATTCCTAACTTTATCAATCTTTAGATAACAATTATTCAAGCAGAGGTCCTCGGCGAATCAGCCGAGGGCCTCTGCTTGAATTTATACGAGATACAATAATCAAATGATTTGGTACATCGTCTTCAGCCTGTAAGAGAACCCTGCAATCGTATAAAAAACAGTAGGCTAATAATTTAGTTATAAAGAGGTGTCATTATTGACGACTTAAGACGATTAAAGACATATTTTTTAATATGTACTTGATTTTTATATGTGCATGTGTTAAGATAAATGCTGTTATTATCCGGGTGTAGCGCAGTTGGTAGCGCGCTTGACTGGGGGTCAAGAGGCCGTGAGTTCAAGTCTCGCCACTCGGACCAAAAATAGAGCCGCATGGGTACTGGAAAATCCAGTGTTCATGCGGCTCTTTCTCTATCTTGTTATACTTTGTTAACAATTGGACAATCCATTTTAGCCCCTCGAAATCCAGTAATTAATTGTGCAACAGTGGACATAGAGTGGACATAAATTTTGATTACTTGAATATGACTACTGCCGCTAAAACAGCAACTACAATCCATGAAACCCATTGAGTTGCTACATTTTTTTGGTAAATCCATTTTGTATCCGTCAAGATGATAACCAAGTTGGAAAAGTTGTTGCTGTATGTAAACAATTTTAGCCCTATACTGTTTAGTCCTATCCCATTTATAACTCTGTGATAAATTCCGATTTCATTATGTTCGTAGGTTGTCAGTGCTTCGTTAGAATGGTGATAATGAACCTTTAAAATGTCCCCTTTTTTATAAATTCCACGAGTTTTGGCTTGGCACTTAGCATAACGCCAGTTGTTATTAACTACACATATAGCAAAAGGGGAGATAAATAATGTCTTGCTTCGATTCAATAAGTCCATCCGATCTTGTTATTATTGCTACGCTTTTGAGCTTATTAATTTCTGACGATAAAGATTCAGGAGAGCTAAATGTATCCGGCAATTTAATTGTTGCTGTAGGAAGCTTAGTTTTAACTGTAGCTGCTCAAAAGGAGTTTTTAAAAAATCAACAAGAAAAAGATTCAAATGAAGATATCAAAAAGCAAATCAAATGCTTGCAGGAAAAATGCGATAAGTTATCAAAAGATTAGCGTCGCCAATTTAATGACGACGCTTATTGTTGTTTATGTATTTCTACATCTCATATTGACAAGCTCTGTCTAAGGACCATATTATGTACTACCACCTAAGGAAGGAGTGACAAACAAATGTGCAGGAGACGTTGTCATTGGTGCTGGTGTAGTCGCTGCCGCTGTTGGCGCTGTGTCTGCCGATAATTAACAAAATTAATATGGCGTTCACTATAATTATAAGCTCCATTGCTTTAAAATAAAATCAGCGTACCGCAATATAATACAGTACGCTGATAATTTGGATTGCCTTGTCCTATACAGGCTCATATGATAATCATTCATGTAGGGTTTCACTTACTGCTTGCGTAAGCATCAGGTCATTGCCCCGAATGTCAAATCGTTTGGTCTGAACCACTAACATGTATAAGCGGTTTTTAAGCCGCCCAACAAAAGGAGGAAAACGAAAGAAGTCCTCGTATAATCTCTTAGATACACTTTGCGCTATACTAATTTATTCAACGGTTGTATTGCTGTTATTTTTACTGTATAATTTGCTTGAGGTGATTTTATGCATAACCTAGATTTTGATGAATCAGAGTGTAATTTAATATGTTCTGCCCTTAATAAATTAAGTAAAAGCGTTAGAAGTGCTATCGGTAATTTTGGAAACACTGAAAGTGAATTAGCACTTTTTGCTTCGGACTATTCTGACATGATTAATGATCTATATTTGATAGTTAACCAAAGAGATTCATTTACTGCCTCCGAAATTAAGTTGATTTACAAAGCACTTAGACAACTTTCTGATACCAATAAAGATGTTATGCCTCTGCTAATTTCCATTTTGGATTATTGTAAAGATTTTGATATAGAGTTGCCTTAAACGGTAACTCTATTTTTTAATGCTTGCTCGGCTTCGGCGCGGGTAGCAAAATCCGTTTTACCGAAACTATCTGCAAGCGTGAGTGCATTCCACGAGTAAACCGAAAGCAGACCTAATACGAACTTATGTCCAATATTGAGTTGGGTAATTGTGTAATAAAATTCTCCAATTTCAAGTGGTTTCCCTGATATGTCCCTCATGCACCGCCCTCATAACTTCCGGCATTAGATTTATAATTTTTGCCGCATCCTTTTCCATGATGGCAAAATGCTTTTCGTTTGTCACATTTCCATCTTTATGGCACTGGTAAAATTTCAACTCGTAACCTTTTTTTGCAAATTCATTAATCTGGCCAGACAGGTTTGCAACGTCCCACGATTCAATGATTTTATATTCTTTCATTCCCCCCGCCGTCTTTTCGTTCGCCGTCTGCACATCTACCGATACAAGTGATTCCAAATTCTGAACAATAATCCGCATTAGCTGGCCTTGATTCCCGATATTTACACTCCGAACACTTCACAACCTCTGTGTGGTTCATTTTATTTGGCATTGGGTACCTTCTTGCATAGCAAAAACATTCCGTAACGGCCCACACCTTGCACGACTTCACATTTTCTTATTGATGGACACTTTGAAAGGTTTTCGTCCCAGTGTTCCCATTTGCAAGAATCACATAAACAAATTCCATCATTATCGTCTTCACTCCTTTTGCATGTTCTCAATTTAAGCGACTCTTACCTTTGCAGGTTTGAGCCGCTTTTTCATAATAATTTAATTTACCGGGTATACTATTGCAAAATGAAAGGGGATAAAATTATGAGCGACGAAGATAAACGTAAACTTAAACTAAAGGATAAAGATTCATTTTTTGATGATGAATCTGTTGTATCTGCCACAGAGTGTACTGGGCTTGTTCAAACTCCGCCGTTGTCCGTAGGCGAAGCAGAATCCTACTCAGAAATTTACGATGTGCCGCATACAAAAGATAAGGTAAATAACGGTATACAGCACGAGTGATTTGCTGCCCTGTTATTAGAGTTAGCTCTTTTAATGAATTCTGATTTATTGGATAAACTAACCCACGAAAGGGGATGAATTCATGAATAAAGGTAAACAAGGTTTGTCACTAGAAGATGATAAATTACCTGACCAGGTTGAGCCAAAATCTGTGATTGTACCACCTACTCAACCATTGCCTAAAAGAGAATCGGAGATACGTGCCAATATAAGTACCAATCCGCAATCTAAAAAGAGCGATAGCAATCCGACGCTGTGATTTCCTGCCGTCCTGTAAAAGGGGCGGCTTTTCTGTGCTTTTTCGATTTATTTATATCATTTTTACCACTATCCCAATAAACTGTAATGAATTAATTTGAATTGGAGACATGACCCATGGAAATGAAAACATATCATTGCGATAATCCGACTGAAATTCATGGGACGGTCTTTGCGAAAACTGCTATGAAAGATTTTAGTTTTGATGTTGAAATGAATTGCATTTAGAAAATTTATATCCTTCAAATTCCGCGTCAAATACTACGTCCGGCAATCCATCGGCTCCCGCACTATTTTTCGCACTTGTTTCAATATATATAAGCTCCTAATCCATTTCAACAAGTCTGCTTTCATATTTATGCTTTTGTCTTAGCAATGCAATTAATAGGACGAAAGTTAAAACTGATAAAATGATATTCATCTTCTTCCCCTGCTTTCGATTATTCTGGGGTCAAGAGGCACTGAATTAACGTCTCGCCGCTCGGGCTAACTTAATACCGAAAAAGCCGCATTATATAGCCATTTGTTGGTTATCTAATGCGGTTTCGTTTTTAAGTATATTTGTC
This sequence comes from uncultured Caproiciproducens sp., assembly GCA_964517505.1. GTDB lineage: Bacteria > Bacillota > Clostridia > Oscillospirales > Acutalibacteraceae > Caproiciproducens. The sequence goes on along the minus strand of CAZFED010000002.1, from coordinate 209,106 downwards.
TTGTAGTAATGCTATCCGTCGCTCAGCATACTTTGGGGATAATAATATGGAATAAGGCTTAATTTACTTACCACATAATTCACTCAATGTCCCAAACTTATACCCTTCGTCTTCCCATTTCGTAAGTAATTCATCTAATATCTCAGAATTTGTTTTTGAGGTGCTATGCAGCAGTACGATGGCTCCTGGATGAATACGAGGTATTAGCTTCTCGAAAGCTTGTTGTTTTGTCGGTTGCTTATCCTGATACCAGTCTACATAAGCCAAACTCCAAAAAATAGTTTTATATCCAAGTTCATTAGCTTGTTTAAGATTATTCACACTATATTTTCCTTGTGGCGGGCGATAATATTTTTGCATATCCTGCCCTGTTATTTCTTTAAACAGGTCTTCTACGGAGACCATTTCTTTTTTAAAAGAATCCATATTAGATATTTTGGACATATCTGGGTGAGTAAATGTATGGTTACCTACAATATGACCTTCACTCAGCATGCGTTTAACTAAATCAGGACTAGTCTTTAAATAATTTCCTACTACAAAAAATGTAACTTTAACATTATGCTTTTTTAATGTATCCAAAATAGCCGGAGTATATCCGTTTTCATAACCTGCATCAAAGGTCAAGTAAATCGTTTTTTTGTCTTTTGCTCCAATATAGTATGCATTGTATTGCTTTAAAGAATCGGATGAAGCATTACCCGTTGGTGGAGTGCCATTTTTCTGAAAGCTAAGTCCCCAATTGGTATTAGATGCAGATGCCGGTACAGCCTTTTCGGGACGATGAGTAATAGCGAATATTCCAATCACTGCTATAATCAAGCAAAGTATTGCAATCCCAATTTGTTTTCTTCTTATAATTACAACCATAATATACCACCACCCTACTTTTCATATAGTTTAAATATATTGTTGTTGGATGAAAAATATATCAAATTATGATGAATTTGGTTGTCCTTATTTTAATCCAATAATATCAATACTTGTTCGGACACCCAATATCTTTAATTCTTCGCCTGAGTTCCATCATTAGAAGAACCGTATTGAGTCTTTGAAAAAGAAATTTACACATGATTTCCTTTATTTTAGCTGATTTAATATTGACACTTGCCGCCTGATATGATACTATATCTTAGTCGTCATGCGAGAGTGGCGGAATTGGCAGACGCGCATGGTTCAGGTCCATGTGAAAGCAATTTCATGGGGGTTCAAGTCCCCCCCCTCGCACCAAACCCGAAGTGGCAGTATTGCTACTTCGGGTTTTAGCATTTTTATGTGTATTTATCATCATGCTACAGCTGTTTGAGACAATTGAAAACGTTGTATTTTATACGCTCTAAATTATGTAATTATAAGAATTGACTATTAGTCAATTCAATGTTAAGATGGTTAAAGTAAAAATGGAGGAGAGCAATATGAACGATTATGTAATTATAACAGATGCCACATGTGACCTTCCACCTGCTTTAGCAGAGCAAATGGGAATTGATGTTATTCCAATGGAATTTACCATGAATGACAAAATTTATAAGCACTATTCTGACGCACGCGAGATGAGCTTTCAAACTTTTTATCAGAGGACAAGAGATGGGGAGATATCTGTTACCTCCCAAATAAATCGCGTTACATACGAGAAACATTTCAGTCAAATACTCAATGCAGGAAAAGATGTTTTATATATAGCATTTTCCTCTGGCTTGAGTGGTACATATCAGGCTTCAACAATTATTGCAGAAGAATTAACGAAGCAATATGAAAATAGAAGAATTGTTTGTGTCGATTCTCGTGCTGCCTCCATCGGTGAGGGATTACTGGTTTACACGGCGGCTCAGAAAAAGGCTGAAGGAATGGATTTTGATCAGTTATTGGAGTGGGTTACAGGAAACCGTGACCATACGTGCCACTGGTTTACTGTTAATGATCTTAATCATCTTAAGCGTGGGGGCAGAGTTTCCGCAGTGTCTGCGGTAGTTGGTTCGGCGCTCGGCATTAAGCCAGTTTTACATACTGATACGCAAGGCCACCTGATTCCTGTTTCTAATGTAAGAGGACGCAAAAAATCACTGGATACTTTGGTCGAGCATATGATCAATACTTGTACTAATCCGGAAGAGCAGACCATTTTTATTGGCCATGGGGACGATATGGAAGCCGCTGAATACGTAAAATCACTTGTTAATGAAAAATTTCATGTAAAAGATATAATAATCAGTTATATTGGTCCAGTAATCGGTTCACACACAGGTTGTGGGGTTATCGCCTTATTCTTTTTCGGAACGGAAAAATAAATGTTTGGGTATAATAAATAGAGCTTTGGAAAAAGAGCATATCGAAGACACCATTTTAGAACGTCTTCGATATGCTCTGCTCTTATTCTACTGATAAATTGCTTGGATTAAAAGCGGTTCAACGTTAAGCAACGCTTGAAATCCATTTTAATCTGTCCGCATTATGGCAAAGATTCGGCTGTATCCATAACTATCGAATACAAAAGCTACATTATACTTCTAGCTTTGGCAAGAACACTATGTATCATAAAATATATTTAACCATATAAAAGCATCCGAAACTGCTCCACACTGCTCCGGATGCTCTATCACTTTTTGCGTTTTTGGGGGATTACCCCAAATTTCACATAGAACCTAAAAGACTTCTTAATTCTTGCGTTTTAAGAAGTCTTTTATATTCACTTATCTTCAGTTTCCAAATTCTAAATGTAATTATTCTAGGATTAAGAATCCATTGCTTCACTGAAAAACTTATTATGAACAGCCGTGACCGCTTTGTCAGCATCACTGCGGCTAATCAAAACAGAAATTTTGATTTCGCTTGTAGCAATCATCTGAATGTTGATATTGGCTTCATACAATGCCTCAAACATCTGAGCGGCAGTACCTGGATGAGTTTCCATACCTGCGCCAACAATAGAAACCTTTGCGACATTTTCATCATAAACAACACTGGTTGCGCCGATAAGTTCAACATACGGATTGAGAATATCGATTGCTTCCTTAAGGTTTGCCTGGCTAATTGTAAAGCTGATATCCTTTGTTCCGTTTCTGCCAACAGATTGTAGAATTATATCAATATTAATGTTTTTAGCAGATAGTTTTGAGAAAATTTTAAATGCGAGGCCAGGTCTATCCGGCACGCCAATAATAGAAACGCGGGCGACGTCCTCATCTTTTGCAATACCACTGATAAGCATTTTTTCCACTTTTGTTGCCTCCTTAACAATTGTGCCTGATTTTCTTGTCATACTGGAAAGGACTTCGAGTTGGATACCATATTTCTTTGCCATTTCAACCGAGCGGTTATTCAGCACCTGCGCGCCGAGGGTAGCAAGCTCAAGCATTTCATCATAGGAAATAAAGTCAAGCTTCCTTGCATTCTTCACCTTGCGTGGATCGGCAGTGTAAACACCCTCCACGTCCGTGTAAATTTGGCACAAATCGGCATTCATCACCGATGCAATAGCAACTGCGCTTGTGTCGGAGCCGCCGCGGCCAAGCGTCGTCATATCGTTGTAGCGATTAATGCCCTGAAAGCCGGTGACGATTACAATATTCTTCTTATCGATTTCCTTTTTGATTCGGTCAGGCACAACACGCTTGATTCTTGCGCTACCATAAGATGAACTGGTGTAAAAACCCGCCTGCCAGCCTAAAAGTGACACAACTGGGTATCCGAGTTTTTCGATTGCCATAGCAAGCAGTGAAGCCGAAATCTGTTCCCCGGAGGTCAAAAGCATATCCATTTCTCTTTTTGAAGCATCCTTATTGATTTCTTTCGCTTTTGCAATCAAATCATCTGTCGTATCGCCCTGTGCAGAAACGACAACGACAATGTCGTTGCCCTGTGAATAAGTTTTTGTGACGATATCTGCAACATTATAAACGCGCTCGGCATCGGCAACTGAGCTACCGCCGAATTTCTGAATTATTAGGCTCATTAGGTTCTATCCTCCATATCATAGTAAAAGAATATTATTCAATTGATATTTGCGCACCTTCGGAATCGGTATTTAAGATTTTTATCTGCCAGCCGATAATTTCTTTTTCTTTTAGATGATTTGCTGCATACTTTGCAAAAACTTCCGTATCGGCAGCGTCTATCATAGAAATAATGGTCGGCCCGGCGCCGCTTACATAGGTGCCGAGCGAACCGAGCTCATAGCTGATGCGAAAAACATCGTCCAAGTGATCAATCAAGCTTGCCCTGTAGGGCTGATGAATTTTATCCTGCACCGCAACGCGCAGATTTTCCAGCTTGCCGGAAAAGAGCGAAGCAGCCATGAGTGCGGAACGTGAAAGGTTATAGACGGCATCGCTTCTTGAATACGTCTCAGGTAACACGGAGCGGGCCTTTTCAGTTTTTAGTTCAAATGGCGGGATAAACAGTGCGAAACGAATTTTGTCTGAAACCGGAACACTGACGCTGAAAACTCTGCCAGCCTCAATCGCGGAAGCTGCAAGTCCGCCTTCAATTGCAGGGGTGGTGTTGTCTGGATGCCCCTCAATTTTGGCGGCAAGATTAATCAAATCCTGCTGCGTTAACGGGCTGCCCAAAAGGCGGTTCGCACCCAAAATTCCGGAAACAATACATGCTGAGCTACTACCAAGGCCACGCGACATTGGTATATTATTAAGCTGAACAATTTTCAGCCCCGGAAGCTTGCGGCCACACTTTTCATAAACCTGCTTCGCCGCCCAAAAAATCAGATTGCTCTCATCAGTAGGAACAACAATATTATCCTTACAGGAAATATCAATCGTGTCGGATTCCTCCATCCACACCTGATTATATAAATCAAGTGCGATTCCGAGCGAATCAAAACCGGAACCAAGGTTTGCGCTGGTTGCCGGCACTTGAATTCTTATCATATTATCAACATCCTAAAATTTAATATTACAGATCGCCAATTCGGATTGTGTTCATCACGCTGACGCCGAGCGTTTCAAGTTCTTTAAGCTTAGTGACAATCTCTTTTTCCTGCATTGTGTTGGTAACAAAAGCAATTTCTCCGCTTTCCGTTTTTGTACGAGAAAGCCGGGTTACACCCCCAAAGATTTGATTGATGTTTTTAAAAGTAAGGTCTTCATCGTCCGTTTTTGCGCGGACAAACATAGCAACATCGTTTAAAAGATAATCTTCAACAAAATCCTTTGTACCCTCATCCCAATAAAGGTATTTTCTGGCTTTGAAGTGTTTTACACAATCTATAACATCCGCAACTACAGCACTTGCGGTAGGTAGTTTGCCAGCGCCTTTTCCGTAAAACACAACGTCGCCGGTGGAGTCACCACGCACCATAATGCCATTAAACACATCGTCAACATTCGACAGCTGGCTATCTCTAGAAATAAACATTGGGCAGACGATAATCTGAAGCCTGCCATTCTCCATCATTTTGACCTGACCAATCAGTTTTACCACACCGCCCCAAGCTGCGGCATATTTGACATCGGCCAAACTAATTTTTGTGATTCCCTCCGTGTGCACCTGCTCCGGGTATATATGCTTGCCATATGCAAGGGATGCTAGAATACAGATTTTGCGGCAAGCGTCAGCACCCTCCACATCGGCGGCAGGATTGCGTTCCGCATAGCCAAGCTTTTGTGCCAGTGCCAACGCATCGTCAAAAGTCATCTGTTCGCGAATCATTTTAGTCAATATGAAATTGGTCGTACCATTTAAAATGCCTGCAATCTCAACCACATCATTTGCGGCAAGGCACTGGCTGATTGGGCGGATAATCGGAATACCGCCGCCAACACTGGCTTCAAACAAGAAATTTAAATTATTTTTCTGTGCAATTTTTAAAAGTTCAGCACCCTTGGCGGCAACAAGCTCTTTATTAGAAGTAACCACGCTCTTACCTGCTTCAAGGCAACGTTTCACATATTCAAAGGATGGGTTTAAACCACCCATTACCTCAACTACAATTTTGACCTCGGGGTCATTTAGAATTGTATCAAAAGACTTTGTGAATTTATTTTCAAACGCATTTCCGGGAAATTCACGCAAATCAAGTATATATTTAATATTGATTTGTTCCTTTGCGCGTTTGGCAATATTTTCAGCATGATTGGTCAAAACCTCTACCACGCCGGAGCCAACAACGCCATACCCCATTACAGCTATTTCTACCATATGTAGCACTCCTTATTATTTCTACTCATCCTTGAAAAAAAATTATAAACGCTTTAACAGTTTACCATGTTTCAGTGCAACATTCAACTGCGAATTAATCAAAATGCAGACGCCTAAAGACAGACATCTGCATGTATGTGACAAATTATTTATCCGACAGGTACAATGGAGTGGGGCGTTCGATCCGGTGGCGGCACCTGCTCGGTGTGCGAACTCTCTCCCGGTACCTGGTGTGACTCGGACTCTGACGAGGAAGGCTGCGTTTCCGAGGAAGTCACAGAACTTTCGCTGGATTCGTCACTGCTTGATACGTCAATAGCCTGACTCGACTCATCAATACCTGAGGCAACGGAGGGAATAGAACTCACCCACCCTTCATTGGACATGGCGGGCATTTTGTTTTTGTCATACCAACCTGTTGCCGTTTCTACATTTCTTCCAGCATTTACAAGCAGGCCAGTCTTAACGCTATAGGTTGCCGAGACGACATTGGGGTCATATTTAAACTTGATTTTCTCCTTGTTTTTTAGATACTGCGACATAATGCTCTTCCATGTAGAAGCAGCCAAACTTGTGTTGGAAATTGTGGCTGGCTTTAAATAGCCTGTCCAGATTCCGGCAACCGCATAGGGTGTGCCGCCAACAAACCAGCTATCCTTATTATCGTTGGTAGTACCTGTTTTACCAAAAACCTCCCAGCCGGTGATTGCAGCGCCGTGACCGGTACCGTGAGCGCCTGTCACAACATTGTTTAACAAACGATGCATTATGGACGCGGTAGATGAACTGATTGCCTGAGTTGCAATTTGATCGCGGTTGTCCAAAATCACATTTCCGTCATTATCATCAACGTGATAAAAGGTGTATGGTTTATAGTACTTGCCCCCATTTGCAAACATTTGATAGCCTGACGTCATTTCTCGCACGGTAACACCCTCGCTCAGTCCACCGACTGCCATTGGCGCGCGATTGTTATCCGCCGCAAGCAGACTAGTAAATTTAAGTTTTTCCTTTAAAAAATTAAAACTCACGTTCGGTGTGATTGCCGTGCCAATCTGTGCTGAGGTGGCATTGAGTGAACGTTCCAACGCCAGTTCAACTGGAATATGCCCCCAATATTTTCCGCTTGTGTTTCCCGGACCTGCGTTTTTGGGGCCTGCACTTCCATCACTGTACCAATTTGGCAGTGGACTATCATCAACAATGGTAGAATAATTGTACTTCCCTGATTCAATTGCCGGACTGTAAATTGCCAACGGCTTAATCGTGGAACCAGGCTGCCTTTTTGAAGCAGTGGCCAGACTAAAAAGACGGTTGCTCTTTTTTTCTCCCCTTGAGCCAACTGTAGCCAAAACACGACCGGAATAATCCATTGCCAGGTAGCCGACCTGCAACTTTGTGTTGCTGCCAAAAACCCTGTCTGATTTAAGCGTGCTTTCCGCGATGGTCTGCAAATTGGTGTCCATTGCGGCGTAAATTTTTAAGCCGTCATGGTAAATCATATCTACAGCCTTTTCTCCGGAGCAATTGTAACACTCCATAAGACTGGTTTTAACATCCTCAAATAAGGTATCCACATACCAGTTCCAAATTGGAACATCATCAATAACGTTTTCAGACTTCTTGCCTACAAATTTCATGTTTTCCGACTTCGTTATTGCAGTTTTAAACTCCTGATCGGTAATTTTTCCCTGATTGTGCATTTCACTTAAAACTGTCTGCTGCCGTTTTTTATTGGCATCGGGATGGACCAGTGGCGAAAAAGCGGAAGGATTTTGTGTAATTCCGGCGATTGCAGCGCATTCAGCAATATCACAATTTCCAATATCCTTATTAAAATAAAGATTTGCTGCTGCCTGAACGCCATTGCTGCCACTTCCGAAATTCACAACATTGAGATAAGCGGCTAATATTTCCTCTTTTGAGTATTTTTTCTCCAAATTTAAGGCACGAAAGATTTCCTTCACCTTTCTGGTAAGACTGACATCTTTGTCCCCAGTTACATTTTTTATGAGCTGCTGCGTAATGGTGGAACCGCCGTAGCTGCTCCCCTTGGAAAACAACGTAGTCACCGCGCCGAGCGTTCTTCTCCAGTCAACTCCCTTGTGATCCATAAAACGCTTGTCCTCAATCGAGATAATCGCATCCTTCATGGCCTTAGGAATTTTGTCATAGTCGACCCAAACTCTGTTTTCGCTGCTGTAAAGACTTTGGTACTGGACCGGGTTTGAACTGTCATCATTAGGACCGTTCACATAGATAAAACTGGTGTAATTCAGCTGAAGCTTGTGCAAATCGTAATTCATCGATTCATCTTTCATACTTAGGATGAAGGAAACTAATGATATGGAAACGATAACACCGGTAATCAAAATAATAGTAAAAAGGGTTAAGAGACCCTTTATGACTATATGTCCAATTGATTTTACGGTGGTAGCCGAACCGTCCTTCCCTTTGTTATGGGAGCCCACATATTTATTTATGTCGGTTTTTTTCATTGGACGCCACCCCCTTATAGATTAAATTATAACACAATTATAAAACGCATGAATATATTACCAATATTTTCAAATAATACTACCGAGGTGGTACCATTTGAAAAAACTTTGGATTGTGCTGTTATGCGTTATGATCGTTATAATTGGAATGCTGGCCTACGGATATTCGCAAAAATCGCTATATAACACACCTGAGCCATCAAGCTCAAATGTATTAAATAATTTTACCTCAAATGAGACTTCAAGTCAAGAAAACAGCGAAATTATAGCCATGGCCAGCAGGAGTAATACCTATATACTCAGGGAATACGAAGGCCACATAGGGATATTTTACAATGATGAGAGCATTCCATATCAAGAAATCGATGTGGATATCACGTTACTTCCTCAGCCTGACCGTGAACAGTTGAAAACAGGAATCAAGGTAACTGACCCTGATGATCTTCGTAAAAGGATTGAGGACTACGAAAGCTAACACACATAAGAAGAGCGCCATGCCTTTTCAGGTATGGCGCTCAAACTGCTCGGAAAATTATTTCATGTTCTGCTCATAATTTTTAATCATTTGCTTAACCATCTGGCCACCGACTGAACCGGCCTCTTTAGATGTCAAATCTCCGTTATAACCTTGCTTTAAATTAACGCCGACTTCTGTAGCGGCTTCCATCTTAAACTTATCAAGAGCTGTGCGAGCCTCGGGAACTACATTTTTAGCCATAATAAAATACTCCTTATTTCTTTAAAATTTCGTTCGTTTTTGTTTTGTGTTTGCTTTTGTTTCGCGTTTGTATTTGCTTTGCGTTTGCTTTCCTATTTTGTGTATTCCCGTTGTTTTTATGAATGTTAATTTTTTCAAGTTAAATGTTATATCCCTGTGAAGAATCAATTCCAGAAATAAGCAAGACAGCGCAAACCGCTAAAATTCGACTTGGACTGAGCTTTGACATCAGCTTCACGGTAAAATCGTGTGGTTCAAGGATACTGCCATCCACTGTCATTACACTGCGCTGAAGGCTGAGTGCAGCGCTGGTTTCGTCAAGCCCAGCAATGCTAAGCGTATCTTTTGAGCTAGTTCCGCAGGTAATTGCCGCCGTACCGGTGCCATTCAGCATTTCAGCGGCATGCGTATTTTTCATTTCAAGAATACAAAAAAAGCCCCTCGGTATTTTAATGTGGTCTGGAGAATTAAAGCTATTTTTAAATAGGATAATTCCGCTGTTGAGTTCGATTTGCGGTAACTTTTCACAGTCATAAAGTAGGAACTGCATTTCGTCATCCCCGAGCCGTGCAAGTCGCTCCGGGCTGTAATACTGAACACCACCGTATCTTGCCAAAGCGGGAAGCAATGCGCAGGACATAGAAGTATCAATTGCTTTACCACACAAAATAATGTTCGTCATTTTTTACTCTCGCTTTCCGTAAATCATTTAAAAACATTATTTGCTTTTGGCTCAAAAGTATGTAATTTTTTAAATTTATAAGACAAAATTATTTTTGAATGAATTCATTCAAATAATCCCGGAGGCGCACTGCCATTTGGTTATCGAATTGCATATTCAGCGGACATGTCCCTAACCCGGTCTCCTGCCCCGCGGTGTGAACCCATATCGAAAAATACTCATTGTTGGAATTAACATCCATCACTGTTTTATTGTTCACACTGATGATTTTGCTGCATTTTCGTATATCCATTATTCTTGCCATTTTTCCGCCCCTCTATCCTGTTTTTTCAACCTTGAGCAAAGTGTTTAAAGAAAAGCATCCATTTTGCTCATCGCTGTGTTTTATCCTTATTATACTTTGCAAAATGATAATTATCAACGTCTCCGAACTCATCCTTTAATTTGCATTCCGGCATTGTCGATAGTATAGCTTTCCGTATAAATCAGTTGGGAAATTGGTACGATTGTGTAGCCCTGCCCCTGTAGATTTTCAATAATTGCAGGCAGCGCGGTGGGCGTGTTTTTGGCGCCATTGTGGAACAATACAATGGAACCTGGTTTTACCTTTGTTGTGACACGCTCTATTATTTCCTTTGGTGTTGGATTTTTCCAGTCTAAACTGTCATCATTGCATATGGTTGTAAACAACATTTTAGATAATATGAGAATAAAAAAGCAGATGCAGGGAATAAGGTAAAATTCCTGCATCTGTTTTAATATTAATCGTTAAAATTCTGAGTCCATCTGATGAATATTTTCTCTTCGTCAAGCAAAATTTTTATTATAAAGAATCTAGCCATTCTACGTTTTTGTTCAATATTCATTACATCCCATTCGGACAACATATCAATCATTTGTTTTGTTTCTATTGCTTTTGGAACTTGCGCTTTTCTATCTTGGTATTCTTTTTCAATAAATTCTCGTTCTTTTACAAGCATATCAATTCTTTTGTGAATTACAGCGTAATTTTTATCAAGTCCGTTCTCTACGAGTCGGAGTAAATTATCAATTTTTTCGTTCGTTTTGGTTATTTTCAATTTATATTCGTTTTCCTCCCTGTCCGTAACAGCTTTCTTGATATATACTATTTCACTTTTTTTCTGTGCCATTTTGAAAATCTGCTGCCGAATATATTCTTCAATGTCCTGTACTCTATAAACAACGTGATTTCCTTCACAGATATGCAAATTATATTTTCCACTACAAGTAAAATAGTAGACTCCTTGACTGCCCTTTGAAGCTCGCATTGCATAGCCACATTTACCACACTTGATTATGCCGGTGATCCAGCTATATTCCCCTTTTCCGCTGTTTTTTATCTGTTTATTCTCAGCCATTTTTTCCAGACAAGCTAAAAACACATTGGAATTAATGACTCCATTATGCAACCCAATGGAAAGGGTATGGTCCTTAATATTGGTATATTTACGCTCATTTGAAGTTCTTTTGCCGTATAAATAGCATCCCTTTACTCCGACAAAATCGTCAATATCATTACTAATGATGCAGCCACGTTTTTTGTAGTACAAATAGATATCTGCATCTGCTTTAACATAAACCGGGTTGTGCAAGATACGGCTGAGTTTACAGGAATCCCAATTGCCACCCCTGGGAGCCGGTATTTGCTCTTTGTTCAGCCGTAACGATAGCTTGCCCAAAGAACAATTTCCATCATAGTAATCATTGAAAATTCTGATTAACGTGTCAATTTCATTTGGATTTTCCTTATATGTATATGTTTTTTTTCCTCCCATTTTCGTGTCAGTTTGTTGGAATCCAAACGGAGCGGGTCCCCCTAGAAAAAGCCCTTTCCTGCCACGCGCATAATAATTATCTTTAATGCGCATTTGTGTTGTTTCACGTTCAAGCTGAGCGAAAATCATGATAATATTCAACATTGCTTTTCCCATTGAAGTTGTTGTGTCAAATTTTTCATTTTTTGAAATAAACTCTACCTTATATTTTGAAAAGTCTTCCATCATTTTTGAAAAATCCAGAATAGAACGACTTATTCTATCAAGTTTATATACGATGACTCTACTTATTTTTCCATTTTCAATATCCGTTATCATTCTTTGAAATTGTGGGCGGTTTGTGTTTTTCCCACTATAACCCGGGTCAGAATATGCTTTAAAGACTTCACCTGGCAAAAGTTCTCCTCTGCACGCTTCAATTTGTGTATCAATAGAAATGCTATCTTTCTTATCTATGGATTGTCTTGCATAAATTGCAACCATCATTTATTTCCTGCTTTCCTGTATATGTATATTTTAGATTTGCTCTTTGTTTGTTTCTTTGTTTAAATTTTCATAATATATTTCTGTCATTGTTTTACTTGTTTCTTCGGCAAATCTATCCCATTCTTCAGGCGTTGTAGCATCTGGAAAACTGTTTTCAATGATGAATTTACCATCACGAATTGCTTCGGTTTTCATGGTACTCCCCCCTCCATTTTATAAATATGTTTATCTGTATATTAAAATTCCAGTTTTAATATCATTGAAAACAGTCTTATAATTAGCGGCAAAGTATTTACTTCTACAATTCAAATCATTCGAACAGATACGGACTTCCGTGTACGCCGCGATAAGGTAAACGGCAAAGTAAAGGAGCGCCCGCAGTATTTTACATACTATGGGCGCCCCTTATTAAGTTGTATTTACAGCTTTAGGAAATGTTATCTTTTGTAAGTACTGAAACACCGGTATCAATGATTGCTGGACCCGTACTATTCCCCTTTAATGCTGCAAAGGATTGTGCAACACCAAGGTAACCCATTGTATACGGGTTTTGAGCCATTGCCGCTTTTAGACTGCCGTCCTTAATTAACCCCAGAATTGCGCTTGATTTATCAAAACCAATTCCTATAATTTCTTTGCCCGCAGCAGCTTTAATGGCATTGCCAACACCAACTGTGGAACCTTCGTTTGTACCGTACAGACCCACTAAGTCACTGTTTCCGGTAATATATCCAGCCGCAGCCTCCTGAGAAGCCGACGCGTTGCCATCCTTATACTCACTGGTCAGCAATGTAAATTTACCGTTGGCCTTGATTTCTTCCCTAAATCCATTTTCACGGTTCATGGTTGAATTTGTCGCTGTATTAACGCCAATAATGCCGATTTTTCCGCTTGTTTTTCCAGCGGTCTCAAGATCTTTCAGCATTGTTTGAGCTGCCAGTTTACCAGCATTATAGTTATCGGTCGACAAGGATGCAATGGCTGGCTCATCCGCTGAGGAATCAACATAAATAATCTTGACACTTTTGTCTTTCGCGTTCTTAACTGCTGCCGAAATGGCAGTCGGATCGTTGGCCGCCAGCATGATTAGCTTTGCACCATCTGCAACGGCGTTGTTTACGCACTCAATTTGCTTTGCGTTGTCCTTTACATCCGGTGCATCCCACTTGTAGGTTAGGCCAAGCGCTTTTGCCATGTCACTTGCACCCTTATCCACGGAAACCCAATGCTGATCCATCTTATCCATGGTAATCAGATATATTTTATACTGACTGTTTGAGGCGTCGGCGCCTGCGGATACCGACTTTGCGCAACCTGTGAACATGCAGATTACCAAAGCCAAGGATAATAATGTTGCTATAACCCTTTTCATTCTTCAGATCCTCCATCTAACTATATTTTTTAGCCTTCTTTGAGGCCATTGGGATTAAACCAAATATCTTCTTGGAACTGCTTTTATTGCCTCGTACCACTCTGTCAATTAAAACAGAAATGATAACGACAACACCGATAACCAAATTTCTGAGTGCTAAAGGAGCTCCCGCAAATTGCAGGCCGTTGTTTAAAACGCCCCAGATAAATGCACCAATTACCGTGCCAAATAGGATCCCCTGACCACCCATTGTGCTAACACCGCCAATGACGGATGCCGCAACTGCATTTAATTCGTATCCGGTACCCGAATCCATACTACCCATGCCGCTCTGAGCTGTTAATATAAGGCCGACAATAGAAGCAAGAAATGCGCTGAAAACATAAACTTTGGTTTCAGCCAGCACTACATTAACACCAGAGAGCTTTGCGGCATCGTAGTTACTTCCGATTGCGTATGTATGGCGCCCGGTTCTAGTTTTCGCCAAAATAAAGGCAAAAATCACAAACAGAATCAGCCCAATCCAGATTGGCATATAAATCCCCAATAATTCTCCGTAATAAAAGAACTTACGAAACCCATCGGAGGTAATTCCATCTGTATTCATATTTCCGTTCACAAGCTGTGCGATACCTCTTGCTATAATCATCGTGCCAAGTGTAGCAATAAACGCAGGAAGCTTTGCCTTTGCAACCAAGATACCGTTGATTAATCCAATTCCGCAGCAGCACAGGATGGTAATCAGCGTTGCCGAAACAGCATCCACCCCGCCAGTCGTCATTAAGGTTGCGGACATCATACAAGACATTCCTGCCACAGAACCAATGGACAAGTCAATGCCGCCGGTTATCAGTACAAACGACTGACCAATACCAATTACCAAAATAGGAACTACTTGCCTAAGCAGATTGGTCAAATTCTCACCGGAAAAGAAAAGCGAATTGATAACCCCAAAGACAACTGACATAACAATCAGCGCCGCTGTGACCGATACGACCTGCCCCATGCCCCTGATTGAAAGGAGCCGCTTAAAATAGTTCTGTTTCTCTTCTTTGTTAGACTGCATAATCTCGTACCTCTTTTTTCACTTCAAATTGAGTGGCATAACCAAGCACCATATCTTGTGTCGCTTCGTCTGCCATGAGATCACCGGTGATTTTCCCATTGCACATTACAATAATTCGATCACTCATCCCTATGATTTCCGGCATTTCAGAGGATACAAAAAACACTCCTATGCCGTTCTTTTTCAATTCATTCATCAGATTATAAATCTCGACTTTCGCGGCAACGTCGATACCTCTCGTGGGCTCATCAAAAATAACCACCTTTGCTTCCCTAACAAGCCACTTGCCAACCACAACCTTCTGTTGATTTCCGCCCGAAAGATTTTGTACATCCTGAGTTTGGGAGGTTGCCTTTATTTTAAGCTGGCTAATTGCTTGTTCTGTCAATTCCACTTCTTTTTGATGATTAATCACGCCCAGCTTGTTGCTCAAAAGGTCAAGGTTTGCTAACGCTACATTTTCTCGAATTGAAAGTTTAAGGCACAAGCCTTCTTTTTTTCTATCCTCCGGAGCGCAAACGATTCCCGCATGAATAGCATCAGCGGGCAACTGAATTGAGATAGGTTTGCCATTCAATAGGATTTCCCCGCTTTCCTTGGGGTCTGCTCCAAAAATTGCTCTTACCAGTTCCGTTCTGCCAGCACCCATTAAACCTGCGAACCCAATTATTTCACCCTCAAACAAATCAAAGCTTACATTTTTCACAATACCCGCGTTAAGATTTTTTACCTCCATGATTTTTTTACCTTTTTCACAGATGTATTTCGGATATTTTTCTTTGATTTCTCTGCCAACCATATACGAGATAATTTCCGGAATTGAGGTATCCTGAAATTCTTTTGTCACAATGTATTTTCCATCGCGAAGGACGGTAATTCGGTCGGTAATTTCTTTCAGCTCTTCCAACCTATGTGAAATATAAATGATGCCTTTGCCGTCATTTCTTAAATCCTTAATAATACGAAATAATTCATTGATTTCACGGTCGGTCAGAGCGGAGGTCGGTTCATCCATAATGAATATTTTTGCATTTGTTGACAGTGCCTTGGCAATTTCAACCATTTGCTGTTTTGAAACAGACAGCTTCCCTACCACCGTATCCGGGCTGATGTCCAATTTAATCTTTTTTAGTACCTCAGTTGCTTTCAGATTCAACTGCTTTTGCCGAATAAATCCGTTCTTTGTTTCTTCCCGTCCTAAAAAGATATTTTCAGCAACAGTCAGATGAGAACACATATTTAACTCTTGATGTATAATTGCAATTCCCATCTCCTGAGCCCTTTTTGGCGTAAGGTTTGAAATTTTTTCCCCTTCCACCTTAAACTCACCTGCGTCAGCCTGATATATTCCGCTGATAATATTCATGAGTGTGGATTTTCCTGCTCCGTTTTCTCCCACCAGGGCATGTACTTCTCCTGGTCTCAGATTAAAAGAAACATCATCCAGTGCCCTAACGCCCGGGAATTCTTTTGAAATACCGATCAGTTCTGCAAGATATTCTTCCATTCCTACTCTCCCCTCCTGAATCTATTTAAAATTGTAACTTTTATACATTTTATGTTTATTTACAATACATATTTTATCAATTTAACCAATGTACGGCAATAGTCATTCTTTGGGTGAGGGGGGGTGTTTTTTAGGTCTTTTCTATTTTAACTTGTCCAAATTACAAAAAAGACGGCCCGTGCAGTATCACTTACAGCGGCCGTCCCTTTTATAAATTTTTATCTTCTCCGATAACTTGACCATTTTTAATCAGTATCACCTTATCCCCAGCAATATACGCCTCAGAAATATTAGAAGTCAATATCAGCACTGAAATTCCTTTCTGCGCATACTCATTTATTAAATTCACGGTTACCCGGCGCAGATTAAGATCCACAGTGGAAAATGGTTTTACACACACAACGAGCTTGGGCGAATAGAGACCCCATTTGCAGTAAATCAGCGTTTGCAGTGTTTCTGCATCCAGCCCATCGAGAGATTCATTCCTTGTACTTTCACCGAATCGTTCATAATACGCTTTGTAAATACTTCTTTTATACCTTCTTTTCAGCCATAAGCCTCTCACTTTGTTGGACATAGTAAAGCAGAGATTATCCATAACACTCATATCATAAAAAAGCATATTTAAAATGGGGTGTTCATCAATAAAGCAAACTCGCTTTTCAATCGCCTGATACAATCCACGAGGGCAAAATTCTTTTCCACAGAGCAGTATATTTCCGGAATTGACCTGCATTTCTCCCTTTAAGAGGTTTAAAACATCCTCATAACTACCGTCATCCATATACAGAATGCTCGCAACTTCACCCTGATTGATACAAAAGTTTGCATTTGATAGATTTTCTGTACAGACATTCTCAAACTCCAACACTTTTGGACCGTTTTTTACCACAGCAATGTTTTCTCTCTGTTTGGGATTCTGCTCCATTAAGAGCGAATGAACAGTGGCCTTGTTAAAATCCTTTCTATTAAACACACGTGCAGTTTGGCCGTTACGCACCACCGCCAGGCGATCAGCAAATTTAAAAAGGATATCATCGTAATCTTCAATAATTAGAAATGCCGTTCCAAGCTCTTTCATCCTAATCACTAACTTGTATAGTTTTTCAATTTCAATTGAACTTAAAAATCCTGCTAAATCACACAGAATAATCAGCCTGTTCCCCGTAGCATGTGCCTTGATTAGCTCAATGGTAATACGCTCAAAAGCGGAAAGATTCTGTACAATCTCATCCGCACTGATTGAAACATCGAACTGTTTCAGCAGCATGGAAGCCTGGGTTCTCAAAATTTTTTTATTTACGATATATTTTTTAAATCCGCCCCTTATTACAAAGATATTTTCAGCGACGGTAAGATTTTGTGAAAGGCGGCTCTGGTTATCAATCCGGGTGACCTTATTCTTACACACGCTGGCATATTCGTCTGGTTGAAGGTGCTTATCATAAAAGTAGATACGCCCCACATCTATATTCAAGTTACCGCAAAGCACGCCCATAATATTCTGTTTTTGATAGACGTTATCGGAAATCAGTCCTAAAATTTCCCCCTTAAAAATATGCAGATAAAATCCATTTAACATGACCGCGCCGTTCTCATTTCTCACAATATTTTCAAGCCTCAGTATTTCTGTCTTCATCTGCAGCGCCCCTGTCCATTTTTGTAATAAGCGGAAGTGTAATTTCCACGTCGGTACCCAAGCCCGCAGTGCTGAAAATATGCAGTCCGTACTGCTCGCCGAACAGCAAACGGATACGGCTGTTCACATTGACTAGCGCAATTCCTCCCGTACCGGTCTTTTCACCGTTATAATATCTTGAATCCGCTTGTTCGAGCGAATTGTTTAACTTTTGAAGTGGCTCATCCTTAATACCGATTCCATCATCAATCACATGAATCAGCAGCCTTGACTGCGTAGTTTCAATAATAATTTCAATTTTTCCCGCACCCGATTTACACTCAAGCCCATGGTAGATTGAATTTTCAACAATTGGCTGAAGCGTGAGCTTAGGAAGCTTGTACTCAAAAACTTTTTTATCTTCTGCATCATAATGAATGGACATTTTTAGCCGTTCCCCGAACCGATATTTCTGAATAATAAAATAGTTTTCTACATTATCCAAATCATCCTCCAGTGTAACAAGGCTCTCCACATTGGAGATGGTATATCTAAAAAAGGTAGCGAGTGCTTCGGTGGTCTCGGCTATTCTTGTAACTCCGGCGCTCTGTGCATCGCCACGAATTGCTTCCAGCGTATTGTAAAGAAAATGTGGATTTATTTGATTTTGCAGCGCCAAATATTCTGCCTGCTTTTTGGACGCCTGGAACGTCTTTTGCTTATCCAAAAGTCCACTGAACTTTTGCAGGGTTTCATCCATTCCGGAATACAACATATCTTTCATTTTAAATATTTCATCAATGGTGTGTCCGGAATTAAAAAGCAGCAGAATTCTTTTTGTTCTGCGATAAGGAATAAGTACAAACTGATAATATCCCAAACAAGTCAGTGCAATGGCGATAATCAAAATTGCCAGCACCCAAACGTAAGCTCCGCTGATTACGTCGTGCGCCTGCAACAAAAGAATCAAAATTACCGTTACACAGCATACCGCAAGAAAAGCTAAAATTCCAAAGCATATACAGCTTCTTTTTGAAAGAGACCATTTTTTCCCATTTTTCATTCTGCCCGCCTCAATAATACAGTTTGCGATATTCTGACGGGGTTAAGCCGGTGGTTCTTTTGAACAGCTTCGAAAAGTGTTTCAAGTCGCTATAACCAACCTGCTCCGCTATTTCAACCACTGTTTTGGTAGTGTCGCAAAGCAGCTGTTTTGCATTTTCCACTCTAATATCGGCCAGGTATTCCAAAAAATTCAATTTGGTCTCCTTCTTAAAAAGGGTGGAAAAATATGAGGGGTTAAACCCAACCCTGCGGCTAACTTCCTCCAGCGTAAGCGGGAGGGCATAATTTTCTTTCATGTATTGCTTTGCCTCTCGAATTGGCTTTGTATAGGCCTGCTTTTTTTCTTCAGCCAAATCCTTTAAGTATGTTGTCAGTTCCCCGGTAAGCAGCGTAAAGACCCCTTGCATCGTACCACACATATCAAGCCGTTCATAATATCTGCTTTTAACAAGCTTGTTCTGCCAATCGCTCGGACTTAAGTTTTTTACTGCAAAGTCAAATATATCTATGATTTCATTGCAAATTCCCAAAATCAGGCAGCCCGTGATATGGTTTGTACTCTGTAATTGCAGATTCAAATCATTAATCATCTGTGCCACCCCGCGGTTGTCCAATGACTCGATAAAACTTAAAAATTGTCTGCGAAAAGCACCCGTAACATAATCTGAAACTGGTGGTGCATCCATACAGCCGCTTTTGCTCTGAATAATTCCACCCGTACCGGAGACTAAGCGATTGTCAACGGCCTGCTTCGCACCAAGAATCGTCTCAGTTATTTTATTAATGTCGTGAACAACTTCCCCCACGCCGATTGTTGTTTTTACATTAAGAAACACATCGTTTAATTCATTGATACTATCCATAATCTGCTTAAGCTGCTTTCTTAAAAGAACGCCATTTTCTTCGGAAAAATTCAAAATACTGCAAACACTTAAATTTGCTTCGTATATTATAAAGTCCCTGGAGTACGGCTTCAAAAATTTGCACACTATTTCCTTTGATTTTTTTAATAAAAGCGGATAAATACTCTCATTGCCTTCTTCATAGACAATATCGGGTTTTACAACAACTGCCTGAAAATTGTCGTTGACAAAATTAAAGTGGTACTCAGCATTTACTTCTTCAATGGTGAGTAGACTATTCCCCGAGGCGGATTTTAATAATAAATCAGTAATGAATTTTAATTTTAATTTTCCCGAATCATCTTCTATGCGTTGTTTTAAGCACTCAGCTTGGTGGATTCCCTCACTCTTCTTACGCTGTTTTTCAATCATTTTATGTAGTGTTGACATAAGTTCCGCTTTTTTTAGGGGTTTAAGCAAATAATCCTCAACGCCATATTTAATCGCATTGTGCGCATAATCAAAATGCCTATAGCCGCTGACGATAATAAAATTGATATCCGGGTTTTTCTCCTTAGCCTTTTTAATTAGCTCAATCCCATCATATCCCGGCATTCTAATATCGGTTATGACGATATCTGGATTGTTGTTTTCAATCATGGCCAGTGCCTCTGTACCATCATTGGCCAGACCAATCACCTCTAAGCCAAGTTCTTTCCAATCAATTAATCCATTAATTAATTGACAAACTTTTTGCTCGTCATCCGCTATCAAAACCTTAAACATAAACCAATTCTCCTTGATTCGAAATAAGTATATATTCCAATTATAATCATATTGAAATTAAATGCAAATATGTAATATTAATGTGATATTATAGTAATATTGCATATTTGTGTTATTCTTACTTCGCCAGGAGCAATTACGGCATAGAATCGTGTATTTTATTCTGAAACTTTTAAAACATAAATAGAAATTCCCCCTTTGTGCATATATTTGTACAAAGGGGGATTGATTATGAGATTTTTTATTTTAACAAAGAAAAGAATAATAACTGTTCTGTTCTGCTTGCTTGCAGGCACGTTGGCAGTGATTATTGCCTTTCAGGGCGTAGCAGCAATTACAGCATCAGCCTCAAAACGGCTCATTCCAATTTATTGCGTCAAGACTAACGATAAAAAAATTGCAATTTCTTTTGATGCTGCATGGGGGAATGAAGAAACACAGACCTTAATTGATATTTTAAATAAATATCATGTAAAAACAACATTTTTCGTAGTGGGCGCTTGGGTTGACAAGTACCCAGGATCAGTTAAAGCACTCACAAATGCCGGCCACGAGGTCTGTAATCACTCAAACACCCATCCGCACATGCCCAAATTGGCACGCACCGAAATGGCCGCCCAGCTAGCCGACTGCAACAACAAAATAAAATGCATTACCGGTACCTGCCCAATCCTTTTCCGACCGCCTTACGGTGATTATGACAATGCATTAATCGAAACTGCAAAGTCAGTAAATATGTACACAATACAGTGGGATGTTGATACACTGAATACGAAAGTAAACCATAAAAAAGTTTAGGGATTTAACAAGCTTCTTAGCAGACAGTTCTAATTACCTGGGCAATTATTGGCATATTTCCATACACAAGATTCATGATTTGGTATATATTTTATCAAGTGGAAAGTGAATTATAGTCATTCACACGGGACTGATGGATTTCCCACTTGATTACCTGCACTCACATCGGTTTGTACAAAATTCTTTGTCTTCATTTGACGCTTATGTTTATACATCAGTTCATCAGCGCGGTTACATGTTTCAAATAAATCGCTGTCAGTTAGTTCATATTTCGCATAACCGGATGCAATTTCAACTTTATTTGAATTTTGCTTATTATAATTCTTAAGATACTCCGAAAAATGGTCAAAACAAATCTCCAATTGTCTCTCGTCGCAGTCCTTTGCAATTACGACGAACTCATCCCCACCAATTCTAAAGCAATTGCCGAAGCTGTTAAAACTTTCCTGAATACTATTGGCAGCTGTCATAATCAGTTCGTCCCCGAATTTATGTCCAAAATTATCGTTAACTTGTTTAAGATTATTTAAGTCGAAAGCAATAATTGTAACTTTCCCCCTCGACTCTTCCGTATTTAATTGATCCATTTCCATCTCAAAAGCTGTACGGTTTCTCTTATTTGTTAAAATATCCATGTATGCAAGGCGTTTCAGCACACGTGCCTCCATTCCAAGCTCAATCATGGAGAATTGCTGGAAAATGGTTTGTATTGCGGGAATTGCTATAAAAATCAGCAGACCCGTTCTGCAATACAGCGCACCATCCTTGTAATCTCCGTTATAATACCTGATAATATCAATCAACAGGAAAACAAACATAGCCACAGTACCAATCAAAAATGGTTTAACCGAACGATCATTGTACTTTATTAAACCTTCGAGGGCTGTATACGCGGAAAGAAGCAGAGATGCTATAAGAATAAAATGCGTCGTCGCAATTGTTTCAGGAAAATCAAGTATATTGGCCACCTGTAAAATCGTGCATACAAGAAAATTCACCGCTGCGGCCAAACAAAATATATCATATAGCTTGTCTTGGTGTCTTATGTAAACTGTTTTCACAAACAGCAGGTATGGGATTGGGCAGAGCATCAAAGAAAAATACATAATGTAACCCAACACAAATACATTACTTGACGCTAACTGTAATACTGAAGTTTCCGTAAGAGCGGAAACCGATATCGCAATCGAAAACAGGCTGTGATAAAGCAATCCTAAAGCATGTTTTAATTTTCTTCTAGCAATAATGTACACCAATAATAATACAATTCCAAAAATCAGCACCGTTAAACCAATGATTGTGCTTGGCAAAAAGTGCCATAACATATTGCTGATGTTGGACGTTTTGGTGCCTATGGTGACGCTGTTGAACGCGCCTGCATATTTCGTGTACGGGGAACAAGATTCCATAATTATCTGCTTCCCCTGCGACCCATCAGGCAGGTCGACAAAATGCCACGCAGTACAGGCAGCCGATTTGCCAAATTTATAATGATTATCAAGCCCAAACTGATAAATAAGTTTATTATCAACAAATATCCGTACAATTGAGTGATAAGTAGAAAAGGAAAGCGTCATTCCGTTTTCCATATCAGCGGGCAAAGTGTTTTGAATTGTGTTGAACCAGTTTTTTACTGCTCCGGATTCAAGACGAACCGGTAAAGTAATATTTCTGTAAGAACCATCTCTTCCGTCAAGTTGCCAACCAGTATTAAAGTCTGTAACTCCTTCTTTATTAATTTGAACCTGATCGACTTGAAATGTTGTCCCAACAAATACAATAACTATTATGGATATAAACAATAGAAAAAAATAAATATACAGCATCTTCGGCTTGTTCATGTATGGTTTACCACCTTGAAAATTTTGTTAACACTGCTTAAATTATATCTTATACTATATCAAATGGCGCCTTGAATTATTAAGCGAAAATCATAAGGACTTCCGCTACGGCCGCATTGCATACAGTTTTTTTGATTTCTTCGATAACCGATGTAGTTATTGAGGCCGATAGCGATTTCGCCGTTTACGTACGGTGTTTAATATTATCATTAAAATCATATTTTGCTTTATTGGTTTATTTTACATCAATCTACTTGCTTTGGATTTCACAACAGGCAAAATGGTGTTATACTTTATAAATACTGTAAAATGAACCGGAGGAATCAATATGCCGAAATTGTATTTTAAGTATGGCGCCATGGGCAGCAGTAAAACCGCGCAGGCACTCATGGTGAAGTTCAATTACGAGGAAAAGGGATACCATGCGGGACTAATGAAGCCGTCCGTGGATAACCGTGATGGCCAAACAATTGTAAAATCACGGATTGGCCTACAGGACAAGGGTGTTTTAATTGATAAAAGCATGAATATCTATGACTGGTACTTAAAGAACCGATATGACGTTTTAATTGTAGATGAAGCACAGTTTTTAACCGGTACACAAATTGAGCAGCTTAAAGATATTGCTACTGCATTTGTTCCCGTACTCTGTTTTGGGTTAAAGACTGACTTTCAGACACATTTATTTGAGGGCAGCAAACGTCTTTTTGAAATAGCCGACTCAATTACGGAGATAAAATCGGTTTGCACCTGCGGCCGCAAAGCCGAAGTAAATGCCCGAATCTGCAATGGCAGAATTGTTCGGGAAGGAGCCCAGGTTTTCATTGGGGGAAACGAAAGCTACATCGGATTATGCTATGAATGCTGGAAAAAGGATAGAATCGGCAAAACTTCGACAATAAATCATGATTGAAAGCAAGCCCGCAGTCAGTTTTAAGCTGGCTGCGGGCCGTTTTGATACAAAAGCGCCAATACAATTAAAGCTGCATTAGACGCTTAATAATTCACTTTGCAAGTGCATCTGTTTCTTCAGCATGACCGGAGTAGGTCGGAACAAGCTCATTTACTATTTCAATCATTTTGATGTTATTAAAGCCGGCAACTTCCCTTAGCTGCTCGATTTTGTTTAAGAATGTATTTTCATTAAACTGAATCGGTGTGCCGATATAAATCAATTCATGGGCAGTCTTCTGGCAGCCACCCTCGCTGTCCAGCAAAAGTTCCTCGTATAGCTTTTCGCCGGGCCGCAGGCCTGTATATTCAATCTTAATATCGATATCCGGCTGCAAACCGGAAAGACGAATTAAATTGCGTGCCAAATCAACAATTTTAACAGGCTGCCCCATATCAAGTACGAAAATTTCGCCGCCGCGCGCCATACCGCCAGCTTGGATTACCAGACGTGCCGCTTCCGGAATGGTCATAAAATAGCGTATAATATCCGGGTGGGTAACAGTAACTGGACCACCCGCCTCAATCTGCTTTTTAAAAAGCGGAATTACGCTGCCATTGCTTCCCAAAACATTGCCAAAACGAACAGCAACAAAATCAGTTTTACTGTGGCGGCTGTAGTATTGGATAATCAACTCGCAGATACGTTTTGTAGCACCCATGATATTTGTCGGGTTAACCGCCTTATCCGTGGAAATCAGCACCATGCGCTTCACGCCGAATTTATCGCAGGCCTGCGCAACATTGAGCGTACCGAAAACATTATTCTTAACCGCTTCACCTGGGCTTAGTTCCATAAGCGGCACATGCTTATGAGCAGCCGCATGGAAAACAACATCCGGTTGACAGACGGAAAAAACATGCTCAATTCTCTCTTTATCCCTGACGGAACCGATAAGCACCTCTAAATTCAGGTGTTTAAAACGCATCAAAAGTTCATTCTGTAAGTCATAGGCGTTATTTTCATAAATATCAAAAATAATCAATTTTTTGGGGTTAAAAAAGGCAATTTGGCGACAAAGCTCACTGCCAATTGACCCTCCACCGCCCGTTACGAGCACCGTTTTATTTTTTAGATAGCCGCTGATTTCGGTCGTGTTCAAATTGATTTCATCCCTGCCCAAAAGGTCGATAATATCAACGTTTCTAATTTTGAGTGGGTCTGCGCTGTCCTCAACAATATCGTATAAAGCCGGAATGGTTTTCAGCTGGCAGCCGGTCTTAGAACAAATGCTTAATATATCCTGCTTGTCCTGCTTTTTTGCAGTGGCAATCGCAAGTACGATCTGGTCAACATTATAGCGCACAGCCATCTTAGGAATGCTGTCACGCCCGCCGACAACCTTGACACCATGAATGCGCGTACCTCTTTTTCGCTTGTTGTCATCGATTGCAACAACCGGAATACCCTTACTTTCGGGCGCGGTCTTCATATCTTTAATCACCATAGAACCCATTTCGCCCGCACCGATCACCATAACACGATTAAACTCGTCGCTGTCATTCTTGTTAATCTGGCTCTTCCGTCTCATTCGGCGAATCAGACGGAAACTAAATCGCGATGCACCAACAAAGAAAAAGGCGAACACCCAACCAATAATATAGGTAGATCTAGGGAAAGCCTTCACTTGTAACAACTGCCACGAGAGTGTGTAGTCAAGTACTGTCACAATAATACAGGCCGTAGTTGTTCCGTAGAAAATTTGTAATAGCTCATCCAAGCTGGCAAACTGCCACATTGTAGTGTAAAACCTGAAAATTGTAAAGGTGGCAATAAAGATTAGGGTAATCCACGGAATTGTAAAACGGAACGCCTCCAAATCATACGCTGGGATTTTATTCTCAAAACGGAGTATAAAAGAAACCCAATAACTAAAAAACACGCAGACAATATCTATTAAAATTTGTGGTATAGAATTTTTAAAAGTTGCCTTTTTATTCTTCATATAATCGCTCCCATGTAAACAAAATTAACTGTTTCAGTATATCACAAACCGCGCATAAATTAAATACGAAATTACAGCTATACGCATATTATTGCATATTATACGGTTAAATGTGTTAACATTTTGTAATTATATCTACAATTTCAATAGGTGGGCCACTTAACACATAGGTTACATCAGCGAGCATCTCGGCCTCATGGGGATCGTGTGTAACCAGAATTTTTAGGGAATCCGGTGTTTGCTCTTGTATCAGATCGACAATCTTCATTTTTCTCTCCTCGTCGAGCGCATGAAAAGGCTCATCAAGTAGATACATTTCGCCGCTATAGGCAAGCGCGCGTGCAATGGCAGCGCGCTGCCGCATCCCGCCACTTAATTCTGCGGGGCGTTTGTCCTCTTCCCCCGCCAAGCCTACAAGCCCAAGCCACTTTTCGGCTTCCTCCCCGTTTTGCTTTACACTGCCGTGCAGCACCGCCGCAACATTTTCTTTAGCTGAAATCCAAGGGAGAAGCCTGTCTTCTTGAAAAAGATAGGAGATTTTACGATCCTGCACTCCGATAATCGCACCGGAATCAAAGCGTTCGAACCCCGCAATGCAGTTCAAAAGCGTTGTCTTACCGCAGCCGGAGGGTCCGAACAGGCAGACCGTCCCTCTTTGCGGAAACACCAGTGAAAAATTATCGAGTACCGTTTTGCCATCATATTTTTTTGTCAAATTTTTAATTTCCAGCATCATATTATACACCATCACTGCCCGACATTATATTTTTGCCCAACTGTTTTCATGAACCGAATCATCAGCCATTCCAAAATAACGCTCATCACGATGACCACCACTGTCCATGCAAACAAATCGGCTGTTTCAATATAAATTTTAGAGTTGTAGATTTTTCCGCCGATGGACAGCTTAGTATTTGCCAGTACCTCGGCCGCGATTCCGGCTTTCCACGCAAGACCCAATCCAGTTGTGCAAGCGGCAGTAAAGTATGGCATAACGGATGGAATGTAAACCCGCTTGACGATTTTCACTGCGCTGAAGCGGTAGCAGTACGCCATCTGCAATAACCGCTCGTCCGTCTTTTGAATTCCATTGGCCACATTTCCCCACACAATGGGAGTGACCATTAAAAACGAGGTAAAAGCTGGCACATGAGCGGATTGGATCCATACGAGGGCTAAGATGATGAACGAGGCCACCGGAGTTGCCTTGATAATACTAATAACCGGGTGGAAAATATCGTACATTACGCGAAAGGATGAGGTCAGCACCGCCAACACCGTTCCGGTTAATAGTCCAAGTGCAAATCCCGCCAAAATGCGCAGCATAGAATACAGTGCAGTAAGCCAGAACGAACCGTCCTGCGCCAGCTCAAAAAGCCTTTGAAAAACACGAACAGGAGATACGATTAGTATCTCCTGCTGTACAATCAGATAGATAAGCTGCCAAATGCCGAGCCAAAACGCGGCCGCCAGCAACTTCCTTACTATTTTATTGTTAATAAAGGATTTATTTCGCGTAGTAGAAGTCATCACCGGGTAATTTACCTCCAACGGACTTGGGGTTGGCTGTGAACAGGATTTTTAGAAAATCAGGAATTTTAGCTTTCATCTCATCACCGTCAATATACACGATATTGCAGTTGGGAATTGCCTTTTTGGCAACTGCTGCCGGCATAATATTGTATTTTTCGGACAATGCCGCCGCGTCCTCCACGCTTGAAGTTGTGTAAGCTGCGGACACCTTGTATTCATCGAGGAATTTGTTAAAGGCATCCTTATTCTTTTCGACGAAGTCCTTACGAACAATTAAGCATCCCATTGTGAGCACGCTCTTGTTGCCTGCTGCCTTATTCCATTCATCTGTTACATTCAGCGCAATCTTAACATCCTTATTCTTTGTCATAACCTGAGTTACAAAAGGCTCTGGCAGAACCGCGATTTTGGCCTTACCGGAAATAACCAGAGCAGCAAGCTCCGCATGTTCCGCTTTATATTCTACCTTAACATCCTTACCAACTTCAAGTCCATTTTGCTTTAAAATGTAATTTAATGCATATTCAGGTGTTGAACCCTGACCAGAAGCGTAAACTGTCTTACCTTTTAAGTCCTTAACACTGGTGATGTTCTCTCCATTAGTAAGCACAGACAGCACGCCGAGGGTATTGATTGCCGCCAGTTGTACTTTGCCCTTTGTTTTATTGTAAAGCGTTGCAGCAAGATTAGTTGGAACGGCAGCCACATCGATTTCACCGGTAGAAATTTTGGATACAATTTCATCCGGAGCGCTGACAAGTGTAAATTCGTAGTTGTTTGCGGCTGTCTTGGCGTCGTTGTCACCCATAAGCTTTAACATGCCAAGACCGGTCGGCCCTTTAAGCGTTGCTAATTTGATGGTTGTTTTTTCAGCAGGCACGGAGCTTGGCACCGCACTGGAAACAGCCGCTTTGCTTGCCGCACTGGAAACAGCCGCTTTGCTTGCCGCACTGGATGCTGTTGCCGAGCTGCCACAACCCGCCATTATGGACGCAAACATACATGCTGCAAGTGTTAAGGCTGTAATTTTCTTTGTTAGTTTCATTATTTTCCCTCTTCGTCTAAATAAATATTATGATTAAAATTGACCGGATTTTAGCCGTTCAATATTAATAATTGATATATTCTTCCCGTTGCGTTTTATAATACCCGCATCAGATAAATCTTCAATCGCGCGATAAAGCGACGCGCGCCCGATATTCAGCGTGTTGGAAAGCTGCGTTAATGTACAAGGCAGCTCAAAAACAAGCGGATTATTACTTTGCGATGAAAGTGACAAAAGAAAATTTGCAAGCCGACACTCGGCGGTCCCCCCCGTAAAATGGTCAATCCTGCTATTTAAAAAACAAATTCGGTTTGAAAGGTAGCTGATATAATTTTCAGCGATTCGGGAGTTTTGCTCAAATAGGCCTTGTAAAATTTCCTGCGGCAAAAACAGCACACGGCTGCGCTTGACCGCAACAACCTCGGAGACATACTGCCGCGAGTTATTGAAAAGGCCGGCCACGCCAAAAATACCTCCACTGTAAAATGTATTAAGCACCAGTGCTGCATTGGCTGGCTTTAATGCCTTCAATTCACCGGAAAGAACAACACCCAAACTTTTATAATAACTATTCTTAGTGTAAATCTTTTCTCCCGGCTCAAATTCCAAGCAGGAACATTCGTCGTTTTGAAACGCAGCGTCAACGGTAGAACGGTCAACCCCGCTGAATAGAAAACTCTGTGCAAGTAAAAGGCAATATCTATTTTGCTTATTAATTGTTTTCATATTAAATCCACTGATTTCTGTATCATTTGGTACATATTTTAATAATATTATATACTTAGCGCTTTAAACTGTCAAGCCAGAGAAAACAAAAAAGGACACCGCCTAAGCGATGCCCTTTTAGTTTATCCTAAATTATTCGTGGTCACAATCACAGTCACAGCCGCAGCCACAACCGCAATCACAGTCGTCATCTTCATCTTCAATGTCATCAATGTCAAACTCCAATGTCTCGCCGCAATTTGGGCAATCCATCTGACCGTCTTCGATGATATCTTCAGAAAGACAAATCGTTTCATGACAATTAGGGCAAGTTACTTCATAGTAACAGTCTCCCTCATCCTCATCCTCGTCCTCTTCGTCATCCTCTTCGTAAAAATCCTCTTCCAAAGAGCCCAAGTCCTCGTCGACAGCGTCAAGCTGATCTGCAATATCATCGAAGTTGTCTTCGATATCTGACATTGAAACCGCCATGTCATCCAGTAACTCAATAATTGCTTTAATTACCTTGACTTCTTTTTTGTTCTCATCGAGTTCAAGACCTTCCGCCAAGCCGCGAATGTAAGCAACCTTTTCTGTATTTGTCATAATTATGCCTCCCTTAAATTTCATTCTGTGAACATGCATAGTGTTGGTTATGCACGCTCCATATATTCGCCTGTACGTGTATCTATTCTGATTCTTTCGCCTTCCTCAATAAACAGAGGAACATTGATTTCCGCGCCGGTCTCAACAGTAGCAGGCTTAAGCGCGTTGGTAGCTGTGTTACCTTTAAATCCTGGGTCTGTTTTTGTAATTTCGAGTTCGACAAAGTTTGGCGGTTCAACCCCGAAAACATTGCCCTTATAGGAAAGCACCTTACAGTTCATATTCTCTTGAACAAACTTAAAGTTATCATTAAGAACACTCTTATTAATTGGAGTCTGCTCGAATGTTTCCGAGTCCATGAAATAATAGAGATCCCCATCGCTATAAAGGTACTGCATATCCTTGCGCTCAATGTAAGCGGTTGGATATTTATCGTTAGGGTTGAATGTTCTTTCTATGACACTGCCTGTTATGACATTTCTGATTTTTGTGCGAACGAAAGCCGCGCCCTTTCCCGGTTTAACATGCTGGAATTCAATGATGGAAACCACGTTTCCGTCCATTTCAAATGTAACGCCATTTCTAAAGTCGCCTGCTGATATCATGGTATAATCCTCCAATTATTTTTTCCTAACTATTATCTTATCGTATTTTCCGATATTTTTCAAGAGATATTTTATTTTGGATTACATTAAATCTTTAAGCGCAGCAAGCGCTAGAAAATAGCTGTTCTTTCCAAAGCCGGAAATTTGGCCAGCACATACGGCTGAAATAACGCTCTCATGGCGAAATTCTTCACGGGCGTAAATATTGCTCATATGCGTCTCGACAAACGGGACGCGCACACAGGCGATTGCATCGCGCAGTGCGTAGCTGTAATGTGTCAAAGCTCCTGCATTGATAACGATACCATCGTAAACACCTTTTGCTTCGTGAATCTTGTCGATGATGTCACCCTCATGATTGGACTGGAAAATATTGCAGTCATAATCAAGCTTCTTCGCATTTTCGATAATTTGAAGATTAATGCTTTCGGTAGTCTCATCCCCATAAATACCTTTTTCACGAACGCCAAGCATGTTGAGGTTTGGCCCCAAAATAACAAGCACTTTTTTTCTTCCCATATGAAACATCCCTTTAATTAAAGTATTTAATGCCGCGTTTCGAAACCTTTATTATGTAGCGAAGCGGTTTTTCAAAGCCGCGCCGAATAGTAAAGGAAAGTGATTTTTCCTTACCCGTCGGCACCAACAGGATAGACTTCATAAATGAAAAATTTGAACCAATAATATCGGTGAAAATTTGATCTCCGACCACAACCACATCCTTGTGCTTAACACCTAATTTATGGGTTGCACGGTAATATGCAAGAGGTAGGGGTTTTAATGAAAGGTACATAAACGGCAAATTATATTTTGCAGCGAACGGTTCAACGCGTTTTTTAAAGTTGTTCGACATTATGATAATCTTGATATCATTATCTTGCATATAGCGAGTCCACTCAATTGTTCCATCAAACGGCTCCTGAGAACCGTGAATCGCTAGCGTATTGTCGACATCAAGAATAATCGCACTCGCTTTCATCGCTCTAATCAGCCTTGGGGTAATATCTGTAACCTTATCCACGGCAACAGTAGGCAAAAACAATGCCAAATCGATACCTCCATTTCGGAGAAAAAATATAAATTTAAGCTAAAAAAGCGGGCAATAAGCCCGCTTTTTCAAAACTTTTTTGTGCTACAGCACTTTACTTAAACTTGCGTTTACGGGCTGCTTCGGACTTTTTCTTGCGCTTAACAGAAGGCTTTTCATAAGCTTCTCTTTTGCGAACCTCAGCAATCACTCCAGCTCTTGCGCACTGTTTTTTGAACCTTCTAAGAGCGCTATCTAAGGATTCATTGTCTTTAATTCTAATCTCAGCCATTTATCTTCCCTCCCATCCGCCATAAGGCAGGGGTATTAGTAAGTCATATTACATAAAAATAATTATACATATCCTACCTGCATATGTCAAGCCCAATGTCATAACTTTCGTAAGTTCTAAAATTTTGTATTGACATAAAATGCAGAAAATGATAATATAATATCCGCAGTTCAAAATACATAGGGGTATAGCTCAGTTGGTAGAGCAGTGGTCTCCAAAACCACGTGCCGAGGGTTCAAGTCCTTCTGCCCCTGCCAAACATTTAGCTCCGCAAGCTGGTTAATGCCGGTTTGTGGGGCTTTTTTGTTATATTTTTCTTTTATATAAAATAAAATTAGACAAAATATAATTTATTTTTTAGTCTCGGATTTTTAAGTCTCAGTAATAAAATTTACATATTCACTTCTATAATATAGCAATATAAAAAAAATTTATAAATATTAATTCTGATGGATTATATTATGTAATGATACTCTCCGTGTTTATTTCCATGTAGTTCTCACGCTCATCTCTATTGCTTATATATGAATCATTAAATATAAGATTCTTCCCTCACTGCCCGTTTGAATTATTATGCAGACAGTTATCAATTGCAATAACCAAACTTGTAAAAAACGCGGCATTGTCGGGGCTTACTATACTCAGGCAGTAGGTGTCCCCCCATGTGAGCCACTCCTTATGGATTTCGCCAAGACTCTGCCCATTGCATTGAATGTCAAAGTCCATCTCCATAAAGTGGCCTTCAATCTCAAAATCGCCATAGCTGCTTTGCACATTTAGTCTTGGATGAAAAAATGAAAATTCTTTTTTTACCCTCGCACAAAAATCATCGCCCACATAAATTTCATATTCCGGCAGAAATGTAAAGACTTTCTGCTTAATGTAGTACAGCTCCGTGCCATTTAAATCGTACAGATGTATTTTTGCTCCCCAACTAAACAGTTCACCCTCCACACTAAAAACAGGCTCACCGAATTCATTATATACGCTGTATTTATCCCCTAATGAAAATATCTTTTGCTTAATGTAAAGGTTCAATTGAAATGCCCCCCATTTATTCAAGATAATATTCTTGCGCTCCACACCATATATAACATTATAATATTAGCATGAATATATAAATATACAAGTTAAATTATCGGATTTAATTCCTTATATGAATGATTACAGATTTGTTTGTTGAAATTAGATAACAATTATATTAATATTAAGAAAATATTACCATTTCACCTTAAATCATTCCGAATAAAACATTATGTGAGGTTTGAGAAGACTTATGAGCATGATTTGCGCAAAAGACATCCGAAAGGTATACCATGTGGACAAAGAAAAAATAGTGGCACTCGGGCGCATCAGCCTTAGCATTGAGCAAGGCGAAATCTGCTGCGTTCTGGGCACCTCTGGCTCCGGTAAATCCACCCTCTTGAACATTATGGCCGGACTTGAAAAGCCCTCCAAGGGCAGCATTTCAATCGCCGGAGTTGATGTAACCGATTTTTCAGAAAAGCAGTGGGCAGTATTCCGTCAGGAAAACATCGGCTTTGTGTTTCAGTCCTATAATTTGATGTCTACCCTAACCGCGATTGAGAACGTAGCGATGCCGCTGGTATTTAAGGGTATTGGCAAAAGCAAACGAACTAAAAGCGCAGTACATATGCTAAAAGCGGTTAATCTGGGGAATCGGATGCTTCACAAGCCAACGCAAATGAGCGGCGGGCAGCAACAGCGTGTTGGAATTGCACGTGCGTTTGTGTCTCGTCCTAAAATAGTTTTCGCCGACGAGCCAACAGGAAATTTAGACAGCAAAACCAGCCGGGAGGTTATGGAAATTATGGTCTCCATGGCAAAAAAGTATAATGAAACTTTAATTATTGTAACTCACGATACGGAAATCGCAAAATATGCCGATCGAATTATTACAATCCATGACGGCAGTGTTCAGAACGACGTAAGCAATATTTCAATTCTTCAAAGCACGGAAAATGAGGAGGAAAAAGCAATATGAAAAAGATAGTTAGAACCGGTACTTCACTCATAATGGTATTATTGATGCTAACCACTTTCTGTTTATGCAGTCTGCCCGCTTCGGCGGCAACAACCACTAAACCCGACCCGGTTGTACAGAGTGAAAAGCTAACCGTTACAAAAGGCAGTCCATTTGAAGCAACCTTTGATTTTATCCATGACAATTATGAAGATTATGATAGTGTAATAAAAATCACAATTAGTGTAAACAGTACCAATGGCGCCATTTCACTTGGAAAAAAGACTTTCACTTATGACGGGGAAAAGAACACAGCGAGTAATGAATTGGAAAAAGGTGTAAAGATTGATGACGAGTCCTACAAGCTTACTTACCGCCTTACTATACCCGAAAAATATCTCAAGCGCGTTGGAGATGGCTCCGGCACACTCAAATTTACGATCAATTATTATGACATTAACGGGAAAAGGCTGGATACCTTTACTGTTCAGAAAACAGTTTTCGATCCCAACGGTACATCCAGCACGACTGAAGAAAGCGGCAAGATATCGGTTGAATCTTATCGTCTTGACCACTCTCCAATTAAAGAAGGAGAAAAATTCAGCCTCACATTTACTTTAAAAAACAACGGAAGTACTGTTTGTAATAACGTGATGGCTGTTTTAGATAGTTCGGCCGCAGAGGGCGTCAGCATCAACGGCACCACTGACACGCAGTACTTCAGTTCCATAAACGCAGGTGCGACTACAACCATTACTTATCCGATGACATGCCTTTCTAAAATGACGACAAACAACTACGCTCTCAGTTTAATATTGTCCGCTGATGAACTAAGCAAAGCAGTTACTTCCAAGGTTTTCGTTCCTGTCACAGGCACAAAAGCCGATAAGGACGATACCACGAAGCCGAACGCAAGCAAACCACTGATTATTATCGAAAACTACGATTACGGCGGAAAACCGGTTACCGGCGGCAAAGAATTCAACCTGGCAATGCGCTTCAAAAACACGAATATCGCTACACAAATTGAAAATCTAAAGATAACTGTTTCCTCTGTCGCGGGGACGGATGACAAATCGATAGCCGGAGCGTTTACCCCGGCGAAATCTTCCAATACTTTTTTTATTGCCAAGGCAGGGCCGGGCGCAACTTTCAATGAACAGATTGCACTTATCCCCAAGGCCGACGCCACACCAAATTCCTATGGTGTAACAATTGCTTTTAATTATGAAGCCGTGCTGGAAGGAAAACGGGAAACGATTGAAGCTACCGAAACCATTTCCATCCCGCTAACCCAGCCTGACCGATTTGAGGCAAACGACCCCGATATGCAGACACCGATGCGCCTTGGTGAACCCGGTCAGCTAAACATTAACTATGTGAATAAAGGCAAAAGCAAAATATTTAATCTAGCAGTCAAGCTCGACGGTAACTTTACCAGCGGAGAATCAAACTCCTACATAGGCAATATTGAATCCGGTGCGGGCGACACCTTTCAAGCGACTCTCACCCCTTCTGCCGAGGGCACTTTAAAGGGCACGGCAACCTTCAGCTATGAAGACGCAAACGGTGCCACTAAAACTGTTGTCAAAGAGTTTTCCTGTGAGGTAGAGCCGATGGATAACGGCTCTGAAAGCGGCATAAATTCCGTACCGGAGCCTGTACCACAGAATGGCGGCCCCTCCCCTTGGGTAATTTGGCTGAGTATTGCAGGGGCAGTCATTGTTGGTGTAGTCGTATTTATTATTATACATAAGAAAAGAAAAGCAAAAAAACTCCGCTTACTGGAGGACAGCGACGATTATGATGACACGTCTGCCAATGAGGGAAAATAAAAATGAAATTTAAAGATATGATTGTGATGGCATTCGGCAATCTGTTCAAGCGCAAGGTCCGAACCTTGCTGACGGTCACCGGCGTTGTAATTGGTACCTGTGCCATTGTCGTTATGCTTTCGTTTGGTATTGGAATTAAACAAAGCATGGAAACCATGATGCAAAGCATGGGCGACTTGACAGTGATTACGATTAACAACTCCTCTCAAACACCCGACTCAGCCGCTCTTGATGATAAAATGCTTAAAAAAATCAAGTCTCTTGAGAATGTCGTTGCATTAACTCCTGTTTATTACTTGGATGGCTCCAGTATTACAATCAAAAGCCGAAAATACAATTACCAAGGCATGATCTACGGCGTTTATATGGATGCACTGAAAGACTTCGGCTATAAAGTGGAAAAAGGCGATCTGCCTGCGGAGGGTTCCGAGGAAACTACAATACTTTTTGGTAAGGACGCAGAATACGAATTTATAGACAGCAAAAAAACAAACCATAGTATGATTTATCCAACTCCCGACAAGAATGGCAAGATGCCGGCCCCCTATGTTAACCCCCTCACCGATAAACTACAGCTGACTATTAACCTTCCCGAAAACTCAACAGCCAAAATTAAGCCGGTTAAGCTGAAATGTATTGGCACCCTTGCAGAAGACTGGAGTAAAAACCCCTCGCCCAGCAATAGTGTTTTTATGGATGTAAACTATGCCAAACAGTTAAAGGCAAAGTACAACAAGTTAAATAACGTTAAGGTTGACACAAAGAAAAAGGACAGCTATGAAAGTGCAAGCGTAAAAGTTGCCTCTGTGAAAGATGTTCCCACGGTAGAACAGGCAATTAAAGACTTAGGATTTACCACTTACAGCATGGAAAGCGTACGCAAGCCGCTTGAGGAGCAAATGAGAACCATTCAGATGATTCTCGGCGGGCTCGGAGCAATCTCTTTGTTGGTTGCGGCGCTTGGTATCACAAATACAATGATTATGTCTATTTATGAAAGAACGCGCGAAATCGGAATTATGAAGGTGCTTGGGTGCATCGTTCGAAATATCCGTTCTATGTTTTTAATTGAGGCTGGCGCAATCGGATTTATGGGTGGACTAATTGGCATTGCCCAAAGCTATGCCATATCATTTATCATCAATATGTTATATGCGGCGCAAAGTGCTAACAACGGTAACGGTGCAGGCGGAGCTATGGTTGATGCTGCGAATGGCGCTGCCGGTGCCGCTGCAAGCATTTCAATTATCCCGGTCTGGCTGGCACTTGGCGCTCTCCTGTTTTCTACTATGGTTGGTTTAGTCTCCGGTTTCTACCCTGCGAACCGTGCAGTCAAAATCAGCGCGCTAACCGCAATTAAGCAGGAATGATACAAAAAGATCTCCGGATTAAACCGGAGATCTTTTCTCAATAAAAAAATTATTATTTTTTTTGCCACTATATATTGACAATTACTCGCTTTTTAAGTATAATAGCAAATGTTGTCCATAGTATATGGCTCGGTAGTTCAGCTGGTTAGAACGCTAGCCTGTCACGCTAGAGGTCGTCGGTTCGATCCCGATCCGAGTCGCCATTTGCTGCTATGGCTCAGTTGGCAGAGCACGTCCTTGGTAAGGACGAGGTCATGCGTTCGAATCGCATTAGCAGCTCCATTAAAACCCCAGTATCCATGCGGATGTTGGGGTTTTTTGCTGTCCAAATATATTTTTACAATAAGGCTATTTTGGGGCGTTTGACCCACTATCGTAGGGTCAATAAGGGACTTCGCCGCGCTGCCCTGCTTCAATTCCAACAAGATGGTTGACAAACTTCGTATGATAGTATACACCTGTTTTCTCATGCTCTTGCTGCCTTGTGCTTCCACGTATTCAATTAAGTTTGTAATGGTGTCCGTTTCGCCGCGGCGTACAAGCTTGCCTTCTGGACCTTCTTCTAGGTAGACTCGTTATCTAATACTGGACACACTACATAGAAAATGACCTTAACCTATATGGTTGAAACCGCTTTTGCTGTTCTAAAACAGATTGTCAGCAGTTGCCCTCATACACATACCGCAAATTTTTTCGTGCAACTTCCGCCAGCCGGTAAACCGTTTCCACCGGCGTAGGGCCGCGGTCGGTCATCTTCCAGCATGGAAAAAAGCGCGTGACATGCAGCGGTATTTCCGGATTCACCGAGGCGATCCACTGGGAAAGTGCATCCATCTCTTCCTCACTGTCGTTTTGTTTGGGAATAATAAGGGTAGTTACCTCCACATAGCAGCTTTCTGCAGCCAACTGAATGGTGCGCTTGACCGTTTCCAGATCACCGTCCACCATCTTATAAAATTCCTCTGTAAAGCCTTTTAGGTCAATATTCATAGCATCAATATATGAGAGAAGTTCTTTTAATGGTTCTTCACAAATACAGCCATTGGTCACCACCACATTTTTGAGACTGTACTCCGCCGCCAATTTTGCGCAGTCGCGAACATACTCATAGCCTACCAACGGTTCATTGTAGGTATACGCAATTCCGATATTACCCTTTGGCACCAGTTCCAGTGCCTTTTCTACCAACGCTTTTGGAGAAACTTCTGCCGTTTGGATATGTTCCCCATCTGCCATGGAAATTTCGCTGTTCTGGCAAAACGCACAGCGCAGATTACAGCCGTAGCTGCCCACAGACAAAATTTTGCTACCGGGGTAAAAGCACCGCAATGGTTTCTTTTCAATAGGATCAAGAGCGAAGCTAGTTAACTTACCATAATTTTCGCAGATAATTTTTCCACCACAGTTTTTACGTGCACGGCACAAACCAGTCTGTCCATCCTCCAAATCACAGTGATGCGGGCAAAGTTGACACGTTATTTTCATTTGTGCCGCACCACCTCAAACCGTTCCAGAGAGCAGGATTCGCCCTGCCGAATGCCAGCCTTCTTCATAGCAATGGATATCTGCTGTTTCGGCGTATCCACTCCCTCCAGATTTGGCAGGAGCAGGCCGCACTTGTATCCACTTGTAACGATAACGCCGTAACGTTTCACATCTAGTTCTACAATCGAATCAATCGGTTGTGGTTCTGCTAGTACATCCACACTGTAAACTAGGTCGGGGAGCTCCGCTTCAGTTACCGGAGAAAAACGCGAGTCTTCCGTACCAGCACTAACAGCATTGCTTAGAATTTCCTCCGCCACGCAGTTGGTCACCGGACTGATGGTACCGATGCATCCCCGAAGCTGACCGTATTTTTTCAAGGAAACAAAAGCGCCCGCTTTACGATGCAGCATTTCTTCCGGCAGATAGTCAGGCAACTTTGCACGTTTTCCGGTTTTGAGATACGTTTCCAGAGAAAGCCGGGCAAGGCGAACATATTCATCCTCGTTTGCTTTGGCAGCGTTGAGACGTTCCTGGTGTTCTTTTTCATAGATTACATCGAAACGGCGGCTTTCGTCGTCACCTATAATTGTAAAGGCACAAACTCCGTATCCCACGCCAAAAGGCCCTTCATAAGAAAGCAGCTCAGGCTGCACGGCTTTTCCATCCAGCGCCCCCGCCATGATTATAAAGGAACGCAATCCGCACTCTGCTGCTGCATCGCAAAAATCCGGGCTGAATGTGAGGAAGCGCAGAAAGTCTCCTTTTGCCATAGCATCAGTGACTTTCTTGTCAAATTCAGGGCCTTCCACAGCAAAACCATAGGGTCCGTCCTCCTTCAACTTATGGGACAGGTCGCCGCTGGCGACAAAGGCTACCCGGCGCCCAAGTCTTTCGGCCGTTTGGGCAATGCACTTGCCAAGATGATAGTGATCAAGAACGGATAGTCCTGACAAACCGATACGCACCAATTTATAATCAGTCAGATATTCATTTAAAAAGTGCAGTGGAATCAAGGTTCCGTGGTCAAGGAATTTGTCCCGCTCGCCAAACGTACCGGCTGGCAGTTCCACTTCTCCGGTGATATCTGTCAGCGCCTGCACAAACTCGCTGTCGTACTTCGCCTCTACTGAAACGCCTGTCACACCGAATTGACGCAAGTCACCTTGAGCGTTTTCTCCCGGTGAAATGTGAAAATAGTCGGCATACATCGCAGCATGGGGTGAAGTCACTATTACGGTATCCGGCTTCAGCGCTGCAACCCGCCGGGCAACTTTCCGGTAGGCATCAATGGTTTTCTTTATTTTCTGTTCTTCACTAAGTCCTACTTCCGGCAGGATAATGGGTGGATGAGGCACAATAAACGCACCAAGAATTGACATAGAATCGCCCCTTCATACAAATCCATAAGTGTTAATTGCTCGCTCTGCTTAATCTTTTTATAATTTCCACATCTATCGGGCAAAATTCATAATTTTTCAATTCACTTGACATTACCCACTGCATATCATTATGCACATTTATCTTTAGCTCTCCGCCCATAATATCCGCTTCAAAATCAGACAACCCCTGCATAGTAAAAAGAAAAAAAGCGGGTATTAAATCTGGAAATCCGGCGAAAACTAATTGCAATATATAAATCAAATAATAGCGTGGGAATTCCCGGCAGAAAGAGCGATTGAAATGTATGTCTATCAAAAATTCGAACCCGGGCTTTGGACGGTCGGATACTTTACACAATCTGGGGAATGGGTGCCGGAAAGCGATTGTAATAGCGCGGCTGAGGCTGCTCAGCGTGCTCATTGGCTGAACGGCGGGAAAGATACTAATACTGAACCCGGATAAAAAAGAAGGCACCGAAAATCATAAATTGACGCAAAAAAGTTTTTCATCAACCACAAACTTTGCTCCCAAACAAATTCTAAAATAAGCATCGAACAAACTCATTTCTGACATGATTTGCCTCCTATGTTTTTCAGTATTTCGTAAAGACTAATCTCGAGGTGGTTTTTATGGATAGTCCTTATTGTGGATGGGATAAAAATTTGGCTGATGATAAGACAGCGGCAAGCGACTTTGATTTTTTACCATTAAAGGTTAAGGAAGAAATTAATAAGCGTGCTAATGAATTTGATTCTCCCAATAATGCAGTCGAACGTAACGAATCGAATTGAATCGAGGTGATTTTCATGTCTTATATAGACCCTAAGCTTCGCAGCCGCTTTGAATCTTTGTCCGCTGATCTAAAAGACGAAATTCTCAAGCGAGACGTCAAACTGTATACTCTTCATGATTTGATACAATGTTTAGATTCCATTGTTGCAGAGGGTTAAACCTCTGCATTTTATTTTCATGTTTTGCACTGTCTTTAGTTTCTTAACATTAAATTCTTGAAATTTTTAAATTGCATTCACTTACAAGACACATTGATTCTCTATACTTTAATCATTCCAAAAGGTTCAAATAACTGCCATAAAGCCTATTGGGACAGACGGAATACCGAACCATAGGCGGGCAGACTAATTACAAGTTCCTCTAATGAGGATTCATATACACTTTTTTTCATATTTCTCCCCTCCAATTGCTGCCCTTTTCACAGGGCAGCTTTTTCTATATTGCAACCGTGCTATTCAGCTCTGCTATATTCTTACATGACTTCATGCACATTTCAGTTAGACTCGCCGATACACGAGACTTTGCAAACAACGGCGGGACTGCATCACCACACCCGCTAAAAAGTATAAATCAAGGGGTTATCATTTTGATAGCCCCTTGATTTTGATCGTTATTTGGTCGTGGTTTTTATAAAAACTCGTACAAATCTGTAAAAATATGCCTACGCTAAATTTTCAGACATCACTCTGAAGTCTCATCATATAAATTTGAAATCTTATCAGCAACTTCGTGAGCATCCTGTTTAAAGTTCTCATATCCGGACTCTATATTCTCTTTAACACATTCTGTTTTATCCCGAATGTTTTCGACAGTATCCATAACCGTTTCGGCCGTCTCTTCCGTCTTTTTCTTCAATTTCTCATTTGGTTGTCTTTCGTATTTTTTTGTGAAGCAACTAATTACCGCGAGTCCGACTGCTAAACCTGAAACCATAGCAATCATAATTTGAAGAATCTGTCGTACCATTCTTTCACGATGCACCTGCTGTTTCTGCCTGCTTAGCAATGTTGGTATATCTCCAAGAATCATTTTTGTTACTCCTTTATTATTTTATATATGATGGTTAAAATTCTTTCTTTATTCATTATCATCTTCTAAAATTACTTCAAATATATTCTTACCCATTTTTCTTGCAATAATCTACATACCAATCTTTATACTCCTCTGTTTGTGCAACCTTTTCTTTATTTACTTTTTTCAGTTTGTCTAAAATATCTCGTGGGTGGGTATATTTATATTTGATATATTATGCTGCTATTGAAAATTCGGAGGAAAGAAAAATGGAGGTCTAACATGAAAAAATTAAAAAGAAATTTTTGGATGATTTTGCTTATGGTAACCGTAATATCATTTTTACTGCTTTTCCTTGGCATTAAACTAATATTGGGCAGCCCACTAACAGTGCAAAACATAATTGCATATATCATTGTGTCGCTGAT
This sequence comes from uncultured Caproiciproducens sp., assembly GCA_964517505.1. Taxonomy (GTDB): domain Bacteria; phylum Bacillota; class Clostridia; order Oscillospirales; family Acutalibacteraceae; genus Caproiciproducens. The sequence goes on along the minus strand of CAZFED010000002.1, from coordinate 166,880 downwards.
TTTCGGGGCGGCATCTTCAGCTTTATATCTTCTGCAATTAAATATAGCCTGTGTTGCTTTAATTTCAGGACTGCTAATCGGTTTTTTTGAAATGTATTACGTGTTTTTTAACGATTTGAATGGCTGGGGAGATCTAGTCGGCTTAATCTCTTTGTTTACATGGATGGCCATTGGACTATGCGCCGGTGCAGTAGGCCAATTCGGCTGGTATCTATACAAGAAAATCAGTTCACACAGACAAAAGCAATAATTGTGATTTTAGCAGAAACTCAATCAGATTTCTGTCATGCCGGTCATCCTTCTTTCATAAAATAACTGTAGATAAGAATAGATTGGAGGAAGTTATTGTGCTGATTGAAATTCCATACAATCGGGAGCGTGCAGCCGAATACGCAAAGATATGGGCGTTAAAAAGGAATCCGGCCTACCTTAACTTTCAAGGCCTGGGCGGTGACTGCACAAACTTTGCTTCTCAGTGTCTTTTCGCCGGAAGCAAAGTGATGAATTACACGCCTGTTTTAGGCTGGTATTACAACAGCAGCTCTGATCGGTCGGCAGCATGGAGCGGTGTGCAATACCTGTTCAACTTTCTGACTTCAAATAAAGGCACAGGCCCCTATGCTGTGGAGACGGACATCAACGGTCTTGAAACAGGTGATATTATTCAGCTTGGCGATGCAAGCTTTCGTTTCTATCACACCCCTGTTGTTGTGGAAACAAACCCGCAAGATATCTTGATTGCCGCCCATACTTTCGATGCCTATATGAGACCTTTAAGCAGCTATGTTTACAAAAACATTCGATATTTACATATTGCTGGAGTAAGAAAATATCAATAGGATTCTTTGGAAATTTAGTTTTTAACAATACGACTATTGTTTAGCAAACGCTAATCATTCACGGGTTTTTTCAGCGCTTAAAGCATGGCCCCCGCATATAATATGGTTGTATAATATATTTAAAGGGGGTACCTGCTTTATGTATCAAAGCACAAGCGGCAATTCTGTAAATTGCAGTAAACAAATAGATTTAATTAATACCTTTAGAAAGCTTTGGACACAGCATATTATGTGGACAAGATCGTTCATTATAAGCACTGCATCTAATTTAGGCGATTTACAGCTGGTCACAAAACGGCTGCTCCGGAATCCCGGAGATTTTGCGAATGAGCTTCGCCAATTTTATGGAAATGATGTGGCCAAAAAATTTGAAGCTCTATTTACAGATCACCTTCTAATCGCCGCAAGGTTAGTAAACCACGCAAAAAACGGAGATATGGAAGATGTAAAAGATGACAGAAAAAAATGGTATGAGAATGCTGATGAAATTGCCGATTTTCTCGCAAGCATTAACCCGTATTGGAGTAAACGGGAATGGCAGGCTATGATGTACGATCATCTTAAAATGACAGAAAATGAGGCAACCAAACGACTAACTTCACAGTATGCTGCGGATATCGCTCAATATGACGACATCGAAAATGGGGCATTAAAAATGGCCGATTCAATGGCCAATGGCATTACAAAGCAATTCAATCCCTAATTTTTCATCACAGCCTCTATCAAGCTCTTAATTCTATAAACAGATATTGAGAAATTTTAATCAGCATGCCGAAGAAATACTTCCGTAAGAGAAAATCGGTATGCTGAAAATTTAATTGTAAGATATAAATAATATAAGAAAGCGGTCAACTTTGGATAAATTTCTTTACAAGTTTTATACATGATGATATATTATACTTAATGGAAAATTTGAGAAATTGCGCTTTTGAAAGGCTGGTATTGCTTTAATGGAAGTAAAATTAAAAAACATGATGGAATCTTTGGTTCTTCTCAAACTTGATGAAGTGGTTGATAAACTCGGGTGCTGTAAATGCGAAAAATGCCGGATGGATATTGCTTCCTATGCATTAAACAGACTTCCGCCAAAGTATGTTGCCACCCTTGAGGGTGAAGTTTATTCCAAACTGGACACTTTATCCGTACAATATGAAACAGATATGCTAAACGCTCTGTTTCAGGGAGCAAAGGCTGTTTCCAAACATCCTCGCCACGACTTACAGATTCCTAATGAAAAAGCAGAAAGACCTGCCAAAAAATGATTATAGTTTAAATGATATTTAAAAAGGAGTTCCGCAATTAAAGCGGAACTCCTTTTAATGTTTAGATTGAAATTCTAAGCGCTACGTCATACAGATTCTTGTCAAACTTGCGCTCCATCTTGAGTGCCTCGGTAATGTCGAGATCAACTATTTTGCCATCGCGCATGACCACCACGCGGTTGCTCCGTCCTTCGTAAAGGAGTTTCGCTGCATGATAGCCCATTTCACTGCCAACTACACGGTCACGCAGTGTTGGCGAGCCGCCGCGCTGTACATGCCCGAGTACTGTTGCTCTGGTTTCAATGCCTGTCTTAGCCTCAATATCCTTTGCGAGCTTGTCTACGCCGCCAACGCCCTCGGCAACAACGATGATAAAGTGCTTCTTACCTGTTTTTTGTGTAAAGCGCATCCGGTCGATAATATCCTTTTGAAAATCAAAAGGCACCTCGGGAACAAGAATCGTTGTCGCACCGACCGCAATACCGGTCTGGAGTGCCAAGTCACCGCAGCGTCTACCCATCACTTCAACAACGCTGCACCGATCATGAGATTCGGTTGTGTCGCGCAAACGATCAACCATATCAATCGCCGTATTCATTGCGGTGTCAAAGCCAATGGTATATTCGCTCGCAGCAACATCGTTATCAATTGTACCCGGTACACCAATACAGGGAATACCCGCCTCGGTCAAATCCCTGGCGCCGCGGAAAGAACCGTCACCGCCGATAACAACAACGCCGTCGATACCCATATTGTGGCAGTTGTCGGCCGCTTTCTGCACACCCTCAGGAGTGTTAAACTCCGGGCTGCGAGCAGTAAACAACGCTGTGCCGCCATGGTGAATAATATCCGAAACACTGCGTAGGTTCATCTCAAACACATCGCCATTTAAAAGCCCATTATATCCCCTGCGGATGCCCATCACCCGCATACCATATGAAATTCCTGTCCTTGCAACCGCACGAACAGCTGCGTTCATGCCCGGCGCGTCACCGCCGCTTGTTAAAACAGCAATCGTTTTTGTATTCATGATTATACCCCCTAAATTGTATCTATAACTTGTTCTATTATAGTATATTCGACAAATAATAATCAACCATTAAATATGGATAATCGTTTCGTCTATATGGATTATTGTTGCAATCATTCAACTATAGCTACATTTTTCTCGCCTAATAGCCTTTTTAGTTCTCTAATCAAGATATCATTAACACTAACACGCATTGCCGCGGGCGCTCGCAAAAGCTTTTGGGTACTGACGAAATAAACATACAGCTGCGTTGAACCGTCAAATACGGCGAGGTATCTTTTCGCCCGATCATACAACTCGCATTCTTCTTCCGGCACTTTGATATACAGACCGGGTCGCTTTGATTTTGCTTTTGGTGCAGATTCCTTTAAAGTAGTGTTGGGTACCGGTGCAGCCGCCACAGTTTCACACACAAGCTTTGCATCCTCGTCCTCACGCATGCTTACCCTACCGAAAATCTTAACAATTTTCCCCTCGGCAATCCACTGGCCGTACTGCGTAAGCGTTTTTGGGAACACCAAAATTTCCATTGAGCCATACATATCCTCAATTGTGACGAACGCCATCGTGCTGTTGCTTTTGGTAACCTTCAGCTTCACACCCACAATAATGCCAAGAAGCGTTACATTGTCACCGTCGTGAAAACGTCCCTCCTGCTCCCGCACGTCGTCGAGAATATCTCCAATTCTACTTGCGTGAATTGCATCATACTGATTAATATATTCTGCCATTGGATGACCGGAAAGATACATACCGGTCACTTCTTTTTCCATTGCGAGTTTATCCGTAAGAGTTAAGTCCGGCATATTCGCGACGGCATACTCTTCCTCATCGCCTTTTGCAACGCTGTCGAAGAAGCCAATCTGCCCGGCCACATTGCGCTTTTTGTCGTCATCGAGATAATCCATAATGTTCGCGACACTTGTGAGCATCTGACGGCGGTTAAGACCAAGATTGTCAAGCGCGCCACATTTGATGAGGCTCTCCAGCGCACGGCGGTTCAGTTCGCCGTACATGCGCTTACAAAAGCCATAAAACGAGGTGAACTCGCCATTTTGACTGCGGTCGCGCAAAAGGCTCACGATAAATCCCCTGCCAAGGTTGCGAACTGCTAACAAGCCAAAACGGATATCTTTTCCGGAAACGGTAAATCCGATACCACTCTGATTGACATGAGGCGGCAAAACGCGAATACCCAGCCGCAGACATTCAGCAATATATGCCGAAAGCTTATTATTGTTATCAAGTACGCTGGTCAAAAGCGCTGCCATGTACTCACGAGGATAATAGCATTTGAGCCATGCCGTTTCATAGCTAAGCAGGGCGTAAGCGGCCGCATGCGATTTATTAAAGGCGTAGGACGCAAAGCTTTCCATTTCGCTGTAAATAGCCTTTGCGGTGGGTTCATCCACACCACGGCGGATACAGCCATCGACCTCAATCTCGTCTTTATCATTGGTTAAACCGTAGATGAAAATTTTGCTCTCGCGTTCCATTACGTCAGCTTTTTTCTTACTCATAGCACGACGCACAATATCCGCGCGGCCGAGCGAATAACCCGCAAGGGTGCGGAAAATTTGCATGACCTGTTCCTGATACACAATGCAGCCATAGGTTACATCAAGAATATTTTTCAATAGTGGGTGGCGATACGTCACTTTTTCAGGATTGTGCCGGTTTTCGATATAGCGCGGAATGGACTCCATCGGGCCGGGGCGATAAAGCGAAATAACAGCAATTAGATCCTCAATATTCTCCGGTTTTAACTGCATAATGACGCTTCGCATACCCGCTGATTCGAACTGGAACACTCCGTCCGTCGCACCCGTGGACAGAGTGTTATATACTTTTTTATCGTCTATTGGGATATCTTCAATCTCGAAGCCCAAGCGTTCCTTACAAATCATGTCCTGTGCATCACGAATTACTGAAAGGTTGCGCAACCCGAGGAAATCCATTTTAAGAAGGCCAAGCTCTTCAAGCGTGGTCATGGTATACTGCGTGACCACGGAATCATTGTTTTTGGCAAGCGGTACATACTCGGCAACCGGCTTGTCCGTAATGACAACGCCTGCGGCGTGAGTGGAGGCGTTGCGCGGCATACCCTCAACCTTGCGAGCCATATCAATCAACTCGTGAATCTGCGGGTCGGTATCGTAACGCTGCTTTAGCTCGGTGGAGGTGTTCAGCGCCTTGTCAAGCGTAATATTCGGTTCCATCGGCACTAACTTTGCTACACCGTCAACCGTAGCATAGGGCACAGCCATCGCCCGTCCCACATCGCGGATAGACCCGCGCGCTGCCATCGTGCCAAAAGTGACAATCTGGGCAACATGGTCGGCTCCATATTTTTGCACAACATACTCAATCATTTCCTGACGGCGCTCATCTGAAAAGTCAATATCAAAGTCAGGCATACTTACGCGCTCCGGATTTAAAAAGCGCTCGAAGAGCAGGTTGTATTTTAAGGGATCAATGCCCGTAATACCAATGCAATAAGCGGCCAAACTGCCCGCGCCGGAGCCTCTGCCCGGCCCGACAGGAATACCGACCTCTTTGGCGTGACGCACAAAATCATACACAATCAAGTAGTAGTTGACATAGCCCATATGTTCAATGGTGTTTAATTCATATTCAAGCCGGTCAACAATTGATTTATCAGGATTTTCGTCATAGTGCTTATGGAGTCCCTCATAGCATTTATTGCGAAAATATTCTGCGTTTTCTTGGCCGTCGGGCGTATCAAAATGCGGTAGTTTTGTTTTACCGAACTCAAACTCCACATTGCACCGCTGTGCAATCAGCACGGTGTTATCTGCCGCCTCAGGATACGCTGGGAACAGCGCACGCATTTCCTCTTCGCTCTTATAGTAGAACTGGTCACTGCCAAATTCCATGCCGTCCTTGTCCTCTACGGTGTGATTGGTTTGAATGCACAAAAGAATGTGATGCATATTGCTGTCTTCCTGACTCAGGTAGTGGCAGTCATTGGTGACGACGAGCGGAATCCCCGTTTCTTTTGAAAGCTTGATGATGGACGGGTTGATAATTTTTTGGTCGCGGATACCATGATCCTGCAATTCAAGATAAAAATTATCTTCGCCAAAAATATCACGATAACGCAGGGCCGCCTCCCTTGCACCGCTGTAATCACCCGCGGTTAAAGCGCGGGGAATTTCGCCCCCCAAACAAGCCGACATAGCGATCAAACCCTCGTGGTGCTCTTTCAAAAGGTCAAAGTCCACGCGGGGCTTACTGTAAAAGCCCTCCGTCCATGACTTAGACACCAAGGCAATCAGGTTCTGGTAACCGATATTGTTTTCACACAGCAGTACCAAATGTCGGTTTTCGGCATCAAGCTCGTGTATCTTGTCAAAGCGCGTCCTCTGTGCAACATAGACCTCACACCCGATAATGGGCTTGATGCCTCGCTTTTTTGCTGCTTTATAAAAATCCACCGCTCCATACATGACACCGTGGTCGGTAATTGCCACAGAGGTGTCTCCCCTTGCCGCGGCGGTATCTATCAAATTCGTGATGCGGCACGCGCCATCCAAAAGGCTGTATTCCGTATGCAAATGCAAATGAACAAACATGTGCGCGCCCTCCCTTTTTAATTTACAAATAGATTCTCATTTGGTAAATGTAATTAATTCTTTGGAATAAGGCAGTTGCTCTATCCAATCACAAAAAACATGCCACTCATCAAGTTTATGATTTTTTCTGGAGTTATACATATTTACAAGGTTTTCATAATTGAAAGTACAAGTCCTCATTTGATTATAGCTTGATGGCAATAGTTGAATAATGCTGTACCAATATGTTTTATCTTTTGTTTCAATAAATTTTATTCTAAGCTCTTCAAGGTATTCTATAAGATTTTTAAAGTATTCCATTGTTCTGATATCCATTTTATCACAACTAAAGTTTTCAATGCTAAAAGGATTACTATGAATTTTGTGCATTGTACTGGTAGAATTCGCTACAGTCCCAACTTTATATGTATCATATTCTTTCCACCAATACAAAGGAGCGGTAATATCAGCTGATACAAAAATCTGCCTAATGAATTTTCTATGATCGGACCCTGACTTGCACAATTTTTGTGCTAAATTCAGATCGTTCTGGCCTAAGATGAATTCTCCGTTTTCATTGTAGCAGCTATCTATTTTTCCCCAACTGTTCATTGGGTTTCTTGCACCACGTATTGCATTTTCGATGTTCATTACGCAAGTTTTATCGATTACTATCATTTTCTATCTCCCTACACACCTAATAAATTATTTATCACATTTCTTTGGCAATTTCTACAATACGTTGAAGGCGGTGGTTGATTCCGGAACGACTTAACGGCTCGGAAAGGGCTTCACCCAGTTCGCGCAGCGACATTTCCGGATTGCGCAAACGGAGCATTGCAAGCTCCTGCAGTTCCTCCGGCAAAGCGGAAACACCGGAGCTATTAATAATTTTTTCTATCGCAATAACCTGCTCGGCAGAAGCCTGTGCAGTTTTATCGATGTTTGCTGTTTCAAAGTTAGTTTTGCGGTTCACATTGTTTCGAAGTTCCTTGAGCATCTTCACCTGCATCAGTTCCATTGCTGCATTACCCGCACCCATAAAGGTTAATAAATCCGCAACGCCCTCGCTGCCCTTGATATAAACAACAAACGATCCTTTGCGGTTCATTACGCCCGGCTGCAAACCTAGCTCATAGACCTCGCTGATGAAGCCAGATAAGTCCTTGGCTAAATTCATAAACGGTACCACAAATTCAAGGTGATAATCCTTTTGGGGGTCGGTAACGGTGCCGCAGGATAGGAAAACGCCCCGCAGAAATGAGGATGTACAACAGTCGGTTTCGATGTTGGCGCGGTTAACGCGCAGGCTAATTTCACTTCCCGTATGCCCAAAGCAGGAAAGCACTGCGTTTCTCTGGTCATCACCGTTCACTGCGACAGTAAAGGCGCTTTTGCGTTCCTTCCGGCGCAGGACAGATGTGGAGATATCAACAATGGCACCGGCAGTCTCCGCTGTCAGCTGTGCCGCGCGGTGAGCTGTGGCACTGCTCTCGGTTGTTATCGTTATGGCATGGTTTGAAAAGCTTCTGCCAAATAAAAGCAGACCGTAGCACTCCGCCTTTTGGCAGCAGGAGTTCTGCGGCATTGCTTTACATAATTCTATTTTTGTTTGGGATGCAAAAGACATTTGATTCGCTCCTACCAATTTATTGCTTGTGTATATCACGGTGGTTTACGCTTGTCCTCATATCTTTTTCAATCAGATGGTTGTACAAGAGCTGTGTAAGGGCAACCGAGCGGTGGTGACCGCCGGTGCATCCGATTGCGATAACGAGCTGACTTTTTCCCTCGTTGCAGTAAAGCGGAATCATGTAATCAATCAAGTTAAGAAAACGGTCGATAAAGCCCTTGGTCTGATCCCATTTCATCACATAGCTGCGAACAGGCTCATCAAGCCCAGTCAGGTTTTTCAATTCCTCAACATAATAGGGGTTGGGCAAACAGCGCACATCAAACACCAAATCGGACTCGTTGGGAATGCCATACTTAAACCCAAACGATACACAGTGAATCATCAGCGCATCGGAAGAATCGCCCAGAAACAGGTTGGAAATGCGCTCTTTAAGCTGTGCAGGAGATAAGGACGATGTATCAATGATATAGTCCGCTCTTTCGCGCACTGGCTTTAAAACATCCCGCTCCAACTTAACCGCCTGCTCCAGTGAACCAAGGCAGTTTTCGGCAAGAGGATGCTTGCGCCTGGTTTCTTTAAATCGATTAATCAGCACATAATCATTTGCGTCTAAAAATAATATTCTGTATTCCTTTTTTTCGCTTCTAAGCTCATCAAGCGTTTCAAATAAGCTTGAAAACATATCGCCGCCGCGAATATCAGTTACAACTGCGATGCGGGAAAACGCACCTTTGGCCTGTTGAGAAAGCTCATAGAAGGCCGAAATAAGCTTTGGCGGAATGTTATCCACGCAGTAAAAGCCGATGTCCTCCAGCGCATCAATGGCGCGGGATTTACCGGCTCCGGAAAGGCCTGTGACAATTAAGAATTCCATACTTCCTCCAAAATCAGCCAAAAGTTTTCACTTCGCACTCCAACATTACGTTCGTCTGCTGATAAACAGTATTTTTAATGATTTCAATTAATTCAAGTACATCCTTGCAGGTTGCACCGCCGATATTTACAATAAAACCCGCATGTTTTTGACTGACCATCGCACCACCCACGGTTCTGCCTTTTAACCCGCACTGCTCAATCAGCGTACCTGCAAAATGACCCTCGGGGCGCTTAAATACACTCCCGGCGCTAGGCAGTTCAAGCGGCTGCTTTGATTTTCTGCTGTCAAGCAGCCTCTGCATCTCTGCCGTGATCAGCTCTTTGCTGCCCTTTTGCAGCTTGAGTGTCAAGGACAAAATCATACAGCCATTATCATTATAGGCGCTTCGGCGATAACCCAGTTTAAGATCATCGCCCGTTAATGTACCAATTTCACCCGCTTTTGTTACATGCGTACAGGCTGTCAGAACACTTTTCATCTCGCTGTTGTATGCACCTGCATTCATAAATGCCGCACCGCCCGCCGCTCCGGGGATGCCCCACGCAAATTCAAGGCCGGTGAGCGAATTCTCTTTTGCATAATTACAAACGCTGGCAAGTGTTGCACCGGCACCGCATGAAATAGTCGTCGGGTCAATTAATGCAATCTGATTAAATTCACCGTCAAGCGTGATTACCGCACCCCGGATTCCACTGTCGTTAACGAGCATGTTTGAACCGTTGCCAAGTGGCAGCAGTGGTATGGCAAATTCATTTGCCGCCCTGTAAAGCTCTTGTATCGCTTTTCGGGTGTGTACCATGATAAACAAATCCGCAGGACCACCAATTTTGAAAGTAGTGTGACGGCTCATTAGTTCGTCGCGGCAGACCTTGCATCCAAAACTTTCGGCTGCCTCAGCAAATTGATTAATCTGATTCATTGTTCCCTCCGGCAATTAAAATTTGATTAACGGGTCATTGATAACAGCAGAATGTCCCTTTAGGTACGCCTGAAAACGTGAAACGCTCGAATTAACCACAAGCTCCTCGGGGAAGTCCAGCTCCTGCAGCAGTGCTAAAGACTGGTCGAAACAGCCCACAGCGGTAGAAAAATGAGAGTCGGTGTTCACAATAACAGGAACACTATACTTTTTGCAAACCTTCATGATTTCAATACAATTAACAATGGAATTTTTACGCGCGGTAAAGGTTCCTTCATTTAATTCTACCAATTTGCCCTGCCGACCGAATTCAGGAATTACTGCTTCATAGTCGTACTTATATTCCATTAAACCGCTGTGCCCAATAACATTGATGTGAGGATTTTTTGCAATGTTCAGCCACGCATTCGTAACGGATTCCACCGTCGGCTTTTCCGGCGGCATGATAACGTCATGAATAGAAGCAATGACCCAGTCTAAATCGTCGACACAATCGTCCTCGATGTCAGTATTTCCATCATAGTCTATAACATTAGCCTCCTGACCGCGCAGGACAAGGACGCCCTCCAGCATGTGGGGAACAACCTTTAAGTTATGAAAGTACCAGCGCCCCGGAGCACCCGGTATGCTGATACCATGGTCGGTAATGGCAACGGCATATAAACCCTTCAGAGAAGCAGCGTGCACCATCTCCTGCAAACTGCTATAAGCATGAGTTGAAGCTATTGTGTGCGTGTGTGTATCTGCAATGATATTCATTTTTTCTTCCTGCTTTCATTTATTTATAAGTCCAAGTCTAATTTTTTCTCCTGCTGTTGTAATGCAGAGATATCCATTCCCAGGCTTTGCAACAACTCCTGTGCCGCATTGTAGCCCATTTTTTTCTGGCGGTTATTCATGGCCGCAACTTCAATGATTATGGCTAAGTTTCTGCCCGGCTTAACCGGAATGGTCAGAACCGGAACCTTTATACCAAGAATTTCCGTATACTCGCTATCAATTCCCATCCTGTCATAAACCTTTTGATTATCCCAAATTTCAAGGTTAATGACCATGTCTATTTTTTCGGTCATCTTAACGGCACCCATACCAAAAATACGGCGGGCGTTGATAATGCCTATGCCGCGAAGCTCTATAAAATGACGGATGTTTTCCGGGGCTTGGCCCACAAGGGACTTTGCCGAAACGCGGCGGATTTCAACTGCGTCGTCCGCAATTAAGCGATGGCCGCGCTTGATGAGTTCAATCGCAGTCTCACTTTTACCAACACCGCTGTCACCAATCAACAGGATTCCCTCGCCGTAAACTTCGACCAGCACCCCGTGGCGCGTGATGCGTGGAGCGAGCTCTACATTCATAAATGATACAAGAGCAGCAACCAAGCTGGAGGTGGTTTCCGGCGTACCTAAAAGCGGAACCTCATTTGCCTTCATTGCCTCCAAAAGTTCAGGCATTGGCTCAAGGCTGCGTGCGATAATGGCGGCAGGCGGCTTTTTTGAAAAAATCTCATTTAGTACTTTTAGGCGTTGCTCTGCGGAAATGGATTTTAGAAAAGAAGCCTCTGCGTTGCCGAAAATAATAATTCGGCTGGTATCGTAATAATCATAAAACCGGTTAAGCTCAAGTCCCGGACGATTCACATCCATTGAAGAAATCAAAACTTTTTCGGCATCGCCGGGCATATAGATAATATCCAGTGATAGCTCTTTAATCACCTTGGCCAACGACACAGTAAAATTCGTAGTCATCAAAGCACCTACTTTCCACATGATAAAATATATATTTATTATATCTCAATAGGGAAAGAGTTTAAAGTAAATTATTTAATTAATATTATTTTGATTGATAATTTCACATCGAATTGACAAAGAAGCTTGCCAGTAAAACTACAATAAGCCTAACGGACATTTACCAAGCATATGCCCTTTTAAAGTATAAGTTTTCAAAGGAAAAGCAAGGTAAACAAAAAAAATATTGTATAGCAATAAAATGAGCATCCGTTGACCTCACAAAAGGTTCAGCAGATGCTCAAATTTTCATTACAGAGACGCTTTATGCTAATCAACTTTTAGTGGTTACACTGATGTTTGCCATATAGCTTCCATAGACCCACGAGTCTGTGGCATTACTGATACTGATTGTGACCGGCATTTCCGTGTGCCCAGTGAAGTTTTCCTTACCAGACATATCAACTTGAGCCACGAGGCTGTTTTCCGTCAGCTTGGAAATTTCACTTTCCGGCCCAACAACGGTTACAATAAGGCTCTTGGTGTAAACACTGGCGGTTTTGTCAGATGCAAGATTTTTAACGGTAAAGTTATTGACCACCATTTTTCTTGTGGACATGGAGCTCAAATCCAGCGTTACCTTGGCAACCGGGATACTGCTCAAATTTTTGCAGCTGGCCGGCAGGGTTACGCTCACGTCAAACATATTTTTAGTAGGGCTAATATTGGCAAAATCAAGCGGAGCAAGACTGATTTCGGTCAAATTGGCGAGCACATCCTCCGGCCCTGCCACTTCAATGCTCTGGGGGTCAATCGTGATTTGATTCGTTGAAAGCATAAATCCAACTGGCTTGTTAGTGAAACTGACATTTAGTGGCAAAATATGCCTTACAAGTACAGGAATGGTAACGTCGACCTTATCCGCGCTCATCTTCAGCTTATCACTCGTAATCTTATTTCCATTTGCATCAAACATGACTAATTCGGAGGTAAAGCTCTTGGTTTCTCGTAAAGTGTCACTGATTTCATACTGCACTGAAACCTTGTTAACCTGAGAAATTTCCTTTTCCGGTCCTGAGATGGTAACCGTATCGCTGCTAAAGGTCGGTGTGCTGACAAAATAAGAGGAATCGGATTTGTAATCAGATTTATATTTTATATCATTTTGAATGGTAAAAGTCTTTTCCTTGTAGCGGTCAACGCTGATAATCATCTGACTGGGGGAAATGGATGTAACTTCAAAGTCGGTTAAAGTACCTTTCTTAAGCGCGGTTAAATCAAAGGTATAGTTTCCTGGAATAGTAATCGTTGAAGCCAGTTTTGCAACAACCTGCAAGTCTGAGGTCTGAATCTGCTTAACAATAAAGCTGTTTCCTTTAATATATACTGTCGCTGTCGTATTAACCGGGCTAAAAACCTTCAAGCCATCCTGCTGCGCCGCTTCGGACAGATTAATCGCAATTGGCACATCATTAACCGGACGCGGACGTTCCTCCGTATTTGTGGAGGCCATAACAACCCACAAAACAATGGAGGCAAAAATGGAAAAAATCATTACAAATTTATCATTATAAAACAGCCTGCTCAGACTGAATCTTTTAAATTTCATTACTTTTTTGCCCTCCATATCGAAGGGATTCTACTTTGGCGCTTCTCACCCTGCTCGAATTCACTTGGCAGGACTAAGCTTTCGAGCGCACTCTTTAGCGTCTCCCTAGTATAATTGCGCGTAAGCACCCCATTGACCGCAACAGAAATCTGCCCCGTTTCCTCGGAAACGATGACTACAACAGCATCAGAGTTCTCACTCATGCCAATAGCGGCGCGGTGTCGTGTGCCAAGTTCAATACTAACACTGTCACTCTTTGTAAGCGGCAGGATGCACCCCGCCGCATACAGCATACCATCACGTATAATCATGGCACCGTCGTGAAGCGGAGCCTTATTGAAAAAGATATTGCAGATAATCGGTGCTGACGGAATTGCATCAATAACCGTACCGGTGTCAATAATATCGCCTAGCTTCGTCTGCATTTCAAAGACAATCAGCGCACCTGTTTTTTGCTTTTGCAAAACTGCGGCAGCATCGACAATTGCGTTAACACCCCTTCGGTTTTGCTGTATTAAAGCTTCTGTATCTTTCGAACTAAATGTCCAGTGCTTATTGCCAATGCCGCTGCGGCCGATTTGCTCAAGGGCACGGCGAATTTCCGGTTGAAAAACCACCAAAAGAGCCATCACACTGAACTGGAAAAAATAGGTCAGCAGCGTTTTCATCATGTAAAGCTTTAAGAGATAGGACCCGCCCCACACAACCAAAAGGACAATAATCCCTTTTACCAGCTGTTCCGCTCTTGTTTCGCGAACAAGTTTTATTCCACTGTAGATTATAAAGGAAACCAGTATTACATCTAACGCATCGGAAACCCCAAAGGACTTCACAAGGCTGATAAACGAATTCCACATGGTTATAATTAAGTCCATAGTTTTCTTCCTTCCGTTAGAATAAAACACATCCTATATAATTTTATCATATATAATTCGATATGCAATCCTTTTATTTGGTATTTTTAGATAATTTTCATTAACGTCAAAACTAGACTGTTCATTTCGTTCATAGTGCTCATGACAGAAGGACAAACGCGCACTGCGCCCTGCTCCATTGTTCCCATAAATTCATGTGCGACCGGCGCGCAATGCAGCCCCGCACGCACAGCAATGCCGTTTGCACTGAGTTTTTGTGCGATGACCTCGCTCGGAATTTCTCCGACATTGAACGAAAGCACCGGCACAAAATAAGGAGCGGCCGGTTCCTGTGTATAAAGCTTAATACCCTTGATTTTAGAAAGCTTTTTATAAAGGAACTGAACAAGGGATAATTCATGCTTATAAATTGTTTCAGTTCCACGGCTTTTTGCAAACTGAATTCCCGCACGTAATCCCGCTATGCCGGGCATATTCTGCGTGCCGCTTTCCATTCGGTCGGGCATGGTCAAAGGCTGCTCCAGCGAAGCCGAACTTGTGCCGGTGCCACCCTCAATAATCGTAGTCAAATTTGAACCGTTTGGTGTAATCAGCATACCGGTGCCCATGGGTGCGTAGAGTCCCTTGTGCCCGGCAATGCACAGATAGTCAAAACCACCGTCTGCCATATCAATCGGCAAAACCCCGGCAGACTGTGCGCAGTCAACTGCGATTGGTATTCCATATTCGTGGCCTAAAGAAGCAATGCGCTCTACCGGTAAACGGATGCCCCACACATTTGAAGCATGAGTACAAACAATCAATGCGGTATTTTCTGTGAGTGCGTTACGGAAGGAATCCACGGTAGCGTCGTTGTCACCGGGGAAAACACGTGCGTTTGTGAAAGTAACCCCATGTTCCGACAGAGCCTGCAGGGGCCGCATGACCGCGTTGTGCTCAAGGCAAGAGGTAACAACATGATCCCCCGGCTTTAACAGCCCTTTTAAAACATAGTTCATCGCATGAGTGCAGTTCAGCGTAAATGCAACACATTCCGGACCCGGAGCGTTAAAAAAATCTGCCGCTGCCGTGCGGCAGCGGTAAATTTCTTCTGCGGCCGCAATCGACATACTATGACCGGCGCGTCCGGGGTTGGCGCCATAGTTTTTGAGTGCATAACTGACCGCATTTTGAACGGAAACCGGCTTTGGATAAGTTGTGGCGGCATTATCAAGATAAATCATAAGCGGCCGTCTCTTTCCGAGCGTCCAAGAACCTTGATACCCAGACCGACTAATATCCTTTCCGCTTCATCAGTTTTGTCCGGGACATATATACTGTAACCGCAGCCAGCGTTGGTATTGCTGCGTGGTGTTCTTTCAACATACGATTT
The DNA here is from genome assembly GCA_964517505.1 of uncultured Caproiciproducens sp. GTDB lineage: Bacteria > Bacillota > Clostridia > Oscillospirales > Acutalibacteraceae > Caproiciproducens. The sequence continues at coordinate 151,159 of CAZFED010000002.1, read as the reverse complement.
AATGCCGTTTTTGAATAGGATATCACGGCTTTTCATGGCATACGTGATTGAGCTTAACATAATCATAGGCTTGCCCACAATAATCACCTCTCTGTTTTATTACAGAGTATGCCGGTGACGAGCCTTTTGACCATTTATTTATAGGTCAATAATGCAGACCGCATGGGCCGCAATCCCCTCTCCAGCACCGGTAAAACCAAGGTTTTCCTCAGTGGTCGCCTTGACACTGATTTGTTCCAAGTTAACATTGCAGGCATTTGCTAAATTTTGCCTCATTTCTTCAATATATGGCTTTAATTTCGGTGCCTGTGCAATTACAGTTGAATCAATATTTACAATTTTATAGCCTTTTTGGGCAATTAATTTGCAAACCTCAGAAAGCAGGTACAAGCTGTCTGCATTTTTAAACGCAGGGTCGGTATCAGGGAAAAGTCCGCCTATGTCGCCAAGAGCAGCTGCCCCAAGAAGCGAATCTGCAATGGCATGCGCCAGCACATCGGCGTCGGAATGTCCGAGCAATCCTTTAGGGTACGGGATATCGACTCCACCTAAAATCAGCCTGCGGCCCTGTACCAGGCGGTGAACATCGTAACCGTGACCAATCCTCATTTTTCGTCCTCCCTGCTTTTCAAGATTGCCTCTGCGAAGCAAATATCTTCCTTTGTCGTCAACTTAATGTTAGTATATTCTCCTTTGCACAAATGTACCCGAATGCCCATATGTTCAACAAGCTGACAATCATCGGTATAGTCGACACCATCGCTTTGTGCCTGCTCCATAGCAGTTTGGTAGAGCCTGCGCTCAAACACCTGCGGGGTTTGGACTGACCAAAGTACGGAACGCTTGGGAGTGGAAACGACAAAATTATTTATACCGATTATTTTAATCGTATCCTTGACCGGCACGGCCAGTGCCGAAGCACTGCACTGAAAGCAGTCTTCAACGGCAGAATTGATTTCGGTGGGAGTAACCAAAGCCCTGGCACCGTCGTGGATGGCAAAATAGTCGACATCTTTTGGTGCGGCGCAAATGCCTGCTGCGACGGACTGCTGCCGAGTAGCACCGCCCTCCACCACCGATATTATTTTCTTTATTTTATATTTTTTAACATAATGTTCCAATTGAAAAAAATCTTCTTTACGGCAAACGACGATGATGCAATGGATTAGTTCCGAAGCGTCAAACGCGGAAAGCGTACGCATAATAGCCGGAACACCACAGAGCGGAATAAACTGCTTGGAAAAGCCAAGCGCCATTCGTTCAGATTTTCCGGCGGCAACAATAATAGCGCAACAGTTTGGATTTATTCCCATATTCTGGCCGCCCTTTCTCTGTGAATTTATAATGAACAAATCTTATTATAGTATTTTATTATGCGTGGTGCAATTACAATGCTGTCATAAATTAAAAATTCAGATTATGTTAACATTTCCGCAAAAAAAAGAACGTGTAATATTTATTGTAATCATACAAATATTAGTATATATTTATATTATAATATATAGCTAAGGATTTGGTGAAGATATGAGTGAACTTCCTGCAAAACATGTGGCAGATTCTGAAACCGAACAGCTTCAGTTTGTTTTTGACAACCACCTGAACGGTCAGGGGCGTGTTTTTGGCGGGCAGATTGCTGCATGGATAGACATTGTCGCCGGGGCCGTAGCACGCAGGCACTGCAATCATAACGTAACCACAGCGGAGATTGACTCTTTACAATTCAAAAGCCCCGTTTACTCTAATAATATTGTCGTGATGCATGGAAAAATAACGTATGTCGGCACAACCTCTATGGAGGTACGTGTGGACAGCTTTGTAGAGGATTTATCGGGCGAAAGGAAGCTTGTCAATACTGCATATCTGGTGGAAGTCGCACTTGACGCACATCAAAACCCTACTCCGGTTCCTAAACTGATCTGCGAGTCCTTTCAGGAAAAGGCAGAATGGGAAGCTGGGGAAAAACGCCGTGATCTTAGGCAGAAGCGCCGCAGGGAGGCGTACTAATTTATACCCCATAATTTTCAAAGCAAACACAGCCTGCACCGAAAAATCGATGCAGGCTGTTTCATTTTTATCTGGTCGTTTTCACGTGGAATGTAAGTCTGTTTCTATTTATTCAGATAAACATATCCGTGGTTCTATAATAAAAAAGAGGAGAGCTGTCAGCTCTCCTCTTGAGGTTCTGTATCGTCTGTTTTATCCTTATCCGTATCAATCGGAAGGATTACTTTTTTAACAACCATACCCTCGTACTTCAATTTAAACTGCACACGACCGCAAAATTTGTGGTCGCAGTGCCGACAGGTAAAACTGGCACGGTAGCTTTTGTTTTTTAGCTGCCATTCACTCGTTCTGTGGGCTCGGCAACCACAAACATCACAGTTAAAATGCATGTCGCTTCGTTTAATCAGCGGATTATTCAGGTCACACACCGTCACTGTTTTGAACAGAATTCTATCGTAAAACTCTTGAGTGGTTGTATCTTGAATAAATGACGCCAAATTTTGCGGTTTATAGAGCTTTTGGAAACATCGAAGCGACAGCAAACTGTCCCCCAAAGCGCGATGATGATCGAAGTCGTCCTCGTCGATTTTCAAAAGCTGAGCCGAAGTACTAAGTCCCATCTGTTTTGTCGTGTCATAATCAAGCATCTTTTCACAATATGCCTGTAAATTCACGTAGCGTTTCAGAAAAGGAATCTGCTCATTTCCACAAAAATAGCGACAGTTTTCGATTAGAGCGAGAATGTCCGACGTGCCCCAAGTCATGAACACAGCGTCCCCCGCCCATTTCTTAAACCAACTTGTAACCTGCATGAACTGCAGGCCGTTCTCCAGCTCCTCATTTGTAATGCTGGTGAGCGTTTTTATCTTACCGCTAATCTTTTTGCCGACCTGAGGACGAACCAGCGCCTCAAAGGTGTCGATTATGTTTAAGTCCTGATCGACCTTGACAGCGCCGAATTCGATGATTTCGTTCATAAACCCTTTGAGGCGGCGGTTGTATGTGCCGTTCCACTCCAAATCAAGTATTACAAAACTCATATTACTTATTCTTGCTGGCCTGCTTCATGCGAAGTTCTTTGCTCAGAACCATTTTACGCATACGGATGCTCTTCGGTGTAACTTCAACCAACTCATCGCTGCGAATAAATTCCAAGCTTTGCTCAAGACTGAGCACTGTATGCGGAGTAAGCTTCAGCGCGTCGTCGGAACCGGAAGCACGAGTGTTGGTAACATGCTTTTTCTTGCAGATATTCACCGAGATATCGTCAGACTTCGGACTTACACCGACAATCATGCCTTCATAAACCTCAACGCCTGTGCCAATGAACATACGGCCGCGATCCTGTGCATAGAAAAGGCCATAACCAGTGGATTCGCCTGTTTCATGGGCAACCAGAGAACCCTGTGCGCGGGTTTGGATGTCGCCCTTATATGGCTCATAGGAATCAAATACATTATTCATAATACCGTTGCCGTTGGTATCGGTCAAGAATTCCTGACGATAGCCCATTAGGCCACGGGCCGGAATCTTAAACTCAAGGTGGCTTATACCGGTATCACGGGTACCCATATTAATAATTTCAGCCTTGCGCGAACCAAGTTTTTCCATGACTGCGCCGACGTAATTACCCGGCACCTCAATCATGAGCAATTCAATTGGCTCACACTTTTTGCCGTTAATTTCCTTATAAATTACCTGTGGTGCAGAAACCTGGAACTCGTAATTTTGACGACGCATCTGCTCAATTAAGATAGACAGATGTAACTCGCCGCGGCCGGAAACCTTAAAGGTATCAGCTGAATCAGTTTCCTCGACGCGCATTGCAACATTGGTTTCAACCTCTTTAAACAAGCGGTCACGCAAATTACGGGAGGTAACATACTTACCTTCACTTCCTGCGAACGGGCTGTTGTTTACCATAAACATCATGGAAACGGTAGGCTCGTCTATCTTGACAAAAGGAAGCGGCTCAATGCAGTCCGGCGAACAAGCAGTTTCGCCGATATTTAGTCCAGTAATACCGGAAACGGCAACAAGGTCGCCTAATTTAGCTTCCTGTACTTCTACGCGCTTTAAGCCCTCAAACTGATAAAGCTTAGCAATTTTAACGTTTCTCTGTTCGCCATCGCGGCAGCACAGGACGACATTTTCGCCGCTTTTGATTTCTCCGCGCTCAACGCGGCCGACTCCGATTCTGCCCACGTAATCATCGTAGTCGATATTAGAAAACAGCACCTGTGTAGGGCCGTTCAAGTCGCCGTGCGGTGCGGGAATGTGTTTGATAATCTCATCGAAAAGAGGTGTCATATCCGTACCCGGAACATTCGGGTCCAAGGTAGAGTAACCGTCGCGGCCGGAAGCATAAACAACCGGGAATTCAAGCTGCTCCTCGTTTGCGCCAAGCTCAATAAACAAATCAAGCACTTCATCGACCACTTCAACCGGTCTTGCGCCCGGGCGGTCAATCTTATTGACAACAACAAGCGGCTTTTTGCCAAGACCAAGCGCCTTTTTCAAAACAAAGCGGGTTTGCGGCATGCAGCCTTCAAATGCGTCAACAAGCAGCAAAACGCCGTCAACCATCATCAGAATACGTTCAACCTCGCCGCCAAAATCAGCATGGCCGGGGGTGTCAACAATATTAATTTTAACGTCGTTGTACATAACGGCGGTGTTCTTAGAAAGAATTGTAATACCACGCTCACGCTCAAGGTCGTTGGAGTCCATAACTCTCTCAGCGACATTCTCGTTGGCCCGGAAAATACCACTCTGCCTTAAAAGCTGGTCAACCAAAGTAGTCTTGCCGTGGTCAACGTGAGCGATAATTGCAACATTTCTAATGTCATTTCTTAAATCCATTGATTTTACCTCTTTAATTTCATAATTCACAAAACTTTATTATTATATCATAATTTAACGAATTTGTGAATAAGCTATTAAAACAAATCCACATATATTCGACAAAAAAGCGCCGGCAGACTGCCGGCGCTTTTTCAATTATTGGAGCGAACGACGAGGCTCGAACTCGCTACCTCCACCTTGGCAAGGTGGCGCTCTACCAGATGAGCTACATTCGCAAATTTGGTGCGAGTGTTATTATACGACATAAGGTGCGTTTTTGTCAAGCGGTTTTATAAAATAATTTTAAATTTGTGAGAGAGACCGTAAATAAGGCTGCAAAAAGCAAAGTAAACATCCCTAATAATGCATACTTTGCGGACAATCCAATGATAAATATGATTATATTTACAATTCACTATTTGACATGCTTATGTTATAATAGCAATAAGACGTTAGAATGAATTTTTTCAACGTCGGGAAGGTGACCTATTTATGAGTTATTCTATTAATTTAGGAGAGTGGAACTCTGTTTTTGCTGTTCCCTGCTCCGTTGTTGATAAACATATCAAGCTGGCCGGCTCCGTTCAGCTGAAAGTGCTTTTGTGGGAACTGCGCCACGCCGGTGAAAGCTTTGAGCCGCAGGATATTGCAAACGTGCTCTGTATTGATAAGGCCGACGTAAACGACGCAATGCTTTACTGGCAGGAAACAGGTCTTTTCACTGCAAAAGACAGCGAGCTTGTACCTGGCAAAGAAGCCCCCCTAGAATCAAAAGTTCCTGCTCCCGAAGTGAAACAGAAACCAGCTTTAGAAATAAAGCCCGAAGTAAATCAGCACAAGATTCTTTCCCGCCCTCAAAAGGCTGACAACGCTTTTGTAGCAAAAAGGATGTGTGAGTCCACGGAAATTGCCTGCCTGATGCAGGAAGCCGAGCAAATTTTGGGCCGATTGATTTCAAACGGTGACTCTGCCACACTGCTGATGATTCACGATGATTTCGGCTTGCCTGCCGATGTAATTACCATGCTGCTGCAATATGTCGTCAGCATTGGCAAAGCGAATATGCGTTACATAGAAAAAGTAGCGATGAACTGGGCAGATGAGGAGATCACCACACATGAAAAGGCAGAGGAAAAGCTGCGCCGCCTGGACGAAAGCCAAAAAGCGTGGCGTGTGGTGGAGCAGGCACTTGGAATTGTTCACCGCGCTCCGTCCACAAAAGAGCAGACCCTTGCCGCTGTGTGGATTACCGAATGGCATTTCAGCTCCGCATTGATTCATGAGGCGTATGAGCGCAGTGTTGATAATACAGGCAAATTCAGCGTAGGCTACATGAATAAGATTTTGGAGCGTTGGTACAAAGAGGGCATTGCTACACTGGAGCAGGCACAAAAAGACAAAGAGAACCGAGCCGCCGCCCGAAAAAGCGACAAGCCAACGAAACCCACTTTTGATATTGCCGAATATGAACGTTCAAATGTTTTTGATAATTTTGATTGGAAGTGATTATCGTGGGATACAGCAGGGAGGTTTACGAAGCCGCCGACAGTATATTAATCAAGCGGCACAAAACCGCCGAAGACCAAGCAGCCGCACGCAGGTCCTCGTTTTATCAAAGCTGCCCGGAAGCTGAAAAAATCGAGCCTATGCTCTCGACGACGGCCATTGCGGCAGCAAGGGCTGTTTTAAGCGGCGGAAATACAAAAGAGCAGCTTACTAAATTAAAAAAGAACAATCAGGCTTTACAGGACAGGCTGAGTGAACTGCTGAAAGAAGCAGGATTCAGTGATGATTACCTTGAACCTAACTATCACTGCAAGTCCTGCAGCGACACAGGCTATGTTGACGGCAGAATGTGCAATTGCATGAAAAAGCTGCTGCGCACGGAAGCCTACAACAGCTTAAACGCGCTTACTCCGCTTTCCCTTTCGACCTTTGAAACCTTTTCGTTGGATTACTACCCGAACAACACGGAGGACATCGGTAGAAAGTCCCCGCGAATGATCATGGAGGATGCACTTTATAATTGCAGAAAATACGCCGACTCCTTTGCCCCTTCCTCCTCCAGCTTAATTATGCAAGGCGGCACAGGGCTAGGGAAAACGCATATTTCCCTAGCCATTGCCAACACAGTGATTCAAAAGGGCTTCGGCGTTGTTTACTGTTCAGTCAACAACATTATTACAAAACTGGAACGGGAACATTTTGGCCGCGATGAAGACGGCAACACCGACCGCCTTATAATGGACTGCGATTTATTGATTTTGGATGATTTAGGTACGGAATTCAAAAGTGCATTTTCTTCCGCGGAGATTTACAACATTGTCAATACACGGCTGATGACGCAAAAACCAACCATTATCAGTACAAACCTTTCCATGCAGGAGTTAAATGAACGTTACACAGAACGTTTCGCCTCCAGAATCATGGGAAACTATGTCCGTGTAATGTTCTGCGGCAGAGATAACAGGCAGCAAAAACGATTGAGAAATCAATAAAAGAACAAGGGACTGCGATAAATTTGCAGCCCCTTGTTCTTTTATATTTTCACAGCACTACTGGTTTTATTAGTATCCGCGTTTGAATGGAGTTGTGGAAGCGGGAGTGTCATTTGTGTCATATACCACTTCAAATGCGGTATAATCAACGAAACATACAGATTCAACTTATTATCCTTTACAAACAATGTGCTCCGGTAAAAGGAAACGTTTTTCCACAACGCCATATCTTTGTTTGGGCAAATCTTCTGCGCGTTGCTGAAATGAATTCCGTCCTTCGATGTTGCAAGGAACAGTTGAAAGGTGTAATTTGATTTTTGTTGAGCCGTCTGCAAAAGATAGTATTGCGACCCGTTTTTTATAATATCCTGATGATAAGGAACAAGACCTTTCGGCAGTGGTACCGAACAGTAAACGGGTGCTGACCAATCAACTGCATTCTTGCTTTCGGAATAACACAAATCGCCTCCGTAGGTGGCATACCAGGTCTTATACAAACCATTCTCAAAATTCACGCAAAGGCTCAGATGGCCATCGCGGCTTTGGAGCAATTTTTGCGCCTCGGTCCAATGAATTCCATCTTTCGTTGTTTTTCTATAATAAGTATTGATGGAATTATCCGGTCTTCTCCTGTTCATTTTGTTGGCCAAAGCGGGGTTATAACGATACCAAAGTTCCATCACATCCCCGCGCATTACAAGCTGAGGGTCAGAATAATGCCCTCCCGTTTTTCCATCATTCGGAAGCCCGGAAACGGGATTTTTAAGTCCCGCAGGGGGAGCCCACGTATTCCCGTCGTTGGAAACAACAATGGACGGATTTTCGTAGTTGTCTATTTCGCGAGGATATGGAGTCATCGACATCCAGTATTTATAACCTTTCCAGGCTTTCGGAAAATAAAGTACCTTTGGGTGGGTAAGCTGATAAGAACCATCATATGTTGGAATTGCAACAAGATGATACTTATCCTTTAATCTGATAAAAGAAGCCGGAATTTTCGTTTTACCCCCAATGTTTACTCCCCTGAGGGTACTGGAAAGAGGATGTACATCAATCGCATTTCTTGTATTTTTCCTGTCTGTGCTTGGTAGCGGCTGCTTTAGTGCAGGACTTGATGAAGGAATTGATGAAACAACAAAAGCCACGCATACGATAATTAAAATAAAAGATACAATTAACCTGCGAAAACGAAAATTCAAGAAAACACGACCCATCTATAATATCGTTAAAAGCTAAAACATTATGTTTTGCCATTATAATGCAATTATAGATGAATGGGTTCCTAATATAATGCTTAAATTGTTAAATAATAATTCCAGTATTGTAACTGTTGTTACCAAATAGTTGCAATTTCTTACTCAATATTTTCGCCGAGTGCATTAAGGCTCTGCGCCTTTAGATAAGCGTTTATAAAGCCGTCAATATCGCCGTCCATCACGGCGTTGATATTGCCCGTTTCAAAGCTGGTGCGATGGTCTTTAACCAACGTGTACGGCATAAAAACATAAGAACGAATTTGAGAGCCCCAGCCGATTTCCTTTTGCACACCCTTAATATCCTCAATGCGCTCCAGGTTTTCGCGTTCCTTGATTTCGACCAGCTTTGACTTCAACATACGCATGGCAACGTCGCGGTTTTGGTACTGGCTGCGCTCAACCTGACAGGAAACAACAATTCCGGTAGGGATATGCGTTAATCGGACAGCAGAAGAGGTTTTATTAACCTTCTGCCCACCTGCGCCGCTTGCGCGGTAAACATCCATTTTAATGTCATCCGGGCTAATCTCTACTTCGACATCATCGTCGATTTCCGGCATGACTTCGAGAGAAGCGAAGGAGGTATGACGTCTGCCTGAAGCATCGAATGGAGATACGCGGACAAGCCTGTGGACGCCAACCTCGCTCCTTAAGAAGCCATATGCATTCTCGCCCTCAATCAGTACACTTGCACTTTTCAGGCCAGCTTCTTCGCCATCAAGGTAATCAAGCATTTTTACGTTATAACCGTGACGCTCACCCCAACGGCAGTACATACGGTAAAGCATTTCAGCCCAATCCTGCGCTTCCGTTCCACCCGCACCCGCATGAAACGTTAAGATTGCATTTTTGCTGTCGTATTCGCCGGAAAGCAGCGTTGAAAGGCGCTGTGCTTCAAGCTGGGTTTCAAATTTCTCCATTTCACTTTGCGCTTCCGGCAAAAGAGAAAGGTCGCCCTCCTCATCGGCAAGCTCAATCAGCGCAAGTGTATCGCCATATGCATTTTTTAGGCGTTCATATGAGGCAGCCTTGTTTTTCAGCATGCTTGAACGCTGCAATATCTTTTGGGAATTTCCCATGTCGTCCCAAAAACCAGGTTGGGAGGCCTTCTCGTCGAGCTTTGCAGCTTCCTCGCGCATGCTCTCCAGTCCAAGCGCCTCAGCCAAATCCATTAAGCTTGGCTCAAGATTCAGTAATGCAAGCTTTAATTCTTCAAATTGCAGCATAATATCATCCTTTAATAATTATCATAAAATTGTGTTTAGTTAAATAATTATAGATGATTTCGTGGGTATTGTAAAGAATAATTTGTCTTTACAATTGGCCTACAAAGGCTTTTAACAGCAATATTAAAAGCCTTAAATTATGAATGGGGTGAAAACTTATTGAATAAAACATTGAAGTTTTTTGAGAAATTATATACAATAGGTTATTATACATGTTATACATCTTTTATGGGAGGATAAACTATGACTGACTACACCGGTTTAAAATGCCCGGTTTGTGGAAAACCTTTTGCGCCAAGCGATGATATTGTGGTTTGCCCGGAGTGTGGAGCCCCCTATCACCGTGACTGTTATGCACAGGCAGGCAAATGTGTTTTTTCAGATAAGCATGGCACCCCCGATGCCTGGACTCCGCCCAAAGCGGAACCAAAGGCTGAGGAAAGTACCGAAAACAAGGCAAGACTCTGCCCCCGCTGCGGCAGCATGAATTCTCAGAATGCGATGTTTTGCAGCCATTGCGGACAGTCGCTGACAATGAATCAACAGGATTTCCCAGGATTTCCCCACAATGGAAGTTTCCCGCAAAACGGAGGATTCCCGCAGAACGGAGGATTCCCGCAGAACGGGTTTCCGCCAAACGGTGCTCCCTTTCCGCAAGGGCAGCCGATTCCATTTATCTTTGACCCGATGGGCGGCGTTAACCCCGCTGAACTCATTGACGATGTTCCCGCAAGTGATGTTGCAAAGCTGGTGCAGAACAACACGCAGTACTATCTGCCCACCTTTATGAATCTGCAAAAATTAAAAATAAACCGGTTTAATTTCAGCGCATTTCTATTTTCCGGCGGCTGGATGCTGTACCGCAAACAGTACAAAATCGGCTCAATTATTACTGCGGTGATGACTGTACTGTACTTAATTTCGACCTATGTTTCTGTTCGTTTCACCTTACCGCTTTTTGAATCTCTGCTCCAGCAGACCGGTGTTTCATTAGATTCCGTTTCCCCCACCTATGCGCAAATGATGAGAGCTTCGGAACTGCTTTTACAGCAACCGATTCAGCAGATATTGCTGTTCTGTGTTCCAACTCTCATTGCAATTATTCAGATTGTGATGATGTTGATTGTTGGCTTTAACGGTAACAAATGGTACTTAAAGCATTGCGTAAATAAAGTCAGTCAGATACATCAGGAAGTCCCCGAGGCGGTCAACGCTGCAATTCAGTTTCAGGAGCAGGGCGGCGTGAACACCTCGCTTGCAATCTGCCTTTTAATTTGCTATATGATTGTAATGTACCTGCCTTCCATGTTATTTTAGTTTATTAGGAGTTGTGTAAAATGAAAGTGACTAAAGCTGTAATCCCTGCCGCTGGATTAGGAACACGCGTATTGCCAGCCACAAAATCCATGCCAAAGGAAATGCTGCCGATTGTTGATAAACCGGCCATCCAATACATTGTTGAGGAAGCGGTTAATTCCGGCATAACAGATATACTGATTATCACTAATCGTGGCAAGGGACTGATTGAGGACCACTTTGACCGCGTACCCGAGCTGGAAGCAAAACTGACAAGCAGCGGGCCGGAAAAAGAAAAGATATTGAAAGAAATCGTTGATATTTCCCACAAGGCCAATATCTATTTTGTACGCCAAAAGGAAACCCGTGGTTTGGGACATGCAGTTAACTGCGCGCGTTCTTTTATTGGCAATGAACCATTCGCAGTTTTATACGGTGATGACGTCATCGTCGGTGAGGACCCGGCGTGCGGCCAGCTGATTCGAGCCTACAATGAGTTTGGAAAAGGCGTTTTGGGCGTAAAGGAGGTAACCGCCGAAGCAATTACCAAATATAGTTCATTAAAGGTTGAAAGCATCCACGACAACTACTTCAAGTGTACCGATATGATTGAAAAACCAACGCCCGATAAAATCATGTCGCTTTACTCAATCCTCGGCCGCTGCATTTTGACTCCTGATATCTTTGATATTCTCGACCAAACCATGCCGGGCGCGGGCGGAGAAATTCAACTTACTGACGCAATGTGCACGATGGCGCGCGACACAGGAATGGTCGCGGTCGACTTTACCGGTAAGCGTTACGACATGGGCAATAAATTTGGTATTATGCAGGCGCAGGTTGAAGTCGCACTAAAACATCCGGACATTGGCACGGAATTCAAAGCATATTTAAAGGAGCTTTGCAAGACGCTGTAAATTAAACTTGACTAAATATGGCCGCACTGTTATAATTACTCTGTTAAGCCGTATTTTTCGGCTTACTATCCTTGCTCCGAATTTATTTCGGGGCCTAAAGTCCAAAAGGAGGTGCAAATAATGTCAGATGTAAAGAATTCTTATGAAACCGTATTTATCCTTTCAACAACATTGGGTGAGGACGGGCTTACAGCAATGGTTCAGAAGTTCAAGACTTTGATTGAGGCGAATGGTACAATCGACAGTATTGATGAGTGGGGCAAGCGCAGACTTGCATACCCAATCAAAAAGCAGGACGACGGTTACTATACTTTAATTAACTTCACAAGTGCTCCTGCATTCACTGCAGAGCTCGACAGAATCTACAAGATTACCGATGGCGTCCTTCGTTCTCTCATCATTAAGAAAGAAAGCTAAGAAGGAAGAGTGATTTGAATGCTCAATGTCGCTGTTTTAATGGGCAGACTTGTTGCTGACCCTGAACTTAGGCACACACCAAACGATGTATCCGTAACAAGCTTTACAATCGCTGTTGACCGTTCCTATGTAAAATCAGGGGCAGACCGCCAGGCGGACTTTATTGATATCGTCGCATGGCGCAGCACAGCCGATTTTGTTTGCCGATATTTCCACAAAGGCCAGTTAGTTGCTGTGCAGGGTTCTATCCAGACACGCACCTACACCGACAAGGACGGAAATAAGCGCAAAGCTTTTGAAATTGTTGCCGATAATGTCCATTTTGCTGAGTCGAAGCGCGACAGTGCCGGGGCACCGGGCAGTTTTCATTCAAAGACGGATACCACAACTGAGCAGCCTGTTCCCGCTTACGCAAGCGGTGACACGGGCGATTTTGAGGAAATGCCTTCGGACGACGATTTGCCGTTCTAATATTTCCTCTTGAATTATTGATGAGAAAAGGAGGCTTTTTGCCATGGCCGATAGAAATGACAGAAACGATAGAAACGACAGAGACCGCCGTCCGGGCGGACGCAAGACACGCAAAAAGGTCTGTGGTTTTTGTGTTGACAGAGTTGACACGATCGATTATAAGGATGTTGCAAAGCTTCGCCGTTTTATTTCTGAGAGAGCTAAAATCCTGCCTCGCAGAGTTACTGGCACCTGCGCACGTCATCAGCGTGAGCTGACCATCGCGATTAAACGCGCCCGTCACCTTGCACTGCTTCCATTCAGCAGCGATTAATTTTTTGCTGTTTGCAACTTAACTATTAGAGCGAGCGCTGTTGCGCCCGCTCTTTTTTATATAGCGAAAATCAGCCAGCGCAGTTGCGCCCGCTGATTTTTTTATTTTCGGATAAGTAACCAACATTTTTTGTTATCATCTGAAATTTATAATTCACCTATTTGTCCATTAAGAAATTCTGGGCTTTACCCTATTAATTTGTAGTTATTGTTCAAATTTTTGTTATTAGGCATGACTTTAAGCGATATTTACCTATTCTATAAAACTTATTTTTGCAACAAATTACCTTTAAAATTTCATTAAGGTTTATTATTGCTAATTTGTATTTTACGATTTTATAAATTTGTCTGTAAACTTGAATCAAACAAACAAATTATTATATGGTTAAACATATAATATTATATCAATTTAATATATTTTACACTTTTCAGCTAACCAATCAGGTATATTTCGTTTTTGAGACCAAGTAAAATGCCAGATTGATAAGCTGATAATTCATTTTATCTTGTATTTTGCATATTAGCATGATATAATCATAAAAGTTTATGGTAAATTTTTCCGCCAAGTATTTTAGGTGATTCCTATGGATCTCGGCCCAATAAATTAAACATTACTGAGGAGGAATCTTGGAATGAAAAAACTTGCAGCATTATTGTTAGCATTGGCTATGGTAGCAACAACATTTTCGGGGTGCAAAAAAGTTGAAACTGCACCGACTACTGCGGCAACGAGCAGCGACACAATTAAAATTGGCGTGTTTGAACCACTTACAGGCGCAAATGCCGCAGGTGGTGAAGCAGAGGTTGAGGGAATTAAAATAGCGAATAAACTCTATCCGGAGGTTTTAGGCAAAAAAGTGGAGATTGTTGTCGCTGATAACAAGTCCGACAAAGCCCAAGCGACAACAGCCGTTGCCCGTTTAATCGAAAAAGACAAAGTTTCCGCAATTATCGGTTCCTGGGGTTCCGGCTATTCAATGGCGGCGGGCGAACTCATCAAAAAGAACAAGGTTCCGGCAGTAGGCTGTTCTTGCACCAATCCGCTGGTTACAAAGGGTAATGATTATTACTTCAGAGTTTGTTATCTTGACCCGTTCCAGGGTACAATCATGGCAAACTACGCATTTAAGAGCGGTGCGAAAAAGGCTGCTATTGTTCAGGAAGTCTCCAATGACTACGCAGTCGGCCTTGCTACATACTTTAAAGAGGCTTTCATAAAATTGACAGGCGACCCCAACTCCGTTGTTGCAACTGCTAACTACAACACAAACGACCAGGAATTCGGTGCACAGCTTTCAACCGTCAAAGCCGCAAATCCCGACGTCATTTTTGCACCGGGCAACTTTACGGAATCGGCTCTTGTGATGAAGCAGGCACGTCAGCTCGGCATCACTGTTCCATTTTTGGGCGGTGACACATGGGATATCGATGAATTTACAACAGTTGGCGGCAAAGACGTGGAGGGCGCAACCATTTCTACATTCTTTGACGATGCGGCCCCTGTAACAGAAGAGGGCAAAAAATTTGTCAAAGCATATAAAGAAGCCTATCCTGACAAAAACATGGCCGCTGTTTCTGCATTGGGCTATGATGCATACCTGGTAATTATCAAAGCAATAGAGGCTGCAAAGTCCTCTGAACCAGTCGCAATTCGGGACGCACTTGCAAAGACAAAGGATGTTGAGGGTGCAACCGGTATGTTAACCTTTACCGCCGATGGTGATGCCAACAAGGACTCCGCAATTATTAAAGAAGTTAAAAACGGAAAGTTCATATATAAGGATACCGTCACTGTTACAGATTAAGGAATAAAATGATGTAGGGATGTTGTACTATGACGCTTGAATTGTTTTTACAAAATTTAGCGAATGCAATTGCGGTTGGAAGCCTTTACGCATTGATAGCCGTGGGCTATACGATGGTTTACGGTATTCTTCGCCTCATTAACTTTGCTCACGGCGATATTTTCATGATGGCAGCATACTTTACCTTTTTTGGTATTGCAGTCTTTCACCTACCGTGGTACTTCGCATGTATTTTTGTTATCGTTTTAACAGCAAGTCTGGGAATGCTGATTGAACGGGTAGCCTATCGCCCACTGCGTGATGCGCCGAAGGACTCCGTCCTGGTTTCCGCAATTGGCGTTTCGTTCCTGCTTGAGAATTTGGCTACCTATTTATTCACCGGCAAGCCAAAAGCTTTTCCAGACTTTATGGGATTGATGTCAACCATAACGCTCGGCTCGGTTACCATCCAAAAAGTCGCTCTTGTGGTGCCTGTTGTTTTGATTGTCTGTATAACGATTCTTCTATTTATCATTAATAAAACAAAGCTTGGCATGGCGATGCGTGCGGTTTCAAAGGACTATGAAATTGCACGCGTGATGGGAATTAACATCAATTTCGTTATTGCAGCCACCTTTGGAATCGGCTCCAGTCTAGCCGCTGTCGGCGTACTTTTATGGGGTATGAAATACCCGCAGGTTTCGCCGATGATGGGTGTTATGCCGGGGTTAAAATGCTTTGTGGCTGCGGTAATCGGCGGTATCGGCAATATTAAGGGCGCTGTTCTCGGCGGCTTTATCCTTGGTTTAATCGAAGTTATGCTCGTTGCGTTCCTGCAACCGCTCACCGGCTACCGCGATGCGTTCGCCTTTATCCTATTAATTCTGGTTCTCTTGGTTAAACCGACCGGTTTAATTGGAGAAAAGATAACGGAGAAGGTGTGACATGATAAACAACAAAAAAAAGCGCAACATCATCTGCACTTCAATTCTTGCAGTCATTGTGATCGCATTGATTTATTACGCAAATAATTATCTGGACGCCTACATAGTAAGAATATTAAATTTATGTGCAATCTACACCATCATCGGACTTTCGATGAATCTGATTAACGGCTTTACCGGCTTGTTCTCACTTGGGCAGGCCGGTTTTATGGCAATTGGTGCATACACGGTAGCTATTTTCACACTGCCGCTCGATATGCGCTCTACTGTTTACTACATGCAGCCGATGAATGCGACAATTGCGAATATTCATCTTGAATTTGTTCCCGCGCTGCTTTTAGGCGGCGTTTTTGCGGGAATTGCAGCATTTTTAATCGGTGCGCCTGTGCTGCGGCTTAGGGGTGACTACCTTGCCATCGCCACATTAGGTTTTTCTGAAATCATCCGCATTTTGCTCACAAACTGGCAAAATGTTACAAATGGCGCGCTCGGCATCAATAAAATTCCCGACAACGCCAATAATATGTGGTGGTCTTTCGGCGTTTCAATTATCGTTTTGATTTTAATCTCGTTATTAATACGCTCAAGTTATGGCCGTGCTTTCAAGGCCATCCGCGAAGATGATATTGCGGCCGAAGCAATGGGTATCAGCCTGTTTAAGCACAAGGTTATGTCTTTCGTTATCGGCGGTTTCTTTGCCGGTATCGGCGGCGGTCTGTACGCTTCCCTACTTGGCACCGTTGACCCAAAGCAATTCTATTTCACATTAACCTACAACTTCCTGTTGATTATTGTTTTGGGCGGTATGGGCAGCATCAGCGGCACCGTCATCGCTTCATTCATTGTAACCTGCGGACTGGAGCTTTTGCGCGGATTTGATGAACCCCTTACCATTGCAGGCTACGAGATGTCGATGTTCCGCCCCGGATTCAGCATGGTAATCTTCTCTATTTTACTAATGGTTATCGTACTGTTCTATCGTAAGGGATTAATGGGTAGAACGGAGTTGTCATGGGATAGGTGTTTCAACTTCTTTGCTAAAATCAAGGCAAAGTTCTCCCAAAAATCAGCAAAGGAGAGCGGCGTAAAATGAATAGCAAAGATAAAGCAATTGATCAAATCATCGATAAAAACGTTGTTTTAAGAACTGAAAATATGACAATGCAGTTCGGCGGTGTTGTCGCCGTTGATAATTTGCATCTGACAATCCGTGAACATCAGATTGTCGCACTAATTGGGCCGAACGGTGCGGGTAAGACGACAGCGTTCAATATGATTACCGGCGTTTACACACCGTCAAGCGGCAAAATCTTTTTGCATGGTGAGGATATTACCGGCGTAAGCCCGGACAAAATCACCCGCAGGGGCGTTGCGCGTACCTTTCAAAATATCCGCCTATTCAAAGATTTGACGGTATTTGAAAATATCATCATTGCGAAACATTTCTCTATGAAGAGCAATGTGTTCAGCGCAACCCTGCGGCTCCCCGGCGCAGTCCGGGAGGAAAAGCGGATGCGGGAGGAAAGCGAGGCACTGCTTGAACGAATGGGACTTGCTGACGTGAGAAATGACGTGGCCAGTTCCCTGCCTTACGGTCAGCAGCGCCATCTTGAAATTGCGCGCGCGCTTGCGACCAATCCGAGCCTGCTGCTCCTCGATGAACCTGCAGCGGGAATGAATCCGCAGGAAACAGAAGATTTGACCGCCTCCATTAAACAAATTCAAGAGGATTTCAACCTGACGGTTTTTTTAATTGAGCATCATATGGATTTGGTTATGGAAATATCCGACCGGATATACGTACTTGATTTTGGCCAAACAATCGGCAAAGGCACACCAGCCGAAATCCAGAATAATCAGCGCGTGGTCGAGGCTTATTTGGGGGTAGATGACGATGCTGAAAATTGAAGATTTATATGTGTCATATGGTGGAATTGAAGCAGTTAAGGGAATATCTTTTGATGTTCCGGACAAAAGTATCGTCACACTGATTGGCGCTAACGGCGCCGGAAAAAGCACCACACTTCGCACTGTGATTGGCCTTGTAAAACCACAAAGCGGCAAAATCACATATAACGGCGAGGATATTACCGGCAAGCAGTCGGAAGAAATTGTAAAGCACAGAATCACGCTTGTTCCTGAAGGACGCCGTATCTTCCCAAATCTCACGGTATATGAAAACCTGAAAATTGGTGCTTACATGAGAAAAGATGATTATTCCGACGATGTAAAGTGGGTTTACGACCTCTTCCCCCGCCTCAAAGAGCGATCGTGGCAGCTTGCCGGAACATTATCCGGCGGCGAACAGCAAATGCTCGCAGTCGGTCGGGCGCTGATGAGCAAACCAGAGCTGATAATGATGGATGAGCCATCATTAGGGCTTGCCCCGCTAGTTGTGAAGGGCATATTTGAGATAATTAAGGAAATTAACAAATTAGGCGTTACTATTCTTTTAATTGAACAAAATGCAAACCTTGCGCTGCGCGTTGCAAATGAGGGCCATGTCCTTGAAACCGGGCGCATAAAACTTTCCGGCAAAGGCCATGAATTACTTGAAAACGCCGACGTAAAAGCGGCATATCTTGGTAACAAAAAACATCATGTTCCTGCGTAAAGAGTAGTGTCCTGCATAAGAAGGGTCAATGGCACTTGCCATTGACCCTTCTTATTTCAAAACCTTTGAAAATAAATATTAAAATAACCGCTCTTGTGCTCTCTTACTTATGGACTTTTTTGCTCTGACCTTGCTGTGGTGTTGCCGCGCTCTTCTCCTTCACGTATACAAGCCGATTATACCCATCGCTGTTGCGTTCGGAAGAAATATCAAAAATATTAAGAGATTGAATTAAAGGCGTCAGTTTCCTGAATCCATAGTTTCTCACATCAAAATCAGGGTAACGGCGAACCAGCATGTTGCCGATTTCACCAACAAATGCCCTGCCATCATCATCTGAAATTTCCTGTACAATGGTTTGAACCGCCATTTTAATTGTTTCGAGCGGCGTCATTTCCACTGTCACGACCTCTGCTGCGTCCTCAGTACACTCCGGAGGCAACGCACTCGGCATGGTATTCTGTGCCAAAACTTCCAGATAACGAAATTTGTTGCAAGCGGAAATAAAAGGATTCGGCGTCTTCTTCTCCCCCATGCCTACAACATTCATTCCTGATTCGCGTAACCGGACAGCCAGCCGCGTAAAATCGCTGTCACTTGAAACGATGCAGAAACCCTCGACATTTCCAGAATACAGAATATCCATTGCATCGATTATCATGGCTGAATCAGTCGCATTTTTACCGGTTGTGTAGCCATACTGCTGAATTGGGGTAATCGAATAGTCCAACAGGACATTTTTCCACGAACCCAACGCCGGCTTTGTCCAATCTCCATAAATACGTTTGTAGGTCGCAACGCCATCGTTTGAAATTTCATCTAAAATAAATTTAATATATTTTTCTGATACATTATCCGCATCAATCAGCACCGCAAAACGGTTATCCTTCGGCATCAAAACACCTCAATTTTCATTTTTGTTCTTATTAAACGAATCCTGCAGTATGATTTATTTCAACTGTGTATATTTTTTGTGCTACATTCACTATATTATAAGTCATCTGGATTAGATTATCAATTACCATTCTTTAGAATCTCATTGTTTATTCCATTAAACTATAATTTTACTAACTCCTGCAAGGATAAATTTTTCGTATATGTTCTACTTTATGTTATTTATGTATTTGTCATTAAATTTCCGACTATGCGGCATAATAATTTCAAAGATTGGAGGTCAACCTATGAACTTTATTTATGAGGAAAATCGTATTTATGCAAAAGATGAAACCGGAGCGACTATTGCAGAGGTTACTTTTTCAAATGTTTCCGATAATGTGGTAAATATTAACCACACCTTTGTGGATGATTCTTTACGCGGTCATGGCATTGCGGGAAGCCTTTTAAAAGCCGCTGCGGAAACACTCAGACTCAAAGATAAAAGAGCATATCCCACTTGTTCATATGCGGTTAAATGGTTCGAAGCTCATCCAGATTACTCTGATATTTATATAAAAGGACCTTATAATCCGTAAAATTGGTTGTATCAATTTAAAATTTTGTCATTATTTACCTCCTATGTTTTTATTTGATTTTGCAAATACTAACTTAGGGTGATATAAAATGATAAATGATCTAAATAATCTTCTTGAGACGGATGCAGAGGCCCAGCAATATTTTATTTCCCTTCCTAAATATGCACAGGAAGCGGTACACAAGCATGGAGATAAAATAAGTACAGCAGATGGACTGCACCTTTTTGTAGAAACTTTTATGCAGGACGATTCCTTTCGAGGGGCGTAGTCAACGAGGACTACGCTCTTCTATTGTTAAAGATATGTATCCTAACAATTAAAGTTTGACAAATAATTGCTCCTGCCACTATGATATTCTTTTCAAAACTAATTTATAGATTTGAAAATCCCACGGAATTTGAAACATTATCTTTTATTTTATAACTTTCCATTTTAAAATCACTTGTTTCAAATTGACAATTAAAAAAGAAAGTGTTATAATTTTAACGACCAAATATTACCAATTTATAAATTAATGCCGTAATTTACCTATAAAATTTCAACTTAATATCAATTTTTTAACCATCTTAACATTGTATAAAACAACTTTTATTTAATTTAACTGGTGGCGCTATTAATATTAATCTATGCTTTATAAATTATAAAAGTAAAGAATTATGATGGTGATTGTGTGTATACACTACCACCATCTTTTTTTATAATAAAATCGCTGATAGCGACACGAGTTAAATTAAATTTATGGAGGAAGTTAAGCGTGCAAGAGAATTTTTCAGTAAGCAGTAAATGTACACAAACTGAAACGAATGTACAAAATACAACAGAAATGGATGGCAAATATCTTACCTTCTGGATAGATAGCCAACTATTTGGCATCCCCATTGCGGATGTGGTACAAATTGTTGGGATACAAAAAATCACTTCTATTCCTGAATTCCCCGATTATGCCAAAGGGGTTATCAATTTAAGAGGCAGCATTATTCCAATCATTGATGTGCGCCTGCGATTACATAAGCAAGAAATTCCGTATGACGAGCACACTTGTATCATCGTAACCAATATCAATGAATTCCATGTAGGCTTTATTGTCGATTCGGTGGATGAAGTAACACGTATCGATGAAAAAGACATTTCACAACCGCCAAAAATATCTAAGGATTATACTAATAGCTATTTAACCGGAATCGGCAAGCTCGAAAACAAGGTAGTACTATTGTTGGACACCGCGAAGATACTTTCCCAAGGCGAATTTAGCTCTGTCGTAAAGACCAGTGAAAAACAATAAACTATTTATTTTGCTTTTAGTTTTTTAAATAAAAAGGTTAAAGGAGATAATTTAATGAATAGTAAACTTAAAAAAATGAAATTAGCCTCAAAAATATCACTTATTATAAGTATCATATTATGTGTGTGCTTTTCATTTCTTATTGTCGTTTCCATAAAATCAGCACAAACAGCCATTGAGGATTCAACATTTGGCGAACTTGAAGCAATTTCGAAGGCAAACGGAGTACAAATACAAAATATATTTGATACTGCAGAAGCAACTTCTATTGATATTACTAATTTTCTTATCAATACCTATAAAAATGATACCTCTGAGCAAAGCACATATAATAATGAAAGCCAAGTTTACAAGAATATAAAAATGAATGCTGTAGGAGAAAAAATTGAACAGTACATGATTGCAACAACATCAAATACCGTTACAAACTCTGAAGACATTATTGGTATGGGTATGTTTTTTGAACCATATGCCTTTACTCCAAATTTAGAAAGCTATTCAGTTTATGTAAATACTAAAGATTCAAAAGCGAATGTGATTCCAGTAGGAAACTATAAAGAATATTCAAAGCAAGAGTATTATTCTGAGGCGGTCAGCAAAAAACATACTGTGTTTACAAAGCCTTATGAGTCTCATGGCATTGCTTTGATTACGGCAGCGACCCCTATCATTGTTGATAATACAGTGAAAGGTGTCATCACCGTGGATATTAATGTAAAAAATTTCGACAAGATTCAATCTAAAGATGCAAGTTACCCAAGCATGTTTTCGTCCATTACCACAGACGACGGAATCGTGGTATATGACAGTAAAAATGCTGGCTCTGTGGGTGCAGATACATCTAAATTTTATACCAATCGAAGCGACTTTGATGAAATTCTCAAGTTATCTGCAAAAGGGCAGCCTTTTCAATACAATGTGGCAAGCAAATCAGGAGAAAAGTCCTGCAAGTTTTTCTACCCTATAAACGCAGGAAAGGCTAACTGGCAGGCATTAACCGTTGTAACGGACCATGATGTAAACAGCGCCTCCTTACATACAAGCATTCTGCTCATTTCCATATCTATCCTCTCACTTATTATTATTTTAATCGTAACCATTTCGACACTAAAAAAGATGCTGAACCCGATTAATAATGTTGTTCAGGCAGCAAAAGACCTTTCACATGGTAATCTAGATATTGCCATTCAATCCGAAAATCAAGATGAGATCGGTATTTTATCAAATACATTTAATGACACTGCCAAATCATTAAAAACAATGATTAGTGAAATCTCGCAAGTATTGAATGCTATTGCGAATAATGACTTGAATGTAAGCACAAGTGCCGAGTATGAGGGCGATTTTATTCAAATTGAAGAATCCATGAATAATATTATTGCCAAGTTGAATAACGTAATAGGAGAAATTAACCAAAGTGCCGACCAGGTATCCAGTGGTTCAGAGCAAATATCAAGCGGTGCTCAGGCTCTTTCACAGGGTGCTACCGAACAGGCAAGCTCTATTGAAGAATTATCCGCTACCATTACTGAAATAGCTGAACATGTTAAGGAAAACGCTTCAAATTCCGCAGACGCAAGTGTGAAGGCTGCCAATGTCGGCAACGAAATTGAGGAAAGCAATAGGCACATGCAGTCACTAATTACTGCCATGACTGAAATCAGTGACTCATCTAACCAAATAGGAAAAATTATTAAAACAATTGAGGACATCGCATTCCAAACCAATATTCTCGCACTTAACGCAGCGGTAGAAGCAGCAAGAGCAGGATCTGCGGGCAAAGGCTTCGCCGTTGTTGCTGATGAAGTAAGAAATCTTGCTTCCAAGAGCGCAGAGGCTGCCAAAAGCACCACTTCTCTTATTGAAAGTTCTATTAAAGCCGTTGATAACGGAACGAAAATTGCCGATACAGCAGCCAAGTCGCTGAATACCGTTGTAAGCGGCGTAAAGGATGTATCTGATATTGTGGATAAAATCTCACAGGCTTCCAACGAACAAGCAAACTCTATTAATCAAGTGACGCTGGGTGTAGAACAAATTTCCAACGTAATTCAAACCAATTCCGCAACTGCGGAGGAAAGTGCGGCGGCAAGTGAAGAGCTTAGCGGACAGTCTCAAATGCTCAAAACAATGGTTAATCAGTTTAAACTAAAAAGCACTGAAATCTGTATGGATGAAAATGATACCGCTGAAATACCAGAAGCGTCCGCAGAATATTCGGATAACAACTTTACCTCAGACAAGTATTAAAAAACAGTAGCTCCAAGATTTAATTTTTAAAAGCCCTCCTTACCGTTCAAAGCGGTCAAGAGGGCTTTCGTCATATATACTATTTCATTTTTCCAGTCCTAACCCTCAGTATGGCAGTGTACGCTCCGTTTGAAGCCAACGCAATTAACACCGCGTTGAATGGAATAAGTCCGGCGGATGATGCTGTAAGTGCTCCGGTAAAGAATGTTGCCGCGAACAAAATCATTACCGCAATTATGTAAGACAACCATTGTGTCGGCAATTTTTTGAATAAATCTTTCAAGAACTGAGTTATGATGCCCGTTGCAAGCGCACAGCCTGTAAATGTTGCTAGGATTTTCCATGTAAAAAATTCATTCATACTATCCCTCTTTCTCCGACTTAGCCGACGTCTGTATGATGCGCTCATATATTCTCTCCCCGTACCATTGCCGCCGAGCGCATAATACGGCAAGTACATGTTTCCACATTTTTTTGTTCCTGGGGCGTTGCGTATTCTTGTTTATTATAATAACTATATGCATGATATATTCTATCATGCTAAAGGGCCAGTACACTCCCTAAAATAATCCTGACTTGAGCCAAATACTCATCACTGGAGGATATTACGTACTGCATACAGGGCCACACAATAAGCTGTACGGCGTTATCTCTAATTTAATACCTTCATTACATTTTGAACCTCTTCCCTGGTCTGGTCGGTGTTTAGGTAGTCCCATGAGTAGAACATGAATCCATCGCAGGATGTTTTGCGTCCTAATTCCACCTGCTTTGCTAAGATGTTGCTTGACTTTTTCCATGTTCCGCTGTCGGCATCGGAACCGCTTTTGTAAACCGCCAGTCCGAGGTACAGCTTAACATTGGTATTCGTAACAATCTTGCGCCAGCTTTGCGCGGCGGTATCGAACGGCAGAACCGTATTTTCAAAGTTTACATAGAGCTGCGGACAGATGTAATCAACATATCCTTGCGCACTGCACCATGAGCCGACATCCGCTCCCATATTCAAGTCATTCTGCACATTACCCTGAGGCGCAATGCCAAACATCAGCTTTGGCTTTACCGTTTTAACTTCGCTGTAAACGAGCGACACCAGCGCGTTCACATTGCCGCGCCGCCACTCAATCAGACTCAAGGGCGTTCCGTTTTTAGATGCAGCGGCACTGTAGCTGTCATAAGCAATTTTATCAAAGGCACCATCCTGTGTTGGATAGAAATAATCATCAAACTGAATACCGTCAACGTCGTAATTTTTTGCAATTTCCTTTGCCCCGTCCGCGATAAGCCTGCGCACCTGCGGATAGGCTGGATTATAATATTTGCCATTTCCGCTGTCAACAACCCAACCGGCTTTCGTGGTATCATTTCTCCATGTATTGTAGAGGTTTTCCTGTGCTAAAATTGACGGCGTACTTGATATTTGGATACGTAAAGGATTAACCCACGCGTGAATTTTCATGCCCGCCTTATGCGTTGCCGCCACCATATAGGCAAGTGGGTCATAGCCAGGATTAACCCCTTGTGTCCCGCCGACGAGGTGACTCCATGGAAAAAATGACGACTTGTAAAGCGCATCACCAAACGGACGCACATGGACAATAAGCGTGTTCATCCCACATTTTTTCGCGCCGGAAACAATAGCATCAAACTTCTTTTGAAATGCTTTCTCGCTTTTGTCGTTTTCGCGGCTCATATCAAGGCTCATAAACGGCACCCAAACCGCGCGCATTTCGTCATTGGAGACTGTGGCGGCAGCAACAGAGGTGGCAGTCGGCGAAGAGGAACCAGCGGCATTTAGTGCGGGCGCACTTGATATCACCGGGTCTGATACGACTGAGCCTAGTGCTATGGTACTCTGCTGCGAAGACACGCTGTGCACAGGCAGCTTTTGCTGATGACCGAAGTTAGCTGCCATTGTAATGGCGATTACCACAGCCAGCAGGCAGACACAAGTTAAAATACTGTGCCGATTAAAAAGTTTGATTACCATCCATATCATTCCTTTCTGAATTAGATACTTCCTCCCCGTACTTATGCGGGGTCTATTTTATTTGACAGAAACATTTTTATAGTGTAGGATACATCTTAAAGAAACAATTTGGGGGCGGTATGATGTTCTTGATTTTCGGAATAACGAATGGCACGAATGACCTTGGAGTACGCAAATGCAGGTTTTTTTCGTGCTGCTCAAGCAGTGAAGTGATGGCAGCGGTTACCTGTACCTTTGAACAGTTTACATTGTTTTTTATTCCGCTGTTCCGCTTTAGAAAAAGGTACTTTGTTTCCTGCCCGAACTGCGGCACAGTTTATGAAATGAGAAGCGATGAGGGCAAGCGCATAGAAAGAGATTATGCAGCCGAAATCAACCCGGACATGCTGTTTATCGTACAAGGTGCAAACAAAAAGACCTGCCCAAGCTGCAAATGTTCAGTTGACCCTTACTGCCGGTACTGCCCAAACTGTGGCACAAGCCTTTTATAATGAAAGGAGAAAGACATGCCTACTTATATATATTGGATTTGTTACTTGATTATTATTAATTTTATTGCGGTTATCACAACTGTGGTTGACAAGAATAATGCAAAGAGGCACCGCTGGCGAGTTCCTGAAAATGTACTGCTCCTGATTGCCGCCCTCGGCGGCTCACCGGCCATGCTGCTGACCATGTACGCTGTTCACCACAAAACGCACCACAAAAAATTCATGATGGGAATTCCAGCTATCATCACACTTCAAATTCTAATGGTCTATTACATATTTTTTAAATAAGCGCAAAAAAGCGGCACCGATTCAAAAGAACCGGCGCCGCTTGATTTATGTTATTTTGAGCTTATTTTGCGACGATATTGACCAGTTTGCCGGGAACATAAATTTCCTTGACGATGTTTTTGCCGGTGAGTTCAGCGGCAACTTTCTCATCGGCCTTGGCGGCGGCAATCGCCGCGTCCTTGGCAATATCAGTGGCAACGCTCAAGTGTGCGCGCACCTTGCCATTGACCTGAATGACGATTTCAACGCTGTCTTCGATGCATTTGGCTTCGTCGTACTCCGGCCATTCCTGCTCACAGGCCATGCCGTTGCCGTATTTCATTATCTCCCACATTTCTTCCGTTACATGAGGTGCAAACGGATTAATGAGGACAGTGAAAATTTTGAGTTCATCAAGTGTAATGGAGCCGATGTCGTAGATGTCGTTCATCAGCGCCATAAGCGTTGCAATGGCAGTGTTGAACTTGAGGGTTTCAATATCTTCTCCAACCTTTTTAATTGCTTTATGAAAGGCAGTTTCAAGATTCTTTCTGACACCCTTTTCATTACTGAGCGTATTTTGAAGATTCCAGTACCGCTCGACAAAGCGGCGGCAGCCCTTGATGCTGGCGGAACTCCACGGAGCAGCCTTTTCAAAGTCACCGATAAACATTTCGTAAAGGCGCATGGTGTCCGCACCAAACTCACCCACAATTTCGTCCGGATTGACTACATTACCGCGGGACTTGCTCATCTTTTCCCCGTTTTCGCCCAGAATCATACCGTGACTTGTGCGCTTTGCATACGGTTCTGGAGTCGGCGCAACACCGATGTCATAGAGGAACTTATGCCAAAAACGGCTGTAAAGCAGATGAAGTGTTGTATGTTCCATGCCGCCGTTATACCAGTCGACCGGCGTCCAGTATTTTAAAGCTTCCTCACCAGCGAGAGCCTCGTTATTATGAGGGTCGATGTAGCGCAGGAAATACCATGAGGAACCGGCCCATTGCGGCATGGTGTCGGTTTCGCGCTTGGCCTTGCCACCGCAGTGCGGGCAGGTAGTGGTAACCCAATCGGTCATATGTGCAAGCGGGGATTCCCCGGTTTCGGTCGGCTCATAGGATTTTACATCGGGAAGACGAAGCGGAAGCTCACTCTCCGGCAATGCCACATAGCCGCACTTTTCGCAGTAAACAATCGGGATTGGCTCGCCCCAGTAGCGCTGACGTGAGAACACCCAGTCACGTAATTTAAAGTTAACCTTAGAATGGCCAATGCCCTTTTCAGTTAAAAATTCTGTTATTTTTTTCTTTGCTTCTTCAACGGTCAGACCGTCAAGAATACCGGAATTGACCATAATACCGGTTTCGCAATCAGTAAAGGCTTCCTTTTGTACGTCGCCGCCCTGAACAACCTCAATAATCGGCAGGTCGAATTTCTTTGCAAACTCCCAGTCGCGGGTATCATGAGCAGGAACAGCCATAATTGCGCCTGTTCCGTAAGATACAAGGACATAGTCGGAGATGAAAATTGGGATTTCTTTTCCGGTTACCGGGTTAATTGCAGCGACTCCATCAAGGCAGACACCGGTTTTATTTTTGGCAACTTCCGTACGTTCAAAATCGGACTTTCTGGCGGCTTCGTTTTGATAGGCGTGGATTTCGTCAATATTATGGAGCTTGTCCGCCCATTTCTCAAGCATCGGATGCTCCGGCGAAACGACCATATAGGTTGCGCCGTAAAGGGTGTCCGGCCGAGTTGTATAAACAGTCAGTGTATCGCCTGTTGTAGCGGTAAAATCGACCTCGGCACCGATGGAACGGCCAATCCAGTTTTTCTGCTGTGACTTGACGCGATCGGGGTAATCAACAAGATCAAGGTCGTCAATCAAACGCTGTGCATAATCGGTAATTTTCAGCATCCATTGTGATTTTACCTTACGCACGACCTCACTGCCGCAGCGCTCACAACCGCCGTTAACAACCTCTTCGTTGGCAAGTACACATTTGCAGGAGGTACACCAGTTAACGGCCATCTCTTTTTTATAAGCCAAACCATGCTTAAATAATTGCAGAAAAATCCACTGGGTCCATTTGTAATACTCAGGGTCAGTGGTATTGATTTCGCGCGACCAGTCAAAGGAAATGCCAAGCGACTGAAGCTGCTGCTTAAAACGCGCGATGTTCTTTTTGGTTACTTCCGCCGGGTGAACATGATTTTTTATAGCAAAATTTTCAGTAGGCAGACCGAACGCATCCCAGCCAATTGGATAAAGAACATTATAGCCCTGCAGGCGGCGTTTACGCGCAATAATATCGATAGCCGTGTAGGAACGTGGGTGACCAACGTGGAGACCCTGTCCCGACGGGTAGGGGAACTCAATTAAAGCGTAGTACTTCGGTTTTTCAGAAGTGTTGGAGGCGTGGAAAACGCCAGCCTCCTCCCATTTGTCCTGCCATTTTTTTTCAATTGGTTTATGATCGTATTTCATTTTTTCCTTCGCTCCCGTATTCTTTAAGCTTTTATAATATTGGATATATCAACGTTTTCTCCGTCCTGCCATAAACGGTCAAGATTATAAAATTCACGCGCTTCTGCGGTAAAAACATGAACGATAATGTCGCCATAGTCCAAAAGCACCCATGAGTTGGAACGATAGCCATCAATATGGTCCGGGCTGATTCCAATCTGCTTGAGCTTAAATTCGACCTCATCCGCAAGTGCTTTAACGTGGGTGCTGCTTGTGCCGGTGGTTAGAACAAAATAGTCTGCGATAACTGAAATATCTTTAATGCCGATGACTTTTAGATCCAGAGCCTTTTTGTCGTCCAAAATTTTTACGGCTTCTTTTGCAAGTTCAAGTGATGTCATTCTCAACAGCCTTTCAATTTAAAATTATTTTATGATTTATATCTCAATACCACCTGATTATAGGCAGCAATGGTATCCGGATGAATCGGCTTATAAAACTGGGCTAAATCCTTGATGGTAAAGGTGATGCCTTCGACCATGGCTTCCTCAAGGCTGACATCGGCGGCCCTGCGCAATTCTTCAACACCGGGATAATCGCGGTCGGCTGAAGTGAAATCAGCGATAAACAGAACTTCATCGAGCAGTGTCATATCAGCCCGCCCGGTGGTGTGATAGCGCACGGCGTTCAGAATTTCATAGTCAGTAATGTGGAGTTCGTTTTCAAGATAAGCTGCTCCGAGCATGGCATGCCACAGTTTTTGCGCGCTGCGTTCCACGTCGGTAAGTACAATATCAAAATGTGTCATCATTTTCAATTGTTCATCGTGCGGCATATCCTTCATAATGTCGTGAAGAATTCCAGCAACAGCCGCCTTTTCTTCATTTGCACCGTATTTTTTTGCAAGACGCACCGCCTCGTCACTTACGCAGATAGAATGGTGATAACGCTTTTCACTTAGATACGGCTTAATAATTGCTTTGTAATCAGTCTTATTCATTTCCCTGCTCCAGATACAATTTATTTTCAGCGATATAATCCATAACCTTCGGCGGGACAAGCCCGGCTATGCTCTTCCCTTTTTTTACGGCATCGCGGACCATCGTTGAAGAAACGGCAAGATATTCAATATTTTTTATAATCGTTTTTGCTCCACTCCCCTGCAAAACACGGGCATAATCAAGGAGCGGCTGAAGCCCCCCGCTGCTGCGCGGAGCGGCACAAAGCGTGGCAAGCGCAAAGATTGTTTGCGGCTCGTGCCAGCTTTCAAGGGTCAGGAACATATCCTCACCGGTAATGAGGTAAAACTCGGAATCAGGATGGATTTGTTTCAGCTCACGCAAGGTGTCGGACGTATAGCTGAGGCCCTGTCGTTTTATCTCGATATCACTTACCTCAAACAGATTTCCAACCGCAGCAAGGCGGCACATTTGAAGCCTGTCCTTTTCCGATGCAAGGTCCCTAGCCTGCTTATGGGGCGGCACACAGGTCGGTATCAGAATAACCTTGTCAGCACCAAGCTGCTGTACAAACTGCTTTGCCAAATGAATATGCCCATTGTGGATTGGGTTAAAGGTGCCACCGAATATGGCAATTTTCTGCATAATTCCACCTTATATCATATTACTTTTTAGGCGCTTTGGGAAGAGCAATTTTAGGCTCCTTTTCATTTCTGCGGTACAGCACAAATTTTGAACCGATTACCTGAACAAGCTCAGCGTGTGTTTGCTCAGCGATTTGCTCGCCGGCTTCCTTAGCGGAAACAGGCGCTGTTTCAAGTACCTTTGCCTTTATAATTTCGCGCGCGACTAAGGCATCATCGGCCTGCTTAATGATATCGCTGCCAATTCCGGATTTGCCGACCATCAGGATCGTGTCTATGTCATTCGCCAGTGAACGCAGAAAAGCGCGTTGTTTACTCGTAATCATTGGTTATGCTCCTTTATTTGTTGTAATTGAGCCGCAAATTCTTTGAGTGCGCGGCCGCGGTGGCTTATTTTATCCTTTTCCTGCGCTGTTAGCTGGGCAAAGGATTTTCCGTTTACAAGGAAAACCGGGTCATAGCCAAAACCGTCGCTGCCATGCGGTTCAAAACCAATCGTGCCCACACACTCGCCCTGCGCTACAATTTTGTCGCCGTTCGGGTACACACAGCAAATAGAACAGACGAATTTTGCCGTACGTTTCTCCTGTGGAACATCCTTTAAATTGAGCAGCAACTTTTGGATGCGATCCATATCGCTCGCACCCTCGCCGGCATAGCGGGCGGAATACACACCCGGCGCGCCGTTTAGTGCATCAACCATCAGTCCAGAATCATCCGCGACGGCGGGCTTCCCAGTCTGACGGCAGGCCGCGTACGCTTTTAAAAAGGCGTTTTCCGCAAATGTGGAGCCGGTTTCATCAACCTCGTCAAGCTGTGCTGTGGCAATATGAATCTGCAGTGGGGTCAAAATACGCTCGAGTTCATTTAATTTATTTTTATTATGAGTCGCAATTATAAAAGTAATCATTGTTTTCACCTATCTCGCAAATAAGGCTTCAGCAAACTCATCCGCATTAAATGGTTGAAGATCATCGACCTGTTCACCAACACCGATGAATTTAACCGGAATATTTAAATCCTCCCGAATTGCAAGAACAACGCCGCCGCGTGCGGTGCCGTCAAGCTTTGTCAGCACGATTCCTGTAATTCCCGCCGCATTTTTGAACTCACGCGCCTGATTAACGGCATTCTGCCCGGTGGTCGCATCAAGCACCAACAGTACCTCTTTATCCGCGCCCGGAAGTTCGCGGTCAATAATACGGCTGATTTTTGCAAGTTCATCCATTAAGTGCTTTTTATTATGAAGTCTGCCGGCTGTGTCACAAATGACAACATCTGCGCCCCTCGCTTTTGCGGCGGCGATGGAATCAAACACGACGGAGGCAGGGTCGCTTCCCTCGGACTGCTTGACAATTTCGGCACCGGAACGCTCCGCCCAGATTTCGAGCTGTTCAATTGCGGCGGCACGGAAGGTGTCGGCGGCGCCCATAATTACTTTTTTACCATCATGTGTCAGCTTGGACGCGATTTTGCCAATGGTTGTTGTTTTTCCCACACCATTTACGCCAATGACAAGAATAAC
This sequence comes from uncultured Caproiciproducens sp., assembly GCA_964517505.1. Taxonomy (GTDB): domain Bacteria; phylum Bacillota; class Clostridia; order Oscillospirales; family Acutalibacteraceae; genus Caproiciproducens. The sequence goes on along the minus strand of CAZFED010000002.1, from coordinate 119,226 downwards.
CGACGGCTTCGTGTCGATATGAAGTCCCTCACCGCCTCTTAGCAATTCCGCTACAGTGTCACGGAGCATATTGAATATTTCATTCGGGTCGGTGACGCCCTTTTCTTTGACTTTTTTGCGCAGCACCTGACAAATACGCTCCGCCGTAGGCACGCCGACGTCGCCCATCACAAGTAATTCTTCGAGTTCTTCAAAAAGTGACTCATCGATTACGGTAAAGGAGTGCAGCATGGACTCAACCGATGTGCTCATTTTGTCCCTTGTCTTTTTTAATCCTTCTTTTATCTTTGAAAAAAAGCCCATTTAATGATTTCTCCTTTATCAGCTATTGTTCCTTCATGCCCAGCTTGACCTCGATTTCGGACGCGCGTAGCTCAAGAAGCTTTGATATTCCCTCGTCCTGCATGGTAACGCCATAAAGTACGTCGGCTTCCTCCATGCTGCCGCGGCGATGGGTGATGACAATAAACTGGGTGTTTTTGTTCATGCGGCGCAGGTAGGCTGCAAAGCGGTCAACGTTGACGTCGTCGAGTGCGGCTTCGATTTCATCGAGAACACAAAACGGCGGCGGGCTGACCTTCATAATTGCGAAGTACAGTGCAATGGCCACAAGCGCCTTTTCCCCACCGGAAAGTGATTCCAGATGCGTTACTATCTTGCCCGGCGGCTGAACAGAAATATCGATGCCGGAATTTAAAATATTATCCGGCGTACTCATTGTAAGGGAAGCGGTACCGCCTCCGAACAATTCACGGAAAGTTTGCAGAAAATGTTCATTAATCTGCTGAAAGCGCGTCACAAACAAATCACGCATTTGGTGCGTCAGTTCGCCAATAAGCTTTTTCAGGTCGTCACGGCTCTTTTCAACATCGGCAACCTGTTTGGCCATAAACTCATAACGTTCCGAAACCTCTTTGTATTCCTCAACTGCAGCGACATTGACCGAGCCGAGCGCTTTGATTTTATTTTTTAACTCGTTTAGGTATTTTTGCGCTTTGGCGGTATTTTCTATCTTGGCACCGACTGCCTCAGCCTCACGGCGGGTCAGTTCATATTCTTCCCATAAGCGGCTGATTATTTCATCATATTCTTTTTGCAGGTTAGCTTTGCGCTCCTCCAAGCGAGCCAAATCATGACCGATTCTTTCTTTTTCAGTGGATTTCTCACGCTCTTTTGCACGCAGTTCAACGGAACGTCGCTCATATTCCATACGTTTCGCATTCAATCCCTGTATTTGCTCATCGGATTTCAAAGCCGTTTCACGCAGTACTTGCGCCTGTTTGTTTAAGTCGTTAATCTGTTCAGTCAGCGTGGCGGTAGTATCCTGTACATGCTTTATCTCCAGGCTGAGCTCGTCGGCTTTTCCCTCGTGATCAAGCCTACGGCGTTCAATGTCGGCAATGCCCGCACGCAGAGATTCAATATCCTTTTGTGCCGACAGACAGGCGATACGGATTTCCTGTAAATTATCAGACAATTCATCGCTGGTTTGATTGAGTTCGCCACGGCTGCCGCTGATTTGGTTCAGTTCGGCCTGCAGTGACAGCCTCTTTTCTGCGATTTCCTGCGACTGTGCCTGCGCAGTTTCCTCCGCACGCTTTTGATCGTTCAGTCTTGCGCCTGCTGTTTCTTTTTCTGTATTTAAAATATGAATATCATTGCTTACAGTAGCAAAATCGGCGAGTGCACGCTTATGTTCGGCGTCAATTTTAAAGCGTTCCTCCTGCGTGGTGGCAAGCTCCCCCTTGGAAGCGGTCAGCGCCGCTTCTGCCGCAGAAACCTCTTCGACCGCGATTTTCAACGCGGCGGCGGCCTGTTCTGCTTTGGTTTTTAGCTCGGCGGCCTGTGCCTTTATGCGTTCGATTTCAGTTGCGCGGCTTAGAAGCCCTGAGTTTTTAGCAAACGAGCCGCCGGTCAGCGAGCCGCCCGCGTTGACAACCTGGCCGTCAAGCGTGACAATACGGAAATGGTAGCCATAACGTTTTGCAATTGCCACGGCACTGTCCAAATCCTCGGCGACGGCTATGCGCCCCAACAGAGAATTTAATATACCGTTATATTTTTCGTCACAACTGCAAAGTCGGCCGGCAACACCAACAAAACCGGGGCAGTCGTCAAGGCCGTTTTCCTGCAAGACATTCCCTTTGATGGTGGAAAGCGGCAGGAAGGTCGCGCGGCCGGAATCGCGCTGCTTTAAAAGCTGAATCGCGCGTTTGGCATCCTGTTCATTGCCGACGACGACATTCTGCATTGCCGCGCCGAGCGCGGTTTCAATTGCGATAGCATACTGCGGGGGCACCTTGATTAAACGTGATACAGGGCCGTGTATGCCGCTGATTGTACCGTGACCGGCCTCTTTCATTATGATTTTTACACTCTGTGAAAAGCCCTCTAAATTTCGTTCAAGCTCCTCCAACAGGTGTGCACGGCGTGAACGCTCCTGTGCATCTAAATTGAGCGTGTCGCTTTGCTGCTTCATTGTTTCCATGCGCTGGCGGCGTGAACTCAGGCGCATCTCGTAACCCTTGACCGAGTTGGAGAGCGAATTCATTCGCTCGTCGGTATCCGAAAGCATTTTTGCATAATCTTCGGCTGCAATTTTCAATTCAAGAGCCTGCGCCTGTTTCGCCGTCAAAGTTTTGCCGACGGTGGAAAGACGAAGATCAATTTCAGAAATGGAAGAAGCGGCAGTCATTTCGTCTACCTTGGCCTGGGTTGCTTTTGCAGTCAAATCAGCAATTTGGCGGGAATATACGTCAATTTTGCCGGTTGTTTCACTCATGCTTTGCCGAATTTGACTGAGCTGTTCGGCGCAGGCTTCCGACTCGGCATTCTTCTCATTTATGTATTGTGTCTTTTGCTCAATCTTCTTATTCTTTTCTTCAATTTCATTGTCCATATCCTTGCCGGAAAGAGCGCTCTGCTCAATTTCCCGCTTGATACGCTCAATATTCTCGTCATTATGTAGAATATCATTTTGTAAAACTGATGCTTCCCCGTCTTTTTTAGCTGCATTTTCTTCTAACTTAGCGGCTTCCTGACGGATTTCATCTACCTTGGCGGTAGACGCGCTGGAATCCTTGAAATTTGCCTCAATCTCTGCGTCAATTTCGCTTAACTCTTGTTCAATGCCATCGTGCTGATCTTTTGCGATAATGATTTTATCATCATGTTCACGCAAGATTTGACCTGATTGCTCAAGCGTATTCAGCCAAAGGCCAATCTCAAGAGTGCGTTTTTCACCGGCGTATTCAAGGTAACGCTCGGCCCTTTCGGACTGTTCCTTTAACGGCCCAACCCGATCCTCTAATTCTGTTAAAATGTCGCGCAAGCGCAGAAGATTGTCATCAGCCTGATTCAGTCTGCGCTCAGATTCCTCTTTGCGGTAGCGAAAGCGAGAAATCCCGGCGGCCTCCTCAAAAATCTCACGGCGATCCTCGGAACGGGCGGCAACAATGCTGTCAATTTTGCCCTGCCCAATAATGGAATAACCATCGCGGCCGAGACCTGTATCCATGAAAAGTTCATTAACATCTTTAAGTCTGACGGCAACCTTGTTAATGAGATACTCGCTGTCACCCGAGCGATAATAGCGGCGTGTAACCCCCACGTTATCGCCGTCAAACGGCAGTTGGCGGGAGGTATTGTCTATATTTAACGTAACTTCGGCAAAGCCTTGCGCCTTGCGGGCGGGGGTACCGTTAAAAATAACATCTTCCATCTTGGTACAGCGCAGTACCCGCGTGGACTGCTCACCCAAAACCCAGCGCACAGCATCGCTGATGTTGCTCTTGCCGCTGCCGTTTGGGCCAACAACTGCGGTTATTCCATTGTCAAAACTGAGTGTTGTTTTATCTGGAAATGTTTTAAATCCTTGAATTTCCAGTGATTTTAGCAGCATGTTCTCACCCCAAATCATTCTATGGTAAAGCAGTTTCCCAAAACGGAGTAATCCGGCATAATGCTGACTTGATACCCAAGATCAAATAGTGCGTTCAGATTACTTTTCTTTTGCCCCGTTGCCTTGGAAACTGTTTTTGGGTTGACTTTTACTGTGATTTTGCCTTTAGGTGTATTATTTTGTGTTAAGAATTGAGTGATTTTTTGAAGCATGCGGCAACTTTCACAGAGTTCACGAAAAGCCGGATGCCACGGGCCGGAAAGCATGTCCCGCTCAAGTTCCGGTGAACTGTGCAGACCGAGACGAATTACCGTAATTCCACGTTCCTCAAAAAAGTCAAGCAGCTTCGCGCAAAGCAAAACAGTCTCGTCCAAACTCAGCGTTTTAAACTCGCCCTTTAGGTATATCTCACCCAATTGGGTACCGCGCATAATGATGGTCGGGTAAATCCGAACATTTTCCGGATTCAGTGCAGCTAATTTCTGAGCGGTTTGAAAACTGCCCTCGGCGGTGTCGCCATAAAGACCGGTCATCATTTGCAGTCCGAGTGTAAAATCATATGATTTTATCAGTTTAGCCGCGTCTTCGACCTGCTTTGCAGTATGACCGCGACCGTTTAACTCCAGTACTCGGTCGTCCATACTCTGCGCACCCAGTTCGATTGAGGTAACGCCATATTTTTTTAACAGAGATAAAACTTCGTTATCAATGTAGTCCGGCCTTGTGGAAATACGAATCCCTGCGAAAGTACCGTCCCTAACAAAAGGTGCGGCCGCGCTCAAAAGAGAGACCATATATTCGCGTTGAATTGCAGTGAAGCTGCCACCGAAAAAAGCAATTTCTGCGTTTTTTGTATGTTCACACAGGCTTGCTTTCGCAATCTGAACCGCGTCCAAAACATCCTGCGGAGTCGGCTGCATCAGTTGGCCGGTGATGCTTCGCTGGTTGCAAAAGCTGCATTGATGCGGGCAGCCATTGTGGGGTACAAAAATTGCCACGTTTGCGTGCTTCAATAGCCCATCAGCTCCATTGCTTCCCGTGCAGCCTGCTGCTCAGCTTCCTTCTTGCTGCGGCCGCCGCCCTTGCCGATTACATTGCTGTTGAGGTGTACTTCAACAGTGAAATGTTTGTCGTGGTCGGGGCCGGTTTCACCCGTCAATACATATTCCAAATGTTCCTCCGGGTTTTGCTGGATAATCTCCTGCAGAGCCGTTTTATAGTCCTTGAAAACCTTTGGCTTAGCTGTTTGCAAAAGTGGGAGTACAAAGCGCAGGATGAATTTGCGGGCCTCTTCCATGCCGCCGTCGATATAGATTGCGGCAATAATGGACTCGAAGGCATCAGCTAAAATGGACGAGCGGGTACGTCCGCCTGAATTTTGCTCGCCATGGCTTAATAACAGGAATTTGCCAACATCAAGCTGCTTTGAAAAACCGCAGCACGCCTTTTCACAGACCAGTGCAGCGCGCTTTTTAGTGAGGTCGCCCTCTGGTAAATCCGGAAAGTTCTTGAACAAATAGTCCGCAACAACCACACCCAGAATGGAATCGCCCAGAAACTCCAGGCGCTCGTTGCTGCCGCCAGACACCTTGGCCTCGTTTGCGTAGGACGAGTGGGTTAAAGCTGTTTTGAGGTAGCTTGGATTTTTAAAATGATATTCTAATTTTTCTTCTAATTCTTTCATAAATACACGCTCCAATAAAGCGAATTTTGTATTATTCTTCGGAATCTTCGTTTTCATCCGCCTGAACAAAATTACTTTTATAGTCTGCGATAGAACTTGCGATTTCATTCACAACGCCACCGGCAACATAGGCTTTGGTAAGGCGCAGTGCGTTATAAAAGGTTTTCGCCTTGGCGCTGCCGTGTGATTTGAACACAGGCTTAGCGCAGCCCATTAACGGCGCCCCACCATATTCATTGTAGTCAATCGTTTTTTTAAGTGCTTTCACATCTTTTAAAACAATTGCTGCGGCAAGCTTGTTGACAGCACTCTTGGTAAAAATCGTTTTTAGCTTTCCCAACAGCATCATGGCAACGCCTTCGTATGTTTTCAAAATGATGTTGCCGGTAAAACCGTCGGCCACAATTACGTCACCCGCGTCATTCGGAATGTCACGTGCTTCAATGTTACCGATAAAATTGATAGCGGAGTCTTTCAGCATAGCAAATGCTTCATGCTGGAGCTCGCCGCCCTTATGTTCCTCAGTGCCAATATTGGCAAGTGCAACGCGCGGATTTTTGATATTCATTACCTTTTGCATGTAAATGGAGCCCATCACGCCGAATTGCCGAAGCATATCAGCCTTGCATTCCACATTTGCACCGCTGTCAATCAGCATAAAGCAACCGTCGTTTTTGGGCATGATCGGCGCAAATGCAATGCGCTTAATCCCCTTGATTCGCTTGACAATTAATGTAGCTCCAACAACCAAAGCGCCGCTGTTGCCTGCAGAAATAAAGGCATCGCCCTCCCCCGCCGCAAGACGGCGCAGACCTTCGGCCATTGAGCAATTTGATTTTGACTTCATAATTTCGCCTGCATGTTCCTCCATGGTAATAACGTCGGGAACATCAATAATTTCCATACGGTTTAAGGAAATTGCATTCTCCTTTGCGACGCGGCGGATTTCATCTTCACGGCCGGTCAGCATAATGTCGAGGTCAAGTTCCTCCACAGCTTGTGCGCAGCCCTTTAATATCTCGAGCGGTGCATTGTCGCCTCCAAAGGCGTCAACTATAATTTTCATGTAACACACCCCATTCTTTTATTATTCGTATGATTTATATTCCAGTATGATTTTATTTAAAGCCTGCAGTGAGCGGGCTGAAATTGCAGCATAGCGGTCTTTTTTATCACGAATATGGGGTTCAATCGGCGGCATAACGCCGAAATTCGCGCCCATGGGCTGAAAACTTGTTTCACTGCCCACCGCAATATAGCGGCTTAATGCGCCAATCATGGTCGTACCTGGCAAAATCAGAGTGTCACAGCCGTTCTCACGGCGCACAGCGTTGATTCCCGCCATGATACCGGAGGAGGCGGATTCCATGTAACCTTCCACCCCTGTGATTTGACCGGCAAAAAACAGATTTGGATTCGTTCGCAGGCTGTAATCAGACTGCAGCACCTGCGGCGAATTAAGGAAGGTGTTTCGGTGCATAACCCCATACCGAGTAAACTCGGCATTTTCAAGACCCGGTATCATACCGAAAACACGTTTTTGCTCCCCAAATTTCAAATTTGTCTGAAAGCCGACTAAATTATAGAGAGTACCTAACTTGTCCTCACGCCTTAATTGCACCACTGCCCACGGGCGGTGACCGGTTTTAGGGTCGCGCAGGCCAACGGGTTTGAGGGGGCCGAACCGCAAAGTATCCTGTCCGCGCTGTGCCATGACCTCGACGGGCATACAACCTTCGTAAACCTTTGGGTCGGCAACGTCAAAATCATGCACGGGTGCGCGCTCAGCTGAAATCAGTGCAGCATAAAAGCGTTCGTACTCTTCCTTATTCATAGGACAGTTTAGGTAGGCATCATCGCCACCCTTATCGTAGCGTGAAGCAGCAAAGATTTTATCCCTGCAAAGGCTCTCGGCTGTAACAATAGGCGCGGCGGCATCGAAAAAGCTGAGGCTGCCACCGCAGAGTGCCGAGACTTGCGCAGCGAGCGCATCGGCAGTCAGCGGCCCCGTGGCAATCACGGTAATTCCTCCGTTGGGTATTTCTTTTATCTCTTCATTATGGATATGAATATATTTATGATTCCTAATTTTTTGCGTTACAGATTCTGAAAAAGCATCACGGTCAACCGCAAGTGCTCCACCAGCAGGCACGCGGCAAGAATCGGCACACTGCATAAGGAGCGAGCCTAAGCGCCGCATCTCTTCTTTGAGCAGACCCGCTGCACTTTCCACGCGCTCGGCCTTGAGTGAATTGGAACAAATCAGTTCCGCAAAATTGGGACTGTGATGTGCAGGGGAAAACTTGACCGGCTTCATTTCGTAAAGCTCGACCTCAATTCCTGCCTCGGCGATTTGCCATGCGGCCTCACACCCGGCGAGACCCGCACCAATAACTCTGATACTCATTCTTCTTCCGTCTTTTCATAGCCGCAGTCCGGCGTAATACAATAGAACTTTGGGTGCTTTCCTTTTTTCTTTAACAGGGTTTTCCCGCAGCGCGGGCATTTTTCCGTAGTAGGCTCATCCCAGGAAATGAAGTCACAATTCGGGTACTCAGAGCAACCATAGAAAACTCTGCCCTTTTTGGACTTTTTGACGATTACCTTGCCGCCGCACTTGGGGCACTCGGCACCGTTTTCCTGAACTAATTTTTTGATATTTTTACACTCCGGATAACCCGGACAAGCGATAAATTTGCCGTAGCGGCCCATCTTAATGACCATTTTACGGCCGCATTTGTCGCAGATGATATCGGTTTCGTCTTCTTTTAGCTGAATTTTTACGCCCTGCATATCCTCTTTAGCCTGTTTCAGGGTTTTATCAAAGTCACCATAAAAATTATGAAGCGTCTGCACCCAATCAACCTCGCCGCTCTGAACGCTATCGAGGTCATTTTCAACCTGCGCCGTAAACTTCACATTAACTATTTTAGGAAACCGTTCTTTCATCAGTTTGGTCGAAACCTCCCCGAGTTCAGTCGGTTTTAGGGTTTTTCCTTCGCGTACAACGTACTCACGGCTGGTAATTGTCGAAATCGTCGCAGCATAGGTTGACGGGCGGCCAATCCCGTTTTCTTCAAGTGCCTTAATTAACGAGGCTTCAGTGAAGCAAGCGGGCGGCTGTGTAAAATGCTGGTTACCAATAATTTCTTTCAGTTTCAGCAGCATATCTTTTTCGAGTTGTGGCAGAGTCGCCTCTTTTTCTGACTCTTCATCCTTACCCTCTTCATAAAGTACGGTGTAACCGTCGAATGTGACAGTATAGCCGGAGGCTTTAAAGATGTAATCCTTTGCCTGAATTTCAGCCTGCGTGGTACTTTGCAGGCAATTTGACATTTGGCACGCAATAAAGCGTTCCCAAATTAATTTGTATAATTTATATTGATCGTTTGAAAGGCTTTCTTTGACCTTATCCGGTGAAAGACTTGGCATTGACGGGCGGATGGCTTCATGGCCGTCCTGTGCGTTCGCCTTGGTTTTAAAGTGGCGCGGTGTGTCAGGCAGATACTTTTGGCCCCAGCGCTCTATAATATAATCGTTTGAATCCTTAATCGCATCCTCGGAAATACGCAGTGAATCTGTTCTCATGTAAGTAATTAAACCCACAGCACCCATGTCGCTGATTTCTATACCTTCGTAAAGTTCCTGCGCCGCTTTCATTGTGCGGCGGGCCTGAAAGCCCAACCTTCGTGATGCCTCCTGCTGCAAAGTTGAGGTTATAAACGGAGGTGCGGGGGATTTTTTGCGTGTGCCCTTTTTCACCTTAGTAATGCGGTACTCCGCATCCTTTAAATCAGCAAGAATCTGATCTGACTGCTCCTGATTGGTAATTTTCATTTTTCCTTCGGTATTGCCGTAAAAGGTCGCGTTGAAAACCTTGCGCGAGTTGTGCGGATTGAACTTCGCGTCGATGGTCCAATACTCCTCCGGCACAAAGGCGCGGATTTCTTCCTCACGGTCTACAATGATACGCACTGCAACGGACTGCACACGGCCGGCGGAAAGCCCGCGGCGGATTTTTTGCGACAAAAATGGACTAAGCTTATAGCCCACAAGACGATCCAAAATACGTCGCGCCTGCTGCGCATTGACAAGATCTATATCAATGCTGCGGGGGTTCTGCATACCGTTTGAAACGCCGGTCTTTGTAATTTCATTAAAAGTGATACGATTATTGTCTTCTGTGTTCAACCCGAGAATATATGCCAGATGCCAGGAAATAGCCTCGCCTTCGCGATCCGGGTCAGTTGCGAGCAGGACTGATTCACTTTTTTCAGCTTTATCCTTTAGCTCCTGTACCAGTTTTTCTTTTCCTTTAATAATCTCATACTTTGGTTTAAAATCATTTTTTACGTCAACGCTCAAACGGCTTTCGGGTAAATCGCGCACATGTCCCATGGACGCGATTACGTCGTAGCCGGAGCCTAAAAACTTTTTAATTGTTTTGGCCTTGGCTGGTGATTCGACGATCACAAGCTTTGACATGGAAACCACCTCATTTGTACTATTTGAATTTTACACTGCATGCTTGTTGTTCTGTTTTTTTACTATTCAATACACATCACTATTTTGTATATAGCTAAATAAATAATTAACCCACTGCTTTTTTATGCTATTGCGCGCTACTCGAGTGGGATAGGATGGGCGGAGCCGGCATTTTGCTACGCTGAGGCGTAGGTTTACCCTCGGATAAAATGGGGTATAGCAAATCATTTGTTAGTTATATATAAATAGGAATATTAAGCATTGTTAAAATCTGCCGCAAATACCGGCAGTTTTTAACAACGTTTAGCGCGGCAGGCTGTAACGGCGACCGGAATGGGAACTGATTTTTTCAGCAAGTTCCAGCTCTGTTACGGCTGTAAGAAGACGTGGGGTGGGGATACCGGAAAGATGTTCTAATTCAGCGATATGGCATGGCACATTTGTTAGTTTGGAGTAAAGGACTGCTGCATCCGCTGAAAAATCAGCCGCGTTGAGTGACTTAAAAACAGCTTTGTCCTCACAGATATCCGATGTAATCTTGTTATCGTGAAAAATCACATTGGTACTTGTATCATTAAGATTAATTTTATCGGGAAAACGGTAAAGATATTCCTCTAAAATTTCACCCGCATTGGAAACCGGCTTGGCGCCGCTTTTTATCAGGTTGTTCACCCCCTGCGAAACGGGGCTGAAAATCCCGGCTGGAACGGCAAAAACATCCCTTCCCTGCTCCAGTGCATAGTCCGCGGTGATAAGCGAGCCGCTCTTTCCCGCAGCCTCAACCACAAGTGTGCCCAAAGTAAGGCCGGAAATGATACGGTTGCGGATTGGGAAATTAGAATTTATTGCCTGCGTATTCGGTGGATACTCCGAAATAACCGCGCCAGAATTTGCAATTGCCGCGCGTAGCTGCGCATTACCCATCAAATAATTAAAGTCGATACCACAACCGAGCACACACACGGTTTTTCCTCCCGCCTGCAAGGCTCCTTTATGGGATGCGGTGTCGATTCCCAAAGCACCGCCGCTGACTACAACAACCCCCTGCTTGGCCAGTTCAAAGGCGAAGCTGCGCGCGGTGGCAATTCCCGTAACGGTCGCTTTGCGTGTACCGACAATGGAAATACTAACTACTGACGAAAAATCCGGCAGCGTACCTTTTACATAGAGTGCACAGGGTGGGTTATGAATCTGCTTGAGCGGTTCGGGGTAGGTGTTACATTCGGGAGTGACAACCTGCTGGCCGATTTTTTCGCTGTATTCAATTAAAGCCTCAGCGTCGACAACAGAAAAAGAACTTAGCTTTTCAAGTTCTCCGTGCGTAAAAATGCCGTCTAAAAGCCAGCCCTGCATACCCGCCCCGTGAAAGTCGGCTAAGGTATGGTAGCTTGAAAGAATGCGGTTCTGTTTTGAGCTGCCGGCACCCAAACCGTGCTGCAACCATACCCAGTATGCCCGTTTATCAAGTTGCATTTGGACTGCCCCCCCTACTTTGAGCGCATCATTTCCCACATCAAAATTGCGGCGGAAGCCGACGCGTTGAGCGACTCGGCTCTGCCAAGCATTGGAATCGTCACCATTCCCGTACAAGCGGTGATGGCTTCTTGCGTAAGACCGTTACCCTCGTTGCCGACAACCATGACTGTGGGCTTTTGAAAGCTGACCGCAGTTACCTTTTGCGCACCGGCATTTGGAACGGCGGCGAAACTGACAAAGCCGTCAGTATTCAACTGCTTTACTGCCACTGCCATATCATCCGCAAGAAAAAACGGCAGACGAAAAACAGCCCCCATGCTTGCACGCAGTACCTTGGGGGAATAGATATCGCAGCAGCTGCCCGCCAGAATAACCCCGCCGATTCCCAGCGCTTCCGCCGTACGGAGCACCGCGCCTAAGTTGGCAGGATCTTGAATATTCTCCAGCGCAAGGTAGTGTAGATTGGGCTTTATTCCGGATAGCCCAAGAGCACAATCCTGTGTTTTACAGACGCAGAATATCCCCTGAGGCGTTTTTGTTTCGGATAAGAGTTGAGCAACATGGGGCTGGATTTCATAAGTCTGTTCCGCTGCCGCTTCAATTACACCAATATAATCACCGTATTTTTCATTTGCCTGTGCGGTGAAAAATAGGATTTTAACCACCATGCCGCTTTTGGCTGCGTCGCTGCAAAGCCGCGCACCCTCAACCATGAAAAGGCCCTGCTCCCTGCGGTAATCCGCGGAGGAAGAAAGGCGGGCTGCGTGTTTTATTGTTTCATTTTGACGACTCGTTATAAGGTCGGGCATAATGTTCTCTCCATATAAAATTTGCGCCCGGGTGTATTCCGGGCGCAATTACAGCTTTTTATAGCGCTGCCTTTGCTTTTTCAATCAAGCTCTTAAATGCGGCCTCGTCGGCAACAGCAATTTCTGCAAGCATCTTGCGGTTTAAGGTAATACCTGCTTTTTTCAGTCCGTTCATAAATACGGAATAGCTGATGTCGTCTGCGCGGCATGCGGCGGAAATACGGGTAATCCACAGACGGCGAAAATCTCTTTTTCTTGCCTTACGGCCAATGTATGCATAGTTGCCGGACTTCATTACGGCCTGTTTGGCCATCTTAAAGTGCTTACTTTTGGAACCCCAATAGCCCTTTGCAAGCTTTAAGGTTTTTTTCCTTCTTTTGCGCGTCATTAACGCACCTTTTACACGTGCCATTATGTTACCTCCAATAAATGGTTATTTCAAATTTGCTGCTGATTCCTACTTATAAGGAATCAATCTCTTGACTTGTGCCACATTTGTCTTGTCGGCAACAGTGGTTTGTCTAAGGCCTCTCTTACGCTTGGTCGTCTTTTTATTCAAAATATGCGATTTATTAGCGTGGCCGCGAATAACCTTTCCGTTCTTAGAAAGCTTGAAGCGCTTTTTGGCGCCTGAATGTGTCTTAATTTTAGGCATTGTATTGTCCTCCTTATTAATGATTACTTAGCGGGTTTGGATGCAAGGAACATTAGCATGTTGCGTCCCTCTAGCTTTGCCGGCTTTTCAACATTGGCAATCTCGCTGAGTGCCTCGGCAAAGCTTCTCATTATGACGTAGCCCTGCTCGGGATGCCCCATTTCACGACCGCGAAAGCGGATGGAAGCCTTGACCTTATCGCCATCATTTAAGAAGCGGGTTGCATGGCCGACCTTTGTGTTAAAGTCGTGAGTGTCAATGTTTAAAGACAAACGAATCTCTTTGATATCGACAACGCGCTGATTTTTCTTTGCTTCCTTATCACGCTTTGCCTGCTCAAATCTAAATTTGCCGTAATCAATAATCTTGCACACCGGTGGTACTCCCTGTGGTGCGATTTTGACAAGATCAAGATTTTCCTCAAACGCTTTTTCCAAAGCCTGGGCTGATGTCATCACACCAAGCTGAGAGCCATCCGAGCCTATGACGCGCACTTCTCTGTCACGAATTTCCTCGTTAATCTGCAGTTCCTTGTTGCTAATTGTTAAGCACCTCCAAAACACGTTATCAGTTTAAATTAAAGCGCGGGCAGAATATCCGCCCGCGCACCAATACGTCAACTCAAAATGAGTATCTTTCAGTATTGACCCATGACGGACGAAACCCCACAGGTGTGAACACAGTTGTGTTGTGTTCCGCTTTGTTTTACTCAACTATTTTATCAGTATCTATCCTATTTGTCAAGAATTAATTTGATATTTCAGCATTTAAGCCAAAGGAATAGAGTAGGCACTCGCTGACCTTCCAATCCATACACTGCTCCAGCGCCAGCTTGTAAAGCGCAAGCTGCGCGTGGTAACGCTCCCAAAGCTCTGCGGAATTGTTGGTTTTATCAGTTTTATAATCGACAATAATCAGTTTTCCGTTTTCCTCGAAAGCGCAGTCGACCGCGCCCTGAAGTACAACGGGCTGGTTTCTCAGCTCGCCCGCAAGTTCCGGTTTGACATCGCCGGCAGTAATTTCCACAGTAAAGCGGTATTCTCTCATTACATTTTCGGAAGCGAGGATCCGCTTTGCAAGGGAACTTTCAAAAAACGCACGCACGCAGGCCAAATCAACCGCTTCGCCCTGCTCCATGGTGAGATAGCCCTGAGTAACAAGGCGTTTAAGCTCATCGTTCGGGTTTTCGACGGCTTTTGTATAATCCGCAAACTGCATATAGGCGTGCAGTGCAGTGCCACGCTCGGTGGGCGTTAAGCCTGCCTTACTCAAAAACGCGGGACGGGAAGTAGCGGCGTACTGCGCGGAAAATTCCCGTGCCGCCAAATCCGAAGCGGCAACCTTGGCCTGAATTCCCTGCAAAGCGGCATATGGATAAACATAATCGATATTCCTCGTTATTTCAGCCTCAAGCGTTTCATTTGGCTGTGCGGGAACAATTGCTTTCTGCTCCTGTTCCGTCACTTCGTCGTTCGGTGGATAAATCAGATTGATGTTCCATGCTTCTTCGGCGGCGGCGGTGATTCCGGGAAGAGCGCCTGCCATGTCACGCAGCCCGCCTCCGCTTGGGTGGCGCAGCGCACAGAGCAGCAGCCAGTCTGAAATGCTGCCCACACTGCGAACAACGTAAGGCTGAATCCGGCTCTCACCCGTCAGGTGGGATGCTAATTTGCCTAAAGTCTTTGATGCATCCTTGACGGTTGTGATTAAAATGAGCTTTTCCTTTGCCCTTGTCATGGCAACGTATAAAACACGCAGCTCCTCACTCATTTCGCCGCGGTCTAATTCCAGTGCGACCGCCTCGCGCGGCATGGTTGTGTAACGGCTGAGCGTGACAGGGTTTTTGAGCTTTACGCCAAGCCCCAAAGACGGGTGCAAAAGCACATCCGACCTATCCTTATTAAAGCGCCTCGCGCAGCCCGCAAGGATGCAGACCGGGAATTCCAGTCCCTTTGAGCGATGAATGCTCATGATTTTCACAACATTGGCGGCTTCACTGATTGTGGAAGCGGGAGCTAAATCAGAATTATTTTTTTGCAGTCGGTCAATAAAACGAATGAAGCCGGAAAGTCCGTTGTAGCCGGAAGCCTCGTACTTTTTAGCGTACTCGAGCAGCATCCTCAGGTTGGCAAGGCGCAAGTCACCGTTTGGCATTGCCTGAACCAAATTGATGTAACCGGACTTTTCATACACAATATGAATTAGCCTGTCGGACGGCATTGTGGCGGCAAGCGAGCGATACGAATCGATATCCTTGAGGAAAGCGTCCGCTCGCTCGTTGCCGCTCTGTGCCGCCGAAACAACCGCAAGGTAGAGCGAACCACTGCGGGACGGAACACGAATATCGGCCATATCATCGGGCGTAAATCCATAAATAGGACTCATCAGCACCGATAAAAGCGGGATATCCTGCATTGGATTATCAATCACGCGCAAAAGTGAAACGGCCACACCGACCTCGGCGGCGGCGAAAAAGCCGCCCGATGTGTCGGCCCATGCGGGAATACCGAGCGAAGTTAACTCTTTCGCGTATTCATGTGCGTATTTATTGGCACTGCGCAGTAAAATACAGATATCACGATACACAACAGGACGGGCTTTTCCCTTGTCCGTAACCGTGGTGCCATCGCCGGTCATTTGGTAGACCAGTTCAGCAATATGGCGGCTTTCCGCCGTAATCATATCGTCTTCGTTTTCAGAAACGGATAAATCGATGATATCTAGTTGTGCCGCCGGTTCATCACACGGCGGATAGTCTGCGCCCGCAACGAGCTCCTCCGCTTTGGTGTAATCGAGTTCGCCCGTCTGTTTGCTCATAAGCTGACGAAACACAAAATTGACCGCTTCGGTCACTCCGCGTCGGCTGCGGAAGTTTTTATCCAGCACAACGCAGGCCGGATATTCATTTGTATCCTTATCATACTCAGGATACAAAGCGCGGCGGCGGAGAAAAATCTGCGGCATGGCCTGACGGAAACGATAAATGCTCTGCTTGACGTCGCCAACCATAAACAGGTTTTTTTCGTCCTGTGAAATCGCGCGGAAAATCATGTCCTGCGCTTCGTTTGTATCCTGATATTCGTCTACCATAACCTCATCGAAATGTGAGGAAAGCTCGGCAGCATCAGCGGTTCGCTCAAAGCCGCTATCGGTGTCCCGAACGAGCAGTTTTAACGCGTAGTGCTCCAAATCGCTGAAGTCGGCGGCACGACGCTCGGATTTCAGTTGATTGAGCGCTTCTCCAAATTTTTCGGTAACCTCAAACAGCTTTTGCAGGAGCGGTGCCAACCGGGTGATATCGTCATTACACTGTTCCTCAGAGGCGTTGAATAAATCCCCAAGCTTTTTTATCGTGGACTGAACCTCTTTTCGACTGGTGGCCAACTTGTTTTTCAGCGGGTCCTCGCTGTATCCGCGCAAAGGCTTCAGCCTTAAATAGCTGAAATTATTGGTTTGAAACGAAATTTTATCCCAGTTGACCTCATCCACTGCGGCTTTCAGGCTCATCAACCCGGCCAAATCGGAGTTGAACGCATCTGAATAAGCATCGGCGATTTTCGCGTCGTCATTCATCAGTGTAATCGAATTTTGGGTTAAGGAAATACAGTAGTCAACCGCACCCGCCGCAAAATTTAAGATGGTTTGCCCCCAAACGGTCTGTGGTGCCGAAACAGCAGACGAGTACATGGCGGCCTTTTCTGCGAACCAGTGTTTTGGGAACGGGTGCGAACGGACAAAATCGTAAAGACTGTTTACGGTCTGAATGATGCGGTCGTCGTCGCGCCCGGACGCAAAGGCCTCAACAAGGTCCAAGAAAACCGGGTCGTCCTGCGCGTAGTACTCCTCTAGCACGGTGGAAATCGCGTCGCCGCGCAGCAAGTTCATCTCGGTGTCTTCAAGAATACGGAAATCTGGTGAAATACCAAGTTTATAGAAATTTTCCCGAATTAACTCGCTGCAAAAGCTGTGAATAGTGCTGATGTGGGCGCGCGCGAGCAAAATTTGCTGGCGCTGCAGCCGCACATTCATGGGGTCTGCCTCAAGCAGCTTTGCAATTTCAGCCGTGATTCGGCTGCTCATTTCGGCTGCTGCAGCTTTGGTAAAGGTAACGACCAACAGGCGGTCGGCGTCGGTCGGACGGCACGGGTCGGTGATACGCTCAATGACGCGCTGAACCAAAACTGCGGTTTTTCCGGAACCGGCGGCGGCGGAAACAAGCAAAGTACCGTCGCGCGCGTCGATAGCATTCTGCTGACTTTGCGTCCATTTTCGTTGGCTCATCGTGTGTCACCCCCATTTCCTTTGGTTAGCTCCTGAATGACTTCGTCCCTGTCCCACTGCTGCATCCCGCGCGTGGAATCGTCCTTTTCGTGACCGCAGACAGCGGTGTAAGGACACCACGCGCAGGCGTCATAGCCGCCGGAAAGCGGCAGTGCGGAAACGTCACCACCATGAAGTTCCTGTGCCATAGCGCTGACCAAACCTTTAATATGCAGCATAATTCCGGTTAACTCATCGGAGGAAACAACATGGTCGCGTTTACTCGGCGCACCGTCCTTTAAGGCAACGGGAATATATTTTCCCTGTCCGCTGTGTTCCATAGCGGTAATAATTTCAGCATCGTCCAGTACAAGGCCGTCCATACGCAGCTTTTTAGCGGCTTCCTCCGCTATCTTTTCCTGCGGCGTACCACGGGAAGCGGAAATAACCGGCCGATTGGCTGGCATATACAGAACGCCCGCGGGCTGAACCTCTCCATAGCGTATACCACCGTTTTCGCTCAGAGCGGCTAAATAAATCAGCATCTGCATATTAACGCCGTAAATAACATCTGATAATTTAAACTCTTTATGACCGGTTTTATAATCGATAACGCGCAGGTAACTGATATTATCGCGTGTCATAACATCCACGCGGTCGATTTCACCGTCAATTTCCACCTGACCGCCATCCGGCAGCGGGATGGTAAGCGGTTGGATACCGCTGCTGCCAATTGAAAGCTCGAAGTCAACGGGTTTAAACTCGCTTTGCGTAAGTTCCTCGGCAATATGGAAAGCGATTACCTGTGCGGAATCGGCAAGGCGCGCGAAAAGGTAGGCAAAGCGAGGGGTTTTATTTTGCATACCGCCTAACTTCGTTTCTACATAAATATTTAAAAGCCGAATAATTTCCTTCTTTAATTCATCCGGCTCCATTTTGAGTATGGTTTGACTGCCAATATTCTGAAATAGCTTTTCCAGTAAAAAATGCATCAAGCTGCCATATTCCAGCGCATCAAGTTCCGCCGCCCTGCGTTCTTTCGCATTTAGGCCGAAGCGGCAAAAATATTGAAAGCGGCACAAGTAGAATTTTTCAATTTGTGTAGCGGAAACATGCATACTTTCCCCGAAAAGCTCGCGCGCCTTGTCGCTGGAGTTAAAAACAGCGGGACGGTTTTGTGCGGCGCGGTCAATGGCCGCAAGGCGGTGGTCACATCCGCGCTTCTCAAATAAGCTTTTGAGGGTCACGGAAAGCTCATTGTTGTGGTTCCACTGCTGTGCCATGAGTTCAAAGGCAGGTTCCTTTGCATTCGCAAAATAAGTCTGCGGCAGCAGAAGTTCGTTGATTACAGTTATATTTTTCAGGATGGAACAGGCTTCACTGGGGATAGATGACGGGGAATTTGGTTCACCTGCCGCGCCGGACACAGGGTACGATATATAAAGCTTTTGAGAAGCGGCGCTCATCGCCGAATACGCAAGGAAGCGTTCCTGCACCGCCGTACCCTCGAGGGTATCGTTCAGCGGCAGGCCAAGCTGTATCAGTTCGCGGCGCTCACCGTCACTGAAAACATA
Source organism: uncultured Caproiciproducens sp. (assembly GCA_964517505.1). Taxonomy (GTDB): domain Bacteria; phylum Bacillota; class Clostridia; order Oscillospirales; family Acutalibacteraceae; genus Caproiciproducens. Next base: position 100,382 of record CAZFED010000002.1, on the reverse strand, counting down.
GCTATTGCCGGGAGCAAGCGGGAACTCGCCCTGCACCGCTCCGATAAGGAATACCACCTTCGGCTCGTTGGTTCTGATTCGGTCGGCTCCGCCAACGGTTACCTCGTCAAGCCCCTGTGGAATACTTGCGATGTTGTTCGCCAATATGACAAGGTGCAAAAGCTCGGCATAGCGTGTGTGGGTAATGGGATTACCGTGCAAAACAAGCGCCGTTTGGTCAAGGATATCCATCAGCAGATCCCAAAGCCGCAGCTGACGGTCGGCAAGTTGCGGCTCACCGCAGGCCGACAGATGCTGTGCAAGTATTCTGAGGTGGTCTGCGGCCTTGATATCCTGTAAAAGTCCGTAGGCCGCGGCGGCCATTCCTTCGCCATCTGTATTTTTGATTTTGGATGCAAACCGAATCAGCGGAGTAATTGCCGCCGTGCGGCTTGCATTGATTTCCAACAGTTTTTTCCGGTCGCTGTCGGTCATCTTTTCGGTAAAGCCCTGCGGATGCTCAGTCCACTCCTCTTTCCATTTATTACCCGATATATTCCAAACAAAAACGTAATTTTCAAGTTGGGAGATTTCGTCGGTGTTAAGACCGATTAAACCTGTTTTCAAGTAGGAAAAAATATAATCGGAAGAAAAACCGGACTGCACGATTTTAAAAGCGGAAAGCACAAGACGCATAATCGGTTCGGCATCGATTGCCTGCGGTTTATCCATAAAATACGGAATCTGCCAGCGGTCAAGCGAAAGGTCCAAAACACCCCGGTAGTTGTCGGGCGTACGCGCAATCACCGCGAAGTCGCGGTAACGGAAATTGTTTTCAGTTACTAAATTGCGAATAGTGGCGGCAACAAAAGCGGACTCATCATAAGCGTTTTTTGCTTCATAAACCGTCACGTCGCTGTTTTCACAGCTGACTGTGCTGTGACCGCAGCGGTACGTGCCTGCTTCAAGCGCGGCTAAAGAAGGACTTGCAAAGCGAAGACCACTTTGCAAAGTGACCGGCGCGGCGATTTTTACATCGTTTTGCTTTGCCATGCGCATCAGATTTTTCCCCGTACGCCGCACAAGCGAAAAAAGCCCCATGCCGTGCTCGGGGTCGTCGAGCTGATCGGCGCAGAGCGTGACATACAAATCGTCCGCCTGTGCTAAAATCAAATTTATTATATTATATTCCTGTACCGTAAAGCTCTGGAATGAATCGAGCGCGACAGTGTATCCCGCAAAGAAATCGTGTTCCTGCAGGACATTTTTCAACCTTGTAAGGTCATCAAGCGGGTCGACATAGCTTTGGGTAACCAACGCATCATAAGCGGAGAGGATAAGCGAAAGCTCGTCCATTTTCTGCTTTAACGTACTCTGCGGCATATCCTGCGCCGCGCGCTCAATATCAAGCGGCTTAACGTCGCACATTTTAAGTTCCGTGGAAGCAGAAAGCATCAGTCCGACAAGTTCGGTGCTCTCCGCACTTTTACGATAAAAGCTGAGATGCTCTTTCACCTGCTCCAACGCAAGACTCATGAAGATGCTTCGGCCGCCATCATCCAGCCGCCTGCCCGCAACGCCGCCATACCGGCGGAACACCGCGTCGGCAAGCCGGGAAAAGCTTGTAACTGAAACGCGCTGCACATCCTTAGCGCCCAGTAAATGCAGCATGGCCCGTTCATTTTCAAATGAGGACTGTTCCGGCACAATAAGCATCAGCTTTTTAGTCGAAGTCTGTGCCAAGCTTTTCAGCGTAGCACGAGTAAATTCGGTCTTTCCGCTGCCCGAGCGGCCCAAAACAAAACGCAGCATCGTATGCCCCCAAACTTCAGTAAGAATTGATTCATACTGATTATAGCATAGATGCTGCGTATTAAAAAGTACCGCATAATGGAACAAAAACGGTACTACTGCTTTTCCATGTAACTTTTTATCTGTTCGTACCACTCAAGTGTTTTGAATTTAATTTCGAACTCGCCCTTGCCCTCTACAATGCTTAGCTGTTTTGAATTTAAAACATCACTGAGCTCTTTTGGTTCCTCAGCGGCTGGCAGACACATCGGCGGAAAAATGACACACCACCAGTTGTGCCCCGCGGCGTTTCCAATGGTTACGCGAAGCGAATCGTAGTCACCTGCGGGCAGGGTGACGGTTTGGTACTGCCTTGTGGTAAAATACATGTGAGCCATTTCGACATTGACGGGATACGCATAACCCTGCTTTTTGATTTCATCCGCGGCAGCCACTTTCAGCTGCGGAATTGCAAATTTAATTGCATTTTGGGCATCGGTTTTATTTTTGATATTATCAAGCAATCCGGCACTTTCGGATAGAATCCGATCCCGCACCTTGAGTTTCAATGCCTGATCCTCCGGGGAATCGGAGTTGGCCAGAATGTGCAAACGAAGAACATGTTTTGGGATATCTTCACAACCGGCAGCAAAGCCTGTAAAAGAAAACAACACAGTTAAAATCAATGCTAAGCACAACGATTTTTCAAACAATTTCATAAGTAATCCCCTTCTTGATTTATGTTTCAGGGGAATTATTGGCATAAAAACATTCTTTTATGCGTTGTATTTTATTATTCGTTATTATATAATCATATTAATTTTGACTGATAAGAGGGATAATAATGTCCAAATCAAATTGGTTACCAACACTTATTGACCCTACATTGTCCGAAGCAATGACAGCAGGGTTGATCATATATGTCATTTGTTTAATCTTCTTTTTTAATCGGAAGAAGCCGTTTCAAAACCTTTGTCTGGCAGCGTTGTTCGTTTACATCGGCGCTCTTGTATCGCTCACAATGGTAATTCCCATGCCCAGCATTTGGCATATCAGTGCAAAATCCGCCATGGACCAAATCGGCTATATTGAATGGATACCGTTCAAATCCGCCGCAAATATCCTGCACAATTCGATAATGATTAAAAATTACAAACAATTTCTTCGTATAATAGGTGGGAATTTTATCATGCTGATGCCGCTCGGCATCCTTGTTCCATTGATTAATCCCCGTTTTAAATTGGGCCGGATGACTGCTCTGTCCATACTCGTTCCAATCGGAGTTGAAGCACTGCAACTGCTAAATAATATTTTGTGTGCCCGACCACTTCGAAGCGTGGAAATCGATGACGTTATTTTAAACGCGGCCGGCTGCCTTTTCGCCTATTTGATTTTTGCAGGACTGCGTAGTTTGTTTAAACCAAAACATAAAGGCCGGCATTATTCATAAAATCAATATTGTAAAGTTTGTCACGTAGGCCATACATGACTTAAACCCTGCCATAGGACGAGCGTAATCACCCCAAACAAGTTGTTTGGGGTGATTGAAGCTGGCGACTTTTTAGGTACTCTCAAAATAAGACTAGAGCTTTTTTACTCTAGTCTATAGAAATTGAATAACACACCGTCTATGATATAATTAAAAATAAAAATTATTTGATAAGGTGAATGAATATGATATATACACATAATGATAAATTCAATAAAGAATTAACAGCTAACTGTGAAAGATGTTTTGGATTATGCTGTGTAGCACTGTACTTTTCGTCTTCGGAAGGTTTCCCAATGGATAAAGACGCCGGTAAGCCTTGTATAAACTTACAAGGGGACTTTACCTGCTCTGTTCACAAAAATCTTAGAAATAAGGGTCTTAAGGGTTGTACTGCTTATGACTGCTTTGGCGCTGGGCAAAAGGTAGCTCAAGTTACTTACGGCGGACATGACTGGCGACAAGCTCCAGAATCCGCCCAGCAAATGTTTGAGGCGTTCTTGATTATGAGACAGCTTCATGAAATGCTATGGTATCTCACTCAAGCGCTTACTCTTCAAACGGACCATGGTATCCAACAGGAGATAAGTTCATTGCTGGACGAGACAGAACGTCTTACTCTTCTTGACGCTTATCCTCTATTAGCACTGGATGTGGCAGAACATCGAGCCAAGGTTAACGTTCTGCTTCAAAACACTAGTGAGCTAGTGCGAACTAAAGACCGCAATAGGAAGAATGCTCCTTCAAGAAATCAGAACACAAACTCTCGGCGATTAGATTATTTTGGAGCAGACCTTAGAAAAACCAACCTTAGAGGCGCAGACCTTAGAGGATCGTGTCTTATTGCGGCGAACCTGAGAGAAGTCGATTTGAGCGGAGCTGACCTCATTGGTGCTGATTTGCGGGATGCCGACCTTAGTGGGGCTAATCTCACAAACAGTATCTTTCTTACCCAAGCCCAGATCAACACCGCGAAAGGTGATTCCCATACAAAGCTACCCATGGTGTTGGTTTGCCCAACCTATTGGTCAAAGTAATTAACTGCCTGACCAAAATAGAAAATGTAAATTCTGTCGGAAATGTTGGCAACACCCCCTGTTTCGTACTCCTTATTCCCAAGTTTTCCAAATATCCGGCTGATAGCCCACCGTTGCCTGTTTGCCGTTGCGTACAATGGGCGTTTTGAAAAGTTTTGGATTTTCAAGGAGCTTTTCCTCTTTGGCAACATTGCCCGCTAGATATTTGATGAGCGTTGCGTCGCTGTCTGTTGAGTTTTCGTCAATCAGTTTGTCAAGACCGCCTACCGCTGCCTTGACACTGTTGAATTCACCCTTACTCATACCGTATTTTGCTACGTCAATGCTCTGGAATTTAACTTTACGTTCTTTGAAATAGCGCTCGGCCTTTTTTGTTTCAAAGCATTTCGATTTTCCAAAAATCTGTATATTCATCTTTTTTCTCCTTTGTGTCACGTTCGTTGTTACTGACGTAAATCATCAGCTCGGTCATTTAACCGTACGCAGTTCGTCCCAGTCGCAGGAGCGCTCAATGATTTGGGCAAGCTGTTCCAACTCAAAGGCGTCCGTTTCGTCAAACCGAGCCAACATGGGGCTGTCGATATCCAACACACCCATGATTTGATTTTGTCGGCGCAAAGGTACAACAATTTCAGAATTGGAGTTTCTGTCACAGGCGATATGACTTGGAAACAGATGGACATCTTTTACGAGCTGTGTTGCATTCTGCGAGACAGCCGTTCCGCACACACCCTTGCCGACGACAATATGCACACAGGCAAGTTTCCCCTGAAACGGCCCCAACAGCAATTCATTTTGATTCATTAAGTAAAAACCTACCCAGTTTATATCACTTAGAACTTCGTTAATCAAAGCGGACGCATTGGCCAGGTTGGGAATCACATGGTGTTCCCCCTCCAAAACAGCTTCCATCTGCTTTTTCAGGAGCGCATACATTTCTTTTTTATCATCCGAATACAATAACTCCGATTCCATAAAATGCCTCCAAATAAAATATATTTATATTCTATAATTTTACATGATTTAGAATATCTTAACAATGCCTTTAAACCCCAAAGGGTGTATTCCGCTTATGATCCGGAATACGTCCTTTGGGGTTATTTCTGCTTAGAATTATATTTATCAGCATACCAGCGCTCAATAAAAATTACTGTTTTATTGAGCGTTTACCGGCTCACAGAGAAAGACCTCAGTATATTTCTCCGCAAGCGCAGCTTTGCCGGCAGCCGCTTTTGAAAAATCGTCAAAGATGCCGTATACAGCTGAGCCGCTTCCGGTCATGCACGCGCCGAGCGCGCCCATTGACTCCATCACGTTTTTGATACGGGTTACTTCGGCAAGGTGCATCACGCGCTCGAACTCATTGCCGAGGTTTGAGGCGATTACTTGCAGGTCGGCGACTTGAATTGCATTGAGCATAGCAGCAGAGTATGTACTGTCAGTTTTCACAACAGAATCCGCAAGGGCATAAGCTTTCTTTGTGTCCACACCGACCGGCGGCTTACAGATGACAATATGGCAGGTTGGCAGGGCCGGCAGGACGGTCAGCTTTTCGCCGATGCCCTCGGCCAAAGCGGTGCCGCCCATAATGCAAAAAGGTACATCCGCGCCAACCTGAAGGCCGATTTTACATAATACTTCTTTTGAATAACCGGTTTGAAACATCCGGTTCAGCGCAAGCAGAACAGCAGCCGCGTCCGCGCTACCGCCGCCCAGGCCCGCCTGCGACGGAATCTTCTTCTGGATTGCAATAGCGACATTCGGTTTTACGCCCGCATACGCAAAAAAAGCAGCAGCCGCTTTGTAAGCGGTGTTGCTTTTGTCGCAGATTAAGTCGCCGCGGCTGCAATTAACATAGATACCGGGTTCACCCTGTGTGAGCATTAGCTCGTCGCAGAGTGAAACGGACTGCATTACCATACGCAAAAGGTGGTAACCGTCTGCCCTCTTCCCGATAATATCGAGCGTTAAATTAATTTTAGCGTACGCATTAATTGTAATCGGCATAGTATGTTTCCTTATCATAAAAAATTACAGTGTTTTAAGAAAATGCCCGATTCGCGAAAGCGCCTCGGTAATATGCTTAATAGAATAGGAATAGGATACACGCAGGTAGCCCTCGCCGCAGTCACCAAAAGCGTTGCCCGGAACAATTGCGACACGCTCGGCGTAAATCAGCTTCTCGCAAAATTCCCCGGATGTAAGGCCGGTGCTCTTGATGCACGGAAACACGTAAAACGCGCCCTCCGGCTCAAAACAGGTAAGCCCCATGAAATTGAAGCCGTCAACAATTAAGCGGCGGCGCATATCGTACTGCTCACGCATATAATCAATGTCGCCATCACCATTCTTCATGGCCTCTATTGCAGCGTACTGCGACATAGTCGGCGCACTCATGATACCGTACTGGTGGAGTTTGGTCATCTGGCTGATAATCTCTTTCGGTCCAACAGCGTAACCTAAACGCCAACCGGTCATGGCGAAAGCTTTGGAAAAACCGTTGATGACAATGGTTCGCTCCTTCATACCTTCAATCGCGGCAAACGAAACGTGGCGGGTATCACCGTAAGTCAGTTCGCTGTATATCTCATCAGAAAGAACCATGAGGTTATTTTCTTTAACAACCTCAGCGATTTCCTCCAAATCTTTGCGGCGCATAACGGCACCTGTGGGATTATTTGGATACGGCAGAATTAAGAGCTTTGATTTTGGGGTGATTTTTTCGCGCAGTGCTTTGGCGGTCAGGCGGAACTTATCCTCCTGCTTTGTTTCAATGGTAACCGGCACACCCTCGGCCATTTCAGTTAAAGGTCTGTAGCAGACAAAACTCGGCTCAGGAATCAGCACCTCTTCACCAGGGTTGACAAGGCAACGGATACACAAATCAATTGCTTCACTGCCGCCAACAGTAACGATAACGTCTGTTTTCGGTTCATATTCAATATGATAATGGCGTTTGAGCCAGCGGCATATTTCTTCCCGCAGTTCAATAAAGCCACGATTCGGCGAATACCATGTTTTGCCATCCTCGAGTGATTTAATTCCCTCCTGCCTTACGTGCCACGGTGTGGAAAAGTCAGGCTCGCCGATAGACAGGGAAATCACGTTATCCATCTCGTTTGCTATATCGAAGAAGCGGCGGATACCGGATGGCTTTAAGTGCTTTACTTCATCATTGAGCAGGAGCTGGTAATCAATCACAGAGAACACTCCTTCTATCGTCCTTCTCATCCTCGGAATTGAGGATAACGCCACCGTCTTTGTAACGGGTTAATATAAAGTGTGTGGCAGTGGACAGCACCGAATCAAGAGTGGAAAGACGGCGCATGACAAACATGGCAATTTCCTGCATACTTCTACCGTGTACCTTTACAGCCAAGTCGTAGCCGCCGGACATGAGGTACACACTTTCGACCTCGTCGAACTGCATGATACGGTTGGCGATTTCATCAAAGCCACGATCGCGCTTTGGTGAAACACGAAGTTCAATGAGAGCGCTAGCCTTATTTTCATCTACTTTTTCCCAGTTAATCAGTGCCTTGTATGCCCTAATGACACCTTGTTTTTCGTAGTCGGCGATGGCGTTTGAAACCTCGTCCTCAGTTTGGTTAAGCATGACTGCCAATTGTTCTGTGGTAAGGCGGGCGTTCTCGTCCAATAGGTTTAATAAGCGATCCATAAAAAAACTCCTCCCAAAAATATCTGTATTTATTTTACACAGGAATTAGTATTACTCTATCGGTAAAAATATAGGCTCATGATGAGTGTAGATTGTAAAATGGTGAAAACCGATTTTGCGCAAAAGGCTGAGACCCTGCTCCACCCCGCCGCCAACATCCGCCCATCGGTGCGCATCTGAACCGATGGTGATGAGCTTGCCTCCAAATTCACGATAACGGGTGAGAATCGGCAAATCCGGCATCGTTCTCCCAAGTTTTTGGCGAAGGCCTGATGTATTGACCTCAAGCGCCTTATGCTTTCGAATCAGTGCCTTTAAAACTTCATCGATTCTATCCTTATAAAGATCGTCGTCAATGGCAATATTATGTTCACCCACAATGTAGCGCCAAGGGTAGGTCAAGTGAGAAAGAGAGTCAAATTTGCCCCATGCAATCATTTCTAATATTTCGTCAAAGTAGAGGTTAAGCATATCGTTTACATCCGAATGAGCATAATCTAAATCAAAAAAGTCCACATGGTTTTTTATGTTGTGAACAGAGGCGAGAACAAAGTCGAAGTCACAGGCGCCAAGCACATCTTCAGCAGCAGCTGTGTCCTGCATAGGCTGTCCAATTTCCGCACCGGCATACACATGCAGACGGTTGTTAAAAACCGCCGCCGCCTTACGCGCTTCAAAGAAGGACTGCCGGATACTTTTGTCATAGGCTTCCGAAACATACGCGTTGCATTCGCAGTGGTCAGTCATGGTCAACGCGTAAAGCCCAAGGCGTGCCGCACTTTCACACATCATCATAGTTGGATCGTTACCGTCGCGCGAAGAGTCAGAATGAACATGACTGTCAGATATATATCGATATTTCATAGATTTCCTCCTGAATTACAAACCAAAAACTTACTAATAATATAGTATCATAAAACAATGCATATTTATAGGTGAATCATAAATATTTCGAGCAGCACCATGAAGATTAATTTTAAACAGTTTGACTACTGAACAGCAAGGCCTCTTTGCCTTAGGTACTATTGACAATAGTACAATTGTCGTTCATAATTACAGTTATGTTTTTTCAAATAATATTCATGTGGAGGCAATTAATATGCGTGCTGTAATCACTGTAATCGGTAAAGATATGGTCGGAATACTTGCTCGTGTTTCAGCCATTTGTGCGGAGAATGGAGTAAATGTTATCGAGGTAACACAATCTGTTATGCAGGATTTGTTTGCTATGATTATGATGGTCGACATTTCAAAATCCACTATTCCTTTCAATGAACTTTCGGACAAACTCACCGTAATCGGCAGCGATATGAATCTTACTGTCCATGTTATGCATGAGGACATTTTTAATTCAATGCACCGGATTTAAATTTTTAATCAACATAGAAGGGTCGGATAACACAAATGGTAAACTCTCACGACATACTGGAAACCATTAATATGATTGATAACGAAAACCTTGATGTGCGTACTATTACAATGGGTATTTCGCTGCTGGACTGTATCGATTCCGACGTCGACAAAGCGTGCGACAAGGTTTACGATAAAATTTGCCGCTACGCGGGTAATTTAGTGAAAACCGGCGAAGATATTAGTAAGGAATATGGTATTCCGATTATTCACAAACGAATCTCCGTTACACCGATTGCGATGATTGCAGCGGCCTGCCCGGGCAAAAGTCCGGTGCATTTTGCAAGAATGCTTGACCGCGCGGCAAAGTCGACCGGTGTCAATTTTATCGGCGGCTACTCCGCGCTTGTTCACAAGGGTTTCGGCCCCGGCGACTACGCTCTGATTAAGAGTATTCCCGAGGCGCTGAGCGAAACAGAGTTTGTCTGCTCCTCCGTTAACATTGGTACAACCAAAGCGGGCATCAATATGGATGCCGTCGGCATGATGGGCAAGGTGGTACGCGAACTGGCAGAGTCCACGGCCGACCGCGACTGCATCGGTGCGGCAAAGCTGGTTGTGTTCTGTAACGCGCCGGAGGATAATCCGTTTATGGCGGGTGCGTTCCACGGAGCGGGCGAGCCGGACTGCGTAATCAATGTCGGCGTTTCCGGCCCAGGCGTTGTACGCGCAGCACTTGCTAAAGCTGGAGACTGCGATATTACGGGTGTTGCAGATATAATAAAGAAAACCGCATTTAAAATTACCCGAATGGGGCAGCTCGTTGCACAGGAAGCCTCGCGCAGGTTATATGTTCCGTTCGGTATTGTTGACCTTTCCCTTGCTCCTACACCTGCAGTAGGCGACTCGGTGGCGTACATTCTTGAGGAAATGGGTCTGGAAAGCTGTGGCGCGCATGGCACAACCGCCGCACTTGCACTGCTGAACGATGCTGTAAAAAAGGGTGGCGTTATGGCTTCTTCCCATGTTGGTGGACTTTCAGGAGCATTTATTCCGGTGACGGAGGATGCAGGTATGATAGCCGCCGCAAGGTGCGGTGCTTTAAGCATTACAAAGCTTGAGGCAATGACGGCCGTTTGCTCAGTGGGCCTTGACATGATTGTGGTACCGGGTGACGTCCCAGCGGAGATTATCTCGGCAATTATCGCGGACGAAGCCGCAATCGGTATGGCGAATTCAAAGACTACCGCGGTGCGCTTAATCCCCGCAATCGGCAAAAAAGCCGGTGATGAGTTGAATTTCGGTGGGCTGTTGGGCGGTGGCCCCGTCATGGAGGTCAACCGTTACTCCCCACTTAAGTTTATTCAGCGCGGCGGCCGTATTCCGGCACCCATTCATAGCTTAAAGAATTGATCCAAATGAGATTTAAGTATGCTGTGTCGTCGTACACAGCATACTCTCGTTCAAAAGGATTTTCCTTCATAAATTTGTCATAAATTTAACACAATAGCTAATTTTATGACAAACATAATTATTCCTTGCATACTATTGCATATTGTAAAATAAAATATGCGGAGCTATAATTTATTATCGCAAAAGATGTATTAACGTCACAAAACTTATATTAATAAATTGTTTATTTCGCTAACAAGAAAGGTGCGGTCAAAATGCAAGATCTAATTAAGCAGATTGTCGATATGGACCGTAAAGCCAGAGAAATTACAGAAGCTGCTCAGCTTGAAAAGGTAAGCTCTGAAAAAGATGTCGCCGTTAAACGCGAGCAGATTAGAAATGATTATCTTGAAAGAGCACGAAAACGAATCGCCCTAAATGAGCCGAATGAGCGTGCAGCCGCCGAAGCCGGCTGGGACGAAACAAAGAAGAAAAATGCAGCGCTTTCCGAAAGACTTGACGGGCTTTACAGCAAAAAGGGTGACGAATGGGTTAATGCCATCGTTGCGAGAGTTACGGGGGAGTGATCTAAATGCTTTCCACCCTATCTTCCAATGCAATTTTGTCCAAGGCACGCGCCATGTATGGCAGACGCCTGACAAAGGAAAATTATAAAGATCTTTTGGCCTGCCAGAGCGTGGGTGAGGTTGCTTCATACTTGAAAAACCAAACTGCGTACAGCAAAACGCTGGCAGGCATTAATGAAAATGAAGTTCACCGTGGTCAGCTCGAAGCAAAGTTAAGACAAAAGCTTTTTGAAGACTATGCTTCACTTTGCAGATATGAAATATCGGTGGGCGAACATTTTTCGCAGTATTTAATCACGCGCAGTGAAATTGAACAGATTTTGCACAGTATTTTGCTTTTGGATGCGGGTAAACCAGAGGAATACCTCTTTGCAATGCCGATGTACCTAAGCCGGCACACGCATATCAACCTGACAGCCTTAAGCCAGATTAAAGACTACGACGATTTACTGGATGCTTTGAGCCATACGCCGTACCGAAATCTGTTGGAAGTATTCAAGCCTGTCAAAGGAATCCCGATTAATTACACCGGAATTGAGAACACTCTATATACCTATCTATTTAAAAACTTATTTGAAGTGATTGAAAAATACACCCGAGGGGAAACCGCAAAACAGCTGCGTGAAATTTTCAATTCCTATGTGGATTTAATTAATTATACGCGTATCATCCGGTTAAAGGTGTCATACCATGCAAGTCCGGATTTCATCCGCAGTTCGCTTTTGCCGTTTGGCAGCATTAACAAACGCGTGTTGTCCGAAATGATTGAAGCCGACAGCGAAGACGAAGTCACCGCAGTGATGAACAAGACTTTAATCGGAAAACATTGCCTAAAAGTTGACCACACGTATATCGACGAAATTCCTAACCGCGTAAAGTACATGACATGCCGCCATGACATTCATTTTTCCACACATCCGTCGGTTGTCATGATATCGTACACTTTTATCATGCAGGCTGAACTGACAGATATCATTACTATTGTCGAGGGCATCCGGTACAAATTAGCGCCCGAAGAAATAGCAAAATTACTCATAATCTTCAATTATAACGAAAGGAGTGATTGATATTTGGCTGTTTTAAAAGTTAAAGTAGTAAGTATTATAGGAAGAATGGCCGATTTGGACCAAGTAACTGCATTGTGCGGAAAATCATGTGTATTTCATCCAGACAACGCACTGTCGTTTTACTCGGATACCTCCGACTTTTCGCCGCTGAATGAAGAAAATCCTTACTCGGAACCTCTGCAACAGCTTGCTGATGCTTTGGTCGGTTCAAAAAAGAAACTGGAACTTTTAACCGCTGATGAAGTTGCTAATATAAATATCAGCACGGAGGACTTAAATTCCTATGTTAAATTTATATCCTCCGCTTTCAGAGACCTACAGAACGAGCGTGCCGACGCACAGCAAAAAATTCAGGATTATACTCGCGAGATTGAGAAAATCAGTCACTTTGTCGGTTTGGATTTAAACCTTGACGAAATTCACGAGTGCAATTACATTAAAGTTCGCTTTGGCTCCCTGCCAAAAGAAAGCTATGAAAAATTAAAGTCATATAAGCAAAATCCTTATGTTGTATTTTTTCCATGTACCAGCGATGCACTTCATTACTGGGGCGTCTATTTTTCGCCCATTGAAATGATAAGCGAGGTTGACCGTATCTTTTCAAGCCTTTACTTTGAACGTACGCGTTTAACAGAATTAAAGGGTAGCCCCGAACTCGCTGTAGAAACACTGCGCGATAAGCGCGATGTTGAAATTAACCGCATTAAACGCGCCGACGACAAGTTCTGGGAACTTTGGAAAAAAGAAAAGCCAATGTGCCAGAAGGTTTATTCTTGGCTGACTGAGCAGTACGTTTATTTTGGCATTCGACGCTATGCCGCCCGGTACAATGACAACTTCATTTTAACCGGCTGGATTCCAGCTGAAAATGAAAATTATTTTAAGTCGGCACTGGATAAGCTTGAATCCGTCGAATACACCTTTGAGGGTGCGGAGGACGAGCTTTTACACTCCCCGCCTGTCAAGCTCAAAAACAAACGAGTTTTCAAGCCATTCGAGTTCTTTGTCGATATGTACGGTCTGCCGTCCTATGATGAGATTGACCCTACCCCGTTTGTTGCCATCACCTACATTTTGTTGTTCGGTATCATGTTCGGCGACCTTGGGCAGGGGATTTGTGTTTCAATAATTGGCTATTTGATGTGGAAAAAGAAGAAGATGAAGCTTGGCAAGATTTTAGTATCCTGCGGAATTTCTTCATCCGTGTTTGGAATCATCTTTGGCTCGGTATTCGGATTTGAAAATGCACTTGACCCACTGTACAAAAACATCTTTGGTTTGAGTGAAAAACCTATTGAAGTTATGAAACCAGCCACCACAAACATGGTTATTTATTCCGCTGTGGGAATCGGCGTGGTACTCGTCATGATTGCAATCTTGATTAATATTTACTCATCATTGAAAAGAAAGCACTATGAAAACGCTCTGTTCGGTCCAAACGGCCTTGCCGGCTTCGTTTTCTACACCGCTCTTGTGGTCGGCTTTGGAGGAAAGATTGCTTTCGGCTGGCAGATTGTCAGCAAGACATATGTCATTTGCCTAATCATTCTGCCGATTGTCGTTATGTTCTTCCGTGAGGTACTCGGCGGTTTAGTTGAGCGAAGACCTGACTGGAAGCCCGAAAAATGGGGCGACTACATCATGCAGAATTTCTTTGAAGTGTTCGAATTTCTGTTAAGTTTTGCTACAAACACCATGAGTTTCCTGCGTGTTGGCGCTTTTGTGCTTGTTCACGCCGGTATGATGCTGGTTGTATTTACGCTTGCCGAAATGTCCAGTGGCATCGGATATATTTTGGTTGTCATCATCGGCAATGTATTTGTAATGGCTTTGGAGGGTCTGCTCGTCGGTATTCAGGTGTTAAGACTTGAATTCTACGAGATGTTCAGCCGCTTCTTTGACGGCGATGGCCGTCCATTTAATCCGGTTGTTGTTCGTAAGGAGCAGTAATGCTTGTTGCGTATAGCTATAATTTTAGACATTTAGTTGGAGGTAATATCATGAATTCAGTATTAATTAGTTTACCTGTTGTTTTTTTAATTGTCTCAGTTATCATGTCAGTTCGTTCCGTAAAAAACGGCAAAAAGGCGCGCAGCGCTGTTGCCACACAACTTTTGGCCTTCATGGCGGTTTGCGTCGTAACCTTCGCAATTCCTGTGGTCGCCTCTGCCGCCACAGCTGATCCTGCTGCGCCGGCTGCTCCAGCAGGTACATCCCAGTCTGCCACTCCGGCTGATGCTTCTAAGGGCCTTGGACTGATTGCAGCCGCACTGGTTACCGGTCTTGCCGGCATCGGCGGCGGTATTGCTGTTGCTGCTGCTGCTCCTGCAGCTATCGGCGCAACAAGCGAGGATCCTAAGGCTTTCGGTAAAGCTCTTATCTTCGTAGCTTTGGGCGAAGGTATCGCTCTTTACGGCTTGCTGATTTCAATTCTGATTCTGAATAAAATCTAATTGATTGAAAGCTGAGGTGCATAAGATGCGCTTTTATCTGATAAGCGATAATGTGGATACACAGGTTGGTATGCGTTTGGCGGGAATCGATGGCATAGTTGTCCACGAAACCGCCGAGGTACAAAAAGCTTTAAAGGAAGCAATGGAGATGGACGACGTTGCCGTTATCCTAATAACGGAGACGCTGATTACTCTTTGCTCTGATATGGTTTATGACCTAAAGCTCAACCAAAAGCGCCCGCTTATTGTGGAAATACCGGATAGGCACGGCAATGGCCGTACCAAGGATTCAATTACCCGTTATGTCCGCGAGGCAATCGGGGTCAAAATTTAGGCCGCTTGTTACGGCGGAACAGGGGTTAAGCTATGGCTACTAACGACGAAAAAATGAATAAGTTCTACCTTGCCATCAATCACTATGCCGAGGAACAGCGCAATAAAATTGAGCAGGAAGTTGCCGAGTTCAAACAAAAAGAACTCGAAGAGGCTGAGGTTGACGTTTTGGCGGAGGCTTATCGCCTCATCCAAAAAGAAATGGCTGAAATGCGCAACGGTATTTCCCGCGAAATGGCACAGCGAGAAATGAATGGCCGCAGAGAACTGCTGGGGAAGCGTCAAAAAATAACTGAAGAGATTTTTGAGCGCGCCACAAAATCACTTTTTGAATTCACTCAAAAAAGTGAGTACGCAACTCTGCTCCAGAAATTCGCCGGCGAGCTTTCAAAAGTGTTCCGTAAGCCAGGCACGATTTTGTATATTAAAGAGGATGACCAAAAGTACCAGGGGCTAATTAAAGAAGCCTTTGATGGCGACTGTACTTTTAATTTTGATACCGCTATTCATATTGGCGGTATCCGCGCCTACAACTCTGAAATGGGTATTGTGGCAGACAAAACGCTGGATTCCATGCTGGAAGATCAGCGTGAATGGTTTGAAGAAAACTCAGGAATGGCTGTGGTCTGAGCCGTACCTATTGTGATATCGGAGATGAAATAGATGGATAATCAGAATGTTATATACGGCATTAACGGTTCTGTTGTTACCGTTAAGGACTCGCGCAGCTTTTCCATGATGGAAATGGTGTATGTCGGGAACGAGCGCCTAGTCGGCGAGGTAATCGGCATTACCAACAAATTTATTACCATTCAGGTTTATGAAGAAACAACCGGATTAACCCCGGGCGAGCCTGTTTTTGGTACCGGCAGTCCAATGAATGTTACACTCGGCCCCGGCATCATCGATAATATCTTCGATGGTATTGAGCGCCCGTTAAAGAGCATTGCGGAGCAGTCAGGCGCATTTATTTCGCGCGGCAGCAACGTTTCCGCCCTTGACGAAAATAAGCTTTGGGACGTAAACATTACCGCTAAGGTCGGTGACGAACTTAAGGGCGGCGATATCTACGCTGAGTGCCCCGAAACAACAATCATTAAGCATAAATGTATGGTTTCCCCGCTGCTTTCCGGCATTGTTACAAAGGTAAGCGCAAACGGGCAATACAAGGTTCACGATACAATCATTGAATTAAAGGATAAGATGGGAGAAACCCATAAGCTTACCCTGTGCCAAAGATGGCCTATTCGAACTCCCCGCCCTGTGACTGAGCGGCTGCAAACCAAGGTTCCGCTGATTACCGGCCAGAGAATCATTGATACTCTGTTCCCTATCTCAAAGGGCGGCACGGCAGCAATTCCGGGTGGATTCGGAACAGGTAAAACAATGACACAGCATCAGTTGGCAAAGTGGTGTGACGCCGATATTATTATCTACGTCGGCTGCGGCGAACGCGGCAACGAAATGAGCCAGGTGCTTGATGAATTCTCCGAGTTGATTGACCCTAAGTCAGGCCGGCCGATGACCGACCGTACCGTGTTGATTGCAAACACCAGTAACATGCCGGTTGCTGCGCGTGAAGCTTCAATCTATACCGGCATTACGCTCGGTGAATATTATCGTGACATGGGCTACCATGTGGCTATTATGGCTGATTCGACCTCACGCTGGGCCGAGGCTTTGCGTGAAATTTCAGGCCGCTTGGAAGAAATGCCGGCTGAAGAGGGCTTCCCTGCCTATCTGCCAAGCCGTCTTTCCGAATTCTATGAGCGTGCCGGAATGGTAAAAAATTTGAACAGCAGTGATGGCTCCATTACAATTATCGGTGCTGTTTCCCCGCAGGGCTCCGATTTTTCCGAGCCTGTCACACAGAATACCAAACGTTTTACCCGCTGCTTCTGGGCATTGGATAAAGGGCTGGCTTATGCAAGACACTACCCGGCAATCAACTGGACAGAAAGCTACAGCGAATATTTCACCGATCTTGACCCGTGGTTTGCAGAGAATGTCGGCGAGGACTTTATCAAATACCGCAAGAAAATCACTCGGATTTTGCATGAAGAAAGCAAGCTGATGGAAATTGTAAAGCTGATTGGTTCGGATGTTCTGCCTGACGACCAGAAGCTGATTATTGAAATTGCCCGTATCATTAGAGTGGGATTTTTGCAGCAAAACGCTTTCCACGCGGAAGACACTTTTGTACCGCTTGAAAAGCAGAAGCTAATGATGAAAGTGATTTTGCATCTTTACAAAAAAGCAAAGCAGCTCGTTGCAGCTTCCGTGCCGATTTCCGGTATTTCGGAGTCCGGCTTGTTCGATAAGCTTGTAAAGATGAAATATGATATTCCCAACAATAAGTTGGAAATGTTCGACGATTATATAAAAGAAATAGACGATACTTTATCCGCCATTGTGGCTTCTTGACGTCTGAATTGTGCGGACTAAATTCCTAATTTTACCTAAGAAGGTGGTTACACCATGATTCTTGATCATATTGGCTTAGAAGAAATTAATGGTTCTCTCATCGTTTTGGATGATGTGGAGAACGCTTCATTTGAAGAAGTTGTCGATATCCGCCTAACCAACGGTACAAAACGCCAGGGCCGAATTGTGCAGATGGAGGGCAAACGCGTCGTCATTCAAGTTTTTGAAGGAACGCGCAGTATTTCGCTCGACAACACACGCACAAGGCTGATGGGGCATCCAATGGAGATGCCGCTCTCACCGGAAATCCTCGGCCGTGTATTTGACGGCGCAGGTCATCCAATTGATGGCCTGGGCAATATTTACCCGGTGAAAAGAGCCAATATCAATGGTACGCCCATTAATCCGGTATCGAGAATATACCCTAAGAACTACATTAATACCGGTATTTCAACAATAGACACACTGATGACGCTGATTCGCGGACAGAAGCTGCCGATTTTCTCCGGCTCCGGCATGAAGCACAACGAACTAGCTGTTCAAATTGCAAGGCAGTCCAAAATCAGTGACGACAACGGAGACAACTTTGGTATTGTTTTTGCCGCCATGGGTGTTAAAAACGATGTTGCTGAATACTTCCGCCGCTCGTTTGACGAGTCTGGCGTGCTGCAAAAGGTTGTTATGTTTTTAAACCTTGCAAACGACCCGATTATTGAAAGAATTTTGACTCCGCGCTGCGCTTTGACCGTTGCGGAATACCTTGCTTTTGAACTTGGCATGCATATTCTTGTCATCATGACGGATATGACTTCCTACGCCGAAGCACTGCGCGAATTCAGCTCTTCAAAGGGCGAAATTCCGGGCAGAAAGGGCTTCCCGGGCTATTTGTACTCCGACCTGGCTTCGCTTTATGAGCGTGCTGGAATGGTGAGGGGTAAAAAAGGCTCAGTTACGCAAATCCCAATTCTGACCATGCCAAACGACGATGTTACCCACCCTGTTCCTGACCTTACAGGTTACATTACAGAGGGCCAGATTGTGCTTGACCGCTCACTCGATAACTCTGGAACCTATCCCCCTGTTGCCGTTCTGCCATCCCTTTCCCGTTTAATGAAGGACGGAATTGGAGCGGGCTACACACGTGAGGATCACTCGGCACTTTCCAACCAGCTTTTCGCATCCTATGCAAAGGTTATGGATGCGCGTTCACTGGCTTCGGTTATCGGTGAAGAGGAGCTCTCCCCCACTGATAAGAAATATATTGAATTCGGCAAGCTGTTTGAAGCCCAGTTCGTCAATCAGGGTTCCCATGAAAACCGTACCATCGAGCAAAGCCTCGATTTGGGCTGGAAACTCCTTTGCGTCCTGCCACGTGAGGAATTGGACCGTGTGGACGATGCCATCCTTGACAAGTATTATGAGAAGGCAAAGGGACAGGAAAAGCCCACTGAGGAAAATAAAAAATCATAAGTACAGCTAACACAGTATCTCATCATTTTAGCCATACAAATTACTTGGTTAAGATAAAATCGTGTAAGACAAGGCGTGAAAACGCAGTATTGCACAATTTTAGCGAACCAGAAGAGGGTGAGCCACATTGAGTAACCAGGTCGTGCCAACAAAGGGTAATCTGCTCGCAACAAAAAAGTCACTTGCGCTTTCGCGCACCGGGTTTGAGTTGCTTGACCGTAAGCGCAATATTTTAATACGGGAAATGATGGCTCTGATTGAGAGAGCCGCAAGTATTCAGGATAAGATTGACAATACGTACGATGAGGCCTACGCGGCGCTGCAAAAGGCGAATATCACTCTTGGCATATGTGGTGAACTTTCCCGCACCGTGCCGCTTGACAACAGCTTAAACGTGGCCTACAGAAGCGTAATGGGCGTAGAGATTCCAATGGTATCGCTTGAGCCGATAAGCATACCAATTCCGTTCGGACTGAACTCCACCAACATTATGTTGGATAACGCATATAATAAATTTTCTGAGGTAAAATGCCTGACCGCCGAACTGGCAGAGGTTGAAAATAGTGTTTATCGGCTTGCCGATGCCATTAAAAAGACGCAAAAGCGTGCAAATGCGTTAAAAAACATTATGATTCCCCGCTTTGAAGCAACGGTTAAGATTATTTCAGATGCGTTGGAGGAAAAGGACAGAGAAGAATTTTCCCGCTTAAAGGTGATTAAGCATCAAAAGAGCGAAAGAACAGCTTAGTTACACATATAACATCAAAACAGCTCCCACAAAAATGTAGGAGCTGTTTTTTATTGCTTATATAATTCTATGAGGCTCGCTTTCTGCCCTTAAAGTAAAGGACAAAAAGCAGATGGGCCTCATCATTATTCATTAGATATCCTCAGGGTCTACGACGGTCTTGTCCTCAGTGGAAGCGTATGTCAGTTTTTCGACAATTTCCTTCGTATCGCGTGCGATAACAAGTTCCTCGTTGGTAGGAACAACATAGACGGAAATCTGTGAATCAAAAGTGGAAATCTTGCCCTCGCGGCCGTGAATCATTTTGTCATTCAATTCCGGATCTATCTTCACACCGAAGAACTTAAGTCCACGGCAGATGGAATAACGCAGATGAGCCTGATTCTCGCCAAGACCCGCCGTAAACACGATGCAGTCGAGGCCGTTCATTGCGGCGGCGTATGCGCCGATATGTTTAATGATTTGGTATGACAGCATTTCGTGTGCAAGAATTGCTCTTTTATCGCCCTCAATCTCCGCTTTCGTTACATCGCGGTCATCACTGTAACCGGAAATTCCGAGCAGACCGGACTTCTTGTTTAAAACATCATCCATTTGTGCCGGAGTCAAGTGTTCCTGCTCCATGATGAAAGTGACGACGGACGGGTCGAGGGAACCGGAGCGCGTACCCATCATAAAACCATCAAGCGGGGTCAAGCCCATGCTGGTATCAATAACCTCTCCGCCCTTAATGGCAGCAATAGAGGAACCGTTGCCAAGGTGGCAGGTAACCATGTTAATGTCTTCAATTGGCTGATGCATTAAGTGTGCACAGTGATTGCTGACATACCGATGGGATGTACCATGAAAGCCATAGCGGCGAACTTTGTATTTCTCATAGTATTCATATGGAATGGCAAACATATATGCCTTTTTGGGCATAGTCGAATGGAAAGATGTATCGAAAACAACGCACTCAGGTACGTCTTTTCCAAAGACTTCGCGGCAGGCGAGAATTCCCTGAAGTTCAGGACCATTGTGCAGGGGAGCCAGCGGAATGAGGCTTCTGATGCCATCAATAACATCATCATTAATGTGGAGCGACTTGCTGAATATCGCGCCGCCCTGCGCAACACGGTGACCTATTGCGGTAACCTCCGATAAATCCTTAATCACGCCGACCTGCTTATCAACCAAAGCTGCTGTGACCAGCTTAAAAGCCTCTGTATGGTTGGTCATTTCAACCTTTATGTCCTTTTTGCGGCCATCTGCGGTTTTGTGGGTGAAGGTTCCGCCCTCAATACCAATTCGCTCGCAGTTGCCCTTTGCGATCATTGCTTCAGTGTCCATATCAATCAACTGATACTTCAGCGAAGAGCTACCCGCGTTTATTACCAAAATCTTCATGCTGTTTGTTTCCTCCTAAATTTGCCTTTAAAATCATATGCGGCTATTGAATGCGCATAGGCAATACTGTATATTATAATAGTACATCGTTCAATTAAATTCAAGGAGTTTGTCATAAAATGCTTGTTGCCGGAATAGTTTCTGAATATAATCCATTTCATTTAGGGCATGCCGAGCTTGTTTCACGGACACGCCTCAGCGGAGCTACGCACATTGTTGCGGTAATGAGCGGCAATTTTGTACAGCGCGGCGAACCCGCGGCGCTCTCAAAGTGGGCAAGAGCAAGACAAGCACTACAAAACGGTGTTGACCTTGTAATTGAGCTGCCGCTTCCATGGGCACTGGCCGGAGCAGAGAAATTCGCGTTCGGTGGAACCGCACTTTTGGATGCAATGGGTGTTGATATGATCAGCTTTGGCAGTGAATGCGGAAATATTGATGATTTAAAAAAAGCGGTGCAGGCGCTGGCCTCTTCAAGTCTGCATGAAGTTCTGCGATGCGAATTAAAAAATGGTGCAACTTTTGCAAGTGCAAGGCAAAAAGCGTTAGGCAGCTTGTTCGACGAAGAAACGGCGCAGCTTTTGCGTGAACCGAATAATATTTTGGCAATTGAGTATTTAAAAGCGCTCAATAAGCTGAATTCAAAAGTAACGCCATTTACGATAAAACGCGTAGGTGCGGCACACGACGCCAAATCAGCCTGCGGCTCAGTTGCCTCTGCCTCGCAGATACGCAGATTGATGCAAAGCGGTGGAGACTTTTCCGCGTTGATGCCAAAATCGGCTGCAGAGATTGTCCGGTGTGAAATAGATGCAGGAAACGCGCCTGCTACAATAGCTGAGGTTGAGCGCGCAATTCTGGCAAAGCTGAGAAGCATGAGCCGCGCGGAGTTTGCTTTGCTGCCGGACATCAGCGAAGGGCTGGAAAACCGTGTATACGCGGCGGTGAGGAAAGCAACCAGCTTAGATGAAGTTTATGACTTGATTAAGTCAAAAAGATACACCCACGCGAGAATCAGGCGAATCGTGCTTTCTGCCTTTTTGGGAGTGAATGCATCGATGAGTATAGGAATTCCTCCCTATCTTCGCGTAATTGGCTTTAACAAACGTGGAGTTGAAGTTCTGCATTTGATAAAATCCACTACAAAATTACCAATTATCAGCAATTCATCAGATATTTTATCTCTTGACAATAAAGCTAAAAATATGGTTGAATTAGAATATAGAGCAACTGACCTTTTTGCACTATGCATGCCGAATGTCGAGCGCTGCGGACTCGAAATGACAACAGGTATTATTTCTATTTAGTCATCAGACTGAAAGGATGTGTCTTCTTTTGTCTATTGAAATTAAAGAGACGGATTATGAGAATTACGGAAGGTGTGTACAGATAAGCAACGGTGTGATTGATGTCGTTGTCACAATTGATTGCGGCCCGCGAATTGTACGTTTTGGGTTTATTGGGGACGCAAATATTCTGTATAATGATCTGGAGCGTAAATATGTAACCAGTAATCCGAGCATGACAGAGCGTTTCGGAAAAGACGCCACCTTTTATTGCTACGGCGGCCACCGCGTGTGGCTAAGCCCGGAGCGGATGCCGGAAACCTACTACCCGGACAACGAGCCCGTGATTTACGGCATTCTGCCGGAGGGAGTCAGCTTTACCCCCGCTCGTCAAAAGCACAATGACATGCAGCTTAGCTTTGAAGTCATCATGGGTGAGGGTGCCACGGACATTATGGTTGTGCACAGTGCCAAAAACTGCTCAAAAGAAAAGCAAACCTATGCGCTGTGGTCAATTACAATGGTAAACGGCGGCGGCGTTGAAATTATTCCTCAGAACAGGGATAATAATAATATGATTCTTCCAAACAGAACCATCTCCTTTTGGCCTTACACAGATGTTCGCGACAAACGGATATTCTTAGGAAACAATTATCTCACCATACAGCATGACAGCAACAATGAAAATGCGTTAAAATTAGGTGTTAACAATGTTTTAGGCTGGGCGGCATACTCCAATAAAGATTACACATTGGTAAAGCGCTTTGTGCATAACACACAGGCAGCTTACCCTGACTTTGGCTGTTCATACGAAACTTATGTAAGTAAGGACTATGTGGAAATGGAATCGCTGAGCCCGCTTTACAACATTGAGCCAGGCGAAGGAATCCGACACGTGGAAAACCTGTCACTGACCAAAGCAACTAACTGTATTAACCCCACTGATGAGGACTCAATTGAAAAATATATTGCTAATTTAAAATAATAGATACCATATAAGAAAAGGCTTAGAACTTTTGCAGTTCTAAGCCTTTTCTGTGGTGTTTTAGAGACGAATAATGCTCAATATCTGTAGCAAAGTAAAAGGTAGGCTTTCACCTACCCCTGTGCTTATCTTTCTTCTTTTGCAGTCGTAATTCAAATTGTCGCTGCTTTTCTTCCTCTGACTTTTGCCGGTTAAAAGACTTTCTTTCCAATTTGTTTTGCTCCTGTTGCAGTTTTAAGGCTTGTTGTGCTTTTGTGCCAATTCCGGTTTGTGATAATTGGCTGTTAATCTCCCTTTGCATCCGCTTAGGATTGATTTTTCTATTCGCACTTTCCTTTTCTGTAACAGGCGGACTAAACCGCAGTTTGTTCCAGTGGCTCAAGAAGTAATCATAAATTTCGTAATCTTTCGGCTCGGAGCCAAACACTACTTTCGCGACTTTGATTTTTCCGTTGGTCATGCGTTCATACACACCAACCCAAAACGGCTCCTCAAAAAACACTGTGATTTTGCATATTGATTTGTCCATGTTAAATTCCTCCTAAAAGATAACTTAACAAAGACCGGACAACCTTAGGAGGCAGGTTACTGACAGCTATAAACTGCGTCTGGACTACCAACCAGAACTGTGTTTTTATCTTTGTGTTTTTATTTTAACTCTTTCCAATTTTTAATGCAACTATTGAATATGTAATAAAATGTTACAGGGGCGGCCAATGGCCGCCCCTGCTTTATCAATTATTAAAGTGTTCCGAAGATTCTGTCGCCGGCGTCGCCAAGACCCGGGACAATATAACCGATTTCGTTCAGGTGGTCGTCCACAGCGGCGCAAAAAACCTCAACGTCAGGATGCGCTTCAGTCAGAGCCTTAACTCCCTCGGGAGCCGCGATAATGCACATAAACCGAATGCTCTTCGGATGGCTGCGCTTGATAATGGTTATTGCGTCGATTGCTGAACCGCCGGTGGCAAGCATCGGGTCCAGTACAATCACTTCACGCTCATTAATATCGAGTGGGAGCTTGCTGTAATATTCAACAGGCTGCAATGTTTCATGGTCACGATATAGGCCAATATGGCCCACCTTTGCAGCAGGAACCATTTTGAGTACGCCGTCAACCATGCCGAGGCCCGCTCTTAAAATCGGTACGAATGCAAGCTTTCTGCCGGCAATCACTTTCGTTTTTGCCTCACCCATCGGTGTTTCAATCGTTGTTTCTTCCAATGGCAGCTCGCGTGTTGCCTCATAGCACATCAGCATTGCAATTTCACCGACCAGCTCACGGAATTCCTTTGAACCCGTATTTTTGTCGCGTAAAAAAGTCAGTTTATGCTGAATCAGCGGGTGATCCATAACGAATACTTGTTTATCCATATTGACAGCCTCCATATATAAATTATGATAAGTTAATTAAATCAGCGATATTACAGCTCACCGCGCTCAATGGCGGCAATCTCATCCAGACGGCGCTGATGGCGGCCGCCCTCAAATTCGGTTTCAACATATATTTTTGCAAATTCAACCGCCTGCTTCTCGTCGATTACCCTGCCTCCAAGACAGAGGATATTGGAATTGTTGTGGCGGCGGGTCATTTCGGTGCAGAAAGCGTCAGTGCATACTGATGCGCGGATGCCCTTCACCTTGTTTGCCGCAATACTCATACCAATTCCTGTACCGCAGCATAAAATTCCACGCTCTGCTTCGCCGTTTACGATGCTGTGCGCAACTTGTGCCGCAATCGGCGCGTAGTCAATCGATTCTTCGTTGAATGTACCGAAATCCTTATAGGCAATTTTCTCGGAATCGAAGTATTTTTTAATTGCTTCCTTTAATAATACTCCGCCGTGGTCCGCTCCTAAAGCTATCATTTATTTTCTCCTTTTAAACGTTTTTTTAGTTCGCGCTCCGCTTGAGGCAGACGCAGATAAATCGGCATCAGAGCCGCCGGAGCAACCGTTCCGCCCTGCTTGTACGCCAATAGAGCCGATTTTGCCACGCCGCACGCACGCTGATAAATCAACGGCTCAGGCGGCAAAACCGCATTGCAATTTTTAAACCGCTCATTATTATAGCACAATTTTGCGCCATCTCCAACAAGGAACAGAGGATTCGTATAATTTTCACATTCCTGTGCCAAATCCTCAATGGAAAGTGCGCGGTCGGGTGTGATTCTTTCAAGGTGGCTGTCATGTGCCTTGAAAATGGCATTGTAAACCTGTCCGCAGCGCGCATCCATCACCGCGCAAACGGTGCACTCGAGGTGCTCTAAATTGTGTGCCATGGCTTCAAGTGTGGAAACGCCAACACAAGGCTTATTTTGCGCCATAGCAAGGCCTTTGATACTTGCAACACCAATGCGGATTCCGGTAAAAGAACCGGGTCCGGCTGAAACAGCGAACAAATCGACACTGTTCAGATCAGTGCGTGTACTGTTTAACACGTTGTCAATCATGGGCATAAGGGTTTGGCTGTGTGTTAAGCTCGTATTGATATAAAATTCGCCTAACACCTTCCCGTCGTCCACCAAGGCAGCGGAAGCGGCGGTTGCCGACGAATCGATTGCTAATATTCTCATGATTCCATCCCCTCAATATGAAAAATGCGCTCATTTTCGTTTGAACCCTGTTGAATTTCAATCCGTATTGCGTCCTGTGGCAGGGCGGCTTCAATATTTTCGCTCCATTCAATCACCAGAACTCCCCCGTTTCCTAAATAATCAAAGAATCCGGTGGAATAAAGGTCATCCCAGCCAGTCACGCGGAACATATCAAAATGATAGACATTCAGCCTGCCGTGATACTCATGGATGAGTGCAAACGTCGGGCTGGAAACACCATCACAAATTCCGAGGCCGCGAGCTAAGCCGCGAGTAAAAGCAGTTTTGCCCATTCCCATGCCGCCGAAAAGCGCGATTACCTCGCCGCCGGAAAGCCCGGCAGCTATTTTTTCGCCGAAAGCCTCCGTTTCAGCGGATGAAGAAGTGATTATTTCCTGCATAACATTCCCCTTACTAAAATAATCCTGAGATTTTACCGTCGGTGTCTACATCAATCTTTTCAGCCGAGGGTGCCTTCGGCAAACCGGGCATCGTCATGATATCACCCGCGTAAGCAACGACAAAGCCTGCTCCGTTTGAAAGCCGCAGGTCACGGATTGTGATGTTAAAACCGGTCGGCCGACCCAAAAGAGCGGCATTATCGGAAAGCGAATACTGTGTTTTCGCAATGCAAACCGGCAGCTTGTCCCCGCCGAGTACCTCTATATCCCTTATTGCCTTTTCGGCCTGGACAGTGTAGCTTACGCCATCCGCACCATAAATTTCTTTGGCAATGCACTCGATTTTTTGCTTAATTGTGGAATCCACGGAGTAAATTGGATGAAAATCGGATGGCTTTTCGGCAGCTTCACAGACTTTTTTAGCCAAGTCCATACCGCCTGCTCCACCCTTGGCGAATACTTCGGAAAGTGCAAAGTCTGCACCATTTTCGCGGCAGTAGTTCTCGATATATTCAAGTTCAGCATCGGAGTCACTTCCAAAACGGTTAATGGCAACAACAACCGGAACTCCATATTTTTTCATATTTAAAATATGAGCGCCTAAATTGACAATACCCTTTTTCAGCGCGTCCAGATTTTCTTCAGCAGTCCTGTCCTTTGTTACGCCGCCGTTGTATTTCAGCGCACGGGCGGTTGCTACAAGAACAATTACATTCGGTTTTAAGCCGGCAAGACGGCATTTTATATCCATGAATTTTTCCGCTCCAAGGTCGGAGCCAAAGCCCGCCTCGGTAATGCAGTAATCAGCGAGCTTTAGCGCTAAACGCGTGGCTCTGACCGAATTACAGCCGTGGGCGATATTTGCAAACGGACCTCCGTGCATGATTACAGGCGTGCCCTCAAGAGTTTGTACCAGATTCGGGTTCATTGCGTCCTTGAGCAGTACTGCCATCGCGCCCTGAGCCTTTAAGTCACTGGCATAAACCGGATCGCCCGCATAGGTGTAGGCAACCAGTATTTCGCCAAGGCGTTTCTTTAAGTCAACCATGTCGGAAGCAAGGCAGAAAATTGCCATGATTTCCGTTGCAACCGTTATACAAAAGCCATCCTCACGCGGAACGCCGTTTATTTTCCCGCCAAGACCAACAACAATATTCCGAAGCGCACGGTCGTTCATATCAAGACAGCGTTTAATTAAAATTCTGCGTTGGTCAATGCCGAGCGCGTTTCCCTGCTGAATGTGATTGTCAAGCATGGCACAGAGCAGATTGTTCGCGGATGTAATCGCGTGAAAATCACCGGTAAAGTGCAGATTGATGTCCTCCATAGGCACCACCTGAGCATAGCCGCCGCCCGCTGCGCCGCCCTTAATCCCGAACACAGGGCCTAGGCTCGGTTCACGCAGAGCGATGATAGCGTTTTTCCCGATTTTTTTCATTGCCTCGCCCAAACCGGCTGTTGTGGTGGTTTTGCCTTCCCCTGCCGGCGTTGGATTGATGGCGGTAACCAGAATAAGTTTGCCGTTTTTATGGCCGGCAAGTCTGTTGTAGAGAGAGTCGTTCAGTTTTGCCTTAAATCTGCCGTATGGCTCCAGTTCTTCCTCGATAACACCTAGGTCGGAAGCGACCTGAGCAATCGGAATGAGCTTTGCCTGCTGTGCTATTTCGATGTCCGTTAGCATTAGTGCATTCTCCTCACACATAAATATGATAAAAGTATATCATATTTTCGACTAAAAATGAACAATACACAAGTAACATTTCAATTTTTTACAGTAATATTCTAGTCAGCACAATCAAGCATTCGTTCACTGTTTATCCACTAAGTAAAAATAGATTACCGGTTATGCGTATATTTTGCCCTCTATTCTTGCATTTGACACAATCTTGCTATAATAGTAAAATATGAACTAATTATTAAGTTTTTCATAAGAAACACATTAAGCTTTTCGTAAGAATTATACCGTATCCTTTAGTTAAGGTCTTTGGGAGGAAAACGAATGGACAAAAAATACATTTTGGTTGTAGACGACGACCGTGAAATTGTGCGTGCCATCTCCATTTTACTTGAAAAGGAGGGCTACTCTGTACTGTGCGCCTATGATGGGCTTGAGGCGCTTGATGTGGTGATGAACAATGCGATACAGCTTATTTTGATTGACGTAATGATGCCAAAACTGAACGGACTTTCCGCTGTCATGAAAATACGCGAAAAATGCAACTTTCCTATTATTGTACTGTCGGCCAAAAGCGAAGACACCGACAAGATTTTGGGGCTCAGCATGGGCGCAGATGATTATGTGACTAAACCGTTTAATCCGATGGAGCTTGTTGCCCGCGTACACTCCCAGTTAAGGCGATACACAAGCCTTGGCGACATCAACACTCAAATGGGTACAAATGTGATTATCAACGGCAGGCTTTCCTATAACCCCGATGAGTACATTTTGAAAGTGGACGGTGACCCGGTGAAGCTGACGGCAACCGAAACGAAAATCATTGATTTGCTCATGCGTAACCGTGGCAGAATCTTCCCCGCTGAGGAAATTTACCGCCGCGTTTGGAACGAGCCGGCGTATTCCGCTGAAAACACAGTCATGGTACATATTCGCCACATTCGTGAAAAAATCGAAATCAACCCAAAGGAGCCTGAATATTTGAAGGTGGTGTGGGGTATTGGATACAAAATCGAAAAGACTTAAACCAATTGTTAGCTTTCTCTGTTTTTTTCTCAGCATAATCATTCTGATCGGCACACTGATTGCGGGAATATACGCGGCGGTCAGATACGATTATTTTACACAGAAATTAAGTGACGCGTTTAATTCAGATTTTCAAAACACATATATGTTCAGGGACTCAATGGAATACCAACTGCAATCCATGTTAAATCAGCTAAAAGAGAAAAATGATGAAGACGATTCTTATTGGAATGATTTAAGTGAAGAAACGGGGAAAAATATGCTCTATTCGGCTGGAACGGATATAAATCCGGCTGAGTTTACAAATTATGTTCCCGGATTTGACTGGAGCAACGGTACCCTTCCGGACGGATACAACTTCAAGCTGTATTTTGACGGCAAAAAGGTTACGATTACGAAAGACGGGAAGAACATTGATATCTATGGAGATGGTATTTACCGCTCGAATAAAGGAATGTGGTATTTGCCCGGGTATTCTAACGCCAACTTTCCGAAAAGCAATATCGAAAACAGCAGAATCACGATTATTGTACGAAAAGAACTTGCCGAGTCTTTTGGAAGCCGTAATTTTCTTTTCCAAATTCCGATTAACCAGCGTAAAATAAGAATAATGACTTATGTTTGCGGCGGCGGTTTATTATTTGGAATTATATTATTCATACTTTATATTTTACTGCGTAAGCATAAAAAGCTGGCCGATTTGGCGCTTGCTCGATTCAGCGGCTGGTTCTGGTGCGATATTAAAGTAATTTGCACGGTTTTGCTAATTTGGGCAGACTTTATATTCATGCAATCCATCACGCCAAGCAATTGGTTTTACTGGGGAATCTGCGTGGTAATTTCGTTCTTCTGCTACTACCTTGTGGTAAACGATATACGTTATAATCCTCAATTTTACATGCACAATATCTTTAATTCTGCGCTGAAAAATTACAGAGAACTCGAAATGAAAAAGCCGTTTCAAAAACAGATGATTCTACGCTTTTGGGCACTGCTTACAGCAGAAATTTCTATTGTCATTTTTGCTCTATTGGTATTAACTTTTTCGAGAAGTTTCATTTTTGTTCTTTGCGTCATCGCTGCAATGAGCTACCTGATTTACCGGTATGTAAGAAAATATCAGAACACTGTCAACGACATAGGGCTTTTAATTGACCACATTTCCCTTGTCAAATCCGGGGATTTTACGACACCGTTCGAACTGCCGGACGATACCGACTTAAACAAAGCCGTTCTCGACCTGAATGAAATCCAGTCCGGCGTCAGCAAGGAGGTCGAAGAGCGTTTAAAAAGCGAGCGCATGAAAGTAGACTTAATCACGAATGTTTCACACGACATTAAAACACCGCTTACTTCTATTATCAGCTACGTGGATTTACTGAATCAGGAGGAAAACCTGCCCGACCATGTGAAGGACTATATTGAGGTGCTTGCTCAGAAGTCTGACCGCCTAAAGAATATGGTGCAGGATATTTTCGATGTAAGTAAGGCAACAAGCGGGAATATTGAACTAAATATAGAAACCCTTGATTTTGGGAAGCTGATTCGCCAAACCTTAGCAGATATGAACGAGGAAATTGAAGCTTCCGGTCTTACATTTAAAGTGGATATTCCAGACAAACCCGTTATGATTTTAGCGGACGGGCGGCGGTTATACCGAGTATTTCAGAATTTAATCGGCAACGCGCTGAAATATTCACTTGAAGGCTCCCGTGTATTCGTTACGCTTAATCAAAACGAAGCAAAGTTCACAGCAGCGGTAAAGAACACTTCCAAATATGAACTTGATAACGAAAAAGATATGACAGAGCGCTTTGTAAGGGGCGACAGTTCACGCACAACAAGCGGCAGCGGGTTGGGCCTCTCGATTGCACAGAGCTTTACCGAAGCGTGCGGCGGCCGCTTCCGCGTCCGTATCGATGCAGACTTATTTATTGCAGAGGTCAGCTTTGACTCCATTCCCGACGTGACATCGGAATCTGTATAAATTCAGCTCTTAAATACAACTAAAAAGCCGATATGAAAACAGACTTCATGTCGGCTTTCGTTTTTATTATGCTTGCAGTTTTATCGTATACATCATATAATAATAGTTATAAACAAAACGTTTAAAAGGGAATGTCAACCGGCTTTCCCTTTTAATAATATTTGATACGACAAACATATATAGTGGCGCATGCTGCATGCTTGTATCATTTTAATAGACATGATTAGAGGGGAAGCCATGCGAGGATTGAAATCATTTGCAAGCTATTTTAAGCGAGCGGACAAGCTATACTGGCTAGTTATGCTGTCCATTTCAGCGTACAGTCTTTTATTGCTCAAAACGGTACCGCCCAGTCCAACGGGCAGGTCCTATTTTACAGTACAATTGGTAGCCATTTCAATGGGGTATGTAGGCGCGATTCTATTCACGCTGATTGATTACCGTGAGATTACAAATTACTGGTATGTTGTGGCGGGCTTTTGCCTGTTTTTAATTATCTATACTCAGCTTTTCGGCATTGCAGTCGTAAGCAGCGGCGGAATCAACGCCAAAGCCTGGATTAAACTGCCGGGCGGTACATTTCAGCCAAGTGAACTTGTCAAAATTGGCTTTATTCTTACATTTTCAAAGCACTTATCGTCACTAAAGGAACGTGATTGGTTAAAATCGCCATTGCACATAATACTGTTGGCATGCCATGCCCTTGTTCCAATTGTATTAGTCCATTTTCAGGGTGATGACGGCACGGCTATTATCTTCTTCTGCATGTTCCTTTCTATGTCATTTGGCGCCGGCATTCAATTAAGATACTTCGGGGCTGTTTTTGTGTCACTTGCGGTAGCATTCCCTTTGGCATGGAAATATGTTCTGAAGGATTACCAAAAAGATCGATTCACCATTTTTCGTCACCCCGAAACCGATCCTCTTGGTAAAGGGCTGCAACAAATTCAAGGAAGAACTTCAATTGGCAGTGGGCAGTTTTGGGGTCGGGGACTGTTTAACAGTCCCCGAGTCAACAAGGGGCTCGTTCCGGTTCAGCAAAGTGACTTTATTTTTTCCGTCGCAGGTGAACAGCTTGGTTTTATCGGCTGCACACTAATTATGGTACTGCTCCTCCTGCTGCTTTTAAGAACGCTGCGAATCGCAAGAAAATCACCGGACTGTTTGGGCAGCATCATTTGCTTTGGCTTTTTCGGTATGATTGCGGCGCAGACGCTATTTAATTTAGGGATGTGTTTAAATCTTTTACCCGTAATGGGCGTTACCCTTCCATTTTTCAGCGCGGGAGGCTCGTCCGCGGCCTGTTTGTACCTGGGTTTTGGACTGGCCATGAATGTGCATATGCACAAAACAAATATTGATAAGGTAACCATCCGTCGATAAATGACCTTCGCGGCGCTGGAAACACTTTTAAAAGTACAAATGACAATAAAGCACAAAAAATCCATAAAGACAAAGATACCGCCGAAGAAAAATTCCTCGGCGGTATCTTTATGCTTTTAATACTAATTCCTGTTTGAAAAGCCATATATGATTTTTGAGGATGTTTTTCGCTTTGCAAGGCTGGCGCCTGCCTAGGAGGAAAACGCAGCAAAACAGAAAGCTAACCGAAAACAATAGGCGTTTTAGACAGAATTTAGTATAATACTCGTGTTACACCGTTCCACATGGATTATATGCCACACATCATTTAAAGAGTTTTTCCTGTAACTTTTTTGCTTTGGAACGCTTTTGAGCGGTTGCTTCGGCGTTGATGCTTAAGGTTCCCTCGGCATCGTTCACATCAAGCACATCACCCTCCAGTGCGCCCTTGGGCAGTTCGGAAGCTTCAATTGCAAAAAATTTTTGTTCGCTGTCCTCACAGATTGCGTAGGCTCCCTCGAAGCGGTCAATAGTCAGAGTTTTCATGTTCTATCCCCTTTTAAACATATTATATCCAGTATCTTTTCACTTTTGCTAACGCGCTGTCACAACTGTAATATTTTCACCATCGCTTAAAAAAATCAGCGTTCCGCTGACATCCGTGCGGTAAGTTGTAACGTTGGCGGATTTCAGCCTTTTAAGGACTTGTTTCTTGGGTAATTTATTGGAATCATCAGCAACCGAAATCGCCGCATAATGCGGTTTCACTGTACTTAAAAGCGCGTCGGTTGTGGAAGTACTGCTGCCATGGTGACCAACCTTTAAAACATCGGCAGAAAGGTTCGCTCCGCTTGTAATCAGATCACTTTCTTCCTCTTTTTCGGCATCGCCCATCAGTAAGAAGCTTGTTTTACCATAGGTCAAACGCAGAACAATGGAGTTATTATTGGTGCTGGTTCCCTGTTTTATGGGTGCAAGCACCTCTATTTTTAGGTCGCCCAAACGAAAGGAATCCCCACAGTTTGGAGCTACTATTTGTATATTCTTTTTTTTCAGCACCTGTTGCGCACCAAGATATTCTTCACTCGGCTTAATAAGATTTTTTGGTATATCCGGAGCAAAATATCGCGCTATATCATAATGCTCGATGATATAGCCAAGGCCGCCGATATGATCTTTGTCGGGGTGGGTATTGAAAACATAGTCAAGCTTTTTTACACCGCGCCGATTAAGATACTCCGCAACACGCTCGCCGCAGTCCATTGTACCGCCGTCGACCAGCATGTATTTTCCCCCACACTCGATAAAGATGCTGTCAGCCTTGCCGACTTCAAGGACATGAACGGACAGAGGACTGCCGTCCGCCGTCGCAGAAAAGTCGTTTAAACCGAAGAATGAGAAAATTCGATGCCACGAAGCGGCTGCTCCGAACGGCAGAAGAGAAACTATCAGGCCAATTGCTAAAAGAAGAAACAGGGAAATCTTTAGCGCCTTTTTGCTGTTCTTTTGCTGTTCCATGTGCCTTGCTTCGCTTTCTTTTGAACTTGTGCTTGCTGCATGGCGGCGTTCGGACGAACAAGACAGGTATTGCCTATACCAATTAAATCACTGCGGCCCGCCGCCTTTAACGCTGATATAACCAAATCCTTGTTCTTCGGATTGAAATATTGCAAAAGTGCACGCTGCATTGCCTTTTCACGGTCGGTGCGGGGAATGTAAACTTCTTTTAAGGTGTAAGGATTCAGTCCTGTATAAAACATACAGGTAGAAATGGTCCCCGGCGTTGGGTAAAAGTCCTGTACCTGCTCCGGGCGCAGATGCTCACGCTTTAGAAACAGCGCAAGTTCAACAGCATCCTTCATGGTACTGCCGGGGTGCGAGGACATAAGGTAAGGCACAAGATATTGCTCTTTCCCATCCTCTTTACATAATTTATAATATTTTTTTTGAAATTTTAAAAATGATTCAATATGCGGTTTGCCCATGCTGTCAAGCACCTCAGGAGTACAATGCTCCGGCGCGACCTTGAGCTGGCCGCTGACATGGTATTTGACGAGCTCCTTAAAGAATGAATCGTCTTTATCCTCTATCAAATAATCAAAACGGATTCCCGAGCGGATGAACACGCGTTTCACCTTTGGCAAAGCACGCAGCTTACGCAGAATGCCGAGGTATTCGCTATGGTCAACCTTAAGCATTGGGCAGGGTTTTGGTGCAAGGCATTTTTTACCGTTGCTGCAAAGGCCCAGTTTCGCCTGTTTGTCACATGATGGATTGCGAAAATTAGCGGTCGGCCCGCCGACATCGTGAATATAGCCCTTAAAATTAGGGCTTTCAGTTAATTTTTTCGCCTCGCGTAAAACAGACTCCTCACTGCGCGTGGTAATCGCCCTGCCCTGATGAAATGCAATAGAGCAAAAGTTGCACGCACCGAAACATCCACGATTATGGGTGATGGAAAATTCAACCTCCTGAATTGCCGGAACGCCGCCCATACTCTCATAGCAGGGGTGGTATGTGCGCTCATAAGGCAAATCATAAACCGCATCAAGCTCCTTTTGCGTTAAGGGGAGCATGGGTGGATTTTGAATCAGCATCATGCTGCCGTGGCGCTGAATAACCCTGCGCCCACGCACCGCATCCTGTTCATCCTGCTCCTTGCGGCATGATATCGCATATTCTTTTTTACTCTGGCAGACCTGTTCGAAGCTCGGACAGTCAACCGCCGGAGCAGGGCGGTATTCTTTGGTTGGAATCGCATAACAGGTACCGCGCACATCCGTGATGGTACTGATAGGCTCCCCGGAATAAAGACGTTGGGCAATCTCTATCGTTTGATTTTCCCCCATACCGTAAGAAAGCAAATCCGCACCGGAATCAAGAAGAATAGAGGGACGGATTTTATCGTCCCAGTAGTCATAATGGGCAAAACGGCGCAGGGAAGCTTCTAATCCGCCGATAATGACTGGTGAATCGGGATAAATCTCCTTAATTTTCTTCGCATAAACAAGAACTGCCCGGTCCGGCCGCAGCCCCGTCTTATTGGCGGGCGAGTAGGCGTCATCCCTGCGTCGGCGACGTGCAACAGTGTAATGAGCCACCATGGAGTCAATGTTGCCGGAACTGACCATGAAGCCAAATTTCGGCTTACCGAAGCGTGTAAAGTCCTGGTCATTGCGCCAGTTTGGTTGTGCCAGAATTGCAACATGGTAACCGAAACTTTCCAGTACGCGCGAAATAATCGCCGCACCAAAGGTGGGGTGGTCAACGTAGGCGTCGCCGGTCACCACAACAAAATCCGGTGCGTCCCAGCCCAAGGCATCAATTTCTTCTTTTGTAATTGGTAAAAATGGCATTATTTTTGTTCTTCGCTTTCCTTTTTATCAGCCTGCTGCATCGTCATTTCAAGCCATTGCTGGTATGTAATGAGTACCTGGCGCGGCTTTGAGCCCTCATGCGGGCCGACGATACCCATTTGCTCCATCTCGTCAATCAGTCTTCCTGCACGGGCATAGCCAAGGCGCAGGCGGCGCTGAAGCAGCGAAGTGGATGCCTGCCCCGCTTCAACGACGCACTTAACGGCGTCCGGCATCATTGGGTCGGTATCATTATTCACAGCACTGTCACTGCTTGCACCCTTTTCGGCAACGGCGTTTTTCTCTATTTCTTCCGCTATGTTCTGGTCGTATCCCGCTTCCTGTGCTTTTTTAACGAAATTTACGACCGATTCAATCTCGCTGTCGCTTACAAAACAACCCTGAATTCGGGTTGGCTTCTGAGAGCCAACCGGTGAAAACAGCATGTCGCCTCGACCTAAAAGCTTTTCGGCTCCGCCCATATCCAAAATGGTTCTTGAGTCCACCTGCGAGGATACGGCAAAGGCGATTCGGCTTGGAATATTTGCCTTAATAATACCAGTAATTACGTCAACGGATGGACGCTGTGTGGCAATGAGTAGGTGCATGCCCGCAGCACGTGCCATTTGTGCCAAACGGCAGATAGAGTCTTCAACCTCATTCGGCGCGGCCATCATAAGGTCGGCCAACTCGTCAATAATAATCACAATCTGCGGCAAATGCTGCATCGGCTGGTCATTTTCATCCTTGTAGCCGCTGGAAGCGGCAAGCGCATTGTAACCGCTTAAATCACGTACGTTTTTTTCAGCAAAGGTTTTATATCGCTTGAGCATTTCGGTAACCGCCCAGCCCAAAGCGCCGGCGGCCTTGCGCGGGTCTGTGACAACCGGCACTAAAAGATGCGGTATTCCATTATAAATTCCCAATTCAACGACCTTGGGGTCAATCATCAGAAAACGGACTTCTTCGGGAGTGGACTTGTACAAAAGGCTGACGATAAACGAGTTGATACAAACAGATTTACCGGAGCCGGTAGCACCCGCAATGAGCAGATGGGGCATTTTGCCTAGGTCGGCCGTCGCAGTACCGCCCGTAATGTCGCGGCCGAGCACGACAGTTAGTCGGCTCTTGGCGGCGCCAAAACTGTTTGATTCAATCAGCTCGCGCATTCTGACAACGCTAACTTTTTTGTTCGGGACTTCAATCCCAACTGCGGCCTTGCCTGGAATCGGGGCTTCAATTCGTACGCCGAAAGCGGCCAGATTCATCGCGATATCGTCGGCTAAATTTGTAATTTTACTAATCTTCACACCGGCGGCGGGCTGAAGCTCGTAACGGGTTACGGCAGGGCCGCGGCTGATGTCGACAATCTTGGTTTGAACACCGAAGCTTTTTAAGGTTTGAACCAACATTTGGCCGTTGATTTTCAACTCCTCGGTAACATCCTGCTCGTTTGTTTCTTTTGTCGTTTCAAGCATCGTAACCGGCGGGAAATGATAGTCGCCGTCCTTGGGCGGTTCATCGGTGAACATTGTCATCTGTACCGGGGAACCAACCGACGGCTTTTTTTCCTCCGGCTTGGGGGCGGAGTTTTGACGCGCAACATAGGCTGCTGCGGCGGCAGATGAGCCTGTTTTATCGGTGGGAGCAGGTGGTTCCGGTGTATTTTCAAGCTTTTCCACGACCGGTTCCTTCACTTCGAATGCCTTTTCAAGCCGCTCAAGCTTTTTGTTTTTCTCCTGCTTCCCTTTTGTCTGTGCTGAACGCTGCGAGATATCCTCATGATCAAGGGCGATGTCAATATTGGCTTGACGGTTGCGTTCGATTATCCTTTGCTCGTGCGCACTGCTGATATTGGAAGCCACCATATCGGCTGGCTTCGTAACCGCACGAAAAAGCTGAACCAAACTTGTGCCGGTTAAAATCATAACTGCTACAAAAAGGGCCAAAATAATAACAATTTTCGCACCGACAGAACCAAGGCCGGCCACAAACGGAATTCCAATTAAGCCGCTGAACAAGCCCGCACCGGATCTTTCAATACCGAGTTCGTACAGTTGCTTAAGCTTGTCCCAATAAGAGGTTATCTTTGTCGTATCTGCGGAGGTAAAAATGTAAACGGAAGCACAAAATAGTGCGATAATGACAATGATTAGTATTACCTTGCCGCCCAAACGGTTATTTTGACGTTCAAACGCCGTTACAATCGATATGTAGCAAAGCAGAATCGGCCAAATGATGGCGCAGCTCCCAAATAGTCCCAGCAAAACATTATGGCACCAAAGCCAGATGTGGTCGCCCGCTATCAGCACAAGGCAGGCCATCAAAATGGATATGGCAAACATCACAATCGCGTTAATCTGATTGCGCTGTCTTATGTATTCGGCATCTCGTGCCGGCTTTGCCTTTTCCGCCGCCGCAGAGCGTGCTTTCGGCGCGCTCCGCGTTCGGGGCGGGGCAGGTCTTTTCGCATTTGATTTTTGATTTGCCACCTTTATATCACCTTATATTTTAATATTCGCTTCCGTGCCGGAATCTATCCCTGCCAATATTCTGATTATAATTGGCACTGTATTATTAAGATATACATCCTTTAAGATTCTCTTGTGTTAAAAATGAATAACAGCACCGGTAATGGCGTTAACCCCCGTAGTATGCTCCATAATACCCAGTACAACAATTATAACGCCCAAAACGAGGGTATAAACGGCAAACACATGGAGCTTGTTTGTGGTAACCATCCAGCGTAGAAGCTTAATGGCCAAAAAGCCAACTATTGCCGCTGTAACAATACCGGCGATAATCGGAGCCATTCCAATTGTCATTGGCTGACCCGCGGTATCTTTTAGCTCCAAAACCGCTGCCGCCATGATGGACGGAATTCCTATTACGAAGGAATAGTCAAGTGCCGTCTGGCGGTTGATGCCGCGCATAAGGCCCACGGAAAGGGTTGAGCCAGAGCGGGAGAGTCCCGGGAATACGGCTGCCACACACTGGGTTAATCCGACGCAGAGCGCATCGATGGCATTAAACTGTTTTCTTCCGCCGGAAGAGCCCGTGGCCGGTCTGTTATGAACGGCGCGGTGCGCAGCGGTTTTATTGCTTGCAAAGATACCAAGTGTTAGCAAGATGCCAGTCATCAACAATGAGCAGCCCTCTACAATAATATCGCTGTCAGTCGCCCATTTGTCAGCAAAATCCTTAATCTTTAAACCTGTGCCTGGAACAGGCAGGAACAGTAGGAAAAGAGGTACCAAACCGATAATTAACATAATAAGCAAACGTCTGTCGGGGTTCATCTTATGCCATTTGAATTTGCCGGTAAAAATATCACCAATCATAAATACAAGTTCGCAGATTAGACGCCAGACAAGCTTGTAATAAACAGCTAATACCGCAATCAACGTGCCGAGATGAAGCATCACGTCAAAGAGCAGACTTGGAATTTGAACGCCCATAAAATGCTGTGCGAGTGAAAGATGGCCACTGCTGGAAACCGGCAGAAATTCCGTCGCACCCTGAATGATGCCTTGAATAATCGCTTGTAGTACTGTCATATCAAATTATCTCCCATTATGTAAATTAGGATGAAGAATGAAGCAGGCGGCGCTTTTTGAAATGCTTGCCCAGCGAGACGCTGCCTTCTCTTTTCATTCTTCATCATTTATCAGGATTTTCCGCCAGTTGCTTTTAGGGTTTTTGCCTCTGCTTTTTTGCCTGCAACTTTTGGGGTCTTCGCATCTGATTTATTGCCTGCTGTTTTTTGGGTTTTCGCATCTGTTTTTTTGATTTTCGCCTTATTCTTGTCTATCATGTCGTAGAGGCAGTCAATCGCGTCAGAAAGGCTGCCGAGCGAATCAATCAGTCCCTCGTTGACCGCGTCATTGCCGTCAAGAACAGTGCCTACGTCCATCACAAGCTCCTGCGTATTCATAGAGAGCTCGAAAAAGCGTTCAGGCGTAATTTTAGAGTTTTGCGTGACAAACCGGGTAATACGTTCCTGCATCCGCTGAAAGTACTCTAAAGTCTGCGGCACACCAAGCAACATGCCATTCATGCGAACGGGGTGAATCGTCATGGTTGCACTCGGCGCGATAAAAGAATGCTTTGCAGCAACTGCAAGGGGTACACCGATTGAGTGGCCGCCGCCCAGTACAAGAGAAACAGTCGGCTTTTTCATTCCTGCAACAAGTTCCGCCAAAGCCAAACCGGCTTCAACATCACCGCCTACCGTGTTTAACAGAATTAAAAGGCCGTCGATTGTCGGTTCTTCCTCAATGGCGACAAGCTGTGGAATCACATGCTCGTATTTTGTGGTCTTGTTCTGCGATGGAAGAATAAAATGTCCTTCAATTTGACCTATAATGGTCAGACAATGAATGAGATGTTTGCCGTTACCCGTTATCACCGAGCCGGTATCAATAATTTGGTCGATTTGCTTTTCATTTTTATCGGCATTCTTTTCGGTATTCTGGTCAGTCTGGTCAATATGTGTATTATCCATATAATTCATTTCCGTACCTCCTACCGCATTAGTTTACCGTAGGAAGCAATTCTCATACACAAAAAACCTAAATTAGGTAACATTAATTAATATTATATCATCTGTTGTGATATTCATCAAGAAAATAAAGCTGTAAATGTAAAAATGCTAGATATATATGTGTGAACAGATTGACAATTTTATTTTTTTATTGGATAATAGTTATATATTTAACTACCTATATTAGAAATTGGGAGGAA
This sequence comes from uncultured Caproiciproducens sp., assembly GCA_964517505.1. Classification (GTDB taxonomy): domain Bacteria; phylum Bacillota; class Clostridia; order Oscillospirales; family Acutalibacteraceae; genus Caproiciproducens. The sequence goes on along the minus strand of CAZFED010000002.1, from coordinate 59,780 downwards.
TACTTTACAATGGGTCTGACTTTAGCACAAAAAATTATAAAAAGCCATATTTTGAGCGGCGAAATGGTGGTCGGCAGCGAAATTGGTTTAAAAATTGATCAGACGCTGACACAGGACGCAACCGGAACAATGGCTTATCTTGAATTTGAAGCAATGGGTGTACCACGGGTAAAAACCGAACGTTCTGTGGCTTACATCGACCACAACACCCTGCAAACAGGCTTTGAAAATGCAGACGATCATAAGTTTATTCAAACCGTAGCCAAAAAGCACGGTATCTATTTTTCGCGCCCGGGCAACGGGATCTGCCATCAGGTTCACCTTGAGCGCTTTGGTGTTCCCGGCAAGACCTTAATCGGTTCGGACAGCCACACGCCCACCGGCGGAGGCATCGGTATGCTTGCCATGGGTGCGGGCGGTCTCGACGTTGCGGTTGCAATGGGCGGCGGCCCTTATTATATTACCATGCCAAAAATGCTTCGTATCAACCTGAGCGGCAAACTGCCCTCCTGGGTTTCCGCAAAAGATGTGATTCTTGCGGTTTTGCGGATTTTAACCGTAAAGGGCGGCGTTGGCAAAATAGTCGAATACGGCGGCGACGGTGTGGCCTCTTTGACCGTTCCGGAACGTGCAACTATTACAAACATGGGGGCCGAACTTGGTGCTACCACTTCCATCTTTCCCTCCGATGAGGTCACCCTTGCATTTTTAAAGGCACAGGGCCGTGAAAACGATTGGGTTGAGCTGAAGCCGGACGAGGACGCGAAATACGATGAAGTAATCGATATCAATTTATCTGAATTAGTTCCTATGGCGGCCTGCCCGCACAGCCCCGATGCCGTGAAAACGGTTGACGAAATCGGCAAAATCAAGATTGATCAAGTATGCATCGGTTCCTGCACAAATTCCTCCTACCTAGATATGATGCGTGTCGCTTCAATTTTAAAGGGAAAAACAGTCAATCCGGATGTGAGCCTTGCAATCGCACCGGGTTCAAAGCAGGTTTACAACATGCTTGCGCAAAACGGTGCTTTGGCTGATTTAATTGCCGCCGGAGCCCGCATCCTCGAGTGCGCCTGCGGCCCGTGCATCGGCATGGGACAGTCGCCTAACTCAGCGGGCATTTCATTAAGAACCTTTAACCGTAATTTTGAGGGGCGTTCCGGTACAGCCGACGGTCAAATTTATTTGGTCAGTCCCGAAACTGCCGCTGCATCCGCGATTTTGGGTGTACTGACAAATCCGCAGACTTTGGGCTTTGAAGCGCCAATCGCACTGCCGGAACATTTTCTGGTCAACGACAACATGATTGTAGCTCCCGCCAGTGAAGCCGACGCAAAGGATGTAAAAATCGTTCGCGGACCAAACATCAAAGAGTTCCCGACTACCACGGCGCTGCCGCAGAGCATCGGCGCAAAGGCACTTTTAAAGGTCGGCGACAATATTACGACAGACCATATCATGCCGGCCGGCGCAAAAATTCTGCCATACCGTTCCAATATTCCATACCTTTCAAACTTCTGCTTTGCCGTTTGCGACAAGGAATTTCCGGAGCGCTGCAAGCAAAACGGCAAGGGGATTATCATTGGCGGAGCAAACTACGGTCAGGGCTCTTCACGCGAACACGCCGCTTTGGTGCCGCTCTACCTTGGAATAAAAGCTGTCATCGTAAAGAGCTTTGCGCGTATTCACTGCGCAAATTTAGCCAATGCGGGTATTATTCCCCTAATGTTTAAAAACGAAAAAGACTACGACGGAATTGACCAGATGGACGAGCTGGAGCTGCCGGATATCTGCACAGCAATCAAAAATAACTCTAAAATTATTGTTTATAATAAAACCAAGGGGAATTCTTTTGAGGCCGAGGCTGTTTTGAGCGCCCGTCAGCGAGAGATGGTGCTTGCCGGAGGTTTATTAAACTATACAAGAGAACAAAACTAATCACAGAAGTGAACTTAAAGGGGAATCACCCCTATTATTCATAACCGGAGGAATACAGATTGGATAAAATAAAAATGATAACGCCGCTGGTCGAGATGGACGGCGACGAAATGACAAGAATTATCTGGAAAATGATTAAAGATATTTTGCTAACCCCTTATATCGACCTAAAAACAGAATACTATGACTTGGGGCTGCAAAATCGCGACGCAACCGGGGACAAGGTCACCTTTGACTCAGCTTATGCTACAAAAAAATACGGCGTTGCCGTTAAGTGCGCAACCATCACCCCTAACGCTGAAAGAGTGACCGAATATAATTTGAAAGAAATGTGGAAATCACCGAACGGTACAATCCGTGCTATTTTGGACGGCACTGTGTTCCGTTCTCCGATTGTTGTTAAAGGGATTACACCGTTTATCTCCAATTGGAAAAAACCGATTACGATTGCACGTCATGCCTACGGCGACATTTACCGCAATGTTGAAATGACCGTTCCGGCCGGTGCAAAGGCGGAGTTGATTGTTACAAAGGCGGACGGTACGGAAGAGCGCGCACTAATTCATGACTTTAAAACACCCGGCATTATTCAAGGACAGCACAACATTGACAAAAGCATTGAAAGCTTTGCAACGTCTTGCTTCAATTTTGCGCTGGACACAAAACAGCCTTTGTGGTTCTCCACAAAGGATACGATTTCAAAGAAATACGATCACCGCTTTAAGGATATTTTCAACGATATTTATGAGGCGGAGTACAAGGATAAATTTGAGAAAGCCGGCATTGACTATTTCTACACCCTGATTGACGATGCGGTCGCTCGCGTAATTCGCTCAGAGGGCGGCTACATCTGGGCCTGCAAGAACTATGATGGAGACGTGATGAGTGACATGGTTGCAACTGCGTTCGGCAGCCTTGCAATGATGACAAGCGTACTTGTTTCCCCTGATGGTGTTTACGAGTACGAAGCGGCTCACGGCACGGTGCAGCGCCACTATTACAAGCACCTGAAAGGTGAGAAAACCTCGACAAACTCCATGGCAACCTTGTTTGCGTGGACAGGTGCATTGAAAAAACGTGCCGAACTCGACAGCTTGCCGTCTCTATTTATTTTTGCAAACAAACTTGAGCAAGCGTCTATTCAAACCATTGAAGATGGCATTATGACCGGTGACCTTGCCGGCCTTTCAACACTACCGAATAAGACCATGGTTGACACGGAATCATTTTTAAAGGAAGTCAACAATAGACTGATTCGGTTATTATGAGATTGAGTACAGTAAAACGGAGGTAATGCGTAATGCCAAGACGCGAAAATATTTCAATGTCTGTAATCAGACGTTTACCACGGTACTATCGCTTTTTAACACATCTGAAAAACAAAAACGTAACAAGAATTTCTTCTACGGAGTTGTCCGCAAAGTTAGGGTTGACTGCTTCCCAGATTCGCCAGGATTTAAACTGCTTTGGAGGGTTTGGCCAGCAAGGTTACGGGTATATTGTAGATCAGCTTTGCGATGAAATTGGGAATATATTGGGGCTTTCCAATGGCTACAAGGCTGTTTTAATCGGCGCGGGCAACTTGGGGCGCGCCATCGCCTCACATATGTCTTTTGAGGCCGAAGGATTTAAAATGGCAGGTATTTTTGACAGTTCTCCAACTAAAATCGGCACAACAATAAATGGCCAAGTCGTGCGTGACACTGCCGATTTGGAAGAGTTTTGCAGGAGCGAAAACCCAATCATGGCAGTGCTGTGCATTCCCCGTGAAGGAGTAGGTTCAATCACCGAACTTCTTTACAATTTAGGCATCCGCAATTTTTGGAATTTCAGCCACTATGATATCAGCATGAAGTATGCGGATACCGTGGTCGAAAACGTACATTTGAACGACAGCCTAATGACGCTCTGCTATCGAATTTCAAATCCGAGTGATAAATAACAAGCTTTGGGGAGAGGACGCATGTCCTCTCCTTTTTTGTTTAAACTAACACCGGCCTAAATTAATTTATTCCCTACTTTCCTTTTTGGGAAAAACATGTTACTATTTTATTAATAATAATTAGGAGGTATTCATTATGAGCTGGCTCCCATTAATAATCATCGGCGCAATTATTTTAATTGTTATCATCTGGATAGCAAGCACCTATAACAAACTCGTTTCCTTTTCAGTACGAGTGGACAATGGCTGGGCACAAGTTGATGTACAATTAAAAAAGCGTTTCGACCTGATTCCGAATTTGGTTGAAACCGTCAAGGGCTACGCAACGCATGAAAAATCAACCTTTGAAGAAGTAACAAAGTGGCGCAGTGCCGCAATGAGTGCAAAAACGCCCGAGGAAGCCATGGAAAACAACGCCAAGCTTTCCCACGCGATTGTGAATCTTTTTGCAACAGCAGAGCAGTACCCGGATTTAAAAGCAAATCAGAATTTTCTCGATTTACAGTCACAGTTGCAGGATATTGAGAGTAAAATCGCGGTTTCGCGTCAATTTTATAATGATACCGCAATGAAGTATAACGAATATGTGATGCACTTCCCGTCTAACATTATTGCTTCCATGTTTAAATTCAGCAACAAAAAATACTTTGAAATTCAAGAAGCCGATAAGGCTGTTCCACAGGTTAAATTTTAATCTTCGTTTGGAGGAAATTATGCGCAAATTTATCAGCACCTCTTTCAGAGGTATCGCAGTTACTTTTCTTGTCGTATTAATCGCTTTATTTCCGCTGAGCGGCTGTTCCTCTGCCTATATAGGCGGTGCAAAGCAAGTGATGGAAAAACTGGATATTGCGGCGCAGTTGAGCGACAACGGTGATATGCGTGTAACAGAAACCTGGCGGGTTAATTTGCAAGACCGCGGTAAGTCCTATCAGAACTTATACAAAACATTCCCGGTGAATCAAAGTGTTGGAATTGAAAATTTATCCGTTTATGATATGGACAGTAAAACTGAGTATGGATACCATGACGACATTGACCCGACCAGCGGTTATTATGCTCTTCAGAATGCCTGCTATCTTTACAAAACCGGCTCAGAAACAGAAATCGGTTGGTTTATGCCGCCCATCGACAGCGGTATCCGCAATTTCAAAATTTCCTATACGGTCAAAAACGCAGTCAGTGTTTACCATGATACTTCTATCTTATACACCGCCTTTATCGGAAAGAATTTCAGCCTCCCGATTACCGATTTACACGGAACAATTTCTTTTCCAGCCGGTGCAAAACAAACTGATCTGCGGGCATGGCTGCACTGTACGGCGGCGAGCAGCCTGAAAATTGATTCGCCAAGTCAGATATCGTTCACAGCAAGCGAAATTCCCGCCAAAACGATGGTGGAAACGCGGCTATTAATGCCCGTTTCTCTCTTCCCGGGTTCACAAAGAATCAATGCTGCGGATATGAAGAGCAGCATTGTGAAAGAAGAACAAAAATGGGCAGAGGATTGGGCAGCGAAACAGCGCATGGAGTATATTGTAGGCATCATCGATGCGGCGGCAGGTGTGCTCTTAGTCTTTGTAGGTGTCTTCATTTTGTTATGGATGAAAAAGAAAGCCAAACCGCACTCAGTGGAAGCTCCCGAGTACACACGTGAGATACCGCAAGGCAGTTCACCCGGAGGCGCTGCAAACCTGTTCTATTTTTACAGCGGCGGCGTAACCGACCGAGTGCAGGGACGCATATTCAGTGCAACTCTGATGAGTCTTGCACATAAGGGATACGTTCGGTTTGATGTAAACGAGCGCAAAGACTTTGTCGTGATTGTAACAGGAAATACCAAAAATATTGTTCTAACGAAAAGTGAACAGGAATTTTACGACATGATTACGACCGTTGCTTCTGATTTCCATGACAAATTCACAATGAAGCAATTTGAGAAATATGCAGAGGAACACAACAAGTATATTGACAGCAGCATTCAAGGTTTTCTGTCGCAAACAAAAAGGGAGATTGCTTCCAATGGTTATTATGAACATCGTCCGGCCTTTTTAGCGGTCAGTGCTGTTTTGGGAATTGTAAGCATCTGTGTAGCAATTTTTATACTCGTGAGCACAAATGGCTGGCTGCTCTACTTTCCGCTGGGATTAATCGTGTTTGGAATCTTGATGATCATCGCTGCGACCACCAAAACACGGCTCAGCCCAAAAGGCGAATACGACTATGCGGTATGGCAGGGGCTCAAGAAATACATGCTTGAATTTTCGCGTATGAAGGAGTACGGAGTTCCTGAACTCACGCTTTGGGAAGAATTCCTCGTCTATGCAACCATGATGGGCATCTCAAAAAAAGTCTGTGAACAGCTCAAAATAGTATATCCCCAGCTTAACGACAATGCCTACCTTGACACCAACTTTGGTGGAAGCTACATGTACTACATGTTTGGCCGTTCAATGGGCATGGGCGGATTCAGTCACATTGGCAGTGACTTTGGTTCGTCGCTTGGAACCACAATCAACAATATCAGCACTTCCGCAACCCGGCTTGCTCACCCACCCTCATCTTCAAGCGGTGGCAGTGGCGGCGGCTTTGGTGGCGGTGGTTTTGGTGGGGGCGGCTTTGGCGGCGGCGGCGGCGGTTTTGGAGCCGGCGGCGGTGGCGGCGTCAGATAAAGGATAGAAAAAGAGAACCATTGGAAAACATTCCAATGGTTCTCTTTGTTATTTATAAATGAGATTAATCATTGTGTGCAGCTTTGTATTCCTTTGCCGCGCAAACAAGCCCTTTAAAGAGCGGATGCGGGCGGTTGGGGCGGGATTTAAATTCGGGGTGGAACTGGGAACCCAAATACCACGGGTGGTCGGGCAACTCCAACATCTCGACAATGTGGTCATCCGGCGACTTGCCGCAAAACACAACTCCCGCTTTTTCAAAGCGGTCGCGGTAGTCATTGTTTACCTCGAAGCGGTGGCGGTGACGCTCGGAAATAATTGGCTCGTTTCCGTAAAGTGCCGCAGCCTTTGTGCCTGGTGTCAGCTTGCACGGATACTGGCCAAGGCGCATCGTGCCGCCCAATTGCACAACATCTTTTTGCTCGGGCATCAGATCGATAACATGATTTTTGCTTTGAGGGTCAAACTCAGCGGAATTTGCATCGGCAAGACCAAGAACATTACGCGCATATTCAACAATCTCAAGCTGCATTCCAAGGCAAATGCCAAGACAGGGCAGTTTATTTACTCTGCTGTAATGAATTGCGGTAATGATGCCCTCGATTCCTCTTTGACCGAAGCCGCCCGGAACAATCATCCCGTCCACGCCGGTAAGAACTTCGGCAACATTTTCTTCGGTAATAGTTTCGGAATCAATCCAATTTATGTTAACCTTTACATTGTTGCCAATACCGCCGTGTGTGAGTGCTTCAGCTACGCTTAAATAAGCATCGTGCAGACCTACATATTTTCCGACAAGGCCAATTGTGACACTCTCTGTCAAAGACGCCGCGGTATTGACCATAGAAATCCAGTCGCTCAAATCGGCGCCACGCGTATCTAGTCCAAAACGTTTGCAGACAATATCATCTAAACGCTCGTCCTTCAATGCCAGAGGGACCTGGTATAGAAGAGGAAGGTCAAGGTTCTGAATTACGCAGTTTTCATTTACATTGCAGAACAGGGCAATCTTTTTCTTAATGTCGTCACCGACTGATTCTTCGGAACGAAGAACAATAATATCTGGTTGAATTCCAATAGAAAGAAGCTCTTTTACGCTATGCTGAGTAGGCTTTGATTTGTGCTCATGGGAGCAGCCCAAATATGGAACAAGGGTGACATGAATAAACAGGCAGTTGTTACGGCCAACTTCAGTGGCGAACTGGCGAAACGCCTCTAAAAACGGCTGGCTTTCAATATCGCCAACAGTGCCTCCTACTTCGATAATCGCTACGTCAACATTATCCTTACCCTCGTAGATGCGTGTTTTAATTTCGTTTGTGATGTGAGGAATAACCTGCACCGTGCCCCCATCATAGTCACCATTACGCTCTTTTTGTATCACGTTCCAATAAATTCTGCCCGAGGTAACATTGCTGTTTTGTGTCAGGCTTTCATCGATAAAACGTTCATAATGGCCAAGATCAAGGTCAGTTTCGGCCCCGTCGTTGGTAACGAAAACCTCTCCGTGTTGAAACGGGTTCATTGTACCCGGGTCAACATTAAGATAAGGATCAAATTTTTGCATGGTGATCCTTAATCCTCTGGCTTTCAATAAACGGCCCAAAGAAGCCGCAGTAATTCCTTTTCCCAAACCGGAAACAACACCGCCGGTTACAAAGATATATTTTGCTGACATAGTCACCCTCCATAAGCACTTAATAATATTGCCGTCGCAAAAACAAACTTAGACTAATTATATCGTCTATTGCATCAACTTGTCAATGCAATAGGCAATATTTGCTGATATATGAGTGTTTTATTTTAAGACTTGGAACAGTGTGCCGATAATTGGCAGGGGTTCTTCCCTATCCTGTACCGCGTGCAGAATGCCAATAATCATAAAAGCAATATACAGACACCAGGCAGTCAGTGTGAGCATACCGTTCAGCGTAACGCCAAGTTGGGAGACCACAACAACTCCGGAAAACGACTGTATGAAAATTGCGCTGATAAAACTCTTGATTATAGAAAACAGCACATTGACTGCAACCTCAAAAATGGTGAGGATAATACCCTGATTGACGTGAAAACGTACCTTGGGATTATTTTTGTCCGCTAATAAGCCGACCAGCCAAAGGATGCTGATGTACGACATGATAGAAAACGCCTTGGCATTGTCAACCGACGTACCGTACTGGGTATAGATTGGACGTACCGGAGGCACGGGCGGTACCGGAGGCCGTTGCTGTGAATTCTGATAATACTGTGCATTGTTCGGCTGCTGCGGGTTTTGGTACTGCTGGTTTTGCTGCCTGTAATGTGCTTCATAGTCAAACGGCTGCTGGGGATTTGGTACTTGATTCTTGTCCGTGTTGGGGTTGTTCTCATTCATTAATAAATCCCTCCAGAAGTTATGTGAACTCAAAACTTACGCTTTATATTTTTCTATGTCCGCTTTCGTGATAATGACCGGTGTGGTCGGTTTATTGCTTTCTGCATCAACGGCTACTGAGGCAATTTTATCGACAACATCCATTCCCTCAACTACCTGTGCAAATACCGTGTGGCCCGTCTGTACGATGTTATAGGCGCCATCCAGGTTTGGATTGCCACCTTTTTCATTATATATCTTTTTGTAGTCGTCGGTTACCTTGGTCATATCAATCCAGCCGGTTTTATATTGCTGTATAAATGCATCCGGACTTTGCTTGTAAACGTCATAGGCCTGCTGAAAATAATTCCAGTCAATAGCCGGAGAGGCACCCCTTTGATTGATGAAGAATTGGCTGCCGTTGGTGTTCGGACCCTTGTTTGCCATGGAAACAGAACCGCGGATGTTTAGCAGATTAGTGTTGAACTCATCCTGGAAATCCTTATCCCAAATACTTGTTCCGCCCGTACCGTCGCCCTTGGGGTCACCACCCTGAATCATAAAATCCTTCATAACACGGTGAAAAGTAACATTATTGTAGTAGCCTTTATTGATTAACCCTTTAAAATTTTCGACTGTTTTCGGTGCAGCGTCAGCGAATAAGCGAAGTTTGACAACACCCATATTTGTGGTTAAAACAACGATTTCCTCCCCGTTGACCGGCTTTTCAAGCTGGTAGCCAATTGCTTTTCCGTCGGACGGTCTGATTCGGCTGTCCGTTTCAGCGGTCTGAGAAGCCACCGCAGAGCTGGCGGCCGGCAAAGCAGATGAGGAAGCGGAGCTGGCGGTGCTGCTTTTGCCCGTACAGGCAGTTAAGCTCAGTATTAGTGTAGCTATGGAAATTATGCTGATTATTTTATTGTTTTGTTTCATTTTATTAAAACATCCTCTCATAATACATAACTTATATTCTATTATATTAGGCGTTAATATTCAAGCAATGTGAGGATAAATTAACAATTTAATAATTATTAAGGATAGTATTACCTCAAAATTTCAAGCATATAGATAAGCGAAGACAAAAAGGAGGTACTAAAATGTTTGAATACTATCCTGAGGGTTGGATGATTGATACGCCCGAAAACCGCGCGGCGGTACAAAACATTTCCGCGCTGAACGACGCCTACCGGGATGGACAAATTTTGGAAGGACGCGCACTTATTTGTGATAGCTCGCATAATTTGCTGGTCGATTTAGGATGCATGAAGGGCGTAATTCCGCATAATGAGGGTGCTATCGGCATCCGCGAGGGTACGGTACGCGATATTGCAATCATTTCCCGGGTGAACAGGCCGGTATGCTTTATGGTAACGGGTTTTCAGAAAGACGCAGACGGGCATTTGACCGCTTCCCTTTCACGCAGAGCCGCCCAGGAAAAGTGTATGTCGGAATACATCAAAAAGCTTACTCCGGGCGACGTAATTAACGCGCGGGTGACACATTTGGAAAGCTTCGGCGCTTTTGCCGACATTGGCTGCGGAATTATTGCATTGCTGCCAATCGACGCGATTTCCGTTTCGCGCATTGACCATCCACGGGAGCGTTTTACCGTTGGCATGGACATCAGAGCTGTAATAAAACTGGTGGAAAACGGACGTATCACGCTGAGCCATAAGGAGCTTTTGGGAACATGGGAGGAAAATGTCGCCATGTTTACGGCCGGTGAAACCGTCGCGGGAATTGTACGATCAGTTGAACAGTATGGCATATTCGTAGAGCTTTCGCCTAACCTTGCTGGACTGGCAGAGGCCAAAGAGGATGTGATACCCGGACAGCAGGCCAGTGTTTACATAAAGAGCATCATTCCCTCAAGAATGAAGGTAAAGCTCGTAATCATCGACACATTTGACTACTCCTACCGTCCAACTGCTCCAAAATATTTCTTCGACGGCAGCAGAATAGACCGATTTGTATATTCTCCGCCCGACAGCGAAAAGGAAATTTCCACAAATTTTACAACCTAATAAAACAAGCAGGCCATTAGTTTGTTTCAGAAAGAAAATCCTGTTATTCTGAGCGAAGTAAAGAATCTCTTTAGGTACTTTACAAATACTCAGTACACAGCGACCTTGAAGAACAACCTTTTGGCCTGCTTTTTATATTGATATATACTGATATTTCACTGCTAATTTACACTTTACATGATTCGTCAGTTCTTTATAGCCGATAGTATGCAAATGTTTGTTCCCATACCAAATGGCTAATTGCTGTGCCTAATTCCCATATTTGAACTTTATGATTTTAGCTACAATCCCTGCTATCTCTTCCGCATCCTGCGGTGAAAGATTGCGAATTAATTGCGTTATTTTTTTTATGGCTCCTTCATTATCATTGATAATTGTATCGTTGTCAAAGTCAAACAGTTGTGAAAGAGAAATATTCAGTGCAGATGCAATTTTATTCAGCGTATCAATTGTGGGACATTTAAGACTTCTTTCAATATGCCCTAAAAATGCAGGGTTTAATCCTGCTGAAATTGCCAATGATTCCTGACTTAAACCTCCAAGTGTTCGGTAATACTTAATTTGTTTTGCAGTTTTGTGCATAATTTCTGATTTTTCCTTATCCATATTAATCACTACTCCCTACCTACTCACAATAACTTCATATAGATTTTCGGCTCAATAAATACAGTTACTATAGATATTAAATAAAACGTGACTATAAGTATTGAAAAGCAATTCTTCTTCTAGTATAATAAAGCTTAATACTTAAATCATTATAATATATATTGCCAAATTTTGTAATAATAATTATAAATATGAAAATTAAAATTAGCTATATACAAGGTAATTCTTTGTATAAATATAATGATACGAGGTATCCGTATGCGAAATAATTACAAAAATCATGACATTAATATAATGCCGGATAGATTGGCGGTGAGATTTTGACGGACAAGTCAAACGAAATGGATGGAAAATATCTTACCTTTTGGGCTGACAGCCAGCTTTATGGCGTTCCAATTTCCGATGTGGTACAAATTGTCGGTATTCAAAAGATTACCAGTGTTCCCGGATTTCCAAATTATGCGAAAGGAGTCATTAATCTTAGGGGCAGCATCATTCCTGTTATTGATGTGAGACTTCGTCTTAACAAGCAGGAAACCCCCTATAATGAGCGCACATGCATTATTGTAACAAGTATCAAGGAATGCTTGTTTGGCTTTGTGGTTGACGCAGTAGACGAAGTGACAAGAATTAATGAAGAAAATATATCAGTACCGCCACAGGTATCAACCGGCGATACTGATTCTTATCTTAATGGTATTGCAAAATTAAAGGACAAAGTCGTTTTACTTCTGGATATTCAAAAAATTTTAAATTATGAAGAAATCTCAGACATAGCTAAAAATAATATTTAAAAAGGGATGTAATGATGTTAAAAGACATGAAGATTGGCAAAAAATTAATTATCACTTTTATGATTGTAGCAATCATCTCCAGTATTGGAGGTATCGTTGGTGTTTGCGTAATGGAGAACATTAATTCAAATTATAGTTACGCTTTAACTAACTATGGTTTTTCACAGGGTGACATAGGAAATTTGAACGCGGAATTTAATTCCGGTCGTGCATACATGAGAGATTTCAATATTTATACCGATCAGAAAAATCTGCAAAAGACCTCCGATCTAATGGATGAATCACTTGCTAAAATTGATCAATACGTAGCAACTATGAAAGAAACAATGGTAAATGAAAAGGAAATGGGTTGCTACAATACGATTCGGGACAGCATTAAAGCTTATAATGAAGTGCAGGATCGCGCAATTGTACTCGCAAAACAGAACAAAAAAGAGGAGTCGCAAACTCTGTTAAAAACGGAAGCTACCCCTTATATGAAAAAAATCAGAGCTTCAATTGATGAACTGATTGAATTGAAGAAAACGACCGGCGATCAACTGGCCGCAGATCTTGCCACCCAAGAAAAAGTAGGAACCATGGTAATCATTTCGATAATAATCGCCGCTCTTATTGCTTCTGTTGTTATTGCGATAATGATTGCACGCAGCATCAGCAAACCTGTAGCGGAAATGGTAGGAGCTGCTCAAAAGATGTCACAGGGAGATTTAAGTGCACAGGTCAGCGTAAATTCCAAGAATGAGATAGGACAATTGGGTGCGGCTTTCTCTGAAACTATTGAGACGATAAAAGCATACATAACCGACATAAAAATCAACCTTACTAAAATGGAGAAGGGCGAGTTAGAGATTACCACTAACTTAGATTATAAAGGGGATTTTATAGAACTTAAAAATTCCATTCATGGCATTGCCGTATCCTTAGACGATACACTAACCCAGATTAATCAAGCATCAGAACAGGTTTCAAGCGGCGCCGCACAAGTATCTGACGGCTCACAGGAATTGGCACAGGGCGCAACTGAACAGGCAAGCTCTGTTGAAGAACTTTCTGCAACAATCACTGAAATATCCGAACATGTCAAAGTCAATGCTGAGCATGCTGTTAATGCGAGCAAAAATGTAACTAATGTTAGCAACGAGATAGAGATAAGCAATCAGCATATGGAAGACATGGTTGTTGCAATGTCTCAAATCAATGAGTCGTCCAGCGAAATCGGGAAAATTATTAAAACCATTGAGGATATTGCATTCCAGACCAATATACTTGCACTGAACGCAGCTGTTGAAGCAGCTAGAGCGGGGGCGGCAGGCAAGGGCTTTGCTGTTGTAGCCGACGAAGTAAGAAATCTGGCCAGTAAGAGTGCAGCGGCCGCAAAAAACACAACTTCTTTGATTGAAAATTCCATGAAACAAGTTGAGAATGGTACAAGAATCGCAGACGAAACGGCTAAATCGCTCCTTCGCGTCGTCGAGAGTGCAAAGATCGTCACCGATACTGTGGAAAAAATTTCGCAAGCGTCAAGCCGGCAATCAGATGCCATCGGTCAGGTAACACTTGGTGTAGAGCAGATTTCAAGCGTAGTACAGACCAACTCTGCAACAGCTGAAGAAAGTGCCGCTGCAAGTGAGGAACTGTCCGGACAAGCTCAGTTATTAAAAACACTTGTTGGAAAATTCAAGTTGAGAGACAGAAAAAATCAAAATTTTGATATTAAATCTGAATCTCAGCCACAACAGCAGCCGGAAGCTGAAGATACTTATTTAAATGGCAGCAAGTACTAATCTGTTTCTTCCTATTTTAAGCATGAAAGCGAAAAAAATTCTGATTTAAAATTTATGTGTGAATAACTAATACCGGAGAATACAAATGGTATTCTCCGGTATTTTGTTTGTATTCAAATAAAACGGAGCCGCCATAAATGGCAGCTCCGTTTTGAAATATAAATATGATATTTACCATCCGGTTTGTTCGTTCTCCTGCATTTTTAAAATATGCGCGTCTAAAAGCTGCTTAAATACATCATTAAAGCATGAATTATTTCGTGCATCGGTGTATTTAATGGGAACATAGTATGCACTTTCCTTTTGCTGGCGCAGGAACATAAGCGCTTCTTCCCTGCCGTGCAGTTTGGCAACAACATTGGCAGCCTTGATTGCGTCCATTGCGCTGTAAGGCTCGAGCCGGTATGCCTCCATAAAGTTAAAAAGCGCGGGTTCCAGCCGACCCAGGCCCTCCTGTGCCCTTGCAAGATCTATTAAAACTGAAGCACGCTGCGCCGCCGCATAATTAATAGTGATACCGTTTTCTTCTTTCATGCGGTTTGGCAGCTCATTCCAACCGGCAGTACGTAAATATGCACCGGCTGACTGAATCGTTTTCTCATAATATTTCTTACCAAGCCAACTGTAAGCCTTCGCAATCAGATAAAGCTGTTTTGGCGTTTGGGGGCTTCCGCAAAGCTCAATTACCTTTAATAGAATCTTTTCACGATCCTTGATGTCGTCTTTCAGTCTATTGGCTTCGTCTTCAAGTGAACGACGGTGCGGCACAGTTTCACCAAGCACGAAGAATAGCGCGGCCGCCAAGTTTGAGTCCTCAGTTTTTAAATCCGGCATGGTATCCCACCTTATTATTTAATATTATAAAATCCATATGTCTGTACTGATGATTCTACTTATTATCTATTGTTACTCTTTTTGCTGAATTTCTTCATTAATTTGGATTTAATAAATGGAACAGGAATAATCATTAAATCTACAATTCAAAAAAATATAGTCATAATTCAGCCCTCTCTTATACAGCTAAAATAAGTAATGCACTCCTAATACTAATTTTTAAACACATTACTTACTCTTTGGGCGCGCAGGCTGTGGCGCTCGCTTACGGTAAGCTTTTTGCCGCTGGAGAGCATAAGGGTGGCCGGCTGCACTTCAATAATAAGGCGATTAATTTTATCATAACCAATATCCTTGACTAAACCCACCGAAACACCGAATCGCACGTTGGAAATCAGATGCATAAATTCATCGTTTGTCATTATGCGCGCACTCTGCAAAATTCCCAAAGAACGACTGACAGTGTCCTCAATGTCCAGGCTTTGGGCAAGCTCCTGCCGTGCCGCACGCTCCTGCGTGATGAGCTGCATGGCGATACTTTCAAGATTTGCAATGGCCTCCTGCTCAGACAGACCAAGCGTTACTTGATTGGAAAGCTGATAAATGGCGCCTTTGGGTTGGGTACCCGAACCGTAGATGCCTCGCAGCACCAATCCTAGTCTGGATAGGTTGGAGCCGATTCTTGCCATGCCGCCACCGTCCTTTAACGCAGGAAGATGCAGCATCAGCGATGCACGCATTCCTGTGCCGAGATTCACCGGACTTTGCGTGAGATAGCCTAGGCTTTCATCGAACGCAAAATGAAGAGTTTTATCCAATGTCGTATCAATCTGATCCACCGCCTTATAAGCCGCCTGGAGGTTAAGCCCTCCTACGATTGACTGCAGATGCAGGTGATCTTCCTCATTCATCATAATGCTGAGGGATTCATCTTCTGTTGCAAGAAGGCCTCGGCCTGCGCACTCTGAAATAAACTCCGGGCTGACCAGGTGGCGCTCCACAAGGGAAACAGCTTCGGTTTTGGAGAGATCTTCCATATTGATAAAGTTGATGTGGGGAATTACCGTATTTTCATCCGTAACCACCGTCACAACCTTTTGCAGGAGCTTTTGGCGGTCCGGTTGGCTCATTTTAACCGGGAAGGGAACGCCGCGCAGATTGCGGGCAAGGCGGATACGTGTGCTGATAACAACATCACTTTCGCATCCGCTTTCTTCGTACCATTTACTCATGTCCCCCCTCCTTCCAGTTCTTTAATGCGGTCGCGCAGAGCTACGGCGTGCTCGAAGTTTTCAGAATCAATTGCCTCTTTCAATTCACGGCGTATCAGGCTTAGCTCCGGCTGTGGCTTCTGCAAATCGACACCCGGCACCTTACCGCGGTGCTTCGTTTCGCCGTGAATACGCTGAATCAGCGGAATCAGCCTGTCATAAAAGGTATGATAGCACTCGGCACAGCCAACTTTACCACTGCGCGCAATATCGTCAAAAGTAGAACCGCAGCATTTGCAGCGAACTGCATTGATGGGCTCCGCTTCGTTCAAAAATCCACCCAGCAGGCTGCCAAAGTTGCAGCCGAGGCCTGTCAGCAAATTACCGTATCCTAATTTTTGTGCACACTCTGCGCAAAGTGAGTACTCGGTTAATTCCCCGTTTATAATTGTTTTAACATGTGTGGTAACCGGATTTTTGCCGCAGGATTCACACAACATAGAATCACCTCCACAATGTAATTGTATAATATAATAATATTATTAATTCATTATTAATAGAAAAAACTTTTCAGCGTATTTTTTTACTTTGTCATAAGCAGAAATATTTGTAACACGTTTTGTTCCTACGCAATATTATATACTGTAAACCGAAAGGAGGCAAACAATTATGTGTAATAATTTCTTAGGTGGATGCGGCGGCGGATGCTCTTGGATTATCATCCTTATCATTATCCTTTTAGTATGCTGCGGTGATAATAACGAGTGCGGTTGCAACAACAACAACGGATGTGGCGGTTGCAACAATGGATGTGGCGGCTGCTAATTGTGCAAAAAGGGCTGCGAGTAAAATCGCAGCCCTTAATTCTATAATTTTGCTTGCTGTTCCTTTGCCTGCAGCAATGCAAATGCCAGCTGCTCCGGACAAGAGGTGGGTTTAAATCCGCATTTGATTCCCTTAAAGCGTTTGATGACCTCATCAGCCTTCATTCCCTCGACGAGTGCGCAGATGCCCTTGGTGTTACCGTTGCAGCCGCCGATAAATCTTACCGACTTGATGGTATCGCCGTCAAGGTCCACAATTATTTCAGAGGAACAAGTTCCTCTGGTCTTGTAGTTATAAACCAAATTATCTTCCCCCCGCTATTTTTTTAACCTGCCCTTGCGCTTTCGTAATGCTTCAAGCTGGTCATCCGGCGTTACGCAGGTGCCAACCGGCATTGGGACAGTTGTGTACATGCCGTGAAAATCGGTGCCGCCCGTCATGACAATCCCATATTTTCCCGCTGTGGCGATAAATTTTTCCTCATCGCCGGGTTTGTTACGCGGATGCCAAACTTCAACACCTTCAATTTCACCATCCTTCGCAAGCTGCTCAAGCAAATCGTAGCTGTCATACTCGCCGGGGTGAGCTAAAACAGCAATTCCCCCCGCCTCGTGTATCTGCTCAATTACATCATGAACATCGGGATAGCGAACCGGGAAATAGGCAAGTCCTGTTTTTGAATTAAAAAGCTTTTGATAAGTATCGCCATAAAATTCATTGGCATAACCCGCATCAATCAGTGCATGCATGATGTGCTGTTTAAAAACATTTGTGCTGCCCTGCGCGCGGCGCACGACCATCTCGGCAGCAATGGGATAAACCTTCATTACCTTTTGCATCATAATGCTTGTAGCACGGCGGCGGCTGTCGCCAGTGCGTTTGCATAAGCCCTCCAAGCGGTCGGTATTGTCACAAAGATAGCACAAAATATGAGCCTTGCGTCCCGTTGCGGAATCAATCGTTGACAGTTCAATTCCAGAAATCACTTCAACGCCATGTCTGTCACCAAAAACCTTAGCTCTGGTCGAACCCGCAAATGTGTCATGATCAGTGACGGCAATAGTAGGAATGCCGTGCGTTTTGGCAAGTAGAACAACTTCATCAATACCAACCGAACCATCGGACATTTTGGTATGACAATGCAAATCTGCGGCCACTCAATCACCTTCCAGTCTTAATCATTCATATTATTAACATATACTATTATAGTACAATATGATGATTAAGGCAAATTTCCAGTTATTTTAGCAGTTTTTCGGGAGTGAAAGAGTGCGCGGCTACCATCCAGAGGATAAAATCGACGACGATTACTCCCGCTGCAATCAAAAGAAAGATGATTGCGTTAAGCTGAAAAAGCCCAGTAAACTGTCCCACAAAAAGCAGAACAATCGGAAGAATAATGTAACCGGAGGTCTGGAAGGACTCCATATAGCTTTTACTTCTGCCGGAAACAAGCACCATAAAAATCACGCCGAAAACAGTTACCGCCGGAGCAACAAAAAGCACGAGCACAAGCCAGTTCCAATTTAGGAAAAACGGCATTTTGAGGACGATATCTCCCACTGAAATCACAATGGTAAAAACGATAAAAGAAATCGCCGTTGAAATACCGGATAAAATGGTGCAGCCTAAAACCTTCGCTTTAAATATCGACTTAAGGCTCAGCGGAGTCAAAAGCAGAGTCTGGATTGTCCCGCGCTCTTTCTCACCGACAAAGCTGCACGCTGCGGAAACACTCGACGACATCAGCGGTATCATTAAAAAGAACATTGGGCACACGACATTCGTCATGATGTAAAACATGCCCTGCTGCACCGTGAAGTTTTTGACGTCTGCCGGCAGAAGCTGCAGCATCTTTTCAACGCCGTTCATCTGATCCGCGGGTACGAAGCAAATCATAACCAAGTACATAATCGGCAGAAAAACAACCATAATGATTGGCAGTGCAATCAGGGTATTGCGAGCCATTTTCGTGTTCCAGATTTCGCCGAAATCCTTATTGACAACAGCCTGTTCGGCTGAAGACACCAATGTCATAGTGACACCTCCTGACGTTCCACATATCCGAAATAAACATCCTCAAGCGTAGGCTTTACAAGCCGCGCTTCAAAAACATCGTGCCCGCTCTCAATAACTCTCTTTAACAGCTGCGGCATATCCTGTTCTGTTTTTATCTCGGTCTGCCACCAGCCGTTGTCCGCACTGAAGCCCTCGAGAGAGTCGCCCTCTCCCAATCGAAAACCTGCTTTGATATGGCAGCCGATATCTTCACACAGTGTAGAGAGATTCCCCGAGGCAATAAGACTTCCCTTATCAATAATCCCATAGCTGTCGCAGATGTCCTGCGCATAACGGAGCTGATGGGTACAGAGAAAAACGGTCGTGCCGGTGTTCTTTGCCAAAGATGTTATCAATGCGTTTACAGCTTGAGCGGATTCCGGATCAAGCCCGCTTGTAGGTTCATCCAAAAAGAGCACCTGCGGCCTGTTAATTAGTGCGCGGGCAAGCGAAAGACGCTGAGCCATACCCGTGGAATAAGCACTCAGCTTTTTGTCACGCGCATCCCACAAATCAAGGTCTTTTAAAAGTTCAGCCGCTCTTTGGCTGCAGGCATCTTTATTTATGCCAAATGTCTGTGCAAAAAAAATCAGATTTTGCATCCCGGTCAATTGACCGTACATTCTGGCGGTCTCCGTCATCACGCCGCAAAGGTGATGTACTTCGCACGGCTTTTTCTCCGGCGATAAATCGAGCACTAAACACTCACCCTGCGTGGGCTTTAAAAGGCCGGTCAAAAGCTTAACTGTTGTGGTTTTTCCGGCGCCATTTGGCCCCAGAAAGCCAAACACGCCACCCTGGGGGATGTCCAAATTTAAAGCATTTAAAGCAAATGTATGGCCATCATAGGATTTTGCAAGATTTTTAGCACTGATTGCGTACACAAGCAGTCACTCCTTTATCCCCGTTTTCAAGGGTTGGTATCCATTTTTATTTTAGAAAAATCATGAATCTTTTGAATGTTTTCAGTAACACCGCGCTTATCTGCGGTAGCCATGAGCTTGCTCCGATTTTTCAAAAGCTTCTGCATCTCTTCAACTCCGCCCGGCCCGGCAACACAGCCGCCCTCACAGGCCATTCCCTCAACTAAGTCCTCCTGCAGACGACCGGCATTCAAAATCATCAAGGTCTTTTTACACTCTGCCGCACCGTTGCATTTTACACAGGTGAACGGCATATCGAAGTCCTCTTCCTCCAATACCACGCCAACAGCATTGGCAACACCGCCGCTCTGCGCAAACTCCTTACCCGGAAGACTGCCGTCCTGCTCGTTTTCCGCTTCATCAAGTACATGGACTTCTTTTGCTGCAAGCATAGCCTGCAGCTCTTCAAAGGTCATAACATAATCAGCGGTATCCTGTATTTTTTGAATTTCAATCTTCTTAGCTATACACGGCCCAACAAAAACCACTTTGCAGTCAGGATGATTGGCCTTGATGTAACGCACAACCAGCGTCATTGGCGAGGCGGTGTGCGAAATCAGCGAAGTCAGTTTTGGGAAATGCTTTTCAATCATTTCGACAAAAGCCGGACAGCAGGAGGTTGTCATTTTATTTTTATTCTCGAGTGCTTCCTTAAGTTCTTGCGCCTCGTGATATGCGGTCGCATCCGCGCCGAGGGAGACTTCAAGCACACCGGTAAAGCCGAGCTTTTTAATGGCGGATTTAAGCATTCCTACGTTCGCAGCACCAAAATGGCCCTCGATTGCGGGTGCAATAACGGCATATATCGGTGTATCGCTTTTTATCACGTCAATCACATCAACAATACTGGAACGGTCAGTGATTGCGCCGAACGGACAGTTCTTTGTGCAGGCACCACAGTTAATACAGCGTGAGTAATCAATTGCCGCGCGCTGGTACTCGTCCTTTGTAATTGCCTTGACCGGGCAGGCCCTGATACAAGGGCGCATGGTGTCGGAAATGGCATTATACGGGCAGGCTGCGGCGCAGCGGCCGCACTCCTTGCACTTTGTCGGGTCGATATACGCGCCCTTTGGTGTAATGGATATTGCGCCAAACGGGCAGGCTGCCTGACACTTCTTAGCCAAACAGTGCTGGCAGTTATCCGTGACAGTAAAGCGGCTGATTGGGCAGCCCTCACAGGCGGCTGGAAGAACCGCGACGATATCCTTGTCATCCTGTCCCGGCAAGTTGTGTCCACGCGCCGAAACAAGGCGCTCCCTGATGATTTCACGCTCGCGGTAAATGCAGCAGCGGAAAGCAGGTAGCGGACCGGGAATGATATCATAAGGAATTTTGTTAAGGTTCTTTTCAAGTGTACCCTCATATGCGTATTTGGCTACTTGGGTAAGTACTTCGTATTTCAGCTGTTTTGCGTCATTATCATATTGCATTAATAACTATCCTCATTCAATAATAAAATTTTTCAACTTTTTTTCCGAGTTGCTGAACTAAGCCGCAAAGCTCATCAATCAGCTTTATTTTAATGCTGAGATCTCCCGGAAGCCCTGGGTTCTGATGTGCGGGATTAATGGCCTTTCCGATGAAAACTTTTAAATCGGTGCAGTCCTCCAAAAGTATTTTGGCAATCATAGCCGCACCGTTTGGCTCATCCAGTTCGCGAAAGTAATAGGAGTCCGCTTCATGGGAAAGATAATCCTTGAGAATTTCGACTGTTTTGCTCAGAGTTAAAACACCCTCGGTGACAAGGTCGAGTCCGTCAATCTTACCGGTCGGCGGAATATCCGGATCTGTGTATCTGGTTGAAGTTTCGATCTTGCGGTTCAGCACCCTTGCGACAATATTTGCGCTCGTGCCGCCGCAGACAATCCGTTTGCCCTGAGAGGTCATAAAGTCATGAATCATGCGGTTGTCATCCTCTTTGTGAACAGGAGGGCCTGAAAGCATATTAACCACACAACGCGGCGTAATCTTTAGGATTAAATCCGTTGAATCGTCGCCGGGCCTGCCAAGGTAAAGCTCATTAACCGCCTGTGACAATGACACCGCAAGCCGTGGAGCGGACGTTTCTTTCAGCGTGGTCTTTGCAAGCCAGGCGGAAACATTGTCCCAATTCCAGCCAAAGTTGAGTGCCTGTCCCACTCCTGCGTAAACAATGCCGTCGCTGACGAGCGCAAGTACGTCGCCGGGCTGAACCGTAAAGTGGCTCTCGACAACAGTTTTGTCGGCGCACTCTTTTATTTCAGAGCAATCCTCCAAATCAATAACCTTGCCGTTACGTACAAAAATACAGGGAGGGTTATCAAATTCCACAAGGGAAACGTCACCATTATCAAATATCTTAATAATGCTAAAAGTGGAGTAAGCCAATTTGCGCACATTACAGACCGGCAGCGTTTTTGTAATTGTTTCGACCGCTTCGACTACGGTTGCGCCCTCGTCAAGCATTGTGGAAAGAATACTGCTGGTTAAAGTAGAAAGAATATTGGCTTTCACTCCGCTGCCGAGACCGTCTGCTAAAACAGCGATGGTGGCATCTTTCGTGCGTGAAATCAGTATTTTATCGCCGCATAGTTCCTCACCGTATTTGTTTAGACTTCGGTAAGCGGCATCAACATGCATTTTCATTGTTCATCACCGTCAAACACAATCATATTTTTGAGCTTTGTAAGTGTAACTTTTGTTTCAGCAGTGGTTTCGCCCAACAAACTTGCAATTTGCTGCGCTGCAATCATTTGTTTGTCAATTACCTTTTGTGCCATCTCCATAGTTTCGCTTCTGAGCTTGTACATATTTTCAAGGTTGGCTTCCTCCTGAGTGATATCCTTAAAAATACCCATTGCAATGTTTTCCTTAGCAATATAAACAATGGTCTGCATCGTTGTAATGCCGTACTCCTTAAAGTGTACCTTTTTGTCAGGAATAGATTGCTTGGTGTCAAACACAAACTGAAAATCCGAGCAATCTATAATCTCAAAAATACATTTTTGCAAAGCTTCACGGCGCGTAACCTTAAAGGCATTTTCAGCGGCTGCGTTAAACTCAATAATATTCAAATCTTTGTCTACGATAATCGTTATGTTGGGCGTTTCAGTCAACACACAATTGGAAAGCGATTCGGCACGCTCCTTCATGTACGGCATACACATGGTAAGTTCGGCTTTGCCCTGGTAAACGGCGATTGCCTTATCACGACAGGTAGGATAGCCGCACGAACCGCAGTTAAGCTCGTCCTCCGGCGATTCCTTGCCAATTTTTAAAAGAATTGAATGAATCGTCGCTTCGTCAGGAATATCCTCCTTGGCAGAACGGTCAACAAACTGCATTTCCATGGGAATCTGCTCCGGCAAGCGGGGGTATTCCTCGCTGTCTTCATTAGCGTACTGCTTAATTTTTACTGACGTGGAAAAGCGTGAAGCGGAGTCTTTGATAGAAATCGGACCATTGATGCAGCTATCCTTGCACATATTAATTTCAATAAAGCAATGATCCAGTTCGCCGCGTTCCATTGCCTTGCACAGGTCGATGCACTCGGCGGAGCCGCTGACGCTGAGCATTTTCCAGCCGCCTGTGTCGCCAAAAGAACGCAGGGACGCGATGATGCCTTCAGCAACGGGGTACATTCTGAGTATCTTGGAGCTGGAATTGAGGAATGAAGCAGGCTGAGCCTCGTTTATCACAATGTTCTCCTGCTCAAACCATTTAGCCAAATCATCGAAGGTAAGAACAGCATCAACCTCATTATTATGGCGGATATCAGCTGCCTCATCAATCTTTGCGATACACGGGCCGACGAAGATAACACGCACGCCATGACCAAAGCTCTGCTTTAACAGGCGGGCATGAGCAATCATCGGCGACACCACGGGTGCCATCTGGTCAATAAGGGACGGATAATATAGTTCAATCAGCCTATTTGCCGACGGGCAGCAAGTAGTAATAATGTTCTTCATCTTATTTTCCAGCATCAGCTTGTGGTACTCTGCTGTTACATAGGCAGCTCCCATACTGGTTTCCGCTACACCGTAAAAACCGAGAGCCTTTACAGCACCGGCAAACTTTTTAACATTATCAAAATCAAAAGAGCCATAATAGGATGGAGCGACGGAAAGAATAACCTTTTCACCACTCTTAATAAGCTCCTTCACGATTGCAACATCGCTGCTGAGCGTTTTCGCATTTTGCGGACATTGCTCAAGGCAAGTGCCGCACAGAACACAGTCCCTATCTATAATTTGAGCCTGCGCATTTTCAACTTTAATGGACTTAACTGGGCAAACCTTCACGCATTTATAACAATTTTTGCAGTTTGCCGCTTTTAAACCGATAATCCCCATTTGATTTCACTCATTTCCGCTTATTATTAGTTTAATCTTTTCAAAATTTCATAGTTAAAAAACGACTCAACTTCCAAAGGGGTAACATTAAAACGCTCATCATCAATACAGATACACACTCCGTTTTTGGAACATTCACCCATACAGAACGAACCTTTGAGTGTGATTTTGTCGTCGAGGTGATTCAATGAAATTAATCGCTCCAGAATTTTGATGACGTCGCGTGAACCCTTTAAGTGGCAGGAACTACCAATACAAACTGTTATTTCCAAAGATGTCATCCCCCTCTTATTTAATTGGTAAGCAGAATACGTTGTTAATTATTTAACATAAACCGATTATAACATTTTTTTTAATCCATCACAAGGGCTGATTTAATTAATTATCTAAATCCAAAATCGCTTAATAATAAAATGCTTTTCTATATAACTTTTGATTTTCCGCTGATTCACTAATTATATTATAAGATTTTCAGGATACTTTTTCAATAAAACTTACATAATTTACATCTATTTACAAAAATGGCGCGTCGTTAGACGCGCCTAAAAGCTGTATTTGCGTTAAGCTTATTCTAAATTCAATTTCTTTTTGAGCATCCAATTGGTAAGGAAATAATACGCTGCACCGAAAATAAAGGTGTAGATTATCAGGCCAAGCATCACAAGCTGTGCCGCATGAATTTGCTCAGGGGGTGCAACAAAGTTAAGAGATTCGAAATAGTGAGCAACACTGCCTCCAAAGGAAGTAATAATAATAGATGTGACAATCTGCTCAATGACTCCAAAGCCAAGATATGCACCGACACCGGCTAAAAGCTTATGTTTTGAACACATATTACCGATTGTAATAGCGGCATAAATGGAAGCTGTAGCACCGAGCGTACCGATAATGACAAGCAGGAGTGCTTCAAGCAGAAAGACATATCCGGTTGAGCCAAGGCTGTTAAACGCAGGAATAAACTCATCCATAAATCTTTTAAAATCTGCAATAGTACGCTCGTTAATTGCCATGACAAAAATGGAAATAAGCGACACAATAACGCTCAGAACTGTCCACATAAGAGTTACAATCATCTTGCAGTCAATATGGCTGTGTACCTTTACCGGCAGGGTAAAGGAAAGATAACCCTCGTCCGAAAGCAGATTCTTGTTGAACCTCTGTATGGTTACAACCAGCGTCATCACACAGATTCCGACAATGATTACGACAAATACTGTCATAGAAATAATCATCGGAATTCGCAAATAATCTGAGTTAACTGCCATAAAGAATTTATTAATCAGCGCAAAAACAATTAGAAGCGCGTACATTGGCAGGAAAATTCTAGCGGTTGCCTTAATTTCATATTTTAAAAGTTTTTTTAGCATTTGAATACCTCCCTGAACAGCGCGTCAACACTCTTATTCTCATTCTCGCGGATATCGTCGACCGTGGAGACCAGCGCAATGTTGCCCTTATTGATAAAAATAACTTCATCGAGTATTTTTTCAACATCTGAAATAAGGTGGGTTGAGATAATGATGGAAGCGTTTTCGTTGTAGTTGCCAATGATTGTGTCGAGAATGTAATCCCTTGCCGCAGGATCAACACCACCAATCGGTTCATCCAAAAGATAAAGCTCGGCTTCACGGCTCATCACCAAAATCAGCTGTACCTTTTCCTTGGTACCCTTGCTCATTGTTTTGAGCCTTAGAGACGGGTCAACACCCAGTCTTTTCAGCATATCGTACGCCTTTTGTTTATTAAAGTTGTCGTAGAAATCGCAGAAAAACTCAATCATATTGTTAACGGTCATCCAGTCATTCAAATAGGTGCGTTCCGGCAAATAAGAAACAAGCCTTTTGGTTTCAATGCCCGGTTCCATACCGTTGATTAAGATTTTGCCGCTGGAGGGTGTGATAAGCCCGTTGGCTAATTTTATCATGGTACTTTTGCCGCTGCCGTTGGGGCCGAGCAATCCGACGATTTTCCCCTTCGGCACTGTCAAATTGACTGAGTTCAGTGCCAAGCAACCCGGGAAAAATTTCACCAGATTCTGGCATTCCAAAATGTTCTCCATTATTTTTCCTCCTCTGCTGTACTCTCGATAAGAGAAATTGTCTGCTGCCTGTCGTAACCTAAATTCCCCATACTTCCAATAAACTCTTTGATTAACCCCATTGCCAAGCTGTTTTTTGTATTCATAATTTTCTCCACATCCTCTGTAACAAATCTGCCGCTTGTGCGCTGTGAAAAGAGTAAACCGTCGTTTTCAAGCTGTGAAAGTGCACGCTGCATTGTGTTTGGGTTAACCGAAGCTTCTGCGGCCATATCCCGAACCGATGGCAGCCTTGAGCCGGCAGGATATATTCCCGATACAATCATTAATTCAATCTGTTCAATTAACTGTGAGTAAATCGGCCTATCGGATTTTAAACTCCATGCCATAACTTCACCTCCGTTATGTTGTTGTACTAATAACTTAATACAATAATACATCATATATTTTAATTGTCAATAGTTTTTTAAGAAAGATTTCATAAATATGAATTAATTATACGATAACTAATCCCTATGAGTTTATTTCCTGTCGCTTAAAAAGAATAAGTCCGAGAATTTCAAATACAGCGATATGTGCGAGAGCAATCCACACTGTGGTCAGCATTTGAGCAGGGGTGGCTTGTGCGAGAATGGTGGTTTGCGTCAGAAGCATTGCATATTTTGCATAAGCAAAAACTGGACTAACCAGGGTTAATAACTTAAATATAAGAACCGGTATCACCAATAGTCCCGGATAAGCAAATGCAAAAAGTGCATTCCGCTTAATGACAGTCGCCAGCAGCGTACCCAGCGCAATTCCGGCAACATACAGCAGAAGTGCAATTGCAATTCTCAGTGCAAAATCCGACAGAAATGCAGGGGTGTAATCTTTTCCAGGCTTAAGCAATAAAAATCCGCTTATAAAAAAAGCGCCCAATGTTACTGCAGCGACAACTGTCGCGATGATAATGGCTGAAATGTTCTTTGCGATATAGAGTTTGCTACGCGAGGTCCCGAATGAAATCGTATTTTTTAATGTATGCTCTTTATTTTCCTCAGCGGTTACAATATCAGCAAACATCACTACCAGAAACAGCGGAATCATCAAAAGAGTTAACACGCTTCCAAAAGAATCCTCTCGGTGCGCACCTGCAGAAGCAAGTATTACATTGTATAAAACAGTAAGAGCGGCCATCACGCCCATAAACACATAAAGATACATCCTATGAAATGATTTATATAAATCTGCTTTTATTAGTTTAAGCATTATGCATTCCCCCCACCAGTTCAATGAAATATTCTTCAAGATTCAAGCCGGACTGATTTACATTGGAAACCATAACATCATTTTTCACAAGGGTCTGCACCAAAATTTCAGGGGTATCCATAAATTCTTCAAGCTGTATCTCATTGCTATCCAAAACTTGAAAATCATTGCAAGAAAGCTCTTTTTTTAATATGGCAGCAGCTTTGCTTGTATCACTCACTTTGATTTTGAGGCAACGTTTACATTTATTCTCCAAATCCGCAGCGGAAACGTGTTCAATCAGCCTACCATTATTAATAAAGCCATACGAAGTAGCAATTTGTGATAATTCACCCAAAATATGGCTTGAAATCAGAATTGTAGTGTTTTTTTCATGATTTAGCTTTAATATCATTTCCCGAAATTCTGCCATACCCATGGGGTCAAGGCCGTTTATCGGCTCGTCCAAAATCAGTAAATCCGGGCTGCCCATAATTGCCAGAGCAAGGCCAAGACGCTGTTTCATTCCCAGTGAAAAATTCTTAAATTTCTTTTTCCCTGTATCGGAAAGACCGACAAATTTCAATGACTCTTTTACGCAGCCTTTATCGGCAATTCCCCTTTGAATCCGGTAATATTCCAGATTTTTTTCAGCAGAAAGGTACGGTAAAAAGCCCGGCGTCTCAATAATGCTGCCCGTGCGCATACGCACCTTGTCAAGCCCATTTTTTGATGTCTGATTAAAAAGCTCCAGCTCGCCGGAAGTTGGTATCGTAAGACCACTAATCATTTTCAGCAGTGTTGTCTTGCCTGCGCCATTTTTACCGACAAGCCCGTAAATCTCGCCCGGCTTGACCTCAATGTCCATGGTATCCACAGCGAAAAAGCTGCCATATTTTTTTGTTATATTTCGTGTTTTAATAATTGTCTCAATCAAATCATGTTCCTCCACTTGCATTCTGTATTATTGTACTAACAACCTAATACAATAATACATCAGATATTTAATTTGTCAATAGATTTTTAAAAAATTGTTAAAATTTTGGTATACAAAGAAGCGCCAGGAGGGTTTCCTCCTGGCGCTTCAATAAAGTTATATTCAATTATTTTCCGTGTGCAGCGGACGTTCCCTTTTCACAGAGGTAGGTGCTCTCTAGGTCGGCAAGATGCAATTTGACGGCAATAGGATATTTTTGCCAAGCTTGACCAATGGAAAAACTGCCGCCTTTAACGGATTCATCAAAGCCGCCCATGTGCCAGCGAATGGCAATAGCCTCACTGGTTTTCAGACGCATAAAACGCTCAATCAAATATACGGATTTCTCACCATGTCCGTAGGGATAGCTATCCTCTATGGAGTAATACGGGCGTTTCTCCCACGCGCCGGTTTCCTCGTTTTTCACATTGCGGGTACTTTCCTTGTAAAACTGTGCCTTGCAGACATCATGCAAAAGGCCGCAGATGGCAAAGCTTTCCTCGCTGTCTGTATCGGGATTAAAATGCCTTTCCGTCATCACGTGATAGACACTTACGCTGTGTTGTACCAAGCCCCCGAGGCAGGCGCAATGAAACTTTGTGCTGGCTGGCGCAGTGAAAAAATCGGTCGTTTTTAGCCACTCAATTAGCTCTGTGCTGCCTGCACGTGTGATTTTAGACTTGTATATTTCTTCAAATTCCTCTTTGTAGCCCATTAAAAAGCCTCCACATATAAATATTCAATATTATATCATATATATAGGGGCTTTCATAGTGATAAATAACTGCTTGTTAGAACTTACGGGTAAAAATATCACTGTTCTCGATTAGGCTTTCGACCGTGTCAAAACCAAGGCGGTGTAAAAGCTCAATCACATACGGGTTGTCAATCGGTGTGGGATAAATTGCTTCTTCCCCATATTTATCAACATTTTTGCGCCCCTCATCACGGGGAATCAAAGCTTTGGGCCCACCTACACAGCCACCTACACAGCCCATGCCCTCCAGAAAGTTAGCATCAATTTTGCCCTCTATCAAGTCATTAATCATCGCTTTACAGGCTGGAACACCGTCGGCCTGACGAGCGCGGACGGTGATTTTCCGGTCAGGACTAAGCCGTTTCGATGTACTTTGAACAGCCTCGCTGACTCCGCCTGTTCTGGCGTAAATTCTGCCGGCGCAAGAAGAATGGTCACGTTCGTCTTCCGGTAATTCGGCAAGATTAATTTTAGCGAACTCGAAAACATCTTGTACTTCCTGAAAAGTCAGCACAAAATCCGTGGAAGCGGAAATATCCGGTTCACGCGCTTCGGCCTTTTTTGCAATGCACGGTCCGACAAATACGGTCATCGCCTCCGGATGAAGCTGCTTAATTGCACGGCCGCAGGCGACCATAGGCGAAACCGCCCCCGGAACATGGGGCATCAGCTCGTGATACACCTTGCGAATCATTGCAATCCACATGGGGCAGCAGCAGCTTGTAAGCTGAAAATCGCTTTCTTTGACAATGTTTTTATTAAACTCAAGCGCTTCCTTAAGGGTAAGGATATCCGCGAAAAGCGCAACCTCCACCATACCGGCGAATCCAAGCTTTTTAAAGGCGGTACGGAGCTTTCCGGGGGTAACCTCCGCACTGAACTGGCTAATAAACGCCGGTGCAATCATAGCGTAAACCGGGGCTTCAGCCGACTGAACCGCAGCGAGGGCGGGCAATATGTCGTGGCTGGCGGTCAACTTTTTTGCGCTGCAGCTTTCAATACACGCGGAACAGCCAACGCACAAATCCTTTTTAATTTGAACATTACCCTTTTCATCCCTGTAAAGTGCATCAAAAATACATCTTCCCTCACACGCAGCCTGTGGGGTGTCAGAGCATACGCACTCACCGATGCGCCATACCGGCGCATACTTATCCGGATTTAAAAGGCAGTCAAGATGGTGGGGGTCAAACTCCTGTTCTCTAATTTTTTCAAGCTCCTGCGGCCTTTTATTTTCTACCGAGGCCTTTACCAGCCTATTGTACAATTCATTAAAAGAGGTCATCATTAATTCACTTCCCATTCTGTTTTAGTTTGTACATTTCTTCGATTTTAAATCAATTTTGTATTTATACCCACCACATTCTTTATTGCAAAATAATACCATAAATTACTATTATGTGGTAGAGAAAGTATGCGCTAAAATGCAAACCGAATTCCAACAATATCAAAAGCATTAAATCCCCGCATCCGGATAAACCGATTGCGGGGATTTTGAGTTAATAGCCGGACTCAAGCCAATACTTAATCACTTCAACTCGTTGATAAGCTGCAATATTATTTGCTGTTTTTGCTCCTTGGGATAGGGCAGCTTATCTATGTAGGCTTTAATTCCGTTGGCATGTACTTCCGCGACTTTTTGGAATAACTTTTGACAAGCTTCCGCATCCTGTGGCATATGCAGGATTATTTCCATATAGACCCTCCCAAAATCCCTATGATACACTGGTATATTCTTTCAGCTAACAGATCAGTATTTTTATCAGCGCTGGAATTGTAAGATATTCCCTCTAATGTTATTAATAGGTTCTCCGATATATTGTTTGTAAATCTTGTTTTATTCCTGTTTCGAAGGGTATCCATTGGGCGTTCCTCTTTAAATATTTTGGCTCGTAACTAAATAAGAAGGATAAGAGGTGTTGAAATGAAAGACATACAACAAAATGACAATAGCGATTCTATGCCGCTCAGTATTGATCATCAAAATCAGGCAAGCAATATTGATGAAATAAACGGCAAATATCTTACCTTTTGGACAGACAACCAACTTTTTGGCATTCCCATTTCCAACGTAGTACAGATTGTGAGTGTTCAAAAAATCACGAAAGTCCCTGACTTTCCAGTATATGCAAAAGGGATTATTGATATTCGAGGCAGCATCATCCCCGTTATTGATGTACGGCTTCGATTCCACAGGCAGGAAATTCCCTATAATGAGAAAACCTGCATTATCGTTACGAATATACAAGATAATTTAATTGGATTTATTGTTGACTCAGTGGATGAAGTTGCAAAAATTGAAGCTGAAAACATTTCAAATCCACCAAAGGTGTCAACTAAAAATACTGATGACTATCTTACCGGTATCGCAAAACTTGGCAATAAAGTGGTTTTACTTCTGGACTCAGAGAAAATATTGAACAACGAAGAAATCTCAGACATAGTTAATGATAATAATTCAGGGGGAATATAATAATGATAAAAAATATGAAAATCGGTAAATTGTTGGTCCTCGCCTTTCTTATGGTAACGCTAATCTCCAGTATTGGAGGTATAGTTGGTGTTTGCATAATGAACAGCATTGATTCAAATTATAGCAGCGCTTTAACTAACTATGGTTTTTCCCAGGGCGATGTCGGCCGTTTTAATGCAGAATTCAGCAGCAGCCGCTCAACCCTAAAAGATTTTATCCTATATACCGATGAGCAGAACATGCAGAAGACTTCTGATAAACTTGATAAGGAAAACACGAATATTAATCAGTATTTAGCCGCTATGCAAAAAACTATGGTCAATGAAAAAGAAATCAGTTACTATAACAGCATCAAAGACGATTTTTCAAAGTATATTGAAGTTGAAAACAAAGTGATAGCACTTGCAAAGCAAAACAAAAACACTGAGGCATTTACGCTTTTAAAATCCGAGGGCAGCCCGATGGCAGATAAAGTACAGGCCAACATCGATGCGCTGATAGATTTAAAATCAACAACTGGCAATCAATTATCCACAAACCTTTCCTCACAAACATCAGTATCAAATATAGCTATTATCGTGGTAATTCTAATTTCCTTATTTATCTCTCTTGGTATTGCCATCAAGATTTCACGCGACATCAGCAAGCCTGTAAAAGAAATGGCAGAAGCTGCTCAAAAAATGGCTGATGGTGATTTAAGTGTGCAGATCAGCGGCGGCTCCGAGAATGAAATAGGCCAGCTGAGTACCGCTTTCTCTGAAACCATTTCATCTCTCAAAGCATACATATCTGACATTAAAAAAGCACTTGCCCAAATGGCTGATGGTGACTTGAATATTGCAATGAATGTGGAATTTAAAGGAGATTTCATCGAGCTTAAAGACTCAATTATTGGTATTTCATATTCATTAAATGATACACTTACCCAGATCAATCAAGCATCAGAACAAGTTTCCGTAGGCTCTGAGCAAGTATCCGATGGTGCTCAAGCGCTGGCACAGGGTGCAACCGAACAAGCAAGCACGATTCAACAGCTATCTGCATCAATTACTGAAATATCCACACAAGTGAAAGATAATGCTACACATGCATCCCAAGCTAACACAAATGCTGGCAATGCCAATTCTGAAATTGAAGTAAGTAACCAGCATATGAATGAAATGATTGTTGCCATGTCTCAAATCAACGATTCATCCAGTAAAATCGGGAAAATTATTAAAACGATTGAGGATATTGCCTTCCAGACAAATATACTCGCATTAAATGCAGCTGTTGAAGCAGCAAGAGCAGGTGCGGCAGGAAAGGGCTTCGCTGTTGTTGCAGACGAAGTCAGAAATCTGGCCAGTAAAAGTGCAGAAGCCGCAAAAGATACAACTGCTTTGATTGAAAACTCCATGATCCAAGTAGAGAGTGGAACAAAAATCGTAGGTGAAACTGCAAAATCTCTCAACCGAGTCGTTGAGAGTGCGATGTCTGTCACCGTTGCATTGGAACAAATTTCACAAGCTACTAATCAGCAAGCAGACTCTATCGGCCAGGTAACACTGGGTGTTGAGCAAATATCCAGCGTAGTTCAAACCAACTCCGCAACAGCTGAAGAAAGTGCTGCGGCAAGTGAAGAGCTCTCCGGGCAAGCCCAATCGCTAAAAATATTGGTAGGCAAATTCAAACTAAGGAACCAAACAAATCAATATGTTAATAGCAAACCGAAGTTAACAGAAGAAAGAAAACAAGAACCGTATTCTATTGGCGACAAATATTAATTTGTTTCATTAGCTAACAGGTTATTCCTCCCCATCATCAACAAAATCCCCTTGCGTTCATGCGAAAGAAGCATGTATGCAAGGGGATTTTTAATACAACAATAACTCTTTCTCGTTAAACCAACCATTAGAAACAAAAGTATATAAAAAATCTCCCGCTATTACTAACGAGAGATTTTGGAGCTACTGGTCAGAATCGAACTGACAACCTGCTCATTACGAATGAGCTGCTCTACCATTGAGCCACAGTAGCATGGACTTAGCTAACCAACTTATTATACAAAATCATCGAGCCTACGTCAAGGGCTTATTTGATAAAATATTAGTAGTTGATTTTATTTCGAGTGAACAATCGTCACCTATCTGCCGTGGTATACTAATAAAATTATATAATCTTGAGTGATAAATCAAATTTTGTATACTTTCTAAAAAGGGGGTTGGCTTATTATGGAAAAAATTCGTATTAATGAGCGGCTGCGCGAGTTGCGTATCAAAAGCGGTTACACTCAAGTTCAGATTGCTAAAATACTGAATATTGACCGTTCAACCTACTCTTACTATGAAATAGGTAAGACAACTCCTGATGTTTCTATGCTGATAATACTTGCAAAGGTTTTCAACATTCCGATTAATGATTTGCTTGCTGATGAAGGTACGCCGGAAACGGTAGCAGACAGCGGTGTAACGGCGAATTTTATGCATAGCAAAAAGAATACAAGCCATATTTATGAGCTTTCCAGCAATGAGAAGATACTTGTAGGCGCTTTTCGTGCTTGTACTGCTGAACAGCAGGAAAAAATTTTAAGCCACATAAAAGAGACCACACTTGAAAAATAACATAGATTCACATATTAGCATTGAAAGAAATTCTTTGATGTGTTAAAATTATAATATTGATTCCTGTATGATTTAAGTCAAAGCGAATGCTCCGGCAAATGAGGAGATGTTGCTTTGGCTTTTTTGTAAAAAGCGGATTTTTTCTGCAGGAGGTGCTTGTTATGGATTTTGACGCTTTTACCGGAGGAGTAGAGCCGGGCGGACTCAGGAATAAAAACGAAATACGCATATTAATCTGCTATCTATTGGCAAGCGTTGACGCGCCGCTTTCTAAAAGCGATATTTTAAGCATTATTCAGGACAATGGGCTGGCAAATTATTTTGAAGTAACTGATGCGCTCTCGGAGTTGATAGAAAACGGCAATGTGGTTACCAGCGGCGAAAGGAATGAACTTTGTGCTGCAAGTAATACAGCACGAATGATTGCAAAGCAGCTTGACACGGCGCTTCCCCCAGTGGTACGCGACAAAGCTGTTGCCGCCGCAATTAATCTGCTGGCAAGAGCAAGGCGTGAAAGTGAAAATAAAGTTGAAATAATAAAATCAGCGCGTGGATACAATGTGGTATGCCATATTTCCGGCGGAGATATGGACTTAATGAACTTTACGCTGTATGTACCGGACCTTTATCAGGCAAACATGGTAAAACGCAACTTTCACCACGCCCCTGAGGATGTTTACCGTATGCTTCTCGCTCTTGTCACAGGTAACAATGACATGGCCTCCGCAATTTTAAAACAAAATGGATCTTCGGCCAAATAACGGCTTCTTGCGTAGCTCGTTAGGTATTCCTATGTAAGGACACAAAATTTTCTCGTATTATAAAAAAATCAAATTAATCCAGAACAAAGCAATTCTAACAGCACAAATAAAAGGCTCAAGGGCAAACGTCCTTGAGCCTTTTATTTGTGCTTATTTGACGATTAGATTCAGGAGCAGCAACATCGTTACGCCCGGAATACCGGCCGCACCGGAAATTCCGATTGTTAACGGACTGAGCGGCAGGCTCACTCCGGTAAAAAATCCGGTTAGATTAACCACCGCAAGCGCGCATAGTCCCACAATGACACCGCCTGCTGCACGCTGCACGGGTTTGGGCGCCTTTACAATCACCTGGATAATCACCAAAAGTGCAAACACTGCGCACGCAGAAAGCACAAGAATCAGGTTCGGCAAAATCATCCCCCCGTTCCTTTGCATTTGAAAGGAGTGCAGCTAATCCCCTGCTGTCTTGCCGATTTCAGCAGATATCTGTAACGGGAATTCAATTCTTCGCGCTGATAAATACAAGCATCGATTAGATTTTCATCACATTCTAATTCGAACCAACAGTCGTTGCATGCAATAAGACGGCAAACTTCTTTGATTTCATCAACAAGCCTTTTTGTATCTTCATTTTCTTTAACAACCGCGCAGTTCGTGCGCTGCATCAGCTTTAAAACAGATTCCATACTAACAGCTCCGCCTTTCGGTTTATTATTATGTTAGTATGATGGTCATTTATACCAAAAAATATACCAATCCCTGAAGATTTCGCTCAAATACAAAGGATTTTTGCAGGAAAGCCAGCCGAGGCTCTCCTGCTCCGCCTTATAAATTTGGAATAAAGTCGATTCTGCCGCTCGCTATATCTGCCGCGACTACTTTGATATTGAGCGACTGACCGATAGTAAGCTTGTTGCCGGTGTTTTCATCAACTTGGGTAATCATACCATCGAAGCGGTAATTCGCACCCTCGAAACTGATTACGGGCACAAAGCCCTCCACGGAATTTTCAAGTTCAACAAATACGCCCCGCTGTGTAACACCGCTGATTACGCCGGAATAGCAATCGCCAATGTGCTGCGCCATATATTCTGCCATATAGCAGTCTTCGGCGCTGCGTTCGGCCTGCATGGCGCGAATCTCAGCAATGGAGGAATTAGATGCAGCTGCGTTTGCAAACGCAAGATAGCGGCTGTTGAGCTCCTCTTTGCTCTTAGTTTCAAGCATAGCAGAAAGAATGCGGTGAATAGCCGTATCCGGATAACGTCTGATTGGGGAGGTAAAATGGCAGTAATCCGCAAGTGCAAGGCCAAAGTGGCCGATTGGGCTTGTGTCATACCGGGCTTTTGCCATGGTTCTTAACAGCTGATGGGAAATTACCTTTTGCGCAGGCGTACCGTTTGCCTGCTTCATGATGTCGGCAAAATCAGCCGTAGAGATGTCTCCCTCGTGTTTTAATTTACGAGGATTGAGTCCAAGCGCACCGACAAGCTGAACCAGATTCGCCACTCGTTCCGGGTTCGGCTGCTCATGCACGCGGTACACAAACGGAATCCCGCTCTCTTTTGCAAGTTTTGCAGCCGCTTGGTTGGCGGTAATCATGAGCTGTTCAATCATCTGTTCGGAAAGACCGCTGTGACGCGGTTCAACATTAACGCAAACACCCTTATCGTTAAGCGTAAACTTTGATTCGGTGCTGTCTAAATCCACCGTGCCGTTTTGAATGGAGCGCGCTTTTAAAATGTTAGCGAGCTCTCTTGCTGCATTCAGTGAACGAATCACCGGAGAATACTTCTTTTTTAACTCCGCATCGGCAGTTTTTTCAAAAAGTTGGTTTACCTCGGAGTACACGCCGCGCACTTTTGAATGAATTACGCTTTTTTTGAATTTATAGGACAGGATTTGGCCCTGCTTGTCCAGCTCGATAATTGCCGAAAAGGTTAGTTTATCCTCCCCCGCATTCAGCGAACAAACACCGTTAGAAATCTCCTTGGGTAACATCGGAATTACTCTGTCTGCAAAATAAACGGATGTGCCACGCTCTAATGCCTCTGCATCGATTGCACTGCCCTGCGTGACGTAATGGCTTACATCGGCAATATGAACGCCAAGCTTAAACCCGGCTTTCGTCTTGCTGACAGAAATGGCATCATCCAAATCCTTTGCATCCGCGCCGTCGATGGTACAAATGCTCGTGTCGCGCAGGTCAAGTCTCCCCTTTAAATCCTGCTCGGTAATCGTTTGGGTGGAAATTCGCTTTGCCTCAGCAAGTACCTCATCGGAAAATTTGGTTCTAATTCCATTTTGGTCAATTATCGCATCGGAGCAAATTTTTGCACTGCTTGATTTACCGTAAACCTTGACAATGCGTGCGGAAAGCATGGAAGTGTGGAGTGTACGGTGGATTTCCGCCTGTACCTTATCTCCGTCTTTAGCGTTCATCATGGCCCCTTTTTCAACCGGGATATGGTAGCGTATGGCATCATCCGGAATTAACTCACACAGACCAGCGCCGCGGCTAAGCGTACCGGTAATGGTACGGCTGCTCTTTTCTGAAATTGCGTCGACATCAGCGCTCAATCCCTTGGGGCTTTGTTTTACATGGCTTAACTCAACTGTATCACCGATAAACGCACTTTTCAGATTGTCGGCGTGAATAAACATATCCTCACCGCCATCGGCCGGGCGCGCAAACGCAAATCCTTTGGATAGAGACACAATCCTTGCTTTCACCGTTTCTTTCTTTTCTACTAAACGAATACGGTGCTTTTTATCGACGGATACATGTCCCTCCTGCTTAAGTTGATTCAGCGCCCTGTAAAAATCCTTTGAGTCCTTAATGTTCAGTTTTTTAATCAGGCCGCGGGACGTGATACTTTGCGGTGAATGCTGCATATGCTTTAAAATTTTGCTTTTTATTTCTTCTAACATTTTTCCTCCATCATATCGAATATAACGTGGTTTTATCTCCCACAGGAGAGTGCAACTAAACTGAAAGATAAGAAAAGCCCCGCTTCGTTAAGCGGGGCTTTCATCGTTAACAATTACTTTCCAAAGTACATGTACGCGTTAATCCCGATTACAAGTACAAAAAAGCCGATTGCAATAACCTTAGTCCATCTGGCAAGAAACGAATCGACTGAACGGGCCTTATTCTTTGAAAGAAAAGTATCAGCACCGCCTGTGATTGCCCCGAGTTCCTGCTGATGTCCTTCCTGAAGAAGAACGATAACGGTTATGGCAACTGAAAATATTAATAATACAATACCAAAAATGATTTCAATAGCTGACATAGCGCACCTCCGAAAATACACTGCATAATAACTTAGATTATAGTATCACAAAGAGTACACTATTGCAAGCATATTTTATGCTTATCTCTAATTTTTATGCATATAAAAAATTTAAACGGGTAATCTAAGTACGGACTAATCAAGGCGTAGGCGTTTGCCGCTTTGACGGGACCCGCCGCTGAACTGCTATTGGCTCTTCAGCGGCGTTTTTTATAATTTCAGCTGTTCCCCCACTGTTTCCTCTGCCGTAGGTAAGGAACCAGCCGAAGGAATATTTTTGCGGTAGCGGTTGGGGTTGCTAAGCATGTCCTCATTGTACCGCTCAACTTTTAATATGCGGCTGCCCTTTCGGAACGTCATGACAACCACACCCTGTGTGCTGCGCGTTGTTTTGCTCAGTACCGCGCCGGTATGCATTAGGAGCATACGTCCCTGCAGTGTAGTCAGCAGGAACTCGCAGTCCTCAGTTACATACTCAATCGTGACCACCGGCGATTTGTCGCAGTAAGCGCTCAAAAGCTTGCGACGATTTGTTTTGGTCGCATATGCGGACATGTCCACCTTGGCAGCCTTTCCATTTTCAAAGAAAAACAGCATATAACCGTTGTACTCTTTGGTAACGGCCATATAAAGCGCGTTTTCTCCCTCGTCCATGCCGAGCCTAGCAGGGATATAATCACCTAATACGCTCGCCTTCGTATCGCTGAAATCGCTCGCTTTGGCTTTATACACTTGACATTTGTTGGTGAAAAATAGCAAATCAGTTGAATTGCTGTCCTCAATATGCTGGGTAACCTCATCCTCTTCCTTGAGCTTTTGTTCACCGCTCATACGAAGCGACAACGGCGTGATTTTTTTAAAGTAGCCTTCCTTTGTAAAGAACAGATTAACCGGATAATCCGGCACGTCCTCTTGCTCAGAATACTCTTCAATTTCATTCCGATAAATCATCAACGTACGGCGCGGTTGGCCGTATTTTTTTGAAACATCATTCAATTCCGATATGATGATGCTCTTTACTTTTGATTTGCTGTCCAAAATGGATTGCAGCTCGGCAATATCTTTTTCCAGCTGGTCTGTTTCCTCGGTACGCTTTAAAATGTACTCGCGGTTTAAGTGGCGCAGCTTTATCTCCGCAACATAGTCGGCCTGAATTTCATCAATACCAAAACCAATCATCAAGTTTGGCACAACCTCGGTTTCCTCGTCCGTACGGCGTACAATGGCAATCGCCTTATCAATATCAAGTAAAATTGCTTGAAGACCTTTTAACAGATGCAATTTTTCTTTCTTTTTTGTTAAATCATAGAATGTGCGGCGACGGACACACTCGATTCGGAACGCCGTCCATTCATTGAGGAGCTCACCCACGCCCATAACACGCGGTATGCCTGAAATAAGCACGTTAAAGTTACAGGAAAAGCTGTCCTCGAGCGGAGTAAGCTTAAACAGGCGCTGCATAAGCTTATCCGGCTCAACCCCACGCTTCAGGTCAATGGTTACCTTTAATCCGCTCAAACCCGTTTCATCACGGATGTCGGAAATATCCTTCATTTTGCCCTGTTTGACGAGGTCAACAACCTTTTCCACGATGGCCTCCACCGTGGTCGTGGGCGGAATTTGCGTAATATCAATGCAGTTAGCGCTTTTATCATAGGTATAGCGTGAACGAATACGCACGCCGCCGCGGCCAGTGCGGTAAATTTCTTCAATTGTGCTGCGGTCATAAATGAGCTGACCGCCACCCGGGAAATCCGGCGCTAAAAGCGTCGTGGCAATCTCGTGCTCTGGGTCCCGCATCAAAGCAATTGCGGTCTGACATACCTCGCTCAAATTGA
Organism: uncultured Caproiciproducens sp.; assembly: GCA_964517505.1. GTDB lineage: Bacteria > Bacillota > Clostridia > Oscillospirales > Acutalibacteraceae > Caproiciproducens. The sequence goes on along the minus strand of CAZFED010000002.1, from coordinate 19,510 downwards.
ATGGGCAGATGGAACTGGCCATTCCTACGGCAATACCTGTGTTGGCATTGACCAGCACTGAAGGGAAAGTGGCCGGCAAAAGCGTCGGCTCTTTTATAGTGCTGTCGTAGTTATCGACAAAATCGACGGTATCCTTGTCGATGTCTCTGAAAAGCTCCTGACAGATGTTGTCAAGGCGAGCTTCTGTGTAACGAGAGGCAGCCCACGCCATATCACGGGAATAAAATTTTCCGAAGTTGCCCTTGGAATCCACATAAGGGTGCAAAAGGGCTTCATAGCCACGGCTTAAGCGTACCATTGTATCGTATATAGCTGAGTCACCATGTGGGTTGAGTTTCATCGTCTGGCCGACGATATTGGCACTTTTAGTACGCGCTGTACCCAAAAGCCCCATTTTATACATCGTAAATAAAAGCTTACGGTGCGACGGCTTAAATCCGTCTATCTCGGGAATCGCGCGCGACATGATAACACTCATAGCGTAAGGCATGTAGTTCTTTTCGAGCGTGTCAGTAATTTGCTGCTCGACAACTTCGCCCGCTCCCTGTATTACACCGTGTGTTCGCAGTGCGATATCCGTATGCTCCGTTCTTTTTTTAGGCATCTTGATTTACACCTACATTCATCAAATTTTCATCGTATTCGCTTTGGCGTCAGCTCACATCCGCCGAATCAATATAGCTGTATCCATTTTGGGCAATAAAATCCTTGCGTCCGCTCAAATTATCACCTAACAGCAGGTCGAAAACCTCTCCTGTCTTAACAGCCTCACAGGGCATTACCTTAATTAAACGGCGCGTGGCAGGATTCATCGTGGTTAAATTCATCATATCAGGTTCATTTTCGCCAAGTCCCTTGGAACGTTGAATCGTGAACTTTTTGCCGCTAAGTTTTTTCATAATCTCATCTTTTTCACGTTCGGTATATGCAAAGTAGGTTTCGTCCTTTGTCGCCACTTCAAAAAGCGGTGATTCGGCGATAAATACCCTACCCTCATCAATCAGCGTCGGAGTAAGACGATAAAGCATAGTCAGCAGCAGCGTGCGGATTTGGAAGCCATCCACGTCGGCATCGGTGCAGAGTATTATTTTGTTCCAACGCAAAAGTGATAAATCAAAGGACGACAAATCTTTATTGGCCTTTGATTTAACCTGTACGCCGCAGCCGAGTACTTTAATTAAATCAGTAATAATTTCACTTTTAAAAATTTTATCGTAGTCCGCCTTAAGACAATTTAAAATCTTACCGCGGATTGGCATGATTGCCTGAAAATTGGGGTCACGCGCCTGTTTGCACGCGCCGAGAGCCGAGTCACCTTCCACGATGAAGATTTCGCGCTCGTTCACATCACGGCTGCGGCAATCCACAAATTTGGCGACTCTATTGGTAATATCCATATTACTGGTAAGCTTTTTTTTGACGTTTAGACGCGTTTTCTCGGCATCCTCGCGGCTTCGTTTGTTAATCAGCACCTGTGCCGCAATTTTATCTGCATCCATTGGATTTTCGATAAAATAAACCTCAAGCTGATGCCGGAGCATTTCAGTCATTGCCTCTTGAATTCCTTTGTTTGTAATCGCTTTTTTCGTCTGATTTTCGTACGAAGTACGGTTGGAAAAGGACGAAATAATCAGCACAAGGCAATCCTCAACGTCGACGAAAGTAACTTTGCTCTCATTTTTATTGTATTTTCCTGTCTGCTTTAAGTAAGAATCGATCTGGTAAACAAATGCGTTGCGAACCGCTTTGTCCGGCGCACCTCCATGCTCCAGCCAGCTGGAATTGTGATAGTATTCAATCAATTTACTGCGATTTGAGAACGCCACCGCAACATTAATTTTGGTTTTATATTCAGACTTGTCCGCACGGTCGCGCACTTTGCGCTCCGCCTGCCAGAACTGTACCGGAGTAAGATAATCTTCTCCCGCGATCTCTTTAACGTGGTCAACTATGCCCTGCTGGTAAACGAACTCCGTCTCCTCAACGCCCAAATCAGTCTGGCTGCGAAATAGAAAGCTGATACCGTCATTTACGATGGCCTGGCGCTTAATGATATCGAGATAATATTCCACGGGAACACTGATATCCGTAAATACCTGCAAATCCGGCTTCCAGTGAATTTTGGTTCCGGTATCTTTCTTGTTGTATGGTTCTATTTTCAGACCACCGATATTTTCACCGTGCTCAAAGTGAAGGGTGTAGCGCATGCCGTCGCGGCGAATGTCAACATCCATATACTCCGAAGCATACTGCGTGGAGCAAAGGCCGAGGCCATTAAGGCCCAGCGAATACTCATAGCTTTCGTCCGAATCATTATTGTATTTTCCGCCGGCATAAAGCTCGCAAAAAACAAGCTCCCAGTTAAAGCGCTGCTCCTTGTTGTTATAATCAACAGGGATGCCGCGGGCGTGATCCTCCACCTCAATTGACTGGTCATTATAGCGGGTAATGACAATTTGCTTGCCATAACCTTCGCGTGCTTCGTCAATGGAGTTGGACAGTATTTCAAAGATGGAATGCTCACAGCCCTCAATTCCATCCGAGCCAAAGATAACCGCCGGACGGCGGCGCACACGGTCGGATCCCTTGAGGGATGATATGCTCTCATTTCCATATTCTGTTTTTTTTGCCATATTTACATTTCGCTCCTACATCTATTCGTTAATTACTTTATTTCGACTCCGCCGAACACGGATGTGTATTTGATTATAAGAAGCGGCAAAGCCGCATCATTCGGGCGCTGTGCCGTACACTCACACCCGCCAAAGAATGGAATACCACTGACTTGAATTCGGCAGTTCTGCGGTGCAAAAATTTCAATACCGCCAAAAACGGAATTTGCTTCAATGACTGCGCCGTCAACCGGCACAGCGTTGCGCAAGTCGAGTGTTACGCCGCCGAAAATAGCACTGACCTCTCCGCCGCAGAGCGTCAGTGAATTATTGGAAATATCAACACCACCGAACACAGCGGTGTAATTTACAGTGTTATTACTGTCGTTCGCACCCTTAATTCCATCAAAAACAACAGGCCCGTTCGGGCACTTATCCCTGCTTAAGCTGCCAAAAATTAATTTTAATCCGGCAAGCACCAATATGACAACCCAAATTATGCTGTCTGCAACAGCATTGGGAATCCAACCCTGTTCCTTTGCCAAAAGCCAGCCGCCAATCAGTACGAGGCAGGTACTCCAAAGGTTGAAGCCGTAGCTAATCAGCCCCGCAACGCCGGGAACAATGAGGAAAACCGTCCACCAGCCACTGAAATCCTCCATAGTCCACCAATTAACCGAGTTGCCAAACACAACAACCGCCGCCGCAATTAATAGAATTCCAAATAGCACCCTGGTTATGTTCTTTCTCATAATAAATACCCCCTATGTTTAAAACGACAAAAGGGGGAAATGCGGTAACATTCCCCCTGATTTATTATTCCGATGTAACCGGCGTTGGCTGCGCCGCGTCGGTCGGAGCCTTGGAATTTTCAGGCTGTCTGCCTTCCATTACTGCTCTAAACTGTTCGCCGCTCATCTTTTCATTTTGATAAAGATATTTGGCAACTTCCTGCAGTTTGTCCATGTGCTCCTTTAAGATATTCTCAGTTTTGCTGTATGCAGTAGTCATAAGAGTCTTAATTTCCTGATCGATTGCGGAAGCAGTCATCTCCGAATAGTTTCTGATATGACCCATATCACGACCAAGGAATGGCTCGCCCTGGTCTTGACCATAGCAAATAGGACCAAGCGCGTCAGTCATACCATACTTGGTAACCATGCTGCGGGCAAGCTTTGTAGCACGCTCAATATCGTTTGAAGCACCAGTGGAGATGTCGTCAAGCGCAAGCGACTCAGCAACGCGGCCACCAAGCAGACCAATCAAGTCCTCTTTCATTTCCTTGAAGGATTTGTAGGAACGATCTTCAGTTGGAATTTGCATGGTATAACCGCCGGCCATTCCGCGTGGAATAATAGAAATCTGATGAACCGGATCCTGTGTAGGGCAGAAATACGCAGAGACCGCATGACCGCCCTCATGATACGAAGTCAGCGTCTTCTCCTTTTCAGTCATCACATGGCTCTTTTTCTCGGTTCCAACAACCACTTTAATCGTTGCTTCCTCGATTTCCTCCATCGTAATGGCTTTAAGGCTCTTCCTTGCAGCTAAAAGCGCCGCCTCATTTAATAGATTTTCAAGATCGGCTCCGGTGAAACCGGCGGTTGACTTTGCAATTGTTTTCAACTCAACATCCGGCGCAATCGGCTTACCACGTGCGTGTACTTTGAGAATTTCTTCACGGCCCTTAATGTCCGGATAGCCAACCATGACCTGACGGTCAAAACGGCCCGGGCGCATTAGTGCAGGGTCGAGGATGTCCGGTCGGTTGGTGGCGGCAATCATAATGACGCCCTCATTAGCACCAAAACCGTCCATTTCAACAAGCAGCTGGTTTAAGGTCTGCTCGCGTTCGTCGTGCCCGCCGCCCAAACCGGCACCGCGCTGACGGCCAACCGCATCAATTTCATCAATAAAAATAATGCAGGGTGAATTCTTCTTCGCTTGTTCAAACAGGTCACGCACACGGGATGCGCCGACACCGACGAACATTTCGACAAAATCCGAACCAGAAATTGAGAAGAAAGGCACACCGGCTTCACCGGCAACCGCACGAGCCAATAACGTTTTACCTGTACCCGGAGGGCCCACAAGCAAAACACCTTTCGGAATGCGCGCGCCCAACTCATTGTATTTCTTGGGATTCTTCAAAAATTCGACAATTTCCCGCAGCTCTTCTTTTTCTTCATCTGCACCAGCCACATCGGCAAAAGTCGTCTTGCGTTTTTCATCGGCCATCTGCTTTATTTTAGCTTTGCCGAAATTCATTTGCTTGCCCGCGTCACCCATACTGGTGTTCAGACGTTTCATCATAAACCACCAGAACAGACCCATAATGACGAGGAGGCTCAGCATCGGAATCATACTGGTAAGCCATGATGCTTCCGTAGGATGCTTTAATTTAATCACCATGCCTGCGGGATTATCCTTATCGTACTGATCAACATACGGCTTGATATCCTTATAAAGCAGCAGCGTGTCCGGTGCCACATAGGATATCTGGGTTTTGTCTTTCAGCTTAATAATCATCTCGCCGCTGCCCATATCCATGGAGTATTCCGTTACCTGCTGATTTTTAAAGTAATGCAGAATATCGGAATAATTATAGCTTACCTGCGGCCGGTTGCCATAAATCATGGCAATCAGAATAAATAACAGAATGGGTAAGCCAATAAACAGGGCAATATTCTTAAGCGTCTTTTTGTTATCCAAATGAAGTCCACTCCTTACTTGAGTTGCTTTGTATTATTGGGGTCAACTTTCGTAAACCTCGGGCTTTAGAATTCCAACATAGGGAAGATTTCTATATTTTTCATCATAATCAAGGCCGTAGCCGACAATAAATTCATCTGGAACGACGGTTCCGGAGTAATCTGCTTTTATATTTGCAGTACGCCTGTCCGGCTTATCGAACAAGGTGCAAACCTTAATACTCTTTGGTGAACGTGATTGCAATAACTCGATTATGTAGCTTAGTGTTAAGCCACTATCAAGAATATCTTCAACAATTAATAGATCATAGCCTTTGAGGTTAATATCCAGATCCTTAATAATTTTAACCACACCGGAAGTCTTCGTTCCGGAACCATAGCTGGAAACAGACATAAAATCAATACTGCATGGAATTGTAATTGCACGCATTAAATCGGCCATAAACACAACTGAGCCCTTCAACACGCTAACCATTAAAAGGTTTTTATCCTTATAATCCTCACTAATTTGCCTGCCAACCGTTTGTACAATTTCAGCAAGCTTTTCCTCGCTGAATAATACTGACTGAATATCATTTTCCATGTTCAGCACTCCTTAATATTAATTTCCGCTATATGATGAGTGTCTTTAGTAACACAGGCTTCCTGTGAGGCTCCAAAGCCCTCGATCCAGATAATTTTACCGTCGCTTTCAAGCATTGCAACGTTGTCACGAAGCAAAGGTTCGAGTTTCGCTTCGTTGAAAAGTTTTTTTAGGCTTTTGGTGACACCGCGTCCCGCGGGACAAAAAACATCTCCATTACGTCTATTCCTAATAGAAGTAATACTCAGTATTGTATCATAGTTAATTAGATTAATAAATAACAAATTATTAAATTTGCAGCGATTTTCTAATTCTTTCTTAGTCAATTTTGTTATAACAAGCGTTCTGCCATTCGGCAGCCGTGTTTCGCAGGGGTCTAAAGCCACACTCCACCGCTTATTTTTCTCTTTCTTCTTATCTTCAATAAAAAGAGTATTGCCCTGTGCGGAGCATTGTATTCCCCCCGCGACGGTAACTGAACCCGTGCGCATGCGGATAATATTTGCAACCGCGCTCAGGTGTCCATTTTCAAGTCTTACCTTTGAAACTCGGTTAATTGCAAGCGCAATCGCCCGAACAAGAATGGCCTGCGGTACAGTACTGAGCGCTGTCAAGCTGTACCCGCCGGGGCATACGGCTTGTGCAAGCCGTTCCTGTGCCAATGCGCTGAGGCAGGCCTCGTCTTCGGTCAAACATCCGGTCATACCGAGGATGGCATACTCAAAGGCTGGATTCATTCCCCGCAGTACAGGGATTACACTATGTCTAATTTTGTTGCGGTCATAATCCTGTGATAAATTGGTGCTGTCGGTTACATAATTCAGACCATAGTGTTCACAGTAAGTTTCTACCTCGGTGCGCGTAATTTCAATAAGTGGGCGAATAATATTGCCACGAACGGGTGGGATCCCACGCAGACCGCGCGTCCCCGCACCTTTTGTTAAGTTTAAAAGCACAGTTTCAGCACTGTCGGATAGTGTGTGGGCGGTAGCGATTTTCGCGTTTTCCTTACAAAGACTGTTAAAGAAAGCGTAGCGAACGTTTCGGCCGCACTCCTCAAGGCCCTCCGATTTTTCCACAGCTAAAGCGCGCACATCGGCATGAAGAATTTTTAGCTCAAGCTTGTTTTCCCTGCACCAATTTGCAACGAAGCGTTCATCATTCTCAGCCTCATCGCCGCGCAGCCCATGGTTAATATGCGCCGCTATTATATGAATATGACGAGAATTTCCATATTTTAAAAGAAAATGAGCAAGCGTCAACGAATCAGCTCCTCCGGAAAGGCCGACAATAACAGTACAGCCCTGTGGCAGCATGTTCCATCTGACGATTACTCTTTCAATTTTATTTTCGATATTGAATAGGCTGTCATTCACTACGGACAACCTCCTGTGCGGTAAACCGCATAAACTCACCCTGCCAATGCAGCGGGACTGTTTTGGTTTCACCATGGCGGTTCTTTGCAATGATGCACTCCCCGCTGTTTCTGTCTGTATTTTCGCCCGGCGTTTCTGTGTCCTGATAATAGTCTTCGCGGTACAGGAACAAAACGATGTCGGCGTCCTGCTCAATTGAGCCGGAATCACGCAAGTCGGATAAAACAGGACGGTGATTTGTTCGCTTTTCACTGTCACGGGCTAACTGGGATAGCATCAGCACCGGAACATTAAGTTCCTTTGCCATAATTTTCATGTTACGCGTTATTTTTGAAATTTCCTGAACACGGTTGTCATTTTTGCCGGACGCATTCATCAACTGAAGATAGTCGACCACAACCAAATCGACATCCCGTAAACGTCTGATTTTTGCTTTCATTTCACCAACTGTTATGGATGGGTTGTCATCAAAATACATTTGGGTTTTGGAGAGGACATCGCCCGCTTCGATAATGTGGATCCACTCGTCCTCACTTAATTTCCCGGTGCGCAGCTTGGTGCCGCCAACCATTGCTTCGGTAGACAGTAAACGGGAAGCCAACTGCTCCTTGCTCATTTCGAGCGAGAAAAAAGCAACCTTCTTCTTTGCATTTATCGCCGCGTGCCTTGCAATGTTAAGTGCAAAGCTGGTTTTACCCATGCCAGGACGTGCGCCGAGCAGAATAAAGTCGGAACGGTTTAATCCGGTAATCGCTTCGTCCAGTTCTTTAATACCGGTCGGCACACCCTTGTAAAGGTCGGCGTCCGGCGAATTCAGCAGGTCCAAACGATCGAAGGCTTGGACGATAATTTCGTCGATACGCTGAAGTCCCTGCATGTTCTTGCCACGGCGGATATCAAAAATGCGCTGTTCGGCGGAGTCAAGCAAAGTGGCCGCCTCGGTCGTCCCCTGAGAGGCTTCTTCAACAATATCGCGCGCAGTTATAATAAGGGTACGCACATCGTATTTGTCGCGGACGATATGGGCGTAGGATTCAACGTTGGAGATGGACGGAACCAACTGTGCCAACTGAAGCAGGTAGGTTTTGCCGCTCACTTCATCGAAGCCTTTAGCCCCTTTCAGCTTTTCCAGAATGGTCACGAAGTCAACCGCTTGGCCGACGGTGAACATTTCAAGCATGGTGGAATAAATCAAGCTGTTATTTGTCTGATAAAAGTATTCCGGACGCGGTAAAATCTCCGCAATGCGGTCCAAGCAGGAGGAATCCAAAAGAATCGCACCCAGCACGGACTGTTCCGCCTCCGGACTAAATGGAAGATTGAGCGCGCTGTAGCCGCTTGTTACCATCCCGTCCAAACCGATTCCTCCTTTAAACTATTTCATCTGTGGTGTAAATGACCGCGTCCGTATTGTTCATTGCTTCGTCATGAGTAATAATATGTATAAAAACTTTAAACTCGCCAAATTCAGTTTTTCGGGGATGTGTGAACACCCCCTGAACTACCTTTTGGTTCATCACGGCTTCATAAGGATTTGCAAAATTCTTATTCCTTTTCGCCGACCACGGCGTAAATCTTTGCGGAAATGCCACTGTAAAGCTTAACCTCGCACTCATAAGTACCAAACGCCTTGATATCGCCTTCTATGACAATTTTGCGTTTATCAACATCAACCTTGTACTGCTGCTTGAGTTCTTCGGCAATCTCCTTCGCGGTTACGGAGCCGAAAAGGCGGCCACCCTGCCCCGCTTTAGCAAATAGCTTAATGTTCTTACCGTCAATTTTTTCGGCAGTCTGTTTAGCAGCATCCATGTCGGCTTTAATCTTGTAGGCCTTCGCATCCTCCGCATTTTTCAACTCGTTCATCGCCTGGGCATTTGCCTCTTTAGCAAGCTTTCGCGGAAAAAGGAAGTTGCGCGCATAGCCGTCGCTGACGTTAATCAGCTCTCCTTTTTTGCCATTGCCCTTAATATCTTCAAGTAATACTACTTTCATCACAATTCCTCCAATTTCTAAATTATATTATTGAACTGCTTTTACCATTGTTTCATGGAGAATGGAAATGAGCTTTTCTCGCGCCTGCTCAACCGTAACACCGGTAAGCTGAGCGCCAGCCATGGTCAAATGGCCACCCCCACCCAAAGCTTCCATGATAAGCTGCACATTGACGTCACCCAAAGAGCGGGCGGAAACATTGACGACATTGCCGGTTGGGAAAATGACAAACGATGCATTGACACCCTGAATGGACAAAAGCTCGTCCGCCGCCTGAGCGGAGGTAATGCGGATGTCCGCAAACTCCTTGTCGGCGGAGGTAATTGCACAGTCGTTCAAAATCTCCGCACTGGAAACAATTCGGTATTTCGCCTTGTAGGTGTCAATGGTATCGGAGAACATCCGTTTTACCTCGACGGTATCTGCACCGCGCCGACGCAGGTACGCCGCAGCTTCAAAAGTGCGAACACCGGTTTTCAGCACAAAATTCTTGGTGTCGAGCATAATGCCGGACAAAAGTGCTTCGGCTTCAGCCTGACTGAGCGCGTCATCGCCGATATACTGTACAAGCTCAGCAACCATTTCAGAGGTTGAGCTTGCATAAGGCTCATGATAGAAAACAATAGCGTTTTCGATATGCTTTACCATCATGCGGTGGTGGTCGATAATCACAACACGGGAAACAGCATTCAAAAGTTCGGCACTCTCAACAAATTCCTGCGAATGAGTGTCCAAAACAATAAGCAAAGACTTCTGCGTTATCATCGACATTGCATCAAGAGGGGAAATAAAAATTTTCCCGTCACTCGAAGCCTCCGTTGTGGTAATCAACGGGGAAGCCAAACTTTGTGCGCGGTTAATGACAACATAGGCCGGCTTTTTTAACGATTTTGTCACCGCGCTCCACAATCCGATGGCAGCACCGACACAATCTAAGTCGGAAAATTTATGCCCCATAATGAAAACGTTGTCACTGCTTTCAATATGATCGGACAGTGTCGCAGCAATAACGCGGGTACGCACTTTATCACGTTTTTCCACACCCTTAGAAAGGCCGCCAAAGAACTCATATGTATCGTCCTTCTGCTTAACGGCAACCTGGTCGCCGCCGCGGCCCAAAGCCATATCGAGTGCCTTGCGTGCCCACTCCTCGGCCTCCTGCAAAGATTCCGCCCCGCGCCCAACGCCCATTGAAACTGTTGCACTGCGGCGTTCACCGGCCTTTATTCCGCGGATAGTGTCCAGTATTTGAAAGCGCTTTTCCATTGCACTGCGCGTATGGGCTTCATCTGTAAGAATTAGGTAACGCCCGCCGCTCAGCCTTTTTAGAAAACCGCCCATGCTCTGTGCCCAATTTATGAGCGCGCCCTCAACCTCCGACGCAATGCGGGAATCCTCACTGCCACTGGAGTCTCGGGCGAGTTCCTCTCGGTTATCAAAGCAGGCAACTGTGACGACGGGGCGTCGTTCGATGTATTCACGATTAATTTCTTTATAATAGGTATCATCCACAAAATAGACAATACTGCCGTACACCGTTTTTGCAGCAAAAACGGTGTACTGTTTATCGCCGACCGCAATGTCGGTTCCGCTATCCGTGACAATCTGGCTAATTGTCTTAGGGTAAATGAATTTCATGATATTCTCACCGCGGCACTCATGCTTCATGCTGACTTTAGACGAAAAAGCGCTGTTCACCCAAATAATGTCGCCCGCGTCACCGATTACCGCAATGGGCATTGTAAAGTCCTGAAGGGAACGGTATTCCTCACCCGACAAAACTTTTTGGGCGCTCTTCACCGCAGTGGAGACATGCGCCTTGAAACGTTCCGTCGAAAGCATGACTGCTACGATGGAACAAATAGCAAGTGTCATTTCCACCGAGAATAAAATGCTGTTTTGAAAATAGCTTATGCCGGCTATGATGAGCATAACTGCCGAGATTACAAAGAACACCGGCGACGATACCCACACTTTTCTTTTCAAGATTATTACCCCTTTAGTGCTTACACTTCCATAATAATAGGAAGTATCATCGGATTACGCTTTGTGCGGTCATAGAGCATACGAGAAAGCTCATCTTTAATGCGTGTTTTGAGCGTGCCCCAGTCATGAATTTTATTTTCTGCGCAGGCTTCCAGTACAGAATTAACCAACTCTTTTGCTTCATCAATCAGCGGTTCGGACTCGCGGACGTAAACAAAGCCACGGGAGACAACATCGGGACCGGAAACGACATGGCCGTCACCCGAAGCGATGGTACAAACCACAACGATTAAGCCATCCTCAGCAAGATGCTTTCTGTCGCGCAGTACAATACTGCCCACATCACCCACACCAAGGCCGTCTACCAAAATTCTGCCGGCCGGAACGGAGGCAAGCTTTTTCATGTAATTCTGATTAAGTTCGAGCACATCACCAATATCACCGATAAATACATGTGCGGCATCCTTGCCCATGGCATAAGCCAATCCTGCGCTCTTGCGCAGATGCTTCTGCTCACCGTGAACAGGAATAAAATACTTTGGTTTTGTGATGCCCTGCATCAGCTTCAATTCTTCCTGACAAGCATGACCGGAAACGTGTACCTCATACATAGACTCATACACAACCTCGCAGCCACGTTTCATCAATTCGTCAATTACGGTTCCGACGGTCTTTTCGTTGCCCGGAATCGGCCTTGCGGAAATTATGATGAAGTCGCCGGGACCTACCTCCACCTTACGGTGGTCGGCAAAGGCCATTCGTGTTAAGGCACTCATTGGTTCGCCCTGGCTGCCTGTGGTTACCAATACAACTTTGTCCTTAGGATATCGGTTAATTAAATCCAAATCGATTAAAACGCCATCCGGCACTTCAAGATATCCCAGTTCCACGCCAATGCCCATTACATTGAGCATACTGCGACCGGAAAGGGCAACCTTACGTCCGTATTTGACCGCGCAGTTGATAATCTGCTGTACACGGCTGATATTGGATGCAAAGGTGGCAATAATGATTCTGCTGTTTTCCGCCCGCTTGAACAGGCGATCAAACGAATCATTGACCTTGCTTTCGGACATTGTATAGCCCGGGCGCTCCGCATTGGTGGAATCAGAGAACAGAGCCAAAACGCCTTCCTTTCCCAACTCTGCAAAACGGCCAAGGTCAATCATTGTACCCTGTGCAGGCGTGCAGTCAATCTTAAAGTCGCCTGTGTGAATAATTGTACCGGCGGGTGAATGAATTGCCAAGCTAACGGCATCCGGGATAGAGTGGTTGACATGAATGAATTCTACATCCATACATCCAAGCTTAATGTGCTCACCAGGACGCACAATATTTAATTTTGCTTTATTCAGCAACCCGTGCTCTTTTAGCTTTCCCCCGACAAGACCCAGGGTTAACGGAGTGCCATAAATAGGCAAATTAACTTTCTTAAGAAGATACGGCAGCGCACCGATGTGATCCTCATGGCCATGTGTTAACACAATACCGCGAATTTTATCCACGTTGCGTTCAACAAAAGTAAAGTCCGGCAGCACCAAATCAACGCCGAGCATATCGTCGGATGGGAACGCCATACCGCAATCAACGATAATCATATCGTCTTCGCATTCAAACAGCGTAAAGTTCTTACCGATTTCGTTTAATCCACCAAGGAAATAAGCCTTTATGGATGGCTTTTCCGGGCTGTGCCTGCCACGTTTGCTTTGTTGGAGCTGATTCGGCTGTTTTTGAAGCTGTGCCTGCTGCGTTTGAGGCTGGGATGCCAACTTTTGAGGTTGACGCCTCGGCTGGCGCGGCTGTTTTGGCTTATCGGCCTGATTGGGTTGAGCCAGTTGCTTTGGCTGACCCAGCTGTTTAGGTTGAGTCGGCTGCTTCGGCTGACCCAGCTGTTTAGGTTGAGCCGGCTGCTTCGGCTGACCAAGCTGTTTAGGTTGAGTCGGCTGTTTTGGCTGTCCTAACTGTTTAGGTTGAGTCGGCTGCTTTGGCTGACCCAACTGTTTGGGTTGACTCGGCTGCTTTGGCTGACTGGGCTGTACCAGTTCTTTTATCTTTACTGGTTCGCCTCCAATAATCTGATCGGCGGGCTTTTGCGTTCTATGCTTCACGGCCGGGTTGGTTCTCGGCACCTGCTTTTTGGGCATCACTATCTTTTGATAAAGAGTTGAGCGACCCTCATTTGCCGCGTCGATATGCGGCTTTACGGCATCGTTAATCTCTGCCGAACTTGTTTGATTTTTTTCCGTCACGAAATAACCTCCATTGTAATAAGGGTACAACCAATAAAGTCCGCCGGCAAACGGTGCCGAAGCGGGCATGGCGTATCCATGTTGATTTGTGCACTTTTTTACACTGCGCGGGCAGCTGTAAAAAAATGTGGGTCCAACCGCATATGCATACGGTTCCAAATATATTTAATGTCTAAATATAATGCTTAATAAAAATAAATCCGGACACAAATATCTCTATAATTGTACCTTGATTAACGATTACTGTCAAGTCATTGCACTGGTGGGCGGCAAATAATATTATTACCAAAAATACGTCTGCTAAACGAAGGATAGAATTGTTTGTGCAGAATCATTATGGTATAATAAAACAAAATAAAATTCCTATAATATTAAGGATGATAAAAATGAAGCAAGTCGAAATTTTTACCGACGGCGCATGCAGCGGAAATCCAGGCCCAGGGGGTTGGGGAGCCGTGCTGCGTTTCAACAATACCGAAAAAGAAATTAGCGGCGGTGCAGTCAACACCACCAACAACCGCATGGAGCTGAGCGGCGTAATTGAGGCACTGCGACTTTTAAAGGAGCCTTGCGAAGTAACCCTTTACAGCGATTCCAAGTACGTTTGTGACGCAATCACAAAGGGTTGGGCAAAGGGCTGGCAGAAAAACGGTTGGCGCAAATCCGACAAAAAGCTCGCACTGAACACAGATTTGTGGGAGTCGCTGCTTGCCCTTTTGGAGCAGCATAAAGTTACTGTGAAATGGGTAAAGGGTCATGATGGGCACCCTGAAAATGAGCGTTGTGACCGACTCGCCGTCGCTGCTTCAGAAAAATACAAATAATTTTTAATTTTGTATTGAAATCTATACTAAAATGGTGTATATTATGAATCGTAGTAATCCTACAAGATTGATAATATATAGGTAAGGGTGATAACATGGCACGTTTTATTTATGCGGATAACGCCGCAACTACCCCTGTCTCAAAATCCGTCTTAGAGGCGATGGAGCCTTTCTATACCAAGTTTTATGGCAATCCGTCCAGCCTTTATTCGGTTGGTCGAGAAGCAAAAAGGCCGCTTGAACTAGCGCGTGAAACGGTTGCCGATTGCCTTGGTGCTTTGCCAAACGAGATATTCTTTACCTCCGGCGGCAGCGAAGGAGACAATTGGGCTCTCAAGGGCGTTGCCCACGCGCAGGGAGAAAAAGGTAAAAAGCATATTATAACTTCTAAATTTGAGCATCACGCGATTTTACACTCGTGTGAAGCACTTGAAAAAGAAGGCTTTGAGGTTACTTACCTTGATGTACACAAAGACGGTCTGATTCGGCCAGAGGAACTTGAAACTGCCATTCGTGAGGATACCGCGATTGTTTCCATCATGTATGCCAATAATGAAATCGGTACCATTCAGCCGATTGCCGAAATCGGCGCAATCTGCAGGAAACACGGCGTGATTTTTCATACCGACGCCGTTCAGGCTGTCGGCAATATTCATATCGATGTAAAAAAACAAAATATTGATTTATTATCTCTTTCAGGCCATAAATTCCACGCCCCGAAAGGCGTGGGCGCAATGTATATCCGCAAGGGAATCAACATGCCGAACTTGATTGACGGTGGTGCACAGGAGCGCGGCCGCAGAGCAGGAACGGAAAATGTCGCCCAAATCGTCGGACTGAGCGTTGCACTGAAAGAAGCTTGTGCCAATATTGATGAACGCACCGAGCGCCTCACAAAGATGAGGGACAGGCTGATTGAGGGTGCGCTGAAGATTGAGCGCTCACGCGTAAACGGCGACCGAGTGAAGCGCCTGCCAGGCAACATCAACATGTGCTTTGAAGGCATTGAGGGTGAATCGCTGCTGCTGATGCTTGACTTAAAAGGTGTGTGCGCGTCATCCGGTTCCGCCTGTACCTCCGGTTCACTTGACCCGAGTCATGTGCTGCTGGCAATCGGCTTGCCGCATGAAATTGCACACGGTTCATTAAGACTTACGTTCAGTGAACAAAATACAGAGGAGGACGTTGACTATATTCTTGAGATACTCCCCAAGATTGTTGATCGTCTTCGTTCCATGTCTCCCCTTTGGGAAGAAATTTTGTCGGGTGAAAAGAAATTCGAATGATCCCTTGATCGAACAGTACAATCCAGTGTTTAATTGTTTTAAACTTGGTAACAGATAGAACTATGATTCCTTTTACTTTGTTTATCCTGCATCTTTCACTTTATATCACATCTATATTATAATTAAGAGAGGTAATTCATATGGCATACAGCGAAAAAGTAATGGACCACTTTGCCAATCCCCGCAATGTTGGCGAAATCCCCGATGCAAGTGGCGTTGGTGAGGTCGGCAACCCGAAATGCGGAGATATTATGAGAATGTACATTAAGGTTGAGGGTGACGTTATCTCCGATGTGAAATTTAAAACCTTTGGCTGCGGCGCCGCAATCGCAACAAGCTCTATGGCAACCGAACTGATTAAGGGTAAAAAAATTGAGGACGCGCTGAAATTAACCAACAAAGCGGTTATGGAAGCACTTGACGGTCTTCCGGCGGTGAAGGTTCACTGCTCCGTTCTGGCCGAACAGGCAATTAAGGCCGCAGTTTCAGATTATTATAAAAAGATGGGCATTGACCCAACACCGCTTGTCGGCGAAATTCCCGAATGTGAATCCTGCGCCTGCGAGATTTGAATTAAAACACCTAAAAATGGCTGTCTAAAATGTTTTTACATTTTAGACAGCCATTTTTCTTCTTCTATTCTTCCGCAACAGCTTTCAAAAAGGCATCGTTTGTTTCGTCAGCGTTCTTCAATTTTTCCTGCATCGTGTGCCAGCTCGATTCGTTCAATAAATCTTGCAAATTACCATACAAGTTTTCTATATCGGAACGTTTTACAATATAAGTAATATCTGTATAGCTATATCGAATTACTTGTAAATTATCAATCAGAGCAAATGCTGCGGTGGAACTGTATAAAACTTCCTTTTTTAATCGATTTTTCTCAATGTCTGTAGATTTGCCCTCAAAGTGGACTTCAAAAGTGAATGTTTTGGGGTCTTGACTGTAGCTGCGTTTTAAATCACTGAGCGGCAGATTGCAAAACAGATTAATATTATTGGAAGCGTTACCCATATATTCGTTTTTGTACGGCAGGATGCTTTGTAAATCATGTGTGGTCGCCTCCTGCTGCGCCTGATCATAGGCTTCTTCTTTTGCAAATTGTTTGCTTCTAACACTCATTGTTACAGAAAGCAACACCACTCCAATCAGAATAAGAGCAACAATAATTCTATTCCTCGTTTTCATCTCTGCTCACCTCATATTTTAATACCAGTCTAAAATTCAGACTGATAATCAACGGTATTACGATTGTAAGAAACGGTGCAAAATAATTAATAATCAACACTCCAAGCGCATAGGGTCCAGCAATGCTGACCGGACGTGAAAACCAAATGCTACTTCCAAAATACATACCTGTTGTCAGCAGTGAACACAGTAGGACAAACCCAGCCCAGAGAATCCAACATATCCTTTTTAACTTTTCATATCGTGTTATATTTACAAATGTCGTTTCATCCTGGGAAAGCTTCTTATTTTTTATAATAAAAACTATATAATAAATTCCCACGCAGATCGATATCATAAACAAAATAATGGACAACCTTGCAACTGCATGAAACACAGCAAGAGGAATTGTAATTACCCATGCTGCCAGCAAATAGATTAAAGCCCATTGGAGGCGTTCCTGTTTAAACTGGTTGATATAGATTTTTTTATTGCTATCAATCAAGCTGTCAATCTCTGTAATACTGCATTTTGCTATTTCAACCGCTTCCGTCTCACTGACACCTTCGGAAACAAGGTCGTTTTTTCTGGCTTCAAGATTGCTGTAAATTTCTTCTTTTAAGTCTTTGATTTTCATTGTTTGCTTATAATGAACGAATAAGCAATCTACATACATCCTAAGCTCATTCATGGCATTCGCCCCCTTCAATCAGTTTATCAATTAGCTCCCTTGCTATTTTCCACTGTACGATTGCCTTTTGATAAGTTTGCACACCCAAATCGGTAATCTTGTAGTACTTTCTTCGGCCACCTTGACTTTCGTCACCCCAATAGGATTCAATCAGTTTTTGTGCCTCCAAGCGCTTTAGGCCGGTGTAGAGCGATGGTTCTTTCAGTTCATAGCCACCGCAACTATTGCTACTAATCGCCTTAATTATCTCATATCCGTAATTATCGCCATCATTTAATACTCTAAGTATAATCGTATCAATATGTCCACGAATTAAATCGCTGCTTATGCTTTCGTTCACTTCGCTCACCTCACATTTGCATCATATCACATACTACTATTTATGTCAATGTAATATTTATGATACAGTAATAAAAAAAAGCATATTAGGAGAAAAATCTTTAAAATGGAAGCACCATTTTAAGAGATCTCCAATATGCTCTCAACCTAATTTACCAAAAAATCATTTGGGAATGATAGCAAAACTCCTATTAAAACACGATTTATTCACAAAGCAATTGTTGTACTTCTTTTTCCTTTTTAAATAAAACGCATCCCCCGTCGTGTTCGCTTAAAAGCATCCCATTTTTACTCAACCTGCAAAACAAAGGGGATTGCAAGGCCTGTATTAGGCTGCCATCCTTTAAAGAGGTATCCGAATAGGGTGAAAAAGGGCACGGTTCCGCACCGCCAGCCGCATTAATATGGAAAAATCCTCTTCCTGCTGCGAGACAGCCACCTGTACTTTTTTCATCTCCCGGAAAAGATAGAAAAATCATATTTGTATATTTTTGTCTTAACATCGACTGTTTTTCTTCTAAAATTCTTCTCTCAATGTCACCGGGAGCAAGCGCATTGGTCGTATCTGTAACTGGCACATACTCTACATAAAAAATTAATTTACATCCCTTTTGGTATAATGCACCGACAAAGTCATCACTTGTAACGGTATCAAGATTTTGCGTGGTAACCGTAACAGATGAACCATAAAGAATACCGGATTGATTCATATTATCCATTGCTTTGACCAAGGTTTGATAGATTCCTTTGCCTCGTCTGTCATCCGTTTGAGACTGATTCCCTTCAATACTGAAAATGGGCACCAAATTTCTATTTTTGTTAAAAAAAGTTACCCATGTGTCATCAATCATCGTTCCATTGGTGAAAATAGGAAAAATTATATTCTGAAAAGCAGCTGCTTTTTCTATTACGTCTTTACGAATCAAAGGTTCACCACCTGCCAACAGAATAAAAGAAATACCTAACCCTTCTGCTTCCCTAAAAATTCTCTCCCATTCCCGACAGGTTAGTTCATTTTTTTCAGAATGTTCCCCACAAGAATGGTTAGCCCTTGCATAACAGCCTTTACAAAATAAATTACAACTCGATGTTATGCTTGCTATTAAAAATGGGGGAATATGTACTCCCGCTTGTTCACTCGATGTTCTCTTTTGCTCCGCAGATTTTTGGGAACATATGTATTTTAAAAGAAAAGTACTTTCTCGTGGATTTTTTAGCGAAGCTTTAAGTGCATCCTGAATAATCTTTTGAATTGCATCACTCATATATTCTGTCAAATTCATCTTAACTCTTTCCTCTCCTAAAAAAATAATTTCATCCCAGGTATCTGTATCCATGACATCTATTCTTGTATCCTAAAAAGGCATAGATTTAAAAAATACATATGATGACTGTAACTCATGTTACTTATATCATAAGAAAAAAGTGCAGTATGTCAAATATTTGGGTACAACAAATACAGCTTTAAAAAAAAATAAAAGCAGACAGATACTTTACAATCTGTCTGCTTTGTTTGGTGGGCCATCAAGGACTCGAACCTTGGACCGACCGGTTATGAGCCGGTTGCTCTAACCAACTGAGCTAATGGCCCGATTAAAAAAAGCCACCGCTAAAAAAAATAACGGCGGCAATTGAATTCTGGCTCCCCAAGTTGGACTCGAACCAACGACCCTGCGGTTAACAGCCGCATG
>CAZFED010000001.1:0-710972 GCA_964517505.1 uncultured Caproiciproducens sp. | reverse complement strand
TGGCAATTAACTTTTCTTCGCTCTGCTTGTTCCTTTATTCAGTTTTCAGTGTATAATGTATATTCAGAGCCTGTCCATTCGGACAGGCTCTTTTTGCATTACATTAAAAGCCATCAGCTGTGGCCAGAAGTTCAAAACAATTTAAGCGACAATAAGAAATTACAGAAAGATTTTTATTGCAAATCCTCGTCTCTTTTATTCTTTTACGCTAGCTGGCCTGTTTTTGCAGGCAACTTATTGCGAAATTTGGCCGTCAATTTTGCTGCGCCTCTCTTTAAATGCTTAAATTTGCTCTGCGCTTTTTAGATGGCATTAAATCCTATTAGGTTCAATTATAAATTCCAGAATATTTTATTGCAGTTCACACGGTAATGTTTTGCATGATTCTATGCTATATCTCATATTTTAATATAATAATATAGACAATCGGATATTGACAATTCATGTACTACACTGTATGATTGTATTAACCTGATAATACATAGAGGAGAATTGTATGAACATAATAAATTTGCTGCTATTTCGCAGTTATGTATCCGGCACAGCTAACGGTTCCGATGCAGCTATCGTAACTGCCGGAATTGGTTTCGCCATCTTGATGTTTGTTTTGGCTTTGATTTGCATTGCAGGAAGAGTTCTGCTTGCATTTGCCGCTTACAATGATGCACGCGCAAAGTCGAATCCAGACGCGGTAATGTGGGGAATTTTGATTGGCTTTTTTGGTCTGATTCCGGGCATTATCTACCTTTGTGTTCGCAACTCCGGCCGCAATTTTATTGTTTGCCAGAATTGCGGATTTAGCCATTACTTCGGTGACATGAACTGCCCGAAATGCGGTGCGCCGAATCAGACGCCACAGTACGTCAATCCGTTTGCGGCACAGCAGGCACACAAAGCAAAGGTACAGTTGACTGTTGCGCTCGTGCTGCTCGGCATCGGTGTTGTAGCGGCAATCATCGGCATTTTTGTATTTGCAGCCAATGTTATTTCCTATGCAGGCGGTACAATCTGTTATTAATTCTATTATATAGGATATTAATCAAACTTGGAGGGCTATTGATGCTTGAGGTTTTAAACCTAACAAAAAAATATAATAAGACACTTGCCAACGATAATTTAAATTTTGTGGTCGATTCAGGCGAAATTGCGGTTTTAATTGGTCCGAACGGTGCGGGAAAGTCCACGGCAATTAAGTGCATTGCGGGGCTTCTGCGTTTTAACGGCAATATTTCTATTTGTGGTTATCCGAATAAGGATGTTGAGGCAAAACGCAACTTCGGCTATATACCGGAAATCCCTGCGCCAATTGAAACGCTGACAGTTTACGAGCATATGGAATTTATCGCGCGTGCTTACAAGGTTGAAAATTGGCAGGAGAAAACAGAAAAATTATTAGTTCGAATGGAGCTTGACGACAAGCGTAAAAAGCTCGGTAAGGAGCTTTCAAAGGGGATGCAGCAAAAGCTGAGCATCTGCTGTGCGCTGCTGCCGGAGCCAAAGGTCGTGCTGATGGACGAGCCTTTAATCGGACTTGACCCCCACGCAATCAAGGAGCTGAAAGCAATGCTCATAGAGCTGAGAAGCAGCGGCTGTACCGTACTGGTTAGCACACATATGCTCGACAGCGTGAATGAATTTTGGGATAAAGCCCTAATCATGATGAATGGAAAGATTGCTGCGATTCGCACGCGCGCTGAAATTGAAAGCACCGGCGAGGATTTGGAGCAGCTCTTCTTCTCAATTACTGAAGGTGAACAGGCAGGCGGGGATAAAGAATGAGAGCCATTATATATCTGATAAGAAAAGAAATTAAAAACGCATTTTTGGATATGTTTCGTCATCCTGCAAAGCTGATTTTTTATTTGGCCATTATAGCGCTGTTGTGTTCTTCCTTGCTGAGCGGAGCAAAGCACGATCCTCGCGGCAGTGGAGATTACCTGGACTTTCGGATTTTACACGGCATCTATCTTGCGGTTCTGCTGTTTATCGCTGTGCCGAGCATTTTAGTCGGGGTAAAGAGCGGTGCGACCTTCTTTAAGATGTGCGATGTTAACTTTCTGTTTGTTTCGCCGATTTCTTCGAAAAAGATTCTTGCCTATGGGCTGGTCAAACAGATGGCTTCAAGCATGATGATGATGATATTCTTAATGTTCTACGGAGGGATGGCCTCAAATGCCTTTGGGGTAAATACATGGCAGATGGTGGCACTGGTGGCCGGTGTAGCGCTGATGGTTTTTACCATACAACTGATTACACTGCTGATTTACAGCTTTACAAGCGGACGGCCGGAGCGTGTAACACTGGTTAAAATCTGTACTTATGCGGTAATTGGCGCAATTGTGGCGTTTGCATTCGGCAGCTTTCTTTTAAATGGTGCAAATATGGAGGCACTTTTGTCCGCGATTGCTTCGCCGTACCTCGAATTCATACCGGTTGTGGGATGGATTAAGGGTATGATATTCGGTATTATTAGTGGAAATGCAATCTATGTTGTTTTATACGCTATATTAAATGTTTTTGCAATAGCGGGCAGCATTGTTTTGTTTGTTAACAGCGATTCCGACTACTACGAGGACGTGCTTCAAACGACCGAGAGCAGCTTTGAACTAAAGCAGGCAGTGAAAGACGGACGCTCAATCAGCACGAACAGAATGGATATTAAACCCCATAAGGTAACCGATACAGGGATTAACCACGGTTGGGGGGCAGATACATTCTTCTTTAAACATATACGGCAAGCAAAGCGGAAGAGCCGGATTCCATTTGTCAGAATGTCCAGCATTGTATTGTTGATTGTCAATGTTATTCTGGTCGTTGCCGTGCAAAAATTAGCCGCTTCAGACGGTGAAATTATACCAACAGGCTATTTAATGGGGATTGCACTTGGTGTGAGCTGTTATATCCTTTTCTTTCTCAATTCGGCCGGCGACTGGTCGCTTGAGCTGATGAAGCCGTATATTTATTTGGTTCCCCAGAAGCCGTTTGCCAAGCTGCTTTGGGCAAGTATGACAAGCCTTATGACGCCGGTTATTGATGGCACGGTTATTTTTACGGTTCTTTGTATTTTTCTGCGTGCCAATCCGGCCACAGCAATCATTTGTCTGTTGATTTATGCCTCGATGGGCTTTTTGTTCACGGCTGCGAATGTGCTTTTTGAGCGCGTATTTGGCCAGATAGGCAACAGGGGGTTAATCCTGATTCTATATATGATGCTGATTTTGGTGCTTCTGGCGCCCGGTGTTGGCGGCAGTGCGGCCCTGTATGCGTTTGCAAGGCAGGTGCCCGGCATCGTGATGGGAATGCCGATTTTTATAAGCAATGTGCTTATATCTGTTGGGATTTTTGCCGCATGCCGAAATATTTTGAGCACGGTTGAATTTACGAAATAACCCAATATCGGGAGTAAAAGTACAGAAATAACGATAAATAATTAATATTTGAAAAAACTTTTAAAAAACACTTGCTTTTTGTCGCGAATGGTGATATTATAAACAAGTCGCCAAAACAGCGACAAAAAAGTTGGTACTGATTACGATGAGGGTCCACCCGTTCCCATCCCGAACACGGAAGTTAAGCTCATTAGTGCCGAAGATACTTGGCTGGTAACGGCCCGGGACAATAGGAAGGCGCCAACATAATAAAAGCAGTCACCCAATAGGGTGGCTGTTTTTTTATACATTCATAAAAGATGACCTGAGATACCCCAAAACGATAGTTTCTCATGACCATAGAATAAGACATACTTGATTTTTAATTAAATTGCTGTATAATGTTATTTAGCGATTTAAAGCATAAAGCAATTAAAGCGTAATACATGAATGTTCCACGGGTGCGTAGGCATACAATAATAATTAGAAATGCTAGCTAAATTGTTTCGTTATATATAGTAAGTAATATAAAATAAGAAAAAGGATATTTGGATTATGATTATTGTAATGAAAAACGGCTCTACAAAGCAGGATGTGGAGACAATTGTTGAGGTTTTAAAGGAACACGGCCTTGATGCGAACCTTTCGACCGGTTCACAGGCAACCATCATCGGTATTTTGGGCGACAAGGCAAAGCTTGGCGACCTGGATTTGGAGCTGATGGACGGCGTTGATAAATGCGTACCGATTATGCACTCCTATAAGCTTGCCAGCCGTGAGATGTGTCCGGATGGACGAACCGTTCAGGTTGGCGACCAGATTATTGGCGGAAAAAAATTGGTCATGATGGCCGGTCCCTGCGCTGTTGAGAACGAGGATCAAATTATGAAAGCGGCAATCGGCGTTCAGGCGGCGGGTGCCCAGTTTTTACGCGGAGGTGCCTACAAACCGAGAACATCACCGTATTCCTTTCAGGGTATGGAGGAAGATGGTCTAAAAATTATGCGCAAGGCTGCCGATGCCACGGGCCTTAAGGTAGTCAGCGAGATTGTTGCCCATGACCAAATTGACACTGCGGCGAAATACTGTGATATGTTTCAAATCGGTGCGCGCAATATGCAGAACTTTCGTCTTCTGCGCGAGGTCGGCCGTTCGAAGGTGCCAGTGCTTTTAAAGCGCGGCATTTCATCCACGATTGAGGAGTGGCTTGACGCCGCCGAATACATTATGAGCGAGGGCAACTACAATGTCGTACTGTGCGAGCGTGGCATCCGTACCTTTGAAACCGCTACGCGCAACACGCTCGATGTTTCTGCTGTTGCAGTCGTAAAGGAGCGCAGCAGTTTGCCAATCATTATTGACCCGTCCCACGCGGCGGGCAAGTCCAGATACATTTTATCCCTTTCGCTCGCGGGCATCGCCGCGGGTGCTGACGGCCTTATTGTTGAAGTCCACCCCAACCCCAAGGCTGCGCTGAGCGATGCCGCCCAGCAGCTTACGCCGGAAGCATATGCCGCGTTATTCCAGAAAGTAGGCGCACTTGCGGGGGTACTCGGCAGAACAATGTAAGGTAACAAGCCCTATTGTCAACCTAAATTAAGATATAGGGTTGACAATCCCACTCTCTTTTCTTATAATAGAGAAAAAGGAGAGATATAGATGAAAAATAAAGCAACACTTCAACTCGTGTTTTGTGCGCTGTTTGCTGCACTGACTGCTGTGATGTCACAGTTTTCTATTCCAATTGGCCCCGTTCCGATTAATCTTGCCACACTATCGGTGTTTATTGCAGGGGCTGTGCTGGGGGCTAAATACGGAGCGCTCAGCCAACTGGTCTATGTGCTGCTTGGAGCAGTGGGACTTCCGGTCTTTTCCAACTTCAGCGGTGGTGTCGGCGTTATTGTCGGTCCGACGGGCGGTTATATTTTAGGATATATTGCGGCGGCCTGGCTGGTAGGACTGCTGAGTGAGCATTTTGGCGGAAACGTTTTGGTGTTGGTTATTTCCATGGTTGCCGGGCTTTTACTTTGTTACCTGATGGGTACCGTATGGTTTATAACGGTTACAAAGAAAGATGTTTGGGTTTCTTTGACACTGTGCGTATTCCCTTTTCTTATTGGCGATGCGGTGAAAATTGCTGCGGCAATTGCAGTGGTTCCGCAGTTAAAAAAAGTATTTAAAAAAACAATGGCGGGACAGTCCGCGTGAACGAACCATGGATTATTCGGCCGCACCATGGGCTTTGCCTGAAACATTTTACCGGAAATGGTTACAGCGACGGCTTTATACAAAGGATGACGGAAGTCAGTGTCGAGCTGCAAACCAATCCCTTCAGGGAAATTGTTTTGTACAGTGAAACGGATATTTTGTGCAAAGCCTGTCCCCACAACGTAAACGGAATTTGTGAAACCGCGCAAAAGGTCGCACGGTACGACCAAAAATGCCTTGAACTTTGTGGACTGCACAATGGTGAAATTATGCAGTGGCAGCAGTTTGAGCAGCTTATTGTGCAAAAGATTTTGAAGCCCCACCGGCTGAGCGAAATTTGCAGTGATTGCTGTTGGAGTAATATTTGCCAAAATCACATAATGAAACAATCAAAAATTGAATCTTAATCGAAAAGCAACCTAAAAGAGCACAAAGCTGTTTAGGTTGCTTTTTATTACATCAAGTAAATAATAAGCATATAATACAAATAGTATGACAATAAATGCAAAGAAGGACGGTTTTACATTCATTTGATTAGCTTACGCGATAAAAGAAGGCCAAACTCAGCGATTTCAAATTCCGATAACAATCTGCATTCCTAAAATATGTAAAAATTGAAATGACGGTTGAGTTACAGCGAGAAACAGGGCAAAAACACGCGAAAATACGAGCAAATGCAGAACTAAATTAAAAATATCGCTTTTATCTATTGACACTGTTGCCGGCATGTGGTACTATCATACATGCAAATCCTTTGCGTCAGTTTTTTGGCGCGCTTTTTTAATCAAAGGCAGCCCTGCCAAAAGGGCGGGGTTTTGTGATAAATTCGAACAAAAATCAGGAGGTAAAAGCTATGTCCACGTACACGTCCACCACCTATATGCCAAAAGCCGGCGAAGTTGAACGCAAGTGGTATGTAATTGATGCAGCAGGTAAGCCGTTGGGACGCGTTGCCGCACAAGCCGCTGTTTTGCTCCGCGGGAAGAACAAAACAATCTTCGCTCCTCACGTTGATTGTGGTGACCATGTTGTCATCATTAACTGCAAAGAGGTATTACTGACAGGTAATAAGTTAGAGAAGAAGTACTACTACCATCATACGGGTTATATTGGCCACTTAAAGGCAGTCAGATATGACACCCTTATGGCAGAGAAGCCTTGCAGAGCAATGGAGCTTGCTGTTAAAGGCATGATTCCAAGCACCACAATCGGCCGCGCCGCATTACTAAGACTGCGTTTATTTGAGGGCGCCGAGCATACGCATGCTGCCCAAAAACCGCAGACTTTTGAACTATAAGGAAGGAGGATTAGATTATGTACGAGAAAGCACCTTATTTTTATGGAACAGGCAGAAGAAAAAGCTCTGTTGCCCGTGTAAGAGTTTATCAGGGTACAGGCAAAGTTACAATTAATGACAGAGATATCGACGACTATTTCGGTCTTGATACCCTCAAGTTGATTGTCCGTCAGCCATTGGCTCTGACCAATACAAACGAAAAGTTTGACGTTGTATGCCGCGTAGCCGGCGGTGGTGTTACCGGCCAGGCCGGTGCAATCCGCCACGGTATTGCAAGAGCGCTGCTGCAATTTGATACCGAAAATTTACGTTCTCCTTTAAAGAAGGCCGGGTTCTTAACCCGCGACCCAAGAATGAAGGAGCGCAAAAAGTACGGACTCAAAGCAGCTCGTCGTGCGCCGCAGTTCTCAAAGAGATAATTTTATTGTCCAAAAACCCTTGCAAACATTGCGTTTGCAAGGGTTTATTTTTATGTTTGCCGCAAATCTGCCGTAAGTGCAGTTTAACAGCAAAAAAGAAGGCTTAAAGCGTGATGCTTCAAGCCTTTTTTCGTGGGTAAGGTTTAAAATTGCAGATGTTCAAGAATTATTGCTACAATTTGATTGTCTTGGATGCCCCTGTGAGGTCACTAAAGGTGGCTTCAGCATTTTCAATATAAAATATTTCAAAAATGGAATCGTCAACGGTGTACATATTTCTCAGATAAGGCGCAGCATCAAGTGCAGCTTGCTTGGACTGTTTGCTGGTGTTGAAAACAGCCTTTCCTTTTAAACGCAGCCACTCTCCTGATTTTGTGGCCGTACATATTTCAATATTGGGATTCGCTTGCATCTGCTTGTATACATTTTTTTGGTTGCCGGTGCAAAAACATAGGTTGCCTTCAAACTCCATGATAAATCCGAAGGGACGCACTTTGGGGACGCTGCCATCCACAGTGGCAAGATAAAACGTAGGGTTATCTGTTAGAAATTTAAGAACTTCATCCATAATGGTTGCTCCTTTACTTTAATTAATGATATTATTATAGAATAAAGAAATTGTAAAACAAGTATGCAGATAATTCTGACTAAGTAAGTATTATATGAGTATAGGAGAATAAACGGTGGATAATCAAAAGATTGCGGATAAAAAAAAGAGTGACTGTCCGGTCACATACGCCCTGAGCCTGATTGGAGGGAAGTGGAAGCTTCCAATCATATGGGCACTCAGCCGAAACGGCGTGCTGCGGTACAATGAGCTTAGAAGGAAAGTTTACGGGATAACCAATATGATGCTTTCTCAATCCTTAAAGGAATTGGAAAGAAACGGCCTGATTACCCGCAGTCAATATATGGAGATACCGCCCCGTGTCGAATACGCTCTGACCAAAGCCGGAATGAATCTACTGCCGGCACTGAATCAACTTGCCACATGGGGTACTGAACAGATGAAACGCAGTGATGGACAGGGGTAAGCTGGCGAGGCTTATTAAAAGCGTTAATATTAAGATTAAAAAGGAAGATTATCATGAAAACAGAAGCGCCAAAGCTTTCAAATGCTTTAACAGAATCGGATCATATTGAGGATATCGTGCAGAAAGCCGTAGAAGAGGAAGAAGATATTAAGGACTTTCATTTCGTAAATGCAAACATGAATGGCATACGGGCGGAAATTATAGAATTTCAAGACTGTGTATTTGAGAACTGCAGGTTTACAGAGTGCGCTTTTTACAATCTGTATTTTGCAGATATCGTCTTTTTAAAATGTGATATTTCAAATGTTGACTTTTCTAAATGTTTTTTCCGCAGGGTGCGGTTCGAAAACTGCAAGGCGGTAGGAACAAATTTCGCAGAGGCGACATTCGACAGCGTTTCCATGCAAAACTGCATTTGTAAATTTGTCAACGTATCATCGATAAAAATGAAAAACAGCCTGTTCGAACATACGGACTTCTCTAATGGAAGTTTTCAGCAAAGCGGATTAAAATCAGTTGAATTTAAAGAATGCAATCTAATTGAAGCGGAATTTCTTCACACCCCGCTAAAAGGGATCGATTTTACAAGCAGTGATATCAACGGGATTTTGCTTTCCGGAGCGGAACTGCAAGGTGCAATCGTCACAGCAGTGCAAGCGTGTGACTTATCCCGTTACTTAGGGCTGGTTGTTAAGTAGAAAGCGTATTGACTTCCAAAAGGAAGGGGAACGGCCAATAGCGCAGTCGTCATTCCCTGCAAAATACGAATGCGGTTTAACCCTAATTTTGGAAGATGTTTTTTACAATTTTTAGTATTAAATTCATTGCGTTTTTTAATGAAATGAAGCCGCCGTTTTTCACTGTTTTCCTATACTATATATATAGGGTTTTTACAGGGAGATAAAAACACCTTTTTTAACGTTTTTTCATGCAATTTGGAACACCTTTTTTAATGGAATTTCAGAGCGGATTTTGTGCCGGCAGATTCCAATAACGCACCATAAAAAGATGGATTTCACGTCATAAATAAGAAAATCTACTTTTTGAGTTGTTACAAACTGTGTTTTAATAAAAAAGGATGGCGGTCTTTCAGGGTACAAAATAATCTAAAATACGTTAAAAAACGCAAAATGATTAAGAACTAAATAAATTCAGGCTCAGAGCCAAATTTTTCATATTGTTTAAAAAAATAGTTTAAAAAAGCAAAAGAAATATGCTGAAAATCCCATTAAAAACAGCGCTGTAATATTTGTAACAAGATTGTAACTTTAATTTTCTTGCAATTTGCACATAAAAGTGCTGTTTCATCAGCGCGGAAAAAGGACAAATAATGTCTTAAGGGCTTTTTATCGCATAAAATATGGATTATAAATCAAACCGTCTTGTGAAAATGCACAAATTGAGACCAAATAATAATTTGACAACTATGCAATAAGTGAATATAATTACGCCATTGATGCATATCCTAAAAACTGAAGGTCGGCAAGGTGGGGGGGTAAGCCCCAAAACAAATAGCCGATGCAAGGGAAAAGGTGAATAAATGCAATTATTCAGCGTAAGTAAAACGTATTTAAAAAGCACAGTTAAAAGAGTGGTTGCACTGGCAATCATGATCATAATTACGGTCAGCTCTGTCGTCACCGTAGCGGCGGCAACTTATAATGCATACATCGATTATAACGGCGAAACAAAAACCGTACAGCTATTCAGCGGAAACACCGATGAAATTCTTGCATCGGCCGGCATTGAGGTCGGAAAAAACGATTTGGTTGTTCGCAGTACGGAAAAAACTCCGAGCGGGGAAATCCGTATTACTGTGAAAAGCGCATACGAGATAAACATCGCTTTCGACAATAAGGAAAAGACCGTTACCGCGCATTATGGCGACACTGTGGCTCAGGCAATCGCGAAAGCGGGAGTCAAGCTCTATGGGAATGACGTTGTTACCCCTTCCCTTTCCGAAAAGGTGTCCGGGGATACGAACATTCAAGTTTGCAGAAAGTTCCATGTTAATATTACTGCGGATGGGAAAACCATTGCAGAAGTTGTTACCGAGGGAAGTGTTGCAGACGCGCTTTCTCAGACGGGGATAACGATTGGCAGCGACGACAAAGTCAGCGTGGACAAAGAGGCTGCCGTTAGCGAAGGAATGAAAATTTCCGTCGCAAGAGTGACCTATAACGAGGTTGCTGCTACACAGGATATTGCATTTAAAAATACAGATGAGAGCAGCAGTAGCCTGTATAAGGGACAAAAGAAAATTCAGACAGCCGGAAAAAACGGCAGTCAAACCGTCGTAACGCGCCAAAAGCTTGTGGACGGAAAAGTAGCAGGCAGTGAAATTATCAGTAAAACGGTCATTGAGCAGCCGGTGAATCAGGTGACGCTTGTTGGGACGAAGCATAAGCCAAGCGCCTTTGCAGCAATAAACCAGGATGGCACTCTGATTGACCAGAACGGCAAGACCATCAGTTATAAAAAATGTATTTCGGGCAGATGCACCTCTTACACCGGCGGTGGCACAACCTCTACCGGCAGAGCGGCGGCGTTCGGCTTAGTTGCTGTTAACCCGCACATTATTCCTTATGGAAGCAGATTGTACATTTGCTCTCCAAATGGAAAGGTTGTTTATGGTTACGCTATTGCTGCGGATACCGGCGGCGGCGTAATGCAGGGAAGAATAATCGCAGACCTGTACTACGATACGTATGGTCAGTGTGCGAAATTTGGTGTGCGCAACATGTGCATCTATGTTTTGTAGTTTATCGGAGCGGGGGAAACCCTGCTCCTTTTTGTTCGCTTTTGTGAGCGGTACCCAAAATGCACATATGCAAAAATAATGCTTGCAATAAATAGAACATACGTGTTATTATAAAGATAATAGATAGAACATATGAACGGTTTTGCAGTCGGGGGTATGAAGGATGAATGTTTTCACTGGAATGACAATGCTGATTCTTGCGGCAGCTATGTACGTCAAATACAAGCCGAGGGCTAAAAAGAGCCGAGCGCTCTGCGGTATCACGGGCATGATGGGCTTTTTGTCCCTGCTGGCGGGTGCAGGCAACTGGAAAATCCAGTTAATCCAGCTTGTGCTGCAGCTAGCGGTGGGCTTCTGCTGCTTTGTGCAGCTAAGGCGGGAGGAGAAATTCCGCCGCCGCCATATGCGTCTGCATGCGCATCGTGTGGCAGGGCGCACACATTACAAAGTAAAGACCTGTGCGTAACGCGCAAGGAACCGGAATTATACTGTATTATAGTTAGAGGAGCGTTTTATTTGACTTATATTTATGCTGCGATGTGGTTTGCTGTAGGTTTGATTTTAATTTTTCGCATGGGTAAGGAAAACCGTATCTTTTATGCTGCAGGCGCGTTCTTTATCATACTGGGCGGCTGGTGGCTCGCTGCCGCAATGGGAACAGCAAATCTGTTCGTTGGAGTTTGGGGCTGGGTGCTGCGCGGAATTACAGCGGTTGCCCTAACACTGGTTTGTGTGGCGTTTTTCAAGGAAACCAAAAAAAACAACAAGGATTTTAACGATAAGAACAAACCCGACGAAAATCAAAAATAACTTAAAAGCTCTGCTAAAGCGGGGCTTTTTTACATTGAAGAATATTAAAAGAGTAAGCAGCGTGTCGTGCGCTCTGTCATAAACAACTACGCAGAATTGCATTAAATTTTACTGCCAAAATGCCGATTTTCGCATACAATAGAGTGCGGGGCAAATATTTTAACCGCTTTATTATAGATTGCCTGCCGGGACCCGTTCCCGGCAGGCGCTATAAAACATTCACGGAACAATACTTGAATAAGTTGAAATAAAGCTTGATTTAGGGTAGAATAAAGCAAAGTGTTGATGGAGGGATTAATATGTTGATTGCACCTTCTGTGCTTTCTTCCGATTTTTCACAGCTTGGCAATGAAGTGAAAAGAATGGATATTTGTGGCGCGGACTGGATTCATTTGGATGTAATGGACGGGCATTTTGTACCGAACCTGACTTTTGGCGCACCTGTGATTAAATCCGTGAGAAAATTTACGGACAAGCCGTTTGACGTGCACTTGATGATTGATGAGCCCCTGCGGTATCTTCCAGACTTCTTGGAGGCCGGAGCGGATATTATATCATTTCATATTGAAGCGAAGTCTGATGTGGCTGAAACGATTGCAACAATTAAAGCGGGCGGGGCCAAAGCCGCGGTCGCTATCAAGCCGGGCACGCCGGTGGAAGCGGTATACCCGTATCTTGATGATTTGTACATGGTACTGGTGATGACGGTCGAACCGGGCTTCGGCGGCCAAAGCTTTATGGCTGATATGATGGAAAAGGTCAGGGCGCTCAAAGCCAAAAAGCCCGAGCTGCTCGTCCAGGTGGACGGTGGCATTCATTTGGGAACCATCGGGACAGCGGCTAAAGCAGGCGTGGATATTTGTGTGGCGGGGACAAGCGTGTTCAAGCCCACCGACGCAAAAGAGGCCATTGACGGCCTAAAAGCGGCTGCCGAATCTATATAATATTGGAGATGAGGGCGTGATACTCCAACATGGTGTAAAACTGGAGCAGCAAAAAGCTGTTTCACTGAAACATAAAATACTGCCGCTGCCGGTGCCAACGGAACTGAGAGCCTCGGAGCCGTTTTCACCCCGTAAGGGAAAGCTGGATGGCGGCGCAATTGTTGCCGCGGCAGAAGCCGCTCATATCGTTGACGAATTTGACGGGGTGCCGCTTTCTCAAAAGCTGAAGCGGATGCGCCAGCTCAAAGTAAAAACGATTTTGGCCTGCTGCTTTGACGAGGACCCCCTCACCACAAGTGCAATGGCAACGCTTCGGGAAAATACGGATGCGATTATCTCGGGGCTGGTGCTTGCGGCAAAAGCTTGCGGCGCACAGGAAAATAAAATAGCCGTGGCAACTACACGCGAGGCAAGGTTTATAAGACAGATTAATCCTCAGGCCGATTTGATAATTGCGGGTGAACGCTACCCGGCACGCGTGCTTTTGAAAAAAAAGCTGCGTTATAGCGGGGAAACGACCGCCTATATCGGAGCGCAAGCCTGTGCTGCACTGACCGCCGCTGTGGATAACGGCAGGGCGCAGGACTTCACGGTTGTAACCGTGGCCGGCGACGGGGTGGAGAATTGGCGCAACGTAAAGGTACACATCGGCACGCCATTGCAATTTGTGCTTGAGGCCTGTGAATGCAATCCCAAGACAAGGCTGGTCATTATTGAGTCTTCCGTAATCGGAAAGGCCGTAACAGACTTATCCGAACCGGTAACAGCCGGAACGCGGTGTATTATTGCGCTGAAAAAAACACCAAAGAACAAAATCTATCCCTGTATCGGCTGCCAGAAATGTGCCCGTGCCTGTCCGCGGGGCATTTCGCCATGGCTGATCTATCATGAAATGAAGCGCGACAGGCCCGACCCCCTTAGGCTACGAAATGTGCAAAAGTGTATCGGCTGCGCTACATGCTCCGTCGCCTGTCCATCGGGAATTGATTTGGCCGGTACCGTTGCAAGAGCGGCAGAGTTTAAGAAAAGCGGTGACTTCAATTGACATTAAATTATACAAGAGCCCCGCATATGAGAAGTGAAATCTCCGTTTCATCCATGATGCGCGACATGCTGTTTGCGCTTGCTGTACTGCTTATCCTTCCGGTTGTGCACTACGGAGCCCGTCCGCTCGTGATGGCGGGAGTGACGATGCTTGTCTGTGCTTTGTGCGAAATTCTGTTTAGCTTAATACAGACCAAGAGCATCAATGCAGCCGAATGCTCCTCTATGGTGACGGCTTTGACAATTGTCATGCTCATGCCGTTAAATGCACCGATGTGGATGCCCTGCATTGCGGCCGCATTTGCGATTCTTGTCGTTAAAGGGCCTTTCGGAGGGGTTGGAAATACGCCATTTAATTCGGCGGCGGCAGGAGTCGCCTTTGTTACGCTTTGCTTTCCCAAAAAAATATTCGAATATTTTGATCCCACTGCGGTTTCGACGCTTCCATTGTTCGATGACTGCGCCGTTTCGGTGGTGAGTTCACCTGGCGCCGTTTTAAAAAACGGTTTAAAACCGAGCATCCTCCCCCTCGATATGCTCTGGGGCGTAGTCGCCGGCCCTTTGGGTGCGACGGCAATTCTAATCATCGGTGCGTGCGGCCTGTACATTTTTATCCGTCGTACCGCACAATGGGAAATCACAGTCTGCTTTTTGGCTGCAGCCGCGCTGATTGCGGCGCTTTCACCACGGTTTGCGAGTGATGCGCTGACTTCTATAAAATATGAGCTTATGTCCGGCTCTTTGCTTTTCTGCTCTGTGTTTATGGTGACCGACCCGGTGACTTCCCCCAATACAAGGGTTGGCCGCTGCATCTACGGTGCGTTTACCGGTGTACTTGTTATGGCGTTTCGCAGATTCGGAGCCTTCGAGCAGGGTGCGTGTTTTGCGGTGCTGCTTGCCAATGCCGCTGCGCCGTTGATTGACGGCATGGTGTCCAGTACTCTGAGGATAGGGGGCGAGCTGAATGAAGAATAAAAAAGGCCTTTTTCAGGAAATGGTCAAAATTTTTTTGAACGGCCTGTTTTATAAAAACCCCGTACTTGTCGGTGCACTCGGCCTATACCCTGTGGTGGCTGCGGGCTATAATCTGAAAAATGCCGTAGAACTGTCGCTTTTATTTTTATTCATCTCCCTGCCGGCGGCACTTTTATTCTGCCTTGTCGGCGAGATGGTACCGTTATGGATTCGACCGGGGCTCGTGCTCATTGCATCGGCTGTTTTCTACGTGCCGGGAGCATGGCTGACGGAGAAAATTATTCCGGGCTCGATTGCTGCGCTCAGCATGTTCGCAAGCCTTATGATTTGCAACTCGATGATTCTTTCACGAGCCAACGATTACGCGCCAACGCATATCGGGTGGGCGGTTGCCGCCGACTCTGTGGGATGCTCCATCGGTTTTTCACTGGTGATCTGTTTGAGCGCGGCAATTCGTGAACTTTGGCTCAAGGGAGGCCTCTGGCACGCCAACACCGGAGTTTACGGAACAGCGGATGCAAGTGTGTCCCTACCGTTCTTCGGCTTTATTCTTTTAGGTTTTTTTGCCGCCTTTGTCCAATGGGTGAATGAGAAGCGCAGCCAGAAAGCCGCAAAAAGGAAGGTGACGCGCGCATGACCGGTTTTTTACAAATGCTTTTGACCGCGCTAATGGCGGTTACGGCCGAAAATATTATCTTTGCCGGGGGCATTGGCTTCAGCCGTGTACTTCGTGCTGCACGTAAACCGAAAATGCTCGGAATGTACGCAGTGTTTGTTACTATCTTTTCGTTAATTTCCACTGTTTGGGGTTCTGTTTTAAACCCGATCCTAATGACAAGCAACACGCTGATTGTTTTGCGGCCGGTTATTTTTGCACTTTTGGTGGCTGCCGTGTACATTGTGGCGGCATACACACTGCAATCCTATTTTCCTGAGTTTTATAAACAATACGGGCAAATTTTATCGCCTGCGGCAATCAATACCGTGGTGCTCTCCATGCCGTACGTTGTGAAAAGTTTTAAGCTTGAGCTGCTTAATGCGGTGGGATTTGCGTTGGGTACGGGCTTGGCGTTTTTTTTAGCATCTCTGATGATTGCTTATATCATGGTTAGATATAAAAAAAATACAGATATGCCAAAAGCGTTCAGTGGTCTTCCGGCGGTACTGATTTACGTCGGGATTCTTTCCATGGCCTTCGCGGGCTTCACCGGGGGAAAGCTGTTTTAACGGGTAACGCTCAAAGGATGAATCAAATTAATTCATAATGTGAAATTAGTATAAATAAAAATAACCGCCAAAGGAATTCACTTCCTCGGCGGTTATTTTTTGTGTTAGTGGTTTGTCGGCGAGCCGGCCATCACAATTATGAAGGATGAACTAAATTAATACTTGATTGTCTTAAAGAAGTCATCCACTTGGTTTTGGTGAGCGGAAGTCGTTTTACCGTAGATAATCGTTGTATTCATGCGTGCCAGTGTATGACTCAACTCCCCGTTCAGCAGCGTGTACTTGTTGTAGGTTGAGGAGTCGATGTTCTTAGCTGTTCCGTTTGTACCCGACGCGATGCTTGACTTGATGGAAGAGTACATCTCCGAAGCTTCAGCATCAGTTTTAAACAAGATGAACACAAGTTCCGTGCCGGATTCGGCTTTAACCGCGCTTACGTACTTGTCCACACTTGTGTTTGAAGTGGAACCGTCGGTTACCGTAAAGCCGGCAGCTTCGGCCTGCTTTTTGAAATCGTCCGCCGTAATGGGGGTGCGTGCCGAGCAGCCTGCTAGAGAGAACACAGTGACAGCCGCAAGGACAGCGGCGCATAATTTAAATATTTTTTTCAATGTAAAACCTCCAATTAATCGGGAAAACTCATTAAGCTTTATTATAGTACGCCTTCTTGCCGTTTACAAGTACAACCGTGTTTGCACGGCGTAAAACTATAAAATTTGGAACTATAAATTCCGAACTTCGACAAGGATTCGGATTCATCCCGCTGGAAATGCAAAAAATTATTATAAATTTTTAGAGGATTAATTGTAAAAAAATGAGCCAAATTTTCCAAAATCATCCTTGTAAAATACTGCATAGTCAAGCTTTTCCTGCGGATAATAAGCAAAGACAACACGCACAGGAGGTAAAATACATTGAAAGCTACAGGAATAGTTAGAAGAATTGACGATTTAGGCCGCGTTGTAATACCAAAGGAAATCCGCCGTACGCTCCGCATCCGCGAGGGTGACGCGCTTGAAATTTTTACTGATGCACAGGGTGAAGTGATTTTCAAAAAATATTCGCCGGTGGGCGAGCTCTCTGCTTTCGCCGCGCAGTACGCCGAAGTGCTTTCAAAATCTGTCAGCCTGCCCGTACTCATCTCTGACCGTGACCATATTGTTGCGTCGGCCGGAGTTTCGCGCAAGGAATACCTTGAGCGCCGCGTTACTCCCGAACTGGAAGAGTGTATGCAGACCCGCCAAAGCTTTGTGAGCAAGGGCAAGGTCGGTTTGAGGCCTGTGGAGGGTATGGACAGGGCAGCATCAATCATTTGTCCGATTGTCGCTTCCAGCGACGTAACGGGCGCGGTGATTCTGCTTGTAAACGAAAACGAAGAGGCGCCCACGGAAACCGAAACAAAACTTGTACAGGTTGCGGCATCGTTTTTAGGCAAGCAGATGGAGGAATAATTGGAGTGTGGTCGGTCAATGCAAAAAGAGCGTAAAAATCAATTTTTTATGCGCTTTGATTTCATTGGAAATTTGCCATTTTCTCTTGCATTTAAACATTGATTGTGATATTATAAACTAGTAATATGATAAGAAAGATGAAAGAGTGGGGCGACCCGCTCTTTTGTTTATATTTTGAGGTGAATGGATTGGCTTGTAAAAAAAAGAACGGCAATACAGTTGAAATTGTGTGGGAGCTTGCAGCACCGATTGCGGCTGAGTTGGGGCTTTCTGTTTGGGATGTCCGCTTTTTAAAAGAGGGCGCTGACTGGATTTTAAGAATTTTCATCGATAAAGTAGGAGGAATAGGAATCGCCGACTGCGAAGCGATGAGCCGCGCTATCAACACGCCGCTCGATGAGCTTGATCCAATTGAGCAGGCTTACTGCCTGGAAGTTTCTTCCCCCGGGATCGATCGCGAACTTGTCCGGGAAGAGCATTTTAAAGCTTTTTTGGGTGCCGCGGTACAGGTTAAGCTGATTCGCCCCATGGCGGATGGCCGCCGTGAACTGGCCGGTACACTAAAGGACTATCAAGACAGTGGGATTATCCTTCAAACGGATGGAGGAGAAGATATTTTACTTGCTAAAAAAGACACCTCATCGGTGCGGCTTGTGGAAGATGATTTTGTTGGAGGTATTGAGGAATGAACAGCGAGGTTTTTGAAGCCCTGTCCCTATTGGAAAAGGAAAGGGGCATCCCCGTCGATTTTATGCTCGACAGGATTAAAAAGGCGATTGTAACAGCCTGCAAAAACAGCTACGGCAACGAGGATTGCGTGATTAGCATGGACCCGGTAAAAGGCAAGTTTGATGTAGATTTACGCAAGACCGTCGTTGAGGACATAACCGATCAGGGAAAAGAAATTCTGCTTGAAGACGCACGCGAAATTGACCCGACGGCCGCATTTGGCGACACGGTTGGCGTTCGCTTGAACACCAAGGAGTTCGGGCGCATTGCAGCACAGACCGCAAGAAACATCATCCGCCAGGGCATCCGCGACGGCGAGCGCGGCCAGATGATGCAGGAGTTCCAAAGCAAGCACCAGGAATTGGTAAGCGCACTGGTTGAGCGTGTGGATCCGCGCACCGGCGCCGCAACGCTGCTTATCGGAAAGGCGCAAGCCGTTCTGCCGAAAAGTGAGCAGGTGGGCGACGAAAAAATTACAGAGGGTGACCACATCAAGGTTTATGTGGTTGACGTTAAAGAAACCGAAAAAGGGCCGCGCGCGATGATCAGCCGCATCCACCCCGATTTGGTAAAAAGATTGTTTGAAACCGAAGTGCCTGAAATTTATGACGGCACGGTAGAGATAAAAGCAGTTTCACGTGAAGCGGGTTCCCGTACAAAGCTTGCGGTTATCAGCCATAATCCGGATGTTGACGCGGTTGGTACCTGCATCGGTTCCCGTGGTGCGCGTGTTTCCAGTATCGTCAACGAGCTTGGCGGCGAGAAGATAGACATTGTCGAATACAACGAGGATCCGGCAAAGTTCATCGCTTCCGCGCTTTCGCCCGCCGACGTTGTTTCCGTTGTGCTTGCGGAGGATGGCTCCCGCGCCTGTCGTGTGACTGTGCCGGACGGCCAGCTTTCTCTGGCAATCGGCAACAAAGGGCAGAACGCCCGTCTTGCTGCCAGACTGACCGGCTGGAAGATAGACATTAAACCGCAAAGCGGATTCTTCGGCGAAGAGGCGGCAAAACAAGTTCCCTCAATTTAATTCACGATATAATTGATTGTTAAATAGGTGCCGGTATTCGCGGCAGTAATAATCATCCTTCATATTCATGGATAAAAATTATGTATTCTTAATTATTAATTATAATTCAGTAAGGCGGTGTGTGCGATGCATCAAAAACGGTTACCGCTGCGCATGTGCGCGGGGTGCGGCGAGATGA
Source organism: uncultured Caproiciproducens sp. (assembly GCA_964517505.1). Taxonomy (GTDB): domain Bacteria; phylum Bacillota; class Clostridia; order Oscillospirales; family Acutalibacteraceae; genus Caproiciproducens. Next base: position 691,497 of record CAZFED010000001.1, on the reverse strand, counting down.
AACCAAAGAAAGAGCTTGTGAGGGTAGTAAAGTCACCCGAGCAGGAAATATCTCTTGATTTGACGGGACGCAAGCCGGGGCGCGGTGCATATGTATGTAAAAGCATAGACTGCCTGAAAGCAGCGCGTAAGGCGAGAAGATTTGAAAAAGCCTTCTCCTGCAAGATTCCCGAAGAGGTATATGACCGTATGGAGGAGGAAATCAGTCAAAATGAATGATAAGCTGTTGCATTTTTTGGGCATTGCACGGCGGGCCGGAAGGCTTTCACTTGGCAATGATGCGGCGATAGAAGCGATGCGTAAGGGGCACACAAAGCTGTTGTTGCTTGCAAGCGATTTATCCCCCCGCACAGCCGGCGGAGTTCGGTTTGCGGCCGAAGAAGAAGAGGTTACCTTGGTGGAAGCCAAAGCGACCATGGACGAAATCAGCATGGCTCTCGGCAAGCGAACCGGAGTTATTGCAGTCAATGACGCAGGGTTTGCTAAAAAGCTGCTTGCGCTGTGTACAGCCGAAACCGCTGGCACAGAGGAATGAGGAGGAATTTTATATATGATGATTAAATACAGGGTTCATGAGGTGGCAAAGGACTTAAACGTACCGAATAAGGATGTTATAGATACGTTGGAAAAATATACTGGCGAAGTTAAAAAACATATGACTGCTCTTGATGAGAATGAACTTGACCTTGTTTTTGAAACCTTCACCCAGAAAAACAGCACTGAAAATCTGGATACCTTTTTTGCAGAGGGAAATAAGGAAGAGACTGTTGCCAAATCGGAACAGCCGAATGCGACAGTACAGCCGGAAAAACCTGCTGTCCAAGCGCAGCCGGAGCAAAAGCCTGCTGCCAAGATGCCTGCACAGCCACAAACACCGGCTGCCAGTACTGCGGTTCAGCCTCAAACACCAGTTGCTAATACTGCGGTTCAGCCTCAAGCACCAACTGCAAATGCGCCAGTAAAACGCAAGGCCGTTAAACCGGGTAAAATAACGATGGTCGGCCCGAAACCGACCCCTCCTAAGCCGCCCGTGGCGCCAAGGCCGCAGCAAAATGTTGCACCGAGAAGACCCCAACTGCCGATGGACCCGAACGCCGCAATTAAAAAGCCGGAGGGCAGAATTGTCGATACCCGCGCCACCACTGTGGAGCTGGATAAATATAACGAAAAGTATGACCGTCTTGCGTCAGAAAAAATCAACACCGCAAATACCGTGCAAAAGCAAAAGCTGACTCAGCGCAGCAGCCAGTACCGCGGTCGCCCGAGGAACTCCCGCAAGGAAACTGAGTCCCAGCGCCTGAGCCGTATTGCGCTTGAGCGTAAGGCAAAGCCGATTACCATTCAGATTCCGGAAGAAATTACGGTTGGTGAGCTTGCACTTCGCTTAAAAGCGACTGCCGCCGAGGTCATCAAAAAGCTGATGGTTTTGGGTGTGTTCGCCGCTGTTAACGACGTGATTGATTTTGATACCGCTACCTTAGCGGCAATGGAATTCCACGCAAAGGTAGAAAAAGAAGTTGTTGTCACCATCGAAGAACAAATTATCGATGACAGTGAGGATGACAACGGCAACTTGGTTTCACGCGCACCGGTCGTTGTTGTAATGGGTCACGTTGACCACGGAAAGACCTCCCTGCTCGACGCCATTCGCCATGCGAACGTAACCGCGGGCGAGGCGGGCGGAATCACACAGCACATCGGCGCCTACCGCGTAAAGCTTGGCGACCGCGACGTCACCTTCCTTGACACGCCGGGCCATGCCGCGTTTACCACAATGCGTGCAAGAGGTGCGCAGGTAACGGATATTGCTGTTCTGGTTGTTGCCGCGGACGACGGTATCATGCCGCAGACCATCGAGGCAATCCACCACGCAAAGGCTGCCAATGTTTCCATTATTGTTGCAATCAATAAAATGGATAAACCGGGCGCAAATCCGCAGCATGTTATGGAGCAGTTAACCGAGTATGAGCTTGTTCCGGAGGAGTGGGGCGGCGAAACACCGTGCATTCCTGTTTCGGCAGTAACAAAGGCCGGTATCAAGGAACTGCTTGAAATGATTATATTAACAGCCGATATGAAAGAGCTCAAGGCTAATCCGGACAGAGCGGCCAAGGGTACTGTAGTCGAAGCAAGGCTTGATAAGGGCCGCGGCCCGATTGCAACTATGCTCGTTCAGAACGGCACACTCCGCACCGGCGATATTATTGTCGCAGGTACATCCGTCGGCCGTGTACGCGCCATGACGGATGAAAATGGCAACAAAATTGAAGAAGCCGGCCCGAGTGTTCCAGTTGAAATCACCGGCCTTGACGATGTGCCGACCGGCGGAGATATTTTCAACTCCGTTTCTGATGAGCGTCTCGCCAGAGAGCTTGTCGAACAGCGCCGTTCCGATGAAAAAGAAGAAATGTTTAACTCTCGTACAAAGGTTACGCTTGACAATCTGTTTGAGCAGATGCAGCAGGGCGAGATGAAGGAACTTCAAATTATTGTGAAGGCCGACGTACAGGGATCTGTTGAGGCAGTGCGCCAGTCGCTTGAAAAATTAAGCAACGAAGAAGTGCGCGTAAACGTGATTCACGGCGGTGTGGGCGCAATCAGCGAGTCCGACGTTATGCTTGCTTCCGCTTCCAATGCAATTATTGTCGGCTTTAACGTACGCCCCGACCCGCTTGCCGAGGAAACAGCGAAGCGCGACGGTGTAGACCTTCGTTTATATCGCATTATCTACGACTGTATCGGTGAAATTGAATCCGCCATGAAGGGGATGCTTGCACCTAAGTTCCGTGAGCTTGCTTTGGGCAAGGCCGAATGCCGCGAGGTTTACAAAATCACCAATGTCGGAACCATTGTCGGCTCTCATATTATTTCAGGCAAGGTTACCCGTGCTGCGCAAATCCGCGTTGTACGCGACGGCATCGTCATCACCGAGGATAAGATTGATTCCCTTCGCCGTTTCAAGGACGACGTAAAGGAAGTTGCAGAAGGCTATGACTGCGGTATCGGCCTGGATCGTTTCAACGACGTTAAAGTGGGCGATATCTTAGAGGCTTTCATGATGGAAGAATACAGGGACTAATTTTAATAAATAATTAATTTATTTGTAAAAGTACGGAGGTATAACATGGCCAGCCACAGAATGGGGCGTACTACCGAGGACATTAAACGCGAATTAACCGCGATTTTCCGCGATCTTAAGGACCCGAGGATACAGGGGTTGATCAGCATTGTCCGCGTGGAGGTCACCAGCGATTTATCTTATTGCACAGTATATGTAAGCGCGATGGAGGGCATTGAGCGGGCAAAACAAGCCGTCACGGGTTTAAAATCCGCGACCGGCTTTATTCGCCATGAACTCGGCGAGCGGTTAGAGCTTAGGCATGTGCCGGCACTGATCTTTAAAGCCACCGATTCCATCGAGTACAGCGCGAATATCACAAGGGTGCTCAACGACCTGAGGAGTGATAAAAATGATCAGCCGAAATGAAGCTGCTGATTTTTTGTCCGGCGCGGACGACATTCTTATCTTAAGTCATCAGTTTCCCGACGGCGACACGCTTGGCTCAGCTTCGGCACTTTGCCGCGGACTGCAAAAGTTAGGCAAGCGCGCCATGATTAAATGCTCCGATACGATCGGCCCCAAGTATCAGTACCTTTTTAATGGGATTGAGCAGCAGAATTTTACGCCTGCTGTGGTTGTTGCAGTCGATATTGCGGATTTACAGCTGATAGGGGAACCAAACCGCAGCCTTTACGGCGAACGGATTGACCTTTGCATTGACCACCATCCATCCAACGCGCTGTACGCAAAACGCTCCTGTGTGGACCCTAAAGCTTCGGCTGCCTGTGAAATCATATTTGACATTTTAAATCTCTTAAAGGTTGAAATTGATTCTTCTATGGCAAGCTGTCTTTATACAGGCATTACAACGGATACGGGCTGCTTTAAGTATATCAATGTGACCCCGACTACTTACCGCATTGCCGCGGACTTAGTGGAAAAGGGTGCGCAGGCACATCGTATTAACCGTGCGATGTTCGACGCCAAGAGCCGCGCGCGCATCGAGTTGGAACGCCGTGTAATGGATTCCATTCAGTATTTTTTTAATGGCCGCGTTGCGGTCATTAAAATTACGCAGCAGATGATTTACGACTCCGGCGCTGCGGAAGATGACATAGAAGGCTTGGCCTCCATTCCGCGTGCGATTGAAGGCGTGTTGATTGGCGTGACTATTCGCGAGAAAACAGACGGAGATTCTAAAATTTCACTGCGTGCCACACCACCGAGAAACGCTTCTGAAATTTGTGCTGCATTTGGCGGCGGTGGCCACGCGGGCGCGGCGGGCTGCACATTTAACACCACAATGGAAGAAGCGCAGGCGCAAATGCTTGAGGAAATCGGCAGATATTTTGACAGGCACGAACAATAACACCAAAGCAGAATGAGGGAGAGAAAAACATGAACGGCGTAATTGTGATAGACAAGCCGCAGGAGTTCACCTCGTTCGACGTAGTTGCGGTGATGCGGCGGCTGTGCGGCGAGAGAAAAATCGGCCACACCGGCACGCTTGACCCCATGGCAACGGGCGTTCTGCCCTTGCTTTTAGGCAAGGCGACACGGGCGGCTTCCCTTTTGGATGATACCGACAAGGAGTACGAAGCCGGCTTTCGGCTGGGGTATTCTACAGACACACAGGACGAGACCGGAAAAACATACAGGGAAAGCAATATCCGCGTTACCAAAGAGGAAATCGAAGCTGTACTGCCCTATTTCCGTGGAAATATTTTACAGCTTCCGCCTATGTATTCAGCGGTGCAAAAAAACGGACAGCGGCTTTATACCCTTGCACGGCAGGGGATAGAGGTTGAGCGCGACAGGCGCCCGATTACCATCTATGCATTGGTATTAAATGAGTTTGACGAAAACGACCAAAGCGGCAGCCTGACCATTCGCTGCTCCAAGGGGACTTATGTCAGGACCATCTGCTCGGATATTGGGGACAGGCTCGGTTCATTTGGCGTGATGACTACTTTAAGGAGGACGCAGGCGGCGGACTTCCGCCTTGCTGACGCAGTTACGCTGGATGAGGCGAAGGAACTTTCAGCACAGGGCATTTTAGCTCAGAAAGTAATGCCTACCGAATCGCTGTTTTTGCGCCACCCCGCCCTTGGGGTCACACCGGCACAGGCGCAGCGCTTTCAAAACGGCGGCGCACTCAGCCTTGACCGTACTTCAATTTTGCCGTCAAACCGAAAAGACGGCCTGATTTTCCGTGTGTTTTCGCCCGACAATGTGTTTTTAGGACTGGGCGCTGTCCAACTTGATAAAGCGGAGCTCGGCGTGCTTCGTCTATTTTGTGAAACGGAGCAGCACCCGGCAAAATAATTGTGGAGCGTATGGAAGATATGAATGTTTATTATGATTTAACGCCCGCCAGCGGCGACTCCGCTGTGGCTTTGGGCTGTTTTGACGGTCTACATATCGGCCATAAAAAGGTGATTTCCTTAGCGGCCGACGGAAAGAAGCAGGGACTTGTGCCGACTGTTTTAACCTTTGCACATAATCCCCTCACCGACCTGGGTGGCAGCGCGGGCGGTGAGATTATTACGAGGCAGCAAAAGATTGACCTGCTTAAGGACTTTGGAATTGAGCAATTATATATTTTAAGATTTTCAGACGTTAAAAATTTATCCTCGCAAGAATTCGTGGAACAGATATTGATGCGGGTCTGCCGTGCGAAAGAGGTTTGCTGCGGCTTTAATTTTACGTTTGGCCGCGGCGGCAAGGGAAACAGCCAGATACTTTCCGAATTGTGCAGGGAGCGTGGTATTCGAACGGAAGTTGCCGGCGCGGTTCTGTTTGACGGCGAGCCGGTCAGCTCCACACGCATCCGCGGGCTGATTGCAAACGGTGACGTTGACAAGGCGGCCGAGCTTTTGGGCAGGCCATACGGTTATTGCTCGGAGGTTCAGCATGGCAGAAGAATTGGCCGGGAACAATTGGACGCACCCACAGCGAACCAGGCAATCCCCGGGGACTTTGTGCTTCCGCGCTTCGGCGTGTACGCTTCAAGGGCATACTTTGAGGGAAAGGAATACTATGGAGTCACCAATGTTGGAGTCAAACCAACGGTAGGCTCGCCCTGCGCTTTGGCGGAAACATGGATTCCAGATTACCGCGGGGACGATTTTTACGGAAAAATCATTCGCGTGGACTTGATGAAATTTCTTCGCCCTGAGCGTAAGTTTGCGGGGTTATCTGAGCTAAAATCGGAAATCCTAAAAAATGGGGCTCAAGCTAAAGAGTATTTCCAAGAGAACGATTTGCGCTGCAAATAAAAATGATTTACAAATAGAATTTAGCATGCTATAATATAACGGCATTATGCCCCTTTCCCGGATTGAGGAGTAAGCCCCAATGGGGATTTCACCAGCCTTTTTCTGCGACCGAGGGTAAATTTACAAAAGGTGGAAAACACAATGTTAAAAGAAGAAAAGAACGCAATTATTAAAGAGTACGCCATGCATGAGGGCGACACGGGTTCTTCAGAAGTGCAAATCGCAGTTCTCACAAAGAGAATCAACGACTTGACTGAGCACTTAAGAACACACCAGAAGGATCACCACTCACGCCGCGGCCTGCTTAAGATGGTCGGCGTAAGAAGAAACCTTCTTAATTACTTGCAAAACAGCGACATTGAGCGCTATCGTACCGTTATTGCAAAACTTGGTATCCGTAAGTAATTTCAGTCTGATTGGGCAGGCGGCTTTTGTCGCCTGCCTTTAGGCTATTTATGCGAAGGTAATCAAAAAAAGATTATGGGCAGGAATGGGATTTTAGCAGTGAAACGAACCGCCGCGAATCGGCTGCTGGTTTTATTGCTAAACCTGTTGCCCCCGTAAAAAATAAGATGGAGGAACAATATGTTTGACAATTTCAAGACTTACAAAATAGACTTTGCAGGACGTCCGCTCGTTATTGAGACCGGAAAAATGGCACAGCTTGCAAACGGCGAATGCTTAGTGCGCTACGGTGAAACCGTAGTTCACGTTGCGGTTACTGCTTCCGCAAAGCCGCGCGAGGGTGTGGATTTCTTCCCGCTTTCCGTTGATTTTGAAGAAAAGCTATATTCCGTTGGCAGAATCCCGGGCTCTTATATTAAGCGCGAGGGCCGCCCGAGCGATAAAGCAATCCTTACTTCCCGCGTGATTGACCGCCCAATCCGCCCCCTGTTCCCGAAGGATATGCGCAACGACGTTTCCGTCGTCTGCACCGTAATGGCAGTTGACCATGACTGCGCGCCCGAAATCGCCGCGATGATTGGTACTTCCATTGCAATCAGCATTTCCGATATCCCGTGGAAAGGCCCGATTTCTGATGTTTCCGTCGGCTATATTGACGGCGAGTATGTTATTAATCCGAACGCAGAGCAGCGCAAGGTTTCCCAGATGGCTGTAACCGTTGCTTCCACAGATTCCCGCATCGCCATGATTGAGGCGGGCGCGAATATCGTTTCAGACGAAGTTATGTACAACGGAATTATGGCCGGCCACGAAGCGAACCAGCAGATTATTGAGTTTATTAAAGGCATTAAGGCTGAAATTGGCAAGCCTAAGTTTAGTTATCCAAGCAACGAGCCGAACGAGGAAATGCTCAATGCCGTTAAGGAATTCGCTACCGAAGAAGTTAAGCTTGCGCTCGATACCGACGACAAGAGCGTCCGCGATGCAAGGTTAAAGCCTATTTACGAAAAAGTACACGAGAAATTCGATGAAATATATCCGAATCAAGCGGCTAAAATCGACGAGTGCATGTACAAGACACAGAAGAACATTGTGCGTCGCTGGCTGCTCGACGAGAAGAAGCGCGTTGACGGCAGAGAGATGGATCAGATGAGACCGCTCAATGCTGAAGTTGACCTTTTGCCGCGCGTTCATGGTTCCGGCATGTTCACCAGAGGCCAGACGCAGGTTCTCACTGTTGTGACTTTAGGCCCTGTGAGCGACGCTCAGATGCTCGATGGCATCGATGATGAGACAAGCAAGCGCTATATCCACCAGTACAACTTCCCATCCTACTCGGTTGGCGAAACAAAACCGAGCCGCGGCCCGGGCAGACGTGAAATCGGCCATGGTGCGCTTGCTGAAAGAGCACTTGTGCCGGTCATCCCGACTGTTGAGGAATTCCCATACGCATACCGTCTTGTTTCCGAAGTACTGTCCTCCAATGGCTCTACCTCCCAGGCTTCCATCTGCGGTTCCACGCTTGCATTGATGGCTGCCGGTGTGCCGATTAAGGCCCCTGTTGCAGGTATTTCCTGCGGATTAATCACCGAGGGCGACCGTTGGATGACCATGGTTGATATCCAAGGTCTTGAAGATTTCTTCGGCGACATGGACTTTAAGGTTGCCGGTACTCATGAGGGTATCACTGCAATCCAGATGGACCTTAAAATCGATGGCTTGACTCCGGAAATGGTTAAGGAAGCTCTTGAAAAGACCCATCATGCAAGGGATTATATCCTTGATGAAGTTATGCTCAAGGCAATTCCGCAGTCACGCACGGAACTTTCCAAGTATGCGCCCAAGATGCTTTCAACCTTAATTCCGGTTGAAAAAATCCGCGAAGTAATCGGTTCAGGCGGAAAAGTAATTCAGAAGATTTGCGCAGAGTGCAGTGTCAAGGTAGACGTTGAAGAGGACGGCCATGTGTTCGTTTCCGGTATCGACGCTGAAAACTGCCAGCGCGCAATGACCATTATCGATACAATTGTTCATGACCCGGAGCCGGGCGCAATCTACAACGGCAAGGTAACCCGTATCATGGACTTCGGCGCGTTTGTTGAAATCGCACCGGGCAAAGAGGGCCTTGTTCATATTTCCCGCCTTGATGTGAAGCGAACTGAAAAAGTGACCGATGTGGTTAATGTTGATGATCAGATCATGGTTAAGGTATTGGAAGTTGATGAAAAGGGTAGGCTGAACCTTTCCCGCCGCGATGCTTTAATCGAGGTTGAGGGACTTGTTCCGGAAAATGAAATTTCCGATGCACCGCGTCGCCCAATGCCTCGCCGCGATGACCACCGCCGTGACGACCGTCCCCGCGAGGATCGTCCTCGTGCAAGCAACGGCTTTATCGCAAACACCAACAAGCCGCGCGATCCCCAAGACTAAAATCTGAATAAAATAATGAACACCCGGGGCTTTACCGCTCCGGGTGTTTTTGCGTTCAAAATGTAAATTATAAACAATGCCTACTCCGCCGCTCTTACCATCAAGGTTAGTCATGGGCAATTTCCATTTTGGGGGAAATACCGCAGCGCGGCGAAAATATCAACACGATGGGTAAATATAGCGAATACTTAAATGCACGGGAGCGCAGTCGATTTTGCCGCGTTCCTTTTTTCTGCAAGAATTTACGCATCGTTTAAAATATAGTTCTTCAAAACGCCATCATAATATGATATAATTTAATTTATAAAAATTTTAGGAGATAACAATCATGTCAGCTATAACACAAGCAAAAAGAATTGTAATAAAAGTGGGTACGTCCACATTAACCTATGAAAATGGTAAGATGAATCTGCGAAGAATGGAAACACTGTGCAAGGTTTTGAGCGACTTGCAAAATTTTGGAAGGGAAATTATCCTCGTTACCTCCGGCGCAATCGGCGTCGGCGTCGGGAAGCTCGGCCTGCCCGAAAGGCCGCAGGAAACGGAGAAAAAGCAGGCAGTCGCCGCGGTGGGTCAGTGCGAACTGATGTTTATGTATGACAAACTGTTCGGCGAGTACAACCGCACCGTTGCGCAGGTGCTTTTGACCGGTGACGTTATTGCCAATGAACATAATAAAAAGAATACGGAAAATACATTTAACGAGCTGATTAAGATGGATATTATCCCCGTGGTAAACGAGAATGACTCTGTCGCAATCGATGAACTGGTTGGGAATAATTTCGGCGATAATGACACGCTTTCCGCAACGGTTGCCAGATTGGTTAACGCCGATTTACTCGTGATATTGACGGACATTGACGGCCTGTATGACGCAAACCCGCGCACCGACCCAAATGCCAAACGCATTCCATATGTTGCAAAGGTGACCGATGAAATCCGCGCACTTGCGGGCGGCACCGGCTCCAACCGCGGCACGGGCGGCATGAGCACCAAGGTGAGCGCAGCTGCGTTTGCCAACGAGGCGGGAATTGACTGCTGTGTGATGAGCGGTGCGGACCCTAAAATGCTGTATCAGCTTTTTGACGGAGTACAAATTGGGACAGTTTTCGGCACGGAAAAGAAGTAAGATAGTATAGAAAGAGGTGACGCCATGACTGCTTTGGAACAAATGGGAAGAAATGCAAAAACTGCCTCACGCAAATTAGCGGCGGCGGGCGCGCTGAAGGATAAAGCGCTTTTGGCCATGGCTGAAGCGCTAGAAAGCGGCGAAAGCGAGATTTTGTCGGCTAACGCGCAAGATTTAAAGACCGCAAAAGAAAGCGGCATGAGCGAATCCCTGCTTGACCGTTTGGCGCTTAACCCCGGCAGAATTAAAGGGATGGCGCAGGGAATCCGCAGCGTGGCGGAACAAAGCGACCCGATTGGCACGGTGATTGGCGGCGGCGTGCGCCCCAACGGATTAAAAATCGAGCAGGTGCGTGTTCCGCTCGGCGTCATCGGGATTATTTATGAGGCTAGGCCCAATGTTACGGCCGATGCAGCAGCACTTTGCCTGAAAGCCGGCAACGCGGTTATTCTGCGCGGTGGTAGGGAAGCTATCTGTTCCAACACCTGTGTAGCGGATATTATGAGGAATGCTGTTGAACAGGTAGGCCTGCCAAAGGACAGCATTCAGCTCGTGCAGGATACAAACCGCTCATCCAGCGTTGAGATGATGCAGATGACTGACTATCTCGATGTGCTGATTCCGCGCGGGGGCAGGGGACTCATTCAGTCCGTTGTGCAAAACTCGCGTGTACCGGTGATTGAAACCGGTTCGGGCAATTGTCATGTCTATGTTGACGATACCGCCGATATTGATATGGCGGCCAATATTATATTTAATGCCAAGACCTCGCGCCCGTCGGTATGCAACGCGATTGAAACGGTGCTTGTCCATAAGGACATCGCTGAAAAGGCACTGCCCGTGATGAAAACTCGGCTTGACGAAAAACAGGTTGAAATCCGAGGCTGCGAAAAGACGCGCGCAATTCTTGGCGGCAGCGTGATTGCCGCAGAGGAAGAGGACTGGGCGACTGAATATCTCGATTACATAGTAGCTGTTAAAGTAGTGGATGATATCGACGATGCGATTGAGCATATCGCGCGGTACTCCAGCGGTCACAGTGAGGCAATTATCACAAAAAGCTACGAGAGCGCGCAAAAATTTACCGCGCAAGTTGACTCCGCGGCAGTTTATGTCAACGCTTCTACGCGTTTTACCGATGGCGGCGAATTCGGATTGGGTGCGGAAATCGGCATTTCTACCCAAAAGCTACATGCGCGCGGCCCTATGGGCGTGTTTGAGCTGACCTCTACAAAGTTTATCATTAACGGAAGCGGCCAAATAAGATAGAAAACGGAGCTTATTCAAATGAGTAAAAAACAACAAAAGAAGATTGTGGGGTTTACCGCCGACTATCGTGACGCTTATGACAAGCCGACGGAGAAAGCCGTTCATATCGAAGAAAACGATATTGAAATCGACGACTTTCTACCTGAAAGTGATACAAATGCCGATGAGGAACTTTTAACAAAATGGACTGACGAGCTTGAGCCAGTGCCCGAGTTGGAGGAAGCGGATTTGCCGACGGAAACAAAAAAACCGATCCGCCGCAAGCATCGCTATGGGGTGGCGGTTGGTGCGTTAGTGCTGATTCTTGCTCTGGTGGGGGTCGGCTTTATTGCGACTTCTATCGGTAAGCAGATTTATTTTGCTGCAACAGATGACAGCAAGCTGCGCGCGTACGATGCACTCCTGACAACGGTTGTTATGCAGGATCCGCAGCCGTTTGCCTCGCCGGACAAAGCCAATCAGGAATTTGTTTTAAATGCTTCGTTGTGGAAAACCATTACTGCCAATAATGGCACGAATTATACTAACTACGATGATTCCGGCAGAATCCTTGTGCCGCTCGGCGATGTGGTTGATGTGTGCCACGGCCTTTTTGGGCCCAATTGCCATTTACAGCCGCAAACACCAGCACAGGAAACCTTCTATGAATATAATTCGGATGAAAATCAATTCCATGTTTCTCTGTACTCCTCGGACAGCAGCTTTCTGCCCTACACCGAAAGTGCAAAAAAACAGGGTGACAGCATTGTGCTGCGCGTAGGCTACGTATCGCCGAGCGACACATGGCGCACGCAGGCCACAAGTACCGTCACCGCTCCAACGCCGACGAAGTACATGGAGTATGTGCTGAAAACCGATTCGAGCACAAATGCGCAATATGTTTACGCCGTTCATGCAATAACCGATAAATAATCATAATGCCAGATACATCAGCGCAAAAATTAAGCCTGTATCCGCTTTTTCTTCGACTAAAAGCAGAATGAGCACCAAAAGCAACGTTCGCTCGCTGTCGCTCAGAAGGCTTTCAAAAATATCGTTGATGGAGCTTAGCTGGTTCTTTGGCGGTTCGTGCTCCGGCGGGTGTGAACCGGCATGGTGCTCGTGTGGCGGTTGTATTTGCTGCGCAGCCTGCACCGGAACCGGAGGATTAGATGCTGGTCGGTTTAGCGGCGGTGGGGCCGGTATGGAAGCCGGGGGTCTGGGCACAGGATAGTTTAGCGGCGGCGTAGCCGTTTGCGCACGCAACTGCATTTCGCGCGCACGGCGAATCGCATCCTGCTGAAGGCGCTGCATATCGTAATTATAATTGTCAGCCATTTGTCAACACCTCAGAGTATTCCGCTGCTTTTCAGAAGCGGCAGCATCCGCATCAGTTGTAAAAGCTTGATGGATTCATCGAGCTTTTTTTGGCGTTCCTCGCCGAGCATCGGCCGCAAAGCGTGCAAAAACCTTGTGCTGTCGTCCTCCTGCCGAAAGCTGGAGAGCAGCGGGGCAAATTTTGTAATCATTTGCAGCATGTCGGGGTCAAATCCCAGCGGGGAACTGTTTTGTACTGGTTCCGGCTGTGCCGGGGAGGACTGCTCCTGTGCCGCTCCGCCCAGCAAACCGGCAAGACTTTTTATTTTGTCCATACCGCCGGGGCTGTTTAACAGCTCGCTGAGCTTAGAAGCAAGGTCATCCATCATTTTCCTCCCATTAACTGTTGCAACAACTGCTGCGCCTGTGGCGTGCTAAGAATTTTTTCAGTTGCGCTTTTGTCGGCCAGCACGCTTTCGAGTTTTTGGCGGTCCTGTGCGCTGAGTTGGCCCATCAAACTGTCTAAAAGCTTTTTTTGCTCTTCATTGTTATTTGGCATAAAATCACCCCGCTAACATTGTATGATGCGGGGGTGTAATATATACCCGCCTGTGGGCGGCAATCATTTGGGGGTTTTTCAATGCGAATTTTAGTGGTTTCAGATACGCACGGGGATGCGTTTTCCCTGCGTCAGGCGATTTTAAAACAGCCCACGGCGGATGTCGTCGTTCATGTGGGTGATGGGGCGGACGAGGCGCAGGAAATGAAAGAAAGTTTTCCTGAAAAAATGTTTTTAATGGTGCGCGGCAACTGCGACTGGGGCTCAACGCTTCCCAACGATGAGGTCACCAGGTTAGCAGGAAAAGATATTTTTTATACACATGGTTATACACACAATGTAAAATACGGATTGTATGAAGTGGTTTCAGCGGCTCGCGATAATAAGGCTGATATCCTGCTTTTCGGGCATACCCATAATGCGCTGACGGAATATGACAACGGGCTTTACATCATGAATCCCGGCAGTCTGCACGGCAGCCAGGGAAGCTATGGAATCATTGATATAACCGATGCCGGCGTTGTTATGAACATATTAAAAATATAATTGACACTTACATTGACAAATGGTAATCTTTAGTTATAGTAAAGCATGCCCAATGTGATTTTGGAAAGGAATGTGTTTAATGACCGAATATGAAAGATGGCTCAATATGGAGCTTGTAGACACAGATTTAACCGAAGAGCTGAAAGGAATTCAAAATCAGCCAGATGAGATAAACGATCGGTTTTACCGCAATTTGGAATTTGGCACAGGTGGTCTGCGTGGAGTAATCGGCGCGGGTACAAACAGAATGAATGTATACACCGTTTGTAAGGCCACACAGGGGCTTGCAAACTATTTAAATAAGCATTGTAAAACGCCATGCGTTGCCATTGCCTATGACAGCCGGATAAAGTCGGATGTTTTTGCGAAGCAGAGCGCGGCGGTATTGGCGGCTAACGGAATCAAAGCCCACATTTATCCGTGGCTTTCTCCGACCCCGACCCTTTCCTATGCAGTGCGTTACCTGAAGTGCGACGCGGGTATCTGCATCACCGCAAGCCATAACCCTGCGAAATATAACGGCTACAAGGCCTACGGCAGCGACGGCTGCCAAATTACCCTTGAAATGGCCGACGAGGTTTTAGCTGAGATTAACAGCCTCGATATTTTTGCCGACGTGAAACGCTTGGATTTTGACGAGGGCGTAAAGTCCGGCATGATAAGCTTTATTAAAGAGGAAGTCATTGATTCATTCCTGTTCGAGGTACTGAAGCAGAGCGTTCTTCCGGTGAAATGCGACGGCTTAAAAGTCGTTTACACGCCATTAAACGGCTCGGGCCGTGTCTGCGTTACACGAATCATGAAAATGATAGGAATTGAGGATGTGACGGTTGTGCCGGAGCAGGAATTCCCTGACGGTAACTTCACCACATGCCCGTTCCCAAATCCGGAAATTAAAGAGGCACTGCAAAAAGGGCTTGACCTTTGCGTCAAAAAGCAGCCGGATTTGCTGGTAGCAACCGACCCGGACTGCGACCGCTGCGGTATTGCGGTAAACCAGCACGGCGAATTTGTTTTGATGAGCGGCAACGAAGTCGGCGTACTTCTGCTTGATTTTATCGCCCGCAATCGTATTTTGAACGGTACCATGCCGAAAAACCCGGTGGCGGTTTCAACCATCGTCAGTACCGACATGGGTGCGGCGGTGGCTGCGGAATACGGAGTCCATTTCGCACGGGTATTAACCGGATTCAAATATATCGGCGACCAGATTGCCCTGCTTGAAGAAAAAGGCGAGGCCGACCGCTATATTTTCGGTTTTGAGGAAAGCTACGGCTATCTCTCCGGCGGCTATGTGCGTGATAAGGATGCTGTTGATGCAAGTATGCTGATTTGTCAGATGGCTTACGACTATAAGCAAAAGGGCATGACCCTTGTGGACGCGATGGATGCGCTTTACAAGAAGCACGGCTACTTTGAAAATGCTTTGATGAACTTCGGCTTTGAGGGCGAGGATGGCATGAAGCAGATGGATAAAATCATGAACACCCTGCGTGACCATGCACCCGAGGAAATCGCGGGCTTTAAGGTGGTCGGTTGGAGCGATTACGAAACCTCACAGCGCTGTGACAGTGGAGAAAAGAGAGAAATCACCCTGCCGAAGTCAAATGTACTCGAGTACCGTTTGGACAACGGCAGCAAGCTGATTGTTCGGCCGAGCGGAACCGAACCTAAAATCAAAATTTATCTTTCAGGAAAAGGTGTGGACAGAGCTGCTTCAGCGGCAATTATCGATAAGCTTAAAAACGCCGTCCCGAAACTGCTGGGCATCTAATGTGAGAATTTTGCCAAGCCATAAAAAATAATTTGATTTATTTTTAAAAAAGCATTGACAAATAGAACAAACGGTGATATTATAATAACAGTTATACAGCACAGGACAACCGGAGTTCGCGCGATATATTAGAATTAGCGCCATGCATCTTGCATACTATCAATGCTGATAGTAAGGTCTGTATATTCGAGAGATTAGGGATTTTTCCTTAATCTCTTTTTTTGCACTCAAATATTCGCAAAATGAACAATTATTTCATATGTTATTGAAAATTTATATAAAACATTATATACTAATCCCAAAAGGGAGTGGTTTTATTGCAGCAAAGTAAATTTGGAAAACCGGGGCCGGTATTAAATCCTGACGGGAGCCCAGTTGTCGGGTACTCAACAAGGGGAATTTTGCAGTATAACCGCAGTGCGATAAAAGCGCCGCCGTGGCGCATTAAGGAATGGGATTTTTATCAGGTGTCGGATGGGGAAAAGTGCCTGCAGTTTACGCTCGGCCACGCATCCTACATTGGGCAGCTATGTGTGATGCTGTTTAACTTTAAAACCGGAGAAAAAATTGCGTCAATTTCAAAATTGATTCCGCTGCCGTTTGGCTCCATGCATCTTCCGGCGAGCGCGGAAGATGACAATGTTGTTGCTTGCAGCCGCGGCGATATGGAAATGAAGTTTGTCACAAAAGGGAACGAGCGCACACTTTTCTGCCGATGCGGAGATTTTGAGGCTAACATTAAGCTTGTTCGAAGAAATGATAATGCAATTGTTATCAACATTCCATTTGACCAGAGCGCAAAGCAGTTTTATTACAACCATAAAATTAACTGCATGACTGCACAGGGAAGCGTAAAGTGTGGGGATAATGAATACACTTTCAGCCCTCATGATGCATATGGGCTGCTTGACTGGGGGCGCGGAGTATGGCCGTTTTCCAATGAATGGTACTGGAGCAACGGTACTGGATTAGTTGACGGTGAAATTTTTGGGTTTAATCTTGGCTGCGGTTTCGGCAACACTTCCGCCGCGACCGAAAACATGCTGTTTTATAAAAATGTGGCGCGCAAGTTAGGTAAAGTCAGCATTAAGCATGAGGACAACTTTATGAAGCCCTGGCGGCTGGCCGATGAGGAAG
The DNA here is from genome assembly GCA_964517505.1 of uncultured Caproiciproducens sp. Taxonomy (GTDB): domain Bacteria; phylum Bacillota; class Clostridia; order Oscillospirales; family Acutalibacteraceae; genus Caproiciproducens. The sequence continues at coordinate 674,614 of CAZFED010000001.1, read as the reverse complement.
GAAGGCTGGACTTTACTCTAACGCCGATGTACGACCGTACCACAAAGGATAAGGTACTGTTTATTGACAATTGCTGCCATCAAGTATTCGGGCTGTTCAACGGCAGTGCCGTGTTGGATGACGGCAGCAGGCTTCAAGTGAAAAATTTGCCCGCCTTTGCAGAACATGCAGTTAATAACTGGTAGATACATAGTCTTCTGTTGCGAATAAGCAATCGTGAAAGAAGCTGTGGCACGAAAGAGAAGTGAACAGAAGAAGTAGGGGAGGGAAACCCACGCGCTTCTGATAATCTGAGCAAAGATTTAAACTGTTAGAATCTCCGGCACGGCAGCAGCTTTGAAAATACATAAAAACCGTTTTGGCGAGAAGCTAAAACGGTTTCTTTTTGTTATGAGGATTTTATGCTTTTACCAGGCTGATGTTCTTGTACAGGAGGAAGAATTCTTTCCATAAATTAACAATATATATTAAATTTACGGCTCGTAAGCGTAAAAAATATACAGTGTAAACAAAACTGCAAATCAATATTGACTAATAGTCATTCTTACGCTATACTAGGTAATAAAGTTAATGACTAATAGTCATTTATGTACAAACACATCTGACGTAAAGGAGGGAGTTTGATGAATAACGAAAAAATTATTGAAAAAAAACGAATTAAAATGGCAAAACTCTACGATTCAGCATATGAATTATTTACGTCAAACGGCGTGCACAACACGGTAATTGATGACATCGTAAAAAGCGCCGGCGTAGCAAAAGGTACTTTTTACCTGTACTGCAAAGATAAATATGATTTGGTTGATAAAATTATATTAAAAAAAAGTTCCATTATGCTTAACGACGCAATGGAAGCGGTAGAGGAAAAGCAGAGAGTTGAGGGTTTTAATTTTCAGCAAAGCGTTATCTTCTTTGTTGATTATTTGGTGGATTTTTTTAAGAAAGATAAAAAACTTCTTGAGCTCATTTATAAAAATCTTTCATGGGAGCTTTACGAAAAAGTATTTAATTATGAGGAACTGGATAAAGTTAGAAAAGCCTTTATTGATAATTTTATAAATGCAGGAGGAAACAGTGAAACTGCAAAACAACGGTTGTACATCATTGTGTCGATGGTGGGCTCCGTTTGCTATAATTCCATCGTACTAAAAGTTCCTTATCAGCTTGATACAATCAAACCAGAATTATATCGTTCAATTAAACAGATTTTAGCCTGACAAATTCACTTTAAGAGAAGAAGATGATTAGTTTGCTTTCCAAAATTGCAAAAATTCTTACAAGAAATCCAAAGATTATCGTCATGATCGCCGTGCTGCTTCTTATTCCCAGTGCGTACGGAGCGCTAAAAACCGGCGTAAATTATGACATACTTTCGTACCTGCCGCAAGATCTTGATTCAACAAAGGGAGAAAAAGTCCTTGAAGACACCTTCCACGATGCAGCAACTTCTATGCTGATTATTGATAATATGCCATCCAAGGATGTCACTGAGCTGAAAGATAAAATTAAAAATGTGGATGGCATCAATGATGTTGTTTGGGTTGACGATATTGCGGACATCAGCGTACCATCCGAAATACTTCCGGATGTTTTAAAAGACGCTTTCTACAATGAAAAATCAACTTTGATGATAGTAACCTATAAAGGTTCCTCTTCATCCGGCGAAACGCTTACAGCATTGGGCAACGTGAAAAAGCTGTTAAACAAACAATGTTTTTTAAGCGGATTTTCAGCTATCATTAAGGATACAAAAGACCTTGCGGATCAGGAGCTGCCGATTTATGTGACTCTTGCCGTCGCACTGTCCCTTGCAGCTATGACCTTGTGCATGGAGTCATGGCTGTTGCCGATTGTGTTCATATTGGGCATTTTCTTCGCTGTGGCTTACAATTTTGGTACAAATATATTTTTAGGGCAGATTTCTTACGTTACAAAAGCCATTGCGGCAATTCTTCAGCTCGGCGTTACGATGGACTACTCCATTTTCCTAATTAACCGTTATGACGAGGAAAAGCCGAAACATGAAGATCGGCGTGACGCGATGGCCTCCGCTATTGAGAGCACCTTTGCAGCCCTTTCAGGCAGCTCCCTTACAACGGTTGCCGGCTTTATGGCGCTTTGCTTTATGAGGCTTACGCTGGGCAAAGACATTGGTATTGTAATGATGAAAGGCGTCATTATCGGCGTTCTTACAACGGTGACCATTCTACCGGCTTTGATTCTGCAGTTTGATAAACCAATTCACAAATATATGCACCGTAATCTGGTGCCCGATTTTTCTTTGGGTTCCAATTTCTTGATTAAACACCGTAGGTTCTTTGTGGTGCTGAGCCTAATTTTGATTGTACCTGCGTATTGGTCGCAGTCCCACACCAATGTTTATTATAACCTTGATGCATCTCTGCCAAAAGACCTTGATTCCATTGTGGCTACCAACAAACTGAAAAGCCAATTTAATATGTCATCAACGCATTTTATTATCGTTGACGACAAAATGCCATCGTACAAAATGGAAGACATGGTTACAGAAATTAAAGACCTAACCGGAATTGAAACTGTGATGGCTTATGATGATATCATCGGACCCGCAGTTCCCGACAATTTTGTTCCTCAAAAAATCAAAGATATATTCAAAAAAGGCGGCCGTCAGCTTGTCATGATTAACTCACAGTACAAGGCGGCGGAGGACAGTGAAAACGAACAAATTGCTAAGATTATAGACATTGCCAAAAAATACGATCAAACGGCGCAGGTTACCGGTGAAGGTGCGCTTACAAAAGATTTGATTGAAATTGCGGATATAGACTTCACTGTTACCAACTATATTTCAATCGCGTGCATTTTGCTGATTGTTGGCATTGTATTTAAGTCATTTTCTATCCCCGTTTTGCTGGTTGCCATCATTGAGCTTGCAATTTTTATCAATCTGGGCATCCCGTACTTTACGGGTGCGGTTATTCCGTTTATTTCCCCGACGGTTATCGGCTGCGTTCAGTTGGGCGCGACCGTTGACTATTCCATCCTGATGACTACAAGATTCCAGGAAGAATTGAAGGCGGGGCACGAACGTTTGGAAGCAATCAAAATTGCTTCCACCACCTCGTTTAAATCCATCTTAACCAGTTCACTCGTATTTTTCTGCGCAACTGCCGGTGTTGCCATGATTTCTAAAATTGAAATTATCCAGAGCATTTGCAGTATGCTTGCAAGAGGCGCACTTATCAGCGCAGTAATTATTATCTTTATTCTTCCTGCGGTTCTTTATGTAACGGAACCAATCATTTCCAAAACAAGTTTCCAGTGGAAATGTTCTAAAAAAGCAGCGTAACTTACCATTTTTATCGGAGGGATTATAATGGAAAAAAATATTATTAAAAAATCAGGCAGAATAGTTTGCATTGCGTTGGCGCTCATCATTGCACTATCGGCACCGAACGCCGTTTACGCAAGCGCTGCGTCTACCGAAAAGGACGAAACAGTTTATGTCAATTTGGACACAGAAGGAAAAATAAGAGAAACCATTGTTTCTGACTGGCTGCACTCGGACGGCTCGACAACGCAGATTCCGGATAAGTCGAACTTGAAAAATATTGAAAACGTGAAGTCAAACGAATCCCCTATCAAAAATGGAGACGATTTAACTTGGGTTTTAAACAACAATGGCAGTTCAGGAAGCAATATTTATTACAGAGGAACAACGGATAAAAAACCTCCTCTAAATGTAATCCTCACTTATTATCTGAACAATCAGCAAGTTTCAGCAAAAGAGATAACCGGAAAATCCGGAAAAGTTAAAATTAAAATCCAAATTCAGAACACGGAAAGACACGACGTTGTAGTAAATGGCAAAAGTGTCGAAATGTACACGCCGATGACAGCGGTTTTAGTGGCTGCCCTGCCTACAAAGACGTTTAAAAACGTGCAGCTCAGCGACGGTAAACTGTTTTCTGACGGTAACACACAGATGGTCACTTTCCTAACAATGCCGGGAATGAACAAAAGCCTTAACCTAAAGGGTTATGATATTAAGGAACTGAATGATTTAGATTTTCCGGAAGAACTGGAAATTACGGCGGATGCAAAGGACTTTGAACTTGATTCCATTGCGATTTCCGCCACGCCCGAGTTAGTAGGCATGGATAAGCTGAAAGATTCGGACGACATTGATGAAATGCGAAGCAATCTGACCAAACTGAAAAATATGCAGGATGATATTGAAAAGGCAGATCCAAATAAAGATATTCGCGCGCTGTTTACGAATCCGAACAAAACAGTGGCGGCACGCCTTTTAATTGATGATGTTTTTGACTTTTACGATATGGACAAAATGATGTTTGATATCCTGCCGGACTATGTGACAGACAAAAATATAGCACTTTATGACAAAGTGACCTCCGACCTTGACCAGGCAGATATCAAATATTTGTTGGATAACAAGGTCATCCGCGGCGTGAACGACCGCCTTACCGATGCTAACATCCAGAAGAGCAAAACCCTGGTGAAAGATTACGATGATATCCAAACCTTTGATATGAGGAAGCTGGATGATGTAATTGAAGTGCTGGATGATTACGACAAAATGTATGATAAATTGGATGACACGATGGACGCCGCAAAAAAGGCACTGAAGCGTGTTGGTTCCAGTAAATCCAGCATGGAAACATTGGAGAAAATTTCCTCAAGCAACGCAATTCAAGGTGGAGTGCTCAGCTTGACGAATGACTTGAGCGCACTTGTTAAGACACTTTCAATGTATGGGATTACAGACACTTCATCTGTATCGGAAGAAAGCATTAAGGCTATTTTAATACCGATTATTCAAGGTCAAGTGAATTCTAAAGCAACCGCCCTAATGAAACAATTATTAACGGTTCCCGGCCTTTATAATAAAACAGATGATAGCATTAGTATAGCAATCCTGTTTAAAGCACTTAACAGCTCCAAGGATTTTGAGCAATTAAAAAAGGATCCCAATGCGCAGCAGATTATTAAAAAATTACAGGCTGAATTGATAAAGGATTCTAATGCCCGTATTCCCCGTTTAATGCTGATGGGAATAATATCAGATAGCACACCAGACCTTGTGGAAAAAATCGCTTCCCAGCTTGCGTCACAAATTTATAAAGTGTTGGGCAGCGCATCCTCTTTGCAAGCCGGCATGGCGAAAGAAAAAATAACCACCGGAGATATTTCGGATGTTGTTGGAACTTTTCGCTACGTGGCGCCTACCATTAAAGACCTCAAAAAAAATATGGATAAAATAGATGATGATGACCTCCAGGATGCGATGGACCGTGCACAGGATATTCTGTTGGATGACGACAACATGCACTACATGACAAACTGGGCGCATAAGATTCGCAATATGAAAACAGATTTGGATGATAACAGCGAAAATGTAGGCATCATGAAGGATCTTCTAAAACAATACGACGATCCGAAAATCAAAGCTTTCAAAGATCATACAGCAAAACTTTTAAATGATATGGATGAAACGAGACCGGTGATAGAATCCTTAAAAGACAGATTGGACGAATCAGCAATGAACGCAAGTCTGCATAGATCACCTAGAACCGTATCACAGCTTTTAAAAATAAAAGACGATATCATGAACAACCGCAATATTATGGAAACGATGCGCCTTGCTACCAGTCCGGAAACGGTAAGTCTTTTCAAAAGCACATTTGAAAAGCTTGATGAAGTGAAGGAAGACGACGTCGTAAATGATTACATGAAAAAGATTGACGACGCGGATGACTTAATTTGCAGAAAAGATGAATTCGTTAAGCTTTCCGACGAGTACAATATTTTCACTGATGCAGCGGATGGTGCAGACACCAAATTAAAATTCGTTATGAAGACAGATGAGATAAAGAAACCGGATGAAGTTGCTCAAACGGTAGATACAACAAAAGAAAAGCAAACCTTTTTCTCATGGTTCAAGACAGCTTTCCAAAATGCAGCCAATAAAATCAGCCATATCTTTTAATGATAACTTTTTAAAACAATCATAACAGAGCAGCCCCAGCGGGCTTTTCGCTGAGGCTGCTCTGTTTTTATTCTTTTTACTTGCATCAAAGTTTGCCGGCCGAAAAACGTGCAATAAACTCTCCACGGCATAAAAAAGCCTTCCTAAAGCGTTCGCTTTAGGAAGGCGGAGAGTAATTTTTAAAAAGGATTAGATTCTTGCTACGCCGGTTTTACGAGCGGCTTCGGCAACAGCCTTTGCAACAGCTGCGGCAACGTTGCGGTCGAGCGCGCTTGGTATGATGTAGTCAGCGGCAAGCTTGTCGTCAGTTACAAAAGCGGCAATCGCTTTTGCGGCGGCAATTTTCATCTCATCGTTGATTTCGCTTGCGCGTACATCAAGTGCTCCGCGGAAAATGCCGGGGAATGCCAAAACATTGTTGATTTGGTTCGGGAAATCGCTGCGGCCAGTTCCGACTACCGCAGCACCCGCTGCAAGAGCGATGTCCGGCATAATTTCCGGGGTTGGGTTGGCCATCGGGAACAGGATGGGGTCCTTGTTCATGCTCTTTACCATTTCTGCTGTGACGCAGTTTGGTGCAGAAACACCGATGAACACATCTGCGCCCTTGAGCATGTCCGCAAGACTGCCGCTGCGCTTGTCGTGATTGGTGATAGCTGCCATTTGCTCTTTTTCAGCGTTAAGACCCTCGCGGCCCGTATAAATTGCACCGCTGCGGTCGCACATGATAACATTCTTCAGACCGAGTGCAATCAAAAGCTTGATAATAGCAATACCGGCTGCGCCTGCACCGCTGGTAACAACTTTGATTTCTTCAATCTTTTTGCCCGTCAGTTTTAAGGCATTGAGCATGGCGGACAGGGTAACAACAGCAGTTCCGTGCTGGTCATCGTGGAAAATCGGAATATCACAGCACTCTTTTAATTTTCTTTCGATTTCAAAGCAGCGCGGTGCGGAAATATCCTCTAGGTTTACGCCGCCAAAGCTGCCGGCGAGCAAACGTACAGTATTAACAATATCGTCAACACTTTTGGAACGAACGCAGAGAGGAATGGCGTCTACGTCACCAAAGGTCTTAAACAGGACGCATTTGCCTTCCATAACAGGCATGCCGGCTTCCGGGCCGATATCGCCGAGGCCAAGCACAGCGGTACCGTCGGTGACTACTGCGACAAGGTTGCCGCGGCGGGTCAGGTCATAGCTCTTGTTTACGTCCTTTTGAATCTCCAGGCAGGGCTCGGCTACGCCCGGGGTATAGGCAAGGGATAAATCCTCGCGTGTGTTCAGCGGTGAGCGGCAGACAATCTCAAATTTACCTTTCCATTCGTGATGCAGTTTTAATGATTCTTTTGCGTAATCCATTTATATCATCCTTTCAAATTAGATATCAAGAGAAGCGATTGTTTCTTTTAAAGTATTGGCACTGAGAATAAGCTTTTCGCGCTCCTGCGGCAGCAGTTCAGGCATTTCCATATTGTTGATGCCGTGGCAGTTGAGTACAAACGGAAGGCTCAGGCATACGTCATCAATGCCGTATGCGCCGTGCAGCATGCCCGAAAGTGTAACTACCGTGTTTGTATCGCGCAAAATGCACTCGCAGATACGGCGGGCGGAAAGTGCGATTGCATAATAGGTCGCACCCTTTAAGCTGATGACTTCTGCACCTGAAGTGTGTACATTGTCCTCAATTGCGGCGAAGTCAAGTTCATTATAGTCCGGAGTTTTATTTTTTATGCTGTTCATGTAGGTGCTCATTGGCATACCGGCGATACTGGTCAGCGACCATGGAACCATAGCGGTATCACCGTGTTCACCGAACACATAGGCGTGAACATTCTTGGGGCTGATGCCAACCTGGCTTGCAAGCATTTCACGCAGACGGCTTGAATCGAGTAATGTACCCGAACCGAAAACGTGGGACTCCGGCAGGCCGGTTGTCTTAAGAATAGTGTAGGTGATGATGTCGACCGGGTTGCTCACGACAACATACATCGCATCCGGAGCGTAGTGAACGGCTTGAGGCATCACGCTCTTGATAATATTGACATTTCCTTGTGCAAGGTCAATTCTGGACTGGCCGGGCTTGCGCGCGCAGCCGAGTGTGACGATGACGATATCTGAATTCTTAATGTCGGAATAATCGCCCGCGTGGATATTGACCGGCTGGCAAAGTGCGGTACCCTGGATAATGTCCATTGCTTCGCCCTTTGCCTTGTTCTGATTAATATCAACCAAAACAATTTCGGAAGCCATTCCGTCAAGGGTAAGTGTGTAGGCAATTGTTGCACCCACGTTTCCCGCGCCTAAAATACTGATTTTATTTCCCTTTTTCATAAAAAATCCCTCCAATATGATTAGATTATTACTTGCTAGACCTTTTATACTCATAAGTAAACATAAAACTAACAAAAATTACAATTATAAATGTTAATGAATGTTAAAAAAATAACGCATAAAATTACAATCAGGTATAAAAATAAAACAAAAATTAAACTTCATCAGCCATTCGGTAGCCGATGCCGACTTCGGTTAAAATATATTTGGGTTCAGCTGGATTTTGCTCGATTTTACGGCGGATATTTGCCATGTTGACCCGAAGAATCTGGCGGTCGTTTTGCGCAAAATGCCCCCACACGTGATTAATTATATAAGCGTAGGTTAAAACATGGCCTGTATGCTTTGAAATTAAGGTGACAATTTTAAATTCTATTTGTGTGAGGTGAACGTCCGTACCGTCAACCGTGACAATATGTTTGTTCAAATCAATTGTCAGCCCGCCCCTTGTAAACACGCCGGTTGGGATATCCTCGCCGGTTTCCATTTTGAGGCTGTGGCGGATTGCGGTGCGGATGCGGGCCAGCAGCTCGGAGGAACCAAAGGGCTTTGTAATATAGTCATCTGCGCCCAAGTCGAGCGCGTCGACCTTTTCCTGCTCATTTCCACGGGCGGACACAATGATAATCGGGACGGCCGACCACTTACGGATAGATTTTAAGACTTCCAGTCCGTCCATATCCGGCAATCCCAAATCCAGAAGCATAATGTCCGGGCAATGGGATGAAACCATTGAAGTGGCAGCATCTCCCGTTGACGCCTTTAAGGGCCGGTAGCCATTGGCCGTAAGAATAGTCGCGATAAAGTTGCTGATGGCGGCCTCGTCCTCAACAATCAAAATAGAAGCCTTGTTATTCATCTGATTCAGCTCCCTCAATTGGCAGCATAAAGGTGAAAACAGCTCCGCCGTCTTTTAGGTTGGCTGCGCTCATCTTCCCGCCGTGCGCCTTTACAATGGACATACAAATACTTAAACCCATGCCAGCCCCCCGGAAGGAATCGCTGCTCCTGGGTTTCTCCACCGGGTATCCTTTGAAAATAGTGCTCATTTCATTTTCAGGAATACCATTTCCTCTGTCACGCACACAAAAGGTCGCCCAGTTCCCGGTTACGGTAACATTTAAATCAATGGGAAGCTCCTTCCCGGCGTGACGGATTGCATTTTCCAGCAAATTGATAATAACCTGTTCAATTAAGGTTGCATCCATGGGAACGATGAGAAATTCAACAGGTACAGTCACATGAATCTTTGCCAGCGGGAAACGGCTCTTAATTCGGCTGACTGCCTCAGCGACAATTTCTTCAACTGCTTCAGGTGGTTTTTTTAGTGTTGCGGGGCCTTCACTGATTCGCGTAACCATCAACAGGTTTTCAACAATGCGAATCAGCCATTCGGCTTCCTCGTGAATATCGTTAATCAGTTTATCATGTGTCTCCGAATCAATTAAATCTTTATTTTCAGAAATTGCGGAGCTTGCACCGATAATACTGGTAAGCGGTGTTCTTAAATCGTGGGATACCGAGCGTAAAAGATTAGTACGCATTTTTTCTTTTTCTGCGTCTACAATAATTTTCTGCTGTTGATCCGATAGCCGCTGCCGCTCGATAGCCATTGACGTTTGCGACAGGATGACATCCAGAAAAGTCAGCATGCTCTCATCTAAAGGCTCGTCGTCCTCATAAAACAACCCAGCGACTCCCAAAATTTTCCCGTGTGAGACAACGGGAAGGTAAAGCCCATTTGCCTGAGAAAAGGTGGCAGTCCCTGCGCCGGTGCGGGAGCTGCTTGCAAAAGCCTGGTGTGCGGCTGCTCTTTCATTTTGTGAAAGCAGCATTGACTCATGCCGGGTACAGGTACTCTTGATGACGCCTTGAGAGTTGTCGGGGTCATCGGTATAAAAGATGATGCTTCGCTGTGCGAATTTATAAAAATATTCAAGGGTAAGATTTACAATCCGCGTTGTGCCGTTAGCCATCAGCAGTTTTTTGCTGAATTCATAAAGATTGTCCGTCCTTTTTTCACGCAAGGCGGAAAGACGGGCCTGCTCCTTAACCTGTGCGGTCAGCGTGCTGATAACGATTGAAACCACAAGCATGCTTATAAAGGAAATCGGATAGCCGGCGAGCGTAAAATTTAACGCGTGATATGGATAGGTAAAAAAGTAATTTGTACCGATAACACCTGATATTGCTGCCAAAATTCCCCACAGATAACCGGCCGTAAATTTTGAGATAAGTGCCACGGCTAAAACATAAATAACTGCGAGGTTATTGTAGCTGCCGGATAATTTAACGATTACGGCCGAAACAAGGGTCGCGGCACCCAACAAAAGTATTGTTATCAAAGCATCCCATAAAGTATAGACGGATGAAAAGGCTGGCTTGCGAACCATGTTTTTGCTACGTTTGCTGATTATTCACCACTTCCTATCCTGTTTTGGGACAAACTAATTTACCGTATTCCAATACATTATAACATATAAATACTTTAAATGTACAGTCAAAAGTATAAAAATTACATAAAGAAAATCGATAAATATTGTTGAATAGGAAAAATAAAATAGAAAAAACTGTAAAAAATTATACAATTATATATAAATATAAAAATTTTTTATCTACCAAACGCCAAACTTTCCGAAAGCGGTTTGTCAATCGGGCGGTACATGGTATAATAAATCTATAGTTTATTTGTTATAGGTAAAATGTTTAGAGTTTAATGAATGCAGATTTATTGCTGAGGAGGTAAGTGATTTTTGAATATTAAACTGATTGCACTCGATATGGACGGAACCACCCTAAGGGATGACAAAACAATGTCCCCCAAAACCACAGAGGTACTCCGGGCTGCTCAGGCGCGCGGTATTTTTATTGTTCCAACAACCGGGCGGCCGAAACATATGATTCCCAAGCCAATTCTTGACGTTGGCTCAATCCGATACGCGATTACCTCAAACGGAGCTTCGGTATTCGATTTAAAAGATGACTCTGCTCTTTATACGAATTTGATGACCCAGCAGGAAGCGGATAATATCATGGGATTCCTTACGCAATATGATTTGTTTGTGGAGGCCTACTGCGAGGGGCGCTCCTACACAGGCAAAAAGAGCTTGCAACTGATACATACTTTCAAAGATTTTCCACAAATATATATTGATATTATTATGCAGTCACAGACATTTGTTGATGATTTACCCAGCTTCCTAAAAAAAGAGAAGAAACGGATCGAGAAAATCAATATTCCTTACATGGAGCCTCAGGTTCACGCCGAGCTTATTGAAAAGCTGGGTGGCATGAAGGAATATGCGATTACTTCGTCGTTTTTACAGAATCTGGAAATCAATCGCGCTAGCGCGAACAAGGGTGAAGCACTGGGCCACCTGTGCCAGCGCCTCGGCATCCGCGCCGAGCAAGTAATGGCTTTCGGCGACGGGAGCAACGATTTGGAGATGCTGCAATTCGCAGGCTGTGCAGTGGCAATGCAGAACGCAGTTGAGCATTTGAAGCCTATTGCGGATTTTGTAACATGCACCAATGAGCAGGACGGTGTTGCGTACGCAATTGAAAAATTCATTGATTTAAATTAGTATTGCCAGCAAGTACAAATTAATAATCCGCGAAGAAAAAAGCAGCCCTGCGGAATCCGCCGAGGCTGCTTTTTGTTAGGAGTTTTGTATAATTTTACATTTTGATTATAAATTATCGCCTTTTCTTTTTTGCATATGATAGGCGATTTTGAGCATCCGCTTTTCTGTAACGAATTTACCGAAAAATCGGGCGAGCTTCATCAGCGTTCCCGGTACAATGACGAGCTTTTTCTCAAACATTTTTGCAATTGCATACTCGGCGACGTCCCGGCTTTCCAACCCTTTGACGCTGAATTTTACATCGGCTACCGTGTCAAATTCCGTGTGAACCGGCCCCGGACAGAGCGCACAGATATGCACCTTGCTGCCCGTGCGGCGAAGCTCTTCATAAATGGCTTCCGTCAGCCTTAAAACGTACGCCTTGGAAGCATAGTAGCTTGACAGCAGCGGCCCCGGCTGAAAGGCTGCGGAGGAAGCAACGTTTAGGATATAACCGGAGTCCCTTGCTTTAAAATTCTTTAAAAACAGCTTCGTCAAAATATGTACCGCTCTGACATTGGTGTCGATCATCGCAAGTTCTTTTTGCAAATCGGTCGTGTCGAATGCTCCGAATACGCCAAAGCCCGCGTTGTTAATCAGAATATCTATATTTTTGTCTTTTACCTGCTCGTACAGCTTGAAGCAGGCTGCTTCGTCGGACAAATCGGCGGTGATGATTTCCGCATTGGTCTTGAGCCCCTGCTTTACCTGCTCCAGTCGGTCAAGCCGGCGGGCGACCAAAATCAAATCGTACCCCTTAGCGCTCAAAATTTTAGCCATATCCCGACCAATACCCGAACTTGCTCCTGTAATTAATGCTTTCATTTTATTCTCCTATTGCTTTAAAAGCTGGCAAATATTATCAATTATTAACTCCATAATACTTTATAAAAAGAAAAATTACAAGTTCCAAGTGACCGGAAAATATTCACAACTATGTTATTGTTAATTGAAAATTTATGTGATATACTTACATCTACAATAGAATAAAAAGAGAAATTAGAAAAAAGGATAGAATAATATGACGAATTTTATTTATTCAATACCTACTAAAATATATTTTGGTAAGGGTCAAATTTCGCATCTGGGCGAGGCAGTTGGGGAATACGGCCATCATGCGCTGCTGGTTTATGGCGGCGGAAGCATCAAAAAAATGGGACTGTACTCTACTGTAATTGATATTTTAAAGAAGAATTCAATTGAAGTTACCGAGCTTTCCGGCGTGGAGCCAAACCCGAAAATTGAATCAGTCCGCGCGGGGGTCAAGCTCTGCCGTGAGAACCAAATAGACGTTGTTCTTGCCGTGGGCGGCGGCAGCACCATTGATTGCGCCAAAGTGGTTGCGGCGGGTGCGTGCTATGACGGCGACGCATGGGATTTGGTAATTCATCCCGAAAAAATCAAAGATGTTCTGCCAATTGTTTCCGTTCTTACCCTTTCGGCTACCGGTTCGGAGATGGACGCGTTCGCCGTTATTTCTGACATGGAACAGAATAATAAATTCGGTACAGCCAGCGCGGGCATGAAGCCTAAGGCTTCCATACTTGATCCCGAATATACCTATACCGTTTCAAAAAAACAGACAGCGGCTGGTACTGCGGATATTATGAGCCATATCCTTGAAAATTATTTTACTAATGTAAAAGGCGCGTTTATACAGGCACGCTTTTGCGAAAGCCTGTTGAAAACCTGCATTAAATACGGCAAAATGGCGATGGAAGACCCCGCCAATTATGAGGCGAGGGCAAACCTGATGTGGGCCTCCAGCCTTGGGATTAACGGAATTTTGTCGGATGGCGCGGAAGTCGCGTGGTCCGTACATCCGATAGAACACGAACTCAGCGCATTTTATGATATTACCCACGGAATCGGTCTTGCCATTTTGACCCCAAACTGGATGAAGCATGTTCTCAGCGCCAAGACTGTCGATCAGTTTGCGGAGTATGGCGTCAATGTGTGGGATATTGACAAAAATCTTGATAAATTTGAAATTGCAAATAAGGCAATTCAAAATACCAGGGACTATTTTAATGAGCTTGGGATTCCATCCACTCTCCATGAGGTGGGAATTGGCGAAGAAAAGCTCGAAATTATGGCGAAGAAAGCGGCCACAATGGGAATTGACCATGGCTTTATGCCGCTCAGCGCTGACGATGTGCTGGCGATTTACAAAGCGTCGCTTTAATTAATTTTACACGCAATACAACTTTTAATAAAAAGGCCATCAAATCGGATTGTTCCGACTTGACGGCCTTTTGCTATAATTTAGAAACTCGCTCCGACGCGCAGAGCGCGCCACCTTCATTAAAGAGGGAGGCTGGGAATCACGAGTTTATAAATCGTTCAAGAAAACTCTTAAATGCCGACGGCAGTGTGTATTTTTCAATCAGTTCCCGGCGCTGGGCCCAAGTGAAGCCGCCGGTTTCCACGGTTTGTGCCACAGTCACGCAGTAACCCGTCATTTGCCATTCAATATGAGTAAAAATGTGCTTTGCCGCGGGGAGCGGCTCGATTTTCAGGGAAGTGATTCCCCAAGTTTTCAACAATTTTTCCGCCTCTTGTGGAGAAAGTGTGCCCGAAACACTCGGAAATTCCCAAAGGCCCGCCAGAAGACCTTTGACCGGTCGCTGGTCAATAGCGGCTTTATCACAGCAGGTAATGAGAAAGACCGTTCTTTCCTCGATTTTTCGCTGCTTTTTTGCCGCCTTAACAGGCAGTTCCGCAGTAATACCCTGCACGTGGGCGGCACATAAAGCATGCAGAGGGCAGACTTCGCATTTCGGTGGAGAATTCGGCAGGCAGACAATCGCGCCTAATTCCATGAGGGACTGGGTGAAATCCCCGGCATGCTCCGCAGGGTAAATCTGCTTTAATCGGTTCGCAATTTCCTTTTTGACAGCGGTTTCACTCACGTTTTCATAGCTTGCGGTAACGCGCGTGATAACCCGAAGCACATTGCCGTCCACCGCGGGGACAGGCTTGCCGTAGGCGATGGACGCAATTGCGCCCGCTGTGTACGCGCCAATCCCGGGCAGCAGAAGCAGTTCCTCCGGATTTTCGGGCAGGCTGCCGCCGTAGCTTTGCATCACCACGCACGCTGCCTTGTGTAAATTCCGCACGCGGCTGTAATAACCGAGGCCCTCCCAAAGCTTTAAGAGCTGTTCTTCCTGCGCGTTTGCGAGCGCTTCAATACTCGGCAGTTCAGTGGTAAACCGTTCAAAATAGGCTTTAACGGTCTCTACTCTGGTTTGCTGCAGCATGATTTCTGAAACCCAAACGCGGTACGGTGTGGGTTCGTCGCGCCACGGCAGAATGCGCGCGTGCGCAGCGTACCATTGCAGCAAAGGCTGTACGATTGTTGATAATTGATATTCCATTGTTACTTCCTGTTATTTCTCTTTAATCGCGCCGCTGCGGTAAGCTTGCAGCAGGGCGGTCAGTTCCTCAATCTGGCTGTTAAGCTCGGCACCGTTGTCGGTATCCGCCACGGTGACGCGCTTTTTGATTGCTTCCACCACCATCACCTTTGGCGAATTTTCACAAACAGTACAGCCTGTTTTGAGCGGCTTGTGCTCCGCCAGCGCTAAATAGCGGGAGTTAGCGATGAACGTGTAGCCGCCGATGCCTGTTTGGGACTGATAAGCCTTTGAAATGCCGCCGTCAATCATGAACAACAGGCCATCACCCTTAACAGGGTTTTCGCCCTCCTTCACCGGTACATGGCCGTTGATGATGTGTGATGACGCGGCATTCAATCCGAATTCATGCAAAATCATTTCGCAGGTCTCACGATGCTCCATATAGGTGTAGTATGGGTTCATTTCTTCATGATGTGTAGCGGGATCCTCAATGAAATAGCGCTCAAACGCTGCGAGTTTCGTCTTACCGAACAGCGGGGACTTTACACCGCACCACAGGTACCACATGAAGTCACGGGCGTTTT
The DNA here is from genome assembly GCA_964517505.1 of uncultured Caproiciproducens sp. Classification (GTDB taxonomy): domain Bacteria; phylum Bacillota; class Clostridia; order Oscillospirales; family Acutalibacteraceae; genus Caproiciproducens. Next base: position 658,725 of record CAZFED010000001.1, on the reverse strand, counting down.
CTCTTTCCTGCGAGCCGTGCGGAGCAAAATAGGCGCTGCGAGCCACGTCATCAAGGTACTTAAAGTACTCGCGGCCGGAGTAGCTTTTTCCGTGGAGTATGATTTCATCCAGCTTGCCGTCGTCGGTCAGCGGAATACAGCCGTGGTACAGCAGGTTGGAGTTTATACGCAGGTACATGCTGCCATGGGAGTATAAAAAACGAATGTGCTTTTCAAGCCGCTCACTGTGGCGGAATGATGCTGCAATGGTTTTCATCAGTTCCTTTTCGGCATGGGTCAGTGCAAGTGGATTTTCATGGTTGACGGTGGGGAAGAGCGTGTCACGCAGCGGATATTCCTTATCATCACACAGGACGGTGCCTTTTTTAAAATCAATTTTATCCAGCAAAATTCGATTGCCCATGTGGTACTCGGGATGTTTTTGAATGAGCTGCCCCTCCACTTTGAGCTGGATAATTGCCATGGCCTTGTGCATCTTTGCGGCGAGGGGGATATCGACCGGATCATACTGATTTTCATCCAAAATATGGGGAATAAATACCTCGCACGGGTCGTCACGGTAGGTTTGCGCGGCAAAAACAGACAGTGCGCGCAGGTTGATGCCGTAACCGTCTTCCAGTAAATCAAAATTGTTGTAGCTGATTCCCAAACGAATGACATTTGCAATGCACGCCCAGTTCCCGGCCGCAGCACCCATCCAGGAGATATCGTGGTTACCCCACTGAATATCGACGTCGTGGCAGCTGATGAGCGCGTCCATAATCGCGTCGGCGCGCGGCCCGCGGTCAAAAATATCCCCGATAATATGTAATTTGTCAATTAACAGCTGCTGAATCAAATGGCACAGCGCGGTGATAAATTCCTCGCTCATCTGCGTCGCTACAATGGTTTTAATGATTTCACTGTGATAGTGCGGCTTGTTGCTTGCACCATCTGCGTGCAGCAGTTCATCCATGATGTACGCGAAACTTTCGGGCAGCTTTTTACGCACTTTGGAACGCGTATACTTGGAGGCGGCCTCCTTGCAGACCTCTACCAAACGGTAAATTGTGATGCGGCACCAGTCATCAAAGGCGGGTTCACACTGCTTTGCTGCCAAAAATTCAGTTTCAGGGTAATAAATCAGCTTTGCCAGCGCGGCCCGTTCACCTTCGGACAGTGACTGCTCGAACAGCTCGTCGACTTTTTTACGCACCACGCCTGAGGCGCTTTTCAATTGATAAAGAAACGCTTCGTGTTCGCCGTGTAAATCACTGAAAAAATATTCGGTGCCCTTTGGCAGGCTTAATATAGCCCTGAGGTTGATAATTTCGGATGCCGCCGCCTGTGCGTTGGGGTATTCCTTGGCCAGCAGTTTTAAATAACGCTTGTCAATCATGGAATTTGCCTCCTTATGTTCAAATTGTAGGGAGCGCCCCTCCGGGATTCCGTTTGCTCCATCTATATGCCATAGTTTTTTGCTGCATTTATCACAATATTAGAATATCTTTTTTGTAATATATTTCATTACCTATATATAGGATAATATAGTTTCAGTGCAAAATCAATCGCAGCGGCACAAATTAAAAATGAATAAATAATAAATTTATGTTGTATCGTGGATGATTTTAAGGTATAATGAAGAGAAAGCCAAAATTTAATAGAATAAATGGAGGGATTGCCCTTGTCAACAAAACAACCCGTAGCAGGCTATCTGCCTGATGAAAAGCCACCATTTTTCAAATTGCTGTTATTCGCTCTGCAGCAAATCATCGTCATGTTTCCGGCAACAGTGCTGGTTGCATTGCTCACCGGATTCCATGTTTCCACTACGATTTTTGCGAGCGGACTTGCAACCATCGGATTTATTCTGATTACAGGAAGAAAAATTCCGCTTTTTTATGGTTCGAGCTTTTCGTATATTACCGCGATTTGTTCTATCACAGGAGCACAGGCTTTTGCCGGCCCTGTTGCGGACGAAAAAATTGCGGCCGCGCAGTTTGGAATTGTCCTTTCGGGACTTGTTTCAATTGCGGCGGGTTTTATCATTAAGCAGTTTGGACAGGAAGCAATTGAAAAGGTTCTTCCTCCTACCATTACGGGCAGCATTGCAATGGTAATCGGCCTTTCCCTCGCGGGTACGGCACTGAGCAATCCTACAATCCTTCCCAATGGCGTTACAGACGCATCGAAAGCACTTGCGTTAAACATATCTTGGACAATCTGCATTGTAACCCTGCTTGCGACGGTTCTGTTCTCCATTTACCTAAAGGGCACATGGGGTCAGATTCCGATTTTGCTCGGACTTTTAACCGGGTATGTTCTGGCGTTAATCCTCGGCGGGGCAAACAATATCGCTTTTTGCGATTTCAATAAAATACCGGAAACGACATCGCTGTTTTCCATCCCGGCAATCGGCTTTGCACTGCCGCACTTTACCTTCCCGACAGCAAGCTGGGCGGCGGTTGCGGCAATTATGCCAATCGCTATCGCAACAATTCCGGAATCTACCGCGCACCTCTATCAGCTTGATATTTATGTAAACGACCTCGCGAAGAAAAAGGGCTCAGATAAGAAATTCCCAATTGCGGACAAGCTTGGTCTTAACTTAATCGGTGATGGCCTCGGAGATATGATTTCCGGCATAATCGGCGGACCCGCCGGCACAAATTATGGCGAGAATTTAAGCACGATGGCGATTACAAAGAATTTTTCCACCCCAATGCTGATTTCGGCTGCAATTATCACCATGATTATTTCATGCTTCACACCACTAACCGCAGTCGTTTACTCCATCCCGAACGCCGTTATCGGGGGTATCTCGATTTACCTGTTCGGTGTCATCGCATCACAGGGAGTTACGATTATGATTAGCAAAAAGGTTGACATGTTTGATTCCCGCAATCTTGCAATTATTTCTACCATGCTGACAATTGGCGTTGGCGGCAGCTTTGCATTCTCCGACGGCATGATTCCTATGTTCGGTGCAAAGTTCCCGGCAATTGCTACTGCCGCAATCTTCGGTATTCTGCTTAATTTGGTTCTGAACATCGGCAGAAAAAAACCGGACGGCAAGTCCACTGAAGAAGTCAGCGAAAAAACAGAGGCGTAATAGCTTCTTGTAGAATAGAATCAATGAATTGGGCGTCCGTTTTACACGGATGCCTTTTTTATTTTACGGGGCCTATTAATAGTGACAGGTGTTAAAACGCAGTTTACAGACATAGATTATTTTAGAAAAATGTGATATGATAAAACAATAACAATGAATTAAAAAGGAAGTGGTTTGTATGTCGCTTATGACAAAAAAAGCACTGGCTGCGTCGCTGAAAAAGCTGATGATGAAAACGTCACTTGAAAAAATCACGGTCAAGGATGTTGTTGCGGACTGCGGCGTTAACAGACAGACCTTTTATTATCATTTTCAGGATATTTATGATTTGCTTGGCTGGATTTACCGCACAGAAGCCGTGGACGGAATTGGGGATTGTAAAACCTACGATACCTGGCAGAAGGGCTATCTTAGGGTTTTTAACTATGTTTCCGCCAACAAAACCTTTTGTTTGAACACCTTTCACTCGCTTGGCCGCGAACATCTTGACCGCTTTTTGCACGAAGTTACCTATGACCTGATGATGGGCGTTGTAAATGAGGTAGCAGAGGGAAGCAAGGTGACGGAAGAAGATAAAAACTTTGTTGCCAATTTCTACACCAGTGCCTTTATAGGATTGATCACAATGTGGATACAGGACCGTATGAAGGAGGATCCAAAGCGGATTGTTGATGACTTAAATAAGTTGATCGAGGGCGACATTGCGCGCGCAATTCAGAAATACACCCAGTGACGGTTCACTTGTTATTCATATTTTAGACACTCAAAGGCCTATGGCTTAAGACCGAAAAAGTCGTTATATTATAGTCATCAAAAAACAAATTCAAATTAACTTTATATCTCGGCATTTATCATGAACAAAGGCCATGGTAACAAGCCGGTTTATTTTATTGGCGGCGGCCTTGCATCAATGACCGGAGCTCGGCGGCAGAATGCTGAACGAGGAAACCTACGAGAACGTTTGACAGCTGTTTTCAACCATTCCATCCCTTGAGAAGGCGGGGATGAGCGTTACGGACGAAATCCTTACTTTTGACCACGCACATCCAACGCATGCAAATGCAAGCCTGTTTGAGCTCAGACGCTATATGTAGCGCATGATTTTTGAATTTTCTCGTATTCAAACGCTCGAGGGCGTTACAAGAACCCCGTAAACCACACAGAGCAGCTCCAATAGAAAAAGGGTCGTCAAGCTGTTGCTTGACGACCCTTTCATTGGTTTATTACATGATAGGTGTGTTTGTGGGGTCAACATACGGAGCGGGAGCAATCAGTCCAAGCTCAGCAGGGTTGATCTGATTTGTTTGGATTGCGCGGTCGCGCAGGAAGATGTAAAGCTCCGCCATGGTAGCCTGCATATACGGATTAACAAACAAAATACCAACGCCAAAGCAAATTGCGCCCAGCAGGTACCAACCGATGAACGAAAGGCCAAGCACAAAAATAGCTCCCTTTTCTCCGTTGGTCATAATACGGCTGATTTCGCGCGCACGGCTGCCGGGTATGTTCGGATTATCTGCGAGTATATAGGAAACCATGGAATACTCAAGTGACTTCACGATACCCGGAATGATAAGCAGCAGAGACCACAACCAGATGAACAGTTGGGTGACGAACATTGCGCCCAAGCCATTTAAATAGTTTTGTTTAAAACCGCTGAACAAGGTGTCAAATTGAGTTACGCCAAAGTGATTATGAACAAAGAAACGCGATACTCCGATAACAATCGGGATTGCAACGAAGATTGCATAGACAATCGAGGCAGTTGAAGATAAATTTGCCCGTCCGCTCTGAGCAAGCAAATCCTCAATGGTTACGTTTGGATCCCGTGCCATCATCCCAAAGCCCAAATTAAACCTGAAGGTAACGATGGAATACCCTCCTGCGATAATCATTGCTACAAGGCTTACGACGAACGCGTTCCAATAACGGCCTCGAAGAGCAACTTTTGCATTGGATTTTAATATACCCCTATCCCACATGAACAAATCCCCTTTACTAAATAAAAATAATCCGCTGTCTTTGAATTTAGACGGCCATACCATTGATAAACCTGTCAATACAATTGTTTTAACCGCGCGCCGTATGACATTTTAAATATCAATATGTAAATTTTACAAAGCCATAAAAATATAAGACAGCGGAAATACGAATTACTATTTGATGTATATGCTTATTTACAGTGAATTAGTCAATCGGGTCGTTGTTCCAGGCATACATCTTGCGGAGTTCCTTGCCGACTTCCTCGAGCTGATGCTCTGCACCAATCCGGCGGCACGCATTGAAGTGTGAGCGGCCGTTCTTATTTTCGGCAATCCACTTGGAGGCAAAGGTGCCGTCCTGGATTTCGGAAAGAACTTTCTTCATTTCCTTTTTGGTTTCCTCAGTGACGAGGCGCTTGCCGGTTTCGTAGTCGCCAAACTCGGCTGTGTCGGAAATGGAGTAGCGCATGAGGGAGAATCCGCCTCTGTAAACCAAATCAACAATTAGCTTCATCTCATGGATGCACTCGAAATAGGCATTTTCCGGAGCATAACCTGCTTCGACCAGGGTTTCAAAGCCTGCCTGCATAAGGGCGGTTACGCCGCCGCAAAGAACGCACTGCTCACCGAACAGGTCAGTTTCAGTTTCGATCTTAAAGGTGGTTTCCATAACGGCTGCTCTTGCTGCACCGAGGCCAGCGGCATAAGCCAGGCCGATATCGTGCGCGTGGCCGGTAACATCCTGCTCCACAGCGATTAAGCATGGAACGCCCTTGCCTGCAACATACTCGCTGCGGACGGTGTGGCCCGGACCTTTTGGAGCAATCATGAATACGTCGACATTCTTCGGCGGCTTGATTTGACCGTAATGAATATTAAAGCCGTGCGCGAACGCCAAAGCTTTTCCATCCGTAAGGTAAGGAGCAATGTCTTGCCTGTACATATCTGCCTGACGTTCATCAGGAATAAGAATCATAATGACGTCCGCAGCCTTGGTGGCCTCCGGGACAGTCATAACCTTTAAACCGGCTGCTTGAGCCTTTTCTCTGCTGTTGCTGCCTTCATAAAGACCGACAATAACATCTACACCGCTGTCGTGAAGATTCAGAGCGTGGGCGTGTCCCTGGCTGCCGTAGCCGATAATAGCGACGGTTTTACCTTTGAGCAAATTGATATCACAATCTGCCTGATAATAGATTTTTGGCATATTAAATTCCTCCTTGCCTTACGGCAAAATATTAACTAAACACTTAAGCCGCATATTGTTGCTTAAGAGATTGGTTGGCTTTTGTCAGTTGCTTTGCTTGCGGGTAGTTGCAGCGCCCTTTTCGATTGCAAGGGTGCCGGCGCGGACAATTTCCTTCAAACCATACGGCTTTAAAAGGCTGATGAGCGTTTCAGTGCGCTCGCCGCTGTCCGTAAACTGAAGAGTCAGCGAGGTGGTGGCTACATCGACAATCTGTGCGTGCATCAGTTCGGAGATTTTCATAATTTCGGCGCGCTGCTTTGTGTTGCAGCTCACCTTAATCAGAGAAAGCTCGCAGCTGATGAACTGCTCTGGCTGGAGCACCTTGACCTTGATAACGGGAATCAGTTTGTTGAGCTGTTTTTCAACCTGCTCGACCATATATTCATCCCCGTTGACCACAATTGTGATGCGGGAAATCATAGGGTTTTCGGTAATGCCGACCGCCAGACTGTCAATGTTGAAGCCGCGGCGGGAAAACAGGCCGGATACTTTAGAAAGAACGCCTGGCTGGTTTTCGACTAATACGGAAAGGGTGTATTTCATTCTTTTACCCCCTATATTGTCGGTGCATCGGGACTGACCCGGCACACCAGAATAAAGGCTTTATCGGATGCGAACATTTCCCGTGCGAGCTGCTCGGCCTCAAGATTGGAGGTCGCCAGCGCGGAACGGATGCCATAAGCTTCGGCTAGCTTTACAAAATCGGGGTTGCCGCCCAAGGTGGTCATTGCGAAGCGGCTGCCGTAGATTTTATCCTGTATTTCTTTGACCATACCCAAACGGTCATTTTGCATAATGATAATTTTGATGTTTACATCATTTTGGCAGAGCGTACCCAATTCGCACATCGCCATCTGGAACGAACCATCGCCGCAGATACATAGTACCTGACGGTTCGGCTTTGCCAGCTTTGCGCCGATCGCGGCGGGCAGCGCGTAGCCCATTGTGCCAAGTCCCCCCGAAGTGAGGAAACGCCCTTCTTTAACGTTGAAATTGCGAACCGCCCAAATCTGGTTTTGCCCAACATCGGCGGCGAGAATTGCGTTCTCGTCCATCATGGCGGAAAGCGTACGCATAAAGGAGCGCGGTTCAACGAAGCCGGAGCTGTTGTCCGGTACGCCGCACGGTTTGTAATCCGCCTTATACCGTAGGACGGTTTCAATCCACTCTTTGGAAACGGTATTTGGTGCTTGGTCGGCAAAATCACGCAGGACGAGCCGGATATCCCCAACAATCGGAATATGGGCGGTCATGTTTTTGCCAATTTCAGCCGGGTCTATATCAATATGTATAATTTTGGCTTTTTCTGCCATCTGCCCCGGGGAGGAAACAGCCCGGTCACCGACCCTTGCTCCGCAAAGGATAATCAGGTCGGCATCGCCCATCGCTTTGTTTGCGTTTTGGTGACCGTGCATGCCAATCATGCCAAGGTAAAGATCGCTGTCCATCGGTACAACCCCGATACCCATCATGGTGGAAACGACCGGAATCCCGCTGTTTTGCGCGAACGCAACCAACTCGTCCCGCGCACCCGCGAGCACGACACCGCCGCCGCAGCAGATAATCGGGCGTTTGGCTTCACTGATTGCGGAAATTGCTTTTTTAATCTGCATAGCGTGTCCCGATGTACGCGGCTTGTAGCCAATAATGTTGGCTTTTTGGGGGTAGGTAAACTCCGGGACGACGTTGATTTGGATATCGAACGGAACGTCGATTAAAACCGGCCCGGGACGGCCGGTTGTGGCGATGTGAAACGCCTCTTTAAAAACGCGAGGCAGTTCGGCAGCGTCCTTGATTAAATAGGAATGCTTAGTAAACGGTTCACACGCGCCGGTAATGTCCGCTTCCTGAAACACATCGCGGCCGAGCAGTTCAGAACTGACCTGCCCCGTAATGGCAATCAGCGGAATGGAGTCCATGTAGGCTGTGGCAATACCGGTAATCAGGTTGGTTGCACCCGGCCCGCTGGTCGCGATGCATACCCCCGGTCTGCCGCTCGCTCTTGCGTAGCCGCTGGCCTCGTGGGCCGCGTTCTGTTCCGAGCGCACGAGCACATGGCGAATCGACGAGCGGTACAGATAATCCAGGAAAGGGCAGATTGCCGCACCGGGATAACCGAACGCGATTTCAACATTCTCGCTTTTTAGGCATTCCACCATAATTTCTGCTCCGCTTATCAAAACAATCACCTCTATAAAAGTTTCATAAATTATGTTAACCGTTTCATAAATTTGTTCTGATTCTAAGCAGACTATAATTATGAAAACAATAACACAAACATCTGTTTCAAAATGGTATTCATAATATTATATTATTTTTGCTTTCATCAGTCAATATATTTTAGCGAACTAAATTGCTAAATTACTGGTCTGAATCGGACTTTTCCGTGTTCGTGATGGTGTTGTTATTACCACAGGAGATACCGGCTTTAATAGGGGCCAGAAAAAATCCCAGAACGATTCCAATAAAGGTGCAGGCAACGGCTAGAAGACGAACTTCACGTTTTGACATAATTTTTCCTCATTTCTGTTTTTTGTTTGTAATGTATTTATAGAGCAAAATGCCCAAGACGCTCAAAATTCCGGTGATTACAAAAATGGTAACGGCCTGAACGTAGTCGCCGCTGCCAAGCGCAGATCCGCCAAAGGAACAGGCCACCAGAGCAGGGACGCGCGCAATCGTTGAAACAGTCAAAAACCTGCCGAAATTTTGTGGGAGGAGGCCGGCTGAAAAAACGAACAGACGCTTAGGGGTACCGGGAATCAAAAAGACAATCCAGGTAAGGGTGGTGCGTACTTTTTCATTGCGGAAGTATTTCACACTTTTTTGCTGTGCGGGCGTGAAAAACAAATCGAGCAGTTTGCGGCCGAACATTTTCGTAAAATAAAAGATAGCGGTGGTAGAAACCATCGTAGCGCAGATGGTCAGGACACTTCCCTGCAGCCGCCCGAAAGCGTAGCCGCCCGCAATGGTGGTGAGTTCCAGGGGGATAGGGAGAAAGCCCTGCAAAATTTGGATGCCTAAAAATGCCGCGCGGCCCAAAGCACCTTGCTCCTTGATGTATCGTCCAAACCGATCGGGACTGGTGGTTATTGTTAAAATCGGGCGGCACAAAATCACTGTAAGCCAAATAAACAGCGCAATAGCCGTAAGCAGAATAACCGTACCCAAAAGCTTGTCGCGCAGGGTAGTTCTGGTGTTTTCCGACAGGTCCTCGACGGTAATTTCCGGAACTGCGCAGCGCTTTTTTTTCTTTGATTTAGTGCGTAAAATCGTCACGCAGCACACCTCCGATTTCTTTGTTTATATTTAATAACTATACCATATTTACAGGTGTAAAACAATTTTCATATTGACAATTAGGAAATATAATTACAATTATATCAATTCATTATTTTATTAATATGTGACTTGTGGGTTAACTTTGCACAGCGGCGAACAAAATAAAAGGTGCGGAATACGGCTGTACCGTATTCCGCACCTTATGGGTTCTAAGAAATCATAAAATGTAAAATTATGCTTTTTTCGGCACACGGTGCTCCACGCGGTCAAGTACTTGAATCAAGAGGACGGAAACAACTGCGGTGATAACCATTTCGGGGAGCATGTAGCCGCCATTGTAGGTGAGGGAAAAAAACCAGACTGGCATTTCCTTAGGTGCGTAGCTGCCCCAAATCAGAATGCCGGACAAAAAGCTGCACACAAACCTTAAAAAGGTTACGGCTAATGAACCAACGGCGACGCTGACGGCTCTGCTTTTGAACGGTTTGCCGAAGAACGAGGCGGTTCCCAAAACAGTGAATGCAAGAACATAGTCCAGCACAATCACTGCGAGAAATGCCCAAAAGGTGTTGGCTGGCGGAGCATTGAATTTAATCAGCATTTGCAGCAGGCTGTGTGCAAACGCAGTGGTGACACCCCATTTAAAGCCGTGACGATAGGAAACAAGTACCAGCGGAACCATGCTCGCGCAGGTGACTGATCCCCCATTCGGCATTTGGAAAATTTTGAACATGCTCAGTACGGTTGACATTGCAATCATCAAAGCACATTCCACAAGAATGACTGTGGTGTTTTTTTTCATTTTACCCTCCAGATATAATTATATTTGAACTGAAAATTAAAAATACCTGAAGCAAAATAAAAAACGCTCTGTGTATGCCACAGAACGTTAAAAATCACGTTTCCTACGCTGGCATTATCCAGATCAGGTTTAAGGGTCATAAAACGTCAATTCGTTTTATCTCAGCCGAGGTTACTCAGCGCCCCTGTATTCAGTTCGATTATTATAATATAGGATGAAAAATAGTTTGTCAAGAAATAGTTTGCAGAGTTTTATACTGTAAAAGCTATAATATAAAATGTATATAAATTCAAAAATTGTATTATTGAGCTACAAATGGAAAAAGGCGGAATGAGGCCCAAAGCGTTTGACAAAGCCGATGAAACTATGTATAATTAAGCCAAATTGAATATTCGTGCAGGGGTGCTGATGAGAATCGGCTGAGAGGAGCTTAGAGCTTAAACCCTAAACCTGATCCGGATAATGCCGGCGGAGGGAGAAAATCGACCATTCTATTTGGTTGACCACAAATGATACGCCTTCTGCCGCCTTGCAGAGGGCGTTTTTTATTTTGCGAAAAGAATCGTATCCTGTACGAACGTGATGATTTTATCATATTTTACAAAAGAAAGAGGTCTTTATGATGTTTAACACAAGTGTAGCTATTCAGGTTCTTCCATCCGTTTCCGGTGATGCGGAAGTGTGCCGTGTGGTCGATGAAGTGATTGCTTATATTAAAAGCTTCGGTCTTCACACTGTTGTTGCCCCGTTTGAAACGACCGTCGAAGGGGACTATGACACTTTAATGGAAATTGTAAAAGGCTGTCAGCTGATTGCAATTAAAGCGGGCGCTCCGAGTGTGAGTACCTATGTGAAAATCTTTTACAGTCCGGAAAGTGGTGTGATGACAATTGACCAAAAAATTTCAAAATATCAAGAATAACGCCTCAGCGGGCGTACTGATTCTGCTGCTGCTTTTGGCTTGGCAAGGCGTTTCCATGGCGGGCTGGATACCAAAGTTCATGCTGCCGTCCCCTGTGGACGTGTGCCTTGCTTTTGTCGGGGATTTTGGTCAGCTCATGGGGCACGCGGGCACTACGCTGGGCGAGGCATTTCTTGGCTTGGGCATTGCCGTTGCGCTGGCGTTTGTCATCGCGTTTTTAATGGACCGATTTTCATTTTTATATAAATCCATCTACCCCTTGTTGGTTATCAGTCAGACGATTCCCGCCGTGGCAATTGCACCGCTTTTGGTGCTGTGGATGGGGTATGGAATGTCTCCCAAAGTTACGCTGGTGGTTGTAGTGTGCTTTTTCCCCATTGCAGTCGGCCTGTTGGACGGATACAAATCGGTCGACCTCGATATGATGAATTTAATGCGGGCCATGGGCGCAACCAGATTGCAAATTTTTCGTTTCCTGAAAATACCGTCGTCGCTTGGCCGCTTTTTTGCCGGGCTGCGCATCTCCGTTTCCTACTCTATTGTGGGCGCGGTCATTGCGGAATGGATGGGGGGCTACAATGGATTGGGTGTTTACATGACCCGCGTAAAAAAATCCTATGCCTTTGATAAAATGTTCGCCGTGATTTTTCTCGTATCCATTTTAAGCCTTCTGCTTATGCGGATGGTATCACTGCTTGAAAAAGTAACCATGCCGTATCTGAGCAGAAAAGGTTAAACTACTATAAAAATCAGAGGAGTATATAAACATATATGAAAAAGATATTAGCAGCTATTTTGGCCGCAGCCATGATTGTTTCCATTGCGGGCTGTTCCGCTGGGCAAGCTCCCGCAAGCTCCGCGGCCGCTTCCAAAGCCCAGAAGCAGAGTACCGCACCCATAAAGAAGGAAACAATTAACTTTGTACTCGACTGGACGCCGAACACCAACCACACCGGAATTTATGTGGCAAAGGAGCTGGGCTATTTTGCCGAAGAGGGGCTGGAGGTAAACATCATACAGCCGCCGGAGGACGGTGCGACCGCGCTGGTCGGTTCTGGCAAGGCGGATTTCGGTATTGACTTTCAGGATTCCCTGGCGCCTGCTTTCAATCCGTCCACGGTTGTGCCGGTAACCGCAGTGGCCACGATTATTCAGCATAATAATTCTGGTATCATCACCCTGAAAAGCAAAGGCGTCACAAGTCCTAAAAAGCTGGAGGGGAAGACGTATGCAACCTGGGATCTGCCGGTAGAAAAGGCAATTATAAAACATGTGATGACGCAGGACGGCGGCGACTTTTCCAAACTGAAAATGGTGCCGTCAACCGTAGTGGACGTGGTTTCCGCTTTGAATACCAATATCGATGCGGTGTGGATTTATTATGCACAGGAAGGCATTGCCGCCAAAGTAAAAGGGCTTGACACCAACTTCTTCCAGTTTAAAGATATCGACCCGGTTCTGGATTGTTACACCCCGGTATTGATTGCAAATAATAACTTTTTAAAGAATAAGCCGGAGATTGCTAAAAAATTCCTTTCTGCGGTAAAAAAAGGGTATGAATATGCCATTGCCCACCCGGAGGACGCCGCAAAAATCCTGTGCAAGGCAGACCCGACTTTGGACAAGGACATCGCGCTGCAAGGTCAGCTTTGGCTGGCTGATAAATATAAGGCGGAAGTGACGCGCTGGGGCTATATCGACTCGAAGCGTTGGGACGCTTTCTATAAATGGCTTTATAATCAGAAGCTGATTGAACAGGAAATCCCTGCCGGTTTCGGTTTCAGTAACGATTACCTGCCCCAATAGCCGCAGTTATCATGATGGAACGGAGAAACCGATGGAAAAATTAGTGACACAAAATATCAGTAAGGCCTTTGGTGAAAAGAGTGTGATTCAAGATATTTCCGTCACGCTGCATACGGGCGAAATTGTATGCCTGCTTGGGATAAGCGGTGTGGGGAAGACCACTCTGTTCAACATTGTATCCGGTATTATGAAGCCGGATACCGGCGCCGTTCTGTTAAATGGGGAAGACATAACGGGAACGGCGGGAAAAATCAGTTATATGCAGCAAAAGGATTTATTGCTGCCTTACCGCACAATTTTGGACAATGTATGCCTGCCCCTGCTGATTCGCGGCGAATGCAAAGCAAAGGCGCGTAAAGAGGCTGAGCAGTACTTTGAAGAATTCGGTATCGAAGGTACGCAAAGGCAGTATCCGCAGGAGCTTTCAGGCGGAATGCGCCAGCGCGCGGCGTTGCTGAGAACTTATTTGTTTTCACACGAGGTTGCTCTTCTTGACGAACCGTTCAGCGCGTTGGACGCAATCACAAAAGCTTCCATTCATCAGTGGTATTTAGATGTGATGCAGAAAATCAACCTTTCCACGCTGTTCATTACCCATGATATTGATGAAGCGATAACCCTTTCCGACCGTGTTTATATCCTGAACGGAACGCCGGGGAGAATCACGGCGGAAATTTCCATTTCCAGCGCCAAGCCGCGCGGAGAGGAATTTGTGGTATCCGAAGAATTTATCGGGTACAAACGCAAGATTCTTGAACTGCTGAAAAACTGACTCCCTCAGGGAGGAAACCAGTTTGTCCACAACGAAAAGTGCCGCCCCTCAAACGAGGGACGGCACTTTTCGTTTAAATGTTTATTTCAAGAGTAAACTCTTTAGCTCGGTTACGTCACGGGCAAAGATATTGCCACCCTCTTGTTCCATCTCGGCCTGTGTGCCGAATCCGTACAGCACGCCGATAAAATTTGTGCCGGCTTCGCGCGCACCGACGGTGTCAAATTGCGTGTCGCCAATCATCACGGTTCGGTTTGCCGGAACTTGACAGACTTGCAGTGCGGACTCAATCAGTATGCTTTTTCGGCCGGTGTGTTCCAATTCATCCGGAGCGAAAACATGGGAAAAGTACGGTGACAGCTTAAAATAATCAAGCACGCGATACGCAATATTGTCCGGCTTGGAGGTTGCCACCGCGAGCGTTGCGCCCGCTTCCTTTAAATCGTCAAGCAGCTCAAAAATGTGTGGATACGGAACATTTTTGAACGCTCCAGACACGTTGTAGGATTCGCGGTAATACTCGACAGCCTGTTCCGCCTGTTCGTTCGTCATGCCGCAGAAATTGACAAAGCTGTACCACAGCGGCGGGCCGATAAACTTGCGCAGTACGTTTGGTTCGGGAATCGGGAAGTCCATGCGGGTGAGCGCGTCTTTCACCGAGCCAAAAATTCCGGGTGCGGAGTCCGTGAGGGTTCCATCTAAATCAAATAGGATTAAGTCGTAAATTGGTGTCATTTTAAACCTGCTTTAACTATTTTTTCTTGCTTCCGCCTTTGCAGCAAAGCTTTCTTTTTTCACGCTGACCCTTTCGTGAGTACCGGTCGCAATCAGGCCGGCATTGTCGTGTGCCTGCAGCTCAAAGCGGTAAACCCTGAAGTTGATTTCAGTCAGTTCCGCGGTGACAGTCACCTTGCAGCCGAGCGCAGTCGGGCAGAGGTGCTCAACGGTGATGACCGAGCCGACGGTAGTGCTAGTATCGTCAAGATAGGTTTGCGCCAGCTCCGCTGCTGTACCCTCGAAAAACGCGGCGACCATGGGAGTGGCAAGCACGCGAACACTTCCGCTGCCCATATTGGTTGCAAGCATCTCCTCGGTTACGGTGTATTCGCGGGTCAATTTTGTCTCTTTCATTGTAATTCCCTCCTGCATCATGATATAATAATAAAATAGGCTGATATTTCGGCTGCTGTGAAAGTCGACTATTGTCATTATTATAACATACTCTTGAAAATTTATAAATAATCAAAACGGAAATTCGGAAGGTGAAACGATGCCTGATAATGAAAACGCGCTGACCGGACGCAGGCGCATTTATTTAATGGACGAGCTGCGCGGATTCGCAGTGTTCTGTATGGTGTTTTACCACGGCTTTTACACACTTGCTTATCTTTACAACCTAAAAGCAGGCATGGTTCTGCTCAACTTCTTCATGCCCGCCGAGCCTTACTATGCGGGGCTGTTTATGCTGATTTCCGGTATTTCGTCGGATTTATCCCACTCGAATTTAAAGCGCGGAATCAAGCTGCTCGGCATTGCACTCGCGATTACGCTGGTTACATATTTTGTTGTACCGCAGGATATTATTGTGTTTGGAATCCTCCATTTTCTGTCGGTATGTATGATTCTTTACGGCCTTTTAAAGCCGATTTCTGACCGGTTTCGCTTTTCATGGGCTGCAATTGCGGCCTGTACTGTGCTGTACCTTTGCACGATGGGAATTTCACGGGGGTACCTCGGGTTTTCCCCACAACTTGGCGTGCAGCTGCCGTCTTCGCTGTACCAGACCAATTGGCTTGCGCCGTTAGGAATCTATAACAGTGTGTTCCGAAGCTCGGACTATTTCGCACTTTTCCCGTGGATTTTTGTTTTTGCAGCGGGCACTTTTTTGGGCAAGCTGGCAGCGTTGGGCAGGTTCCCCGCGTTTACCTACCAATCCCGTGTGCCGTTTTTCTCATGGCTCGGCCGGAACGCGCTCATTCTGTATATTGTGCATCAGCCGGTGATTTATGGCGTATGTTATGCAGTTGCATTGATTATAAAATGGATTAGAGGCTAAAATATGGATTGTTCAGAAATGACGGTCGAAGAGGTTGCCAAAAGCGTCGCACCTTGCGGACTCATCTGTAAGCTCTGCCACGAGGCGGGCAAATGCGCAGGCTGTCAATCCGGCCATAACTGCTGCGCGCGCCGTCTTTCGGAAGACGGCTGTTACCAGTACGGATGCTGTACGCAAAAAGGAATCCCGGGCTGCTGGGCGTGTGATGACTTCTGCTGTGGCAAGGATATGTTCAGTGAGCACCACAACATCCGCAACCGCGCTTTCGTTCGCTTTGCAAAGGAGTACGGCGTGACAAAGTTGGCGGAGCTGGTGCTGAAAAACCAGCAAAACGGCATCGCCTACGGGTGGAACCGCGACTATGACAACCTTGGCAGCGAGGAAGCTGTGTATGAGCTGCTGAAATATGGCAAGAAATAAACGCGATAAGCGTAATATAAATGTCGGAGGAATACTATGGATTTTGTTTCAACAATTGCACACCAGTTTAATTTACAGCAATGGCAGGTGCAGAAGGTAATTGAGCTGATTGACGAGGGCAATACCATCCCGTTTATCGCACGTTACCGCAAGGAGGCGCACGGTTCGCTCGATGACCAGATGCTGCGCGAAATTTCGGAGCGGCTGGAGTACCTGCGCGCGCTTGAAAAGCGCCGCGGCGAGGTAACCGAACTCATTACTGCGGCGGAGTGCATGACTGACGAAGTTGCCGCCGCCTTGAATGCTGCGGTGACCCTGTCGGAAATCGACGATATTTACCGCCCGTTCCGTCCAAAGCGCAAAACCCGTGCGTCCGTCGCCAAGGCGAAGGGACTTGAACCACTTGCAAACACAATTTTTGAGCAGAAAAAGGACGCGGCGTATCCAATTGATATGGCGGAAAAATACGTAAATCCGGAATTGGGTGTAGAAACGGCTGAGGACGCGCTGGCGGGCGCACTCGATATTATCGCCGAGCGTATTTCCGATGACGCGGGTATCCGCAAGCGTCTGCGTGTGGTTACCATGGCACAGGGCGAGGTCGTTTCCAAGGTCGCAAAGGCGGATACCGAGGATTCCGTTTACGCCCCGTATTACGACTTCAAACAGGCGGTGAACAAAATTACCGGCTACCGTGTCCTTGCCATCGACCGCGGCGAGCGGGAAGAATTCCTCAAAGTAAGCATTGAGCTTGACCGCTTAAAGGGTCTTAATATCATCTATTCTACCTGTGTGAAAGAGAACAGTCCCTGTACCGAGGCGGTGCGGCAGGCGGGGGAGGATGCTTATGACCGTTTGATTTTCCCCGCTATTGAGCGCGAAATCCGCAGCACCCTAACCGATGAGGCCGACGAAGGCGCGATTAAAATGTTCTCCGTCAACCTGCGTCAATTGCTGATGCAGCCGCCGGTGAAAAGCCGCGTCGCCATGGGGCTTGACCCGGGTTACCGCACGGGCTGCAAGGTTGCTGTGGTTGACCCGACCGGCCGCGTGCTTGACACGGGTGTAATCTATCCAACACACTCACAGACAAAGGTGGACGAGGCCAAAGAGTTCATTACGAATTTAATATTAAAATATAAAGTCCAAGTAATCGCAATCGGCAATGGTACGGCTTCCAAAGAAACCGAAATGTTTGCCGCCGACGTCATCGGAAAACTGAACACAGGTGTAGCTTACATGGTGGTCAGCGAGGCGGGTGCTTCGGTTTACTCCGCGAGCAAACTTGCGGCACAGGAGTTCCCGGAATTTGATGTAACACTGAGAAGCGCGGTGTCCATTGCACGCCGCTTGCAGGACCCGCTTGCCGAATTGGTTAAAATCGACCCGAAGGCAATCGGCGTGGGGCAGTATCAGCACGATATGCCGAAAAAGCGGTTGGATGAGGCACTCGGCGGTGTGGTCGAGGACTGTGTGAATACCGTAGGTGTGGATTTAAACACAGCGTCACCGTCACTGCTTGAAAAAATTGCGGGGATTTCCGCCGCGGTTTCAAAAAATATTGTTGCTTATCGCGAGGAAAACGGTGCGTTCAAATCTCGCAGTGAATTGAAAAAAGTTCCCAAGCTGGGGCCAAAGGCCTTTGAGCAGTGTGCGGGATTCCTGCGCGTGAGCGAGAGTAAAAATATTTTAGATAATACCGCAGTTCATCCCGAATCGTATGACGCGGCAAAGGCGCTGCTTACACTGTGTGATTATGATATGAATAGCCTGAAAAAGAATCAGATAGGTGATTTAAAAGCGAAGATAATCGAAATAGGCGAGCAAAAAGCCGCCGAAAAGCTTGGAATCGGCGTGCCGACGCTCGATGATATTGTCACCGAACTGCTGCGCCCGGGCCGAGACCCCCGCGACGAGCTGCCGCCCCCGATGCTGCGCACCGATGTGCTGAGCATGGAGGACTTAAAGCCCGGCATGGAACTTGATGGTACGGTTCGCAACGTTATCGACTTTGGTGCGTTCGTGGATATCGGCGTACATCAGGACGGCCTTGTGCATATTTCACAGATATGCGATAAATTCATTAAGCACCCGGGCGAAGTCCTAAAGGTAGGCGACGTGGTCAAGGTACGCGTTTTATCCGTGGATACGGCGAAAAAACGTATTTCGCTTACCATGAAGCAGGGCGATTAATAATTGCGGTTTACCCCTTTCGGCTCTGTCGAGCCACCTCCATTAGGGGGCTGTCATGATGCGCAGATGTTTACCCCCCTTGCATCGAGGGAGATAAACATTTATAATAAATATTACATTATTAATAACAACATAAAGAGGGAAATAAAATATGAAGCTTGGTATTGTAGGTCTGCCGAATGTCGGCAAAAGCACCCTTTTCAACGCAATTACAAACGCGGGCGCACAGTCCGCAAACTACCCGTTCTGCACCATTGAACCCAATGTGGGCGTGGTTGCGGTGCCGGATAAAAGACTGGACAGACTGGCTGAAATGTATCACCCGGAAAAATACACACCCGCAAGCATCGAGTTTGTCGACATTGCCGGACTGGTGCGCGGCGCAAGTAAGGGTGAGGGATTGGGCAATAAGTTCCTTGCAAATATCCGCGAAGTGGATGCAATCGTTCATGTGGTGCGCTGTTTCGTCAACGACGACATCATCCATGTGGAGGGGAGCATCGACCCGAAAAGGGACATTGAAACCATCAATGTTGAATTGATTTTGTCAGATTTGGAAATGCTCGACCGCCGCATCGACAAGACCCAAAAGATGATTAAGGCTGATAAAAAATATCAGATCGAGTATGATTTTTTCATGCGTGTAAAAGAGGCTTTGAACGAGGGTAAATCCGCGCGCAGCGTGGAATGCACCGAGGACGAGGCGGAGCTTCTAAATTCCGTTTCCCTTTTAACCAATAAACCGGTTATTTATGCCGCCAATATGAGCGAAGATGATTTTAAGGGTGGAATCGATAAGAATGAATCCTTCAAAATCGTAAAAGAGATTGCCAGCACCGAGCATGCGGGCGTTTTGCCGATTTGCGCCGAGATTGAGGCGGAAATCAGCAGTTTGGATCAAGAAGAAAAAGAGCTTTTCTTATCCGATATGGGCTTAAACGAGTCAGGTCTGGACAGGTTGATTAATGCCTGTTACAGCCTTTTAGGATTGATTTCCTACTTAACCGCAGGTCAGCCGGAGGTTCGTGCGTGGACGATTACCAAGGGAACCAAGGCTCCGCAGGCCGCCGGTAAAATTCACACCGATTTTGAGCGCGGATTTATCCGTGCAGAGGTTGTTTCGTTCGACGACCTGATGGCGTGCGGTACTATGGCCGCCGCAAAGGAAAAAGGCTTGGTGCGCAGTGAAGGAAAAGAGTACGTAATGAAAGACGGAGATATTGTTCTGTTTAGATTTAATGTATAATTCCAATTCATATTTTCAAGACATATAAAAATATTTTTTGACGGGCCGCAAGGCCCGTCTTTTTTCTTGTACAAATTTTTTAATGATGTATAATGGACTTAGTGATTCATAAGATAGTGTGATGAGACTTTCAAACTAAAGGAGGAATTTACCATGGAGTTAAAAGGAAGTAAAACCGAAGCAAATTTAATGGCTGCATTTGCGGGTGAATCCCAGGCGAGAAACAAGTACACTTTCTACGCATCAAAAGCGAAAAAGGACGGCTACGAGCAAATCGCGGATATCTTTGAAGAAACCGCAGACAACGAGAAAGAGCACGCAAAACTGTGGTTTAAATATTTACATGACGGTGAGGTCGGTCTCACACAGGACAACCTTGTTGATGCGGCAAGCGGCGAACACTATGAGTGGACAGAGATGTACAAGGAGTTTGCTGAGGTTGCGGAGCAAGAGGGATTTACCGAAATCGCCAATACCATGCACCGGATTGCCAGCGTTGAAAAGAGCCACGAGGAGCGCTACAAAAAGCTGATCCAGAACTTGAAAGAGGACATTGTCTTTAAGGCTGACGAGGAAGTCGTTTGGGTTTGCCGTAACTGCGGTTATATTCATATCGGCAAGACTGCTCCAACGGAATGCCCGGCCTGCAAGCATCCGCAGTCTTATTTCGAGCGCAAAGCAACCAACTATTAATTTAAGCTTAATTTACTAAAACAAAAAGGCCGGGAACACCATTATGGTATTCGCGGCCTTGCTATGTTTGGTTTAAATTGTAGATTTATTAATAAAAAGTCGCTGCGCCATAAAACAGCATTTCTGCCAAGCTCCAATGAGTATTTTATGGACTTACCAGCGACAATCTATAATATGCACAGTCTACCTGAGATTATACTGTTTTATGGAGGAAGTTTTAAAAGTTATTTATGGCATAATGCTAAATTAAGGAGTACAACTTATCACTCATTTAAATTTTTCTTTAATGTTACAATGTAAATAAATATAAGATAAGGAGGTAAATATGATATACACACCAAGACCGAATTCTAATCAATTTTAGGCTCTTTACTTTGTTCGAGAATCAGTTCCGGAATATTGATGAGCATATCGCGGTAATCAAGATGATGCTTTACGCCATGGGTAAGAAGCAGGGAGCGAATATGATTCTTGCTGAACTGCGCACAAAATTTATTCTCTTTTAACAGTTCTGTGAGGTAATTTCTGATGTAAAGAATTCCCGTCACGCTCATGTCATCCTTTAAAAGTGGGTAGTCAATGCATGTGACGGTGTTCTGTGCTTCAAACCGCGGATTGTATGACTCAAAAAATTCATCGAAGCATTGGTCAATCGTATTGTTGTAGGCAATCAGATCCGTTTGTACGCGGGTTGCTTTTACTTTGATAAGGAGCGCCTGGCACTCTATAACATATTGTTTGATTAAATCCAGACCGCATCGATATAGTTTTTCCAAATCCCGCGTTTTGAGCGCAACTGCCGCGTCAGGCAGGGTGTCCAGATACGCAGTGACGCAGTACAGCATGGATTCAAAAAGGCTTTGTGCTGTTTCAACGGGCACGGAACTGCTTTGGTCGTGGGTGTATTTTAATATTTCTTCGCTGAGTAACTGCATCATTCGGGATTGCACCGCCGCAATTTCCTCGGGACTTAAAAAGGCAGTCAGGGAAGAATTACTGTTCATACTCGTCTTCCTCCTCCTCGTATTTTTTCTCCGGCTCGGCCTCTTCTTCATACTCCATGTTTCTGTACTCGTGTACACCGCGGCGCAGATTGTCTGCCAGCTTTTCCAATTCCCTGCCCTTTAAAAGTTCCAGCGAACCCATGCATCGGTATTCAAAGCTGTCCTTCATAAATTCAATCAGTTCATCGTCGGAAATGAGGTCGAGTGTTTCATTCTTAATATAATAAAATATCTCAAGAAGTTCGTGTAGGATGGCGGTGTAGTCGCGCTGATTGATATAAGCGGAGTCGCAGAACGCATCGATAAGCTTGCTGATTGTTGCACTGCCAACTTCAATTCTCCCGCTGGCGTTAAGCGCTTCGGTTCGCGTTTTCATCAGCGCGGTCGCATCAGTAGGTGTGAGCGTAAGGTAGTACTGCTCTGTCTTTTCATTAAGACTCAGAATTTGTGTGACAGCAGTCGGGTCACAAAACAAATCGAGTGAAAAAACAGCGGCTAAGTTGTTATTCAAGTGGAAGGCCCCTTTCAGCCGAAAAAATTTAAACATTTCTATTGACAAACGTCTTTATTTGTGGTATGGTATATAAGTAATAGTTTACATATTAATATACAAATTAATACCAAACTTGAGTATACCATTGATTCGTAAAAGAGTCAATGGATTTTTTTATTTTATGGCGGAACGACAAAAGCACCATTCCGCCGCTATTGTTTTAATTTTGCAGGATTGCTTTGTAGATTTCACCCTTTTTGATGCCTGTTTCAGCGGCGGCCTGCTTGGCGGATTCGGAAGCCGAAAGCCCGCTCTCCATCAGGTCTTTTGCCATGGCAACGCCGTCTTCAAGTGTGAATTCCGTTTTTTCAGGGGCGGGAGCGCCTTCGATAACCAGCACAAATTCACCCTTTGCACTGCCGTCGGCGTAGCGCGCGGCGGCCTCGGCTAAGGTTGTTCGGACGACTTCTTCGTGGATTTTTGTCAGCTCACGCACCAGCGAAATGCGGCGGTCACCCCACGCGGCAAGCATATCGCTCAGAGTAGACGCAAGTTTGTGCGGTGCTTCGTAGAAAATCATGGTGCGGCGCTCGGTTCTGACCTCTTCAAGGTGTTCACGGCGGCTTTTTTTATTAACGCTTAAAAAGCCCTCAAAAGTAAAGCGGCCGGTCGGCAAGCCGGAAATTGCAAGCGCGGAAACGACGGCGCTTGGCCCGGGGACAACCAGAACTTGAATCCCGCGCTCGGCGCACTGGGCGACCAGCATTTCACCGGGGTCGGAAATCGCCGGCATACCCGCGTCGGAAACAAGCGCGCAGGTTTCGCCCGCCTCGATTCGGTCGCAGATAATACTGCCGCGCTCGCGCTTGTTGTGCTCAAAGTAGCTGATCATTGGTTTTTTTATTTCAAAATGGTTGAGCAATTTTACCGTAACACGAGTGTCCTCCGCGGCGATAAAATCGGCTTCCCGCAGCGTTTCCACCGCGCGCGGTGAAAAGTCGGAAAGATTGCCTATTGGGGTGCCTACTACCATTAATTTTCCGCTCATTTTACAACCGCTCCTTTATTTTGTGTGTATTCCCCGTAAATTCGGGCCATTTCTTCGGAATATTTGCCGCGTTCATCCTCAATCAAAAGCACAGGTTCAACCGTCATGCCGGGCTTGCCGCCTAGGTTCGCCTGCAATAAAAACAGCGACGGTGCTTTGGCTGGCCGCTGCTGCACAAAGCGCAAACGTTTTGGTTCAATTCCTGCGGCACGCAATTCCAGCATCGTACTGCAAAGCCGTTCCGGCCGCAGGCAGCAGCAAAAGCGCCCGCCGTAACGCAGCATGGAAGCCGCAGCCCGCGCGATATCCGCAAAGCTGCAAGTAACCTCGTGCCGCGCAATACGCAGTTCCTCGCTTGGGTTTTTTATTCCCGTGCCATCCATTTTATAAGGCGGATTACACGCAATTAAATCCAAATGATTCGGTAATGTTCCGCCTTTCAGCGTTTTAATATCTTTGTTTAGAATTTCTATCTGATCGGTAAGCTTGTTGTATTCCACGGAACGGCGCGCCATATCGCATGCGTTTTCCTGTATTTCAACGGCGTAAACCATTTTGGGTTTCGCTTTGGCGCACCAAATCAGCGGAATTGTGCCGCAGCCCGTACCGAAATCAGCGCAGGCTTCCCCGGTGCGCGGCGCGGAAAACGCAGCGAGCAGGATGGTATCGGTATTAAAGCTGTGACTGCGCGAAACAATAACCGAAATATCGCGCGAAAGCGGTTCAAGGCGCTCGCCGGGTAATAACATAGAAACTCCTTTTTAATGCAGAATTCATAATTGCAATAAGGGGATAAATAAGAGCCGGGGGAGAAATAGAACGAAAAAAGGCGGCGCGTAGAAACGCTCCGCCTTAAATCTGTATGGATTCTTATTCCTGTGCAGGAGCGCCTACTGGACAAACATCCGCGCAAGCACCACATTCTGTGCAAAGGTCAGGATCGATGACGAATTTACCGTCACCCTCGGAAATAGCCTCAACAGGGCATCCTGGTGCACATGCGCCGCAGGAAATGCACTCATCACTAATTGCGTAAGCCATGGAAAAACACCTCCAAATAAATTTACTAGATAATTTTAACATAAAAACGGAAAAATGCAACTGTATCCAAGAAATAATTAATTTAATCTTTTTCCAATTCTTTTAACGCTTCCAGCTCGCTGCGGTCAATATTGACCTGTCCGCCTTTTAACAGCTTTACCTGCGCGGCTTCAAAAGTCTGGGGTATGGCATCCTTGGCGGAGTCAAGGCGCACCTGTAAAATACCGGTAAGCATATTCAAATCCACAACGGTTCCTTTCCCGTTTGGTGTCATCACAATGGAATTCACGCTCGGGGTGGAACGAATTAAGTCAAGATAAGCCTCCTGCTCGTATTTCAGACAGCACATAAGCCGCCCGCAGGTGCCGGAAATTTTAACAGGGTTGAGCGAAAGGCCCTGCTCTTTTGCCATTTTGATGGAAACAGGCTGAAAACCGCCTAAAAAAGTGGAACAGCAGAACGCCCTGCCGCAGATGCCAAGGCCGCCGAGCATTTTGGCCTCGTCGCGCACACCGATTTGCCTAAGCTCGATTCTGGTACGGAAAACCGAAGCCAAGTCCTTGACCAACTCGCGGAAATCCACACGGCCATCGGCTGTAAAGTAAAATAATATTTTGGTATTATCAAAGGTATATTCTACGTCGACAAGCTTCATTTCAAGCTTGTGTGCAACTATCTTTTTGCTGCAGATGGCAAACGCAGTCTTTTCTTTTTCTACGTTTTCCGCCACTTTTTTCAGGTCATCCTTTGTGGCGACGCGGATGAGTTTTTTCAGCGGCTGAACAATGCCGTCGTCACTGATTATACGGTTTTCCATCGCAACCTCGCCGCACTCGATGCCGCGTGCGGTTTCGACAATTACCATGCCGCCCTGTTTGAGGGCGTTCCCGTCCGGGTCAAAATAATACACTTTGCCAACATTTTTAAATCTAACGCCAATTACCTCGGCCATGAGAACCCTCCAATATATCAATAAATAATTTATATAAAAATTCCAATTCTGGAAATATAAAAAACAAAGGGAGAAGAGCTTGCAGGAATGCAGCGCAAACTTCTTTATCGGCCGGCGGCGGCGCGCAGATTTGCGCACAAAGCAGTCAGCAGCAGAGCAGTGTTTGCGTTTTGGTCAAGCGCAATCTGTGCTTTTTGAACCTCGTTCAGCAGTAAAAGCAGCTTGTCCCGGGTCAGTCCGGCGCCGAGCGCCGCCGCCGCTTCTTTTTGACCGGAAAGGCAGGCGGTGCCGCCGGCCCGCAAAACTGCCGCGTCGCGAAAAATTAACACGAGCTGAGCCAAAACTCCGCGCAGCTTCTCTTTATCTTTTATTAAATCCGCGGTGAGGAACAGAAAATCTGCTTCGTTTACCGCGGTGATCGCCGCCGTGAGCTTTTCCATATACGCAAGGTCAACATCGTTATCCGTATGAGCGCCCTCAAGTGAAAAAATCTGTGCGCGGGAGCGCACGGTGGGCAACAGGGCGGCCGCGCTGACAGCGGTCAAAATAAACAGCACATTTTTCGGGGGTTCTTCAAACACCTTTAAAAGCGCGTTTTGAGAAATTTCGCTC
The DNA here is from genome assembly GCA_964517505.1 of uncultured Caproiciproducens sp. Lineage (GTDB taxonomy): Bacteria > Bacillota > Clostridia > Oscillospirales > Acutalibacteraceae > Caproiciproducens. Next base: position 633,061 of record CAZFED010000001.1, on the reverse strand, counting down.
ATATTTTGCGCACCCAATAAAACATAGACTTTATTCGGCGCTTCGTTGGGCTTAATGTACGCGTCCGAACGGATTTGACGGATTGCATCAACGGGAAAAGCGCGTGGATTCGCGTTGCCGTCAAGCGTAAAAATATCGGGATGCGAGCCGGCTTGAGCCTTCACACAACCGCAACAACATCCGCAGGGCTTTTCACCGTCATTCAGGCATACGGCCGCCTTTGCCAAAAGACCGGACAAAATTTGACTGCCGCTGCCCGCCGTCCCCTCCAAAATCATTGCATGGGGAAGCCGACCAGCGCTAAACGCAAGCTCCAGCTGACTTTTTACATCATCGCTGCCGGAAAAGCCACTTAAATTCAGGGTGCTCATACTTTTTCGAATCGATCCACTTGGAGAACAAATATGGTTGAACCGCCTACGGTAACTTCAACAGGGAATGAAGAATACATGCCGACATCCATGGTTGTTGTGCTTGGCACAAGTTGGCTGCGGCGGCTGCTATGTTTCGAAATAATCGCGATTACCTGATCGACCTTATCATCCTCGGTACCCACGATGAAGGTGGTGTTTCCTGCCATTAAAAAACCGCCGGTTGTGGCAAGCTTTGTAACCGAAAAGCCGTCCTTTGTCAGTGCCGCGGAAACCATACCGCTGTCATCATTGCTCACAATAGCAAGAACCAGTTTCATAATGAATCCCCCCACTACTTAAAATTGACGAAAAGAGCAAAATTGTCAATCAATCAGCCCTATTATTGTTCTAAATTTATTTTAACACTTTTATTGAAAAAAAGCCATACCCCTGTAAAAACTCAACAACCTCTTTTGTAAGCTCCTCTCCCGGCATAGCAACCGGTACGCCCGGTGGGCAGGGGCAGGCGGCCTCGGCGGCAATTCGGCCGACGGCGTTTTCGAGCGAAACGGATTCACAAGGAGCAAAAACAGCGGTACGCAGGCTTGTTTTAACGGGCGGCAAAGGGGGAAGTGCCGCATGGACGGGCAGCGGCTGCCGGATTGGAAGCAGTTCAATTGCGTCCACCAAGCGCGTAAAGTCGCTTTCCTCATTAAACGGCGTCGCAATCAATACCACATGTGCGGCGTCGGCAAATTCCGGCTCCACGCCCGCACCGCGAAAAATTTCGGCGGCGGCTTTGCCGCTTAGGCCGATGGAGGCAGTGTTCAGCGTGATGCGTGTTGGATCCGTCAAACCGGCAGGTGAAGTAAGGCCGTGCTGTGCGGCGGCTGACTTTATTTCACTTACAATTTTTTGCAATTTAACATATTGGCTTTTGTGGGTTTCCAGCCACGCGCGTGCCAAATCAAGAGAGGCCATCACCGGATAATTGGGACTGGTCGAGCCGAAGAGAGCCATGGCCGCCTTGGCGTCGCTGGCAAAGCGTTTATCTGCGATGTTCAGCCAGGCGCCGCCGGTCAGGACATTAAGCGTTTTGTGCGCGGAACAGGCGGTCATACTTGCCCCCAACGCGAGGGGGTGAAGCTTCGGCTCGGTAAACATCAGGTGTGTGCCGTGGGCGTTGTCCACAAGGAGTGGAATATCCTGCTTTTTGCAGGCGTCTGCAATGGCGGGAATATCGAGCAGCTCGCCATAATAGTTTGGACTGGTTACATACACGGCTTTTGCACCGGGATTTTTTTCAATTGTAGAAATAATATCTTCGGGCATGGCCCACACGGGCTGCAAATTGAGCAGTGCCATCACATTGACCGCGCTGCGGTGAAGTACTCGGCAACAGATGATATCCCCGCCGTTCGGCGCGGCAAGCCGGAGCATGGCTTGGATGCAAAGCGTACAGCCGCCCGCTGAAATGCAGGTACGCACAGTGCCAAATAGCTTTGCCGCGAGCTGTTCCGCCTCCAAAATCGGGCCGTCAGCCTCAAACAGGCTGTCAGTGTCCGGCAGCTCGGTGAAGTCGAGCGAAAGCAGATCCTGCGGAAGGGCCAGAGAATTGTTTTTGTGTCCCGGTGTGTGGAACGAAGCGCGGTTCAGCGCTTTATGTTGAAGTAGTGCGCTGTAAAGGGGAGTAGGCATCTAAATTTTCTCCTTTAAAAAAAACCGCACAGCGCTTTGCCGTGCGGTTTATCAAAATATTAAAATTAATCGGTTCCATAAGTTTTAGAGGGAAGATCATTTTCAAAAATAAAGCTTGAAACGCTTTCACTGCATTTTTTCAAATCCGGAGCGAGGACATTTGCCTTCGTGCCGCCGAGCATCACATTGGCGGATTCATATTGGTTATCGCCCGGAATACGGTTTTGGCTGACCGGATAATTTAAATACGTAAGTGAGTTTCCAGCCATCCCGACAATTTCATTTTTTGTCATATTGGTTGTGACAAGGTGAAGAGTTTGGGACAGTACGCTGTAAATGGTACCAACGTCTGAAGTTTTAAATTTATCCACGATACTGGAGAAAACCTTGCGTTGGCGTTCGGTGCGCTCAAAGTCGTCGCCGATAGCGCGGATACGGGAGTAATAGTGAGCCTGCGCACCACTTAAAACAAAGGTGCCAGCCGTAAGGTTGTGCCTTGAATCACCGGAATACTGGTTGACCAGCTTCGCTTCACCGGCAGTTAAAGTGATACTCACGCCGCCGAGCTTGTCAATAATCTGATTAAATGCGGAATTGCTGATAATCACGAAACGGTCGATATCCGTCCCGAAGTTTGCTTCAATAGTGGAAACAACCTTCTTTGCGCCTTCAACGCCGCCGCCCGACAGGGAATACGCGGCATTCATCCGGTTATTGCCAATGCCCGGAATGGCAACGTACATATCGCGCATAAACGAGGTAAGCTTCAGCTTTTTGTGGCGTGTGTCAACCGAAACGAGCATCATGCTGTCACTGCGGCCGGAGTCGTTTTTTTGGTAATCGTCAACGCCCAGTAAAAGAATGTTTGTGATGGCGTCATCGTGATAAAGACCGCCCAAAACCCCCGATTTGGCACTTGTCGTTCCGTCACTTGTGGTTCCAGTTCCAAAAAGTTCACCTGTTTTTACCTTGGAGGAGGTTTCGTCCCCAACAAAGTTGATATTGCCGAGCATGTTATCGGCGTAAACGCAGCCCACGCCGGCAATCAGCATAATTACACTTAAAAATAAAATTGCGATATTTCGAACAAGATATTTCTTACTTTTTCCTTTGGTGTTTTTTTTCATTGTACTCACAACATCAATCCTTAATCGACAATTTTTCTATAATAGTCATAGATATTATAACCTTGACAACGATATAAATACTTCTAATAAGTAATTATTATATGAATGAAATATGAAATATTAATCCTGCTCGTCGAGAGTTAAACAGTACGATGGAAGAAATTCCTCCACAAAGCAGTCGGCTTCCGGCAGGTGCATTTCGTGTACTGCTTGCAGCAGGGTTGATTCAGCTTTTGAGAACTCGCAGTTGCCCATTCCTTTTTCTTCCAAGCACTTAATGACGGCGGAAAGCTTGTCCGCAGCCTTTACAAGCGGCAAAAGTGACTGGTCGCCATCGGCACCGGCTGTCAAAACAGACTGGTAGCTTGGCTTTAAATCGCTGGGCAGCAGGCTTAAAAGCTTGTTTTGCGCCACCGATTCAACTTCACGGTAGGCGGTACGGATTTGCGGATTATAGTATTTTACCGGAGTGGGCAGGTCGCCGGTGAAAATTTCAGTTGCATCATGGAAAAGTGCAAGAAGTGCGGCGCGCTCCGGGTCGACATTGCCGCCAAATCGAGTATTGCGCAACACCGCCAAAGCGTGGGCGATGACGGCTACCTCAAAACTGTGCTCGCACAGGTTTTCGCTGCGCGTATTTCTCATCAGTCCCCAGCGGCTGATGTATTTCATGCGTGACAGCATCGCGTAAAAATGGAACATCTGACTTACCCCCTGATTGCAATGAACAATTATGATATTACTAATATAATAACAAACGGTAAATATTGCAAGAAATAAAGCAGTAATTTTTAAATTCGCTTTGTTCAGACAAATGCTTGTGATATAATATGCTTGATAAGAAATGGAGGCGAAAGCTTGACCAGCATATTAAATAATGATAAAAAACAAAATTATTACTTAAAAGCTCTGCTTTACGGTATGGCAATATCATTTCTCTTTTTTATTCCGTTTATTATCTTTGATAATGGTTATTTTTTATTTTACGGTGATTTTAATGTGCAGCAAGTTCCATTTTACCAGATGTGCCACGACGCAGTGCGAAGCGGCAGCTTGGGTTGGAGCTGGACGACCGATTTAGGGGCTAACTTTATCGGTTCATATTCGTTCTACCTGCTCGGAAGTCCGTTCTTCTGGCTGACTATCCCGTTCCCGAGCGCGGCGGTACCGCATTTGATGGGTCCTCTGCTGATTTTGAAATTCGGATGTGCCTCGCTGACTGGCTTTCTTTATTTAAAACGATACTTAAAAAATCCGGATTACGCTGTAATCGGCGGTATGCTTTATGCGTTTTCCGGATTTTCTGTTTACAATATTTTCTTCAACCATTTTCACGAGGCAATCGTCTTTTTTCCAATCATGCTGTGGGCGATGGACGAATACATGTATAAAAGGCGCAAGGGAATTTTTGCGCTGACCGTTTTCGCGTGCTGCACCGTAAACTACTACTTCTTTGTGGGACAAGTTGTTTTCTGCTTGATTTATTGGTTTGTGCGCATGCTTTGCGGCAGTTGGAAAATCACACTGCGCGACTTCTTACTGCTCTTCTGCGAAGCTGTTTTGGGCGTTATGTGTTCGTGTGTTCTGCTTGTGCCTACCATCCTTGCGGTGATACAGAATCCCCGTGTCAATAATCCGCCGGAGGGTTGGAACGCGCTGCTCTACGACTGGAACCAGCGCTACGTTCATATTTTGGAATGCTTTTTCTTCCCGCCGGATATCCCTGCGCGGCCAAACTTTACCCCCAAGTCGGAGGCGAAGTGGGCGTCACTCGGCGCATGGCTTCCGTTATTCAGTATGACAGGCGTTATCGCATTTATGCAGATACACAAAAAACACTGGCTCAAAAAAGTTCTCGGTATTTTATTTTTCATGGCGTTTGTGCCGATATTAAACTCCGCGTTTCAGCTTTTTAACGCATCGTACTACGCGCGCTGGTTCTATATGCTGACGCTGATGATGAGCCTTGCGACGATACTTTCGCTTGAGTACGAAAACGTGAACTGGAAAGGTGCAATCAAGTGGACAACCGGCATTACACTGGGAATCGCGCTGCCAATCGGGCTCATGATAAAAACCACGGAGCAGGACGGCAAAAAGGTTACAACCTATGGGCTGGAGGAGTACCCCACTCGCTTTTGGTCTTACGTTGCGATTGCGCTTTTAAGCCTGACCTTATTGACGATAATCTTTAAATATTATAAACGTGATAAAAATAAATTTATCCGTTACTGCATGGGCGGCGTGGCGGCTATTTCAATTGTGTACGCGGTGTTTTTTATCGTGCTCGGCAAAACGCAGAGCGAGGATACGCACAAGCAACTGATTCCCTACGCTTTAAACGGTGGTGCGGATATCAAGCTGCCGGACACCAAAAATTGCCGCATCGACGTTTTTGACGGCATGGATAATCAGGCTATGTACTGGCAGATACCCACGATTCAGGCGTTTCACAGCATCGTACCGGGTTCTGTTATGGACTTTTATCCGTCAATCGGTGTGCAGCGTGATGTTGGTTCGCGCCCCGACGTGAAATATTACGGACTGCGTGGGCTGACAAGCTGCCGCTGGCTGTTTGACCCGGTAGGAAGCGGCAAGAACTTTGCCGGAGAAACGGCCGAGGATGACCTGAAAATGCCGGGGTGGACCCATTACGCCACACAGAACGGTTTTGATATTTACCAGAATGAGTATTACATCCCTATGGGATTCAGTTATGACACTTACATTACCCGCAAGGAGTATGAAGAGGTGGACAAGGAGAGCCGCAATCTGCTGCTGCTGAAAACAATCGTGCTTGAAAACAGCGACGTAAAAAAATATGCGGGTATTTTAAAACATGATGACGATTATACCTCCAGTGAATACACATACAGCGCGTATTTTGAGGACTGCCTGAACCGTAAGTCGATGGCGTGTTCTGACTTTGACCGCGACAACAGCGGCTTTACGGCAAAAATAACCACCGACAAGGAGCGCCTTGTGTTTTTCAGTGTGCCGTGGGAAGGCGGCTGGAGCGCAAAGGTAAACGGCAAGGCGGCCGGAATCGGAAAGGTAAACGTCGGATTTATGGCAGTGAATGTACCGGCGGGAACCTCGACGATACGGTTTGATTACACCACACCGGGCTTAAAGCTTGGCGCGCTCGTGTCACTTGGCGGTGTGATTCTGTTTGCGATTTATTACTTTGTAACCAGAGCATATGATAAGAAGATACCCAAAAAAAGAAAAATATATAAAATAAAGCAGTATAAGTTAGAGAATGAACCCGTAATGCCCCGGGAAACGGAGCAAATATAATTTTGGAGGGTACTATGCCAACAGTTTATTTGGTAATTCCATGCTACAATGAGGAGGCAGTTCTGCCGGAAACGGTCAAACGCCTGACGGCAAAGATGAATTCGATGATGGAGGCCGGCCGCGCCGACAAGCAAAGCCGTATTCTTTTGGTTGACGACGGAAGCCGCGACAAAACCTGGGAGATGATCAGCGAGTACAGCACCGAAAACGAGCTGGTCAGCGGAATTAAGCTTGCACACAACCGAGGTCACCAGAATGCTCTTTTGGCCGGATTGATGACCGCAAGGGAATACTGCGACTGCGCAATCAGTTTGGACGCCGATTTGCAGGATGACATTGAGGTTTTGGATCAGTTTGTCGACCGGTTTACCGATGGTTGTGACGTGGTTTACGGGGTGCGGAACAAGCGTGAAACCGACTCGTTTTTTAAGCGCACCACTGCGCTGGGATTTTACAAGTTCATGCAGGTGCTCGGGGTAGACCTTGTGTATAATCACGCGGACTACCGCTTAATGAGCCGCAGAGCGTTGGATGCACTGAGTGAATACAGGGAAACCAACCTGTTTTTGCGCGGGATGGTGCCGCTGATTGGCTACCGAAGCGACTATGTATATTACGACAGGCACGAGCGTTTTGCGGGCGAGTCGAAGTATCCGCTCAAAAAGATGCTTTCATTTGCAATCGACGGGATTACGTCATTCAGCGTAAAGCCGCTTAAAATGATATCCAATTTCGGAATTATTGTGTCGCTTTTGAGTATAATCGGTTTGATTTATGCGCTCATTTCTTACTTTACCGGCAACGCGGTTGCGGGTTGGACGGCGATTGTCTGCTCAATCTGGCTTTTGGGTGGCATCCAGCTCTTATGCATTGGTGTAGTGGGCGGATATATCGGCAAAATTTACAGCGAGGTCAAGGCACGCCCGCGCTACAAAATAGAGGAATTTAAAAAATGAGTACCGACTTTACCGTTCGGGCTACACAAACGTTGGACGATGCGCAGGGTGTTGCCGAGTGTATATACGATGAGTATCACAACAACTATATTAAACAAGAAGTATATAACGCGGAAGCGTTTTTACATGCATTAGCGGCCGGACGCCTTTATTCACTGCTAATGCGCGCGCCTGACGGCGAACCGGCGGCTCACCTTGGGCTGACTATGGACGAGAATACCCCGGGAATTTGGGAAATCGGTATGGCGGTTGTGAAAAAGAAATACCGTGGTTTAAAATTGATGGATCAGTTAAACGATGTGCTTTTAAGCTTTTGCGCAGCACAAGGTGGCTGCACCGCAGCACTTCGCTGTTCAGTGACCGGACATACCGCCACACAGCATATTGCGATGAAAACCGGTTTTACGCCGATTGGCTTTCGTTTTCAGTATTACCCACAAACAGACGGCAAAGCCGGCCGGATAACAGAGGCGTTCTCAATGAAAAAATTCGGTGCGGACACCTGTTTTCCCAATTATGCTCCCCCCGAGCAGGAAAGCCTAATCAGAGAAATTTTTACTGAGTTGGGAATTGAATATCTTGCAGGAAAACAAAGGGAAGCTAAAAGCAGGACAAGCAATATTACCTGGGAAATTAATCCAATTTCCCGTTCGGCTAGGGCGATTTGCGAAGCAGTCGGTGAAGATTTCACCAACGAGCTTGGCCGGTTTTTACTGGAAGCGCAAAAGGCGGATATGCAGATGTTGGAGTTCTTAATCAATATGAGCAGTTCATTGACGGAATTAGCTTACGGTCAGCTAAAGGACAGCGGCTTTTTCTTTACGGGAGTGCTGCCGCTGTGCAAAAACGGAAATTATCTGATGATGCAGAAAATAACCGGAGAACCCATCGATTTTGCCGCTGTGCTGACTATGGAGAAATTTACGCAGCTGCTTGAAAAAGTACGCGCAGGCATGTAATGAATAAAATAAACGCGGACAGGATTTTTTTCCTGCCCGCGTTTATTTTAGAAGGATGCGTGTTTCACCGGGGTTTAGGCTGATAAGCTTCGCGGCAATACGCGGATGTTTCAGCTCTTTGCGAACCATATTGCACAGCACCTGGCCGCTGTTGTACCCATGGATTACTTTAATTTCAGTAATGCTTTTATCCGTACGGCTTAAAAGCTGTTCCAGACCGCGCTTGGCCTCGCGTGCGGTCAGTCCATGAATATCCACTTCTATGATTGTTCCAAATTTTGTTTGCAGCATCGTTTTCTCCAACCGCTAAATTTTATATATAAACAATATTATACTATAAATATGCAGAAAGATTTAACCAAATTATGAATTAATTGAGTGTCAATAAAACAGATGAAAAGGTTGGCTCTTTATGATATAATACAAGGATAGAGGTGATGAGGATGAAGGTTGTGGACCTGCGCAATATTTTTGCAAGCTGCAACGATGCATTAATTGAAATAGGTGATAATTTAATATATTATGCGGAGGAAAAGAAGGAGGAGGGGCACAATAACCTCTTTATTCTTGAGTACAACCGCATTACGCGCCGTGAGCGCATCATCTCGGACTATTTCCTGTGTGATCCGACGTTTGTGCAGCACTATTTCAGTTTTGCCGAGGATATTATTATTGTAATGGAAAGCGGCGAAAGCGAAGCGTGGATTCTGCGGATTGACAAGCACACCGGTGCGGAAAAAAATCTGGCAAAACTAAGCTTTGTCGGAAGCTTTGCGGACTGCAAGGCGCTCGACGAAAGTCATGTGATGATTTATACGGTCGAAAACGAGAAGGACAAGGGTCTGTTTAAAGAATATAAAAAGCTGACCGGAGTTGAAAGAGTCGCGTATCTTTACGATTTGGACGAAGAGGAGTATTTTTACGTACGCGACCAGCGTATCTGTAACGCGGACAGCTCTGGCTTCATTACATATGACATGGACGGTGAAAAGCAGCTTTTGGTGCTTCAGCCCCACGGGGATGAAGAGGAAAAAGAAAACTGCTACAAAAACCGGCGCTGGTTGGGCGATAATATAAATGACAACGTGTGGCTCTGCCCTCTTTTCGACTTCATTGTTTCGGTCAAGGCGGGTGAGGAGCGTGTGCCGCTCGAGCTGATTTTAAGTGCGGGCACCTGTGGGTTGGTGCGCTTTGCAGGAATGGACAGCGACAACCTCTATTTCCGGGCGAAATATTTTCCGACCGACGACCAACGGCTATGTGCCTATAACAAAGTCACGGGAAAAAAGACGATTAAGGCGGAGTTGAATCTGAGAGGGGACGAAAGTCCTGCTTCATTTTGCATCGACGTAAGCGGTGGGCAAGCTTACCGAATTACCCCCGGTGATGATGATTACGGGGTTGACGGTGTTCTGAACTCCACTGTGCATGCAAAGTACAGCAAGGAGTTGGGTGATTTCACCGCATGTGTAGAGGACAGGTTCATCCTGGCGCGTTATATACTGGCGGATGAAAAAGATTCCTTTGAGTTTAACTCAATTTACGACGTGAAAACCGGCGTGCAGAAAAGCTATGAGTGCAGATGCGCTGTTCAGGGCGGAATAGTGGTGCTGTATTAATTTATGGTATATAGATTATGACCGTGTGCAGGCTCAAAAAACACTGCTGTTATCAGAAGATATGCAAGGATGCGCAGGAGTTTTTGAGAACACAAACGGCTGAAAAACGGGACAGTGAAAATGTTATCCATGTAGTGTAAAACAAAAATCCAAAAAGTAACGGAGCTTATTGTTAAGCTCCGTTACTTTTTTATGCTATTTGGATTCCAAATCGGTTAAGCCGTTGATATCTTTCTGTAAGCAACTTACAGCAGCATCTTTGTCGTTGGTTTTCAGATATTCCAAAAACTGTTTATGGTCGTTTGCAAAACTGATATATTCAGTCTTATGCCATTTATCCCAGTAAAACTGTGCATATGCGCGGGACAAGGTGTTGAGTGAAGACTTTAAACTGCAGTAGATATATTCATTGTTAAAGCAGGAGATAAGTGCAAGGTGGAACTGAGAGTTTTGCGCCCAATGGATAAGTGCGTCATGTTCTAAACTTCCTTTATAGCCCTCGGCATGCATGCGTTCCAAATGTTCAATGTGTTCGGGTGTAATCATATCCCAGTACTGCGTGAGGCATCCACACTCCAGAACCACGCGGAACCGCTGAATATCCTGTACATGGCGGTCGGTGAGGCGAATGACCTCATAACCGTAACGAGGAATGCTGCGCAAAACACCTTCGTTGCAAAGTTCAATCAAAGCTTCGCGAACAGGCGACTTGCTAACATTGAACTTTTCCACCAAACTCTTTTCACTAAGAATATCATTTGGACGGTATTCCCCTTTGATAATGCTTTCAAATACTTCTGTATATATTTTGGTCTTTAAACTACCTTCGTTTGCCATTTTGCCAACACCTTATATGCCTTTCAAAAATTAAATACATCATTAATGATAACAGGTAAAATGCAATTGTCAACTGTTTGAAAGTTGCAGGGCAACGTTTGTTAGTGGTAACTTATTTCTAAAGATCATGGAAAAAATGTATCCTGTACAATTTTAAAGTAGTAGGTTGCATTTCTATGATTTTTCTGATATTATTACTAATACATCAATAATATACTAATAAAAGATAAAAAGCAAAAATTGATGCGAAAAAATATGAAACGCAAGAATTGCGATTTCAAATAAAAACAAATTCAGGGGGAAATAATGATGTCTAACATTAAAAACACAGTGAAACCTTGCGAGGAGAAAATCGAAATCAACAGAGCTCAGCTTGAGCACAGAGCAACATGGATGGGCCTTATCTATGATGAGGCTGAAAAAGCAGGCATAGATGCAGAAGCTCTTACAAGAAAAGCAATTAAGCGTTGCGGCGGCATTCATGGCGCAGGCTTTAAAGCAGCTTGTAAAGATCCGAAGAACTGCGAAGATTTCAGAGAAGTATTTTTGGGCGAGGTTGGCGTTAAAACCTTCGAGATGGATAACATTACATCATCCCATGACGATGTAAACGTAGACTTCCACTACTGCGCACTTGTAAATGCATGGCAGAAGCTTGGCTTTAGCGATGAAAGATGTGCAAAACTTTGTGACATCGCAATGGATGGTGACAGAGGAATTGCAGAAGCTATGGGCTTGACACTTGATTTGACCGATACCATTGCAAAGGGCTGCAGCAGCTGCAAACTGCATTTCCATAAATAATCCAAGAGATAAAACGTTTTAAGTAAAAGGTTGCTGTCACAGCGGATTGGAGTTGTACGCAATGAATTTTGGCTTAACTGGAAAGGTTGCCGTGGTAACAGGCGGCAGCAAAGGAATTGGCTTTGCAACCGCAAAGCAGTTTTTGCAGGAGGGTGCGAGGGTTGCAATCTGCGCACGCCATCACGATGAACTGAGGGCGGCTGCAGAGGAACTCAGCACTTTTGGCGAGGTTTATTGCCAGGTGGTTGATACAACCGATGATCAGGCAGTTTACGGGTTTGCCCAGAGTGTGGCGGAACGCTTCGGCAGGCTGGATATCTGGGTAAACAATGTAGGTGCCGGCGCTGAAAAACAAGGCAGCGAATACACCGCCGAGGAAATTGACTGGATTACGGGCGTTTGTTTTAAATCCACGATTTACGGCTGTCAGGCGGCGTTTCGATTTATGAAGGACGGCGGCAGCATTGTAAATATCAGCTCACTTGCGGCGCGCTGCGCCACAGTGGGGCGGAGTACATTGTATGGGCCGCTGAAAGCAGCGGTAGTCGGACTTTCAACAACCTTTGCAGGGGAGTATGCCGCATATGGAATCAGAGTGAATGCGGTACTGCCCGGCTTTACCATTACCCCCAAGGTGCGGGAATCTATTCCGCAGGATGAATTAAACTGCAATATCGAAGGTACCCTTCTTCGCCGCGTGGCGGAGCCGGATGAAATTGCAAAACCAGTGGTGTTTCTTGCAAGCGATGCCGCAAGCTATATCACCGCTGCAAGTCTTGAAGTTTCGGGCGGGCGAAGTGTTGTGCTGAACCCGTCTTATTCCTACGACTGCAAAGCAAATCAGGACGGGATAAGGCACTGACATATTGTACTCAAAAAAACCCACTTCTATCTTAGTGAAGTGGGTTTTTTTATATATGTGGTAAAGTTTACCGGACACGTTAATTGTTCAACACGTCAATATATGTGCGATTATCACAATATTGTATATTTAAATTAAATTTTATTGACACATATACCATGTTGTGGTATTATTACAAATAATGTTAGAGGTTACATTATTGGCAAGGTCAAGGTGTGCGTATCAAATAAAAAAAACTTGATTTTAGCCAACGATTAAGTCGCAAACAAAGGTTGGAGGTAGATGCAAAAACATGAAAAAGTATATTCTAAAAAGATTCTTAATTGCGATTCCAACATTTTTCGGAATAACGGTGCTGGTGTATTTTATCTCGTCCATGGCACCGGGCAGCCCAATTGAAATGATGCTTTCCGACCCGCTTATTACGGCGGAGGAAGTTGAACGAATGCGGCATCAGATGGGGCTGGATCAGCCGGTAATTATTCAGTACTTTTGGTGGCTGGCTGAGCTTTTAAAGGGAAATCTGGGCACCTCCTACAGAACATCACAGCCTGTGCTGGCAATGATTCTGGAGCGTTTGGGGCCGACACTGCTGCTCACCCTGTCGGCAACCGTGTTTTCAGTGCTGGTGGCAATTCCGCTCGGCATTATGTCCGCCTACAAGCCATATTCGGGTTGGGACTACATCTCGTCCGGCCTTTCCTTTGTAGGGTCATCTACGCCGAACTTCTTTGCAGGCCTGATCCTGATTTATGTTTTTGCAGTAAACTTAAAAGTTCTTCCTCTGGGTGGAATGTACGAATCCTCGGGAAACAAAACGTTCTCATCACTTCTGGTGCATTTGATTATGCCGATGCTGGTTCTTTCCATTCAGCAAATCGGAAGTATTCTGCGTCAGACGCGCGGAAGTATGATGGAGGTATTGCAGGAGGACTATGTTAGAACCGCAAGGGCAAAGGGTCTTAACGAAAGAACGGTCATTGTGAAGCACGCACTGAGAAATGCCCTGATTCCGGTTGTCACCGTGCTTAGCTCAATGATTCCCTTTGTAATCGGCGGTGCGGTTGTTACCGAACAAATCTTTGGATGGCCGGGATTGGGCAGTCTGATGGTACAGTCCATCAACTCAAGAGATTATCCGGCGATTATGGGTATTACAGTGTTCATTGCGTTTGTGGTTCTGGTGGGTAACATCTTAACCGATATTGTATACGGAATGCTCGATCCAAAAGTCAGACACAGCAGATAGGGGGGATACATAGTGGCTGTCAAACAAAAGAAAGAGTCTTACTTCAACGATGTTGTTCGCAAATTTACTTCTCATAAGCTGGCTATGGCCGGGTTGTTCATTCTCTTGCTTGAAATACTGCTGGTGGTTGTTCTGCCAATAGTGATGAAGCTTGATCCTTACAGCTCCGATCCAATGGCGTTCGGCGCAATCCCAAGCAGCGTACATATTTTTGGTACCGATGATATCGGCAGAGATATTTTCGCAAGGCTGGTATACGGCGGTCAGGTTTCACTCCTTGTCGGTATTCTGTCCACTATCATCAGTATGCTGATTGGTGTACCGCTCGGGCTGGTTGCGGGCTACTACCGAGGTTGGTGCGAAAGCATCATTATGCGCTGCTCCGAGATATTTATGTCGTTCCCTTCAATGGTGCTCATTTTGGTTCTGGTTGCGTTAATCGGTCCGTCTGTTTGGACAGTTACAATTGTAATCGGCATTATGGGCTGGCCGGAATTTGCAAAGCTGATTTACGGCAATGTACTTTCGGTTAGAGAAAAGGAATATGTTGAATCCGCGAAAGCGGTAGGGACAAAAGACTTTGCACTGATGCTGAAATACATTATTCCAAACGCATTTACCCCGATTTTGATTGCATTTACCTTTCGAACCGCAAGTGCAATCATCTTAGAATCCTCACTCAGCTTTCTTGGCATGGGTGTTCAGCCGCCGCAGGCTTCATGGGGTAACATCCTGTACGATGCACAGTCTATCACCGTTCTTTCAACCCGCCCGTGGATGTGGGTCCCGCCCGGAATTCTGTTAGTGCTCACTGTTTCAAGCATCAACTTCTTTGGTGATGGCATGCGCGATGCACTTGATACCAAGCTGAAAGTGAAATAACAGGAACGAACGGTTTTATTTCGTCGTTTTGCAACGGGAACGTTGCAGTATTTTATAAATATGGAGGGTATATATGAAAAAGTTGAAATTTGCACGAGTAATCGCTCTTGTTCTAGCGTCAATGACAGTGCTCACTGCCTGCGGCAGCCAGCCGGCAAAATCCGGTGCACCAAACGGCACCGCCTCTTCCACCAAAGCGGGCGGGGAGAAAGTCGTCACAATGGCAATGACATCCGTTTGGGATACCTTTATGCCGCTGAACACAACAAGCTCACACACCGATATTGTAATTGACCAGATGTTCGACAGACTGATGGTAATCAACAAAGACGGCACATTCAGTCCCAGATTGGCTGAAAGCTGGGAAGTAAATAAAACCAGTGATAAAATTACCTACCATCTGAACAAAAATGCAAAATGGCATGATGGCACGCCGGTAACAGCAGATGATGTTGTTTATACCTGCCAGCTTGCATCTGACCCCAAACTTAAGATTATGAGAAGAATCAGAATGATGTACTACGCCGGAACAGATGAATCCGGTGCAGAGCTTTCTGAAAACTCTGTTGGCGTCAAAGCAATTGATAAGAACACCGTCGAAATGACTTTGAAGGCGCCTATGGATCCGATGACCATTTTTGCATTGGTCAACAGAGATATCTTTATTCTGCCCAAACATCTTTTAGAGAAAATTCCGGAGGCAGAGCTTGTAACAAACAAATTCTGGCTCAAACCAATCGGCTCCGGTCCGTTTAAATTCAGCAGCATGATTTCCGGCGAGAGAGTGGAGCTTGTTGCAAATAAAGATTACTACATGGGTGCTCCCGATTTTGATCGCTTCATTATTCGCGTTATGCCCTCTGCAAACCTGCTTGCCGGTCTGATGAGCGGTGAGATTGATTTGATCGCAGGCGGTGCATCCGGCAACATTCCGCTTCAAGACTGGGATGCTGCAAAAAAGGTCGAGAATATTACATGTGAGTCGATTCCGTCACTCGGATACCAGTATATGGCGATTAACACCTCAAAAGATTATCTGCCGAAAGAGGTTCGTCAGGCAATTAATATCGCAATCAACCGTGATATTATCATCAAACAGCTGATGAAGGGCGAGGGCGTAGCTGCAATTGGGCCTCTGCCTCCGACACATCAGTATTTCAATAAAGACATGCTCCCCATTCAGTATGACGTTGAAAAGGCAGCGCAGATGGTTAAGAATTCCGGCTGGGATTCCAACCGTGTTCTGAACTTCCTTGTTCCGATCGGCAATGAGATTCGTGAAAAATCCGCTCCGCTGATCCAGCAGGATCTTGCAAAAATTGGTATTAAGGTTAAGATTCAGTCACAAGATTTCCCGACCCTGCTGCAGGCAGCAAGAGACGGAAAATACGATATCCTCCTTATGGGCTCCGCGGGTTCGCTGGATCCAAACGAGAGCGTACCGAACGTAACCGTTGGCTATATGAATAACTTCGCACAGCTTACCGACACCACCCTTGGTGACCTGGGCAAAAAAGGTTCAAACGCGACCAACTTTGAGAAACGTAAGCCAATCTATGACCAATACCAGATGACGCTCAAAGAGCAGGTTCCGATGGTATGGCTGTATTTCCAGAATTCTCTGTTTGCACACAGCAAGCGTATCAGCAACATTCCTTCTACAACCACTGATTTTGAAATCAACAAGAAGCCGTGGGAATGGAAGGTCAGCTAATTAGAAATCACAGCACACATTAATAATCATGTTTTATAACCCTCCCGTACAGATGAGAAGCACGCAGCTTAAAGGCGGGAGGGTCATGCACATGAAAACAAACAATGGTTCAATATACAGGAGGGAATGGGGTTCGCTAATGTCTGAAAATCTAATTGAAGTAAAACACCTCAAGACACAGTTTGATACAAAGAACGGAATTGTTACTGCGGTAGACGGTGTGAGTTTTGCAATTAAAAACGGAGAAACACTTGGAATCGTGGGTGAATCCGGATGTGGTAAGAGCGTTACATCAATGTCGATTTTGCGCTTAATTCCCCCACAGGCAGGAAAAATTGCAGAAGGAGAAATTCTCTTTAAGGGTGAGGATATTCTAAAAATATCCGAAAAAGAGATGCGCGCTATTCGCGGTGACCAGATTGCAATGATTTTTCAGGATTCCATGACCGCATTGAATCCTGTACTGACAATTGGAAAGCAGTTGATTGAAACCATTACCGCACACAATAAAATGTCCAAGCAGGACTCATGGGCCCATGCAGTTGAAATGCTTAAAAAGGTAGGAATCCCTTCGCCGGAGGCAAGAATGAAGGAATATCCCCACCAGCTCAGCGGCGGTATGCGCCAAAGAGTGATGATTGCCATGGCGCTTTCCTGCAACGTCTCCCTTTTAATCGCAGACGAACCAACCACTGCGTTGGATGTTACCATTCAGGCACAAATTTTGGAGCTGATGAGGGAGCTGAAAAGAGACACAAATACCTCAATTATGCTTATCACCCATGATATGGGCGTAGTAGCAGAGATGGCGGATAACGTTCTGGTTATGTACGCCGGAAAAGTCGTGGAGTATTCCGATACAAAAAGCATCTTTAACAATCCTTTGCATCCATATACACAGGGTTTGCTTGCGTCCATTCCAAGGCTAAACCAAAAAGACGGACGCCTGTATGCTATCAAAGGTTCGGTGCCCAGCGCAGACGATATGCCCAAGGGCTGCCGTTTCTGCACAAGGTGCAGCGAGGCTACACAGCGCTGTATTGACGAAGAGCCCGATTTATATGCGGTTGGGGCAAGACAGGTAAGATGTTGGAAATATGATAAAAGCCAAAGGGGGGATAAAGATGAGTGAGTCTGGCTGTTTACTGGAAATAACCAATCTTTGTAAGTCCTTTGTTGCTTCAAAAACCCTTACCGGAAAACCGATCAAAGTTGTAAAAGCGGTAGAGGGCGTTAACTTGAAAATAAAAAAGGGCGAAACAATCGGTATTGTGGGTGAAAGCGGTTGTGGTAAATCGACACTTGGCAGATCGATTTTGCGCCTTGTTGAACCAACCGGTGGAAGTGTTGTCTACAACGGCCAGGACATCCTTGCACTGAATAAACATGAAATGCGCGAAATGCGCAAAAAAATGCAGATTATTTTTCAGGATCCGTATGCATCCTTAAACCCCAGAATGACCGTCTGCGAGCTGATTCGTGCGCCGCTGGACGCATTTAACATTGGCACTGCCGCAGAAAAGCTTGAAAAAGTAAAAAGCATTATGTCCTGCGTTGGTTTGGGTGAGCAGCACTTACACCGTTATCCTCATGAATTTTCGGGCGGGCAGCGGCAAAGAATCGTGATTGCGCGAGCTCTGATTTTAAACCCTGAGTTTGTAGTTTGTGATGAGCCGGTTTCGGCACTGGATGTTTCCGTGCGCTCGCAAGCCCTCAACTTGATGGTAGATCTACAAAAAGATCTGAACCTCACCTATATGTTTATTTCGCATGATTTAAGCGTGGTAAAGTACATCAGCGACCGTATTGCGGTGATGTATCTGGGCCAAATTGTGGAACTTGCGGACAAAAACGATCTTTATGAAAGCCCGCTGCATCCCTATACAAAGGCGCTTCTTTCCTCAATCCCTATTCCAGATACCAATGCTAAGATGGAGAAAATCATCCTGCATGGTGATGTACCGAGCCCGTTCAATCCGCCGGCTGGCTGCCGATTCCACACTAGATGTCAGTATGCAACCGAAAAATGTAAAACAGAGGTTCCGCAGTATAAGGAAGTCTCTGAAAATCATTTTGTAGCCTGTCATCTGTGTTAGTATGATTCAACAAGTAGAATGGCAGGCGATTCACGCGTTGGATTGTCTGCCATTTTTAAGTAATATAAACTCTAAAAATTTGTGCCTGCAACGGCAGAATGGTGGCAATGACGATGACATTTGATCAAAAAATGGTCGATAAAATTGACCTGTGGATCAAACAGAACAGAAATAGTATGGTGCAGGACATCATGGGTGCAGTCAATATAAAGAGTGTTGTTCAGCAGGCAAGCGGAGACCACCCCTTTGGGGATGGCTGTGCCGCTGTGCTGCAGCACATGTTAAAGCTTTCCGAGGGTTATGGCTTCGAGACAAAAAACCATGAGAATTATTGCGGAACCTGTTTGCTAAAAGGAACCGAGGGCAAGAAAAAAATAGGGATTTTTGCGCACCTTGATGTCGTTCCAGAGGGAACCGGCTGGGAATATGAGCCGTACAATGCAGTTGAAAAGGACGGATATTTAATTGGCAGAGGTGTTGGCGACAATAAAGGACCTGCGCTGGTTGGCTTGTATGCACTTCGCTTTTTAAAGGAAAATGAAATCAGTCTTAAAAATGATGTCAGCCTGTACTACGGCTGTGCAGAAGAAGTTGGCATGGATGACATCGAATATTATGTGAAGCATAACAAGGCACCGGATTTTTCCCTTGTTCCTGATGTTTCTTTTCCGGTATGCTACGGCGAAAAGGGGATTCTGGAAACAGAGGCGTGTATTACAATCAATGAGGGCAACCTGGTAGATTTCTATGCGGGCGAGGTTTCCAATACGATTGCGGGTACCGCGGATGCAGTCATCAGCGGTTTTCCGCTGAGTGAGGCAAAGGAAAAGCTTGCGGGGATGGAGGGCATCAGCGCCGCTCAGGAGGGGGAGTATGTACGGGTAACAGCAACGGGACTAAGCAAACATGCGGCGTTCCCCGAGGGCTCCGTCGATGCAGTGGGCAGGTTGGCAACCGCACTGGTACAGGCTGGACTGCTCACGGGTGACGCTGCCAATGCAGTACAGTTTATTTCTGATTCGACAAAGGATTATTACGGAGCATCCCTTCACATTCCTTATGAGGATAAGGAATCGGGCAAGTTGACACATGTCTGCTCCATCGTGCGTTTTACGCAGCAGGAACTGCATATCAGCTATAATATCCGTTATCCGGTTACTTCAAACCAAAAGGAACTGATGGATACGCTCACCGCCACTTTGGTAAATGCAGGCTATCACGTTGAAGAGATGGACAACAATCCACCGGCATATGTTCCGCTCAGCAATCCGATTATTCAAAAGATTTGCGATATTTCAAACGCTGTTTTAGAAGCGGATTATAAGCCTTATACGATGGGCGGCGGCACCTATTCAAGAAAACTGCCGAATGCGGTGGCCTTTGGGCCGGGGATTCAGGGGGAAGAATCGCCATTTCCGGCGGGCAGGGGAAACGGTCATCAGCCGGATGAATGTATCCGCATACAGGGACTTCTGGATGGACTGAAAATTTACATATTGACTTTACAGCAAATAGATAATATGCTATAAGAAGGAGTTATTTTTGATGAACAGCAAAGAAAGAGTATTGGCGGCGGCAGCAGGCAAACCGGTTGACTATGTACCGGCAGGATTTTGGCTTCATTTTCCGGAGGACTGCCGTGAAACGGAGAAATGCATTCAGGCACATCTGGACTTTTTTGAGCAAACCGGCACAGGTATTATGAAAATCATGAACGAAAACCTTGTGCCTTGTGATGTCCCGATTAAAAACGGCTCTGATTGGAAGAATATCAAGCCTTTTAACAGAAATTCCAAGTTCATTACAGACCAAATTGAGATTGTGAAGCGTATTTTGGATAAAACACATGACAAAGGGGTTACGCTCCTTACCGTTCATGGGATTGTTGCGTCCTCATGGCACGCCAGAGGCGGTTCGGATGGCTACGGGACGGGTAGCCAGCTGCTTGTTGACCATCTGCGGCAGGACCATGACGCAGTTCACCAAGGCTATGAAGTAATCTCCGACGCACTTGCAATTCTTACCGAAGAAGCGATTGCGGCAGGAGTTGATGGAATTTACTACGCTGCTTTAGGTGGAGAAAGCTACCTTTACAACGAGGAAGAGTTTGAAACATATGTAAAGCCGTTTGATTTAAAGATTTTGGAAGCGGCGAAAAAGCGTACGGGCTTTAATGTTCTGCACGTTTGCAAAGACAGACTGAACCTTGCGCGTTATCAGGATTACCCTGCGGATGTTATAAACTGGGGCGTTTATGAGCAGAATTTAAGCCTTGAAGAGGGTAAAAAGCTGTTCCCCAATATGGCAATACTGGGTGGATTAGATGACCGCGCGGGTGTATTGGTGGATGGTACAGCACAAGAGATTGAAAAAGAGGTGTACGGTATCCTGGACAGAATGGGAACTCGCAAGTTCCTGCTCGGCGCAGACTGCACGCTTCCGACAGAAATCCCCTATGCAAATATTCGTGCTGCGGTTGAAGCAGCACAAAAATATACAGCCGGATAAGCGTTGCCGTTGCGGTGATGTGGCAGCGTAACGGACAAGGAGCGGGGTACAATGGCAGAAGGCGGTTCCCTCAAGAAAAAAATATATGATTCTGTACTGAGTGATATTTTACAGGGGAACTACACTCAGGATACGATTATCAGCGAGAAAAAGTTGATTGAGAAGTACCAAGTCAGTAAGTCCCCTGTGAGAGATGCGCTGATTGAGTTGTGCAATGAGGGGATACTGCGAAGCATTCCTCGTTATGGGTACGAGATTGTGCGAATAACCGAAACAGATATTCGGAATATCATAGAGTACAGGGTAATACTCGAGAGCGAGTGTGTTCGTATTTCAGTCAAAAGAATGCTGGATAAGGAAATTGATGAACTGGAGCAGTATACAAGGCAATGCTGCAGTGTTCCCGATGAAGTGGATATCTGGAAGCATTGGGACAATAATATGCGGTTTCATCTCCGACTTAATTCTTATGCGCAAAATCAGTATGTTTACGATAAGCTGAAAGACAGCATGAATATTTTGACGCGCGCCTATGCACAGTTCCATTGGAATCGATGGCACAAAACTGAATTTTCCATGGGTATCGAGGAACATCTTGAAATATTAAGATGTATTCGAGAGCGGGATGAGAAACAGGCTGTAAAGATGCTCCAAGAAGATATCAGCCAGTTTGGCGGTATCCTGCTCCGCTAATAAAAGCCCAAAATGCTCAGAATTATAGATGATATTTAAGATAAGTATCAACGTCAATAAAAAATCGGGGTATATTCAGCAAATGAATATACCCCGATTTTGCGTTGCTTATGGAAGTTTTAGCCCCTGTTGTTGTAATAGGTGATGGCGCCGGAAAGATAAGAATCCAGATCGGAAACCGGGGTAACCTCGGCAGAAACAACTTGGCCTTTATTGGAAACGCCCGGGATTTTGACATTTATATCCTGCGCGTCCACGATTAATTTGATATGTTCAGTACTGAATGTGAGCAGTCCAATCTGTTGTTCCATGACCTGACCACGGAAATCGGCGGTTTGGGATTCGGACACCGCCTTTTGGAAGGCCTTATAGTCGTCTGCTATCTCTTTGCGGAGCTTTTCAAAATCGGCGGACTTCAGTTTTAGGATATTCTCATCGTTGATGCCGTTATCATACAGATAGCTGCTGATGTTTTCGCCGTCAATAATACACTTCAGTGCATAATATTCATAGTCGTTTTTGCCATTCGCATATTGTCCAAGCGCTTTTTTAAGCTGAGGGACTTCCATTTTGGAAAGTCCGCGCGCAAATGCGGAAAAGTCTTTATCGTATTCCTTCAAAAAACTTATCCACTTTGTGTGAATTTCTTTGCCCTTGGCAAAATTATCTTTCAAACATTTATCGTTGTTGTAGTAATCGGCCATTTCATTGATGATGTCATAAAGTTTTTTTGTTTTTTCCGCAAGGGTGGCAGCGGATGCGTCAAGGCCTTCGATTACAGGCTTTTTCTTTGAATCTTCAATAATGTTGTCACAGCTTTTATAGAAAGTTTCAATCACCGGGTTTATGCCGAAATGTTTGAAATCCTTTGAAACATTTTGTTTTTCTTCTAAGCCGAAGGTTTCACCATAGGATTGCAGGTCAAAGTTTAGCAGTTGAATAATGTCGTTGTTGAACTCTACATAGCGATTGTACTTATCGTCATTATGAAGATAATCGTCACCGCCGGAGCAGCCGGTAAACAGTACACTGCCTGTGACGACTAACACCATAAATAAAATCCAACCAGTTTTAATTTTTTTCTTTTTCATATGCGCGCTTTCTCCTCTTTCGTTTGTTTATAAAGTATGCGATACACCGCTATTATACCATATAATGGATAATAGGGGTGTTTTCAGAGGAAATCATAAAATTGTTTTTCCAAGTAACCCCATATACTTCAGCCTTTAATATCGAGGGCTATTGCATCTGTTTAACTTATACATAAAAATATCCGAAGCTGCTTTAACACAACTTCGGATATCTTTACGATTATTGAATTTTGGATTTACCCAAATGTTTTACATAGAGCCTTCAGATAAACTTACTTGCTCGCTGCGGCAGATGCTGCTGCTGCGGGAGCGGCGGAGGAGGCAGGTGTTACAAACATGGATGGTTTGTAGGAGTCCAGGGCTTTTTGATTGATTTTCACGTTGGTATATGCTGCGGCTGCCTTGTCCATCTCGTCAGCGTACTCGGTAGACTTCATCGGAACGAGTATGCTATTGCGGCCGTTGTCTGTGCTTAATGTCTCGGTGGATTTCTTGGTAATATCGTTTTTCATTATGACAAGATAAGTGCCGGAAATTTCAGCGGCTTTGACTTCGCCCGCTTTCATCGATTTTAGAAGGGTTTTGAATTCTTCCGGATAGGTGGAAGTGCTGTCGAGCTTGTCAGTAGCGGAGTGAAGCTGGTCAGTGGTCTGCTTGGAAGAGGCCTTGAATGCGTCAGCCGCTTGCTGGATAGTCTTTTTGCCGGAAGTAATATCTGCGGCATAGCCGTCAAATTCCTTTTTAACAGCGGCTTTTTCCGCGTCCGGTAAAGCGGTGGCACTCCCGTTTGCATCTGTGTTGAACAGTGGCTTAACTATAAAGGAAAAGTCCGTGTAATTCTTTTCAAAATAATCCTTCAAATCAGCGTCGGCAACTGCTTTTTTACCGCCCTTGCCATAAAGTGCGGTAAATACTTTTTGGTACTTGATGCCGTAGTCGGAATAAACAAGATTGAACGATGCTTTTGAGATTCCGTATTTTTCAAGGGTAGCACTTGCCTGCTGCCACTGGGTATCTGTGGTTTGGGAAATGGCTTTAGTTTCATCAGCAGTCAGGGTAATGCCAAGCTCTTTCATTTTGTCGTTCAGAACAAAAAGCATTTTGGTATAGTTAAGAGCTTTTTCCTTAATGTAAGTCTGAGCATCTTTCCCGTCTATTTTTTGCTCAAGCACCGGCTTTGTCTTGTCGGGGACAGCATTTGCTGCGTCATTGTAGGAGTAGTATAAATAATAGATATATGCTCCGATTGGAGTGGTGAGGCTGTCATTTTTTAATGCCCAACTTTTGTCACTGGAACATGCGGCCGTACTGACCATCATAACGAGAGCCATTATAATGGCGACAACCTTTTTTGACGATTTTAACATAGCTACCTCCATGCGTTTTTGCGCATAAAATTTTTTTATTTCTTGCACTGCAAATTTTGCAAAGCCCAAACTATCCAGATATTAGACATTAGGCTTGAAAATACTGGTTATGATTATACTCTTATCCAACCGGATTGTCCAGTCCTCATCGGGCCAATTATGTGAAACATTGTTGGAATTACGTTCAAGAATTTGCGGATTTCGCGCAAGGCATGAATCAGCTGAATATTAATTTAAATGGAAACGGTTACAAATAATATTAAAAATAGAAAACAGGCCGTTTTATGCACCGGCTTGGTATGCTTCGGAGCCTTTTAAAACAAGAGAGGTGGGGATAATGATTCGCTTTTGCACCCGCCCAAGTTCCGGCGGGGCGGCAATCTGTTCTTCCAGGAGCTTTGCCGCGGCTTCTCCCATTTTGCCGATTGAACGATCAATATAGGAAATATGCAGGCCAAACGGTTCAAAACTTTTGGTGTCGTCAAAGCCGATTACGGACATTTCCCCAGGAATATTAATGCCATGATCTAACAAGCAGGTAATGCAGCCTACGGTCAGCGAGTTGCTGGCTACAAAAATTGCAGTGGGCCTGTTTTTCATCGCCAAAATCTTGCGGGTCATTTCATAGCCGGATTCGGCCGAGTAGTTGCCGTGAAGCACATAATTTTCGTCATAGCGGATGCCGCTCATTGACAGTGCACTGCTGTAACCCATACACCGTTCAATGCAGGCATTGGAGGAGGGGGGGCCTAGTACAGCGGCAATCCTTTTATGTCCTGCCCGAATGAGGGCGAGAGTAGCGTCCTTACCCGCGTTGATGCTGTCAAAGAAAACACCGTCATACTGCGAAAATCGGATATCACGGTCGACTAGCACAATGGGAGTTTTACGCTGTGACAGCTCAAGTAGCTTCATGCCGTTTGAAGATTCCTGTTCAATAGTTGGGGAAATAATAATGCCACGAACCCTCTGCTCAAAAAGTGTGTCAAGGGAGTTGCATTCGTAGTTAATGTTTTCCTCCGTATCACACAGTACAATATTGTAGCCCATATTGCGAAGCACCGTGCTGATTCCACGGATCACAAATCCAAAGAATGGATTGAGGATATCCGGTACTACGACGCCAATGGTATTGGTTTCATTCCTCGACAGGCTTCGAGCAATTGCGTTTGGCACATAATTATATTTTCTGATAATTTCTTGCACATGTTCCCTTGTTTCGACCTTTACTGCATCGGAATTATTAATAACTCTGGACACGGTTGCGCATGATACCCCCGAAGCACGAGCAATATCCTGTAAGGTAACTCCCATTTAAAACCCCTCCAAATGCAATCATTTAAAATTCTGTGCGACTGGAAATTGTAGCAACAGAAAAACAGTTAAAATCTTTGAATCATTAATTAAAGTATAATATAAATTTAAATAAAAACCGTATCTATAAGTGTCGATAAAGCTTGCATTATAAACAAAGAAGACTACATTTTACTATTAATTATACGACGCTGCGTCCTTTTGCTTTTTTCTCTATACTTATCATACAATAAAGAAATCGCATTAGTCAACAGATGATTGCAATTTTGTTGGAATAGTATTGGAAGCGATTACATTAGTAAAACAGCAAAAATGAAACAATTTATAAAATTCCAAAAAAAATAAGCCGTTTTGTGTTGACATTAACCGCATCGGAAGCTATAATAAAAACACAATTTACAGAAAAGACACTGAAAACAACGATTTATAACGTATTATGACTAACATTTTAGAAATTTCTTGTAAATTCACATCTGAAAGCGTTTCCATTAATTGTACTTAGCATAATTAATAGTCATTTTCAAATAATAACATGATTATTCAAGACAATTGCTGTTTGTATAAAAATGGAAGCGATTACAATTTCATATGTTAATCTGGTGAACCGTCCACCTTGAGGAACGGTACTGTGGGCAGTGGTATGCTGTCTGTTGTTTTGGAGGTAAAAATGTCTGAGGTAAAGAATCAATCCACCATTTCCGAGCAAGAAGTCAATCTTACCCGTGCAGCAATTGAACACAGAGCAACATGGATGGCTCTTATTTTTGAAGAAGCAAAAAAGAGCGGCTGTAACTGCGACGCAGAAAAAATCTTTCGTACCGCAATCAAAAAATGCGGCAACATGCATGGCTTAGGCTTTAAGTCCGCCTGTGCAGATCCAACCAGCATGGAAGACTTCTGCGGTGCATTTCTTTCCGAAAACGGCAAGAAGAATTTTGAAATGGAAATTACCGGCGTAGATAAGGACAACCTTAAAATTGAATTCCACTACTGCCCACTTCTCAACGCATGGAAAAAGCTTGGTATTCCTGCGGAAGAGTTCCCGCTTCTCTGCGACATGGCTATGGACGGCGACAGAGGAATTGCACAGAGCATGGGCGTAACACTTGACCTGCCTGAGACCATTGCGAAGGGCGACGCAGTCTGCAAACTGCACTTCCACAAATAATTTGTGGGGTCTTAATAAAAAAGGAGATTGAAGAAATGAAAAAAGCAAGAAGGTTAGCCGCATTATGTCTCGCAACCCTGATTCTAGCATCGTCATTTGCAGGATGCTCCAGCAAATCCGGAAACAGTTCAACAACTGATGCCGCTGCAAGCGGAGCAAAAAATGTCCCAACATATAAGCTTGGTTTACTTGCTCCAATTACCGGAACGAATGCAGAGTATGGCAAAGGCTTTGAGATTGCCACCCAGATGGCTGTGGACGAAATCAATGCCAAGGGCGAAATGAAACTGGAAATGGTCGCAAAGGATTCTAAGGGCGACACCAAGGAAAGCGCAGACCTTGCCAGACAGTTCGGCGATGACAGCAGCGTAATGGCTATCATCGGTGACTTTACAAGCTCCTGCTGCATGGCAAATGCGGATATCGTTAAGGATGCCGGAATCGTTCAGCTTTCACCGACGGCGTCAAACCCTGCCTATGCTTCTATGAACGAGTATTGCTTCTCTATCATGGGCCGTCAAGACGGCGAAGCTCCTTTCTTCTCCACTAGTTTAATCAAAAAATATGCCGGTGCGAAAAACGTTGGTATAATCTGGGTAAACAGTGACTGGGGTAAATCTGCTCACGACAACTTTACGAAGCAGGCAGCAACCGACGGACTGAACGTTGTTGCAGATGTAAACTACGTTGCCGATGAAAAAGATTTCAGCTCCGCCATTGCAAAGCTCCGCAGCGCTAAACCCGACCACATTGTTATCATGGATCAGGGTGCCGTAGCAACGATTATCAACCAGATTTCAGCAGCAAACTGGACAGATGTCAAAATTACAACACTTGGGCCTGGCACATCTCCTCAGCTTCTTACCTTGGTTGGCAAGAATGCAGAAGGTCTTCTGCTTTCAACCCCATTCATGATCGATGATAAAAATGCAAAGGCTAAGAAGTGGTCCGATGACTTTACAGTAAAAGCCGGTTTCGGCCCAACAGTTCACCCAGCTTGCGCGTATGACTGCGTTTACCTGCTTGAAGCTGCAATCAAAGCCAGCGGCAGCACGGTAACAAGAGACAGTATCCGCGAAAACCTGCAGAACTTAAAGGATTTTAACGGCTTAACAGGACCGATTAAATTCAACAAAGACGGCGATATTACAAGACAGTATCTGGTAGTTTGCGTTGAAAACGGCAAATATGTCCAGAAGACAGACTACGATTACGCAAACAAATAAACAGAATACGATGATAATTGAATATTTTGCGGCCGTTAAGGCCGCAAAATATTCCAATAGGAGGGACTATCATGGGGTATTATATATCTCAGCTTATCAATGGTCTTAGTCAGGGCGCCATATATGCGCTGATGGCAATTGGCTATACGGTAGTTGTGGGTGTAACCGGTCTGGTAACATTTACTCATGGTGAGGTCATCATGCTGGGAGCTTTTGCCGCTTATTTTGCGTTCAGCATGTTTGGGGGAAATTTGTTCATAGGGATTCTTGCCAGCTTTTTTGCGTCTTGGCTAGTAGGCGTTTTGGTCTATAAGGTTTGTTATGAACACTTTTTTGATGCGCCAAGACATATTTCACTCATTTGCACAATCGGTGTAAGTATGCTTTTAAGGAATCTTGCACAGCTCATTTTCGGAGCGAATAATAAACCACTGCTTCAGATTATTCCAAATAAACTCTACGGTGTCAACGGAGTTGGCATCACACTTGTTCAAATCATTGTACTGGCAACAGTTATTTCACTCTGCCTGCTTTTGTTCTTATTTTTTAATAAAACCAAATATGGAGTACAATTAAGAGCGGTCAGCCAGGATAAAAGGGCTTCCGCACTTATGGGGATAAATGTTAAAAAGACAACCTTGTTCGGGAACTGCTTGGGCTGCGGTCTTGGCGGCGTCGCCGGTATGCTACTCGCGATTTACTATCAGACTCTGGTTGCGACCATGGGTGGCCCCGTCGGAATGAAAGCGTTCTCCTCCGCTGTATTAGGCGGCATGACCGATATCCCAAGCGCTGCACTCGGCGGTTTATGTCTGGGTATTATTGAAAACTTGGGGATTACATTTACCTCCGCAAGCTTTAGAGATATTTTTGCTTTTGTTTTCCTTGTGTTGGTACTTATTATCAAACCGGAGGGTTTTGCCCGTAAGAAGGGGGTTCGGCCATAATGACAGGACTAAGAGAAAAACTGATTGCATTTTACCAGAAATACAGAATTATTATCTTAGCTGTACTTTTCGCTTTTCTTTTGATTTTGCCCAAAATTTGTCCGGGTTCATACCAGATGGGCGTAATGTGCCGTATCTTTATGTACGCAATTCTAGCTGGCTCACTTAACGTTGTTAACGGATACAGCAGCCAGTTCAGCCTTGGGCACGCGGGATTCTACTGTGTTGGCGCTTACGTTGAGGCAATCTTAACAACTGCGACCGGAGCAAGCTTTTGGGTTGTTCTGCCGCTGGCCGGCCTTTTTGCAGCGGCTGTGGGCTTGTTGGTCGTTTGGCCTACCCTGCGTTTACGCGGGACATATCTTTCCATTGTTACTCTTGGATTCTCCGAAATCATTCGTTTAACTGCATTGAACTGGACGGAACTTACCGGCGGACCGA
This sequence comes from uncultured Caproiciproducens sp., assembly GCA_964517505.1. GTDB lineage: Bacteria > Bacillota > Clostridia > Oscillospirales > Acutalibacteraceae > Caproiciproducens. The sequence continues at coordinate 603,850 of CAZFED010000001.1, read as the reverse complement.
ATGGTATTAAAAGAATCCCATCCCCTTACATTTTTGGCTTAAAAATTTCCAAGTCAGGGGACTTCTATTATATATTCTTGATTCTGTTGGTTATTTTCCTCTTTGTTACAAGCAGAGTTATCCAGTCAAGAGTTGGCCGCGCGTGGATTTCCATCCGCGAGGACCAGATGGCTGCAAGATCACTTGGCGTGGAAACCAGCAGATATAAAGCAATGAACTTTATGTATGGCGCTTTTTGGGCTGGTATTGCCGGCGCTGCGTTTGCACCTTACTTTAAATTTATTGCCTCTGACATGTTCACATTAGACGAGGGATTTAATATCCTTTCCATGGTTATCATAGGCGGACAAGGCACGCTGCTCGGGCCGATTCTCGGTTCCACCATTGTAAACCTGCTCACCGAATTCTTAAGACCGATTTCTCAATACAGACTGGTTGTGTATGCTTTAATCATTATTATAATGATGTGGGTTCGTCCGCAGGGACTGGTTGGTAATTCCGCTAGTATTCTTGCCGGCGGAAAGAAAATCTTTAAGAAAAGAGCAAAAAAAATAGATAAGAGTAAGGTGTCTTAAATTCGCAGTAGAAAGGGGTGGCGATAATGGCTGTAATACTGGAAGCACGCGATATCTGCGAATATTTTGGCGGTCTTAAGGCTGTTGAAAAGGTAAACATGCAAATAAACGAGGGCGATATTTTCGGAATTATCGGGCCTAACGGCGCGGGTAAAACAACGTTTTTCAATATATGTTCCGGAATTTTTAAACCGACCCACGGCTCGATTATTTTCTGCGGTGAGGATATTTCAAACCTTACTCCGGATCAAATCGCAAAGAAGGGCATGGCTAGAACATTCCAAAACATTCAGCTTTTTAAGTTCATGTCGGTTTTGGAAAATGTAAAAATCGGATTCCATATCCGTACAAAAACACAATTCGGCTCCGCAATCCTCAGGAACAAAACCTATAAAGAGGACGAAAGGTTTGCCAATGAAGAGGGCCTTAAAATCCTCGAAAAAGTTGGACTTTTAGAGTATAAAGATACTCTTGCGAGCAATTTGCCATACGGCATCCAGCGCAAGGTGGAAATTGCAAGAGCGCTGGCATTGAACCCGAAAATCCTGCTGCTGGATGAACCGGCGGCCGGCATGAATCCGAACGAAACCAAAGACCTCAGTGATTTTATTATTCGACTGAATAAGGACGGATACACCATAGCTGTTATTGAGCACGATATGAAGTTTGTTATGAATACCTGCAATCAAATCTTGGTACTTAGCTTTGGTCAGAAGATATGCGAGGGCACTCCGTCTGTTGTTAAAGAAGACAAGGGTGTTAACGAAGCTTACTTTGGTAAGGGAACTATCGCCGGGGAGGGACTGAAGGATGTCAAATAAAGTTCTTGAAATTAAAGATCTGTCCGTCAACTACGGATATATCACTGCGCTCACCGGTATCAACATGGAGGTCAACGAGGGGGAAATCATCACATTGATTGGTGGCAACGGCGCGGGCAAGACCACGACGCTGATGTCCATATCCAATCTGATTGAAAAGCAGAGCGGAACGATTCTCTTCCGCGGTGAGGATATTACGAAGACTCCCCCTCACCATATCGTTAAAAAGGGTATTTGCCATGTGCCGGAGGGCCGGCGTGTTTTCCCTGCGCTGACCGTGCATGAAAATCTGATTGCGGGGACTATGGGTAATCCAAAACTTACGAAAATCCAAATCGCAGAGCTTTTGGAAGAGGTTTACGCGTTCTTCCCGCGTTTAAAGGAAAGACGTACTCAGGGCGGCGGTTCGCTCTCCGGCGGAGAGCAGCAGATGCTTGCAATCGGCAGGGGCTTAATGATGAACCCGGAACTCATCATGCTTGATGAACCTTCCCTTGGTTTGGCACCAATCGTTGTGGAAGAAATATTTGAATTAATCCTCCAAATTAAAGCAAAAGGAAAAACTATTCTTTTGATTGAGCAAAATGCAGCGATGGCATTGCAGGTTGCGGACAGAGGGTATGTTTTGGAAACAGGCCATATTGTAACGACAAACACCGGCGCAGAGCTGTTGGTGGACCCACAGGTGAAGAAAGCCTATTTAGGGAGCTAAGGCATTTTATATTATGCCTAAAGAAAGCTTACGCGTCAGGCCAGTGAAAGGGGAGCGGTTTATCCGCCCCCGGTTGGCATACGAGTAAAACCATAAAATTTTTGCTTTGTTTAAACCCTCTACGCTGTGGTTCGTTCGGTGAACAAAACAAAAAAATAATTTTGTTGGAGAATAATATGAAAAAGATTATTAATAATCCGGATCGTTTTGTTGAAGAATTCATGGAAGGAATTACTTACGCTTACGGCGATCAGGTAAAGGTTCTTGACGACGAAAAAAGAGTTCTTCTGAGAAATTTGAAGGAGAAACCGGCAAAGGTTGGCATCGTTACAGGAGGCGGAAGCGGACATCTGCCGATGTTCCTTGGATATGTAGGACAAGGTATGCTTGACGGCTGTGCAGTGGGAAATGTATTTGCATCCCCATCCTCTCAGAAAATGTTCGATATGATTAAAGCCTGTGATTACGGAAAAGGCGTTTTATGTCTTTACGGTAACTATGGCGGGGATAACATGAACTTTAGCATGGCCTGTGAAATGGCAGATTTTGAAGATATTCAGACAGCCATCGTAAAGGTATGTGACGATGTTGCTTCGTCGCCGAAGGAAACTGCGGAAAGACGCCGCGGAGTTGCCGGAATGGTATACGCATTTAAGATAGCGGGCGCCGCTGCCGAGGAGGGCAAATCGCTTGAGGAAGTTGCAGCAGTGACTGAAAAGGCACTGAGTGGCATTCGTACCATGGGCGTTGCTCTTACTCCTTGTATCGTTCCCCAGGTGGGCAAGCCGACCTTTACCATCGAGGACGATGAGATAGAAATAGGAATGGGTATCCACGGCGAGAAGGGCATCGAAGTGAGCAAAATGCTGACTGCCGATGAAATCACAAAAATCATTTTAGACAAAATCTTAGAGGATATGCCGCTGACAGCCGGTGATGAAGTTTCTGTCATGGTGAACGGTCTGGGCGCAACCCCGCTCGAGGAGCAGCTGATTGTTTACAGAGCCATTGCAAAAACATTTGAGGGTATGGGCGTTAAGCTGTTTATGCCTCATATTGGTGAATTTGCTACCTCTATGGAAATGACTGGTTTGTCCGTAACGATGCTCAAGTTGGATTCTGAGCTCAAGCATCTGCTGCGCGCACCTGCTTCGACCCCTTTCTACACCAACGCAAATAAATAATCCACGCATCTGTTTTACAAGCTCAGTTAGCCGCCATACTGGGTTTGGGCATTTATTTCTGCCGGCGGCGGAATGGAGATATTATGAATATTAAAGATTTAGCCAAAGCGGTTGGATATATTAACAAAACCATGCAGGAGCAAAAAGATTACCTGATTGAGCTCGACCAGCAAAATGGCGACGGCGATTTGGGAATCACCATGTCCAGTGGCTACAAGGCAATTTACGAGTACCTGAACACCTGCGAAGAGACGGATCTTGGCAAGGCGCTTCTAAAAGCTTCTGGTATTTTTAACGAAACCGCACCGTCTTCGCTCGGTACCATTACTTCTTTCTGCCTGATGGGTATGGCAAAAACCTTAAAAGGTAAAACCGATGCAACTTTGGCAGAAATTGCGGACGCAATGGAAGCAGGACTCAATAAGATTATGGAAAAAGCAAAGTCCAAGCCGGGTGAAAAAACAATTTTGGACGCACTCTATCCTGCAATCAATGCACTGAAAGAAAACCAGGCGCAGTCATCTAAGACCGCATTTTCGGCTGCCGCAAAGGCTGCAGCCGAGGGCAGTGAGAGCACAAAAAGCATGCGTTCCGTACACGGAAGAGCAGCTTATTACGGGGACAAGAGCATCGGCTTAATTGATGGCGGTTCTGTCGTTGGAAAATTAATATTTGAGAGTTTAAATAATTATTGTTTGGAAAATTAAGGTGAAATGAATGCTTACTAAAGTCAAATATGACAATTACGTTGCAATACTTAAGAGTGAATTAATTCAGGCTCTTGGCTGTACTGAGCCGATCGCTGTTGCTTATGCCGCGGCAAAGGCCGCCAATGTACTGGGCAGAATGCCGCAAAGGGCTGAAATGTGGTGCAGCGGCAACATTATAAAAAATGTAAAGGGCGTTACTGTGCCAAACACAGGCAGCCTTAAGGGTGTAAATGCTGCGGCAATTGCCGGTATCCTCAGCGACAAGCCTGATGCAGGCCTAGAGGTGTTGGAGGGCATGTCCCAAGAGAACATTGCCAAAATCAAAGGATTGCTCGATCAGGACTTTTGTTCAACACATCTTGCAGAAGGTGTGGAAAACCTTTATATTGTCGCTAAAGTCTTTGCAGGGGACGACAGCGTGGAAGTCTGCATTAAAACGACACATACCAATATTGTGCAAATCATAAAAAATGGTGCCGTTGTCTTCGAAAAGAACAACGATACGCAGGAAGCCAACGAGGAAGCCGGCGACAAGACCCTGTTAAACGTAAAGGATATTCTGGAGTTTGCAGACACGGTTAATTTGGATGATATAAGAGAAATACTTGCCAATCAAATTAAACTGAATACCGCTATTTCGGAAGAGGGTCTATGGCATCAATACGGCGTTAACGTTGGCAGAACCTTGCTGCAATGCTACGGTTACGACGTGAAGACCCGTGCCGCCGCAAAGGCAGCTGCCGGCAGTGACGCCCGTATGAGCGGATGCTCCTTGCCAGTTGTTATCAACTCCGGCAGCGGAAATCAGGGAATTACGGTTTCTCTTCCGGTAATTGAATACGCGCATGAGCTTGACGTATCTGAGGATAAGCTATACCGTGCTCTGGTGGTCAGCAACTTGGTTGCTATTCACCAGAAAACAGGAATCGGCAGACTGTCCGCTTACTGCGGCGCAGTAAGTGCAGGCTGCGGCAGCGGAGCTGCAATCACTTATCTTTGCGGCGGAAACTATGATGATGTTGGAAGAACTATTACCAACACGATTGCAAATGTAGGCGGAATTGTATGCGATGGTGCAAAGGCATCCTGCGCGGCAAAAATTGCGGCATCCGTAGACGCTGCTATCTTAGCGCATCACATCAGTTTTAACGGCAATGCGTTTGCAAGCGGTGACGGACTTGTAAAAGATGACGTTGAAAAAACGATTAGCAGCGTTGCCCGAATGGGTCGCACGGGAATGAAAAGCACCGACGTCGAGATTTTGAAGATCATGATAGACCAATAACATTAATTATAAGATCCTTCTCATAAAAATCCATCTTTCTAGAAAAATCCCCCCTCAGCATTACGATTTGCTGAGAGGGGATTTTTCAGGTTCTTTATCAATGGCGTTCAGAATTTCGGTCAGCGTGTCAAGCGGCGTTGCACCCGTCAAAATTTTCACGCTGATGTAAGGCTTCGCGCCGGCGTTGAGCATAACACGAGAACGCATGGCGGAAATCAGCGAACCGACTTGTTTCATATCAATTTTATTCTTATATAATAACAGCATGTTGTTCTGTTGCTTAATTTCGTAAATGCCGAGCTGAGAGGCCAGATTTCGCAGAAGTGCAACTTCAATCAGGCCGTTCACGCTCTCCGGCGGCTCGCCGAAGCGGTCAATCAGCTCGTCGGTGACATCGAGCGCGTCCTCGCGGGTACGGATGTCCGCGATGCGGCGGTAAATTTCAAGCCGCTGACTCAGGCTTGAAATGTAGGCTTCGGGAATATGCGCCTGAATCTGCATATCCACCAGACATTCCGCGTCGTACTCGGGCGGGGCTTCGCCTTTTTCACGGCTGATGGCCTCAGCGAGCAGGTGCAGGTACATGTCGTAGCCAACAGCTTCCATGTGCCCGTGCTGTTCACCCCCCAGAATGTTGCCCGCACCCCGGATTTCGAGGTCGCGCATGGCAATTTTAAAACCGGAGCCGAACTCAGTGAATTCACGGATGGCGGAAAGGCGCTTCTGTGCGATTTCGGTCAGCACCTTGTTGGGCGTAAAGGTCAGATACGCATAGGCGCGGCGGCTGGAACGCCCAACACGCCCGCGAATTTGGTGCAGCTGGGAAAGTCCCATGCGGTCCGCGTTTTCAATGATTAATGTATTGGCGTTCGGAACGTCCACACCGGTTTCGATAATTGTGGTGCAGACCAGCACGTCGATTTCATGTTCGATTAAGCGGCGCCAGACCTCAGAAAGCTCTTGCTCGGTCATTTTGCCGTGGCCGAAGCCGATGCGCGCTTCCGGAATTTGTGCTTGCAGCCGTGCTGCGGTGCGTTCGATGCTGGCAACGTCGTTGTGCAGGTAGTAAACCTGACCGCCGCGCCTCAGTTCGCGCCGGATCGCTTCGGCAATCAGGCCGCTGTCGTGCTCCAAAACGTAGGTTTGCACCGGATGCCGGTCGTGCGGCGCTTCTTCAATCACGCTCATGTCGCGGATGCCGGAAAGCGCCATGTTCAGCGTGCGCGGAATCGGCGTTGCCGAAAGCGTGAGAACGTCCACGTTTTTGCACAGGGATTTGAGCTTTTCTTTTTGAGCCACGCCGAAGCGCTGTTCCTCATCAATGATAACAAGACCCAAATCGTGGAATTTCACATCCTTTGAAACAAGGCGGTGGGTACCCACGACCATATCGATTTCGCCGCGCTTTAAGCGGCGGATGATTTCTTCCTGCTGCTTTGGGGTGCGAAAGCGGGAGAGCAGTTCGATTTTAACAGGGAAGCCCTCCATGCGCTTTGTAATTGTTTGATAGTGCTGCCAGGCAAGAATGGTTGTCGGCACAAGCATGACGCACTGCTTGGAATCGGTTATGCATTTAAATGCTGCGCGCAGTGCAACCTCTGTTTTACCAAAACCGACGTCGCCGCAAAGCAGGCGATCCATGGGTGCTTCCTGCTGCATATCGCCTTTGATTTCGTCGATACTGCGGAGCTGACCTTCGGTTTCATCAAATTCAAAATGCGCTTCAAAGTCGCGCTGCCACTCATTGTCCTGTGGGAATATATGTCCTTTTGCCTGCATGCGGTCGGCGTAAAGCTTAATCAGATCCTTCGCCATATCCTTGACTGCGGCGCGAACCCTCGCTTTGGCTTTCTGCCATTCAACACCGCCCAGACGGTGCAGTTTTATGGTTGAGTCCTCACGCGGGCCGATGTATTTTGAAACCATGTCCAACTGTGTGACAGGGACATAGAGGGTATCATTTTTTGCATATCTTACCTTAATATAATCCTTAACAATGCCTTGCATGTCAAGTTTGTGGATTCCCTCGAATACGCCGATACCGTGTGAGGCGTGTACCACATAGTCACCGGGTGCCAGTTCGGCCAGACTGTAAATTTCCTGACTGTTTTTGCTCCGCTTCGCTTTCTTGGTGGGGGAGTTGATGAGCCTGCCGTGGGTGATTAAGCCGAAAAATGCACCGGGGTACTCCAGACCGGCGGAAAGTGCGCCGGTTGTTACGATGACTGAGCCGCGTTCCACTTTTTCCGGATGTTCAATATAAACCGCAGGAATACCCTGCGATTGTAAATCGGCGGTAGTGGTTCGTGCACTGCGCTCGCTGCCGGCAAGTACTACACAGGCCCATTTGTTAAAGAGCATATTCTGTATATCCTCGCCCAAAAGCTGGGTGCTGCCGCCCCAAACCGAAAGCTGGCGCGCGGTTAAATTTATCAGAGTACGAACGGGCGTGTCGTAACTGCCGCGTACAAACGTGTCCATGTAAATTGCGCCGCGGCTTTCAAATTTAGCCAGCGCATATGCATAGTCCCCGCTGAAGGTATCCAGTCCGCGGCAGAGTGTGCCGTCTGTAAAGAATTCCTTCACGTCCTCGCCCCATTGCCATAGAATGCTTCTCATGCGCTCTTTAGACTTTGTGGGTTCGCTGACAAAAAGCAGGGTATCGGGATTCATATAGTCAAATAAGGTCGCCGTTGTATCATATAGGAAGGAGATGAATTTATCCCCACAACTTAGATGTACGCCGGTTTGCAGCTTTTCGGCCTGCGCTGTAAGCACATCCTTTGCCGCCGGCGCAGCTTTTCCGCGCAGGGTTGCCGCATGTTTGATGATTTTCTGCGCTAAAAGCTGTGGGTTATCGATGAGTGCTTCTACAGCGGGAGCTATCGTGATTTGCTCGATAGTTTCGGTACGGCGCTGGGTTTCTAGGTCAAACAGCGAGAGGGTGTCGATTTCGTCGCCCCAGAATTCTACCCTCGCCGGACTTGCAGCGTCGGGGGTGAAGATGTCCAATATGCCGCCGCGCTGAGAAAACTGCCCCGTGCCGTCAATCTGCACCGCACGCTCATAACCGCAGGCGGCAAGCGAATTCAACACCTGCTGCATAGAAATGGCTTGACCCGTTTTCAGGCAAATTGTGCGTTTTTGTAATTCCGCAGGGGGGATAGTGTATTGCAGTGCCGCGTCAATGCAGCATATGACTGCGTCGCACTCGCCGCTCAGCAATTGTTCAAGTGCCAGCAGACGTTGATGCTCGTACTCATGGCTGCTGCCCACGGCATCGCGCAGGTTAAAGTCACGCATCGGGTAGAACAGCGGTTTCATGCCCATTGCGCTTAAATCATCGCAAATGCGCTGGGCTTCGCTCTCGTCACCGGCAACAACAAAAGCCCTGCGTTTCAAATTAGCGCAGAGCGAATAAATAATATTTGCCTTGTGAATACCGGAAAGACCGGTTACCGCAGCGGGCAGTTCATTGGTTTTGACAGCGGATTCAAGGCTTTTAAATTCCTTGAGTGCACTGATGGCGTTGGTGAGAAAATTCATGGATACCCCAACTCTTTTTGATTATTCATAGTATTATATGCAGGCGTCATGAATTATATTTGTTCATGGCTTCGGCGGCGTTGCCCTGCACCATGAGTGCAACCGAGGAATTCGCGTGGTCGATTGCCTCGGCGAGCGCCTTTTGCTCCGTACTGGTAAATTTAGAAAGCACCCAGTCCGCCAAATCCCACTGGGGGTTTGGTTTTGCCCCTGTACCGAGCTTGATGCGGGGAAAGGTGTCCTTGCCGCTCAGATAAATAATATTTTTCATGCCGTTCTGCCCGCCGTCGCTGCCTTTCAGACGAATCCTCATGCAGCCCGGCTCAAGCGAAATGTCGTCGAACAGGATAATTACATTTTCGGGTGGAAGCTTATAAAAGTTCATAGCCTCGGTCACGCTTTGCCCACTCAGATTCATAAAAGTGGATGGTTTTAACAGCAAAACTTTTTTTCCGCCGATGGACGCAGTGCCGCAAAGCCCCTTGAACTTGATGCGATCCACTTTGGCACCCGCCTTTTCGGCGATATAGTCAAGCGCCATAAAACCTGCGTTGTGGCGCGTACCTTCGTATTTACTGCCGGGGTTGCCGAGGCCGACAAGAATGTATTCTACCGGTCCGGTCGGCTCGGTGCTGTTTATAAACGGATTTTTGAACATGATTATCGTTACCTCGTTATAATAATGGAAAAATGCCCGTAGTCGTGGGGATGCCCTTTTTAGGGCGGGATAAAGGAATATGGCGGAGTAGGACACCCTACTCCGCCTAGCTTATGTTTAAATTATTAGAAATAATTAGAAATTAGACAAACATGGGGGATACCGGTTTGTCCTCATAAATGCGCTCAATTGCTTCGGCAAAAAGCGGGGCAACAGGCAGCACTGTAATGTTTGGCAGTTGCTTTTCCGGTGCGAGCGGAATGGTATCGAGCAAAATAACCTCTTTAATTGTGCTGGACTTAATGCGCTCAATGGCTGGGCCGGAAAGCACAGCGTGCGTTGCACAGGCGGTAACCTCTTTTGCCCCTTTTTGCATAATTGCTGAAGCGGCGTTGCAGAGTGTACCGGCAGTATCGATCATATCGTCAACGAGGATAACCTTTTTATCTTTTACGTCGCCGATGATGTTCATAACTTCACATACGTTGGCCTTTTGGCGGCGCTTGTCCACAATGGCAAGCGGGCAGCCGATACGGGCAGCAAAGTTACGCGCGCGGGTAACAGAGCCGAGGTCGGGGGAGACGACTACATAATCCTCGGTGTTGTCGCCAATACGTTCCTTTAAGAAGGAAGAAAGCATCGGCACACCAAGAAGGTGGTCAACAGGGATATTAAAAAAGCCCTGAATTTGTGCAGCATGCAGATCCATGGTCAGCACGCGGTCAGCACCGGCAGTGGTGAGCAGGTCTGCGCACAGCTTAGCCGAAATCGGGTCGCGGGCTTTGGCCTTGCGGTCTTGACGTGCGTAACCGAAGTAGGGCATAACAGCGGTGATGCGAGCCGCGGAAGCACGTTTCATTGCATCCATCATGATGAGCAGTTCCATCAGGTTGTTGTTGACCGGCTCGCAGGTGGACTGAACAATAAAGCAGTCCGAGCCGCGAACGGATTCGAAGAGCGACATGGAAATTTCACCATCACTAAACATCCCAACTTCGCTTTTACCCATCGGAAGGCCTAAACACTCCGAAATCTGTTTTGCTACACGTTGATTGGCATTTGCAGCAAAAATTTTAATATCCTTGCCGTGAAAATTCATTTGCGTATCCCCCTGTATTCTATTTTCGCTATCTATTGTTAATAACCGTAAAAGGCTCGATGGCCTGATTTGGCTCAATTGTGCAGCCTTTGCACTGAACTGAATTTAATATAACGTGGTCACCCACGGAACAGTCGGATATCATTGAATTGGGGCCTAAGGTGCAGCCGCAGCCAATTGTTGTTTTGCCTTGCAGAATGGTGCCGGGCAAAATACAAGTATCACTGCCGATGATGACATCCGGCCCGATAATGACCCCGTCGCGGCAGGGTATTTCGACTCCGTCGCTCATGTGAGCGGAGACAACATTGTCGCGTGCGATGGAGTTCAGTGAATTTAGCTGCAGACAGTCGTTTGCACCAAGTACGGCATTCGCTTCACTTGTTGTGTGCGCGCCCGCCCTTTTTCCCTGACCGATTATAAGCTTAATCGCATCGGTCAAGTAGTATTCACCCTGTGCATTATCATTTTTGATGTGATTCAAGATATCAAGTAAATCATCCGCCTTAAACCAGTAGGCGCCGGAGTTGATTTCACAAATAGAAAGGGTCGCCCAGTCGGCGTCCTTTTGCTCCACAATGGCGCTGATAAGGTGTGTGACCGGGTCGCGGACAATACGGCCATAGCCGGTCGGGTCGTCCAAAACGGCAGAGATGACCGTGACCGCATTGTCGCTCTCAACGTGGCCCTTTAACGCTTCGCCGATTACCTTTGCATCGACAAACGGTGCGTCTCCATTTAAAATCAGGACATTTCCTCCGCGATGTTCGCGCAGGAAAGGGGCGGCCATCATAACGGCGTGGCCGGTACCCTTGCGCTCGGGTTGGAGGACATGTGCCACGTCGGGATGAGTGCCGCTGGCAGCGTTCAAACCGGAAAGGTATTCCTCCACATCTTCATGCATGTAGCCGGTTACAACACAAATGTTGAAAACGCCCGCGTTGTGCGCCGAATCGATTACCCATTGCAGCATTGGCTTGAATAGCACCGGTGAAAGCACCTTGGGACGGTTTGACTTCATCCGTTTCCCCTCGCCGGCGGCAAGAATTACTGCGCAGTTCTCTTCTGGCATGTTATTCCCTCCGTGAAATATATCGCAACTAATATAATATATCTTTTTTAATCTATCTCTATTATCTCATAAGAATCAGATATTTCAAGACAAAATTAAATATTTAGCCACGTTTTGTTAAAGATACTCTGTTTTTACAAAATATTCTTGAAAATATCAGTTGCTTTTATTAAAATACATATAGCAATTATCAGTCATTTTTGTTATAATACAGTTTGAGCGATTACCCAGAAAAGTTTCCACAATTTTTAAGCACGTTAAAAACAAATTATTTATAGGAGGTACTATTAATGAGCCATAAGTATGTTTACCTTTTCTCTGAAGGCAATGGCAAGATGAGAGAACTGCTTGGAGGCAAAGGGGCTAACTTAGCCGAGATGACCGTTTTGGGAATGCCTGTTCCGCAGGGCTTTACAATCTCTACAGAGGCCTGTACACAATATTACGAGGATGGCCGCGAGATTAACGCCGATATTCAGGCTGAAATTTATGAATACCTTGAAAAAATGGAAAAGGTTTGCGGCAAGAAATTTGCAGATCCGGAAAATCCGCTTCTTGTTTCCGTACGTTCCGGTGCCCGCGCTTCCATGCCGGGTATGATGGATACGATTTTAAACCTCGGCCTTAACGATACCGTTGTCGAGGGACTTGCAAAGCTTACAAACAGCCCGCGTTTCGCATATGACTCTTACCGCCGTTTTGTACAGATGTTCTCTGACGTTGTCATGGAGCTGAGCAAGACGGAGTTCGAGAAAATCATTGAAGCGAAGAAGCAGGAAAAAGGTGTTAAGTTGGACACCGAGCTTGAAGCAGACGATTTAAAGGACCTTGTAAAGAAATTCAAGGCTTTCTATAAAGAACAAAAGGGCGAGGACTTCCCGACCGATCCTAAGGTTCAGCTTTTAGAAGCGGTTAAGGCTGTTTTCCGTTCATGGGACAACCCCCGTGCAAATGTTTACCGCCGTATGAACGAAATCCCTTACAACTGGGGTACTGCCGTTAGCGTACAGTCAATGGTATTCGGTAACTCCGGTAATAATTCCGGCACAGGCGTTGCATTTACCCGTAACCCTGCAACCGGCGAAAAAGCATTGTTCGGTGAGTACCTCATCAATGCACAGGGCGAAGACGTGGTTGCTGGTATCCGTACCCCTCTGCCGATCAGCCACTTACAGCAGGACATGCCTGAAGTTTACAAGCAGTTCGCTGATATTGCAACTAAGCTTGAAAAACACTTCACTGACATGCAGGACATGGAGTTCACAATTGAGAACGGTAAGCTCTACATGCTGCAGACCAGAAACGGTAAGAGAACCGCGGCTGCTGCTTTAAAGGTTGCTGTTGATCTTGTTGATGAGAAAATGATCAATGAAGAAGAAGCAGTATTAAGAGTTGAGCCAAAGCAGCTTGATTCGTTGCTTCACCCACAGTTCGATGCAACTGCAATTAAGAAGGCCAAGGCAATCGGCAAGGGCCTGGCAGCTTCCCCGGGCGCTGCATGCGGCAGAGTCGTCTTCTCCGCTGAAGACGCAAAAGAATGGCACGAAAAGGGCGAGAAGATCGTTCTCGTTCGTTTGGAAACCTCTCCGGAAGACATTGAAGGCATGGTAGTTGCACAGGGCATCCTCACCGTTCGCGGCGGCATGACCTCCCACGCAGCTGTTGTTGCACGCGGCATGGGTACCTGCTGTGTATCCGGCTGCGGCGAAATCGTTGTCGACTATGATGCAAAGAAATTCACCCTCGGCGGCCATACAATAAAAGAGGGCGACTATATTTCCATCGATGGCACAACCGGCAATATTTATGCTGAAGCAATCCCGACCACTGCGGCCACCATTTCCGGTGACTTCAACCGCTTCATGAAGTGGGCTGATGAGTTCCGCACGCTCGAGGTTTATACCAATGCAGACACACCAAAGGACGCACAGCAGGGCAGAGATTTCGGCGCACAGGGCATCGGCCTTTGCCGTACCGAGCATATGTTCTTTGAAGGTCAGCGTATTAAAGCAATGCGTGAAATGATTGTCTCTAAGACAACCGCAGAGCGTGAAAAAGCATTAACAAAGCTTATTCCTTATCAGCAGGGCGACTTTGAGGGCTTGTACGAAGTAATGGAAGGCCGTCCGGTCATCATCCGCTTCCTCGACCCGCCTCTCCATGAGTTCCTGCCGACCAAGGCAGAAGACATTAAGGAAATCGCTGGCGAGCTGAACATCACCATTGAAGACCTTAAGAATGTTATTGCAAGCCTGCATGAGTTCAACCCGATGATGGGTCACCGTGGCTGCCGCCTCTGCGTTTCCTATCCGGAAATTGCAAAGATGCAGACCACAGCAGTCATCAATGCAGCTATCGCTGTCAGCAAGAAGCATCCTGAGTTCAAGACTGAGCCTAATATCATGATTCCTCTTGTAGGCGAAGAGAGAGAGCTTAAGTTTGTTAAGGATGTTGTTACAGAAACAGCAGATCAGATTATTAAGGACGCAGGAATCGAACTCAAGTATCAGGTTGGTACCATGATTGAAATTCCTCGTGCTGCTTTAACGGCTGACGAAATTGCCAAGGAAGCTGAATTCTTTAGCTTCGGCACCAACGACTTAACCCAAATGACCTTTGGGTTTAGCCGTGACGACGCCGGCAAGTTCCTCAACTACTACTATGAAAATAAGATTTACGAGTCCGATCCGTTTGCTCACCTTGATCAAAAGGGTGTTGGCAAATTAGTCAAGATGGCTGTTGAACTTGGCCGCAAGACCAGACCTGACATCCACCTCGGCATCTGCGGCGAACACGGCGGAGACCCGACTTCCGTAGAGTTCTGCCACAAGGTTGGCCTCAATTACGTATCCTGCTCACCGTTCCGCGTGCCGATCGCACGTTTGGCCGCTGCACAGGCTGCTGTAAAAGAAAAGAGAGCCAAATAAGCATATTCTCGATATGAAATGATTCGATTCCCCATGCTCTTTGAGCATGGGGAATCTTTATAAAAAAACATATGCACAGGGGTAATGCAACCCAGGCAAGAAATTGCAGAAACATAACAGGAGGTTAACGAAATTGAATAAGAAACAAATTAGGGCAATCGTAATCGTTCTGCAGCTTTTTTTAATTGCGTCACTATTTTTACCGGCGGGCAACATTACAGGAATTGCAAAATCAGGGGATAACTCGCTGAGCGTGTTTGGAATGATTGACCGCTACGCGGGTATGGGCTTTTCAGACGACGCACTGTTTTATATGATACTGGCTTGTGTTTTTCCGACTGCTGTTATTTTTTTCTCCCTCTTTTTAAAAGAGAGAAGAAACTACTCGACAGCAATCGTACTTTGTGCGCTTTACGCCACAGCGTCCGCATGTTTTTTCAGTGCGGCAAAAAGGAAAATGGTTGACTACGCTACCCTGACGCGTATACCGTATGTGATTATTGCCGTGTCACTTTGTTCGATGCTGCTTTTGATTTTATGTTTTTTATACGCCGCTCCAAGCCAAGGGGATGGAGAAGATAAAATCGATAAACACCAAAGTTAAAGGATTATTAATTGACAAAAGCCGCGCATTATTTTATAATGTACTAGTTATGTGCGCTTGTAGCTCAGCAGGATAGAGCGGTCGCCTCCTAAGCGACAGGCCAGAGGTTCGAATCCTCCCAGGCGCGCCAGTGGCAAGTTGCCGGAAACAAAACGCGCTCGGAGTTTTCCGGGCGCGCTTTGTTTTATGCCCATGATGAAGGATTCACTTCTATTGAGTTAATCAGACAAATATAAAGGAGATATCTATGAATTATTCGCCCTATTATCAATATAATCCATATAATAATCCCTCGCCATACATGATGATGCAGAGAGAAAAACGCGAACTGAAAAGGACCTCAAACGCACTTTGCTGGACTTTGCTCGCCGCCATGCTTTTGATGGGCGGATTAGTATTTGTCTGCGGTAAATATTTAAAGGTGCTGGGTTATTCAGGTGAGTATTCAAACGCCGATTTTAACGGGTACACTCCGGTGCTTTATTACCTTGCGAATGGTTTGGGCTATGTTGTCGGTCTGGCGGTTCCCGCCTTGCTGTACTTTGCAATTAAGCGTATTTCATTAAGTGACGCGTTGCCTTTTGAAAAAGCAGGCGTGATAAAAACTGCCGCGTGCGTTTTTTTTGGCTCAGCGGCTTGTATGCTTGCCAATCTTCCTGCGAATGCGGTGGTTAACATTGAGAAAGCGTTTGGATTCAGCGGAGAAATGCCCGAGATGCCCCTTACGAACGACATGTGGGTTTTGGTGTTATACGGGATTACAATTACCATTGTTCCCCCAATTGTGGAGGAGCTTTTGTTCCGTGGCATGGTACTGCAAAGCCTTCGTAAATATGGTGACGGCTTCGCTGTGGTAACCTCGGCGATTCTGTTTGGTCTTTACCATGGTAATTTTGTGCAGATGGTGTTCGCATTTATTGCCGGCCTTGTTATGGGGCTTGTTGTTGTGCGCACCAATTCGCTTTGGACTTCGATTTTGATTCACTTTATTAATAATTCTATTTCCTTTTCAATGGAAATGGTTCAGCGTTACGCCGGTGACGGCACAATGAATCTGGTCAACAATATTGTAGTAGGTTCACTGCTCATTTTAGGGATGGTTTCCCTTATTTATCTTTTGATTAAGGATAAACATTTTTTCAGTGGGGATAAGCCCAATATGTTTTTTAAATTTTCGTCGAAGCTAGGCGCTGCTTTTGCAAATCCGGGTGGAATTGCCATGTTGATTTTTGCGTTTGGCACATCCATCATGATTCTCATGAACTATTGATGGAACGTGAGGAAGCCTTTATGCGCGAGGCGCTCAAGCTTGCGCGCGAGGCGGCAGCGGAGGGTGAGGTGCCGGTCGGCGCTGTTATCGTAAAAAGTGACATTATTATTGCTTCGGGGCGCAACCGACGGGAAACGGACAAAAATGCCCTATGCCACGCGGAGCTTGAAGCAATCCATAACGCCTGCGTGCGCTTGGGCGGCTGGCGGCTTTGGCAGTGTGAACTGTATGTTACGCTTGAACCATGCCCGATGTGCGCCGGCGCAATCATCAATGCGCGTATCCCACGCGTCGTTTTCGGTGCAAGCGACAAAAAAGCAGGCTCCTGCGGCTCGGTGGTCAATTTGTTTGAATTGCCTTATAATCACAAGCCTGAGCTGGTTGGCGGCGTGCTGGCGGACGAGAGCGCACAACTTTTAACAGATTTCTTTAAAAGGCTAAGAGATAAAAAATAGGAGGGAGCGAAAGCTTCCTCCTATTTTTTGCGGGCCTCTCTGTATGGACCTGTGTTTGTGCGTTTATTTCGAGTTCTGTGTGTACTTTTATATCGTTCTGCGAATCTAATTCTATTTCTTTTCATTTTTGCAAAGGTATTCATTAGTATATAACAACCAATTAGAATACACAACGGGCCGAAGCCTTCCATTTTGATTCCCCCAGTAAAGCTTGCTGCATCCATTGAGCTTACTTTTTTCGTGTGAATTCTTTATCGTCCAAATACATCTTGTCTGCGTCAAGCTTTAGGGTGTAGGTGTCCTTAACTTTATTTACAACAACGCTGTATTCAATCGTAATTTTATCATCATCAATATGATAAGTTCCTTTGAAGGAGCCAATACTTAGCGCCTCAATTTTCATTTTATCGCCCGGTTCAAACTCGTACTCCGTTAAACCGTAAGCGTCTTTCCAAGTGCCGATAATACTGTCGCCGGCTGTGTTGGCCGCAACGGTCTTGCAGCCTGCAAGGACAAACAAACAAACCGTGCATAGCAGGACAATTAGTTGTTTTACTTTCATCTGCAACCTTCCCTTAAATTATAATCTATAACGATATACTATCATTAATACTTAATTTTAACAAGTGGAAAGATAAAATTGTAAGTTATATGAAACACCACGAGGATCATTTTCCCAATAATAGCTGTTCGCTGTACCAATAGTGTCCCCGCGCAGACTAAAATAAGAACATATGTTCTAAACAACCTTGTAAACATGCTCCTTTTCAACTAGTATTAAATTATAGGACACCGAAAATGAATACTTGCAGTTCACTTCGGCGTATTGAAAGGAGCACTATGAACTATAACGAATGGGGCATGGAGTATCTTCGTGAGGCGGAAAAACTGAAGGAGCGCATGACACCCTTGCGCAGGCAGGCAAAGATGGTGAATAACGAAACGGCATCAAAGCTGTACCGCAGGATTGCGATGATGAACGATATGTATCTGGACTGTCTGCACACTGGGCGATATTTGATGCAAAGCGGGGCGAATAAATGAGGAGAAAAACGAATTTGAGCCTTGACCTGTTTGGGGACAGGCTTGATGTTGACCGTTACAGGACGGACGACAACGGTGAGCGTGAAAAAATGCTGCGTGTGTTAAGGCGGGCGATGGAGGGGGAACTGACCGAGCGCCAGCAGGCGTGTGTGCGGCTGCGGTATTTTGACGGAAAAAGCGTCAATGAGGTAGCAGCAGCAATCGGCGTCACACCGCCAACCGCATCAAAACACTTAAAAAAAGCGCGTGCCCGCCTTGGCAAAGTGATGGGGTACAGCTTTTCAAGATTAAACTAAGAATAGGCAGACAAGCGGTTGCTTGTCTGCCTATTTTAAATTAAGTGATATTTAATAACATTTTTGATGATATGACATGACGTTAGTTGTTTATTATACAAGGCTCTTTTTCATTATAAAATTTGTTAAAAACTGTCTTTTTCGTTCAACTGTCTGCTCTTTTACAACTTGATAACCCTGTTTTACGAAAAAAGGTTTTGCAGTGATAGAAGCATCTGTTGTAATTGTTTTAAAATCATTCTCTTGTGCATGTTTTTCTAATCTATTTGTGATTGCAGTTGCTACTCCAAGTCCTTGATAATCCTTGTGTACAAATAGTCTGTCAAAATATCCAGTTGCATCTAAATCTCCAAATCCTATGATAACGCCGTTTTCCTCAGCTACAACCGAATAATTTTCTGAAAGTGATTTGTCCCATGCGGAAATATCAATTTCTTTTGGTGCCCATACGTCAAGCTGTGCTTCGTTATAATCTCTAGCATTTACGCAATGAACTGTGTTATAAAACAGTTCAACGATTTCCCTGCAATTATCTGATTTATACATTCTTAGGTTCATTTTGATTTCCTCCAGTGCAATATAAAATATAGATGATGCTATAAGCAGGATAATCATTCATAACAGTAATCCTCCTTCTGCCTGTATGGTTCCGCCGCCGACAATAAGGCCGCAGTTATAACCTTACAATTTTTGTGGCGATTTTTTTAGTAAAGGCACTATCATGCTCTACAAATAAAATAGTAGGTGCATAAGTAAGTAATAATTCTTCAATCTGCATACGAGAAAAAACATCAATAAAGTTAAGCGGCTCATCCCAAATATATAGATGCGCTTTCTCACACAAGCTTTTTGCAATTAAAACCTTTTTCTTTTGACCACCGCTAAAACCTGTAATATCTTTCTCAAACTGAACTCTTGAAAAATCAAGCTTGCGCAAAATAGATTTAAAAAGACTTTCGTCAATGTTATACCTTGACGCAAAATCGGAAAGGCTACCCTGCAAAAACGAAGTATCTTGAGAAACATAGGAAATAACAAGATTGCTGCCCTTGATAAAGCTGCCCGTATAGGTGATGTTATCACCGCAAATCAGCTTGATAAGGCTGGTCTTTCCACAGCCATTTTTACCGTGCAGAGCAATTCTGTCCCCTTTCTCAACATGAAAGCTTATGGGTTCAAACACTTTTTTGCTGTCATAGAAGACAGAAACCTTATCAAAGGCAAGGAGCCTGTTTGTGTGGTAGGAAAGCGTGTGCAGCTTTAAGCTATCAGCATCTTCTATGTTTTTGAGAAGCTTTGATTTTTCCTCAATTGCAAATGCTTGGCGCTTTTCAATTATTTTGGAGCGCTTCATCATTTTTGCTGCCTTATGACCAATATGGCCTTTATCAGGTTTTAATCCCGATGATTGCTTTCCGCCTAATTTGGTTTTTTCAACTGTGTCCGACCAACCGGAGGTACGTTTTGCAGCTGTGGACAAGCGCTTTATATCGCTTGTTAATTTCTTGTTTTCCGCAAGCTCAAAGTTGTCCTGCATTTGCTTGTTCGCCCACCACGAGGAAAAGTTTCCTTTTTGAATTTCAATATTCGCTTTGTTAATCGAAAGAATATGGTCTATGCAATTATCTAAAAAAACTCTGTCATGTGATACAAGAATAAATCCTTTTTTAGTTTTTAAATAATCGCTCACAATTTTACGAGCGTCTAAATCCAAATGGTTTGTAGGCTCATCAATTAACAAAAAGTGGTTTTCTTTTAAAAATAGGACTGCAAGTAAAGTTTTTGTCTGTTCCCCGTTACTTAAAGTGTTGAAAGGGCGATATAAAATATCCTCATCCATTTGCAGTAAGGATAATTCCCGCAAAAGCTCCCATTGTTGATAATCCGAGTTTATGCTATTGACTATATTAATCGTAGTTGTGGTTTTATCCGCTATTTTAAACGGAAAATATTCAAAGTTTACACTTGCAGTGATATTACCCTTGTAATCATGATTGCCGAGCAATAGATTTAAGAATGTGGTCTTGCCTCTGCCATTCCTGCCCGTAAAGCCCAACTTCCAATCAGTATCAATCTGGAAAGAGACATCTTCAAAAATGTTATCATAACTGCCCTCATAGGAAAAAGTCAAATTAGTTATATTTATAAGTGACATACTCATTACCTCCTGTAAAATTATAAAAGCTGCAAGAAAGTTAATTCCTGCAGCTCATAAAAATACAGCAAAGCATAGCCTGTTAAGGCAGAATATACCTGTATTGTTTGAATGAAAAGAGTTTGTAACTTTCTTGCATAGGCACACCGAAATAAGCGACGTTAATCGCTTTTATAACTTCGATATGCTTTATATTATTAGCAAGAAAAATTACCCATCTTTCCATCTCCAATCTTTTTTATTTAATTTATATTATATCAAAGTGTTTTAATACAGTCAATCAACTTAACATAAATAATATTTATTTTTTACAGTGTTCTTTTCTGTGCTAATAAGAGATAATTAACCAAATACGATCGTATGACATAATTGGTTTGCAGTAGAAAAAGGGGACAAAGCGATTTTTGCTTTGTCCCTTAATTATCTTTCTTTTTTTTCAAACTGAATCCCAGTGAAATAAATGTTAGGGCTAAACATAGAAACGCACTTCCAGATGATTTATTATCGGTATTAAAATACATGACCGAAATTATTGCAAATAAGATTCCCGTAATAAAATATAAGTAACTGACAGTAATTTTTTGCATGAATTTTTTCATAAAACAGTACCCCTTATAATATTTTACTATTATAAAGATATGCCATTTGCGGATTGGGCTATTCTGCCTGTATGGTCCCGCCGCCGACAACGAGGTCGCCGTCGTAGAACACCACAGCTTGTCCCGGTGTGACGGCGCGCTGCGCTTCTTCAAAATCCACGCGGACTTTGCCGCCGCCGAGCGGAATCAGTTTCGCCTTTGCAGGCTGCGCCTGGTAGCGCACCTTCGCGGTGATTTCCATTTCGCTTTGCAGGGTATCGAACGGGATAAAATTAAGGTCTGCGGCAATAAGAGAAGCCGCGTACTGGCTGCCCTCTTCGCCAAGCGTTACCTCGTTATGTACCGTATCGATTTTAGTAACATACATCGGTTTTCCAAACGCAATCCCCAGACCCTTGCGCTGACCGATGGTGTAGTGCGTGATACCAAGGTGGCGGCCGAGCAATTTGCCGCCTGCGTCAACAAAATTACCCGCGGGTGCCTTTGTGCCGGTGTAGCGCTCAATAAAACCAGCATAATCATTGTTTTCTACAAAGCAGATTTCCTGGCTGTCCGGCTTATGGGCAACGGGCAGTCCGGCCTCTTCGGCCATAGCCCGCGCCTGCGGCTTCGTGTAATCGCCAAGCGGCATCAGGGTGCGGCTGAGCTGCTCCTGCGTAAAGGAATACAGAACATAGCTCTGATCCTTGCTCGCCGGCGCTTTTTTTAACAGCCATCGCCCGGTGTCGTTTTGTTCAATAATCGCATAGTGGCCGGTGGCCACATAGTCGAAGTCAAGTGCCATTGCGCGGCGGAGCATCGCGTCAAATTTGACGCGTCGGTTGCAAGCAATACAAGGGTTTGGCGTTAACCCTGCCGCGTACTGCGCCGCAAAATAGTCAATGACGTCTTTTTCAAAAATATCTGTAAAATTAAGGACCAAATGGTCAATACCAAGCTTGTAGGCAACCCTGCGCGCGTCGTCGATGTCGTCGAGCGAACAGCAGCCGCCCGCCGCGCTCTGCGCCATGTATTCGTCGGGGCGCAAACGCATGGTGACCCCTGTTACATCATAGCCGGCTTTGAGCAGCAAAAGCGCAGCGACCGAGCTGTCCACTCCGCCGCTCATGCCGAGCATTACTTTTTTCTTCATTATAACAGCGGGTCTTCGGCGTCGTCGTCGGCTGCTTCTTCATCTGCCTGCGCAGCGGCTTCGTCGGAGGCGGTATCGCTGTCATTTGCCTTGTCGACAATGGAAAAATGAAGAGGAAAGTCCTCAACCACGGGGCCGCTTTCATTGTCCATATCATTTTCGTCATAACAGGGGCAGTAATCACAGTCGTCGATGCAATCCTCGCAGGCATCCTCATCTTCATCGGCGGATGCGGTAATCTCATCCAACTTCTCAAATGCTTTTTTCATGCGCTGGTCGGCAAGTTCAACCGATTTGCAAAGGGATTCGGTTTCCTCGTTTTGTGCGTCACGCAGATTCTCAAAATAATACTTTCCTAAAGAAACATAGGCGCGGGCTTCGTTTTCTCTTTCATTTTTAATCACAATTCTTATACGATTAACAAGTGCGGCTTTGCGGTTTTTTTCAACGACATAGTCGACTGCTTTTGTCACTCTATCGGTTACGGTATTAAAAAGATTCATAAAATACCTCCTGCCGCGAACGCGGTCATAATTTGAGGGCATTCCTCAGCTATATTATATCTCAAAAACTTGCAAAATAACAGTGTTATTTAATCCTATTCTATTTTTTATCGCATTGTGATATAATAAGCGAATATGCAAAGACTAAGGGGGATACTAATATGTCAACACAAATGAGTAAGGACGTGAGCTGCCCGCATTGTGGCGCTGTTATAAAAACACAGATGTCGACAGGAATTAATACCAGTGAAAATCCCGATTTAAGAGCCCGTGTGCTTGATGAAACACTGTTTGACTGGGAATGCCCGGAATGTGGCTACAAAGCACAGCTGGTGTATCCCTGTCTTTATCACGATAAGATTAAAAACTTTATGATATATGTCGTGCCAAACGGCTGCGACTGTGTGCTTGAGTCGGTTGATGTGAGCGAAGCTTTTCCGCAGTTGAACGGAGTAACCAAGCGGGTTGTTACGTCGCTTACGGGGCTGAAAGAAAAAATCTTAATCTTCGAGGCAGGCCTTAACGACTTTGCTGTTGAGCTTGTTAAGCTCGCGCTCGTCGGCGTGGCAGCTAAAAAGTACGATAAGACTGTTGCTGACGGCTATTTTTGTTTTGCCGATGAGCAAGCCAACCGAATCGTTTTTTCGTTCTTTTTACAGGGCGAAAATGAACCGATACAGCAGGGTACCCGCATGGATGTTTACCATAAATCATTTGAAATTGTTGAAAGTATAGGCGCTGATGCCAACGATGATTTTACTTCGGTGGATTCCGTCGCCGCTGACAAGATTTTGCGGGAGTACCGCGGCGAGGAGGAATAAATTATGTGTGGATTGTGTGGATTTACGGGCGAAGTGGTCGACCGCGACGCGGTGATTAAGACAATGACAGATAGAATTACCCACAGGGGGCCGGATTCAAGCGGTATTTATACCGATGATGATATCTCTATGGGGTTCCGGCGACTCAGCATCATTGATGTTGAGTCCACGGGGGATCAGCCGATTTACAACGAGAACAAGACCCTTGTACTCATGTTTAACGGCGAGATTTATAATTACCGCGAACTCAGAAACACATTAATTGAAAAGGGGCATCGCTTTTATACACAAACCGATTCCGAGGTGCTGATTCACGGCTTTGAGGAATGGCACGAAGATCTTTTAATTAAGCTGCGCGGCATGTTTGCGTTCGCAATCTATGATATGATTGACAAAAGTCTGTTTATCGCGCGCGATTACTTCGGAATTAAGCCGATGCATTACACACAGTCCGGCGGCAACTTTATTTATGCTTCGGAAATCAAGAGTATTCTTGACTTTCCCGGTTTTGAAAAAAGATTTAATAAAAGGGCGCTCGATAATTACATTTCGTTTGAATATGCTGTGCCGCCTGAAACATTTTTCGAGGATGTTTATTGCCTGATGCCGGCTCATTATCTTTGGTACAAGGATGGCAAGGTCGAAACGCATCGCTACTGGGAGCCGAAATTCGACGAGGAATACGGCATGACGGAGGAAGAGGCAGTCACCCAAATTGAAAGAGTATTCGAGAACTCAGTCAACGCTCACAAAGTCAGCGACGTTGAAGTAGGCTGCTTTTTGTCCAGCGGAGTGGACTCCAGTTATGTTTCAACTTATTTTGCCGGTCAAAAGACCTTTACGGTTGGCTTTGACTACGGTGAGAAATACAACGAAATCGATTTTGCCAAAAATCTTTCGAATGAAATCGGTGTTGAACATCACAGCAAAGTAATTACTCCGGAGGAATACTGGGGTAATATTAGAAAAGTGCAGTACCATATGGACCAGCCGCTCGCAGATGCGTCGTGCATTGCGCTGTACTTTGTTTCAAAGATTGCGAGCGAATATGTCAAGGTTGTGCTTTCCGGCGAGGGTGCGGACGAGCTGTTCGGCGGGTACAACATCTACCACGAGCCGGACGACTTTGAGCGCTACAAAAGCCTGCCGCTTGGTTTGAGAAAAGCACTGGCCACGTTTGCAAAAAAGCTCCCGTTTCACTTTAAGGGCAAAAACTTTCTAATCCGCGGCGCACTTCCCATCGAGGAGAGCTTTATCGGTAATTGCAGCATGTTCACACTTGACGAAAAACGCAGCCTGCTCAAGAGCGATATTCCGATTACCCGTCCGCAGGAAATAACCAAAAAATATTACGACAGGGTTAAGGATATGGATGACGTGACCAAGATGCAGTATCTTGACATCAACGTCTGGCTTGTAGGCGATATTCTATTAAAGGCCGACCGTATGAGCATGGCAAATTCGCTTGAACTGCGCGTGCCGTTCCTCGACAAAGAAGTTTTCAAGGTTGCTTCACGTATCCCGACAAACCTGAGAGTGAATAAGCAAAACACAAAGTTTGCAATGCGCCAGGCTGCGAACAAGCGCCTGCCGAACGCAACGGCACAGAAGAAAAAGTTAGGATTCCCGGTTCCGACCAGAGTATGGTTAAAAGATGAAAAATATTACAATATCGTCAAGGACGCGTTTACAAGTGAAACCGCCAAGCAGTTCTTCAATACGGACGTGCTGATGAGATTCTTGGATGACCACTTTAAAGGCAAACGCGACAATAACCGAAAAGTCTGGACGATTTTTGTGTTCCTGATTTGGTATGATATCTACTTTAACGGCGGCTCGCATGAGCCGGGCGACATGCCGGTTATTAAATAAGAAAAAGGCGGTTCTGCCGCCTCGCCCTCTTTTGAGTTGTGCGTGGAAGTGCGCAATAGGATGAAAAAAGCAGAGGGCTATTTATTTAGCTATATATTGGACAATGAATGTAAAAATTCATTGTCTTTTTTATTGTAACTGTAAATGTACAATCAGCATCAAGAATGATATAATTAAAAACAAATAAATCACGTTTTGCAGTCAAATTTGGATGAGAAAGAAGATGATTGACGACATAAGAACTTTATTCCGGTTTAAATCAAATTGAATGTCAGAGTAGGGATGGTGCGTTAAGTGCCGGCGGATGGGAGTTGCCGCCGGACGAAAAATCCAAAGATTTGCGTTGCCATTTCCGCATCCGCTGCCACTTTAGAGCATGCCTCTTGATGTGGCGAACATATTAGGAGGAATCATAATGGAAAAACTGAACACAAAAAAAATGGTGCAGATTGGTCTGCTGATAGCGGTGGAAATCGTGCTGTCGCGGTTTTGCTCGATTTCTACGCCTATCGTGAGGATTGGTTTTGGGTTTTTGCCTGTGGTAATGGCTGCAATGCTGTATGGCCCGCTATGTGCGGGTGTTACTGCTGCAACCGCCGATTTTCTGGGTGCAATCCTGTTCCCAATCGGCGCGTATTTTCCGGGCTTTACGGTGACTGCTTTTCTAACGGGTGCTGTCTACGGTTTGTTTTTACATAATCGTTCAAAAAGTTGGGTTCGCATTAGCTGTGCAGTGCTGATTATTTCACTGGTGCTGAATCTGGGGCTCGACACTGTATGGCTTTGGATGATTACAGGAAAAGGTTACATGGCATTGCTGCCTACACGTATTTTGAAATGTATGATTATGATTCCGGTGCAGGTGATGATGATACGGCTGGCGTGGACTAAGCTGAGCCTGCTGGAAGTAAGAGCAAATCATATCTAAATGAAAATGTGAGAAACTTTTAATAAACAAAAACGAGCAAAAACTGCTGATTCAGCGGCTTTTGCTCGTTTTATATTTTGTTATATATACATAAAAAAGGTAAGTTCGCAAACAGAATATGCTCCTTGTAATGTATATAATTGCCATGTTCGGCGAAACTAAAACCGAGGTGAAAAACGTGGAATATCTATGGGCGTTTTTAATCGGCGGCGCAATTTGCGCAGTGGGCCAGATTTTAATTGATTTCACAAAGCTGACGCCGGCAAGAATTCTGGTGATTTTCGTCACAGCGGGTGTGGCATTGACCGGACTTGGACTGTACGAGCCGCTTGTCAAGTTTGCCGGTGCGGGTGCAACCGTGCCGCTGACGGGATTCGGCTACTTAATGGCGAAAGGGACGCTTGAAGCCGTTAAGGCGCACGGGCTGATCGGAATTTTCTCGGGCGGTGTAGCGGCAAGTGCTGCGGGAATTGCGGCAGCCGTGTTCTTTGGCTATGTTGCTGCCTTGTTTTCAAAGCCGGGAGATAAGAGTTAGCCGGACGCTGCGTTGGGGGAAGAATCGCATACAGAATCTTCAGATTAATCAGCGGTAACCTACTTTGGGCAATTCTTTGGGAGTTGGGGAAGTTCTACTATCGTACGTCTTTAAAAAAGTACATCAAAAAGATGCGGAAGCGAATAGATATCCGCCGGCTTAGCCGATGGTATTCCCAAAAGCATTAAGGTGCTGTTGCTAACCGCACAGAAAGTGGACAAGAAAACGGGCAGGTATAAAAACCTGCCCGTGATTATGTTCCTGCTGACGGTTCCTACTGAATGGAACAATCAAGGTAGTGCTCAAGTTCCTCTTCGTCCTTTTTTTTCTTTTCAAAGAAGAGAACAACAGCAACAATAGCGGCAGCCACAGCAGCTGCAGCGGAAACGATCGTAATAAATACAGCTAATTTATTACATTTTTTCAAAACGAGCACCTCCGTTTTTGGTATTAGATATTATTTATATAATAACCAATTATATAAAAAAAGTCAATCCTCGTAAAAAGATTGTAAAAATTTCATATTCCTGTTTTTCGTGCAAAAGTAAAAAAGCAGGGCACAAGGCTCTGCTTTTGCTTTTAAATCGCGTATTGAGGGTTATGCATTTACCGCATTCAGCTTGCGTGCGAGAGCTGACTTTTTCCTTGCGGCTGTGTTTTTGTGCAAAATTCCTTTTGCGACAGCTCGGTCAATCTTTTTAATGGCGACCTTAACGGCATCCGCTTTGTTGGCGTCATTTGATTCAACGGCAAGGTTAGCTTTCTTTATATCTGTTTTAAGTCCAGAGTTATAGGACTTGTTGATAAGAGTTTTTGTAGCAATAACCTTCACGCGTTTTTTAGACGATTTGATGTTTGGCATAATTACACCTCCTTTGGTATTGTCACGTATCAATAATAATATCATCTAAAAGCTAAAATTGCAAGTGTTTTAAAAAAAAATATGATTGGAGAAAATTGTATGATTTTTCGTACCGACTTAGCACTTGAAAACACCGAACCCAACCGGCACGTAAAGCGTGAGGAAGACGGTTGTGTAATTACCCGCATTGAGGAAGACGGCAACACGTATATTACACTTGAGGTGAAATCAATTTCGGATCATCTGGACAGCGATAACAGCCTGTTAAGACTGACGGCGCAGGAGCTGGGCGCATTGCTACCCGAAAGCGGCGGGGTGCTTGTGGCGGGGCTTGGCAACCGTGCAATTACCCCGGATGCACTTGGACCGCTGACCGCGGAAAAGATTTTGGCGACGCGGCACATCAAGGGCGAGCTTGCTCGGGTTACGGGGCTGGACAAGCTGCGGCCTGTGGCAGTGGTCAGCCCGGGGGTGCTTGGCTGCACGGGAATCGAAGCCTTTGAACTTTTAAAGGCGCTTGTAAAGGAACTTCACCCCGCCGTCGTGGTTGCGATTGACGCGCTGGCGGCACGCAGCCCCGCCCGCCTCGGCTGTACCATTCAGCTTTGTACAGCGGGAATTTCACCCGGTGCAGGGGTCGGAAACTCCCGGCCGCGCATTGACGAAAGTACGCTCGGCACACCGGTCGTCAGTATGGGAATCCCTACTGTGGTGGACGCCGCAACTCTGGCGGCCGACCTGCTCGGTGATGAGGCACAGGGAGTACAGGAAAAAATTGCACCGCGCGGAGCCGCCAT
Organism: uncultured Caproiciproducens sp.; assembly: GCA_964517505.1. Taxonomy (GTDB): domain Bacteria; phylum Bacillota; class Clostridia; order Oscillospirales; family Acutalibacteraceae; genus Caproiciproducens. The sequence goes on along the minus strand of CAZFED010000001.1, from coordinate 575,388 downwards.
GATGGTTACGCCCCGTGAAATCGATTTAATTATTTCAAGAGGAGCACGGCTTTTGAGCATGGGCATCAATGTGGCACTTAATCCCTCACTCAGTATTGAAGAGTTCGAAGAATTGACCTAATACAAATTTTTGCTAAACTGCTTATTCTTTTTGGCCTATTAAACAGGAATTAGTATAAGCATCATTAAATTTGTCCTGCCCGCATAAGAATGAATATCATTTTATGGGGGCAGAATATGAAAAACTGGACGCAAATAATAACGGGAATTTGCTCCGCGGCGCTGGCATTTGCAGCGGTGGTATGTGTTGTGGGACGTTTACCGGCAATACAAGCAAAGGATGCGGCATTTGCCGCTGCGGGATTTATTATGCCCAAAGGCGCGGCAGAGGTAATAAAATCCGATTATTTGGAAGAGGACGAAGAGGATGGGGGAACGACGGTCAGCACGACGTCAATCGCTTCAAACCCGGCTTCGTCAAGTGAAGCAACCCAGAGCGAGTCAAGTTCTTCTGAAACATCAAGCGCCGCGTCGGGTACGGTTTCAGATTCCACGTCCGGCTTAACATCGCAGGCGGGCGGAATTAAGGAAATGAGCGTCCCGAACATGGGCACACAGTATAACAATATATGGGTTCGTAATTTTAATAAAAATCATAGTATTGATATTGCGGAGGAGCTCACAAAACAGCCTGCGGTTAAGATTAAAAAGAATTCTACCCCGCAGGTGTTGATTTATCACACGCATACGACCGAGGCCTTTTTAGGTGAAACGCGCAGCCGTGACAATGCCAAAAACATGGTTGCTGTGGGTGACAAGATTGAAGCGCAGCTTAAGGCGGCCGGAATTAATGTTGTACACGACACAACCTGCCACGATTATCCCAGCTACAATGGTTCATATGACCGCTCAAAGGTAACAATGCTGAACAACCTGAAAAAATACCCCGGATTACAGGTTACACTTGACATTCACCGTGACGCTATGGGCTCCGCCGACGGAACCCGGATTAAGCCGACCGCAGTAATAAACGGCAAAAAGGCCGCTCAAATTATGATTATTTCAGGCTGTGACGACGATGGAAGCCTTGGTTTTCCAAATTGGGAGTATAACCTGAGGTTTGCTGTCAGAATCCAAAAATCGCTTTGTGATTTATACCCCGGCCTTGCGCGTCCACTGAATTTCTGCACACGCAAATACAATGAAAATCTGACGAAAGGTTCTCTGCTTGTGGAATTTGGCACCGAAGTCAACACACTTGAAGAGGCGACTTATTCGGGGGAGCTTTTTGGAAAGTCGCTTGCCGCCGTACTCAATAAGCTGACATAATACTGATTTTTCAAACAGAGATTAGTATAGGAAAAGAAGTGTAAAATTAATGAAGAGAAGAAACAGGAGAATCTTCTTTGCATCGTTTTTCAGCACATTGTGCGTTTTTGCACTGCTGTTTGGTATTGCAGAAGTAGATTCAAATTCTCGCAGAATCGGTTTTGGCGACAATAAAACATTGGTTTACCAAATAACGGGTAAAACTTGGCAGGAATCTTGCAATGTCGCCAAAGTATGGTATAATAATCTTGTATCATCTTTGACCGAAAGTGCTGTGGAGGAATCTTATCATGAATCAACATAAAAAAATATGGCTGCTCTTATTCATATTGACATTTATGTTTTCATGCTGTTCCGTTACCGCATGGGCGACAGAGATCACACCGGAGCAGGTGCAGAAAATCATTGAGCAGCAGGAGGCGGCCAGCAAGGCGGCCAATTCCACACCGGCCAGCAAAGCACCACAGGTAAGCTCCAAAAGACCGGCATTCAGCACAGCGGATCCCTCTTCCGAGACTGTTAGTGAAGGATCCAGCGATGTTTCGAGTGAACTCTTCAGCAGCGAAGAATCAAGTGAAATCGCTTTGCCAAGTGTGAACAGCGTGGAGGAAAACAATCCGTTAAGCTCGGTGGTCGTGGACTCGGCTGCCAACAAGAAGATGAATTGGATTGGTATCCTTTCGTGGGTATGTATCGCACTCGGGGTGATTGTAGTTTTGATTGTAGTTTTCAGCAACCGTCAACCGCCAAGGGGAGGCTCGGGGCGCAAGCGTTACCGCCGCCCAAGCCGCACGAATAAAAAGCGATTACTCAACGACAAGTATTACAGAAATACAAAATTTTGATTTTACAGGGCGCGGCTTCGGCCGCGCCTTTTTAACGCAAAACACAAAAGTTACAATAAACAATTATGCAATCTTAATTTTTCATTTTGCATTTTATATGGTATAATATATTATTAACTTTTACAAACAAAATCCTTTGAGAATTAGGTGATAAATTTGGCGATACCACGCGAGAGAATACGCAATTTCAGCATTATTGCACACATTGATCACGGAAAGAGTACGCTGGCCGACCGTATTTTGGAGCAGACGAAGTCCGTTGCACTGCGCGACATGGAAAATCAGCTGCTTGACAGTATGGACCTGGAGCGCGAAAGAGGAATCACGATTAAGTCGCACGCCGTAACGCTTGTTTACAGCGCACAGGACGGCGAGGACTATGTCTTTAATTTAATCGACACCCCCGGCCACGTTGACTTTAATTACGAAGTTTCGCGTTCGCTCGCCGCATGCGAGGGAGCGGTGCTTGTGGTTGACGCGTCGCAGGGCATCGAGGCGCAAACCCTTGCCAATACCTATCTTGCGGTTGATGCCGGCCTTGAAATTGTGCCGGTGATTAATAAAATTGATTTACCTGGCGCCCAGCCAGACAAGGTGCGCGCCGAAATTGAGGATGTAATTGGCATACCTGCCGATGAAGCACCCTGTATTTCAGCTAAAATGGGCATTAATATCGACCAGGTGATGGAACAGATTGTTAAGCATATTCCGCCGCCGGAGGGTGACGAAAACGCGCCGCTTAAAGCATTGGTTTTCGATTCCTACTACGATGCGTACAGGGGTGTTATTATTCGTGTTCGTGTAAAGGCCGGGCAGGTGCATCCGGGTGACACCATCCGCATGATGGCAACGGGCGCAGAGTTTACCGTAGTGGATTGCGGGTATGGCCGTGCGACCTGCTTGGAGCCGAGCGACGGCCTGCGCGCGGGCGACGTCGGTTATATCGCCGCGGCTATCAAAGCCGTGAAGGACGCACGTGTAGGCGACACTGTGACGCTTGCAACCCGTCCTGCGAAAGAGGCACTTCCGGGTTACCGTACAGTTCATCCAATGGTTTTCTGCGGTATCTATCCCGCGGACGGCGCACACTACTCCGACTTGCGCGACGCGCTAGACAAGCTGCAGTTAAATGATGCGGCTCTTTCGTTTGAACCGGAAACATCCATTGCACTGGGCTTTGGTTTTCGCTGCGGCTTTTTGGGGCTGCTGCATATGGAAATCATACAGGAGCGGCTGGAGCGGGAGTATAATCTTGACCTCGTTACCACCGCACCGAGCGTTGTCTACCGTATTACGAAAACAAGCGGTGAAATTATCTATATCGATAATCCGACCAACTATCCCGATACGTCGCTGATTGCACAGGCCGAGGAGCCTATGACGAACTCCCATATCTACACGCCGAGCGAATATGTCGGCAATATCATGGAGCTTTGTCAGGACAGACGCGGCATCTTTAAGGATATGAGATATATTGATACCGACCGAGTCGATATTCATTACGAATTACCGTTAAATGAAATCATTTATGACTTTTTTGATGCGCTAAAGTCCCGTACCCGCGGGTATGCTTCGTTTGACTATGAGCCTAGCGGATACCAGAAAAGCAGCCTTGTTAAGCTGGACATCATGCTTAACGGCGACATCGTGGACGCGCTGTCGTTCATCATCCACGCTGACAAAGCGTACCCAAGGGCGCGCAAAATGGCGGAAAAGCTTGCTGAGAAAATTCCGCGCCAGCTCTTTGAAGTGCCAATTCAGGCGTGCGTGGGCGGAAAAATCATTGCGCGTGAAACGGTTAAAGCGGTACGCAAGGACGTTCTGGCCAAGTGCTACGGCGGCGACATCACGCGTAAAAAGAAACTGCTTGAAAAACAGAAGGAAGGCAAAAAGCGCATGCGTCAGCTCGGTACGGTTGAAGTGCCGCAAGAGGCATTTATGAGTGTGCTGAAACTTGATGAATAGCGGCAAGGGGGAGTTCCCCCTTGGCCTTTACATCCACGTTCCGTTCTGTGACGGGAAGTGTCCTTACTGCGATTTTTATTCGCTGCGCGGCAGTGAAGAACTCATGAATCAGTATACAAATTCCGTTGCGCAACATATTAAATACTACGCGAAGGAATTAAACCGCCGCGCGGATACGCTGTATTTCGGTGGGGGAACGCCGAACTTGCTTGGCGGGGAGCGGCTGGCTTTACTGATTGCACAGGCAAAAGAGGACTTTGCCATTAAAAACGCTGAAATCACTTTGGAAGTAAACCCGACTGAAGATTTGAGCGGATTTTTAAAGGCGGTTCGCGCCGCGGGCGCGAACCGCCTTTCGATTGGCCTACAGTCCGCAAATGAAGATGAACTTAAACTGTTGGGACGCAGGCATACCGCGCTGCAGGCGGCGAAAGCTGTGCACGACGCGCAGAATGCCGGGTTCGATAACATTTCGCTTGACTTGATGCTGGCGATACAGAACCAGACGAAGGAAAGCCTTTTGCGCTCCATTGAATTTTGCGCGCACGCAGGAATTCAACATATTTCGGCGTACTTGTTGAAAATCGAGCCGCATACGGCCTACGGCAAACACAGGGAGGAACTCAATGTCCCCGACGATGACGCGGCGAGTGAACTGTATTTGTTTGCCTGTCGGGAACTCGAAAAGCGCGGATTTATGCAGTATGAAATTTCTAATTTTGCTAAGCCCGGCTATGAAGGCCGCCACAATTTAAAATATTGGCACTGCGAAGAATACCTTGGGCTTGGCCCGGCGGCGCATTCTTTTGTGGACGGCAGGCGATTTTATTACAATAGAAATATCGGTGAATTTGTCGGCGGAGGGTTGCCCGTACAGGATGGTACGGGCGGAGACTTTGAAGAATTTGCCATGCTTGCTCTGCGCCTGACAGAGGGGCTGACGAACGATCACTGCCGCGCTCACTTTGGCAGTGATATTCCCAAAAATATTTTTGACGCGGCAAAACTATATGAAAAAGGCGGACTGACCGTCTGTGATAACGACAGTATTCGTCTTACTCAAAAAGGATTCTTGGTTTCAAATACCCTGATAGCGGAGATACTATATTATAGAGATAGGCTATAATGAGTAGTTATCTGTAACTAACGAATGATTATGCCCTAGCGCACCTCCCCAATTAGTGCGTAATAATAGTGGAAAACGCTAGGCAAATTGTTCTTTTAGTGATATATCGACATTATAAAATGCTGGGAATAAATTCATGCGTTTTAAAATAAAACGTAATGACTATCGTTTACTGCCAAAAATCGACACTTTTGAGAAAAAAAGAAAAGCAAAATAATTTACGATTTCACAATTAGTTTACAAATACCATATTGACAATGGGGCAAAGTAATGGTAAATTATATCTTAGGGTTAGCACTCGAATGGTTAGAGTGCTAAAATCAAATACAAATGAGGTGAAAGGGTTGGAACTAAGCGAAAGAAAACAAAAGATTTTGGCGGCTGTGGTTGACTTGTACGTTGCCACCGGCGAGCCGGTCGGTTCGAAAGCGCTTTGTGATACCCTTGACTTTTCCGTTTCTTCGGCCACGGTGCGCAACGAGATGAGTGAGCTTGCAGAAATGGGGCTTCTCGAACAGCCGCACACTTCGGCGGGGCGTATTCCCTCCCAAAAAGGTTACCGGGTGTACATTGACACACTGATGAAAAAGCATTCGGTTTCAAGGGAGGAGCAGCGCTACATTGACAGTCTGCTCTTGCCGAGCGCCTATGACCCCGAAAAACTGCTCGACGGTGTTGCCCGCGCACTGGCTGGAATGACAAGGTTTGCGGCCGTTTCCACTACGCCAAGCGGCATTTCGGCGGATATCCGCGCAATCCAATTTGTGCAGACGAGCCGGCGCACTGCAATGGTCATTATGATGACCTCGGCAGGGACGATGAAAAGCCGCGTTTTTCGCTGCGATTTTGATATCACGCCCGAAATTTTGCGTGTGTTTTTCAGGGTGCTGAACGAAAAGCTGGTTGGTCAGCCGGTTTCAACTGTCACGCCCGCCTACATTCAGTCTTTGGCGGCATCACTTGGCAATATGACCATGCTGATGAGCGACGCACTGATGGCGGTACTCGATGTGGCACAGGACTCCATGCAGTCCGAAATTTGCCTGGACGGTGAAATGAACCTGCTTTTCTACCACGAATTAGGGCATGGCGGTATCGAGCGCATCATGGACTTTCTTTCAAGGCCGCAGGAGCTTTCAAGGCTATTGATGCAGCAATCCAACAGCATGAAGGTGCTGATCGGGGCGGAGACCAACCGCCCGGAATTAAGCGAATCCAGCGTAATCGTTTCACGTTATGCGGTTGGGGGCAGGGACGCCGGCGCGATTGCAATTATCGGCCCGACACGCATGAATTACGGAAAAATTATATCAAATATTGAATACCTTTCCGGCTCTGTCGGAAGAATGCTGACAGAGTTACTGGATATGGAATAGAAAGGGGCTACTTGTCTTGGGTAAAGTTGACAAAAAACAATTGAATCAAGAAAAAGAGCAGGAAAATATGGTTCAGCCGCAGACTGAAACGGCAAAACCAGAGGAAACATCTAAAGCGGAGGAGCTAAAGAACGATTTACAGGTTAAGCTTGATGAAGCACAGGAAGAAATAAAAAAACAAAAAGATATTCTGCTTCGCACGGCGGCCGAATATGACAACTACCGCAAGCGTACGGAACGTGAAAAATCAGGTGTTTATGCCGATGCAACCGCGGCGGCAGTGGTGGAGTTTTTATCGGTGGCGGATAACCTTGAAAGAGCATTGGAGCAAAAGGATTGCAGCGCCGAGGATTTACACAAAGGCGTTGAGATGGTCAACGCACAGCTGACAGGCGCGCTGGCAAAGCTTGGTGTTACGGAGATGGGCAAGGTCGGCGAAGTTTTTAATCCCGATTTACACAATGCCGTTTCCCATGTGGACGACGAGAATGCCGGTGAAAATACAATTGCGCAGGTGTTCGAAAAGGGATATCAAATTGGGGATAAAATTGTTCGCCACGCCATGGTGCAGGTAGCAAATTGATTGCTGTGCAATCTATTCAATGAACAATGGAGCTGTCACCGTAATTCTTCATTCTTCATTGTTAATTATAAATTTTAATTTTATGAAATAAGATTTTGGAGGTAATTTTTATGTCAAAGACAATTGGTATTGATTTAGGTACTACAAATTCATGTGTTGCGGTTATTGAAGGCGGCGAGCCAGTCGTTATTACAAACGCAGAGGGTGCAAGAACAACCCCTTCCGTTGTTGCTTTTTCAAAAACAGGCGAGCGTATGGTCGGCCAGGTTGCAAAGCGTCAGGCTATCACAAATACGGACCGTACCGTTTCTTCCATTAAGAGAGAAATGGGCTCAAACTTTAAGGTGAATATTGATAATAAGACCTACACCCCACAGGAGATTTCCGCAATGATTCTGCAAAAGTTGAAGAGCGATGCGGAAGCTTACTTAGGTGAAAGTGTTTCCTCTGCAGTTATTACAGTTCCTGCGTACTTTACTGACGCACAGCGCCAGGCTACAAAGGATGCCGGTAAGATTGCAGGCTTAGAGGTAAAGCGTATCATCAACGAGCCTACAGCGGCCGCACTTTCTTATGGTATAGACAAGGGTGATGACCAGAAGATTATGGTTTATGACCTTGGCGGCGGAACATTTGATGTTTCCATCATTGAAATGGGTGACGGCGTACAGGAAGTTCTTGCAACTGCGGGCAACAACCGTTTGGGCGGCGACGACTTCGATAAGCGCGTGATGGATTGGATGGCTTCCTCCTTTAAGGCAGAATCCGGTATTGACCTCAGCTCCGACAAAATGGCAATGCAGAGATTAAAGGAAGCCGCAGAAAAAGCGAAGATTGAGCTTTCCGGCATGACCACAAGCGCAATCAATCTGCCGTTTATTACAGCGGATGCAACCGGCCCGAAGCATCTTGACCTTACACTCACCAGAGCGAAGTTCAACGAATTGACCGCCGACCTTGTCGAAAAGACAATGGGCCCGGTTCGTCAGGCACTTTCTGACTCCGGTCTGAAAATCGAAGAACTCCACAAGGTACTGCTCGTAGGCGGTTCTTCCAGAATTCCTGCTGTACAGGATGCGGTTAAGAGCTTAACCGGCAAAGAGCCATTTAAGGGCATCAACCCGGATGAGTGTGTTGCTGTTGGGGCGGCCTTACAGGCTGGCGTGCTCGGCGGTGAAGTCGAGGGACTGCTGCTACTCGATGTTACTCCGCTTTCACTGGGCGTTGAAACCATGGGTGGCGTTATGACAAAAATCATTGAGCGCAATACCACAATTCCATCCAAGAAGAGCCAAATCTTCTCCACAGCGGCCGATGGCCAGACACAGGTTGAAGTAAATGTATTGCAGGGCGAGCGCGAGTTTGCCCGCGACAACAAGCAGCTTGGTCTATTCAAGCTGGACGGCATTGCTCCGGCACCGCGCGGCATTCCTCAAATCGAGGTTTCTTTCGATATTGATGCTAACGGCATTGTAAACGTATCCGCCAAGGATATGGGTACCGGCAAGGAGCAGAAGATAACGATTTCCTCAAGCTCCAACATGAGCAAGGATGATATCAGCAAGGCTGTTCAGGATGCTGAAAAGTTTGCATCCGAGGACAAGAAGCGCCGCGAAGAAGTTGACCAGAAGAATGAAGCCGAGAATATGTGCTATGCAGTTGAGAAACTGTTAAAGGATAACGGCGATAAGATTGACGAGGCCGACAAGACTGATTTGAATGCTAAGGTTGCGTCACTCAAGGAAGCGATTTCCGCCAACAATACGGACGACATGAAGACAAAGAGCGAGGAACTGCAAAAAGCAATGTATGCAGTAAGCGAGAAGCTTTACAAGGCAGCTGCACCGCAACAGCCGGTTGAGGGTCAGCCATCAGAACCAACACAGGGCGCTAACGGCGAGCATGTTTATGATGCCGAGTACAAGGATGTAGACGACACCGATAAAAAGTAATCTGTGATTATATTTTTATCAATGAAATATGAATGATGAAAGATGAATGATTATGGTAGCCAGCTCCTCTTTTGGGGAGCTGGCAATCATGGGTTGAGAGGCAATTTTCGCACTAAGCAATAAAACGTATTTTAAACGAAAATATTTCATATTTCATATTTTCATTTTTCATTTATTATAGGAGTGATTTGGTTTGGCTGAAAAAAGGGACTATTATGAAGTGATGGGCGTACCCAAAAATGCCACAGATGATGAAATAAAAAAAGCTTACCGCAAGTTAGCTAAGAAATATCATCCAGATTTAAACCCTGGGGATAAAACCGCCGAGGCAAAATTTAAAGAGGCAAACGAGGCATACGAGGTGCTTTCCGATAAGGATAAAAAAGCACGCTACGACCAGTTCGGTCATGCCGGTGTGGACCCGAACTTTGGCGGCGGCGCGGGCGGAGGAAGCCCGTTTGCGGGCGACATCGATTTGGGCGACATATTCAACAGCTTTTTTGGCGGCGGCTTTGGCGGCGGGCGTACGGCTAATCCCAACGCCCCGAGTAGAGGCGGCGACACCGAAGCAGTTGTGAACATAAGCTTTGAAGAAGCGGCCAAGGGCTGTAAAAAAACAATTGCATATCAAAAGATTGAACCCTGTTCCGACTGCAGCGGTACCGGCGCACAAAAGGGTACCACTGCAAAAAGTTGCCCCAATTGTGGCGGTTCCGGACAGGTGCGAATCAATCAGCGCACACCGTTCGGCGTGGTGCAGACCAGCAGAAGCTGCGACCGCTGCGGCGGCAAGGGCAAGGTGATAGACAGTCCCTGCAAAACCTGCGGAGGAACGGGTAAAGTACGCAGGCAAAAGACAATTGAAGTCAATATTCCAGCCGGAATCGACAATGAGCAAATCCTCAGTGTGGGCGGTCAGGGCAACGCCGGTGCAAATGGCGGGCCGAGCGGTGATTTGCGCGTTTATGTGAACGTGCGCCCCCACCCGATTTTCGAGCGCCGAGGTAATGATGTATGGTGTGAAATACCGATTACGTTTACACAGGCTTCGCTTGGCGCGGAGGTTGTCGTGCCTACCATTGACGGCCGCGTCAGCTACCAGGTGCGCGAGGGTACGCAGCCGGGCGATGTGTTTAAGCTCAAAGCCAAGGGTATACCGCGACTTGGCGGCCACGGCCGTGGCGACCAGTTTGTACGCGTAACCGTAGAGGTGCCAAAGAACTTGTCACAAAAGCAGAAGTCCATTCTGGAGGAATTTGACAACGTTGCCGAGGACAAAAACTATCAGAAACGAAAAACTTTCTTTGATAAAATTAAAGATATGTTTGGGGAATAAGCAAAGCGGCTCACTTTCATTATGAAGGTGAGCCGCTTTTTTGCAGTTAAAATGATAAAACTCTATTTTTTGTAAAGTTTCCCTCCTGAAGGAAATTTTTGAACTCAAAGCAATGTGTGTTGAGGGGAGAACCTCTCGTGAAAATTGAGTATATAACGGAGGGGAATTTATGAATTGTGTAAAGGGAATTGATGTTTCCCACCATCAGGGGGAAATTGATTTTTCAAAGGTAAAAGCATCAGGAATCGGCTTTGTAATGCTGAGGGCCGGCTATGGTTGGGAAAAGCCGGAGGTGCAGACGGACAGAATGTTTTATCGGAACTACGAAAACGCGGTAAAGGCGGGGCTGTCCTGCGGTGCTTACCATTACAGCTACGCGCGCAGCGCGAAAGAAGCGGAACTTGAGGCTGATTTTTTTCTGAAAATTATCAAAGGCTGTAAACTGGGCTATCCCGTTGCGTTTGACATGGAGGACAAATCGCAGGCGAATTTAAGCCGAAAAACGCTCACTGATATTGTTATCGCTTTCTGCAACAAATTGGAAAAGGCGGGGTATTACGCATGCTTATATACCAATCCCGACTGGATGAAAAACAGGCTCGATATGAAACGTCTGAAGCGTTTTGACCTGTGGCTTGCGCGTTACAGCACTGAAGCGGGACAGGATGGGATGGGTATGTGGCAGTATTGCAGTACTGGGAAAGTGGATGGAATCAAAACGAGTGTAGACTTGGATGTTGCTTATAAGAACTATCCTGATATCATAAAAAAAGCCGGTCTTAACGGTTTTGGAAAGAAGCAGCCATGGAAATGCTGAACGAACAAATCTGCTTACAGCGGCAAAAAATGATTGATGAACGCTGCCGACGCGGACAAAAAGATATTGAAAAGCTCGAGCTAAAGCAGGAGGGGTGCGAAAAACGCAGTGAAGTGCTTGAGGAACTGAATATCAAGATGGGGGAAATCCTCAAGAATCATGATGAAAAGCTTACGAATCACGACAAGCGGATTGTAAAGCTGGAAAACACTGCGGGTGAGCGTTGGAATTCACTGGTAAATTACGCGCTCGCGGGCGTGATTGGCGCAATGGCTGCCGCCATCATGAACATTATTTTAGGAGGTTGATGCAATGGAGTATTTTGGGCTGGTTTTTTTAGCCGTTATTGTAGAGGGTATAATTACCTATACAAAGGAGTTTTTTGTAAAGGGAGAATTTAAATGGGAGCTTCTGATTTCCATTTTAATTGGTGTATTTGTTGCGGTTGCCTATGGAGTTGATATCTTTGCCTTGGTGGGGCTTGAAACATTTATCCCGTACCTTGGCAGCGTACTGACGGGAGTTTTAATCAGCCGCGGCAGTAACTATGTCTGTGATTTAGTAAAATCGATTACCGCTGTTCGGGGGAAAACAGAATAAGAACAGCATAAAGAAAAATCCATCAGCCAGCCGGCCGATGGATTTTTTGTGGTTATTTATAAAGTCTTATTCGTCTTTGCCGCAGCACTTCTTGTACTTTTTGCCGCTGCCGCATGGGCACAGGTCGTTGCGCCCCGGCTTTTTACCCTTGCGTACGGTGCGGTTCACGTCGGTTCCGTCAGCACTGGTTGTGGTTGGCGTGGCCACTTGTTCACGCTTAGGCTCCTCGGAGGAACGAAGCTGTACGGTGAGCATCATGCGGGCAGTATTCTCGCGGATGGTCGCAATCATCTGGTCGAACATGTCGAAGCCCTCTAAACGGTACTCGACAACCGGATCGTGCTGGCCGTATGCGCGTAGGCGGATACCCTTTTGCAGTTCTTCCATTGCGTCAATGTGATCCATCCACTCTGAGTCAACATTCTTCAGAAGAACCACGCGCTCAAGCTCACGGGCGATGTCTTCGCCAAAATTGGCTTCCCGCGCTTCATACAGCGCCTTTGCTTTTTCAATCAACTGGTCCTTAACATAATCCGGTTCCAGCTGCTCGATTTCATCCTTTGTGTAAACCAAATCTCCCGGCTCTAAAAGCCAGCCCATATAATGGTCGCGCAGGCCTTTATAGTTCCAGTCATCATGCAGCGCTGTTTCAGGCAGGAATTGCTTGACCTGAGCCTCGACTGCCTGCTCAATCATTTTTATAATCTGATCCTTAATGTTCTCGCCGCTTAACACCTGGTCGCGCTGACCATAGATGATTTCACGCTGACGGCTCATTACGTCGTCAAACTGGAGAACATTTTTACGAATACCGAAGTTACGTCCCTCAATCTTGCGTTGGGCGCTTTCGATTGTATTGCTGAGCATTTTGTTTTCAATCGGCGTATCTTCGTCCACGTTAAGGCGATCCATAAGGTTGTTGATACGCTCACCGCCGAACAGACGCATTAAATCGTCCTCCAGCGAGATGTAGAAGCGGCTCATACCGGGGTCGCCCTGACGGCCGGAACGGCCGCGCAGCTGATTGTCGATACGGCGGGATTCATGGCGCTCCGTACCAATAATGTAAAGTCCGCCGGCAGCTTTTACGTCCTCGGCTTCTTTTTTTATCTGTACCTTGTATTTTTCGTCAAGTTCCGCAAAGGTCTTGCGTGCATTCAGAATTTCCGCGTCCGCCGTTTCGGAGTAGGCGGTGGATTCGCTGATTTGCTCCTCTGTAAATTGCAGACGGCGCATTTCGGATTTTGCCATATATTCGCTGTTACCGCCGAGAACGATATCGGTACCACGACCGGCCATGTTGGTTGCAATCGTGACAGCATTTTTATGACCCGCCTGTGCGACGATTTCGGCTTCCTTCTCATGGTATTTCGCGTTTAAAACCTCATGCTTTACACCGCGGCGGTGCAGTAAGGCGCTCAATTCCTCCGATTTCTCAATGGAAATGGTGCCGACCAGAACAGGCTGGCCCTTTTCATGATGTTCAATAATATCATTGATAACGGCATCAAATTTTGCTTTTTCCGTTTTATAGACAATATCGGGCAAATCCTGACGAACCATTGGCTTGTTTGTCGGGACTTCGATAACGTCGAGCTTGTAAATCTCGCGGAACTCGTCCTCTTCGGTCATGGCAGTACCGGTCATACCGGATAATTTATCGTATAATCTGAAATAATTCTGGAAGGTGATGGTGGCGAGTGTTTTGCTCTCGTGGGCAACCGTAACGCCCTCTTTTGCCTCGATTGCCTGATGCAGGCCCTCGTTGTAGCGGCGGCCGTACATTAAGCGGCCTGTGAACTCGTCCACAATGATGACTTCGCCGTCTTTGACGACATAGTCGATATCACTCTGCATTACCCCGCGTGCTTTGATAGCTTGATTGACGTGGTGCTGTATCGTGATGTTGTCGGCATCGGTCAAATTGTCAATTTTGAAGAATGCTTCGGCCTTTTTTACGCCGGACGGAGTCAATGTGGCGGTCTTGGCCTTTTCATCCACAATATAGTCGGCATCCTTGTAAAGCTCGTCGTTATCCTCTTTATCGTTCAGTTCCGCAACCTTGATCATCTTTAAGGTTTTGGCAAAATGGTCGGCAATATTATACAGGTCGGTCGACTTGTCACCCTGACCGGAGATGATTAACGGAGTTCTCGCTTCATCGATGAGGATGGAGTCCACCTCATCCACGATTGCATAGTTGTGGCTGCGCTGCACCTTGTTTTCCTGATAGATAACCATGTTGTCGCGCAGATAATCAAAACCGAACTCATTGTTCGTGCCGTAAGTAATATCAGCGTTATACGCTTTTTTGCGCTCATCGTTTTCCAAATCATGTACGATTAAGCCAACGGTCAAACCGAGAAAGCGATAAATCTTGCCCATCCACTCGGAGTCACGGCGTGCAAGGTAGTCATTGACAGTAACAATGTGAACGCCTTTGCCGGAAAGTGCATTTAAGTAAGCCGGCAAAGTTGCGACGAGCGTTTTGCCCTCGCCGGTCTTCATCTCACTGATACGGCCCTGATGAAGAACGATGCCGCCCACAATTTGCATAGGGAAGTGGCGCATTTCCAAAACACGGGCGGAAGCCTCGCGGCAGACCGCAAAAGCGTCGGACAGGATGTCGTCCAGACTTTCTCCGTTTGAAAGGCGCGCTTTTAAAGCGGGTGTTTGCGCCTTTAGCTCATCGTCGGACATGTTTTTGTACTTGTCCTCTAAAGCGAGTACGGCGTCGCACATCGGCTGGATGCGCTTCAGCTCACGCTTGCTGTAATTGCCAAAAAAGGCAGCCAGAACATTGCTCATATCAGTCACCTCAAAATATATTTAAGTATAATAATCTACATATAAAAAATATTATATCATAGGATAATCTAAAAAGAAAGAATAATTCGTGAATATTGGCCCGTTTTGCGGGTGCCAAAAAATGCGGAGAGGCATAAAAAAACGGCGGACATATGTCCGCCGTTGAGCTGGGAAATTAGTAACGACCTCCGAGTGATGCAGCCGCGGCCAAAATGCTTGCACCGAAAATAGCGCTGAGCACAACGCCGATTAACATCATAATCAGTAAGGCGCGTGCGTAATTCTGTTTGTTCTTGTTGGTGTTGCCGCTGAACGCCCAAATTAACATCATAACCAGACCCACAAGCGGAATTGCACCCACAATCATCATGACAAGGTAATTGCCGATTGACAGGGGCGAGGTGTCCACAAGCGCCGACGGGTTTTGGTAAGGCTGGGGTTGGTACGCATTGTTCTGTTCTTCCATTATGATAACCTCCTCAAGCAATCAATGAATATTCTTCCAATTATAATATCATGTTTTTAACGTTTGTGCAAGAATAATGTTATATTGGAATATATTGTATAAGATTGACGGATTTGAGAAGCCTTTTATCATGTGGGAGAAAAATGCCGTATACACTGTTAAATTTTTAATTATCGGACATGATACTATTGCTAAAAGTACCGAGATGCTTTATAATAAACACGTATGTTGGTTAAACCAAAGGATACTGAAACCGAAAGGAGTACCGATATGAATTATTCCCCAGAAGTGGAAAGAATGTGTACTGTAACCAAGGGTCCGAAACACGGGCCGGCACCCATCCCCGAAGAAGGAAAATGGGTTAAATCCTATGAAATTAAAGACATTTCCGGCCTGAGCCATGGCATAGGCTGGTGTGCACCTCAGCAGGGCGCCTGCAAGCTTACTCTTAATGTAAAAGAGGGTATTGTGCAGGAGGCTCTTGTCGAGACCATCGGCTGTTCCGGCATGACCCACTCCGCAGCTATGGCTGCTGAAATTCTGCCGGGCAAGACACTTCTTGAGTGCCTTAACACCGACTTGGTTTGCGATGCAATTAATGTTGCTATGAGAGAAATCTTTAAGCAGCTGGCTTACGGCCGCAGCCAAACAGCCTTTTCCGAGGGTGGTCTTCCGATTGGTGCCGGACTTGAGGACTTGGGCAAGGGTCTGCGTTCACAGGTTGGTACAATGTACAGCACCGGCCTTAAGGGCGTGCGTTACATGGAAATGGCAGAGGGCTATGTTTTGAAAACCGCTCTTGACGATAACAACGAAGTCATCGGCTATCAATTCGTTAAGGTCGGCAAGATGCTTGAAGATATCCGTCACGGCGTAAGTCCTGACGAAGCTTACAAGAAGAATATCGGCCAATACGGCCGTTTTGACAACGCGGCAAAATACATTGACCCGCGTGAAGAATAATAAAGACCATAAAAGGAGGACTAAACTATATGGCTAACGATGTACAATTTGAAGGCAAAGAAAGAAGAATGGCCAAAATAGAGAAGTGTCTTGCCGAGTATGGCCTTGCCAGTCTCGAAGACGCTCGCGACCTTTGCCTTTCCAAAGGCATTGATGTTGATAAAATTATAAAAGGCGTACAGCCAATCGCATTTGAAAACGCAACTTGGGCCTATACCCTCGGCTGCGCGATAGGAGTCAAGACGGGCGTAAAGTCCGCTGCCGAAGCTGCTGAGAAAATCGGCATCGGCCTTGAAGCTTTCTGCATACCCGGCTCTGTTGCTGAACAGAGAAAAGTCGGCCTTGGCCACGGCAACCTTGGTGCAATGCTTCTGCGTGATGAAACGAAGTGCTTTGCTTTCTTAGCAGGCCACGAATCCTTCGCAGCCGCAGAAGGCGCAATCGGTATTGCCCGCACTGCGAACCGTGCCCGCAAGGAGCCGCTCCGGATTATCCTGAACGGTCTTGGCAAGGACGCCGCATATATTATTTCAAGAATCAACGGTTTTACCTATGTAAAGACCGATTTTGACTTTTTCAATGATGAATTGAATATTGTTGAAGAGAGAGCCTTCTCCGTGGGCGAACGTGCCGCTGTAAGATGCTTCGGCGCGAACGATGTACGCGAGGGCGTTGCAATCATGCAGCATGAGGGCGTTGACGTTTCCATCACCGGTAACTCGACCAACCCGACCAGATTCCAGCACCTTGTCGCCGGTACCTACAAAAAGTGGGCAAACGAAAACGGCAAGAAGTACTTCTCTGTTGCAAGCGGCGGCGGCACAGGCCGTACCCTGCATCCAGACAACATGGGCGCTGGCCCTGCTTCCTACGGACTAACCGATTCCATGGGTCGTATGCACGGTGACGCTCAGTTTGCCGGTTCTTCCTCTGTCCCTGCACACGTTGAAATGATGGGCCTCATCGGTATGGGCAATAACCCGATGGTTGGCGCTACGGTAGCTTGTGCTGTTGCGGTTTACGAATCCGACAAATAAGTTCCAATTGTTTTTTATTGGGGTGTGGCGTTGTGCCACACTCCATTTTTAATGTTTGGTTAAATTTGGGTCTAAAGTATATTTAGCCTAAGTTTTCAAAAAATAATTGAAAAAGAATAAACTTTTTGAGGAGTTCACGCATCTAACATATATAAAACGAAATGGAGTGGACTGCAATGCGTAGAGGAAGAAGAACAAAGTTGATTATTCGCAGGGCAGTTATTTGCGCTGTCCTGGTTGGATCCCTTTATTTGCTTGGGTTGGGTACGTCGGCAGCCGTAAAGGAAATCAACCAACTCATGTCACGGCCCGCGGCGCCCAGTCAAAGTCAGGCTGAATCGTACACAAGCGAAAGCAGCACGCAGGCATCCAGTTCTGCTCCTACGCCGGTATTAAGCAGCGTGCAGACAGTTCACTCCAGTCCCGCTGAACCAACGGTCAGCGCGCAGGAGAAGCCGAACGTGCCGGCAGGATATTTTGATGACGCGGTGTTTATCGGCGACAGCCGAACCGAGGGGCTGCGCAATTACGACGGGTTGAGCGGTGCCACCTATTATGCTGTAAAAGGGCTGATGGTTAACACGATTTTTACAAAGCCGGCAATTACTTTAAATGGCAGTAAGGTGACCGTGATGCAGGCGCTCAAGCAGAAGAAGTACGGCAAGGTGTATATCATGCTGGGCGTCAATGAACTTGGCTGGAGCAGTTCTGAAACCTTTTTTCAGGACTATGGTAAGGCGATAGACCAAATTAAAAAGGATCAGTCCAAGGCAGAGATTTACGTACAGTCGATTCTGCCGGTTACCGCGAAAAAGTCTGCATCAGATAAAGTGTACAACAATAAACAAATTGATTACTATAACAGGGAACTAAAGAAAATGGCCGAAAAAAAAGAAGTGCATTTTCTAGAGGTCAACAAGGCTGTTTCGGACGAGAAGGGCAATCTGCCCGAAAACGCTTCGGTAGACGGCATACATCTGAACAGTGATTACTGCAAAAAATGGTGTGAGTATCTAAAGGCTCACACCCATAGCTGAGAGAAACAGGGAGAAAAAGAAAATGAAAAAATTAGTCACATGTATATTGGCGGCCACACTTATGTTTACCGCCGGTTGCGCTAAAAATACCGTCACAACCATGGATACGGCCGCGGTTGCGGATAAGTTGGTGTCCACCATTCAATTTTCCGACCAAATGTCACCCATTGAAGATAAGACTGCGCTCAAGCTGTACGGACTGGAAAATGATACTGTGACGAAACTGAAGGTTTATGAGAGTACCGGCGCAACTGCCGAGGAAGTGGCAGCATTTGAGGCAAAGGACGAGGCCGCCGCCGCAACTGTGAAGACGGCTGCTCAACAGAGGATAGAGGATCAGAAAACTGGATTTGAGGACTATCAGCCCAAGGAGATGGCAAAACTGAAATCCCCTGTTTTGGTAACAAAGGGTAAATACGTTATTCTGTGTGTATCAGATGACAATAATAACGCGCAAAAGATAATCGACAGCTTTATTAAATGATTTGGGGGCACATCGCGTTGCAGGATAAAATTGAGGCCTTAAAAGAATATGTCGAGACGAATCAGCAAGTTTTTTACCGGTTGGCATTCAGCTACACCAAAAATTCCGATGCGGCACTGGATGTGGTGCAGGAAGCAATATTAAAGGCGATTGATAAAATTGATTCACTGAAGGAAACCGCGTATTTAAAAACATGGTTTTACCGAATTTTAGTCAATGAAGGCCTTACATATTTGCGACGCAACAAGAAACTGGTGATTGTCGAGGACTTTCCGGTGGAGCAGGCCACACCTGATAATTGTGAAAATGTTGCGGAGTCGCTTGATATACTTAACGCGATGCAGACTCTGGAACCAAAAATTAGAACAGTTATAATTTTAAAATATTTTGAAGATATGAAGCTGGAGGAAATCGCACATATTACCCAAACAAATATCAGTACGGTGAAGTCACGGCTTTATAAGGGATTAGAACTGTTGAAAAATTTAATTGGTGAGGAGTGATTCAGTTGAAAAAACTGGAAGACGCAAAAAAGATTTATCAGTCTATTAAGGCACCGCCCCAGTTGGAGGGGATTGTAAGTTCCAGCTTTGACAGAGTTAACAAAAAAAAGGTGCATTGGTACAAAGTTGCGCTTTGCACGGCGGCCTCGGTTTGTGTCATGTTTGTGGCGATGTTGAATTGCAGCAGTGTGTTTGCACAAAGCATTTCTACCATTCCCGTCCTTGGAAATTTGGCGAGCGTGTTCACGTTCAGGCAGTATTCGATTGAGGATACCACAAGGCAAATCAGCGTCAAGCAGCCGCAAGTTGCCAATACCGGCAACGCTGCGCTTGAAGAACGCATCAACAAAGAAATCAATGCGAAAGTCAAGGCGGCTGTTGCAGAGGGGGAAAAACGCACGGAGGAGGACAAGAAGGCCTTTGTGCAAACGGGGGGTAACCCCGATGATTTTATGCCTGCAATAATTGATGTGAATTATGAAATCAAATGCAGCAATGAAAAAACGCTCTCTTTTGTACTTAACACAACCGAAACACAGGCCAACGCTTATACCGACCAGACCTTTTACAATATCGATTTAAGCAGCGGCAAAGAACTGACGCTCACAGACATGCTGGGAAATGATTACAAGCAGCTTGTGGACGACAGTGTACGCAAACAGATAAAAGAGCGTACGGCGAAAGATGCCGATCAGATATTCTTTGATGGGGACGAAGGATTTTCCGGTATTGACAGTAAGCAGAAGTTTTACATTAATCCAGCGGGGAATGTTGTAATTGTCTTCGCTAAATATGAAATTGCCCCTGGGTGTATGGGTATCCAGGAATTTGAGATAGTAAAATAATACGAACAAAAAAGACGTTCCACATGGGAACGTCTTTTTTGCATTTAAGTGCGGAGTCCATAAAAAATTCAATCGAATTGCAGGGGGAATTTTCTTTGTATCAGGTCGCTGAAATACTTGATGAGGGGACCCATACAAAACGCGGTGATGACGGTGCCCACACCAACGACACTGCCGCACAAGTAGCCAATCAGCACGGCGAGCACGTCGTAGAAGATACGGCACCAGCGGAACTCAATGTGGGTACGATCGGCTAAAATAAAACCGATGCTGTCATAGGGGGAAACGCCGAGCTGCGGATAGATGTAGAGTGCGGCAGTAAAAGCTAAGATTACAACGCTGCACAGCATGAAAAGAATCCGCAGCAGGATGGTGGGTTCACTGGGCAGAATATGGGCATAAATACCATTAAAAAAATCAACTAAAAAACCAATTGAAACCATATTGACAATTGTACCGATTCCAATCAGATGACGGGAAAACACGAAAGTGAAGACCAGAATTGTGCTGTTCATCAGCAACTGCCATGTACCGAAGCTCATGCCAATTTTGCCGGAAACCCCTAAGTTTAAACAGGTGCAGGGGTCGGTGCCTAAGCTGGCATATACGGAGAGTGAGATGGCAAATCCCATAATGAACACACCAACACACATCATTGCAATTCGTTTTAAAAGGGATTTATTCATTTATATTTTCTCACGATTCTTAATGTAGTTAAGGTTTGCGAATCCTTGGGGCAAGCAGAATTGCGGCGATCCAGAACAGCTCGTAAATGAACAGCGCAGTTGTGGTGAGCTGTTGCAGGCCGGAGTAGCAGGTCAAAAATGCAACCAGAAGAAAACCGAGAACAACGGCCACGTTTTGTAGTGCGACGGCAATGGAAATATTGCTTCGCTGCCGCACACACGCGGTCAGCAGGCGCATCATGGCAGTGGAACGGCCCTTTGTTGCCATCAGTGCAGGAGTGCGTTCCTGCGGGGCCGACGTAATGCCGGTATAGACGCTTCCGAGGCGCTCGGGTAGAACCCGTACGGAATGCTCGTCAAGGCGGAAGCATTCTGTCAGAAAGTGCGGGGTAATATTGGGGTCACAGGTTCGTACAATCAGGCTGATTCCGTTGTTCTCCATACGCCTTAATTCCATCGCTCTGCGGCGGTCGGAATTATAGGATACAATGAACATGGCGACAAGGTCGCCGCCGGAAGCCAGATAGACAATCTTTTTGCCCCCATGTATGTATTTCTCCTCATAGTCACGCGACGGCGGCTCAATTTGGTGCGCTTCCATAAGCTCCCGATTGCCAACAAGGATTCTTCGGTCGGAAACCCATCCTGCGACGCCCTTTTCATCCTCGTAAACAGCATTGTCGATTTTGGGAAGCATGTCGCGGCGACTCTTGATGATCTGGTCAAACAAATCGCTCAGCGGCCCTCCGACCGCACACATCAGCGCCGTCGCATCAACAATAGCATCGTCAATGCGCTGACCGGCGAAGGTCTTAATCCCATTTAAGACGACAGTGCCTTTGGGGAACAAATCCTTTGCGTCCACAATTACGGCGTTGGTGGAACTGAAGTGCTCAATTGCCGGATAGCCGACAATCATTGCGCCGCAGCGTGCGGCAATTTTACTCACGCGGTTTACCGGAAGATTTACGCTGAGCATGTTGACAAACGGAACGCAGACACAAGCTCCCGCTGCAAAGGCAGTCAGTGCGCTGAATACATCCTTCGATAAAACAAGCGTTACAATACATAATATAAGCGATAATATAAAGCCGATGGGCGCCGAGGCTTGGGAGGACTGGTCGCTCGGGTCCGGCTCATAGGAAAGGCGGAGAAAGTGCTTTAAAAAAGAGGCCTTTGTCTGAAATGCGATGACTGGGGCGTCCATGACGCATCCGCCGGCCATTTGCAGAGCGGTGTTGTGGTCATCAAAAAGCTGTACGGCCTGTTTTTGGTCGGGTGCGGCGACAAAGCGAAAATTCCTGTTAATCCGTTTAACCATGCTGAGTTTTCCGATCGTATTTAAAAATAAAGCCAGCACGACAAGCACGGAATAAAGATGGAGTTTTGCACTCTGTACGCTTTCCTGCGAAAACATCAGCGCCACACTTTGGACAATTGCGGCAACATCTGCTACGGCTACGGCGCTGTCCGCGTTTGCCTGAAACGTAAACATGGCCTTGATGCCATTTAATATGGTAATCCCACAAAAAACACTTGCAAGCGATAAAAATATAAGATTAAGGATTAAATAGGCTTGGCTGGTTAAGGTGACTTGAATCGCCTGCGGCAGTATCCCTGAACACTCGCCTAAAAGTCCCAAAACCAGAAGTAATATCATGCTGATTCCCGTTACGGCAAGCCGCAGATATAAGGTTCGGATGTTACAGCCCAGTTCGTGGAAAATCGACGGTGCGTCGCTTGGACTGGAATAATCGTCCAGTTCCTCCTGCTCGCCGGGAAGATTATCACTGGTATCATTGTCTTCCTCCTCGTTGCCGAAAAGGTGGAAACGCTTCCTTTTGGCAGGTTTTTCAGCAGGCTGATTTTGCGCTTCAAACGGATTTTCTTCTTCCAACTCCTGCGCCGGTATGACCGGTTCGGGGAAGGGGATCGGTTTGACTGCCGCCGACGCGTCCGGTTTGTCGGATCTAATGGCTTTAAACTCGATGGTCTGCTCACTGAAAACCGGGGCATTTGCTTCCTGCTCTACCGTTGTATCTTCAATAATTCCGCTGACCGGTTCCGTTGCTGTCTTAGAAATTGGAATGGGCTCGGGTGGCAGTTTCGGCTTTGACGGCGGATAGCCTTGCGCCGCATTGGAAAGAAGTTCCATACAATCATTTAGGGGAATCATATGAATGGGAATGCCGGAAGCTGCGCGATAACTCTGCGAGGCGTTTCTTACCGACTGCGGTGCTGGTCTTGTCTGCGGTTCCCTCACAGGGGGTGAGGGAGGCAGTTCCTCTTTTACCTGAGGGGTACGAATCGGTTCCTTTACCGGCTCATCATCAGCTTGATATCTGATTTCGGGAACCGAATCGGGCTGCATCGGCGTAGTCAGCGGCGCAGGAGCGGGCTGAAACGCCGGTTCGGTGATTGGCTCACGAATTTCCGGCTTGAGCGGGGGACCCGGTTCAATTTCGGGCCTGGGTGCAGGCGAGGGGCCTGGATTTGGCACAGGCGCGGGCGGTGCGCCCGGTGGCTGCTGCGGTTCGGTAACCGGCTCTTCCTCCGGGTCGGGAGGGTTTACGGGTTGAGCAGCCGGGAAAACAGCCGGGGAAACAGCTGGGGTATTGGGTTTTGATGCAGAATTGTTATTTTGATACATAGAAAAAATTTCGTCCGAATTCATACCTGTCTGCTGCATGATTTTTTCCACGCGAAGCTTGCGCTCGTTGTGCAGGCGCTCAAACTGTTTGGAAATTTCGTTGTCAACAGAATTATCATCTGTTTCCGTAAACAAATAGGAGAAAACAGAGTCACTCTCTGCTTTCTTTGTTTTTTTCGTATCAACTTGAATCGTCTTTTCGTAATCCTCCAGTGTCTTTAACTGAAGGCCATAGTAAATATCTTCTTCCAGTTCGGGGATTTCCATCCTGCGCCTGCGGCGTTTAAAAAGGGATGGAGCCCTTTCCTTTTTATCCGGCGTGACATTGGATGTTTGCAGACTAACTTCTCTTGCGGAGTTTGGCACCGTGTTGTGCTCAGCCTTTGCTGCATTTTGGACGGGCGCAGGCTTCTGATTTTTCGATTCCAAGGTGCGTGCTTCCGCTAATATCTCGTCTAATGAAAAATGGTCGCGCGGAGCTTTTTTGTTATCGCCCATAAATATCCGCTCCCGTATTATTTTGTCTTAATACCGCTGCGCTGACGTGCGATTTCATAACAGATAATGCCGCAGGCAACCGAAGCATTAAGCGAATTTATTTTGCCCTTCATTGGCAGAGATATGACAAAGTCACATTTTTCTTTTACAAGGCGGCCCACACCGGAGCCCTCGGAGCCGATTACAACAGCCGCGGGGCCGGAATAATCGACGCTGCACCAGTTTTGGCCATCCATATCCGCACCATAAATCCACACACCGCGTTTCTTTAATTCGTCGATGGCGGCGGTGATGTTGGTTACCCTTGCAACCGGAACATATTCAACTGCGCCTGCGCTCGCTTTGCCGACCGCATAGGTTAGTCCAACCGCGCGGCGTTTCGGGATAATAATGCCGTGCGCGCCCGCGCACTCGGCCACTCTTAAAACGGCACCGAGGTTGTGGGGATCCTCAAGTTCGTCCGCTACAATAATAAACGGCGGTTCGTTTCTTTCTTTTGCAAGCTCAAAAATATCGTCAATGGTTGCATATTCCTTGACTGCGGCCACGGCGACCACACCCTGATGATTTGCATTGCCGCACATGAAATCCAGTTTTTTGCTGTCGGCCTCTTTGATTGCGATGTCCTTGTCCTTTGCCTTGGCAATTAAAGCACTGAGGCTGCCGGTGTGTGCCGAGCCGCGGACAACATAAAGGCTGTCGATTGTGCGGCCGCTGCGCAAAGCTTCGTTAACTGCATTTCTGCCGGCGATGATATCTTCGCCGCGCTGGTTGTTTTCTTCATTCATCTATTTCTTAACTCCCTTATTATGCCATATTTTGCAAGCTGTACATTAGGCCGCCAGACCGCTGCTGCGGGTTTTGTGTATATTGTAAGCGATTCTAACGCTTTTAAACAGTCCCGCTTAAAAGCGGCCTTCTGTATTTTTATACACAGTATGCACTGCCTAAATATTTATCTTTTCAATTCTGCGCATGGTCTGCCAAACAAAAGAAATACCCAAGGAAATACACCCTGCGCAACAACTTGAATTTAAAAATAATTATACAATTTTTATTGTAGCAGTTATATTCATACGCGTCAATATTATTTTGACTTTAAAGGAGAAAGGTGGGGAAAAAGGCGATTTTTTAGATTAATTCCTGCGAATTAAAAACTCATGATTAAAAGCTTTACATACTATTACTACATCTTGAATATAAAGATGTAATAGCTGGGGTGAACACAACCCCCAGAACGGCAGGGGGAAGTAAAATGAGAACAGCTACGAAAAGAAGCATTTTACGAATTATCACCCAAAAACACTTTTGGGGTGCATTGGGTGCATTGCTTTTGTGCCTGATTTTGATTGTGGCGTGGGCAAAAAGCTGCACCGCCCGCAATTTACAGGAGTACGCACTCGAAACGGTGTCGGTGGAATTTGAACCGCTCGTTACACCAATGAATGAACAGCTTGCACAGGGGGAACAATTAAACACAAGGCTGCTCTACGCGGCGTATATCACACTGTTTGACAATTGGAAATATCAAAACAATGACGAACTGAAAAAACGCCTGATTGCCTGCTTCTATGAAAATACGGCGGAACAGGCTGCGGCTATCACGGATTCAGAAGAAATCTTTAATCGGATACAGGATGGGTTTGGGCTTACGATTGATGCGGTGCAGCGTCGGGATATGCTTACCCTTTCAAACACCTTAGCCATCGGTTATATTGATTCAGTTAATGCTTTGCGAAGAAATCTGGATGTGGGAAACGGGGCAAAAACAAATATTGGTCTTGTGAACTTCGCGTGGAACGCGCTTAGCTGCAAGAGCGGCTATGTTTTTGGCACGGTGGGACAGACAATAAATACTCCCCTTTTGCAGCAGCAGCAACGTCGGTTTGTGGGGAACGCAAGGGCCAATCTGACAAAATCGGAGGTTGCGTCCATCTTTATCAACTTTGGCGGACGGCCGGGATTTGATTGTATCGGATTGATAAAAGCATATTCATGGATGGACGAATCAACAGGGGAAATTTCCCAAAAGAATCAAAATTCAATGCCGGACTGCAATGCGAACGGCCTTTTTGACATTGCCGCCGTCAAGGGCGACATTTCGGTGATGCCGGATACACCGGGACTTGCCGTTCAGAAGGACGGCCATGTTGGAATTTATATCGGCGGGGGAGAAGTGATTGAAGCAAGGGGCAACCGGCTCGGTGTGGCAAAAACCAAGTTGGAGGGCCGCGGATGGAAACATTATGTGCAGGTACCGACGCTTACCTATGTGCAAAGCGGAACTTATAAGATTCATGACAAACAGGTTGTTATATCCGAAGGCAAAATAAAATAAAAAACAACCCGCACGTTAGCTGTAATACATAGTGTGCGGGTTATCAACATTTAATGTATGTGGAATACTCCACCAAACATTAACTATGGACGGTGGACAAGCCCGTTTTTATGAGGTTTTGAGCCCCCATGAGGGGCTGCAATTAAACGGACAGTTGTTTTGTTGGATAAATGGTTTTAAAATATAATTATTTATTAGAATATACATACGCTTAATGCCCAGTGCATAGCCGTTTATACGGTCAGTATTTGCAAAAGTTTACATAACACCGTGGAATACTTTGCTTTCACTGTTGAAAACTCGGTTGAATATGTTGATAAGTACCCGAAACATCCCGTTTTTAGAATTATGCATATCAAATGTATAAGCATTTATGTAAACTTATATCCAAATGTTTCAAAACAATCAGTATTTTAACCTTTACGATTCTATGCTATAATAAAAGCACAAATCGGGTGCGCCAAGGTTTTGTAAAATCGTTACATGAGCCGACGATAGCGTGCCCAAGAGCGTTTATTTTAACAGGGGAGAACAAGGGCTATGATGAATCAGACGGACAGCTTCGATTTGGCGGAAACGCTGGACTGTGGGCAGTGTTTTCGCTGGAACCGGCAGGCAGACGGCTCGTACACAGGCGTCGCTTTCGGTCGTATTTTAAATATTTCTGAAGAAAACAGGCAACAAGTGCTAAAGGACGAACTTTGGAGCAATTATTTCGATGTACAGCTCAATTATGACCAAATTCGAACAGATTTATCTGCGAGTGACGAAACGCTTGCCGAAGCGGCGAAGTTCGCGCCCGGAATGCGGATTTTGAATCAGGAGCCGTGGGAAGCGCTGTGCTCGTTTATTATCTCGCAGAATAACAACATTCCCCGGATTAAGGGGATTGTGGCGAAGCTTTGCGGGTTGTTCGGCGAGGACATTGGCGGTGGGTGCTTTTCGTTTCCCGAGGCAAAAAAATTAGCGGTGCTGCGCGAAGACGACCTTGCGGATATCCGCTCCGGTTTCCGGGCGAAATATATTCTCAGCGCGGCGCAAAAAGTAGCGGACGGGGAGGTTGACCTTCAAGCCCTGAAAGAGATGCCGCTGCCGGACGCGCGGGCAAAGCTGATGACCATTCACGGTGTGGGGCCAAAGGTGGCCGACTGCACACTGCTTTACGGACTGCACCGCTTGGAGGCGTTTCCGATGGATGTGTGGATGAAGCGCGCGATGCGCACGCTGTTCCCCGGCCAGGAACCGGAAAGCTTTGGGCAGTACGCAGGAATCGCACAGCAGTATATTTTTCATTACAGCAGAAATAACCCAAAGCTATTTTGTACTGAGGTATAAAAGTCCGTATAAAATACAAACTATTGTTTAAATGATTAAATATAAATCGTTTGTATTTTATTGAATCGGAGATAAAAATGAATCAATCAAGCTTTAAAAGATTACCCAGACATATTGGAATTATTCCCGATGGAAATAGAAGATGGGCGCTCAATAATGGCTACGAAAAACAGGACGGATATCAATATGGAATACAGCCGGGATTTGAGTTATACAAAATGTGTCTTGACCTGGGCATAAACGAGATGACCTTTTATGGCTTTACAATCGATAACACAAAACGTCCGGCAATACAAACAAGGGCATTCCAAAAAGCTTGTGTGGATGCGGTACAAGCCCTTGCAAATAAAGATGCGGATCTTTTAATTGTGGGCAATACGGATTCGCCCTTATTCCCGCCGGAACTTTTACAGTATTCCAAAAGAGTAAAATTTGGCAAAGGGCTTATGAAAATTAACTTTCTTGTTAATTACGGTTGGAATTGGGATTTAAATTACTCTTTAAAAAACGATCATCCGATTAGTAGTAACAACCTTATAAAAGGGATAGCGTCTTCAGATATTTCAAGAATGGATTTAATAATCCGATGGGGCGGAAGACGCAGATTAAGCGGTTTTTTACCAATTCAGTCTATCTATGCAGATTTTTTTGTGCTTGATGAGTACTGGCCGGATTTTAAGCCTGAACAATTTTATAGAGCGCTCGAATGGTATCAGGAACAAGACATAACCCTAGGTGGTTAAGTGTTGTTTTGATATGCAGGGTTTAGGGATAGGGTTGGCATACAGGAAAGCCTAAATTTTTATATAGCAAATTTCATTTGTTAAAAAAATTACAAATAAAACTTTAAATTCTACGCTGTATGCGTTATAATATGCATACATAATAAATTAGGGGGTAACATTAATGCCATTAGTAAATACGACTGAAATGTTTAAAAAGGCATATGCCGGAGGATACGCCGTCGGCGCATTCAATGTGAACAATATGGAGATTGTCCAGGGAATCACCGAGGCTTGCCAGGAGCTGAAAGCACCGGTTATTCTTCAGGTTTCAGCGGGCGCTCGTAAGTACGCCAACCACACCTACCTCACAAAGCTTGTTGAGGCTGCTGTGATAGAGAACCCAGATGTTCCGATTGCTTTGCACCTTGACCACGGCCCATCCTTCGAGCTTTGCAGGGACTGTATCGACGGCGGCTTTACTTCCGTTATGTTCGACGGCTCCTCAAAGTCATATGAGGAAAATGTAGAAGAAGCCCGCAGGGTTGTTGAATATGCACATAAATACAACGTAACCGTTGAAGCTGAACTTGGCAAACTGGCCGGCGTAGAAGACGACGTTAAGGTTGAGGACGATAAGGCACAGTTTACCGACCCGGAAGAGGTTCAGGACTTTGTTACACGTACGGGCGTTGACTCCCTTGCAATCGCAATCGGGACAAGCCATGGCGCATACAAGTTTAAGCCTGGCCAAAACCCAAAACTCCGTCTTGACATTTTACAGGAAGTTTCCGACCGTCTGCCGGGCTTCCCGATTGTTCTGCACGGCGCATCCTCCGTTATCCCTGAGTTTGTACGTCAGATTAATCAATTTGGCGGAGCAATGCCCGACGCAATCGGCATTCCGGAAGAAATGCTCCGTGAAGCCGCAAAGATGGCTGTTTGCAAGATTAATGTTGACTCCGACCTGCGTCTTGCCATGACAGCAAGCATCCGTAAGTATTTTGCGGAAAATCCAAGCCATTTTGACCCAAGACAATACCTTGCTCCTGCGCGCACAGCCATTAAAGACATGGTTGCGCATAAAATCAACACGGTTCTCGGCTGCGCGGGAAAAGCTTAAAAATAGTTCGTTTCTCTGGAAAAAGTCCGCCCGATTATTCGGGCGGGCTTTTTTGCATTTAATTTGTCTATTTGTGTCGGTTATATTGTTTAGGGCAATATGAATAAAATTATTAGGTGAGTATTGGAACGTAAAATGCAAAATTTAACATTTTGGCATTGTAATCATTGTAAATATACGCTATAATTATCGTAAATTTGGTTGAACAATTGTATGGTTGTACCAATCAATCCCTGAAAGGAGTATCTATAATGAAACAGTATAATGCAAAAAATATTCTTAACATTGCAATTGCGGGACATGGTGGTTCGGGTAAAACCAGTATTGCGGAGGCAATGCTATACTTATCAGGTATGACCGATCGTTTGGGAAAAGTCGGTGAGGGCAGCACAACCTGTGATTTTGATCCGGAAGAAATTAGAAGGAAAACGACGGTGACCACTGCGGTGGCTCCCCTAGAATGGAAAAATCATAAAATTAATCTGATAGATGCTCCGGGCCTTTTTGACTTTGAGGGCGGCCTGTGCGAGGCAGTCCGAGCAGCGGATTCTGTTTTAATTGCCGTTTCCGGCAAGAGCGGAGTTTGTGTTGGCACAGAAAAGGCAGTTGACGCGGCAAACGCGCGCGGCCTTGCGAAGATATTCTTTGTAAATGGTCTATGTGATGAAAGTGCACGCTTTTATAAGGTGTTTGAAGATTTAAAGGCGAGTTTTGGCCCATCAGTCTGCCCTGTGGTGGTGCCGTTTATTGAAGACGGCAAGGCCAACATATACGTTAATATTCTGGAATATAAAGCCTATGATTACCAAAACGGGAAACCTGTCGAGGTCAAAATGCCGGACATGGGTACCAGGCTCGAGGGACTGCGCACCGCGATTTATGAGGCGGTCGCCGAAACAAGCGACGAAATGTTTGAAAAATACTTCTCCGGCGAGCAGTTTACTCCGGAGGAGGTTATCGTCGGTGTCAGCAAGGGCGTGAAGTCCGGCACAATTTGCCCGGTATTTTGTGGTGACGCGCTGTTGATGAGGGGGATGGAGCAATTCCTGGACGGACTTACCTGGCTGGCTCCGTCGGCAGTGGACAAGAGCAGCGAAATTGGCTCGGATGTTGACGGAAACCCCGTTGAACTTTCAGTAAATGAGGACGGTGCAACCGCCGCAATCGTGTTTAAGACCATCGCGGACCCGTTTATCGGCAAGCTTTCTTATATTAAAGTGATTTCAGGAAAGATTGCAACCGATTCTCAGCTTGTCAACATGCGCACGGGCAATATGGAGCGCATTGGCAAGACGGTGATGATGCGCGGCAAAAAGCAGGAGGATACTCCCTATATTGGCGCGGGTGACATTGGCGCAGTTCTGAAGATGCAGGGAACCGGTACGGGCGACACACTCTGCTCGCCGGCGCGCAAGGTAATGCTCAGCGGCATTACATACCCCAATCCAACGCTTTCCATGGCGGTGATGCCGAAGAACAAGGGCGAAGAGGATAAGGTTGCGCAGGGGATTTTCCGTTTAGTGGACGAGGATCCGACCATTAAATTTATTACCAATGCGGAAACCCACCAGATGGTGCTTTCCGGTTTGGGTGAACAGCATCTTGATGTCATTATATCTAAATTAAAGAATAAATTCGGAGTGGAGGTCACGCTGCAAAAGCCGCGCGTTCCTTATCGCGAAACCATACGCAAAAAGGTGCAGGTACAGGGCAGGTACAAGAAACAGACCGGTGGACATGGTCAGTTCGGTGATATATGGGTTGAATTTGAACCCTGCGACAGCGACGGACTTGTGTTTGCCGAGCGTGTTGTGGGCGGCACGGTGCCGAAGAACTTCTTCCCGGCGGTTGAAAAAGGACTGCATGAATGCATCAGCAAGGGCCCCCTCGCAGGTTACCCGGTAGTTGGGTTGCGAGCGACCCTGTACGATGGTTCATACCATCCGGTGGATTCATCAGAAATGTCCTTTAAAATGGCTGCTGCTATTGCTTACAAAGCGGGTATGCCGATTGCATCCCCTGCATTGCTTGAACCGATCGGTACACTAAACTGCACCGTGCCGGATGCCAACATGGGCGATATTATGGGCGAGGTAAACAAACGCCGCGGGCGTGTTCTGGGAATGAATCCGGCGGACAATGGGAAACAGACCGTCGAAGCGGAAGTACCGATGGCGGAGATGCATGACTTCTGCACATTTGTACGTCAGGTTACACAGGGCAGAGGCTCGTTTACGTTTGATTTCTGCCGGTACGAGGAAGCGCCGCCGCAGGTATCCCAAAAAATAATCGAAGAAGCGAAGGCTGCGGAAGCAGTCGAATAATTATAAATCAAGAAAAAGCAGTCACCGCAAAGGAGACTGCTTTTTTGCATTTTTTACCGCCCATGTGCATATTAATCTTTACAAGGGGGCGGAGATATGTTCATATTTTCGGTAAAGGCAAGCAAAAAGAAAATATTTATTGTTTTGGCGGCAATTTTGCTCATTGTAACTGCAATAATTGTCGGGACAAAATTGCACAATTCCAAACCGAGCGCGAAGTGCGAGGGAATCAAGTATACCCTTACCGCCGCTACCAACGAGGAGCGCGTTTCTTTCTTTAGTCAGTTTGGCTGGAAGGTGAACACCGAGCCGGTTGAAATCAAGGACGTGGTCATTCCCACGGAATTCAATGACGTATATATAAATTATAATAACATACAAAAAGAGCAGGGTCTTGACCTCACTCCCTACGCGGGAAAGACCTGCAGGCAATGGATTTACGCCGTGACAAATTATCCGCAGATTCCCGAAGTCCGCGCCACCATCCTCGTTTTTGACAACAAGGTAATAGGCGGCGACTTAAGCACTGCCGCGCTGGACGGCTTCATGACGGGCTTTAAGGGCGAGCAGGAAAGCGCAGATTACAGCATGAACCTATTCAGTTCATCCTCCTCCGCAGCAAGTAAGGCTCCCACAGCAAGCAAGGCTCCCGTGCCGAAGAGTGCTTCCTCTGCCATTCCTACCAACGCGTGGCCAACCGATTAAAGAAATTTTCGGGGACAGCTGACCAAAAACATTGACCTATCTACATATATAGATTAGAATACTGATATATTGATAGGGGCGGTGAGCAAAATGAGCAGAGAACGGCTCGATAAAATATTGGCTGCACAAAACATTGGCAGCCGCAAGGACGCCGGGGTGATGATTCGCCGCGGCGCCGTCGCGGTAAACGGCAATGTGGTGAAAAAGGCCGATTTTAAGGTTGAAACGCAGTCAGACGAGGTAATGGTAAACGGCGAAACACTAATGATAAAAGAATATATATACATTATGATGAACAAACCCGCCGGTGTGCTTTCCGCTGCAAGGGATACACGGGCGCAGACTGTGGTCGACCTGCTGCCGCCCGCGCTGAAACGACGCGGGCTTTTTCCGGCCGGCCGGCTGGACAAGGATACCGAGGGACTGCTCATCATTACCGACGATGGGGCGTTAGCCCACCGGATGCTCGCTCCGAAAAGCCATGTGTTCAAACGCTATGAGGCGGTTTTGGCCGCACCGGTTTCAGCCGTGGATATTGCGGAGTTTGAAGGCGGTGTGGTGCTGAATGATATGACCTGTCTCCCCGCGGAGCTGAAGGTACTGACCAACGGTGAAAATCCACTTGTACTGGTTAAAATTCGAGAAGGGAAATTTCATCAGGTTAAACGCATGTTTCTGGCTCTGAATAATGAGGTTTTAAAACTCAAACGTGTACAAATCGGTGAACTCCAACTCGACGAAACGCTTGCATTAGGTGAGTCGCGCGAGCTAACAAAAGGAGAAATTGATTCCATTTTCTGTTAGCCGAAGTATAAAATGTGTACTAAATTTTAATCTTGTTTTTGTGTTTTATCGGATTTTCATAAAGGGAACGATTAAACTTTGGGCAAAAAAGGGCTGTTAATACCCCAATGCATCTGCTATCATTAGTTCATGAAAGATAGGAGAATCCTTATTGTTGGACTCCGATGGTAATTAATAGTATGATTCAGGAGGATTATTATGGCAAATGTATCACTGAAAAATGTCTACAAAGTATATGATGGCGGTGTAACTGCGGTTACAGACTT
Organism: uncultured Caproiciproducens sp.; assembly: GCA_964517505.1. Lineage (GTDB taxonomy): Bacteria > Bacillota > Clostridia > Oscillospirales > Acutalibacteraceae > Caproiciproducens. Next base: position 541,865 of record CAZFED010000001.1, on the reverse strand, counting down.
CAACCTTGAAATTGCTGATAAGGAATTTATAATTCTTGTTGGACCTTCTGGCTGCGGTAAATCGACCACACTCAGAATGATCGCAGGTTTGGAAGAAATCACCAAGGGTGAGCTTTACATCGGTGACAAACTGGCAAACGACATTGCCCCTAAGGACCGCGATATCGCGATGGTGTTCCAGAACTACGCACTATATCCGCATATGACTGTTTTTGACAATATGGCTTTTGGCCTTAAATTGCGCAAGGTACCAAAGGACGAGATTAAGCGCCGTGTGGAAGAAGCTGCAAGAATTCTTGACATTTCCCATTTGCTTGACAGAAAGCCAAAGGCTCTGTCCGGCGGCCAGCGCCAGCGTGTTGCTTTGGGCCGTGCAATTGTGCGTGATCCTAAGGTTTTCCTTTTGGACGAACCTCTTTCCAATTTGGACGCAAAACTGCGCGCACAAATGAGAACCGAAATTTCAAAATTGCATAAGAGACTGGGCACAACCTTTATCTATGTTACACATGACCAGACCGAGGCTATGACGATGGGTGACCGTATCGTTGTAATGAAAGACGGTTTTGTGCAGCAGGTTGATTCGCCTCAAAACCTTTATGATTTGCCGGTAAACGAATTTGTCGCGGGCTTCATGGGCTCCCCTCAAATGAACTTTATCGACGCAACAGTTGCCCAGAAGGGTGACCTCTTCTCCCTCAAGTTCGGCAAGTACGAAATTGGGATTCCTGCTGAAAAGAGCAAGGATAGCTGCATGAAGGATTATGTTGGCAAGGAAGTCGTGCTGGGAATTCGTCCGGAGGATGTTCATGATGAGCCGGAGTTCCTTTCAAAGGCTGCCGACGGCATTGTTGAGTCCGACGTTGAAGTGACGGAACTGATGGGCGCTGAGACTTACCTTTACCTTAGCTGTGAGGGTAACCCAATTACAGCTCGTGTTGAGCCGACAACAACGGCAAAAACAGGTGATAAGATTAAGATTGCTTTGGATCTTGCCAAATTGCATCTGTTTGACAAGGAAACGGAAAAAACGATTCTTAACTAAGAAGTGTATCCATATGGAGCCGTGCCTTTTTGGCACGGCTCCTTTTTATAAAGGCCAACAAGTGCCTTAAAATATGAATTTTTTGTAAAAAACACGTAATTTTAATATTTTTTTATATTAATCTTAAATACAAGGTTGATAATTGGGCGGAATTTATGTAAAATGTATGTAGTGTATTCTGATTAGTGAGAATGATTAGATAAATTATATAAAGTGAGGGAGAGCTATGTCAAACAGATTATTCCAGGGGGTTATCCATCAAATGCGTGATGCCATTGACAGAACCATTGGCGTTATCGATGAAACCTCGGTGATTATAGCATGCAGTGAACTTGGACGCATCGGCGAGGTCAATGATAGTATCACGGCGGAGATTTTGGCGACGCCCAGTAACTTTGTGGTGAATGGCTATACCTACAAATCCTTTGGCAGCCGTCCACGCCCGGAGTATGCCGTTTTCGTTTCCGGAAGTGACCCGGAGGCCGGCCGTTACGCTTCACTGCTTGCAGTTTCACTGAGCAGCATTAAGCAGTACTATGATGAAAAATATGACCGCAGCAACTTTATTAAGAATGTTATTCTCGATAATATTTTGCCGGGCGATATTTATTTAAAAGCGAGGGAACTTCGCTTTAATTCTGATGTAAACCGCGTTTGCATGCTAATTAAAATCACCAGCAAGACCGACGTCTCGGCTTACGATGTAGTGCAAAACCTGTTCCCGGACAAAAACAAGGACTTTATCATCAATATTAATGAGAGCGATATCGCACTGGTCAAAGAAATCCGCGCCGGCATTGAGCCAAAGGATCTTGAAAAGCTCGCCGCTTCGATTGTGGACACGCTTTCAAGTGAATTCTACACCCATTGTGTTGTCAGTATCGGCACGACCGTTGTCGGAATCAAGGATTTGGCGCGCTCCTTTAAGGAGGCACAGGTGGCTTTGGAGGTTGGCAAGGTGTTCGACACCGAAAAACCAATCGTCAGCTACGACAACCTCGGTATCGCCCGCTTGATTTATCAGCTGCCGACCACGCTGTGCGACATGTTCTTAAAAGAGGTCTTTAAGCGCGGCTCCATTGAGTCCCTTGACCACGAAACATTGTTTACGATTCAGCGCTTTTTTGAGAATAATCTGAACGTTTCCGAAACTTCCCGTAAGTTGTTTGTTCACAGAAACACCCTCGTTTACAGACTGGAAAAGATTAAAAAAATCACTGGTCTCGACCTGCGTGAATTTGAGGACGCCATTGTATTTAAGGTGGCACTTATGGTGAAGAAGTATCTTTCCTCCAATCCTGTTAAATTTTAACAGGTAATTTGGAAAGGAATCAAATGTTACAAAATAATTACAAATTGATTCTTTTGTAGAATAATAAGTTGAACGCCCATTGGTATTATGTAAACATGCCAGTGGGCTTTGGTTTATTGCATTTTCCATTGGCCGTTATACAAAAAACCACTTAAAGAAAATTTAATGGAGCGATTATATTGATAGAATTTCAGAATGTGAGTAAAACATATGCCAATGGTACAAAAGCGCTCAAAGATGTGAGTCTGAAAGTAGACAAAGGCGAGTTTGTTTTTATCGTTGGTTCGTCCGGTGCAGGAAAGAGTACCTTTCTCAAGCTGATTATGTGTGAGGAAAAACCGAACGAGGGAGAGGTCAGCGTTAATGGCCGCAAGCTTTCCGAGATAAAAAGACGTGATGTTCCGTACATACGCCGCACGATGGGCATTGTGTTTCAGGATTTCAGATTGATTGACAACATGACTGTGTTTGAGAATGTGGCGTTTGCCATGCACATTGTCGGTGCGTCGAATAAAGAGATTTGCAAGCGCGTTCCGTATATCCTTGGCCTTGTCAATTTACAGAATAAGGCAAAGTGCCATCCAAGCGAGCTTTCCGGCGGTGAACGGCAGAGGGTAGGCCTCGCCAGAGCATTGATTAACAACCCGAAATTAATTATTGCCGATGAGCCCACGGGCAATATTGACCCGGCGCTATCATTTGAAATTGTAGATTTACTAAATGAAATCAACAGGCGCGGCACCACAATTTTGATGGTGACGCACGAACACTCGCTGGTAAAGCATTTTCACCGCAGAGTGGTTGAAATTCATGACGGAGCGGTTGTGGCGGACACCGCCTCTCAGGAGGTGCCCGATGAAGCTTAGTAGTTTGGGATACCTCACAAAAGAGGGAACAAAAAATATTTGGAGCAACCGAACCATGTCGTTTGCTTCGGTCGGCGTGCTGGTTTCGTGCCTGCTCTTAACGGGAGCAGCGGTGCTTTTTTCACTCAATATCAATACCGCGATGAAGACGATCGAGGGGAACAACTCGGTCACAATATATATGAAGCAAAATCTTCCCACCTTGTCGGCAATTAAAGTCGGTGAGGGAATTAAAAAGCTCGACAATATTGATACCTGCAAGTTTGTACCCAAGGATGACGCGATTCTGAAGTACATGAAAATGTTGGGTGACAAGGACGGCACAATGCTCCAGGGCATGACCGGCAAGGATAATCCGCTGCCCGATGCTTTTCAGGTATCCTTTAAGGATCTGTCAAAATACAAGGAAACGGCGGCTCAGATTAAGAAGATTGCCGGGGTTGAAAAAATCAACGACTATTCCGAGATAGCGACTAAACTGACCAGTTTGGACAAGCTTGTTACAACGGCGGGCTTCTGGATTATCCTGCTGCTCAGTCTGGTATCCCTGTTCATCATTTCCAATACCATCCGCGTCACCATGTTCTCCCGCCGGATGGAAATCAGCATTATGAAGTCTGTCGGCGCGACAAACTGGTTTGTCCGCGTCCCGTTTATTGTCGAGGGAGTCATTATCGGACTGGTTTCGGGTGCGCTCGCGAGCCTGATTCTTAACCTAATATATGATAAGATGGTATTGGCAATTACGTCGATTACGTTCTTTTCCCCGATTGATATCGGGCCTATTGAATGGAAAATTACGCTTGCGTTTATTCTGGTCGGTACCCTGTTTGGTGCAATCGGAGGCGTGATTTCTATCGGAAAATACTTAAAAAAAGAAGGAGGAGAGATTGTTGGGTGGTAAGAAACTTTTAAAATGTGCCCTTGCTGTTGTTTTAGCATTTACAATGATTTTGACTCCTCAATTCACATTACCTGCTTCGGCTTCTAAGAGTCTGAGTCAGTTGCAGAAGGAACAGGCAAATTTAAAGAAAAAGCAGACAGAAGTCGCCGCACGGCTGAAAACACTCAAAGCGGACAAGGCGAAAAAACTCGATTATAAAAACGCGCTGGACTCGCAGGTGAGCACCGTACAGAGCCAGATTGATGTTTTAAGCGAGCAAATTACCGCGCTTGATGGGGACATCACCCAAAAGCAGTCACAAATTGCCAACAAACAGGTCAGCATTAATTCGAATTATGAGAAGCTAAAGCAAAGGCTGCACGCGCTGTATTTAACGGGTGAGGCGTCAAGTCTTGAAATCATTATGAGTGCGAAAAATGTGATGGATTTGGCGGATAAGACTGAGGCCATAAAAGCAATTACAACGCACGATACCAACTTAATTAATTTGCTCAAGACCGATATGGAAAGCATTAAGACCGAAAAGACTGAAATTGAGACCAACCGCCAAAGCGTTGCCGCTGCAAAGGTGGCAATGGATTCAAAGCAGAATGAATTAAACGCATTGATAAAAGAAACCCAGTCGGTGATTGCGGAGCTTGCCGCAAACGAATCCTCAGCAAACGCCGAAAACGCAAAGCTTGCCGAGCAGCGTAAAAAGGCCGATGCCGCAATCGACCAGTGGTACAAGGATTATTACGCGTCGCAAAAGGGTACAGGCGGCAGCGGCGGTTACACAAGCACAGGAAATTTTGCATGGCCTGTGCCGGGCGTTACCAGAATCACCAGTGGGTTTGGTTCACGATGGGGCGCATTCCACAAAGGAATTGATATTGCCTCCGCCGGTGTTTACGGCAAACCGATTGTCGCGGCAGATTCCGGCAGGGTGATGCAGGGTGGCTGGGGCAACTACGGTACCGGATACGGCGGGTACGGAAATGTAGTGGCAATTGACCACGGCGGCGGATATTCCACGCTTTACGGTCATTGCAGCAGAGTTGTCGTAAGCGCGGGAACCATTGTAAAAAAGGGACAGGTGATTGCTTATGTCGGCAGTACCGGCAATTCCACCGGACCCCACCTGCACTTTGAAATCCGAGTAAACGGTGTTGCGAAAAATCCATTGAATTGGTTCAGCAAGTCATAGATTGAATGAAAACCAACAATAAGGAATGATAGATAAGATATGAGCAAAAAGCTATCTTGGGGTGCAATGATCGCCCTAATTGCCATCACGGCTGCGATTACAGTATCACTGACTTATGTTTATGCCATGAATAGTTTTAACTCCAAGGTGGCGGACGTAAACGAACGCCAGGCGATGTACACCAAGCTGAGTGAAATCGACCAAAAAGCAAGACAGGATTATATTGGCACGATTAATGAATCCACCCTAAATGACGGTATCTGTACCGGATACGTGGCCGGACTGGGTGATTTGCAGGCGAAGTACCTGTCGGCTGAAAAGTATAAAGCGTACTTGAGCGGGAACAACACGAAAAGTATGGATATAGGAATTAAGACGGTCAAGGACAATGACGGCAACATGGAAGTTGTCAAGGTTATTCCGAATTCACCGGCGGAAAAAAGCAAGATCAAAAAAGGGGATACCATTATCAGTATTGATGACAAGGAAATTGTGCGTATTACTTACGGCGACGCGCTCAATAAACTCGACGGTATCGCTGGTTCAAAGGTGAAACTTGGAATTCTTCGAAAGGCTGCATCCAGTTCATCAAGTGCGGCTCAGACAAAGGCCGAAAGCCTCAGCGTTACTGTTACTCGGGCTGAGTATGCTGAGCAGACGCTTACTTCATCTATGGTCAACGGAAATGTGGCTTACCTAAAAGTATCTGAATTCACGGACAGCAACGCGGAACAGTTCAATACCACGCTTGCGGCACGCATCAAGGAAGGTGCGGCTGGAATAGTAATCGATTTGCGCAGTAATTCCGGCGGCAGTATCAGTGGTATGGCAGCGATGCTGGACACTCTGCTCCCCGCGGGAAACACCGTTAGCTACCGGGATAAATCTGGTAAGACGACCGTGCAGTACGCCTCGAAAGCGAATGAGGTGAGTCTGCCGATCAGCGTGATTGTTGACCAGAGCAGCTTTGGTGCTGCGGAGATTTTCGCGTCGAACATCAAAGACTATAAAAAGGGTCTTCTTGTTGGCGAAAAGACGGCAGGTTATGGAACAAAAGACGAGGTCGTTCCGCTTTCCGATGGTTCGGCAATCATTGTTTCCGTGGCGAACTATCTTACACTGAACGGAAATGTATTCAACGGCAAGGGAATTGATGTTGACGTGAATAAGAAGCTTAATGCCTTGCAGAAGACACTGCTTGTCAACAATCAGCTCACATACGATCAGGATTCGCAACTGCAGGCGGCGATTTCTGCACTTATTCGGCAGGGAGCGGCGGTCGCACAGGTGCCGGGGGTTTCCCAAACGGAATCGAGTGCAAGCGCGGCGGCGGCAAATTAAATTTGATCGGGGATATGCAGTGGCATATCCCCATTTTTGGATAAAATTAAGCTGCGGATTTGATTGACAGAACGTCGCTACTTTACTATAATGTACTTATTATTATTTAATTTAGGATAGTGCAACACAGTTGCATTGAAAAGGTGGTATTATATATGGTCAAACAGGTTATTTTGACAAAGGAAGGTCTTGACAAGCTCGAGAAAGAGCTTGAGCAATTAAAAAGTTTTAAAAGAAAAGAAGTAGCGGAGAAAATTAAAGTAGCGCTTTCTTTTGGTGACTTGTCCGAAAACAGCGAATACGACGAGGCTAAAAACGATCAGGCTATTGTAGAAGCGCGTATTGCGGATATTGAGGTTATGCTCAAAAACGTAAAGGTCATTGATGAAGATGAACTTAGCAATGAAAATATTCATATTGGCTCCAAGGTGGAAGTAAGAGTGACAAATCCCTCTACTGGCAACAGCAGCATTGCTAATTATAAAATCGTTGGTTCCAATGAGGTTGACCCGCTCCATGGCAATATTTCAGACGAATCACTGGTAGGGAAATCCCTTTTAAACACGAAAATCGGCGATAAAGTCCAGATTGAAGTGCCTGCTGGAATTATGGAGTACGAGGTTCTTGCCATATCCAAATAATCTTTGGGGCGGGAGTGACGGGTTCACCCTGCCCTTTTTTAATTTACAATCAATAATTAAGGCTTAGGAGAGAAAAAAATGAGCGATAAAATAAACGAAGTAACCGAAGAAACTGAGTCCCAACAGGACATCAGCGAACTTTTGCAAATCCGCAGGGACAAGCTGACCGCGCTGCAGCAGGCCGGCAAAGACCCTTTCTTTATTACTACTTGCCCATGCGACACTACCGCGCAGGAAATTCACGACCGTTTTGAGGAACTTGAAAATAACGACGTGTGTATTGCGGGCCGTGTGATGAGTTGGCGTGATATGGGCAAAGCGAGCTTTATGGATGTTCACGACCGCAGCGGCAGAATGCAGGTTTACCTCAAGATTGACCAGGTCGGCGAGGACAGCTATAACGACTTGAAGAACTACTGGGATGTCGGTGATATCATCAGCGTGAAGGGTTACGTCTTTAAAACCCGCAGAGGGGAAATCTCTGTTCATGCTAAGGAAATCAAGCTGCTTTCCAAGTCACTCCTTCCTATGCCGGAAAAATTCCACGGCTTAAAAGACACCGATTTGCGCTACCGTCAGCGCTACATCGATTTAATAGTGAATCCCGAGGTGAAGAACACCTTTATCAAGCGCAGCGAAATCATCAAGACAATGCGCAACTTCCTTGACGACAGGGCTTACATTGAGGTGGAAACCCCAGTGCTAAACACCATTGCGGGCGGCGCGACTGCAAGGCCGTTCATCACACATCACAATACCCTCGATATCGACATGTACCTAAGAATTGCCACTGAACTGCACTTAAAGAGGCTGATTGTCGGCGGTATGGAGAGAGTTTATGAAATCGGCCGTATTTTCCGCAATGAGGGAATGGATGTCAAACATAATCCGGAGTTTACAACTGTGGAGCTTTACGAAGCCTACACGGATTATAACGGAATGATGGAGATAACCGAAAATATGATTAACGCCTGCGCACAAAATGCGTGCGGCACTGATAAGATTACCTATCAGGGCGAGGAGGTTGACTTGGCTGTTCCGTTTAAGCGCCTTACAATGAACGATGCGATTAAGCAATACGCCGGCGTAGACTTCCTTTCCTTTAAAGGCAACACTGAAAAGGCAAAAGAGGTTGCAAAGGAGCTTGGCATCGTGCCGAAAAAGACCGACAAGTGGGGCGATATCATGGCGCTCGCATTTGACGAAAAGGTAGAGGAGCATCTTTTACAGCCAACCTTTATTTACGATTATCCGGTGGAGGTTTCTCCGCTTACCAAGCGCAAGCAGGACTGTCCTGAACTGGTGGAGCGTTTCGAACTGTTCGTCACACGCCGCGAGCTTGCAAACGCTTATTCCGAGTTGAACGACCCGATTGACCAGCGTGAGCGCTTTATGCGCCAGATGGAACTTCGTGCTGCGGGTGACGAGGAAGCCAACATGATTGATGAGGACTTTCTGACCGCGCTGGAATACGGTATGCCGCCGACCGGTGGTATGGGTATGGGAATCGATCGCTTGGTTATGCTCCTGACTGACAGCGCCTCAATCCGTGATGTGCTGCTGTTCCCCACAATGAAACCAAGGGAGTGATTGTGATTGGCAAGGGAGAGGTACCTTCTGCACGAGGGCGAAGAGGAAATCCACAAGCCCGGCGCTGAAAAGAAAGCCGATACTACGAAATCCAAATGGGAGAATTTTTGGTATTACCATAAGCTGCATGTGGTTATCGCCTTTTCTGTAATTTTGCTGGTGGGATTTTTCATTCATGACCTTACCACAAAAGTAACGCCGGATTACCAAATCGCAATGATTTCACAAAGAGCCTATTCGGATGAAACGACCAAAGCGCTGCAAGATGAAATCGCAAAGTACGGTGAGGATTTGAATTCCGATGGGAAGGTAATTGTTCAGGTTGTTAATTATGTAATTGCGGATGATACCTCCGGCGGTGCTGTTGACCCGAATATGCAGGCAGCCGGATACACCCGCCTTACAGCGGATTTATCAATAGGCGAGAGTATGATTTTTATTACAGACGATGCGTCATTTAAACACCAGCAGGAAAGAGCCAAAATATTTTCGTATCTGGACGGCAGTATGCCCAAAGACGGTGCAGCTGACTTTGAAAAAATGCGCATCAGTTTAAAGGACTGCAAGAAACTATCTAATGCTGCGAACGGCATGGAAGATTTGAGTATGTCACTTAGAGTTTATAAGGACTCACAGGTTCAGGGGAAAAAGGGAAAGGATGCGTATTTTACCGCGTCCAAAAAATTGTTTGATCAATTGATATAGAAGTAATAATTTAGGAGGAATAAACGTGAGAAGCGATTTAATGAAAGACGGAGCAAACAGAGCGCCGCAGCGCTCGCTGCTGAACGCACTCGGCTTAACCGAAAGCGAAATGAAACGCCCGTTTATCGCAGTGGTCAACTCCGCCAGTGATTATATCCCGGGACACAGGCATCTGAAGGAAATTGGCGAGGCAGTAAAAGCCGGAATCCGCAACGCGGGCGGCGTGCCGTTTGAGTTCAGCACAATTGGGGTATGCGATGGGCTGGCAATGAACCACAAGGGAATGAAGTATTCGCTTTGCTCCCGCGAACTAATTGCGGATTCTATCGAGGTTATGCTCACTGCGCATCCGCTTGATGCGGTCGTGTTTATTCCTAACTGTGATAAAGTCGTGCCGGGGATGCTGATGGCAGCGTGCAGAATGAACCTGCCCAGTGTCTTTGTTAGTGGCGGCCCGATGCTGCCGGGTAAATACAACGGCGCACGCCTAGGTCTTTCCGAAATGTTTGAAGCTGTTGGCAGCTACGCTGCGGGAAAAATTGATTTGGAAGAACTCAGTGAGATGGAAAAATCAGCCTGCCCGGGCTGTGGTTCCTGCTCCGGTATGTACACCGCGAACTCAATGAACTGCCTGACCGAGGCAATGGGTATGGCACTGCCGGGCAACGGCAGTATTCCGGCGGTTTACGCACAGCGGATTCAGCTTGCCAAACAGGCCGGCGAGCAAATCATGGAAATATATCGCAATAATCTAAAACCGAGTGATATCATTACCGAAAAATCCTTTGAGAATGCGCTCCGGACGGAGATGGCACTCGGCTGTTCCACCAACACAGTGCTGCACCTGACCGCAATCGCTTATGAGATGGGTGTGCCGCTTGATATCAACACGATTGATAAAATCAGCCACAGTACGCCGCAAATCTGCAAGCTGAACCCTGCCAGTCAAGTGTTCATCACTGATTTGAACGAGGTTGGCGGTATTCCCGCGGTCATGAAAGAATTGGCGCGGATGAATCTGATTAATCTGGATATTCCCACCGTGTGCGGAACGGTCGGCGAAAGAATCGGCAAAGCAAAAAATGCCGACGGCGAAATCATCAGAACAGTAGAAAATCCATTCCGCAAAGACGGCGGTATCGCTGTGCTAAAGGGCAACATTGCGCCGGAGGGCGCAGTGGTCAAGCAGGGAGCGGTTGCTCCCGAAATGATGCAGCACACCGGCCCTGCGCGCTGCTTTGACTGCGAAGAGGACGCTTCCAGTGCAATCCTCGGCGGGGAGATTAAGGAAGGCGACGTTGTAGTCATTCGCTACGAAGGACCGAAGGGCGGCCCGGGGATGAGAGAAATGCTCGCCCCGACCTCCTCACTGGCAGGCATGGGTCTTGGCGGAAGTGTTGCGCTGATTACAGACGGACGTTTTTCAGGTGCCACACGCGGCGCGGCCATCGGCCACGTTTCGCCGGAAGCAGCGGCGGGCGGTGTAATTGCCCTGATTCAGGACGGGGATATCATCAATGTGGACATTACCAACCGTAAGCTCACACTAAGCGTTGACGAAGAAGAGCTGGCAAAGCGTAAAGCGGAATGGAAGGCACCACATAAAGAACTTACCGGTTATATCAAACGTTATGCACAGCACGTGACCTCCGGTTCACGCGGCGCGGTTTTTGAAAAATAATCACTTATTAACGAAATCTTTTAAACCTGCTTCATCTAAAATTTTAACCTCGCGGTAATGGGTTGCGGTCCAGCCTTTTTGAGCGAATGCGTTGAGGATGCGGCTGACGGTGACGCGCGAAACGCCCGCAAGGCATGCAAGGTCATCATGGGTGGTATGCACGGTGTTATCCTCTGCCAACTCGAGCAGCAGCCGGGCCAGACGCTGGTCGGCCTGCAAAAAGGTCATGGTGTTCACCTGGGCTGAAAGCATGCGGATGGTTTGCGATAAATAGGTGAGCAGATTCATGGCAAGCTGAGGTTCCAGCTGGATGCAGTCCATTAAGCTTTGACGGGTGACTGCAATAATTTCGGATTTCACAAGGGTTTTTGCGGAAGAAACCCTTGGCATGCCGTCAAAAAAGGCCGCTTCGCCAAAAATACTGCCGCTGTCTAAAATGGTGAGGGTCTTTTCTGTGCCGTTTTCAGAGCTGAGAAAGATTTTGACCTTTCCGCTTTTCAGGTAATAAAATTCGCTGGCGGGGGCTTCCTGCCAGTAAATCATTCGTTCTTTCTGGTAAGTATGGGGTGTGTGGGATTTTTCCAACACACCCCATATGTTTTTAGAGGAAGAAGTATCCACGTATACCCCTCACAATCGTTTATTATTTTAATAATTGTAACATATGTTACATTCTTTACACAAGCTTCATGCGATAATAAAAACAGCTATAAATCAGAATAAAACAGGGAGGCATTATCCATGGGAATGACAATGACGCAAAAAATCCTCGCCGCGCACGCCGGCTTAGAAAGCGTGGAGGCCGGTCAACTGATTGAAGCAAAGCTTGACATGGTGCTTGGCAACGACATTACCTCTCCGGTTGCAATTAACGAGTTTGAAAAATGTGGAGCTTCCTCCATTTTTAATAAGGAAAAAATTGCGTTGGTGCTTGACCACTTTACACCCAACAAAGATATTAAAGCCGCCGAGCAGTGCCGTCAGGTGCGTGACTTTGCGAACAAATATCAGATTACAAATTTTTTTGATGTGGGTCAAATGGGCATTGAGCACGCACTCCTGCCGGAAAAAGGACTGGTCGGCCCGGGTGACTGCGTGATTGGCGCGGACTCCCATACCTGCACTTATGGCGCGCTTGGCGCGTTTTCAACAGGCGTCGGTTCTACCGACATGGCCACCGGTATGATTACCGGAAAAGCATGGTTCAAGGTGCCGTCGGCAATTAAAATCGTGCTGAAGAACAAGCCCGCCAAATGGGTCAGCGGCAAGGATGTAATCCTGCATTTAATCGGGATGATTGGCGTGGACGGCGCGCTGTATCGCTCACTTGAATTTACAGGGGACGGGGCAAAGGCACTTTCCATTGAAGATCGGCTTTGTATCTGCAATATGGCGATTGAAGCCGGTGCGAAAAACGGTATTTTTGCAGTTGACGAGATTACATTGGCCTATGAGAAAGACCGGTTCCAGCGCGAGCCGGTTGTGTACACAGCAGACGAGAATGCGGTTTACGATGAAACCTATGAAATTGATTTGTCGCTTCTTCGCCCGACGGTGGCGTTTCCGCATCTGCCTGAGAATACAAGAACCATCGACGAGGTTGGCAAAATCAGTATCGACCAAAGCGTCATCGGTTCCTGCACAAACGGGCGCATTGAGGATTTGCGCATAGCGGCTTCTATTCTTAAAGACAGAAAAGTTGCTAAGAATGTGCGTTGTATTATTTTGCCCGGCACACAGGAAATTTATCTTGAAGCCCTGCGTGAGGGTCTTGCGGAAATCTTCGTTATGGCCGGTGCGGTGTTCAGCACGCCGACCTGCGGCCCGTGCCTTGGTGGTCACATGGGTATTTTAGGCAAGGGCGAACGCGCAATTTCCACAACCAACCGCAATTTCGTCGGCCGTATGGGGCATATTGAATCCGAGGTCTACTTAGCCAGTCCGGCGGTTGCGGCAGCAAGTGCAATAACCGGATATATTACCGATCCGGACAAAATTGATTGAGGAGGGACAACAATGAACGCACATGGTTTTGTACACAAATACGGCGATAATGTCGATACCGATGTAATCATTCCGGCAAGATATTTAAATACGGCCTCTCACGCCGAACTGGCGGCGCACTGCATGGAGGACATTGACGGGAACTTTGTCAAAAACGTGAAAAAAGGCAATATTATCGTTGCCACCAAAAATTTTGGCTGTGGCTCATCCCGTGAGCACGCGCCGATTGCAATAAAGGCGAGCGGTATTTCCTGCGTGATTGCCAGCACGTTCGCCCGCATTTTTTATCGCAATTCGATTAATATCGGGCTGCCGATTTTGGAATGCGACGAGGCCGCGCAGGATATTCAAAGCGGTGATGAGATCGAGGTCGATTTTGACACCGGTGCGATTAAAAACTTGTCCAGTGGTAAAAGCTATAAAGCCCAGCCGTTTCCGCCGTTTATTCAAAACATTATTGAAGTGGGCGGCCTTTTAAACAGCATAGCAAATAATAGGGGGGCGCGTTAGCGCCCCCCTATTCATACATTGTTTATAAACTTTTATAAAAAATTCATGACTTTTAATTTTATTTAACTTATAATCATATTATACGATCATATGATGGGGTTATAAGGAGGAAGTACAGATGGCAATTGGAAAAATATTAGTGGTTGACGACGACCAGAATATATGTGAACTATTAAGACTGTATATTGAAAAGGAAGGCTTTGAGGTGGCGATTGCCAACAACGGCCGCAAGGCGCTTGAGGCTTTCGATACTGAAACCCCGGATCTTGTTATGTTGGACATTATGCTGCCCGAGCTGGACGGCTGGCAGGTGTGCCGCGAAATTCGAAAGAAATCGCAGTGTCCGATTATTATGCTGACCGCAAAGGGCGAGGTATTTGATAAGGTGCTTGGTTTGGAACTTGGCGCGGACGATTATGTGGTAAAGCCATTTGAGGCTAAAGAAGTTTTAGCAAGAATTAAAGCAGTACTTCGCCGCTTTGGAAAGAACAATGATGAGCTTGTGAAAGAGGTCAAGTATGACAAGCTTTCCATTAATCTTACAAACTATGAGCTGCGCGTCAACGGCGTTCAGGTTGACACTCCGCCAAAGGAGATGGAACTGATTTTTCACCTGGCAAGCAACCCAAACCGTGTTTTCACCCGCGACCAGCTGCTCGATGAGGTATGGGGATTTGACTATTACGGCGACAGTCGTACGGTCGATGTGCACGTCAAACGTCTGAGGGAAAAATTGGAGGGCGTTTCAGAAAAATGGACACTCAAGACCGTTTGGGGTGTTGGGTATAAATTCGAAGTTAAGGAATAACCGCGCGAATTATCATTAGAAGTATGCGTGGCGGGTTGAAAAATGCAAAAAACGCTATTTAAAAAATATTTGCGGATTACCTCTTTGATTATCGTAATCAGCTTTTTTATTCTGAGCTTTGTTATGCTCATTTTTGTGTCCAATTACTGGCAGACGGAAAAGAGAAATCTGCTGAGAAAAAACGCCGAAAGTGTGGCGGTAATTGCCGCGGACAGCGTTACCTCTGTGGAAAATAATGTATACACAATACACACGGAACGCATGAAGGCGTTTATTGCGGCTTTTTCCGACAATATTGATGCAGATATTTTTGTTACGAAGCTAAACGGCCAGATTGTTATTGCGTCATACAGCGGAAATGATAAGATAAATGACGCTCAAAAGGTCAGCGAGGACATAATGAAGAAAGCTGTTTCCGGTTTGTACAGCAGTCAGGGGAACATGGGCGGAATTTATAATCAGTCCTATTACGCTGTTGGTGTACCAATTAACGTGATGAATGTGGATGGCAGCAAAACTGCAATAGGCGCGGTATTTACAGCCTATAATGTGCGCGCGTTCAATATATTCCGTGGTGAAATCATCCGGGTGTTTCTGCTCGCTGCAATTGCAGCATTTATGGCTGCATTTTGTGCTGTATGGCTGTTTTCCTATAAATTAGTGCGGCCGCTGCGCAATATGGCGGTGGCGGCCCACGCTTTCGGAGAGGGCGACTTTTCCGTTCGCGTGCCGGTTACCAGTCAGGATGAAATCGGGCAGCTCGCAATCGCGTTCAATAATATGGCAAGTTCTTTATCCTCCGGCGAAAGTGTGCGCCGCAACTTTATCGCAAATGTTTCGCACGAGCTGAAAACCCCAATGACAACAATTGCCGGTTTTATCGACGGTATACTTGATGGGACGATTCCGCCGGAAAAGCAAAGCCATTATTTGCAGATTGTTTCGCAGGAGATCAAGCGCCTTTCGCGCTTGGTGCGCACGATGCTGGATTTGTCCAGAATCGACAGCGGTGAATTAAAGCTGCGCCCGGGCCGGTTCGACCTTACCAATACCATCCTAATTGCACTTTTATCATTTGAAAAGGCAATTGAAGATAAAAAACTTGAGATTCGCGGCCTTGAGGATGCCGAAAGTTTATTTGTTGACGGTGACCCGGATATGATTCATCAAGTTGTGTATAATTTAATTGAAAATGCGGTCAAGTTTACCAACGAGGGTGGATACATCGAGATTAACATCACCGATGAGCCAGGCAGGACGGATGTTGCAATTAAGAACAGCGGCGCCGGTATTGCGCCCGATGAGCTGTCACTGATTTTTGACCGCTTTTACAAAACCGACAAGTCCCGCAGTCAGGACAAAAACGGAATGGGGCTGGGGCTTTATATTGTCAGAACAATCATTAAGCTGCATGGTGGTGAAATCAACGTAAGCAGTGAGCAAAACCAATACTGCCAGTTTGAATTTTGGTTGCCTAAAATAAACGAACAGCTTCAATTAAAAGACAGTTCGGCCGAGCAGCATAAAGAATAAATAGATAACAGAGAGGGTATATCTTATGAGTGACAACGAGTTCAACAACAATAATAACGGGGAAAAGAACCCGTGGGATAACAGTCCGGAAAATTCACAGGAAAACGACAGGCCTATGGAACCAGCCGAACCGCAAAGCGAACCCAGTGCAGGGGAAAACCCCATGCAGCCGGAGCAGAATGAAATACCGACCGAACAGGCCGGGGAATATAGAGGCGACCACGATGCTGCGGGTTCGGCCGGGCAGCCGGAAGAGCCAAACGATCAGTCCCAGTATCACAATCCTCAAAATCCATATTCGCCATACGGCCAGTATAACAATCCTTATGGCCAGTATAACAACCCTTACGGCAATTATGGCAACCAGTACGGTGGGTACGATCAGAACCAATATAATCAGCAGCAACCGCAATACTGGACCTATCAGCAATACGGCGGACAGTATCAGCAGCAAAATTCGCAGCAGCCAAAGCCGCCGAAAAAGAAAAATACCGGGTTACGCGTGTTCCTGTGGATTTTAGGAGTTCTTGTTGCCGGGTTTGTAGTGGGATTCTGCGTTTTGGGGGTTCACACTGTGATTGGCCAGAACAACGACTGGCCGAATATTACCGCTTCGCAGCCGAGTGAGAGCAATAGCCTCAATAATGGCAGCTCTGCATCCAGTAAGGCCCAAATTCAGAGCGGCGTTGAGGGTGACGGCACAAATGCAAACACCGCAGGGATAACGATTCAGTCAAAGCCGAGCGGCAGCGAGCTGAACGCAAATAAAGTTTACAAGAATGTGGTTGAAAGCGTGGTCGGAGTCGAAACAACCGTTGCAAACGCAGCGACAGGCGAAAGTGGTGTCATCCAAGGCACGGGCATTGTTGCCACAAGTAATGGCTATATTTTAACTAACGCGCATGTAGTAAATAATTCACGCTCCAACAAAGTTAAGATTATTCTTCACGATAACAAACAATACGATGCAACAGTCGTCGGTTATGATAAGACCTCCGATATTGCTGTGCTGAGAATTAATGCGAATAATCTGCATGCCGCCACATTTGGCAACGCGGATCAGCTTGAGATAGGCGACTCGGTTCTTGCAATTGGGAACCCGGGCGGTATGAGTTACTCCAGCTCCTTAACGGGCGGCTACGTCTCAGCTTTAAACAGAACCATTGAAAGCCACAGTGACAACGGCATGACGTATATTCAAACCGACGCGGCAATCAACCCGGGTAATTCGGGCGGCCCGCTCGTCAATATGTACGGCCAGGTCGTTGGCATTAACTCCAATAAGATTGTCGCAACCGGCTATGAGGGCATGGGCTTCGCCATTCCGGTCAGTAAGGCAAAAACGATTATTGATGACCTGGTTTCGCGCGGATATGTCAGCGGCCGCAGTCGTTTGGGCATCACCGCTGCGACGATTACCGATATTCAGTCACAGCTTTCCGGTTACCCCACCGGAGTGATGATTCGGGAAATCACTTCAGAAAGCGACTTAATCAGTTCGAAGGTTGCCTCGGGCGATATTATTACAAAAGCGGACGGCGTAACAATCTCCAGTTTAGAGGATTTATATGCAGTATTAAATAAACACAAAGCGGGCGATACCATTACACTGACCATTTTCAGAGCGGGCAGCGGCCAGAATGGCGGCAGCACAAGAGATGTAAAGACCAAACTGCTTGAGGACAAGGGAGAAACCCAAGCCAAATAAGCAAATATAAAAGAGGCATCGGTTTTTTACCGATGCCTCTAATTATCTGTGTGTGCCGAAATAGTACACAGCTAAGCCTCCGGGGCCGCAGTGCGCGCCGATAACCGGGCCGACGAAATTTGTGATGATCGTTTTAACGCCCAAACGTCTTTTTACATCTTCGGCGACAAATTCGGCATCCTTCTTCGAATCGCAGTGGTTGATGAACACAATCTGAGAGGTAGGGTCAATTGCGGTTTCTTCCATGTGGTCAACAAGTGCGGTAAGCGAAGCCCTACGGCCTCTGGCTTTGCAGACATTGATCAGATGCCCGGAATTATCCACATGTATGATTGGTTTAATATTTAGCATTGTGCCAATTAAAGCGGTTGCAGCCGAAACTCTTCCGCCGCGCTTTAAGTGGTTCAAATCATCGACGGTAAACCAGTGGCACACATGCAGCCTGTTTTCTTCAACATAGTCACGTACCTCATCAATGCTTTTGCCCTTGCGCTTTTCCTGAACAGCGAGGTAAACCAAAAGACCCTCACCGAGCGACGAACAAAGCGTATCCACGACATAGACCTTGCGTTCCGGATACTTGGGAGCGAGTTCCTCACATGCTAACTTCGCCGCATTGTAGGTGTTGCTCAGTCCGCTTGAAAACGTGATGCAAAGCATGTCTTTTCCCGACTTCAAAATCGGCTCGATTGCAGTAATGAAAGCATCCATGTTAACAGCAGAGGTAATGCATCTTTCGCCGTTGCGAATATGCTGGTAAAAATCCTCAAAAGACATTTCACGTCCGTCAAGATAATTGCGGTATTCCTTATTCATTAAATTAAATGAGAGAGGAAGTACCGTAAGCTCCATTTCGTCGGCCATTTCAGCCGGCAAATCGCAGGAAGAATCAGTGACTATGACAAAACTGCTCATACGTTTCTCCTTTTAGCTTTTATATTAAATTGTTTAATTTTATAAAATATAATCATATAGGTATATTTTACCATATCGTGACTGTGCTTTTAAATGACATCAAAGAAACATAAGACAAAATGTACTGTGAAGAATTAGTTTACATGGTATTTGATACTATATAAACATGCTAATAAAAAGGAACGGGCAACCGTTCCTTTAGTTGTTTTATAGGACAAAGGTTTTATTTTAATTATCTGTGTGTGCCGAGGAAGAACAGTGCCATCGTTCCGGGGCCGGAGTGTGCACCGATAACCGGACCGACGAAGTTGGTAATAACCGTTTTAACACCGAAACGGTTTTTTACATCTGCGGCGACAAAGTCGGCATCCTTCTGTGAATCCCCATGGCTAATGAACACTACCTGTGAAGCGGGGTCGATTGCGGTTTCCTCCATGTGGTCAACGAGTGCGGTAAGCGAAGCACGGCGGCCTCTCGCTTTGCCGACATTGATTAAATGCCCTGCATTATCCACATGCAAGACCGGTTTAATATTCAGCATTGTGCCAATTAAAGCAGTTGCCGCGGAAACTCTGCCGCCGCGTTTTAAGTGGTTCAAATCCTCAACGGTGAACCAGTGGCACAGGTGCAGTTTATTTTCCTCAACATAGTCGCGTACCTCATCGATGCTTTTGCCCTTGCGCTTTTCCTGAACGGCATGGTAAACCATAAGGCCCTCGCCAAGCGACGCGCAAAGCGTATCGACTGCGTACACCTTGCGCTCCGGGTACTTGGGGGCAAGTTCCTCACACGCTAATTTCGCGGCGTTATAGGTATTGCTCAATCCGCTTGAAAACGCGATGCAAAGCACGTCTTTTCCGGACTTCAAAATAGGCTCGATTGCGGTGGCAAAAGCTTCCATGTTAACAGCGGAGGTGTTGCAGCTCTCACCATCGCGAATATGCTTGTAATAATCTTGGAAAGATATTTCACGGCCATCAAGATAATTGTGGTATTCCTTATCCATCAAATTAAACGAGAGAGGAAGTACCGTAAGCTCCATTTCATCGGCCATTTTAGCCGGTAAATCACAGGAAGAATCAGTGACTATGACAAAACTGTTCATACGTTTCTCCTTTTAGCTTTTATATTAAATTGTTAAATTTTACAAAACAAAATATATAGTTATATTCTACCATATTGTTCCGGTGTTTGTAAATAACAAGAAAGAAATATAAATTAAAATGTACTGTAAAAAATTAGATGTTATAGTATTTAATACTATATAAATATGTTAATAAAAAGGAACGGATAACCGTTCTTTTTTATTATATCCAATATATCTGAAACATATTTATATCTCTTTATTCTCGAAAATGCGGTAGGACAGAAAATAGGAGCCTGCATAAAGGAGTAATGCAATCGGCAGCGAAAGCCAGACAAGCAGTGCAATCATACCTTCACTTGGCATGATTGCAGTTGGGTGAACGCCCAAATTGCCCAGCCCTATAGTGACAGCAGTCGGCAGAAGAAAAATCATAATCATCCAAATCCGTGCTTTTTGTGTACCAAACTTGTAGAGCAGGGGCAGAATAACTGCAGCCATCACAAGTGCGGTTGCCGCAAGAACGCAGACGCTCAAAACAGCTTCCGTGTTTAACTGCCGCTTTATCAGATATAGCAGAAGTGTAATTGAGATTCCCATGATATCAAATAACACAGTCAGCAGGTATTTGCACAGAACGATTTGCTTTTTTGTAACAGGCAGCGACAGGGCGTAGTAGTCCCATTTTGACAGCTCATCGTAAGCAAAGGTGTTCAGAATGAGCATGGTGGAAATCATGATAATCATCGCGCTTAATAAGATGATGTTGTCCGACGAAGAAAAAATAACGATGTAAAGTCCCAGTAAAACGGCGATTTTAATAGCGGATTTTTTTAGGCAAAGCAAATCTTTTATAATTAGTCCAAACATTATTTTTCCCCCTTTACATAAAACAGCATGATTTCATCAATAGTGGCGGTGTCTATCACCATATTTGGATATTTACGTTTTGCGCTTTCTTTATCTGCAACAAGCGCCTCATAGCCGCATTCGCCTTTTCGCCAGCGGACAAGCCCGCTCTTGTCAAGTATGTTGAAATCCGCTGCACTGCATTTTAAAATTCCACAATTATAAATCAATTCGTCCTTTGAGCGGCTGAAAACAATCTCTCCCTCGTGAATAAACGTAACATAGTCAGCAACCTTTTCAAGGTCGCTTGTGATGTGGGAGGAAAACAGCACAGAATGGTTTTCATCCTGAATGAAGTCGAGGAAAATGTCGAGAATTTCGCTGCGTACAATCGGATCCAGCCCACTCGTCGCCTCGTCCAGAATCAACAGACGCGGCTTGTGTGCCAGCGCGCTCGCGATGCCCAGTTTCATCTTCATGCCTTTGGAGTATTTTTTGATGATTTTATCCTTTGGCAGTCTAAACTCAGTTAAGTAGCGGTTAAAGAGGCCGGGATCCCAGCTTTGGAACACTTTACTCATGATTTTCCCGATATCGCCGGCATTGAATTCACTGTGAAAATAACTTTCATCGAATACCACGCCGATTTGCTCTTTGATTTTGCGCTCGTCCTTAACATTGTCCAGCCCGAAGATTTTAACTGAACCGGAATCGCGCTTAATCTCGTTTAAAATCAGCTTAATTGTAGTGGTTTTACCTGCACCATTTTCGCCGATGAAGCCAACGATGCTGCCGGCTGGCACGGAAAAACTTACATTGTTAAGCTGAAATTGCTCATAGCTTTTGCATAGATTTTCAATCTGCAAAATATTTTCCATATATTACCCTCCATGCGCATTTTGCGCAATTTTTTTATTCTCCGTTGTAAAGCAGAGTAAGCAGCTCGCTTAGCTCATCGTGCGTAATACCACCGGATTTTGCCATATCCACCGCACTCTGTAAAAAGCTTTCTGCTTTTCTGAGCTGTTCCTCGCGGATGAACTCCATATTTTTGCGTGCAACATAACTGCCCTTGCCCGTAACCGTTTCAATAAAGCCCTCGTGCTCCAAATCTTCATAGGCGCGCTTGGTGGTAATTACGCTGATATGCAGCTCCTTTGCCAAAAGCCGCATTGAAGGCAGCGCGTCACCTGCACTGAGCATACCCGTAATGATGCTGTTTTTTATTTGGGTGGTTATCTGCTCGTAAATCGGTTTATCGCTCGAGTTGCTGATAATAATGTCCACGTTGTCACCTCCCAAAATAGTAGGGAACGATGCCCTTACTATTGCGTTCCGTGTTATGAAATATTAAAAAACACTGTGTGTAGATGCAAGAAATGTACAGGGGCGGCGCACTGCGAGTCAAAAAAATGCCGCCTTATCTCATGGCGAAATATCTTGAATAAGAGGCTATGAATGATATTACCGTATATATTATGTATATACAATATCACTGCTATTTACACTTGTCAATTAAAATATTTAATAACTTTCCCTCTAATGGGAAAGTTTCAGGGGCAAAAGCCTGTGTGTTGAAAGGGGGTTGGGTTTTGGAAAGCAATACAGAAATAGGCGAAAAGGCCCGCAAACGTGTTAAGAGGGGCTACGAAAGACTGGCTTACGGTGGGATTGCGGACGCGGTGCGTCTGCTTTTTACAGAGGAACCGGATTTGGCGGCGCTCGGCAAGATGGACCTGTACAACATCGCTGAGATTAAGCGACCAAAGGGTGGAGGAATGGAAATTAAATTTTTTGACCGTATCAAGGCACTGCAAAGTCTGGAAGAGCTGAGTACGGCTGGCGGCGATTCGCTTCCGTTCTACCGTACACTGCAGGAGTGCGCGCAATCATTTAAGGAGAACGGCGATGGAGTTTAAGGCGTTTTCAAAAAAACAGCTGCAAGCCCTTTCGTGGTGGTGCCCCGGCAGCCCGTTTGACGACCGCGATGCGATTATTTGTGACGGTGCGGTGCGAAGCGGAAAAACGCTCTGCCTTGGAATTTCATTCGCCGCCTGGGCACTCTGCTGTTTTCAGGATCGCTCGTTTGCTATTTGCGGCAAAACAATACGCTCGCTCAAGCGCAACCTAATAACCACTTTGCTGCCCGCCTTACAGGAAGCGGGATTCCGCTGTGTGATGAAAGAGAGCGAAAACTGCATGGAGCTTTCTTTTGGGGGACATTTCAACCGGTTCTATCTGTTCGGCGGGCGGGACGAAGGCTCTTCCGCGTTGATTCAGGGTATCACTCTTTCTGGTGTGCTATTTGACGAAGTTGCGCTGATGCCGCGCTCTTTTGTGGAGCAGGCGCTTGCGCGCTGTTCAGTGGAAGGCTCCAAATTCTGGTTTAACTGTAACCCGGAAAATCCCCAGCATTGGTTTTACCGCGAATGGATTCTAAACGCTGAACGAAAAAACGCACTCTACCTGCACTTTACCATGGAGGATAACCCGTCGTTAAGCCCCGCGATTATTGCGCGCTACCGCGGGCTGTATGCCGGCACATTTTACGAGCGTTTTGTACTTGGAAAGTGGGTGGCGGCACAGGGATTGGTGTATCCCTTTATGACGGACGCAATGTTCTGCTGTGTGCCGCATGACTGTGAAAGCTTTGCGGTTTCCTGTGACTACGGTACGGTCAATCCGTCCTCCTTTGGCTTGTGGGGAAAAAAAGACGGGGTTTGGTACAGGGTGGACGAGTATTATTTTGATTCACGCAGTACCGGAACACAGCGCACTGATGAGGAACATTACGCAGGTTTGGAGCAGCTTTGCGGCGCGCGCAAAATTGACAGCATTGCGGTGGATCCCTCCGCGGCAAGCTTTATCGCTGTGATAAAACAGCATGGAAAATACCGGGTAGTGCCAGCGAACAACGATGTACTTGATGGTATCCGTCGTGTTAGTGTCGCGCTGAAGCAAGGGGATATTAAAATCTGCCGCGGCTGCGCGGATGCAGCGCGTGAATTCGGGCTGTACCGATGGAATGACGACAAAAGCCGCGATGTTCCAATGAAAGAAAACGACCATGCGATGGATGATATCCGATATTTTGTAACGACAGTTCTGCAAAGACAGGATGCCTTTTTTGCAATTGCCGCACCGCGTGGAGAAGGAGAGCGATAATGATTAAAAAGCGAAAGCCGAAGCCGGTGGCGCAGGCTGTGCAGACGGCTGCGAGCGCTTCGCCGTTCACCGCACTGAACAGCTATGTGCCGCTCCAGTCGGGCGAACACAGGCTTTACGCCGCACTGCGCGAGGCAGTACCGATTATCGACGCCGCAATCGATAAGATACAACGTCTGATTGGCAGTTTTGAAATCAAGTGCGGCGATCAGAATGCAGAATATTCTTTAAATCACTTTTTACAGAATGTAAAGGTGAACTCAACGGAGGTAGGCGTTCAAAGCTTCCTGAACAGCTATTTGTCCCAGCTTTTGACCTACGGCAACGCGGTCGGCGAGATGGTGGTAAACGGTGGTGAAATTGCCGCGCTTTACAACGCCGGACTGGATGATGTGGAGTTGAAAGCCGTGTCGGCTTTACAAATTGACGTTTACCGACGTGAGATGGGTGGGGGCTTCAAGGTCAAATACCCGGAACTGGTGTTTTGCTCGGCACTCAACCCGCCGCCGGGCAGTGCGCAGGGCGTTTCGCTTTTGCATGGGCTGCCGTTTGTCAGCAATATCTTGATTCAAATTTATAATACCATCGGGGTGAACTGGGAACGCCTGGGCAATGTGCGGTTTGCTGTGACCTACAAGCCGACGAGTGATGCGGCCGACCGCGCCTATGCGAAGGAACGCGCGCAGCAAATTGCGGGAGAGTGGAGCCGCGCGATGCAAAAAGACAGTGTGAGTGACTTTGTGGCGGTCGGCGACGTGAGCATCAAGGCAATTGGTGCCGACAATCAGATTTTGGACAGTGAGGTTCCCGTACGCCAAATGCTTGAGCAGATTGTGGCGAAGCTTGGGCTGCCGCCGTTCCTGCTCGGGTTATCGTGGTCTTCAACCGAGCGCATGTCCAGCCAGCAGGCGGATGTTTTAACCAGCGAGCTGGAAGCGTATCGACGTATTTTAAATCCGGTTATCAATCGAATCTGTTCCATGTGGCTGCGTCTGAACGGATACAATCCGCAGTTTACAATTGATTGGAACGACATTACTTTGCAGGATGCAACCGACATGGCGAATGCGAGGATGTTAAACGCGAGGGCGGCGCAAATTGAGGCCGCGCTCCAAGGAACCACTGAATAAATCCCGATGTCCATCTTGCCGCCCAGTTTTTCGCCCGGACAGCGTCAGAAATGCTCCGAATCCGGACATAAAATTAATCTGGAAATCTGTGTACCTTTATTTAATCAGTGATTCCCAAGCAAGTGAAAGGAAGGATACTTTGAGAGAGGGATATGTACTCAAATGCAAACAGGAGCCGGGAAAAGACGCGCTCCTGAAAATCAACCGATACACGCGCCGTGAGTTTAAGGCCGATGAGGTTTATACCTTTTCGGTGGTGCTGTGTGACAATGAAATTGACCGCGACTTCGAGCGCTTTACAACGGATGCGCTTCAAAAGCTCGAGGCACTGTATCTTGGCAAAACAGGAATTTTCAACCATAGTACGCAGGCACAGAGCCAGACCGCACGTATTTATGACTGCTGCGTGGAAAAAGACGGCGAGCGTCTTACAAAAGCGGGCGAACCGTACAGCCGCCTTGTGGCACAGGCTTATCTGCCGAAAAGTGAGAAGAACAGCGACTTTATTTTGGAACTTGAAAGCGGAATTAAAAAAGAGGTCAGCGTGGGCTGTGCCGTTGGCAAGGTCACATGCAGTATTTGCGGAGCGGATTTAAAGAATTCCCACTGTGAGCATGTGAAGGGAAAAACCTATGGAATACAAACCTGCTGTGCGGTTTTGAGCGACCCGACTGACGCTTACGAGTGGTCGTTTGTAGCTGTTCCGGCACAGCGCGAAGCCGGAGTTATCAAAAGTTTTTCCACAAATAACTTGGAAGATGTGGAAAACATTAAAAAGGTCCTTGCCTGCATGGATGGAGAAATCACCTTGACCAAAGAGCAGGGCAAACAAATTTTACAGCAGATAGAATATTTAAAAAACGAGGCGGAGTATGGAAGAATGTACCGCGGTGAGCTGCAAAAAAGCTTTGTGAAATACGCCGGAATTGCGCAGTCGGGTATCCCGACCGAGGTGATGAACCGGGTTGCCGACAGCATGAACATACAGGACTTAAAGTGCTTTGAAAAGGCGTACCGAAAAAAGGCGGACGAAATTTTACCCATAAGCCCACAGCTTGCCGCCGTGCATAAACCGGAAAACTCCAGCGGAAACGCGGAATTTAAAATATAAATAGGAATAACGGAGGAGTAAATGATGAAAATTTCTTTAAATGGCTGCGGTGAAAACGTGGCGACTTTCGAGGTGGATTCCGGTGTAACAGCCGGTATGCCCGTAAAAATGATCGGTAACGGTATTGTTGGCGCGTGCGCCGCGAAGGATCGTTTTTGCGGCGTGGCAATTTCAGTGCGCGGGGGCTTTGCGGCGGTACAGCTTGGCGGTTACGTGCAATTGCCGTATTCCGGTACAACAGCACCGGCAGTCGGCTACCAAACGCTGAGTGGGACGGACGATGGAAAGGTGCAGGCAGAGGCTGCCGGCAGAAGCATCCTTGTCACCGATGTGGATACCACGGCAAAAACCTGCGGCATCCTTCTTTAAGTTGGCGTTTCAGGTTATAACTACGAGCAGAAGTATTTGCAGAACATAAATAAAACAACACAGGAGGAATAAATACATGGCATTTTATGAGTCATTAAAGTTAGAAAAGGGAATGTACGGCACACCGGGCAAAAGCTTCACCGATATTTTGGAGAATCTGGACCCCTCCGCAAACTACGCAGGTACCGGGTTAGATGGCCTTGACGCATACCAAAGGCAGTTAAAGCGCTTTGATATCAAGGTGGGCGGAGCGGATTCCGATCGGATTGAAAAGTTCTTTCAGACAACCGATTCCACCGCGCTTTTTCCGGAATATGTGAACCGCGCGGTGCGCCAGGGAATCGAAATGGCAAACCTTTTACCCAACCTTGTTGCAACTACGACAAATATCAATTCACTGGATTACCGCACGATTACCTCCAACCCGGGTAAGGACGACAAGTCTTTAAAGCCGATCGCCGAGGGCGCGGCGATTCCTCAGACGGTTGTAACAACGCAGGATCATCTGGTCAAACTCCACAAACGAGGCAGAATGCTGGTCGCAAGCTACGAGGCGCTTCGTTTTCAAAAGCTGGATTTGTTCACGGTCACTCTTCGTCAAATCGGTGCTTACATCGCAAGAGCGCAGTTGATTGACGCGGTTGATGTACTGTTAAACGGGGACGACGGGCGAACTCCCGCCGGAGCAATTGAAACCGATGCCACAAAACCGGCGTATGCTGACATGGTCAACCTTTGGGGCACGCTCGCGCCTTACCAGCTTAACACGATGCTTGCTTCGACTTCGACCATGAAGGATATTCTTGGAATCAGCGAATTTAAGGACGCGAACGCGGGACTTAACTTTCAAGGTACAGGTAAGCTGGCCGCTCCGCTTGGCGCGAACCTTTTGCATGTGCCGGATTTGGCGGACAATAAAATTATCGGTTTGGACAAAACCTGCGCCCTTGAAATGGTTCAGGCAGGCGGCGTATTGACCGATTACGACAAGCTGATTGACCGCCAGCTTGAACGAGCAACTATCAGCACCATCGCAGGATTTACTAAGATTTTTAACAGCGCCGTCAAGGTGCTGAACTACAAATCATAAGGGTGATTTGCGTGAATATTGAAGATGTAATGGAGCGTTTCACGCTGATGGTAGATTTAAGCAACGCGGCGGCGGCAAGGTTTAAGCCATTGTGCGTTGACGCGATGACCGAAATAAACAGATGCGTAAATCATAACGACCCCGTGGCACAAGGAATCCTTTGTGCCGCGGCGGCCACCCTTGCGCTTTACAGATGGGCACTGATGAACGCTTCAAACAGCGCGGGAAGTTTTTCGGCGGGCGATGTGAAGATTACCAAAAGTAATGAAAATGTCGCTATGGCAAGACAGGCATGGCGCGAGGCTAGAGTTGCCGCCGCGCCGTATTTGGAGGACAGCGGATTCCTGTTCGAGAGGATTTGTAAATGACGCGGCGCACAATTTTTGAACGGATGCTTGAAAAGTATGGGGGAATTGCGAGCATAGGGGGGAATACGGTCAGAGCAATCCTTCGGCCTTTACAGTATAAGAGCGGCACTTCCTTAAATGTGCCTACCGAGTACTACGATAATGTGCATACCCTTTACACCGGCCCGGTCAGTCAAAAGCTTTGCATCGGGGACGAAGTAAGCACCGCTGCCCGCGATTATGTTGTAAAACGCGCGGATACTGCCGAAATCGGCGGCGAGGAACTTTATGTTTGGGCGGTACTTAAGGCGCTTGCTCCCAATGCGGACAAAGAAGTCTATTTGGAAGCAGACGGCAAACGAGCGGCAGTCATCGATGGCTACGCTGCAAAATGTGTGCAGCAGAGCCGCGAAATTACCGCTTGGGGCGAACAGAATCCGGTCGGTACCGTGCCGGGCAGGATTCAGTATGAACTTACGCTTAAAAATGTGCGTCCTGCCGCCAATATCAATCTATATTGTTTAACGGATTTTAATCTTATTGCCGCAAGGACGGGAGAAAGGGTGGTTTACTCCGGATGCAGGTGGAAAAGTATCGCTTCTTCGGGCGGGGCGGGCAATTCAGTCTGTCGGACAATGGAACTTGTGGCGGCGAAGCGTACACAGGTAAAGGAGGGGGAAAACAATGGACAGCAATCTTGATGAAATTTCCGAGAGGATAGAGCAGGATTACCGCAGGTATCCGCATTCTTTAAATGTAGAGGGGGGAGACGAGTGAGAATGCAGCCCATGAGCTATAAAAGCTATGTATGGCCGTTTAATCCGGAAAAGGTACAGGTTGAATATTCAAGGAATATTAAGAACATGAAGCTGCCTCTTTTTGGGAGCATTTTGCAGGATTTGGGTTGTGAGAAACGCGTTGTTACCGGATCGGGCGAGTTTATCGGAAACGGCTGCATGGCTGAATTTAATCGGTTGGCGGCAGTGCTTACTGCGGGGGGAAGCGGCACACTCCGCCTGCCGGGAGTTACACCGTTCACAGCGGCTTTTTCCTCGCTGAAAATGGTTGGAGTGGTGCAGCCGAACTGCATTTCGTACAGTTTTGTGTTTGTGGAGGACGAAAATACAGCTTTTGCGGATAATGGAGTGCCCAAAACGAGTACTTACGTTTGTGCGGGAGGTGAATGCCTGTGGAGTGTGGCCAATCTATACAACACAGATGTGGACACGCTCAAGGCACTGAATCCCATGATTGAGTGGCCGAACCAGATGGAAGCTGGGTGGAAGGTGGTGCTCCCATGACCTACATTGGTGTAACGCCGCAGGGCAAAAGCATTCCGCTTCCACCGCCAGCCTCGGTCAAGCTGAACAGGGGGGAAGACGCGCCGGCCGACGGGTTTATCGGCGTTTTTCCACTCGAAAAGAGTATAGGGAACATCACGGGAATACGGGTATACGACAAAAAACAGCAGATGTGTTTTGATGGCATTGTGGACGAACAAAAAGAGGGATGTGCCGAAGAAAGAAAGCTGACGCTGATTGCGCGCAGCCGCGCCGCGCTCCTGCTCGATAACGAGGCAATGCCCCAAACCTATAACATGCCGTCACTCAAAACAATATTTACAAGGCATGTTCAGCCGTATGGCTTTCAAAATTATATTGGTGAAAACAGAGCGTTTAGTGGGGAGCTGATGATAACAAAGGGAATGAGCGAGTGGCAGGCAGCGGAGAAATTTTGTACCTGCTTCTTGAAAGTAAAGCCACGTATCTTCGGAGGTGTTTTTGACGCGTCCGGAAAAAAGCCACAGGGGAAAATCATCTTTGATAACGTTGGAGGTACAAGATATTCTTCGATTACAATAGAAAATCAGTATTATCATCTGTTGTCCGAACTGATGGTGAAATTGGGGGAAAGCGGCGTTTACTGCCTTGCGGCACAGGACGTCAGGGCTGCTTCGCTGGGAGTTCAGCGCAGGCGGTACCTGAGCAACGGGAGCAAAAACGCAGACAAACTTATCAGCGACGCAGCCCGAAAAGCGTTCCGAGCCATCGTTACCTGCCCCTGGGAATTTACGGCGAGTCTTTTGACGGGCGCGGTTGTACGTGATGCGACACTTGGCGAAATGAGTGACCTTTATATCTCGGAAATCGCGTACAGTCTTGATTCGAGTGGGGAAAGCAGCCGCATTATGTTGAGGAGGTGGTAAGGATGTGGATCTCACAGCAAATTATTGCCGCGCAAAAGCGGCAGCCAACCGCCGAACTGGCCGAGGTAACCGGCAGTTCGGTGATGCAGGGTGCGAATGAATACAGGGGAGTGCCGCTTTCAGCACCGTGGGGAATTGCTTACATGCCGCCGAACACGGCGCAGGCGGTGGTGGTCGGTACAAATGCGGGAAACGCCTGCATTGGAACTTTAACCGAAAACCGCGGACTTGCCCCGGGGGAATTAATGCTTTTTTCCGCAGGCGGCGCGTGTGTTTACTTAAAGAATAACGGTGAAGTTGATATCAACGGACACATTTTCGAAGCAAAAGAGAAGGAGGAGGAGTATGGATACGGCGCTGATGAATGGTGATTTTATGTTGGGTTGCAACAGACGGCCAAAGCAGATTGGCGGTGTGCAGGAGCTTTTGCAGCGCGCCGCGATACGCCTGAACGTACCGCTCGGTGGCTTTGTTTATGACGCAGAACTTGGCAGCCGGCTGCACAATTTGAAAACCGGTGAGGATGATCTGAACGCCAAGGCGCTTGCAATGGCGCAGGAAGCGCTTAAACCGCTGCCGCAGCTCACGGTGGAGGGTGCGGTATGCTCCACGAGCGAACCGCTGATTGTTGCGGTTCAACTTGGTTACAGCGGAGGGAAAGCCGAAATAGAGGTGAAAATATAGTGTACAGTTACGATGAAATCATAACAAGAATGAAGGATCAATTTACCGTGCTTGCCGGGTATTCACCCGACGACGCTTCGGATATCGGAATCCGCATGAAGGTACTTGCGGGGGAGGTTTACTCCATTTGCAGCGCGATAGACTGGCTGAAAATGCAGACCTTTGCCCAGAGTGCACAGGGCGAGCAGCTTGATTTGCGCGCACAGGAGCGTGGATTGATGCGCAAACAGCCCTTTGCCGCCGCGGGAAACATCGATTTTAAACGCAGTACGCCGCTCTGGTACAACGCGGCAATTCCGCTCGGAACGGTTTGTTCCACGGTGGGTGAAAATCCCGTTCGGTATATCACCACTAAAGAGGCAATTTTGCCAAACGGTCAACTGAGCGTTACCGTGCCGGCAAGAGCCGAACAGGGCGGTCGCAGCGGTAACACGCAGCCGGATACCATCACGGTGATGGTTACGCCGCCGCCCGCAATCAATAGTGTGAGCAATTCAGCCATTTTTATCGGCGGTGAGGACAGGGAGAGCGACAGTGAGCTTCGCAGCCGTCTTATGCAGAGCTACGCGAGCATCTCAAACGGCACGAACGCAGCTTTTTACCGCGAATGTGCTTTAAAGTACGACGGCGTTTACTCGGTTGGTGTTGTTCCGCGTGAAAATGGTACGGGAACAATCAGCCTTTACCTTGGCGGCAGAGGCGGCGTTCCATCAGACAGTGTTATTGCAAAGGTGCAGAGAGACCTGAACCAACTGCGGGAGGTCAATGTTGACGTGACGGTTGCGGCGGCTCAAACCGTGGCCGTTAATATTCAAGTTGCCATTACTCCGGCGGACAACATTGGTACGCAGGAAGCAAACGCCGCCTGCACACAGGCAATTAAGGACTACTTTGGTGCGCTTGCGGTTGGAGAGCCGTTTATTGGAACTGCGCTCGGCGTTCAAATTTTCTCTACCGGAAAGATAAAAAACTATGTTTTTTCCAGTTCCGTGACGGCCGATAGAAAAATGAATGCCAATCAGCTTGCTGTGTGCGGAACGGTAAATATCGGATATTACGCGGGGGTTTTTCAATGAAAGCTTTAGAATCGATGCTTTCCAAATTAAAAGTGACCGAAATTTATGCCCTCGGCGGAAACTCACTTGTTGATTATGAGATTCAGGCATATGCGGCGGGGCTTGATATGGCGTATGACGCGTTTGTAAAGCTTGAAAACGAAAGTTTTATCTCCACGGCGTCGGACTACGGGTTATCCAATCGGGAAAACCAGTTTCAAATCAGCGTACCCGGTACCACGGAAAACAGACGCTGCGCAATTCTGAATCGCGGCTCGATTACGCCAAACGACTTTACCAAAGTCGACATGGAACACGCGCTGACGATGGCGGGGCTGGATGCTGAAATTTGTGAAAACACAGCCGGCAAAAAGCTGTACGTCAATTGCCTCAGCGGAGCGGCGGACAAAGCGGCAAGGCAGTCCGCTGTAAAAACTGCCAAATTATTCTTGCCGGCTCATTTGAATGCCGAGCTGGATTTTAGAAGCATTTCATGGAATAATATCGATGATATGAACGAGGTCTTCGACACAAAAGACAGCTTCGGTTACACATGGGATGAGATAGATTGTTATGACAATGGAATGCTGCAAATATAAAAGGAGGAAATTATGCCGACAAACAACAAAACAAGCCTTGGACTAAACAGCTGGATTGGTACCGACAAACCGAAGCGCAGCGATTTTGTGGAGGACAACACAACCATAAACACCCTGTTAACAACGCATTTCAATGATACTGCAAAGCATTTATCCGCAGCCGACCACGCTTTACTTACGGAAGGTTTCGTCCTTGGCAATTACACCGGAAACGGGGCAATAGCGCAGGAAATCACGCTGCCCTTTGAGCCAAGAATCGTGTTCGTTTTTCTGGAGCAGGGGGTAATGAACAACTATGTTCCTAAAGACTCATTTAATAAAAACAATTTTGCGATTATTACAAAAAAGGGCTCAAGCATGGGCTTGAAACTAAGTGAGAACAAGCTCACCGTGTGCCAGAGCCAGAACACGCCGTCGGTGGGCGGAATTTTTATTAATTTCAACAGTGATTCCGACGAATATGTTTATATTGCGTTCCGATAAAGTTGCATTATTTTGTAAATTAATATAAAATATTATAAACTGATACGGAATTATGGGATAAGGGAGATGAGTGGACTGGAACTGTACGAAAACGAGATACAGCCTGAGCGCGCGTTGCTGGTCGAGGTTGACACAGGTGATTACGACGCCGAGGCGTCATTGGCAGAACTTTACGAGCTTGTGCGCAGCGCGGGGGCGGAGCCTTTCGGCGCAATGACGCAAAAGCGCCCGGCACAGGACAAGGCAACCTGTGTCGGCTCGGGCATGATGAATCAAATTGCGGATTTTTGTGAAAAATACGAGATTGACCTGCTCATCTTCGACTGTGAACTGTCACCGACACAAATTCGAAATATTGAAAAAATCGGCAAAGTACATGTGGCTGATCGCACGATGTTGATACTGGACATCTTTGCGGCGCGCGCAAAAAGTAAGGAAGGCAAGCTCCAGGTTGAGCTTGCGCAGTTAAAATATATGATGCCGAGGCTGATGGGAAGGGGAACCCAGCTTTCGCGCCTCGGCGGCGGAATCGGTACGCGCGGCCCGGGTGAAAGCAAGCTTGAAATGGACAGGCGTCACATCCGCAGACGAATTGACACCCTAAAGGAACAGCTTGAAGAGGTGGAGAAACATCGTGGTCAAATCAACCGCCGCCGTCAAAAGGATGGTGTGATTACCGTTGCGCTGGTGGGCTACACCAACGCCGGAAAGTCCACACTGATGAACTATCTGACGCAGGCCGGCGTGCTGGCGCAGGACATGCTGTTTGCAACGCTCGACCCCACAGCACGGGCGCTGAAGCTGCCCAGCGGTACGACGGTAATGATGATTGACACGGTCGGGTTTGTCCGCCGTTTGCCGCATCATCTGGTACAAGCGTTTCGTTCGACACTCGAGCAGGCCGCGACAGCCGATATCATATTGAATATCTGTGACGCATCCAGCCCTGAAGCGCAGGTGCATCTGGAGGTCACCAAAAACCTTCTGGCCGAGCTTGGGTGTGAGGATCGGCCCATCATCCCCGTGTTCAATAAATGTGACATACTGCCGGAAATGGGCATTATACCGTTCGTTGGCAACGCGGTGAGAATCAGCGCGAACAGCGGCGCGGGAGTGGACAGACTTCTCGCTGTGATTGAAGAAAATCTTCCGGTTAAAACAAAGCGTGTAAAGCTGCTTCTGCCCTTTTCGCAAAGTGGGCTCGCGGCGCAAATTCGGCGTGACGGCACGGTGGAAAACGAAGAGTATACCGAAAATGGCCTCATGCTGACGGCTCAGATTCCCCCCGTGATGAACGATTTATTAAAAGATTTTATTATAGAATAAAAAAGGCTGCTTCAATTTGAATTGAAGCAGCCTTTTTTGATGCGCTCATTTTTTCAGCAGGTATTTTGCAGTCTCGTAATCCTGCCTTTTTACATATACATAGTATTGGATTTCATACGCGGGGTCTTGTCCGAAGGAGCCCATTCTGCCCCACGTTGCGCCCCAATTTGCGGCATGATTTACCGCACGATAATCATACTCAATCTGGTTGGCAGCAAGAATATCGCACACATGGAAAAATTCCTGCATTGAGAAGCCCATATAAACCTCTTCACGGTTCCATGGGAACATTTTCATCAGCCTCCCTTTCGGTCAACTAAAGAATTATGCTCTTTCAAGCACCTTCACAATATCACCAATAAACATTTTATGATAATCCTTATTTGGGTAGCAATCTTTATCAACTGTGGGGTCGATAAAGCAGGCGGGGTCAATACTTTGCCCGTGCATCTTGCGGCAGATGAATACAAGCTTCGCCTCTTTAAAGTATGGTGCAGCCTCGTCAAAAACAGGAGTTAAGCCGGCTTCTTTTATTTTGTCACCATCGCGGCCGGAGTGGCTGCCACAGTAGCTTAAAGTCTTACGGCTGCTTTCGTCAAAAAAGCATAGTGAATAATAATCTTCTTTTTCTACGAATTCGAGTGTATAGCGCTGCGGACGCAGAAAAATAAAAGAAACGTATTTTTTCCAAAGCTCGCCCAGACCGCCCCAACTGGCAGTCATTGTGTTGCATTTGGCTTCATTGCCGGCGGTAATGAGCATCCACTCTTTGTCGATTTTTGTGAACGGGTTAAAATTCATTTTCGTAATGTCAATTTCTTGGAACATAAAAACGCCTCCATTTAATCATAATAATGCATATACAGCTAACAAATAATTTGGTGCGTCAACTTTTGCCGCGCGAAAATTGCTGCCATTATTTAGTCCATAATATATATTCTATTTTATCACATTTGGATATATCACACAATGCGAAGAATAAATAAATAGGGAATTCTATATATTTAAGATAAAATGAATATTTATGCAATAAAAGCTTGATTTTCTGTATAAACGGTGTATAATAAAACACAACAAAACAAACGGGAGGGCCTTTTACAATGGAAAACACAATTAAAAAAGTAGTGCTTGCTTATTCGGGCGGGCTTGATACTTCGATTATTATTCCTTGGCTAAAAGAAAATTATAACAACTGCGAGGTTATTGCTGTTGCCGCGGATGTGGGGCAGGGCGCGGAGCTGACCGGGTTGGAGGAAAAGGCGAAAAAGACGGGCGCGTCAAAGCTTTATATTGCCGACCTCAAAAAAACATTTGCCGAGGATTACATCTGGCCGACCTTAAAGGCGGGCGCCGTTTACGAGAATAAATATTTGCTCGGCACCTCTTTTGCAAGGCCGCTTATTGCTAAAAGGCTGGTCGAAATTGCACAGGCCGAGGGCGCTGACGCAATCTGCCACGGCTGCACCGGAAAGGGCAACGATCAAGTCCGTTTTGAACTTGCAATCAAAGCCTTCGCACCGCAGATGAAGATTATTGCTCCGTGGCGTGAGTGGAGCATCAAGTCCCGTGACGAGGAAATCGACTATGCTGAGGCACACAATATCCCTTTAAATATTACAAGAGAAACGAACTATTCCAAGGATAAAAACCTTTGGCACCTTTCCCACGAGGGACTTGATTTGGAAGACCCAGCCAACGAGCCGGATTACAACAAGCCGGGATTTTTGGAACTGGGCGTTTCCCCTGAACAGGCTCCTGACAAGGCAACTTACATTACATTGAAGTTTGAAAAGGGAATCCCGGTTTCGCTGGACGGAAAAAAACTGTGTGCGGTCGATATGATTGCTCAGCTTAATAAGTTGGGTGGCGAAAACGGCATTGGCATTGCGGATATTGTGGAGAACAGGCTTGTGGGTATGAAGTCCCGCGGCGTTTATGAAACTCCGGGCGGCGAGATTCTTTACCACGCACACAACAAGCTGGAAGAGCTTTGCCTTGACAGGGACACCTACCATTATAAGCAGGGTGTTGGTGTAAAGTTCGCCGAGTTGGTTTATTTTGGCCAGTGGTTCACCCCGCTGCGCGAAGCGCTTTCCGCTTTTGTGGACAGCACACAGGAAACTGTAACCGGTGAAGTAAAGCTGAAACTGTATAAGGGAAACATCATTGACGCGGGCGCAACATCCCCCTATTCGCTTTATGATGAAGAAATTGCGACCTTTAGCGAGGATCAGGTTTACAACCAGGCGGATTCCGCAGGCTTTATCAACCTTTTCGGCCTGCCGATTCAGGTGCAGGCAATGAAAAAGCTTAAAAAATAAGCGAAAAAACGAAGATTAACAATTTTGGGGCAGGCACATTGTCTGCCCCACATTTCAATAACGGGAGCTGTGTACTTTGAAGCTGTGGGCAGGAAGATTCCATAAAGAACTGGACCAGAAAACAAACGATTTTAATTCATCTATCTCTTTTGACAGCCGTATGGTAAGGGAAGATATCGAGGGCAGCATTGCCCACGCGACCATGCTCGGTTCCTGCGGCATTATTGACGCCGCCGAGAGCGAAAAAATTTGTGTGGAACTGCAAAATATTCTCGAGGAAATCGAGAGCGGGAAGCTTCAAATCGACGCGGAAGCCGAGGATATACACACCTTTGTGGAGGGGGAGCTCACCGTGCGCTTGGGTTTGGCTGGCAAGCGCCTGCACACCGCGCGCAGCCGCAACGACCAGGTTGCAGTCGATGTGAAATTATACTTAAAAAAGCAGTGCGGCGCACTTTACAGCCAAATTGAGGATTTGATTATTGTACTGTGCCATAAAGCACTCGAAAATAAAGGCACGGTTATGCCGGGATATACCCACATGCAGCGCGCACAGCCCATCACTTTCGGGCATCATTTACTAGCTTATGCCGAGATGTTCCAGCGGGATTTGTCTCGCCTTGCGAGTACCAAAGAGCGTATGGACGAGTGTCCGCTTGGTTCGGGCGCACTGGCCGGAACCACCTATCCCTTGAATCGCGAAATGACGGCCTCGATTTTGGGTTTTGACCGCGTGACCAACAACAGCCTTGACGGTGTTTCCGACCGCGATTTCTGTATGGAGCTTGCTGCGGATATCGCAATTGCGATGGTACATCTTTCCCGTTTTTCAGAGGAGATTATCCTTTGGTGCTCATGGGAGTTTAAATTTATCGAGTTAGACGATGCGTTTTCCACCGGCTCGAGCATCATGCCACAGAAAAAGAATCCCGATATCGCCGAGCTTGTGCGCGGAAAAAGCGGGCGCGCCATCGGTGACCTGATGACACTGCTAACCATGATGAAGGGTCTTCCCCTTGCCTATAATAAGGATATGCAGGAGGACAAGGAAGCAATTTTCGATGCGGTGGATACCCTACACCTGTGCCTGACGGCATTTATCCCGATGATAGATACCATGAAGGTGCTGCCGCAAAACATGAGAAAGGCTGCCGCGAAGGGTTTTATCAACGCGACGGACTGTGCGGATTATTTGGTTTTAAAGGGTTTGCCCTTTCGTGATGCTTACAAAATTACAGGTGAACTTGTAGCGGAATGCATCGACAGCAGTTTAACGCTTGAAACACTTCCGATTGAAAAATACAGGGAATTTGACGTGCATTTCGACAGCGACGTTTATGATGCGATTTCACTTGAAAACTGTGTTAACGGAAGAAAGGTCATTGGCGGACCCGCGCCGCAGAACGTGGAATATCAGGCAAAAAGGATATTAAGCAAATTGGGGGCGGAGGAATGATTCGGGCAGGAATAGTGGGTGCGACGGGCTATGCAGGCGCGGAACTTGTGCGGCTTTTGAGCAGCCATCCGCAGGTTGCTCTTGCGGCAATCAGCTCGGTAAGCTTCGAGGGTCGACCGCTTTCCGAAGTTTACCCAGCCTATTATCAGCTTTGTGACATGGTCTGTGGCACGCAAAGCGAGGTTGTGGAGAAAAGCGACGTGGTTTTCGCCGCGCTGCCCCACGGGCTTTCACAGCAACTGGCGGCCGAGTGCTATGAAAAAGGAAAAGTCTTTATCGATTTGGGCGCGGACTTCCGACTTGAAAACGAGCAGGACTATAAGGAATGGTACGGTGGAAGCTACATTCATCCGGATTTACATGATATTTCCGTTTATGCCCTGCCTGAACTGTTCCGCGAAAACATCAAGGGCAAAAAAATCATTGCCAACCCCGGCTGTTACACTACGGCAGTGCCGCTCGCACTCGCACCGGCACTGCGAAACGGCTTGATTGAAACGAACGGAATTATCGCCGACTGCAAAAGCGGCGTGACCGGCGCGGGCAGGAACCCGAGCCAAAATACACATTACCCGGAATTAAATGAGGGTATGAGCGCCTACAAGGTTGCGTGTCACCGCCATACGCCTGAAATTGAACAGAGCCTTTCCCATGTTGCGGGTGCGGGGATAAAAATCACCTTTGTGCCGCATTTGCTGCCGGTGAACCGCGGGATTCTCGCTACCTGTTACGCCCGGTTAACTCCTGGCGTAACAATGGAGCAGCTTTTAAAGGCATATCATGACGCGTATGATAAAGAATATTTTATACGTTTGCTGCCGCAGGGCAGAGTGGCAGATATCAAGAATGTCCGCTGTTCCAACTTCTGTGACATTTCCCTCCATATGGATTCCCGTACCAACACGCTTGTCGCGATTTCAGCGATTGACAATATGGTCAAGGGCGCGGCAGGGCAGGCAATCCAAAATATGAATATCGCATTTGATTTAGACGAAACAACCGGTCTGAAGTTATTCCCTCCGGCATTTTAAGGAGATAGATTGAGATGAAGTTTATTGAGGGCGGTGTTACAGCCGCAAAGGGGTTTACCGCGGCGGGCATTTACTGCGGCATACGCAAGAATAAGTCAAAGTCAGATTTAGCACTAATTTACGCGAGCGTACCGTGTTCGGCGGCGGCCGTATACACACAGAATTTAGTTAAAGGCGCACCTATTTTGGTGACGCATAAAAATATTTCCGATGGCATTGCGCAGGCTGTTATCTGCAATTCCGGCAACGCGAACACTTGCAACGCCGACGGCGAAGAAAAAGCGCAGATGATGTGCGCAGCCGCCGCAAAGGAACTCAGCATTAAGCCGGGCGACGTTGTGGTCGCTTCCACGGGGGTAATTGGTCAGGTCTTGCCGATTGAACCGATTTTGACCGCGCTTCCCGCCCTTGCCAAAGCGCTTTCTCCTGTGGGTTCTGAAAACGCGGCAAAGGCGATTATGACCACTGACACCGAAGTAAAAAATATGGCTGTTGAGTTTACAATCGATGGTAAAACCGTGCATATCGGCGGTATAGCAAAAGGTTCCGGTATGATTCACCCTAATATGGCTACGATGCTCAGCTTTATTACCACGGACGCGGCGATTTCACCCGAAGTGCTGAACGCCGCATTGCATGAGGCAGTGGGGGTAAGCTTTAACATGGTTAGCATTGATGGCGATACTTCTACTAATGATATGGTGGCGGTGCTGGCCTCCGGTCTAGCCGAAAACACTAAAATTGAGCAGAATACCGACAATTACAAAATATTTACTGATGCATTAACCGCGCTGTGTACCGCACTTGCGAGAAAAGTTGCAAAGGACGGAGAGGGCGCGACCAAACTGCTTGTCTGTAAGGTAACGGGCGCAAAAAGCGAAAACGATGCGCGGCTTGTTGCCAAGAGCGTGATTTGTTCCAGCTTGTTCAAAGCGGCGATGTTCGGTGCAGATGCAAACTGGGGACGTGTACTTTGTGCCATTGGATATTCAAAAGCCGATACCGACATCAGCGCGGTGGATGTTGCGTTTGAGTCCAAGGCCGGCCGCATCGCGGTTTGTAAAAATGGTGCAGGAATCGATTTCGATGAGGGCGAAGCAAAAAAAATCTTAACGCAGGATGAAATCAATGTGGATGTTACTCTGCATGACGGCACATTTGAAGCGGCCGCGTTCGGCTGTGACCTCACCTATGATTATGTAAAAATAAACGGGGATTATCGTACTTGATTTTGTTTAACAGGAAGTGACCGTTGTGGATATCAGCAATACCGATAGGGCAAAGGTACTGGTTCAGGCACTGCCGTACATACAAAAGCACGCAGGCAGGACGATTGTCGTCAAGTACGGTGGTAACGCTATGGTCAATGAAGACTTAAAGGACGCAGTTATGAGTGATATCGTCCTGATGCAGTTAGTCGGCATCAACGTGGTGCTTGTACACGGCGGCGGGCCGGAAATTAGCGGGATGCTTAAGAAAATCGGCAAGGAAAGCCAGTTTGTAGGCGGGATGCGCGTAACCGACGGCGAAACCATTGATATTGTTCAAATGGTGCTGGCCGGCAAGGTCAACAAGGATCTGGTTCAGCTTTTCGAAAGCCACGGCGGCCGCGCAATTGGTCTTTGTGGGCTGGACGGCGGGATGATAAAAGCCGAAAAGCTGATTTCAGAGGATGACTTGGGCTTTGTGGGTGAAATCACCAAAGTAAACACCGACATTATTTCACATTCCACGGCAAACGGTTACGTTCCAATTATTGCGACGGTTGCGGGCGGCGAAAAGGGCGAGGTCTACAATATCAACGCGGACGTAGCGGCGGCACGCATTGCGGCTGAATTAGGTGCGGAGAAACTGATATTGATGACGGATATCCGCGGTCTTCTGCGTGACAAGGACGACGAAAGCACAATCATTCCGGTTGTCAATGTCAGCGACGTGCCAAAGCTGCAAAATCAGGGCATTATCAGCGGCGGCATGATACCCAAAATCGACTGCTGTGTTGAAGCTGTGCGCCGCGGCGTTCATAGGGCGCACATTATTGACGGGCGTATCCCGCACTCAATTTTAATCGAACTCTTCTCCGATGAAGGTATCGGCACAATGATGTGCTAGAATTTAAATAAATTATCATTTCGTGATAGGGGTGAAAGTGATGAACTTTGAAGAAATAAAAGAACAGGATGAGCGGAATATTATGCAGACCTACGGGCGCTTTCAGCTGGCGCTTGTTTCGGGAAACGGCGCGACGGCGGTCGACTGCACGGGCAAAGAATACATTGACTTTACCAGCGGCATCGGCGTGAACTCCCTCGGCTACTGCGACGAAAAATGGGTGCGGGCTGTTGCGGCACAGGCGGCGGCCTTGCAGCACACCTCGAATCTGTATTATAACCCGATACAGACGAAGCTTGCGGAAACCCTTTGCAGGCTGACCGGCTTTTCAAAGGTGTTTTTCGGCAACTCGGGTGCAGAGGCAAATGAGTGCGCGATTAAGCTTGCAAGAAAGTATGGTACCGACAAGTACGGTGAAGGCCACAACCAAATCGTCACACTGCAAAACTCATTCCACGGCCGCACGGTGACGACTTTGGCCGCTACAGGTCAGGAATCGTTTCACATGCATTTTACCCCGTTCACAGAGGGCTTTTCTTACGCTGAACCGAACATAGACAGTGTAAAGGCATGTTTGAGCGACAACACCTGCGCGGTGTTTATCGAATTGATTCAGGGCGAGGGCGGCGTTCTTCCGCTTAAACCCGACTTTGTTAAAGAATTGGTCGCATTATGTAAAGCACGCGATATTCTGCTGATGGTTGACGAGGTTCAAACCGGAGTAGGCCGCACCGGTTCACTCTATTGTTACGAAAATTATGGTATCATGCCGGACGTTATCACAAGCGCAAAGGGACTTGGCGGCGGATTGCCAATCGGGGCTTGCCTCTGCACCAAGCGGCTTGGCGGCGTGATGAGCACCGGAATGCACGGCTCTACCTTCGGGGGGAATCCAGTTGTTTGCGCGGGCGCGCTCGCGGTGCTTGAACGCATTGGAAATGACGACTTTATGGATGAAGTTCGCGCGAAGGGAAAATACTTAACCAATAAGCTGTTGGCGATGGACGGGATTGAGTTTGTTCGCGGAATGGGCATGATGGTTGGGGCAAAGCTCAAAAAGGGCGGTGCAAAGGAAATTGCACAAAAATGCGCTGAAAACGGACTCCTTGTTTTAACCGCGAAGGATATGCTTCGATTCCTGCCGTCGCTTACAATCACTTTTGAAGAGATCAACAAAGGGCTTGACATACTAGCCGGCGTAATTGCATGATAAATAATGAACTCCCTATGGCAAAGCAAAATTGTAAACCCTCAGCAACAAGACAAAAAAGTTTCATTATTAATTACTAATTAAATTTATAGGAGGGCAATCATGAAACATCTGCTTAAAATGCTTGACTTAACAAGCGAGGACATTATAGGAATCTTAAATCTTGCCGACCAGCTCAAATACGAGCAAAAGCACGGCATCGAACACCGCTTGCTTGAAGGAAAGACCCTGGGAATGATTTTTGAAAAAGCATCCACAAGGACTCGTGTGTCCTTTGAAGTCGGCATGTATCAGCTCGGTGGTATGCCAATTTTTCTTTCCTCAAATGACTTGCAAATTGGCCGTGGCGAGCCCGTTCAAGATACCGCCCGAGTGCTTTCACGCTACCTTGACGGCATCATGATACGTACCTTTAAGCAGTCAGAGGTTGAAGCTTTAGCGCAAAACGGTTCAATTCCAATTATCAACGGTCTTACTGATTTTGCTCACCCATGCCAGGTGCTGGCCGATTTAATGACGATTCGGGAGTACAAGGGCAGCCTTGACGGACTGAAAATGTGCTTTATCGGTGATGGCAACAACATGATGAATTCGCTCATCGTTGCCTGCCTCAAAATGAAAATGGAGGTTTCGGTGGCGTGTCCGTCCGACTACAAGCCGAACGCGGCTGTGCTCGACTTTGCTGTAACGCATCCTGCATTCAGCATGACCACCGACCCGATGGAGGCTGCAAAGGGCGCGGATGTTGTGATTACCGATGTTTGGGCTTCCATGGGACAGGAAGCCGAGGCGCAAAAACGCCGCGAAGCGTTTAAGGGCTTCCAAATCAATAATGAACTCATGGCAGTCGCCAAAAGCGACGCGATGGTTCAACACTGTCTGCCCGCGCACCGCGGCGAAGAAATCAGCGCAGAGATGTTTGAAAAGCATGCCAAAGAAATTTTTGATGAAGCAGAGAATCGCCTGCACGCACAAAAAGCAGTGCTTGTACAGTTGATGGGACATCAATACGCTTAAAGTCTTATTTGGTCAAAATACCGCTGTCCGAACTTTGCAAAATTAAGATTTGCTCTTCAAAGCCTGTGGAAGCGTTAATATAGACCAGAACACGGTCCTTGCCCTTGCCGCTGCATAAAAATTCATAGCATAGTACTTCATTTAAACCGGGGGTTGGAATCAAAGCCAGCCCTCTTTTTTCAATTTTAAGTTGTGGGCTTACGGCCTTTTGCGCCGTATCAGCGGATATTTTTGCGTCCACCGTGCGCTCATGGTGGTTCATAATATAGCCCTTCGAATTAAATTTCACAATTTCGCCGTTATCCAACGCCACGGAAACCTGAATTAAATCGGGATAAAAGATAATATCATTTTTATAATAGGCATAGTTGATGGTGCAAACGCCGTCGTTGACGATGTAATAGCTTTCCTTCATATTCGATATGCCTCTGCTGCCTAAAAAGCTTTTCGCTTTTTTTGACGCGTCTTCATAGGTGAGATTTTCCGCGGTCACATCACGCGAGTTTTCCATACTGGAGATATATCCGCCTGTCTTTGTTACGCAAATCCGGATTGCGCCGCTGTTGCCGGTGAAATTATAAGTTGGCAATCCCCCCGCGGTGTCCTGGGTGTGCGACAGCTTGTCCTGTGTTACGCTGAGAAAATCCGCAGCGATATTCTGTGCGTTTCCCTGTAA
Organism: uncultured Caproiciproducens sp.; assembly: GCA_964517505.1. Taxonomy (GTDB): domain Bacteria; phylum Bacillota; class Clostridia; order Oscillospirales; family Acutalibacteraceae; genus Caproiciproducens. Next base: position 497,795 of record CAZFED010000001.1, on the reverse strand, counting down.
AATTTGCTTTTTACCCTCGGTCAGCTTCGGCTTTTTTTGACCAATATGGTCAGAAAACGGACCATCGTAAATCAGTGAGGGAAAGTCGGTAAAATCGCTTGAAGTTTTTTTGAATTCGGTTGTAAGCTCACTCGATTCAAAGTCTGGCTTCATAGCTAATAAGCCGCTGTGCAGGGTATAGGCATACTGCTCCAGGTTCTGCATGGTCTTGTATTCCTCTGCGGTTATCTTTTGCCCCGCAGAAATTTTCGTGGACATCGCCATGGAAAAATCGCCGACCTGCGTAATGAATTTACTCACCTTGTCGAGTGAATTATCACTGATTGGCAGCACTGCCAGAGCGGATTTTGCCATGCTGGTTTCGCGCATCAGTTTTGCCGCCAGCCCGTTTTGCTGTGTCGGAGTGTTGGCGTATACCGCCTTGCTCAGCGTAACTTCAATATTGGTGACACAACTGTTTAAATCACCCAAAGCGCGTTTGTAGTTATACTCCAAATTGGTTTTATATTTGTTTGCTGCTGCATACCCCGCCGCCGTTGTTCCGCCGAGCGTCAAAATCAACGCAATTACGGCAACTATCGTAACGATTCTTTTTTTGTTCATAATTTCGCCCCCATGGGAATATTTTTTACGGTTAAGGTGAAATTATGCAGCCGTATGGGACTGATACGAAATCCTGTCTAAAATGTCTGTTTTTTTGGCCGGTTTTCTGTTTTGCTGCATTTTGCTCAAAAATCATATACGGCTTTTCAAACGGAAATTAGCATTGACTTCAAATGATTAGCGGTAATATAATATTACGAAACAATATAGAGGGATACACATGACAAAACCAATCATCGGATTAACGCCGCTGTACGATATTGAAAATCAAAAACTTTGGATGCGCCCGAACTACCTGAGGGCAATTATTGCGGCGGGCGGCGTGCCGCTTGTACTGCCGCTGATTGATGACAAAACCGATATCGGTGCGCTCGCAGAATTATGTGATGGCTTTTTGTTTACGGGTGGGCCGGACGTTCACCCTGCGCTATACAACGAAGATGCTATGCGTTACTGCGGCGCAATCGACGAGCAGCGCGACACGCTCGAAATCCTTCTTTTTAACGAAGCAAGTCGGCTCGATAAACCGATTTTTGGTATTTGCCGTGGAATTCAGCTTATTAATGTTGCACTCGGCGGCAGTCTGTATCAGGATATTCCCACGCAGGTTGTGGGTGAGCCGATTGCCCACTATCAGCACCCGCCCTATCATGTGCCGGTGCATAGTGTTACGGTGGAGCGTGAAAGTCCGCTTTATCATATCGTGAATAAAGAAAAGATGATGGTGAACAGCATGCACCATCAGGCAATTAAAGAGCTTGCACCCACGCTGCAATGCGCAGCAAGGTCAAAGGATGGTTTAACCGAATGCGTCTATATGACGGGAAAACGATTTTTAATGGGGGTTCAGTTTCACCCGGAATGGATGTTTCAGCTACAAAACGACAGTCACAAAATATTTGCGGCATTTGTGGACTCCGCCAAAAAATAATCGAAGTATTCATTCGATAAAATCATCATGACTTCACCCTTGCAAATGGCTTGCAGGGGTGGTTTTCTTTTTGCCATCTCTTGCTATTTTTACCACTCAAAAGTATAATAATAATATTGCCTAAAAATATCATAGTCGGAGGCGCGTATGGACAGTCAGAAATTTTATCGTTCAATAAAGGGGAAAAAGGTTGCGTTTTGCGGTATCGGCGGCAGCAATCTTCCGCTTGTCAAAATATTTGCAAAGCACGGTGCGCTCATTACAGCGCGTGACCGCCGCACAAGGGAACAACTGGGCGAAACAGCCGATGAACTGGAGCAGCTCGGCGTTCAGCTGCGGCTTGGTGACGATTACCTCAGCGGATTAAACGAGGACATCGTCTTCCGTACCCCCGGTATGATGTATTATATGCCTGCGCTAAACGAGGCGCGCAGCCACGGCGCGGCGGTTACCTCCGAAATAGAGGTCTTTTTCGACCTGTGTCCCTGCAAAATCATAGCGGTGACAGGCAGCGATGGAAAAACAACCACTACCACGATTATTGCGCAAATGCTGAAGGCAGCCGGCAAAAAGGTGCACCTTGGCGGAAATATCGGAACCCCGCTTCTGCCTGAAATAGAGGCCATTAACCCCGATGATGTGGCTGTGGTCGAGCTTTCGAGCTTTCAGCTTATTTCCATGCGCCGCAGTCCGGATGTGGCCGTGGTGACCAACGTAACACCCAACCACCTTGATATGCACAAGGATATGCAGGAATACATTGATGCGAAAAAGAATGTTCTCCTGCACCAAAACGCTTTTGGCAGGGCTGTGTTAAACGCGGATAACGAAATAACCGCAGGCTTTTCGGACGCTGTACGCGGTGAACGGCTGATGTTCAGCCGCAGAAACCGGTGCGCTTACGGCGCGTGGCTGAATGGGAATAATGAGATTATTTTTTCGCACGGCGATAAAGATATCCGCGTGATGAATGCCTCCGATATTAAAATCCCCGGCGACCATAATATAGAAAATTACCTCGCGGTAATTTGCGCCTTGTGGGGTATTGTCGATATTGACACGATGGTTCAAATTGCAAGAACCTTCGGCGGCGTTGAGCACCGCAATGAGTTTGTGCGTGCGCTTGACGGCGTGAGTTACTACAATGATTCCATCGGTACTACCCCGAGCAGAACGGCGAACGGCACGCTTTCACTCTTTGACCGTAAAATCATCTTAATTGCGGGCGGCTACGATAAGAAAATACCGTTTGATTCGTTCGGCCCGGTAATTGTGGACAAGGTGAAAACCCTTGTGCTGATGGGTGCGACCGCCGATAAAATTGAGGCCAGCGTTAAAGCCGCGCCTAAGTATACGGACGGCTGCCCTAAAATCATCCGCGTTGGTTCGCTGGAGGAAGCCGTGAGTACCTGTCGTGCCGAGGCAGTAAGCGGCGACATTGTTTCGCTTTCACCGGCCTGCGCCAGTTTTGACATGTTTCCCAATTACGAAACCAGAGGGGAAGAATTTAAAAAGTTGGTTAATTTGCTTTAAAGATGATTTTGATAGATTATTCCTGTCATATCATAAATTCAGAAAGTAACCATTAATATATATAGCATGGCGATGAACGAAACGGAAGCACAGCACCTAACAATCGTTGTATATTTTAATATGATTTAGGGGCGTGCAGTGCATGGAATGCCGTTTTGCTCAGGGCTAATATTAGTAGATAATGGAGTGTAATGAATTGGACGAATTAAAAGAGCTTATTTTCCGTCTTTGCACGGCACCCGGTACCCCGGGGGACGAGAATGCCGCCGCAAAAATCGCCGCACAGGAACTTTCAAAATATGCGGAAGTTCAGATTGACAAAATGGGCAATGTGATTGCCCAAATGGGTAAGCCAGACGCAAAGAATCACATCATGCTCGACGCGCATATCGACCAAATTGGTTTAATTGTAACCAATATTGACGAAAACGGATTTATCCGCGTTGACCGCTGCGGCGGTGTTGACCGGCGCGTACTGCCCGGCAGCCCGGTAACGATTTACGGCAAAGAGGTTTTGAGCGGCATTGTGTGCTGCACGCCGCCCCATCTTTCCGACGGAAGTGAGGACAAGGTTGCGGCAATTAACAAGATGGCAATTGACGCAGGACTTTCCAAAGAGGAAGCCGACAAACTGATTCAGCCGGGTGACCGTATCATCCTGAATTCAACCCCCAAAAGCTTAATCGGCAGCCGCATTACCTCCGCCGCCCTTGATGACCGTGCGGGCGTCGCTTCGCTCATTCGCTGCGCGCAGCTGCTTGCCGGGACTGAACTTAATTGCAGGCTGTCCATCCTTTGCAGCGGCAGGGAAGAGGTCGGCGGGCAGGGTGCGGTAACGGGTACATACGCGGTCAACCCAACACAGGCGATTATTGTGGACGTAAGCTTTGCTGAGCAGCCGGATGTTCCGCCCCAAAAGTGCAGTAAACTTGGGGGAGGCCCGATGATAGGCATTGCACCGCCGCTGAACCGCCAGATGGCTGACAAACTTATTGCTATCGCCAAAAAGAAGCAGATACCTTATAAGCTTGACGTCATGGGAGGTTCAACGGGTACCAATTCCGATGAAATTGCCATGACGCGCGCGGGCGTACAGGCAGAGCTTATTTCAATACCGCTGCGTTACATGCACACGCCGGTCGAGGTAATTGACCTTGAGGACGTGGAAAACACCGCGCAGCTGATGGCTGAATACATAAAGGAGGTGGAATAATGGCTGATTTAAAGCTTTTAGAGCGTCTTTGTACTGCACGCGGAATTTCCGGCAGTGAAAACGAGGTGCGCACTTTGATTTTAGACGAAATCAAGCCATACGCCACAAGCGTCGAGGTTTCTCCGCTCGGCAATATTATTGCTTTCAAAAAGGGTGCAAAACGCCCTAAAACAAAGTTGATGCTCAATGCCCACATGGATGAAGTCGGGCTGATCGTAACGCATATTATGGACGACGGTCTTTTAAGATTTTCCACTGTCGGCGGTATTGACCGCCGTGTGCTTTGCGGCAAGGCGGTTACCGTTGGTGATGGCATCAGCGGAGTCATTGGTGCAAAGCCGATTCATCTTTTAGAGGAAGACGAGAAAGAAAAATCAGTTCCCGTTAAGGATTTGTATATTGATATCGGTGCAAAGGACAGAGCCGAGGCCGAGCAGTATGTCACCCTGGGCGACGCTGTCTGCTTCGATTCTATTTTTGATACGGCGCACGGTATGATTAAAAGCCGCGCTTTGGATGACCGCGCCGGCTGCGAAATTCTTGTCAATATGATTCAGAGTGACTTGGAGTACGATATGACCTTTGTTTTTGCCGTGCAGGAGGAAATCGGTCTGCGCGGGTCAAAGACAGCGGCTTACGTTGTGGAGCCACAGGCGGCAATCGTCATCGACAGCACCACGGCTGCGGATGTTGCCGATGTGGACAAGGGCAATCAGGTCTGCAAAGTCGGCGGGGGCGCTGTAATCTCTTTTATGGATAAATGTACAATTTACGATAAAGAATATTATAAAATGGCGTTTACGGCGGCAGAAAAGGCAGGCGTAAAATGTCAGGCCAAACAGGCGGTCGCAGGCGGCAACGACGCGGGCGCAATCCATGTTTCACGAGGTGGGGTCAGAACCATTGCCGTTTCCCTTCCTTGCCGCTATCTGCACTCCGCGGTGAGTATGATATCGCAGGAGGATTTTAGTTCCGCACGAAAATTGATATTTGAACTTGCGGACATGATTGCGAGCGGAGAATAGAATGATTAAAAAAGCAGAATACGCAGATGAACTTTCTTTCTTTAGCAAAACAGTTTTCGGCTGCCGTATCCAGTCCACAGCCGCGGCTTATGGGCTGAACGAACCGTTTTCCCAGTTCTGGACGCAGGAGGAAAAGGCTGCCCTGTGCAAGCTTGACGATACAATTATCCTGGATGCCGATGGAGCTGATTTTGACGAATTAAAGGATTTTATTCGGATGACGGGCGCAAGCCGCCTGCTCTGTGACTTTAGTGCGGCGCAAAAACTGGGACTGCCGGTTATCAATCGCGGAGAAATCATGGTTTATCATAATCATAAACCAATTCAACAACCGGCGGCATTTGAGCTGAACCCCAGCCTGCGTGAAATACATGCACTCCTGGACGCGTGCGCAACAGATACCTTTATTCCACCTGAATTTGAGCCATTCTATATGGATATGTCCCACCGCATCCGCCACAGCACAGCGGCGGCGGTCGGTGTGCGTCAAGGTGAAACGCTGGTTTCCTGTGCGGTTTGTTCTGCACAGACAGCGGACAAGGCGGTACTTTCCGCCGTTGCCGTCATCCCTGACCATAGGCGCAAAGGCTTTGGATACGCTACGCTTTCAGCCTTGCTTTCCCAGCTTCCACAGGAGAACATCTATATCTTTCGCGCTCAAAATGAAAATGCAGATTTTTACCGTGGCTTTGGGTTTTCCCCCTGCGGCGAATTTGCGGAACTGACTATTTAAAAGGAGCGATATATAATGAAAGAAAAAAGATTTCAAGTCGTTTATTCGCAGGGAACGATGAGCGTGGAACGAATTCTTATCGACACAGAAACCGGCGTTCAGTATTTGCAAACATCGAACGGCTATGCCGGTGGACTGACGGTGCTGCTTGATAGGGACGGTAAGCCCCTTATCGGCAGAACAAATGATTACGAATAATCGAGGAATGAAAATGTTATATCCTTATTTTAAAATTGATAATAAAATAAAAGAGGCCGCTGAAAAGGCGACTCAGATGACCCAAAAAGCAATAAAAAAAATCGATGAAACTACTGATTACAACCAGCAGAAAATGCTGGCGGCGTTTATCGAAGCCGGCGTGAGCGAAAGCCATTTTGTCGCCTCCACCGGTTACGGCTACGGTGATCGAGGCCGCGACACGCTGGATCAGGTGTATGCCAAAGCGTTCGGGGCAGAGGACGCGCTGGTGCGTCACAATTTTGTTAGTGGCACCCATGCGCTGACGGTCGCGCTGTTCGGCGTGCTGCGCCCGGGTGACACCATGCTCAGTGTGACGGGCATTCCTTATGATACCCTGCGCGGCGTGATTGGCATTACCGGTGACGGAAATGGTTCCTTAAAGGAATTCGGTGTCGCCTATGAGCAGCTTGAACTAAAGGCTGACGGCACTCCCGATTATGAAGAGATTGAAAAAAGAATCAGTCCAAAGATAAAGATGGTTTATATTCAGCGTTCTCGCGGGTACAGCCTGCGCCCTTCGCTTTTTGTTGAGGATATCGAAAAAATTGCGAAGATAGCGAAGGCAAAAGCGCCGGACTGCATTGTTATGGTCGATAACTGCTACGGTGAATTTGTGCAAACAGAGGAGCCGACAAGCCGCGGCGCGGATTTGATGGCAGGTTCCCTGATTAAGAACCCGGGCGGCGGGGTTGCTCCCACCGGTGGATATATCGCCGGGCGCAAAGACTTGGTCGAAAGTTGTTCCTACCGCCTTACCACACCGGGTACCGGCCGCGAAATTGGTGCAACGCTCGGCAATAACCGCGAACTGTTTATGGGCGCGTTCCATGCGCCTCACGTTACGGGCGAGGCGCTTAAAACCGCGGCGTTCACTGCGGCGCTGTTCAGCCTGTTTGGCTACGACGTAACACCGAAGTACGATGAATCCCGCGCCGATATTATTCAGGCCGTGCTGCTCCGCAAAGAAGCGGCGCTGGTTGCATTCTGTCAGGGCGTGCAAAAGGGTGCACCGGTCGATTCCTTTGTTGTGCCGGAACCGTGGGATATGCCGGGCTACGACTGTAAGGTAATCATGGCGGCAGGCGCGTTCACGCTTGGCGCTTCCATAGAACTTTCCGCTGACGCACCGCTGCGCGAACCCTACGCAGTATGGATGCAGGGCGGCTTAAATTATCACAGCGGCCGCCTTGGCGCAATGCTTGCCGCCCAGTCTATGCTGGAGCAGGACATTCTGGGAAAATAAAGTTCTTGCAAAAAAGCTGTTATTACGTTATAATAGCTTTTGCACGCGGGTGTGGTGGAATTGGCAGACACGCAAGATTTAGGTTCTTGTGCCACAAGCATGCAGGTTCAAGTCCTGTCACCCGCACCAGTTAGAGAGTTCAGAAAGTGGCTTTGATGCTACATTTTTGAACTCTTTTCTTTTGCTTAAAAATCAGTTTGGCCGTTATTTGGCCGTTATTATCAAAAAACAGCGGACACCTGAAAATGGTGCCCGCTTATTTTATGCCTTTTTTGTATTCTTAAAAGGAAGCGCATCGGCAACCGCATTCGCGGCCTGTGCCTGAACTGCTTCAAAGGTGTGACTATATATATCCAGTGTTGTGCTTGTTTGGCTATGCCCCAGTGACGCACTGACAGTTCGAACGTCAACGCCACTTGTAATAAGCAAGGAAGCATTTAGGTGTCTGAAAGAGTGAATGCCGAGGTAACGCAATCCGTTTTTATCACAGAACCGCTTCAATGTTTTTGGCATACATGAGGGGTGTTGTGGCCGCCCGTTCCAGGTAGTAAACAGCCGATCAGAATTTACCCATTTGTCACCGAGTTTAAGCCGCCGTTCCGCTTGCTCTATCTTATATCGCTTCAAAGTCGGGAAGATACATTCCGGCAACTTCAAAGCTCTATGAGAATTTTTCGTTTTTGGTACGTCCGTAAAAACACCAAGCTTTTTGGTATATAGTGAAGCCCTATTGACGGTTACAACATGGTTTTCAAAGTCTATATCAGACCATTCAAAGCCCAGCAGTTCTTCACGACGGAAGCCGCCGTAAATGGCTAATAAAAAGAAGCATTGGAATGATAGCGGTTCCGATAGCATTAATTCAAGAAATTTTTCCGCTTCTTCAACCGTGTATATTTCTTTTTCCGGATGTTTTGTCTTTTGGATTTTAACGCGCCGTGCGGGGTTGTCCGTTAATAAGTCCATTCGCCCGGCATAACCGAGAACATCAGAAATAAACGTCAAATAATGGCTTTGAGTTTTAGAAGATAGACCGCCGCCAGTCTTTTGGTTTACCCCATTTTCTGCCAAATTGTTAATGAAGCTTTGTATCTGTAAAGCGTTGATTCTATCAAGCCGTAAATGGCCTATGGCTGTATAGGTGCGTGCTTCCAGTCCGTGCATCATGGCAAGAGTACGCGGGCGCAGATTATTTTCTGCATAATCCTTGAACCATTGTTTTGCAAATGTTTCAAATTTCATATTGCAGCCCACAGCACCGCCCTGACATTTTTCTTCAAATAGGACAGCCTGTCTGTCTAGTTCCTTTGCAATTTGCTTTTCGGTCATGCCAGGAGTAGGCTTCCATGTTGTGGTTTTCTCAATCTGCCTTCCATTGGCTGAATACCCACAAAATGCACGGATTCGGTAACTTTCACCACGCTTTTGAATTGTTGCCATTTTGAACACCATCCTTTTCATTAAGCCAATTAAGAAATTTTAAAACAGCTGTCTCCTTTTCATCACCGATCAAATGCTCAATGTTATTTTTATATTTTTTTGCTTGCAAAAACCAATCGGTAAAGTTTTGTTCTGATATAGTTCCATGATATTTTTTTTGATACATCGAATGATATTTTTTGTCAAAAGCTCTCTTGATTGGGTCACATTTTCGTTTAGCCTTATAAGCTGATTGCCGACTACAGTTTTTGCAATATTCTGACCGTCCCTTTGCAATAAATAGGTTATTACATATTTTGCATCGCTTTAAGTGTGAACCGTCAGGTGAGGATATAAGAAAAGCCAAATGGATAAAGGCAGCATCAATTAAATCTTGACCCTGTAGGCGAAAAACAGGTTCGTTTCCGCTGAAATCAATATTAACAGATATATTTGCAGCTTTCAGAGAACTTTGCAACATCCTCTTTGCTTGTACGATGCTCTCATTATAAAAGCGATTATCATTTTCATTTAATGTGTTGGGAGAATAAATTCTTTCCCAATGTAAAAAAGCATCATGCAGATATGAGATGTAAAATTCAAAGGAATTGATACGGAAGCCACGAAGTTTGTATTTCATAATCAAACTGTTATTGTCAAAAGTTTTAACGCCTAATTCTCCAACAAATGGCAACCCATATTTTTCACAAAATTTAATCATTAAATTAACATCTAAATCAGTAATACTGTCTTCAAGATGGCCGAAGCCATGTGGCGAGCGTGTAAGTTTGTTTGCAAGATTTAGAAGTGAAAATAGTAAATCTGTTTTTTTAATAGTTAGTTGAGAAGGTTTGGCCAAGCCTCCAAGCCCAATTATATATTTTTTTCCGTCAATTTCGCGACATTCATACTCACTAAATCTGAGATTAGGGCATTCAACTTCTTCGGCATTTCTAATAACAGCTCCATTTTCATCATAGAAGTAGTCTGATACGTTCAAAATACTTTTGCCCCCTTTATAAAAGATACGATAAAAAAGACTTTATGCACTATTAAAGTAACTTCATTATACGTTACAATATAATCGTAGTCAAGAAGAATTGCAAAAATAATACCGAACATTGAAAACTAAATAGTGTTGAAGCAGAGCAGGGGCAAAATATTAGCGCGGCCATATACGACTTTGACACAACAATTTTTTTGTGAAAGGAAAATTTAAATGGCAAATTTAGATATAAAGCAATCAATTAAAGAATCAGGATTTCCGTTTTGGCGTGTAGCTGAACAGTACGGGTGTGCTGATACCACATTTAGTCGTAAACTCCGGCACGAACTCCCTCTGGCAGAAAAAGAAAAAATTCGTACAATTATTAAAGAATTATCGTCTGAATTGCCCTCAACAGGGAAAATTCAAGGTAATGGATACGGTACATCGAAAGAGGGTGCGTAGTTTGGTAAGAATGCGGCTATTAGACGAAGCAGCACAAGAGGTTAAAAAATTAGACCCCAATACCGCAATAACGAAGAATTTCATTCGAGAGTTGGCGATTGAGGGTAAAATCCCTTGCATCATGGCGGGTAGAAAACGACTGATTAATTTTGATGCACTGCTTACATACTTGCAGAACCCTGAGCCGGAAGCCCAAGTGAGCGACATTCGTAGGATTCCTGAAAAATTAAGAGCGTAAGCGGGTGATTGAATGGCAGACAAAAAAAGCTTTTTGCTCTATATAGATTATCGACAGCATTTAGAACTTCTTACTGATGCGGAGCGTGGAAAGCTTTTAATTGCCTTATTCGACTATGAGGAAAGCGGGACTATTCCAGAGTTTGACGGTATGGCAAGAATGGCCTTTTCATTTATCAAGGCGCAGATGGACAGAGATAATGCGAAATATGATTCAATATGCAAACGAAACCATCAAAATGGAGCAAAAGGTGGCAGGCCAAAAGAACCCAATAAACCCAGTGGGTTATTTGGGAACCCAAAGAAACCCAAAAAACCCGATACAGATACAGATAATGATACAGATATAACCCCTATACCCCCAAAGGGGATTGATATTAGGTTTTCGGATTTTTGGAAAGAATATCCGAAAAAGGTAGGCAAGGGAGCAGCCGAACGAGCGTTCAAGAAGTACAAGCCGGACGATACTCTATTAGCCCAAATGCTGAAAGCCCTATCCGCTCAAAAGCATTCAGAGCAGTGGACTAAGGACGGTGGCCAATACATACCAAACCCAGCAACCTATTTGAATCAGCGTCGTTGGGAGGATGAAATAGACACTACAGCAGATGGCACAAATGATTCATGGGGAGGTATTGCTAAATTATGACAGAGATTTTTGACGCAGAATCACAAATTATAGGCGGCCTAATACTTTTCCCCGAAGAATGCGCTGTTGCGCTAAATGAACTAACCAAGAACAGTTTTGAAAGTTACTACGCGGCAGAAGCTTTTCAGCAAATATCAGACGCTTGTGAAAATGGCAAGGCGTTTGACAGTGCAATATTCATAAGTAGCATTACATCACCCGACATTAAGCAATATGTTCTACAGGCCGCGCAGACGTTCCTAACGACCGCGAATTATGACGGCTACATAGAATCCGTAAAGACCGGCGCAGGGCGTAGGCGTGTTACAAAGCAAATACAGGATATTGCTTTTAACGGTACTGGATACGATGAAATGATTTCTTATCTTTCAAAAATAGTTGAGGATGAAAAATCAAACATAAAGCAGGATGATGGCAACTTCCTATCAGAGTATGTGACACAAATTTATGAGCCGTTCGACCCTAACAGCAGAATTTATACCGGCTTTACTCAACTTGACAAGGCACTGGGAGGGCTTAGGAAAGGTTCCCTATGTTATATAGGAGCGTTCCCAAGTACCGGCAAAACAAGTCTTGCAATCAACACCGCATCACACAATTTAGATCGCAAAAAAAAGTGCTGTTTTTCAGTTTGGAAATGTCAAAGAATCAAATACTTGACAGAATGTTTTCTTCAAAGCTTGAAATTGATTACGGGAGAATTGACAGAAAGCAACTTTCAGACAATGAAAAAGATGCAATTATGCAGGAAACAAGTGTGTTTTATTCAGAGAAAAACCTATTGATTTGTGATGATGTTTATTCAATTGAAGCAATGGCCGGAAAAATAGCGCGATTTAAACCTGATTTAGTGATAGTCGACTTTCTTCAAAACATTAGGACAACGGACAAATATCAAACAAGAAAAAATCAGGTTGATTACATTTCTTCTGAACTAAAGCGACTTGCAAGGGTGAATGATTGCGCTGTGATTGTATTATCTCAACTTGCACGGTCAAACGAAAAGCCAACGATGAGTAGCTTAAAAGAATCTGGAAACCTTGAAGCGGACGGCGACTATATCATGCTACTCTATAGGCCATTTGTAACGGACAAGACCGGAAAGTATCCACCGGAGCAAACAGAGATTCTTTTAGATAAAAATAAGTATGGCGCGTGTGGAAAAATTGAATTGAAATTTAGGTACCAAGTTCAAACATTTGAAGAAATTGAAACACGCTATGAAGAAAGGTGAGTTAATGACAGTTCAAAAAATTAAGAACATTGAGCCGAGAATTGCAAGTCTTTTAAAAGAAGCGTCCCATGTAAAGCACGTCGATGATTTTAAATATGATGAATTCAAAACCCGCCTTTTGCCTCTGGTGGGGTGGGAAGCAGAAAAAGAAGAAATTCGAACAGATGAAGCATATGTAAAAACAATCAATGCGTTATGCGATGCTTTGAGAATGTAGGTGGACACTGTGACTAAAACCATTACAGCGGCAAAAGCGGCCCTTATTAGCGGAATTTCTGAACAAACAATATTGCGACATATCAAAAATGGCACTTTGCAAGCGACAAAGGAACGTACTCAATGGATTATATCAGATAGCGAATTTTTAAGTTATTGCTGCGACATGTGGGATGATGGAAAGGTAAAAATGTATTTCCCTAATGTCATAGCAGATAGATATGCGCACTTTATCCAGAAATAAAAAATAGCCGCCTTCTTTCGAAAGCGACCATTTCATGTTGATATTATGTAAACTAATTATACAGTGAAATGGGGGCGGTTGTCAATGACAAACGAGGAATTAGCATTATTAATCCAGCAAGGACAGCGGGCATACATACCGGTGTTATACAGCCAAGTGGAGAAGTTTATTAGAGCAAAGGCAAATTCATTTTATAGAAATGCAGGAATCAAATGTTCCCGCTGTGGGGTAGAACTTGACGACCTGATTCAAGAGGGATATTTTGCAATGTTGGATGCGGTAAAGGGGTACAAACCTGAGAGCGAATATAAGTTTCTCACATACATAGATTATCCGTTCATGAATCGTTACAATGCCCTGACAGGTAATCGAACAAGCAGAACCAAGAATGAACCGCTCAACAGCGCAAAGAGCCTTGACGAGCCGCTGGGCGCAGAGAATGACACGTTTACTCTTGCTGATACCATAACAGATGAAAATTCGACAGCACCATTTGATGAAGTTCTTCAAAATGACTATCTACGGGCTTTACATATTGCGCTTGAAAAAGGCATGGAACAGATGATCTCCGAACAACGGGCAGCAATTCAATGCCGGTACTATGAGGGCAGAACATTACAGGATACCGGGGAGCTAATAGGGTGTTCGAGGGAACAGACCCGGCAGCATGAAGCAAAGGCGCTTAGAGTATTCCGTAAACCGAAAATTGCAAGGACATTAAGGCCGTTTCTGTATGATGAAATGGAAAGCTATTCACTTCGCGGTACTGGGATACAAACCTTTAAAAATACCGGCGCAAGTTCAACTGAAAGAACAGCGGAGCATATGGACGATATGGAGAAGCGCATTGCAGAATTTCGCAAGGAATTCAAAGGGGGTGACAATGTAGAAAAATAAGGTTATCAGCAAGGAAAAAAGAGCCACAAAAAATAAATAGAATTGGAGATTTTATTATGTTAGCAAAAAATCAAGAAAGTAAAGCAAATGCAGAGGTATCAATTGAGGAATTGGCACAGGCCGTCCGAGAAAATGCAGCCAGGGTTGAGAAGCAACGTAAAGCGATTGAAGATAGAATCATAGAGCTGAAAGACGAAATCCAAAAGCCGACAGTCTTAAAAACCGAGAATATTAGCGGGTTTGGCATTTCAGAAATTGAGAACAACACAAGGCCAACCGCAAGCCGTGAGGAATTGAAATCAAAAATTACCGCTCTTGAAATTGCGCTTGACCGCCCGGCGTGTTGTGACAAAGGATACCTGGACGCAGCGAGGAAGTATCTAAACGCAATCAGGCCGGTGATCGCAGAGATTGAAGCGTCACAGTATGAACATATCCACAATGTAAAGGTTAAGGAATCGGAGCTGCAACGATATGCGGAAGAGCAGATGGATGAGTATGCCAAAGAAGATTCAAAGATTGAGAGCATGTTAAAGGTAGCACATCTTACACATATTGGTCTGGAATATAACAAGCTCATTCCGATGCATGGGCTTTGGGGCATTGCAACAAATACACCGGTTGTATCAATCGTGGACGGAGCAATACAAGGGTGCGACGATGGGAACGAATACGACGTATACGCAAACTTTCCACATCCGACACCTTCAATATGTGGCAGCGCAGCATTCGGATTCAATGGGTTCTAATTCGAAGTAGAGACGTAGGCTCATATCTATGCAAGATGTGGGTCTACATACTAAGTAAAAAATTGTAATTGCATAATGATACATATGAGGATGACTGGGGGCAAATAAAGTTTGTATTAAGCCCCCTGGTCATTTTTTTGGTTTACGATTTGGCTTGGGGAGAACGGGCAATAGGGTAGACAAAACAGAAATCCACGCACATGTGAGGGGGGTGGGGGTACTGTTTCGCGTTGAAATTTCATTTAGGGATATTTTACGAAGGAACATGGCAATGCGGTTTCAAAAACAGCCGAGTTAAACATTTTGATGGGGCCCTATGGCTATTCCTACATCCACATACGGCTATAAAATGTAGTTACCGCTCCATGTGATACAGTAACCACAGGAAAGGAAATAATGTTTGTTGTAATACAGGAAGTGCAATTAAAGAAGCCTAATACCAACGGAGCCTATAAGGAATACGAAGTAAGTTCAATGACTTTTACTTTTGATGGTGTTACCAAGACAAACTATTCCTATTATCCCAAATATGACAGTGGACGCTTTGAACGCCCACACCGGGAAGCCTATAAAATCAGTGTTCACCACAATTACCGTGAAAATGGTAAGGTCAGGACAAAGCAATGCGTGTTAGGTACTATTAGTTACTATGCCATTGCCGAAGATTGGGGGCTTTATGATTATGTTTCATCCGGGCTAGACCGCGCCGCCGAGATGTTCAGCGATACGGATAATCTTTATGACCTTGTGGAAGCCAAGATAAAGCCAATACAGGAGAAAATAAAGCGCGAATATCATAAGACCGAGGAATACAAAGTCACCAAGGAACGGGACCAGGTTCAAAAAAAGCATCAGAAGTCCAAGACTGCCTTTGCAAAGAAATACAGTGTTGATGCCGGAGAATATGATTATTGCTATAACGTGTTTGGTGAAGTGATGAATCAGGCTTATCTTGACCAAATTATACAGCGGGCAACGGCTTACAGTAGTTACCGCTCGAATGGATATAGTACCTACACAGCGGGCAATAGTTATTCTAATTATTCAAGCGCCGGTTATGGTAGTTACTCTATTCCTACATGCAGTAACCACACCGAGGAAGAAAAACAGTACTTAAAGCAATTCTATAAAGTGCTTTCCCTAAAATTTCATCCTGACTTGAATCCGGACAAGGATACCACAAAGGAAATGCAGTTACTGAACAAATTAAAAGAGAATTGGAAAATTTGAGAATGTAGTATTATCGCCTATAAGGCCGTACAAGCCTTTATTATTTTAAATGGTAAAATTATACTAACTTAGCATATAATCGCCCACAGTGGGTAGGAAATGGCAAAAGAACAGCGGACAACCCTCAAATAAATGAAAGTGTCCGCTGTACTGATTCTATTTAGGTTTATGCTACTCTGTTAGGATAGTTGACTACCGCAATCTCCGTCAGATTGGTTTCCAGTGTGTCCATAATTTTTTCAAGCTGTGTCAATACTTCGCCATCGTAAACCACTTCGCCGCACTGTTCGCACTTCATGCAGGGAACATTTTTTACTATGACTATGCAATTTTTCAATTCCGTCACATGGGTTGTGTATCCGTCTTTCATTTCACCTTTGCAGAAGAAGCAAGTCATATTATTTATTCCCCTTTCTTGTCTTTAAATTAGATTCCCACTTTTCGGGATTCGGGTCATACGCGGTGATAATCCATAGCCGCCCCTCTCCAATTCCGCATACTACATGAATATAGCGGCCATTGACAGCGGTACCAAGCGTTAAGCAGCTAGGGTATGGATAGTCGTCCGGGTATTGCTCTATAATTTCGCCATACAGGACAGCGTTTTTAATATCCTCATACTTTATTTCACGCTCCCGACAGCGGTTATAAACGTGTTGGGTCATTAGAATGGTTTCATCTTTGCACAGTTTATGCAAAATGTCAATGGTTATTCCATCCATCATTCGGTATCCTCCACATATTCCATAATATCACCAGGTTGACAGTGCAAATATTTGCAAAGGCTCTCAAGCGACCTGGTATCAACATGTCCTTCTCTTTTACGCATCTTATCCAGTGTGGCAGTACCTACAACGCCGTCTTTTCTTAACCGATAGATTGTTAATCCTTTTTGTCCAAGCAACGCAAATAGTTTGCTATAATCCATTGGCATTTGTGAGAATCCTCCTTTAAATTTAGGCTCTTTTTATTATATTATAACATATAGAAGCACCTAAATATAGGTCATAAACATACAAATATACAACCTAAACATTGGTCATGATACCTATTGAATATGATCTAGACATAGGTTACAATAACAGCAGAAATCAAGGAAGGAGACACAAGCAATTATTAATTCAAGTAAGAATATAGGCACTCTGCCACCGTCCAAAGTTACAGAGTGCCTATCAAATCCGCCGGAGCGGTTATTTACATATTAGCATAGCCGCTCCTACAAATCAATCACAATTTGAAAAGGGGCTTAAAAATGACAGACAATGAGTTTTTAACCGAGTTAAAAAAAGGGGAAAACAGATTTTATGATGCTGGGCTGAACGGGGAAACTTTTGAAGCGTTCCCAAACCTTACAGCCGACACCACAGCCGAAGAAGAATTACAAATGATTGACAATAACATTGATAAGTTTCGTGCGGAGAATGGCAATATTTCGGACGCAAACTTTAGAAAAGCATTGCAACTTATGAATAAAATATTCATATCCAATTACCGTGACGGCATAGCGGCGAGAAACCTCTCAAAAGAATCTTCACCTGAAAAGGAGAGTGCATAAACATGAAACAGTGCATTACAGCAGAGGAAGTAATAACACTTTCGAACTTTGCCACTCCCTGCTACGCTTAATGCATCGAATGATATTAAGCGTCTCTTTATCAAAATAAATCATATCTCCTTTAAGCCAATTCTATCACTTAAAGGAAATAAAGCAAGAAAGGAATGATATTTTGTCGGAAATAAAAATTGACAAAGAATTTCAATCGCTGATACCCCCGCTATCACAAGAAGAGTTTAAACAACTTGAATCTAATGTTATTGCCGACGGTTGCCGCGACGCTCTTGTGACATGGCAAGATACTTTAATTGATGGTCACAATCGTTTTAAGATTTGCACGGAACACGGGATTACATATAAAACAGAGGACAAGCAGTTTGATTCTCGCAACGATGCAATTTATTGGATTATAAAAAACCAATTCGGGAGGAGAAATTTGTTGCCATTTCAACGAAGCGAACTTGCTCTGCGGTTGAAACCAATTATTGAAGTAAAAGCAAAAGAAAATCAAATAGCATCGGGTGGAACGGTTAGGCAGAAATCTGCACAACCGGTCAAGACGAGAGAAGAACTTGCCAAGCTTGCCGGGGTATTCAAGGTTCAGAAAATTCGCCGAAGACAATATAAAAATCTTATTATAACCCCTTAACTTTTGGCAGACAAAAGAGAGGTGATAAAGTGCCAAATAAAAAAATGGGGCGTCCAACCGATAACCCCAAAAAAGAACGTATAACTGTCAGGCTTGATGAAGAATGTTCACAGATACTGGATAAGTACTGCGAACAGGAGCAGCAGGACAGAGCCGAAGCAATACGAATGGGGGTTAAAAAGTTAAAGGACGACATAAAAAATAGAGCGTTGCCGCCCGCGAAGCCAACAACGTTCTATACATCAGAAGCATTTCTGCCTTTGAAATTATTATATCACAGGCAGATGTTTCTTTCAATCAATATTTGAAAGGAAGTTTAATTATGGAAGAATTTAATGTAGTTAACAGGATTGATGAATTAGAGCGTAAAGCAGAACAAATTAATGCTTTATTTGATGTTGTTTTTTCGTATGTACTGGACTTTGATAAAGCAGACCCTAATAGCGAAGATGAAACCGAGCGTTTACATGCTACGGAATTGTGTGGCTTATATCCCACATTTAGTAATGTGCTACGTACTGCATGGGATATTAGTTTTGACTTGCAAAATCAACTACAGACCTTATCGGATGAAATAGCGCCGGGTGGACGATTCGAAAATATGGAAGGCGGTGCTGCATAATGAGCCAGTACATAACGGCAGAGGAAGCAGTAAGGCTATCACAACAAAACACCACCGCCGAATTTTACGCTGCAAAGGACATATACGATCTATATCAGCAAGTAAATAAGCAGGAACCCGATCAGAAGTGGCTATTCGCTTGCACTATTGCAACGATTTACAATGCTGGCCGCGTTGCCGGCATCCGTCAAGAGAGAGTGAAAAGGAATAGAGGTGTAAGTCATGTTCGATAAGCCAGCAAAGACCGTCAGCGAGGGTAATATTACCGAGATTATTTTAATCAAGAAGATTCGCAGAAATCTTGAAAAAAGGTACAAGAACGATTTTAGGTCGAATATTTCCAGCATAAAAAGGCTATTCGCATAAATCATAATTCAGCCCGCACAGAGCAGTAATAAAAATATGAAAGAGGTACCATATCATGGACAGATCATTAAAAGGCGTTTTAGCACAATACGGGGTTCAGGAGGTTATCGAAAATTTACTTGCAAGTTTTGACACCGCAGTTTTAAACCCTGATACAGACATTGCAGAGGAAATCAAATCAGGACGCACAGAAATTCACAACGATGTTGATTTTATTTCCTACCTGATGGAATGCTTCCCGACAAATTACGAGCTGCAGAATGAACAGGAATGGCGCTTCAAGCAGGACAAGGAAGATTTTGAAGCGGAAGCGGACAGCATTATTATAGCGAGGAATTTGTAAAGTCTTACGTCTAAAATTTATGTAGTTACTGCACTTTATAATACAGTAACCACAGAAACGGAAAGCAATGTTTGTTGTAATTCTATAAAACGCTTTCCTTGAAATTTCAGGCAGGGTATGCTAATGGCTTAAACCCATTGGGGTCGACCCGAACTACACCCAGTATAATTTTAAAATTCGAAATCAAATTGGCCTCGAAATTTGTTTCTTTGAAATGGATACCAAATTTGACACAAGGGCGGCAGAAATGCCGCTCTTATTATTTGCTTATATTTGGCGACAAGTCAATTTGTCCTGCCGCGACTACGCAATTTGCGTGTGGTTCTATGGCAAATCCTAAATTTGATGAACCGTGAAATTTATCGTAGTTATCGTTCGCCCTAAATGGCGAGAATCTTTTGCAATCTCAAATTAGGGAACATAAATCGGACTGCGCAAAATCGCTCTGTCCCTCAAAGTGAGGTCATCTCCAAGAATGGATATGTGCGAAAGTTCGCCTATCTCTTTGTGGTATATAGATCAAGTGTTTTTTACACTCGATGATTAAAAAAGGGTTCCCTTAAAAATTAGGAGGACCCACTGAGATGAGTGCGAAGACGCACTAAACGGGAAACCCCGCCGGGCTGAAAATTCAGCTTATCCAAAAGAAATATCAGCCGTTCACCAGTTATGGCGGATTGTCTTTGCACGGCTATAGCAAGGCTTTTTCTTTTAAGGGTACTTTTTACCGGAGCAGGATATAAACGGCTAAGAACGGCGCACAGGGTAGACAAACGAAATAATAATCGTCTAAAACATGTCATGTAAATAAAAACAGTCTGTCAATCAAATCATTGGCGGGCATATCCGTGTCTATAGATTGTTAATATAGGCATTCAGGCTTTAGGCAAGTGGTCCTAAATCGAGCAACCTATTTAATGCTGATATATTGATAAAATATAAATTTGGTATTATAATAAAAATAAATATTATTAAGAATGGTTGTGATTTGGTGCCGTCTTCCTGTAAACCAAAAACAATAAATGCTTTAATGCGCCATTTAAGAACAGATTGCAATGTAGCCATCAGCGGAAGCGATCAGAAAAAGCAGTTAATAAATTACGGATATTATCATGGATATAAAGGTTATAGATTTTACAAGAAAAGAAACAATATTATAAAATATACTGATTTTGACCAACTTATTGCTGTAGTGGATTATGACAATAAATTAAAATCAATCTTTTATTCTGATATAATGTTCCTAGAAACTGCTTTGAAAAATATAGTTATAGATGAAATTGTAAGCGATATTAAAGATGCCTCATTTGATGAAATTTATCGTTTAAAAATGTCGGACAATCCCGGGAACAGTAAGTTACGATTAAAACGATTAAGGCTTAGAGATAAAATACATGCAACCTTATCAAGAAAATATAGTGATAAAGATGTTATGATATCTCATTTTTATGATCGTGGAGAAGATGTTCCTCTATGGGCTATCTTTGAAATAATTCCATTAGGCGATTTTGCTTATTTTGTAGATTGCTTAGACGAACAAACACGTAAAAGCCTTTTAAAAAAATTAGATTTACTTAGTAGTAGCGATACGAATCATCAATTATTATCCAATATTCTTTACACAATAAAAGGATTTAGAAACGCTATAGCACATAATAACATAGTCTTTGATACTAGGTTTAAGGACCGCGATGATAACAAAAATGTCTTAAGTTGGATTACAGCTGAGACAAGTATAATAGGATTAAAATTTGAATATTTGACAGATTATCTTATTCTAATTTGTTGCCTTTTAAAAAAAGTTGAATGCAGTAGTGAAAGAGCAGAAAGGCTTATAAGCGACTATACCGAAAGTATCAATGAAGCTTATGAAAAATTACCTGTTAGCATTTATAACAAAATTGTTTCTACTGAGGTAAATCCTAAACTAGAAAATCTAAAAAAATACATAAAATCAAAATAATCATTGCATATTTTGATTACTCCGTGTATAATATAATTATGGATTGAGGTATAGTTTACGGACTATACTGTAGGGAAGTTGGATACGTCTGGCTTCCCTTTTCGTTATTTAAATTAAAATTCTTTGTCATGCGATAAAGATCGGCGGGGGATCGTCGTTTGTTTTGATTACATTGTTGGCCGTTATTTGGCCGTTAATTTTATAAAAACACGTAAAAAACGGCCAAACAGCATAAATTTAAAAAGCCAATAAACCGCATTGCACAGCCATTCATTGAACATGGTAAAAGGCAGTGAAATGCGAAATGACACATTCAAGTCCTGTCACCCGCACCAAACGCACATAACCCGAACATTCACTTTATCGGTGAAGCGTTCGGGTTTGTGTTTTTATTGAGCTAAAATAGAACAAGGGATAGCCTTTTATGGTTATCCCTTGTTTGTCGTTTTTGCCAACAAATCTAGATTTGCTTTTGCCATTGGGAATACCCCTGCCCGTTTTCGCTTGCATTACGTTCAAGGGTGGATGTTGCATAAGAGATATAGATGATGTAAAAGTAAGAGAATCCCGTCACAGATGTGTTTTGGCGTTCGCTGCTTCGATAAATTTCAGCATACCGCTGTGTGTTTTCCATAATTTACTTGAAATACGTTGCTTTATGCAATATTTCGATATATACTTTATACAATAAACACTCTATGAACGGTTCTTTTTATGGATTATATAGCCGTGATAGAAGCAGAATTTGAACTGCATATTCTTTCACATAATAAGCTGTAAAATGGAGGCGGTAAAATGGTTGTTTTGAATTTCTATGGCCAAATTCCTCAAATATGTATATCAGAGAAACTTGGGCTATATTTATCGAACCTCCCAAATGAAGAACGAAACGAGTGGCAAGATGAGCTGTCAAATGAATTATGTCTCGTCCAAAATGCAAATCGAATTTACCAAGAGAATTTGGGAACTAACTATCCATGCGGCATTTATAAATTATATAAAAATGTGTTTCCGGGAAAAAACTTGCCGACGGTATTTGAGAAGAAACATTATGATGAACTTGCAAGCAATATGATCCACCTTTATTTCGATTATAGCTATGACGATATGCCTCTTGGTGGATGGGATACAAACTGCTTTGAAGGTCGTCTATGTGAAGAAGACTACGCAGAGAAAATTATAGATCTCATCAACTTTTTATCTTATCACTATGATGATAGGATAATCACTTTTCCTAAACCCAGCCCTCAGTGGACATACTCATCAAACCATGATGAGATTGACCATCATCGTATTTTCCATGGTGGAGAACCAGCATCCGAATATATTCGTTCTTTGCAAGAATGGGGCAATTTATTTGATACATTTTTGCAAAACAAGAATGACTACCTTTTGTTTGACTACCTGGCCGGTTCGATTCACAAGGATAACGAATACAATGAATATCATTTGATGAAGTCATATTCATTGTGTCAACTGTTTCTTGAAAAAGAACACGAATCTGAATTGGATATAAAGCTACCCTTTTTTCTCCGCCATCAATTTGCTTCAGATGATGAACGAAAAGAGTGTGCATGTCTTCTACGCAAACTGCGGAATAAAATTGCACATGGAGATTTTGTTTCTTTTGAAAAATGTGTTGAAGATTATGCGGTAAGATTCATGGATGGTAAGTTCGATTTTGATTATTCAGAGTACAGCAGAAAAAACTGGACTGTACAGCATATCTGCTGTCTGTTAGATGAGGTCATCCGACAATTGATTCATATGTTATTCTATGACAGGAGCAAACTGAACCAATTGAAAAAGGAGATTTAAAGACTTTTATAGGAACTTAAGTAACTATGCAAGTAAAAGTGAGGCTTGATACCTTATGGGAAAAGTTGCAAGAAATTCATTAAAGGGATATACATATCAACAAAGTGTTTTTGTATTGTTTCTCTCAATCATGGATACTGAACGAAACATATCCAAAATAGAAGTTGAAGCTATGGACACCAAAAACTTTGACGATATGTATTTTGAGTGCATATCAAATGCAGAGCAGGACGGATTACTGTATCGTGTCCAAGCAAAGAATTATCCAGATACATCTATTGAAGATATAGTTATTAGCAACGATACTGTGACCATAAAAGGAAATCGAAATGAATTTCTTCCAACAGACAATAATATACTCATTGTCAATACCGCACAGATTCATACAAATGATACTTTTATGGGGTTTCATTGTATAAAACTCAATAACATTACTATTATTCCATTGACTCCGGAGCAGATTGCAAAAAAAGTGGATAATATGTTTAATACAGAGGCAAGAGAACTTCAAATTATTCATAAGGCTGATGACATTACTGAAAATGCTAAATTTGTAATTTCTATCAACGAACTCCCTGAGTTGATTAATATGTCAATCGACTTAGACGACGAAACAATTCTTTTAAGAAATGTTACATATAGTTTCGAGCACATTGTTACATTTATTGAAGGTAAGCCTGGTGTTGGAAAAAGCCATTTTGTAAACGAAATATGTGAAAAGAATCCTGATGCAATCGTTTATAGGTTTTGGACAGGCTCACAAGATCCGAATCAAAATAAAAGAATTAGGTTTGAAACGTTCATTTCAGAACTTGGTATTAAAATTTACAGGTCAGCAAAGAAAGTTTATATTGATGAATTAGTTAGTACTATTCAAAAGGAAGACAGACTAATTATAATAGATGGATTGGACCATGTAGAAAATTACAATCCACAACAGATGGGACAGTTTATTAGTTTTATTAATAAACTCGAAAATACAAGAACAATAGTATTATCACGGCCATTACAACACGAAATTTTCTGGAGAAAAGAAAGCTTATTAGATTGGACATTCAACGAGACAAGAATCTATCTTGAAATAGCCTATGGTATATCGGACTATCGAATACAACAACAGATTTTTCACGTATCTGGTGGATATCCTATAATTACATATTTCATTGCAGAGGCTTATAAATTAAATCATCAGATTGATTTCGCCACGCCTATTGCTGGAATAAATGAATATTATGATACGTTATTTGTAAACAATGATAAGCCAAGTTCTGCAATTGGCGTGTTTGCATCAGGTAACTGCTTCTTCACATGGAAAGAGTTAGAGGGTTTCTTTTTAGAACAAGAGATGTATGATATTATACGTGAATTCATTAAAGGACACCCATATTTATTCAAGATAAAATTGAATCGTGTTTCTCTGATTCATGACAGTTTTAATACTTATTTAAGGAAAAGAATCAATTCTTTTTCTCAGAGGCAAGAAAAGACAACATCTATTATTAGGGTAAGTTTGCTTAGTGGTTCCGTTGAATACATGGCGAGATTGGGATCATTTAACTTCGATGAAGAGTTTTATTCATTAATGTTAAAAAAATATTCTAACGCTGATAACTTTGAGCATTTGATACTTTCGACAAGAGATTATGATTCTATCAATAGCTTGTATGTTCAGTTGCAAAGATTGCTGGAAGACAGAGTTAATGTATTAGACATTTATGAATATTATTCGTTTGCGTTGCTGTTTCAGGTTGCTACCAGAAATGATTTGATCGGTTGCGATAGTTTGGTTTATCAAATGTTGTTATACATGCATTCACATGAAGGAATTGAAGATAATATATTTAGTTCGGATTATATTTGGCAGGTATACTTGACTTGCAAGGGGTTGGAAAAACTTACGGCACAATATCTAACTAATAGGCATATAAGTGATAGTCAATTTTATGATTTACTTGAACATCTCAATGAAGATTCTAATTTTTATGAGGAAAAAGATAAAAAAGTGGATTACAATGAGTTGGAAGCACAATTAAAAGGTACAGAACTGGACTTAATAGCGAAGGAAAATGCGCTAATAGAGTATCTTATTAGCATCTGGATTCATGGTAAATCAGATGACAAGTTTTTTGATTCATTTAGAGAATATGTTACTGTGGATAAAGATAGTTGCACAGATCTCCGAGCAGAGATGTCTCTATATGGACTTGATAAGTTTTGGGTAGATGGCAGTTTGAATACAGCAAAGTATCAATTGCATGAATTAGGCTTTCTTGGAGACAAAAACAAATTTCGGAATATTTCCCTCTATGATTTAATTGTATCCAATGCTCCTAATGGCTCTTTTGAAGTTGTAACTTTAGCTGCATCATATTTGAAGTTGGCAAATCATGAAGAAAGAGAAGTAGATATAAGCAATTTGGCATATAGCTGGTCAATGTACTATGAGCACAAAGATTATAGTGTATCTACAATTGATGAAGCACTAATTACTTTTGAAGCCAAGGAATTAATTGACGAAAAACAATCATTTAGGATTATTCGCGATTTAATGGAACAGTCTGACAAGGGCATATCACATTTGTTAACATCGTATGTGAATAAAAAGGGCTTAGACTATGTTAGTAGAATTAATAAAATGGGCTATTTCATCAAGAATGATTACCGAATTAGGTTCTGGGAATTAAACTCGGAAAACTATAATTGTTTCAACAACTCAGAGGTTGTTAATCAGGTTATGAAGTTATTAAGTGCTAATTATTATTCAAAGACTATAGAGGGCAGAGATATTCAAAACATTATGGCTTCAAAACATAGAGACTTGGTTTTAGGTGGAATAAAAAAGTTTGATTACTCTATACTTTCACCTGATGATGATTTGATTCCAATCCTTCAGTCAAGTGATGTGAAATATCTGGGTATAAATAAAACTGAGGAAACAGTGTATGTTCCGTTAACACATGGAGCCATTCATGAAGAAGACTTTGAATATATTTCTGAACAAAAAATGGGATATTTAGAAATCGCATCATATGCGGATGGTTGGTATTCTTGTTTGCCCTATATAGATATTTTTTCTATATATCAAAAAGAAGATATCCAAAAGGATTACAAGGATGTTATTCATAAAGCTATGTTTGCAAGAGTATCAGATAATGAATATATTGGAAATTGGTATAGATTGATTGGAAATATTCCCGCATTTCTTGTGCGGTATGATATCAATGTTGACTGGGAAAAGATATATGCTGTTTTTCAGGATTTTTTAAATCTATCGCTAATTTGTCAAGAGACCATAGATAACAATTTACATGACAAATGAGCTACATAAATAAAAACGATATTTCTCATTTCTCATTTCCCATTATGTTTATATAACGCACATAACCCAAATATTCACTTTATCGGTGAAGCGTTCGGGTTTGTATTTTCATTGAGCTAAAATAAAATGAAGGATAGCCGTTCGGTTATCTCTCATTTTTCGTTCTGCGAACAAATTAACTTTGCTTTTTCCTTTTGTTGCTCTTGCCACGCTTTAAATTCCGATTGCCCCTGTTCACTTTCAAAAAATTCCCGAATGGCGGGATAGAGCGTTTCAGCAAGGGCTTCAAGCTCGTGCTTAGGAATGGTTGTTCCCTGCTTCTTGCCTTTCGCCATTGGGAGCACCCCCTGCTTGTTCTGATTTCCGCTTTTTGTTGTGGCGGTAGTTAATCTTGTTGTAATCATCTGTGTTAAAAGGCAGACCGTCCGTATTTTTGATTTCCGTCCATCCCTCTAACACTTTTTGGCGTGGTGCGAAATATTCCTTTGTGGTCATTTCGTCATACTGGTTTATGCCTGTGAAATGGACAACACTTTTTATCCTGCGTATAAAGGCATTCCAAACCGCAGGAGTTTCCACACGCACATTTGCATACTGGTATTCTAACGGAATGTTACTGATGATGTACGCTCTTGTATAGCACGCCACACGGTTTGAATAACGGCAGGGCAGCATCAGCGGGTAGCCATCCAAAAGATTGTTCATATCTTGTATTTTTAGACTGGATGAAAATTCATCAAAAACAATCACATCTTCACTTTGGTACTTATCAAAACATCCATGCTGATAACCGGTTATCTGGCACACATTTTCATAGCCGTATCGTTCCATGACTAGCTTTGTCTTGCCAAGCCCTGTTGCACCGTATATGTAGGTCGTTTCCAGTATGCGAAAGGTATCGCGGAATTGCTCCGCAATTAGTTCCTGCCGGACTTGCTCTAAAGTGGTGCGGTAACGCATTAAATGTGTTTGCGAACGTATAACGTCCATCGAGCTGTAACCGTCCTCAAGCATTGCTAAAGCCATATCCCAATCGGTACGCTGGCCGGGGTTTTCTGTCGGTAGCTCGCCCCGTTCCTCAAATGTGCCGGGTATGCTGGTATCGGCTTTTTCATTCTCTGCCCACTTGCCAGTCTTTTGAACATATGCCCGATTTTCTTCGGAAGTGCCGCGAGCGGGGTCAATGTGGGAAGTTGGGAAATAGCCTTTGACGGTAGAAAAGCGAATGGCGGCATTTTGAGCGACAAAGAACACATGAGTATGCGGGGTCTGCTCCTGCAATCCCTGTTCGTCGGCCATGCACCAATATTTAAGCTGCATTTTATCAAGAACAGCGTGTATTTGTTTATGCGGCCAAGCCTTACCGGGATTATTGATTGTAAGCAAATACTTTCTATGCCGTGTATCTTTTTTCAAAAGTCCTCACTTCCTTTGCGTGATGATTTTCGCAGTGATGGTACAGAGGTGTCTGGGTAATACTATCCAGACACCCGCGCCCGCCGCCGTACGCTTCGCGCGGCGTGCGGCGCGTACGGTGAGTTATGACAACGCCTTAACACATATCTGCCGCATTCGTTCGGAATCCTGCACCGTTCCCACCTTGATAAAATGCAGCTGTGAGCCTTGAAACAGCGCAATGCCCTCACCTTGCCCGAATACACGCCCTTTCACTTGCTCCATGAAGTCAGGCAGTAGCATTTCATATATGCTTTTGATTGCCGCACCTAAAACCACCACAATACCATAGTTAAGGCGTGAACCAGCGGGAAAAGCGATTGCATCCGGACGTTGCATTGTGGTAATTAAACGCACAGACAGAGAGCGTCCAAGCAGCAAAATCTCACTTACTTTGTTCATCACCACTGCTGCCGCTTTTTTATCCTCGTTAACAAGAGATAGGATATTCGCCATGTATTCATCCCAAATCAGCGTGATGGGATGGCTGCTTTCGTCCTCTCCCGACTGGCGGGCGTTCATGCGGGCATATACAGCATCTAACGCTTGCAGCGTGTTTCTGTAAGAAAAATATCGAGAACAGCCGCGCAGATACGCAAAGCTATCATCCCCCTTGTAATCAGCGAAAAAATATTCGCCACGCGGTTCTGAAATTACCAATTTAGAAAATAACATGGTTTCAAAATAGGATTTTCCAGAACCGGACATCCCGCAGATGAGAGCGTGACTATTGGTCTTTGGTGATATGTCAGTTATTATTGGGAGTTTCTCTCCATAACCGTTCCATGCATCCAAGTTATACCCCAGTGTCAGCAGCTTCGGTGCGTCAGATTTCATTATCATACAGCACGTCCTCTCTGTGCGTTTCGGCTCCGGGCGCGGCAGTAATCACAATGATATTGCGATTACTGCCGTTTCTGTCTCCGTATTTGATGGATTCCACAAAATGAATATTGAGCGCGTCCTGTATTTCCGCGCGGTGCGTTTCCCACTTTTCCATGCCAACGCCAAGGGAGAAAAAAGTGAAAGTACACACATTCGTTCCCTTAATGCGCTTGCGTGAAATCAGTGCCGGGGGATGTTCGTAGCGGTTGGCAAGACCAATTTGCAGCAGACTGCTTTCAACCGCCTTTGCCCGGAACGGCGTTCCCAAAAGGAGCAGCAGCCCAACCAAAAATAGTAGGAACAGCAGTGGAATCAAAACGGTGATAATATAACCCCAAACAGCAATCAGCAGCGATATATTGCTGTGAAAGGGTACTAACGTATCTCGGACATTCCAAAGGAACATAAATGCAGTGCACAGCAGCAGGATTGAAATTCCTTTCCACGGCTTTGTAATTGCTTCTCTTATCCCCGACCATAGGCGCAGCCGCAGGATAGTACGGTTGCGCCGTCTTTGTGCCAGAACTTTTGCCTGATGAGAAATATTGTTTAAATCCATATTATTTCCTCCACATAAAGCGCAGTTGCACCGCCGGGAGGAATCCCCCAAGCGGTACACGCTGTGCGGTTTAAGATTTACTTGCCAACGAGTGTAATCGTTTCGGGCTTGCCTTTGCGGTTGAATGTGATTTCAAGCATATCGCCCGGCTTGCAAGCGGGCAGGGAAAAGCCGTCACGCAGGAAAAGCTTGTCAGTCATTTCGCCGACAACGTTATCATCGGGAAAGCTGATATACAGCTGAATCCCCTTTACCGCCGTACCGTCTCCGCTCTGAAAATTCAATTCGCGAGCACCAAGAAGTTTTGCTTTCATAATAAATACCTCCAAATTTTTTTTAGAAGCGGCCACCTCTTGATTGACAGTATAGCGGTAATTTCACCGTCTTGCGATTTTCAGTGAAATACAAAGAAACTCCATGTTTTCAAGGAGTTTCGCATTTTATTCTTATCAAAAACGTGATAAAACCTGACTTGTTTGTATTTCACTGAATTAGAAATTTTAAAAAAATTACCGCACACCATTTTTTAGGTGTACGGCAAGATGTTCATTATTTTTTTCGTGGCGTGTAACTCCCTCTTTCGAGTTCCCCTAACATATCCTTTCCTTCCACCCCCAAATCCCTTAAAATGGCGTTGCAGGTTTCAATATCTTTTCCCTTGTGCTCCTCAAGCAGATGTATATAGGCTCTATCCAAGCGGTCATTTACGTTAAATCGCATTCCACACGATTCAAGCATGTATTCTGTTGAATGAACATCTAATTCGAATCCAATCCCTATTGAGATTACAAACCGTTTTAATATAACGCCGTCTGACTTTTCTAAATTATTGAATAAATTTCTGTTTAATCCTGTCAATTCCTCAGCCTTTTTCGCGTCAATTCCCATTTTAGCAAAGAGCCCTGTAATAATTTGCCCGTAGGTTTTTTGCGCGTCGGAGGTTAATTGGTATTCCCGTTCAAACGCTGCCTTTTGCTTTTCTGTCAAAATCGGTTCAGTGCTAATAAATTTAGCATCCATTTTTTCACCTCATTTTTGATGCATCTTTGGATATGCCCCCGCACCACGCAAGTACAGGGGCATATGGGTAATAAGATTACTTGGAGGACTTGTGGGGGCTAGAGGGTTTGGGAGATTCCCAAATAACTTCGAAAATTTGCTCGACGGCGTGCTTGAACTCGTCCACTTCATATCTTTCTCCGGCACAATCCAAAACAACGTCGTTAGCGACAAACAGTGCGCCTATGTGGTTCTTTAGTATGAACTCCAAAAAATGGCGCGGCTGTATTTGGGTCTGCCTACGGCAAATGATGTTTGCCTCTAGGTCTACATGTGGGCATACTTCCGCAAATTTACAGTTTATGATTTCTGCTAAAGTACTCGCGGGATGTCCGCCGAGAATGCCGATGTTTTTCATGTAAAACTTCCTTTCTGTAGGCAGCTTGTATTCCGTTACTGGGGCGTTTGCTGCTTACAGGCCTATTATAGGAAATTTAAGTTGCTATTGATATTATCAGATTGTAGCCGTATAATATGAATTGAAAAGAAACAATTTGGAGGTAATCATATGCACAGCGATGACTTCCGTGTTATCATAACGGACGAAGATAGTAAAATCTGCGGCACTTTACAAGAATTGAATAACGGCAATGTTACCAAACAGGAGTTTGACCCACTGACCGTATTAGGCGACTTGCTCAATGTTGCAACTTATAATGATAATTTGTCACCTTATCCGCAGGATAATTACTCTTTCAAACAAGACTACATGGAACACCCTTTTTTTCTCGGCAGGGCGTTTAGGGGTGACACACGGTTTCAAGAGCCTTTGTGTTTTAGGCCGTTTTTTATCTCTTTGAATACACTAAAAGAAATCGTCCACAATGACAAACGGTTATCCATGAGTGAGTTTGAGGTATTAAAGCAATTTTTATCTTTGGGATTTACATTCAAGATTGAGTTTCAAGAGATAAACCCACTGTATGAATTGGGATATGAAGTTTTAAACGGCAAGAAAGTTTATGAGCATCAATACAGTTCGTCAAATTATGATTACAATTTCGAAATGAAAAGGATGTTCACCGAGAATAGCGGCACCACGCATAGATTCACTTATTCTTGTTCTTCAATAGTAGATGTTACTTTTTCAGTTCTGCATTATTTGATACTGTTTGATTATAAGTTTGCTAAATGCGACCATTGCGGCAATTATTTCGCCACTAAAACCTTAAAACAAAAATATTGTAAAAGAAAAAGCCCATACAAAGGGCATGAAGGTCAAGAGTGTGAAGGAGCGGTCAAAAATATTCTACAAGACTTTAAACGGAGAAAGAATAAGATATATACACGTTTAAGCAATTATTCTGAGGATAGAGAAGTTAGCATTTTTTTGAATGACTACCACAAAAGAAGGGAAACCGTTAGAAAGTATCCGTCTGTTGAAAATCTTTCAAACCTTGAACAATTTTTAACCCAAAAAGGAGGAACGAAACGGCAGTATAAGCGAAAAACAGGCTAAAACGATTAAAAACAAATAAAAGCCGTATTACTCAATTTCGAGTAATACGGCTTACTATTTTTCAAAGGCCAAAAGGGCAAGACAGGCGACGGTATGCCCTGGCCTAGACCATTTCTTGCTCCGTATCTTCAAACAAATCATCATCGAAAAACTCCCGCACTGAAATATGCAAGCCAGCGCATATTTTAGCGACTGTGGAAAGCGTGGGATTCTTGCTTCCTGTATTGATAATGCTATTTAGGGTGGACTGCGTTAAACCGCATTCAAGAGCCATTTTGTTTATTGTCATATCGTGGGCTTCGCATAAATCAAGAATCCGTTGCTTGACAGCGTCCTTTACAGTCAATTTATTACACCACCTTTATACCATACTAGCGTTGTAATAAGTGTATAGAATTGTCTATGCAACGGCATAACGATGTATCGTTGATTTTCTGTGTGGACTATGCTATAATGGAAAATAATAGCAATAAACCATTGGGAGAGGAAGATAAACAACGAAAAAGAAAAATATTATAATTGTAATTGTACTGGTGGTTGCCCTTGTATGTGGCGGCGGTTATTTGTATGTTCAGAATGAGCGCGCGAAGGCGGCGGCATTGATACAGCAGCAGGAGCAGGTGGCAGCCGAAAAAACAGCCGAGGAAAAGGCAGCGGCAGTTAAAGCAGCGGCAGTTAAAGCGGCAGCAGACAAAGCAGCAGCCGATAAAGCGGCAGCAGGCAAGACTGCATCCAGCCAGAAGCCAAAGGCATCATCAAAAACTACAACCAGCAAGCCAAAAACATCCTCAAAATCATCTAGCTCTGCCACATCCAGTAAGAAACCGAAGCCATCTTCTAAACCATCCAGTTCTACCACATCCAGCACTAAAACACATGTTGGCTCTGATGGTAAGATCTATGGAGTTGATGGTAAGCTGTATAATCAGAAGCAGGTTCAGGGTGGTGCTTATGTGGTAAATGGTGTCGTTTATAATGAAGATGGTAGCATTGTTCCTGGTTGTCATATTGGTGATAATGGATGGATTTATGCTTCTGATGGTGACGTTATTGGTGGTGATACTATTGGGCCTGGACCTGATGATGGTGGTGTTTATTAATAATGCATAAGGAGGGATAAAATCACAACAATCATGCTGGAGTGTTCAGAAAAACGGATTAACAATATTGCAGGTAGAGCATAAAACAAGACGGTTAAGGCAGCAGCTTTGACCGTCTTGTTTTTATATGCTTAATTTGTGTTGACATATTAACTCATTTATTGTATTATTTCGTTATAAGAAAGGGGCGTTGACTATGCAAGAGGTAGCGCAACGGTTAAAAAGCTTGCGGGAAAGTGTAAGTTTATCCCAAGCCAAAATAGCCGCATTAATGGGAGCGACACAAGCCAGCGTGAACCGATACGAAAACGGACAGACTTGCCCGCCGCTAAAGCTGCTGCTTTGGTATGCGGACTTTTTTGACGTTTCTATGGACTATATTTTTGCCCGAACAGAGCAGCCAGAGGGCAAACTGTACGAGCATAAGCCAAAAGTCATTGAAGCTATTACGCGGGATAACAAGGAATTACGGCAGTTTGTAGATATGTGCTTTGACCCTTCGTCACCAGTCAGTGAAAAGCTGCGGGATATTTTAACGCAGATGTTGCAGGAGCAAAGCAAGTAGGCGGGAGCGTTTCCCCTTGCGTATGTTATTCAAAAATCCCCGCCAGTCAAGGTTAAAATGAACTGATAAATCAGACCTTGACTGGCGGGGATTTTTAAATATGCGGCAATTAAGGGGAACGCCCCCATGTGGCGGGTTTACAAGAAACCGCCCATAAAATGACGAGAGGTTGTGAGAAAATGAAAGCTGTTATTTACGCAAGATACTCCAGCGATAATCAGCGGGAAGAAAGTATTGATGGACAATTAAGGGAATGTAAAGCATACCCCGAAAAGAACAGTATCACCGTTTTAGCCACCTACATAGACAGAGCATTATCAGCCAAGACCGACAACCGCCCCGAATTTCAGCGGATGGTGAAGGACAGCGCAAAGGGCTTGTTTGATATGGTGCTTGTGTGGAAATTAGACCGCTTTGCCCGAAACCGCTATGACAGCGCACACTATAAAGCTACTCTGCGAAAAAACGGCGCAAAGGTGGTGTCCGCCACCGAAAGCATATCCGAGGATAGCACAGGTATTTTGCTTGAAAGTCTGTTAGAGGGCTATGCCGAGTTTTACAGCGCCGAGCTGTCGGAAAAGGTAATCAGAGGACTAACGGAAAACGCCCTCAAATGTAAATATAACGGCGGGGGCTTACCGATTGGCTACACCATTGACAACGAACAATATTTTCAGATTGACCCTTTAACCGCTCCAATCGTGCTTGAAACTTTTCAGCGTTACGCCAAAGGGGCAACGGTAAAGCAGCTTGTTGATTTTCTTAACAGCAAGGGCATACAGACCTACCGTAACAAACCGCTTAGAATTGACTGCGTGAAGCGGCTGCTAAAAAATCGCCGCTATATCGGTGAATATAAATATCGTGATACTATCACACCGAACGGCGTTCCCGCAATTATTCCGCAAGATTTATTTGACCGAGTGGGCGAACGGCTGGAGAAAAACAAAAAAGCTCCTGCAAGAGCAAAAGCCAAAGAGGAAATGTATTTGCTGACCACCAAGCTGTTTTGCGGGTGCTGCGGTGCTTATATGTGCGGGGAAAGCGGAACAAGCCGCGATTTGACCATTCACC
This sequence comes from uncultured Caproiciproducens sp., assembly GCA_964517505.1. GTDB lineage: Bacteria > Bacillota > Clostridia > Oscillospirales > Acutalibacteraceae > Caproiciproducens. The sequence goes on along the minus strand of CAZFED010000001.1, from coordinate 463,158 downwards.
AATATTATAAATGCGTGACTGCCAAATATAAAAAAGCCTGTTCCAAAAAAACAGTAAAAAAAGATTGGATAGAAAATCTTGTAATTGAGCATATTGTAAAGCTGCTGTTTGATGATGCGCTGATGAACGACCTTACCAACACATTAGTTGAGTTCCAAAAGCGGGAAAATACCACGCTGCCAATGCTAAAGAAGCGGCTAATCGAAACGGAAAAAGGCATTGAAAATATTCTCAACGCCATTCAGCAAGGCATTTTCACTCAATCCACCAAGCAACGGCTTGATGAACTGGAAGAGACAAGGAGCAGCTTAGAGGTTTCTATTATCCAAGAGGAAATGCAAAAACCAGTTTTGACGAAAGAACAATTATTATTCTGGTTACACCGCTTTCGCGCTTTGGATGTTACCAATCCCGCTCATAGGCAAAGGCTAGTTGACAGCTTTGTGAACGCCATTTATCTGTATGACGATAAAATAGTGCTGATGTTCAACTACAAGGAAGGTAGCAAAACCATTAATTTTTCCGATATAGAGTGTTCGAGTTTGAGTGCGGGTGCTGCACCATATGAGCCACGAAACTAAAATGTTTCGTGGCTTTTTTTGTGTCGTCTATTTTATATGGTTCGTCATGAATTTTATTTAAGATTGTTCATGAAATAGTTCTAAAAAAATATTTTTTAATTGTAAATGATGTAGTAATTCATAATTTGTGATAAAATAATAATTAATGGGGGTGCCGTATGAATAATATTGATATAAGGAAAAGCATAGTACAGGCTAAATTCAACGAAGATTCAGGAAAAACTTTGGAGGGCGAAATTCTTGGTGGGTATTTGGTGCAATTCTTTTGGGCTTAACTTTTGGTTTGAAGAGTAAAAAAATTGCATGCATAATTTGTATTATTTTTTTAATTTGTTGGAGAATTATAGGCTTCTTCATTGGTGCATTGTTTTAGCTATTATTGGATCACTTAGTGGCCTTGGTGCTAATTTAAGTGGCATTGAATGGGTTAGAGACCTAAATGATTGATAATAATTAAGATTTGGAGAAAGTATGAATAAAAAGCTTATAATTAGCAGCCTACAGGATGCTATGAAGTACAGAAATCAAATTATTGAAAATTCAAACCAAACCTCAACAAAGTTATGTGAGTTACTATCTGTTAATAATGGATTTGGTTCCTTGAAAGAAATTAAATTTACAAAGTGTGGACAGGATCCATTGTTTGATAGCTCATTGAATTTTATTGAACAAGTTAACCAGACATTTACATATTTAGTTTGTTTGAGGGCGGTGGAACAATTATTAATATTACATCCAGCCACGTCTTTTGTGGTGAATTTTGGAACACAAAGTGGATTCGATATTTGCTCAATGGATGGTGATATTATATGCGAGTGCTTTGCAGCTACGTCACCTAAGAGTAACCAAAAGCTCGAAAAGGATGCTCACAGGGTAGATTCAAAGGATGCAAAATACAAATATGTCATATTTTATTCATCAGACAAAGATTTAAAATATATTGATAAAGTTTCAAACAAATATAATTATGTAAAAATTATGAGTCTATCTGAGATTTAATATCAAGCCACAGAACAAAATACGCTCTGCGGCTTTTTGTGTTTCAAAGAACATATAAGTTCCTATTGAGATTTTAGAAGGCTTAATTAAACTTAAATGGGAGAATGTTACCCTCACTCTACACCAGTTTAGCCACAAGACTTTTTTAGTCTTGTGGCTTTTGTATCGTCCCCCTATGCGGAGTGCAAATTCCCAATCATATTTTGAGATACTTCGCTGAATAGTCTACATCGACCAAATTTTTCAAGCCTTTTTCATGTTATGGTAGAACTGCAGGTGTAGGTAATAGACCGATTTTGACAAAAAAAAAAGGCCGCCTTAAAGACGACCTCCACTTTATCATTGAAAACTGTTACACGTTCTACGTAATTTTGAATCATACTGCAGACTTCCTCGCGTTCGCTGTGTTTGGCGAATTCTTTCAGATCTGCAAGATTTTGCCTTTGCTTTGCTATGTTTTAAGTCTCGCGAGTTGAAGCAGTGTTTCGGGGCAGAGATGATTCTATTCTAGTAGTAATCACAGTTAGTCATCACAGTGACGGATCAAATACACCATATAGATCTGGTTCAGATTTATACATTTCAAAGACATATCATTGGTTTGACGGGCTTTCCGGGAGTAATTTCGGAAAGCCCGTTTTCTATGTTTGATAAGAAAAAATTAGTAAATAATGGAACAAATACTTAATTATTTCAATATGGGTACGAAATAATATAATGAAGGTATTTACTTAAAATGAATAATTAAAAGTTTATCAGTGTAATTTTGTGAATTACAAATGGAGGAATAACAATGAATCAATTCGTGATGAAAAAATTAATGGCTTTATTATTAACAACCATCTTGCTTATACCGAATACACTAACCGATGTTTCTGTTGCGGCATATAGCGTTTGGGATAGTTCTGCCGTTGTCTGGACGACAGGCGACGGAACGAAAGACAGTGCGTATGAAATATCAACCGGATCCCAACTAGCCTATCTTACACAACAAACTAACGCAGGCGAAAACTACTCGGGAAAATATTTTAAGATGACAGATGATATAAATTTGAACTCAATCAATTGGACACCGATCAACGATTTTGCCGGGATCTTTAACGGGAACGGGCATAAGATAACGGGCCTAAAGATATCCTCTGCGGATACACAAAATGTTGGATTTTTTGGAAGTGTTGGAGCGGGAGGGATGATAGAAAACCTCGGTCTGGTTGGTGTCTCAATTTCCTCCTCCTACCCGACAAGCGAAACGAAAACAGGAACGACGGGCGGATTGGCTGGAAAAATTATAGGCGGTACGATTATCAATTGCTATGTTACGGGTTCAGTAAAAGGTTTGACGGATTATCAGGAAGTCGGCGGTATAGTAGGACACAGCGAGCAAACCACGATTGCCAATTTCTATAACATGGCAGATGTAACGGGCGCAGGAAATTCCAGTATCGGAGGAATTGTTGGAAATTGCAAGTCAGGATACCTGATAAACGGTTATGATGTAGGCATTGTGACAGGAGGAGTAGATTCCAAAGTAGGTACGCAATTAGGAACATGTTCAGGGCATACAATAAATGTCTATTCAACGCAAGAGCAGGGTATCAGTTATGTAGGAGATTCTAGACAAGGAAGCTCATATGCCTCAGGACTGGATATGCCTATTGATCAGATGAAAGGTACCGCAAGTGAATTGTGGACGCTGACGTGTACAACAAATCATGGATTAGTAGAATTAAAAGGCTTTGTTGCTGCACTTAATACCGGAAGAAGCGCAATCTCAGTAGCAGACGTAACTCCGACTGCATGGGTAGCAGACACCACAAATACAAATAATGGTTTCCCAAAACTGGACATGGGCAACGGGTCAGATGCACCATGGATCGGTGATGGAACGAAAGACAGTGCGTATGAAATATCGACCGGATCCCAACTAGCCTATCTTACACAACAAACTAATGCAGGCGAAAACTACTCGGGAAAATATTTTAAGATGACAGATGATATAAATTTGAACTCAATCAATTGGACACCAATCAACGATTTTGCCGGAATCTTTAACGGGAACGGGCATAAGATAACTGATCTAAAGATATCCTCTGCGGATATACAAAATGTTGGATTCTTTGGAAGTGTTGAAACCGGAGGGATGATAGAAAACCTCGGTTTGGTGGGTGTCTCAATTTCCTCCTCCTATCCGGCAAGCGAAACGAAAACAGGAACGACGGGCGGACTGGTTGGAAAAATCGTAGGCGGTACGATTATCAATTGCTATGTTACGGGTTCAGTAAAAGGTTTGGCGGATTATCAGGAAGTCGGCGGTATAGCTGGATACAGCGAACAGACAACGATTGCCAATTTTTATAACATGGCAGATGTAACAGGCGCAGGAAATTCCAGTATCGGAGGAATTGTTGGAAATTGCAAGTCAGGATACCTGATAAACGGTTATGATGTAGGCATTGTGACAGGAGGAGTAGATTCCAAAGTAGGTACGCAATTAGGAACATGTTCAGGGCATACAATAAATGTCTATTCAACGAAAGAGCAGGCAATCAGTTATGTAGGAGATCCTAAATTAGGGAGTTCATATACATCAGGTACGGATATGTCTATTGATCAAATGAAAGGAAAATCCACTTCTCCATTCTTATCCTCCTACACTTCCAGCCATGGCTTGGCCGTTACATCAGACTTTATTATCGCGCTTAATGGTGGAAAAGGTGTTATCTCTGTAGCGAACGCAACGCCTGCTGCATGGGTAGCAGACATTACCAATACGAATAATGGACTTCCGAAGCTGAATATGGGGATCGAGCCATATTCACCATGGACAGGCAATGGAGCAAAAGAAAATCCATACATAATATCAACGGGTACCCAGTTGGCCTATCTTGCAGAACAAACGTATGCAGGCATAGATTACTCGGGAAAATATTTTAAGATGACAGATGACATAAATCTGAATTCAATTTATTGGACACCAATCAATAATTTCAGCGGAATTTTTAACGGTGATGGACATAAGATAACGGGTCTAATGATAGCCGATTCATATACACAAAATGTCGGATTCTTTGGCAGTGTGAAGGCGGGAGGAACCATAGAAAACCTTGGGTTGGTTGGTGTTTCAATTGTTTCCGGTTATTCAGGAAGCCAAACGGAAACAGGAATGATAGGCGGATTGGTAGGAAGAATCATTGGTGGTACGATCATAAACTGCTATGTTACGGGATCAGTGAAAGGATTGTCTGGTTATCAGGAAGTCGGCGGTATAGCTGGATACAGCGAACAGACAACGATTGCCAATTTCTATAATATGGCGAATGTAGCCGGGGCAGAAAATTCCAGCATTGGCGGAGTTATAGGAAATTGCAAATCAGGAGACTTATTAAACGGTTATGATGTAGGCATTGTTACAGGCGGAACAACTTCAGCGGTCGGTTCGCAAATAGGAACTTGCTATGGGAGCTTAAATAATAGCTATTCAACGACGGAACAAAAAATCAGTTTTATAGGAGATGCCAAAGTAGGAAGTTCATATGGTGCCATGTATTTGCCTGTCGACCAAATGAAAGGGAAATCCACTTCACCATTCTTATTCTCATATCATATCAGCCATGGTTCGGCTGAAACGTCAGATTTTATCATTGCACTTAACGGTGGAAAGAGCATAATTTCAGTAACAGATGCAGCATTAGCAACATGGGTAGTAGATACCACAAATACGAATAACGGTTTTCCAAAGTTAGAAATAGATGCGACACCAAAGCCTATGGCAACCGTAACGAGTGTAAAAGTAACGCCTGATAATGTATCACTGAAAAATGGAATGTCCTACACATTCAGTGCAGCTGTTGTTGGAACTAACAACCCAAGCCAGTCAGTAATATGGACAGTTACAGGCAACAACAGCAGCGGCACAGTTATCAAATCTGGCCTGCTGACTGTGGCAGCGGACGAAACCGCTTCAAGTTTTACGGTGGAAGCAACCTCGACAATTGACGCGAGCAAGTACAGCGCGGCAATTGTGACTGTGAAAAATTCAAGCTCCGGCAGAGATAATTCTTCTAGTAGTTCCTCCAGGAATACCATTCCTGATTCCTCAAATACAGTAACAACGAATACTACCCCGACGGGCGGAACGGTCACGACGATAACTCCAGTAGTGGATGCTACTCCGGTTATTATTGGAAATCGAGCCAATGTTTCCGTAACGGTTCCGTCGGAGGTTTCCGTAGCTATCGCTTCAGCAACAGCGGAAAAACCAGCTGAAGTAAAAATCACCGTTCCAACATCTTCCGTTGTGGCACAGATAAATGACGCCACGGTTCAGACAGTTGACTTGACAGTTCGTGTTCCGACGGTAGTTGCGAATAACACCAACGCAAATGCAATAGTCGATATCAACTTGGAACAAGCAGTTTTGCAGGCGGCAAAAGACGCGAAGAAAGATGTCACCGTGACGGTTGCCAATTCTGAAACCGATAGTGTGGCTTACAGCGTGACATTTAAGGGCGCGGATTTGGCAGCATCAACTACCGCAGCCAAGGATGTCAACCTTGCAGTAAGCATAAAACTTACCACAACTGTTTCCGCAGTGAATGCGGTTACGCAGAGCAACAAGGGCATTGTGCTCAAATTCGCTAACAACGGCGTTCTACCGAGCGTGGCAACAGTGAAAGTCAATGTTGCGACTTATGGCTACAGGGCCGGGCAAACTCTCTACTTCTACTATTTCAATCCGACCACAAATGCTCTTGAAACAGCGGGAACCACGGCATACACAGTGGACGCTGGCGGTTATGCGAACGTAATCATTTCACATTGTTCCGATTATGCCCTTCTGCCATCAGTGGCGCGTTCCATTACGCTGGACACCACAAGTTACACGATGGCTCCAAAAAAGAGCTATCAAATTGGGGTGAAGTCGATCGGTACGGGCGGAACGACACTTAAAGTGTATTCATCTAGCAGTGACGTTGCAACAGTGACAACCCTTAAAAATGGAAATTATCAGGTAACCAGCAAAGGCGTAGGTACGGCGTACATCATGTTTGACGTGTATGATAAGAAAAATAAGTGCCTTACCCACGCGTCCGTTAGAATTAACGTGGCTAAGGGCACGAAGCCGTTCGGCGTTTCCGCAAGGCAGATCGGCGTGTTCTAACCCTAAAATCACGAATGGCATACTGCATTAGGCTGCTCAAATATCCTTTTTCCCTGCAATTTTTATCCACCGCAACCATACCAATATCATATACCTTTAACTCCTTTTCATAACAATTGAGTTTGTCCGGCATACTTAAAAGGGCGGCAGCCAGTTTGCCATTCTGTCGAATGTTATAATGATTGTCATTATATTTTGGGCTGTCATATATTTTAGGTAGCAGGTTTGGGGAATCCTGCTGGAATACATCGTTTTAAAATCTCATGAGTTCCGAAAAGTCCTCATATCCTCTTGGAATTTCATACATAAGCCGTACTCGATTTAGTTAAAAAATTTGAAATTACGCTTGTCATATCATCAGATTCAGAAAACGTTACAAAACATTTCAGATGATTTATGGCCGCTGTTCACTTTGTGGCATTTCTCCGATAAAAAGATTGTGTTCAACCTGTACGTTCAGACAAAAATCGAGGCTGAAAAAGTACTGAGGGTCGTGCCTGGGCGGATAAGCATAGCTGCGGTAAACCCGGTTCTCCGTAAAAGAAATTCCTTTCGAGCAAAGGGCATAAAGAAGGGGATAATCCCATGCATAAAAGTCGTTGTCTGTAATGCGGATATTTTGGTGGAACGGCAACGATACATCCGGTTCTGGAATTTCCGGACAGATGCTGATGACCGCATTGCAGAACTGGTAGTCAGAGGTATTGCAGCTTTCCTCAAACACATTGCGGCGAATGGTCACATCGGTGCAGGCACCACATTCATACCAATTGTTTGCATCACCCGCAATTAAAATTGCAGCACCGGAGGAGGCGAAGGTGTTGTGTTCAATCAGTACCGGTTTTGGCGTAGAAATTAAAATCCCTCGTGCTCGGCAACTGCCAAAATAGTTGTTCTGACAAACAAGTTCCGGAGAATTACTTAAGTTTTCAAGTGCGTCTCCTACCTGAATATTATCGGGAACAGGTTGGTCAAAAATGATATCAAAGGTTTGGGGACTAAGCAGACGGAATGTGCGGACTACAGCTTTTCCTGTGCTGGACATTGTACGGTGGTTTAGGAAAGAAACCGTCTGTCCCGGCTTTGCCCACTGTGCCATTCCAATGGATTGCGGATGAACGAAGCTGCCTCTAAGCTTTGTTTCTCCTAACTTTTTATCAATTCGCAAGGCTGTACCGTGAACATTGATCGGATCATCCATAAGCCCGAAGAAGCTGCATTCCTCTACCAGTATTTTCCCGCTGTTATTGGAGAGGTGAAGACCGTCATCATGGCCTGAAACAAAATGACGTCCTTTGGTTCGGTTTGGTCCGATATGTACCCTGCGAAACGTTATGTTGCAGCAGAACTGACAGAGAAAACCAAGCCCTCCGTTTGCATACATCTGGATGTCTTGAAAAACAATGTCTTCTGAGTCAATGGCAAACATTCCCGGATGCCAGCGCGGATTATGCCGCATCACAAAGTAATTGCCCGCCTGCGGAACAGAGGAAAAATCTCCAGTTAGCCGTACAAGTCCATTGTTTATTTTTTTGGCTGTAATATTTTGAAAGGCGTCTCCGGTATTGTAGGCAACCGCTTGGCGTACCGAGTCAAACTCGATTAAACCTCTCGCATTAAGCGGATATTTCCAATCCTCCCCCGAAAAATACAAGGCTCCGTTCTCAATGGAATAAGGGAATTTTGTTGAATCAATCTCAACATCAATACTGCTTTCAGCGGTAGCGATTATTTTGCATTCAGCTGAAAGTGGAATTTCCCAGTCTATGATCAAATTCTGAATTTGAATATCATTGCAATGATCAATTGCAATGGGCAGAATCTGACCGTGAAAAACAAAACAAGTATCATTGCCCACAAGCGATACATGTTGAAATCCATCAAAAAGAAGTGCGATTTTATGTGGATTGATGGGGTCACTGTTTGATAGATAGTAATCCCTGTCCATTGCATTTGCAGCGTAAAAATCATATCGTCCTGAATCCAGCTGAAAGGAGACATTCCTTTTATTTGCCTGCATCATATTGTAAAATAGAGCGGTTTGGTCCTTTCCTGTATTGGGAAGAATTCCATATCGATTGACATACACTGTTTTCATGATGATTTCCTGCTTCCTTTTGAAACCAAGCCTTTGAGCGACTCTATTTCAAGTCAATTCGAACAACGGTGTCTGTACTGTCCGGCATAGCATAGGTTTCGTTTTCTTGCTTACCCAAAGAAATAAATGTATATTTAGGATAATTGGCGGCAGCCCATCCCGCAGCTAGGGAAAGTTCCGCACCGGTGGAAAGCAGACGTATCCGTTTAATTTGGTCACGCTTTATTCCGGGTACGGGGACTGGACCAACCGGCTGGTCAGTTATGTGAAGATAAATGCTGTTTCCTTTAGTGGTGTAGCGGTAATCTAACTTTTGCAAACGCGCTTCACCGCAACCGTAAATGGAATCACCGTTTTTCTCTATCCAATTTCCTGTTTCTTCAAGAATACGTACCGATTGCGGCGGGATTTTTCCTTTTGCATCCGGTCCAATGTTTAATATGAGATTTCCATTTTTACTTACGCATTCCACTAATTTATGTATACAGGCTGCAGAAGTTTTGAAGTCTAAATCTCCATTGCGGTATCCCCAACTGTTATTCATAGTAAGGCAGGCTTCCCAGCACACGGGATTTCCGTTCTGTTTGCAAAGACCTTCAGGAGGAATGATTTGTTCGGGGGTGAGAAAATCTCCTGCATACGGTGTGGGATGGTCTGTCATCAGACTGCCTAACATTTCCCCGCTGGCTTCCAGACGACTGTTAATTAAAATATCTGGCTGTAAACTTCGCACCATGCTGACAAGTTCAGTGGCATGCCAGCCTTCTCCACATTTATCACCATAAGAAAAATCGAACCACAACAAATCTAGTTTTCCATAATTTGTGCAGAGTTCACGAACCTGATTGTGCAGATAAGTTAAATAGCTTTCAAAATTATATGTCTGGTTTCGAAAGGCCTCATTGCCTCTCATTGGGTGAAATTCATCCCCATAGGCGGGGTAGTCCGGGTGGTGCCAGTCTACCAAAGAATAATACAATCCAACGCGGATACCTTCAGCACGGAAAGCATCTAAAAATTCCGAAACTAAATCGCGGTTTGCCGGAGTATTCGTGGCCTTATAGTCAGTGTATTTACTGTCAAACAAACAAAAACCGTCATGATGTTTTGCAGTAAGAACTGCATATTTCATGCCGGCTTTTCGGCAAAGTTTTGCCCATTCCTGCGGGCGATAGTCTATCGGATTAAACTCTTCAAAATAAGGCTGATAATCCTCGTTAGATACCTTTTCCATGCTGCGGTACCATTCACTTTTTGCTGGGATTGCGTAAAGACCCCAATGAATGAACATTCCAAATCGTGCTTCCTGAAACCACAGTGCTTTATCATTATTCTTCATGAAGTTCACCTTTTCGTTCAGCTTCAAGAGCTGTTAGTAGTTCATGGCGTACAGATGTAAAAACAGATTCGTCAGAAGTATAGTCGCGAAAACTGGTACAAACACGGGCGCTAAGCTCTTTTGCCAGTGATTTGTTGGTTTGTGAAAGCAGGCAAAGCAGTTCATAATCCTCAGCACCGTTTCGGTGAGCTTCAAAACGCATACTTGCCCAGATATTGTTTTTTGTGGGATAGACAATATGTGCATCACCCGCTGGGAGAAGCTTTCCTTTATGAGGACAGCAGGCGGAGTCCCAAATATCATCCCCAATGTAGAAATTCCATCCCCAGTGCAAAAATCCGGAAAGCTCATAGCCAAAACCCATCCAGAATATTTCGCGGCTCACCAAAAGCGGCAAGTCCATGCTTCTGTTCATGATGCGGCCGGACGGAAATGCACAGGTGTAAAACCACATTGTTTCTCCTGAAGCTTTTAGTAGGTCAAATGTTGGTTTCATCTTTTCATAAGTGTCCTGCTTAGGAACCCAAATATCAACAGCACCGCCAAGGTTGCTGGTTTCAACTGCATCAATAATTGGAGTAGCCGGTAGGAATTTACGAAACATCGCTGCCAAAACGCGGTAGGTTGTATCATTGTAGGTTTGCGGTTCATCAGCCAGTGCCTGAGTAAATTGACTATTCCATCCATTTTTCTGAACAATATCTGCCCATTTGGAAAAATAAAGCTTTATTTGCAGATAACCATCCATACTTAAAACGCTTACATTAGGATCCCATTGCAAGAAATAATCGGATTTATTCCATTCAGACCAGTGTGCAATATGTGTTCCGGTTATAAATGGAGCGCCTTCCCCAAGTGCAATTTGTCCTGCACGTTCAGCAAGAGAAAAATCAAATGAAATTATTTTGCTATCCCCGTCATAAACAGGTACGCCATTTGGCAACATGATATGCGTACAGCGCATTTCAAGCTGGGCACGAACATGGCGGTGGAATAATTCCCAGTATTCTGTGCTGTTTTCTTTTACGTCGTGCTGTGCGATAAGATTTTCATAGGAAAAAAAGTTCATCATTCCAAGACGGGCATTCTTTAGTTCAGGCACAGTGACTGGGTAAACGTGACAAAGCAGGGAAACACTGATTTCTTCTCCGTTGATACAGGCTGTCAATACTGCTTTATAATCACCTGCTAAAAGAGTTTGTGGAAAGGATAATTTTGCATAAACTGCAAACCGTTTTCCGTGCAGGACCCCATTATCTATCGGACGAAGTGCATCGTATACACGAAATGGTGCATAACGGGTGACAAATTCCCGGCAACGACTGTAATCGCTTGTGGTCATAAATTCTGAATCGGTGTTTTCGTTTACTCCAACATCAATCATTTCGAAGAGCTCTAAATTAGGTACCTGTGGGTTATCCCATTGAATATTAAAAATCACGGGAGAATTATCAGGAATGTAGTCGCCCAAAATCTGAATTCCCGTGTGTCCGCCACGTGCTGCGTCAAGCTGCGCTGTTGTACAGTAATTATGCGGTGTGTCAGGATAGGTCCATACGGTTTCATTGTAAATTGAAATATCCATTGATATAAACCTGCTTTCTATGTATTTTGTTTTTGCATGATTGCTGGAATGTGAATGGTAACAAGGGTTCCTTTGCCAGGTTCACTCTTGCAGCTTAGTCCATAATTCCCCCCATAAGCCAGCCGTATTCGGTCATTGATATTATGAATGCCATAGCCACCCTTGGTTTCAGCCATGTTTCCAGACTGAGTAGGGGTAAAGTTTTCACGAATGCATTCTTCATTCATGCCGATGCCGTTATCTGCTACCGTAATGAAGATATCACCGTCTTCTTTCCAGCCGCTGATTTTTAGTATGCCAAACCTTTCCCCTGTTTCAAAAATTCCATGGATAATTGCATTTTCAATGATGGGCTGCAGGATTATTTTTATGATTTTGTAGTCCTCTATTTCTTTTTGAATATCCCATTCCACTTGTATACGGTTTTCAAACCGCATATTTTGAATCTGTATATAAACATTTGCGTGAGTAAGTTCATCTGAAATCGGGATAATATCCTTTCCGCGGTTCAGGGAAAGCTTGTAGAATTTAGCGAGGGAATTCACCATAATGGTGATTTCAGGAACATTTTTTTGAATTGCCATGCAATTGATTAAATCTAGAGAATTATAAAGAAAATGCGGATTGATTTGTGCCTGAAGTGCTTTTAGCTCCAAGTTTTTAATTTCTTGACCATATTCATATTTTTCATCCATCAGTGTATTAATTTGTTCCATCATATTGTTAAAGCTGGTCATAAGCTGACCAATTTCATCACCACCAATGGGCTCGATTTGGGCAGTTACATTGCCGGATTCAATATCGTGCATGGTTTTTGTAAGTGAGGCAATCCGCTTGATGAAGGAATTACTGATTGCATAAGCAAGCAGATAAGCAATAACTCCAATTGCAAACATGGCGATGATCATTTCAGCTCGAAGCGTACGGCTTACACTGTAGATGTCATCATAGGGGATAACAGTAGCCATGTACCAGCCACTTGGTGAAAAAGATTTATAATTCACGTAATTTTTTTTGCCGTTTATTAAGACAGTATCCCACTCGTTTTGCTTAATTTCTTTCAGTCGAGAGTACAGCGAAGGCGAAAGGCTGTGCAGTTCGTCTTTTCCGGAGTAGAGCAGGATGTTTTCATCCTTCATCAATAAAATCATTCCGTTTTCTGTAACAGGGGTTGCATCAATAATTTTAGCCAGGCATTCACTCTGCATATCCACCCTTAAAATAGCGAGTGGCTCTGACACAGATATTGGATTATATATAATTCTCATGGATGAAAATAATACTCGGTCTTGTTTAGGCTGGTCGGCAAAGTCGTCTGGGGCAAACCACATGTTACATTGTCCGCTGTCTGTTAGTTTTTGGTACCAGTTACTGTTTTTCGCATCTGTCATAGAGAAAATATTTCTATTTTCATGAGAATAGATAAAATCGTTATTGACATAAAGTCGTATATTATCCACGCCCGAAATGTTCTTAAGGTGGACAAAGGATACAGAAAGCTGATTGGTGTTTTCTAATTGTTGAAGCAAGGGATAGTCTTGCGGATTTGTTGATGCCATATGATAAATTAAGCTGTCGTGGGATAACGCATCTAACACACTGTCTAATTTTGCCATGGCCGTTTCTGTCCCAAGCGACACATCTTCAAAGGTCTTTTTTGCAGCAGTAAAGGTTTGCTCCTGAATAACAGCGCTTACTTTATGATAGGTAAATAGTGTAAAAAAACCCAAAGGTAGAATAATGAGTAAAAAATAAACGCATAAAAGTTTGCTTTTCAGGTGGGCGTCTAAAACGAAACATTTCAGCCAATTAATCCTGCCTTTTTTCATTGCAATGCCTTTCCCGATACTCTTTCGGACTGATACCTATTATTTTTGTGAATACTCGTGTGAAATATTTGCCGTCACTGTACCCAACCTGACCTGCAACTTCATAAAGTTTTGCATTGGAACAGAGCAACAATTCTTTTGCTTTTTCTATCCTAAGAATAGTCAGCTGATGGTTAATGGTTTTACCGGTATTCTTTTTATAAACCAAGCACAGGTAGGTTGGCGTAAAATTTAAAACCTGTGCAATGGAGTTGATTGTAATGGATTCCTCTGTATAATGAGTCTGCAAATATGTGTTAAGTCTTGTCATTGGATCGATGTCCTCTGACTGAATTTCATCAAAGTACAGAGCGATAACAGCGTTAATCTCCTCCGCAATTTCATCCAACATGTCTGCTTTTGCGACAATGTACAGCAGATGTTCGCTTTGGCTGCATACCTCTGTAATGTTACGGCTTTCAGCCGTATTTACGATCAGAAACACAATCTGGTAGAATACATTCCTTACATATTCCGGATTTGTTGCCTCACATTTTCGAATGTCCGTTATTATGTTGCAAAGTTTTCGTTCGGTTGTGCTGCGTTCACCCGCTTTCAGGCTTTTTTCAAACTCATGCAGAAGGGTTTTGTCTACTATATAGATTTTATCGTTCAGAGGCTGATTGTGCTCATGTCTGCCACGATAAAAAAGCATTTGCTGGTTTGTGACGAAGCCTTCTTTTCGGCATTCCTCTGCTAAATCACCAACAACCGCTGAAATTTCTGCCAAGTCAATCGGTTTTTCAATAAAATTAGCTACTTTCAGTTTAATTGCACCCTTTAGATACTCTTTGTCCGGATATCCACTTAAGAAAACAAATTTACAATTTGGGATAAATTCCCGGATTTCTTCGGCTAATTCCATTCCATTCTTTTTTGGCATTTTAATATCACTGATAATTATTTCAGGTCGAAGTTTTTCGGCAATCTTAAGAGCTTCTACTCCATCTTCTGCATCGTAGACATTTTCAATCCCGAGCTCTTCCCATTTTATGTATTGTATTAATGTATCACGCAGTATTTTCTCGTCATCCACAATTAAAACTGATGGTGCCATATAACCATTCCCTTTTTATCTATCTATGAAGTTCTTCATAATAGTACATAAAAGATTTAGGATTATCAATGATTTTCAGTAAGAAAGAGGAAAAAACTTCAAAGAGTATAATTTAGTCCACCTTTTATAGGTTTGTTACGTTGTTTTGGCTGAGCGTCTCTGATAACATAAAGACGACGAAAGAAATAACAAAATTGGGGGAATGAATAAAATGAAGAAAGATGGATTGCTTTATGATTTGAAAGTAAACCATACGAAGTGGCTGATGCTTCTACCAAGTGCTATTGTGGTTATTCTAATGTGCTACATTCCAATGACCGGCGTGGTGCTTGCTTTCAAACAATTTAACTATCATGACGGGATCTTTGCAAGTCCCTGGGTAGGATTTGAAAATTTCAAATACTTTTTTCTGTCCGGTAAGGCATGGACAGTAACCAGAAACACAATTCTTTATAACATTTTGTTTCTCATTATTAACAACTTCTTGCAAATTTTTTGCGCAATTCTTTTATCAGAACTGGCGGGAAAATTTTTTAAACGCATAACACAGTCTTTAATGTTCCTTCCTTATTTTATTTCTTGGGTTGTGGTTGGAGCCTTTATTTACAATCTGTGTAACTATGAGTTTGGCTCTATAAATTCTTTGTTAAAAAGTATCGGAGCACAGCCGGTGGATGTGTATTCCAACAATGTAGCATGGATTTTTATTCTTGTTGCGGCGAGCGCCTTTAAAAACATTGGTTACGGAACCGTGATGTACTTGGCAAGCGTTATAAATATTGACGAACAACTATTTGAAGCCGCGGATTTGGACGGTGCAACCATGATGCAGAAAATCTGGAATATTACTCTACCATGTATTCGTCCAACAATTATCATTTTATTATTATTGTCCATTGGCACCATTATGAAGGGGGATTTCCAAATGTTCTGGCAAGTGGTTGGAAATAACCCAATGGTTCTAGATACCACTGATGTAATAGATACTTTTGTAACCAGGAGTTTAATGCAGACGCAAGAGTTCGGAATGACAGCCGCTGCAGGATTATATCAGTCAGTGTTTTCCTTTCTACTTGTTCTTCTTGCTAACTTTGTGGTTAAAAAAGTTGAACCAGATTATGCACTGTTTTAATGAAGGAGGAAAGTACATTGAAGCTTAATAATAAAAAACCCGTAGGAACAGATCGAATCATATTTACAGTTGTTTCAGTAATTATTCTTACATTGCTCTCGATTTTTTGTGTTTTACCTTTTCTGTTGATGATAACGGGTTCTTTGAGTAGTCAGGCATCCATTCTTAAGGACGGATATCGGCTGATTCCGACGGAGTTCTCGGTGGAAGCATATCGTGTTTTGTTTGAATCTCCTGACGGTTTATTCAGAGCCTATGGCGTAACTATTTTTGTTACACTGGTCGGTACCAGTTTGGGCTTGTTTTTAACAAGTATGGCTGCTTATGTACTGTCCAATAAAGAATTTCGCTATCGCAATCAAGTATCCTTTTTCTTTTACTTTACCTCCGTTTTTGGAGGCGGATTGGTTCCCTGGTTTATATTCAATATTAAATATCTGCATTTTAAAAATAACATTATTTCACTGATTCTTCCTATCTTAATTAATGTTACCTATCTGTTGATTTTAAAAAGCTACATGAAAAACATACCAGAGTCGGTATATGAGTCGGCAAGGTTGGATGGTGCCGGGGATTTTACCATCTACCTGAAAATTGCAATGCCTTTGTCAAAAGCAGGACTTGCAACAGTAGGACTCTTTATAGCATTGAATTACTGGAACGACTGGTACGATGCAATGCTGTTTTTGGATGACGGCGCCAGAAATCTGTACCCTCTCCAATTTTTTCTTCACAATATCCTCACCAAAGCAGCTTTCCTGAGCAGTGCTGCCTCGAAGAGCGGCATACCGGCAGCCCAACTTCCCAGTGAGCCAATGAAACTGGCTATGGCGGTGATTACTACCGGCCCAATTATTCTACTCTATCCATCTTTACAGAAGTTTTTTGTTAAGGGTGTTACTATTGGTTCTGTGAAAGGCTGATTCCCGCATTTTAAATTTGTTGTTGAATTCGGCTTTAGACGAATTTACATAATATTATGAGGAGGAAATACAAATGAAAAAGCACACAAAACTATTATCACTTCTTCTCGCAATGCTGATGGCCTTTTCGGTGGGCATGACCGGTTGCAGTAGCAAACCGTCTGAACCAGCAAACGCTCCGTCATCAAGTCAGACCACAGCGTCCAAGGACGGCAAGCCGGATACTTCTGAAGCAGTTACATTGACCATGTATCTATTGGGAGACCGTACTTCAGATTTTGACAAGGTGGTTGAAAAAATTAATGCAAAACTAAAAGACAAAATCAACGCTACGCTAAATGTGAAATTTCTGAGCTGGGGCGAATATGAGCAAAAATATCCATTGGTGTTTGCTTCCGGTGAGAACTTTGACATCATCTATTCTGCCGACTGGGCTTTTTATAATGCTCAGTCCACCAAGCAGGGATTCTATGAGATTACAAAAGATGCATTGGAAAAATATGCTCCTATCACCGCAGAAACTATGTATCCCGAAGCATGGGAGCAGGCCAAAGTAAACGATAAAGTTTACATGCTGCCTATGAACTACAAGGAACTCACCGCTTATGTTTATATGATTCGCGGCGATTTGATGAAAAAGTACAACATTGCTGATGTTAAAGACATAAATGGAATTGAGGCTTATCTTGACGCTATTGCAAAAAATGAAAAGAAAATGATTCCTATGGATATTGGCTCTGATTTTGATGCACAGTTTATGTTAGAACGCATGTGGAAACAGGCTACATATGATAAACTTGACAATGTTGGTCCCTGGCAGTTAATGTCTGTTATAGACAAAAATGATAGCACATGCACCGTAAAAAGCAGAATTGATGATCCTAAATTCTTAGAGGTTATCACTCATTTAAAGAGCTGGAAAGACCGCGGCTTCTGGAGCAAGAGCGCCGTTGTTAACACGACGGACAATCGTGAAAGCTTTGCTGCAGGAAAGAGCGCATCCGCTATTATGAACATCAATGATGCCAAAAGCAAATATTGCAAAATCAAAGCGGATCATCCTGACTGGAATATTAAAGTGGTGGATGCACAACAAAATGATCCTGCCATAATTTGCTCTTACCTTGCAAACGGAATGAGCATTTTCTCAAAATCAAAGCACCCAGAGCGTGCACTGATGACTCTTGATTTGCTCCGCAACGATGAAGAACTCCACGACCTGTTCAGTTACGGTATTGAGGGTGTTCATTTTGAAAAAGTTGGCAATAGCAAAATTATAAACTTAGAAGCAAGCACAAACTATGGTTATGATTCAAACTGCAACTGGGGAATCCGTAATGACAAATACTGGAGAACAATTGAAGGCGGAATCCCCAATTTTGATGCACTTTACAACAATTGGGTTGCGAAGGCAAAAAGTGAAAAATACGGAACCTTCAATTTTAATGATGCCAATGTAAAAAATGAAGTGGCAGCCATAAATGAAATCTTTAAATCCGATTATAAACTTCTCTGCCTGGGATTCACCGAAAACCCACAAGCAGATATTAAAAAGATGCAGGCGAAACTGAAAGCAGCTGGTGCAGATAAGGTTTATGCCGAAATGCAAAAACAAGCGCAAGAATATCTTGCAAAGCAAGTAAAATAACTTCGAGTAACAAATCTCATGATCATTTCTTACTGTTTTGAGTGGGGAGCAGTCAAACATGGAGCTGCCTTCCCTGGTGATAGACAATTCGGAACCCCAATACGTACTAAGTCGGTTTAAAGACAAAGGTGTCCTGTGTAAATCACGGGACACCTTTGAATCTGATTAAGCAAAGAACAACACTGGATTGTCTATACTAAATTGGACAGATTTAAAAGGTCATGTAAAATAAGAAAAAAATTACATGACAGACAAAGGTATGATACAACAATAGCTTAGCCAGAAGTCGTCGAAGCTTTTGCTTTAATTCACCTGCAATGGATTCGGACAATTGAAAGAATACAGTACAAGGAGAATGAGTATGAACAAAGAAAATACGTTTGGCAGAGTTACCATTCCCACCGATGTTGACGTCGTGAACCAAACATTGGCTCTAATGAAGCGGTGGGGCGCGGATGCGATTCGAGACTGCGATGGTACAGAGATGCCTGCTGAACTCAAGTTGGTGGATGCGAAAATTTATTCTACCTACTATACCACGCGAAAGGACAACCACTGGGCACAGAAAAATCCAGATGAAATCCAGCAGATGTACCTGATGACAGATTTTCACACTGCCACTGCGGATACGCTGCACATCCGCTTGATGAAAGGGTTTTATGATCAGATGCTGAAGGTAAATACCATCGATGATATCCACCGTTGGTGGGAGGTTATCGACCGTACAACCGGTGACGTTGTGCCTGATGCGCAGTGGAGCTATGATGAAGCTGGCGGCGAGGTGGTCCTTTCTCAAGCGAAAAGATTTCACGATTATACAGTCAGCTTTCTGGCGTTTATCATCTGGGATCCGGTGCACATGTACAACTACATTACCAACAGCTGGCAGGGTGTGGAGCATCAGATGACCTTTGATGTGCGCCAGCCCAAAACGCAGAAATTTGTGACGGAAAAGCTGGTTAAATGGCTAACGAATAATCCTGATGCTGACGTGGTGCGTTTTACCACATTTTTTCATCAGTTTACACTGGTATTTAACGAAGATGCAAAAGAGAAATTCGTGGACTGGTTCGGTTACAGCGCCAGTGTAAGCCCGTATATCTTAGTGCAGTTTGAGAAAGAAGTAGGATATCGGTTTCGACCCGAGTATATTATAGATCAGGGTTACTACAATAACACATTCCGCATACCCTCCAAGGAGTACGGTGACTTCCTGAAATTTCAGCAGAGAGAAGTTTCCAAGTTGGCAAAAAAGCTTGTGGATGTGACGCATGCCGCCGGCAAGGAGGCAATGATGTTCCTGGGAGATCACTGGATTGGCACAGAGCCGTTTGGCGATACATTTGCCAATATAGGTTTGGATGCGGTGGTGGGCTCGGTGGGCAATGGAGCGACACTACGATTGATTTCTGATATTCAGGGGGTAAAATACACAGAGGGACGTTTCCTGCCGTATTTCTTCCCCGATACATTTCACGAAGGCGGAGATCCCGTGCTTGAAGCAAAGGAAAACTGGGTGACCGCGCGCCGTGCAATCTTACGCAAACCGATTGACCGGATTGGGTATGGCGGATATCTCAAAATGGCAATGGAATTTCCGGAGTTTGTTGACTATGTGGAGAATGTATGTCAGGAATTCCGCACGCTGTACCACAATATTAGGGGGAGAACCCCTTATTGTATCCAGCGGGTGGCAGTACTGAACAGCTGGGGTAAACTGCGTTCGTGGTCTACCCATATGGTTGCACATGCGCTGTGGTACAAGCAGACTTACTCGTATGCAGGTGTTCTGGAGGCACTCAGCGGTCATCCGTTTGATGTGCAGTTTATCAGCTTTGACGATGTGAGACGAGATAAACATATTTTGGATGACATTGATGTGGTGATCAACGCGGGTGACGCATATACTGCATTCTCTGGCGGTGCAAACTGGGCGGACCCCAATATCGTGACAGCTATAAAAGAGTTTGTGTACAACGGTGGGGGTCTGATTGGCGTGGGCGAACCGACTGCCTGTCAACGCGAGGGGCATTATTTTCAGCTGGCCAACGTCTTAGGTGTGGATAAAGAAGTGGGATGGAGCCTTTCTACTGATAAGTACAACTGGTCGGAACACGACCACTTTATTACTGCGGATTGCACCAAGCCCGTTGATTTTGGAGAAGGTATGAAAAATATTTATGCTCTGGATGGGACAACCGTGTTGATACAGAGGAATCAGGAGGTGCAGTTGGCTGTCCATGATTTTGGCAAGGGCAAAGCGGTATACATCAGCGGTCTGCCATATTCTTTTGAAAATGCACGCTTGCTGTATCGATCCATTCTTTGGGCAGCAGGAAAAGAGAACGAACTGTACAAATGGTTAAGCAGCAACTTCAACGTGGAAATACACGCCTATGTAGAAAATGGAAAATACTGTGTGGTCAATAACACTTACGGGCCTCAGAATACAGTGGTGTACAAAGGCGATGGTTCCAGTTTCCCCCTTTCCATGAAAGCAAATGATATTTTATGGTTCGATATCTAGTGAGTCGGATGGCTTATAATTTCTTACATTATCATTAAAAAAACAATCCGCCTAATTCTATTTTGTCTAACTTTTTGGGGCCATTTTATATTTTGTCTTGTGGATTTTGTATCGTTTCCTTATGCCCAGTGCAAATTCTCTACCATGTTTTGAGACACTTGGCTGAACAATCGACGTTGACCAAATTTTTCAATTCTTTCGCTATGTTTTAAACTTTGCATTTTGGATGGATATTGTAGAGCCAAGACAATTCTTTACTCATCGTGAATCATCACAGTGACGAATCAAATGTACCATAAAGGTCCGAATGCAACGATGTGAACCTGCATTCGGATTTTTATATGTTACAAGACGTATTGTTGGTTTTGAACCTACATGCTTTTTAAGTATCGTCATACCCCCAAAGCATAAGCAAGGAAAAATATTTTTTCATTTGTGCTCAGATAATCCGAACCTCTTTCTGATTGGAGAAGGGTTCGGATTTGTTTTATACTTCAAAAGTATATGAATTGCAAAACATTATGACACCCTCTTCACTTATTGCAGCTAAGCAAAAACTGTCCACCATCTTTTACTTTATAAACGTTGTTTAAACCATATAAAGGCATTATAATGTGATGAGAAGCAACAGAAACGGTCTAGAAGAAAAAATCTTTTATAGCAGGTGTAATTATGAAAATTGGAGCGTTTGCAAAACAGAATCAGGTTAGCATTGATACAATCCGACACTACATGAACCTCGAACTGTTGATACCTCAAAAGGTAAATAAGCAGTTTGATTTTGACACACGCTGCCAGAAGGATTTCAGCGACATTATATATTTTAAGGCGCTCGGATTCAGTCTTTTGGAGATTAAAAATATCTTTACAATAAAACATCTTGGAAAAATGACGCCTTTTCAGCAGAGTGACTATTACAAAAATATTTTTAGAGATAAATATAAAAGCACGAAAGCCGAGATTGAAAGATTAAGTCGGGAAAAATCCCATTTGGAGGAGGAAATCAATAAATTAAATATTGAGAATTATACAAAGCGATTTAAAATTGGCATTGACTTAAGTTGGTTGCAATATCTTTGCTGTGATAACTGTGGGGATTCACTTGTCCTAAAGCAAGCAGTCGTTGATGATAATATGGTAATGTCAGGCAAACTCAAATGTAAATGCGGGATCGAATATACGGTTCAGGATGGTATCCTTTATGCTGATTCGGGCCATTGTAGTGAATATCAGTTACCTGATATTATATCCTACATTCAACATACGGATGATGAATATCTAAATCAGGTTTACACAACCTTGGAGTGGAATTATCAAAACATCAATTTTAAAAACCTTGAAAGAAAAGTCTTATTAGAGCTAGGCTGTGGAAACGGCTTTTTTCTAAGGCGGATTTATAATGAATTGCCTGAAAGCGCCGTTTATATTGCCGTTGACTACGACCCTGAAAGATTACGCTTTTTAAAAGAGGTTTTTGAAAAAGCGGAAAAGAGGAGAAACATTTTCTTCATCTGCTGCGATTTTACCCGAATGCCCTTGAGGACCCATTCCGTAGATGTAATCTGTGATTATTCAGGTACCAGTAATTATTGCTTCGATCATAACGAGTTCTTATTGAGGGTAATCGAACGACATTTTAATAGGGATGCCATACTGCTCGGATCTTATATCATCTTTAAAAATTTTAGTCGAAGCAGTACCATTCCTGTTGATTGCCGCTCGAATTTTCAGATTGATTCGGTAAAAAAGCAGATTGAGAAACTTGGGTTTATTAAACAATCTGAAAATGTATCAGACATTGTTACAAAGGGGGGAATCTATGAAGACTATTTTAAGAGTGATGAAAAGGTATTGACGTACAGTTTCATTGGGAAAAGGTTGGGTTAACCCAACCTTCTTTAATTTAATCTTCCAAATTCGTCCTTTTTTGTGCTTGACATCGTGTTGACACCTTGCATTACAATTGCCTCATAACAGGGGGCGATCATAGTGAGACCAATGTGTGTTAAAAAAAGTGAGCTGTTTAATTTTGTAATGTTTATTTCAGGGCGAACAATATCCGTCCTTGCTTCCTCTGTATATACATTTGCGGTAGGACTGTATGTACTTAAGGTGACGGGTTCTGGCCTTTCATTTGCCATCACGCTTTCGCTTCAGATAGTGCCGATGGTGTTGATAGGCCCGTTTGCTGGCGTCCTTGCTGATAAGCTCAACAAAAAAGTCATGGTGGTTTTAACCGACGCCTTCAATGGAATCCTTTTCATCGTGCTGTTTCTTGCTAGTATGGGTGGGCTTACGCTCTATGCTATCTATGCCGTAACACTGTTGCTTTCCATTTCACAAACGTTCTATAATGTTTGCATTGATTCTGCTGTTCCCGATATCGTCTCGGAAGATAACATTATAACGCTCAATTCAGTCGGGAAAATTGTAGATTCAGCCGCGGCAATTATTAGTCCAAGTTTGGGAGGAATTCTATGCGCAGTCATTGATATACCATTCTTCATTTTGTTAAACGGAATAGCCTTTATTTTATCAACTGCAACCGAATGCCTTATTAATTTCCAACTTTATTATAAACCTGCGGCTCAAAACGTTAAGATTGACCTAAAGCAGGATTTTATAGAAGGTGTCAAATACATAGGAAAGACGGACTGGATTAAAAGTTCTTTGATGAACTTTCTGATTATCAATTTTTTTATGGCGCTGTGTTATTCTATACCCATTCCGTATATTTTGAATAACATCTTCCACCTGTCTTCAAAAGCTTATGGAATTGTTCAATGCTTTACACCCATGGGAATGATTGTAGGTGCTTTGCTTGTAAAAAAGATCACCGGCATCATTTCATATGGCAAGTTAATGGTGATTGCCGGGATTCTCTTCTCACTCAGTATGTTCCTGTTTGGAATACTTCCGGTTTTTAATATCAATACCGCTTTTTATATAATTATTCCATATTACGGATTCTTGTTATTTGGTTGTGGCTTAATTATATCTTTGATTGATATTCCATTCATCAACAATTTCCAGACTCAGGTTCCAGAGGGTATCAGGGGCCGTTGTCTAAGTATCAGCATAAGTGCAGTTAAAATTCTGACTCCGATAGGATATATTTTATCAGGTAGCTTAATGGAAATTGCCCCAGCATTTTACCTACCTCTATGTGGGGGGATATTGCTGCTCTCATTCTATTTGGCGATTAATAAACGTGTGTTTAAGGCATATTTTGACCCGAAAAAGTAAAATAGTTCAACGCTTCATTGACAAACCCAATATACCCAAAATCTGAATGTAAGGATTTTAAAGTGGGGCGGATCCTTGTGTCAGGGATGTTTGATTATTTCCTTGCTATGTTTTAAGTCTTGCATTTTAAGCGTGTGTTGCGGAGCAAAGACAATTCTTTACTCATTGTGAGTCATCACAGTGACGAATCACCCGCACCAAACTAGACAAACCTATTTTTAATGATAGTTAAAAATAGGTTTGTCTTTTTTTGCGCCAATTTGAGATGTATTGTATATATTTATTTAAGGTGAAGGGCCGTTTAAACATAATAATATGAATGATCAGGAGGATTTCGTGATGGGACAGCCAACGCCACAATTTTGTCGTTTATGCTATGGATACGTCAAAAACAAAGACAACCATATCGTTGTGGATGAACAACCAGCCAACATTATCAAAATTATTTGTCAGGAATATTTGAAAGGCGCGCGGCTATCGACCACCTGCTTTCCAATATCAAATACGTTCCACATGTTATTTCACCACAGGTATTCCTTCAAGTCCAAAACGAAAAGATCCGGCGCTCTAATCAGGAACTCGGAGAAGACGGTATGCCATCATCCCCCTACCATATTGGAGCCAGAATTGATTTCTTTTATCTGCAAAACTTTGAGCCTTGCAGATTTTGATCCGGAAACAGTTCATGAAAAACTGGATCAAATTCTGGTTTACTCTAAAGGATCTCTGGATGTACAGTTTAAGCAGCTGTTCGATAAAATGTATTCGAGCAAGAAATAAACCGAATTCTGGTAACCGGCCCGACTGAATTGATTTTCATAAAGACGCTTCAGATACAGAAAATATTTCCGGTCGAATTTGACGAGAATATGTGGAATGTGACAGTGGATTGCCTGATGGTACGTTCTGCCACGGAATTTACTTTCAAGTTTAAAATGGTACCGAACTGCCATGGAATAAAGAATAAAACACGTATTATATTACTATTATTTATATATACATTTAAGAATAATATTGTAAAATATAGTATATTTATAGTAACTTCTTTTGTGTGCTTCGTTTACAATCATACTTTGGACGGATTACAAAGAAAGACTGGTAAGTTATACTAATATTAATTTGTATGGTTTTGAGAAGGAGAACGGACATGAGTGGAAACCCCTCGGTCATAATAAAACCCGCTTTGGAAGAAATTTTTCTGACCGGCTGGGAACGCTGCCAGGTGATTTTGTTCAGCGCACCCTGCGGCTGCGGGAAAACGACCGCCGCACAAGAACTGCTTTCCGGGCATTCCGTTTGTTCCTTTATCGGGGCGGACGCACAATTTCTGTTCAAAAATATTTCCAAGGGCTGCGATGCCGTGCTTGTGGAAGATCTCCAGTATCTGCCGAAGCAGGAGCAGCAACAGGCGCTCTGTGACCTGATTCGTGTACGGCACGACTTGCATTTCATTCTGCTTACGCGTGGACACATACCCGGCTGGCTTATGCCGTTTCAGCTTACGGGCACGTTGCTTGTAATTGAAACGCCCATGCTGATGTTTGACCGGGAGACTGCCCAACGGATGCTGGAGGGTCACGGCCTGACCGTTAACGCCGGTGAAATGGCTGCCATACAACGCGACATTAAAGGTTACCCCCTTGCAATGGAGATTCTCTGCAGCAAGTTGGGGCAGGACACGCCGTACAGCGAGAATATTTTAAACGCAGTTAAGCGAGAGCTTTTTTTCTATTATGAGGAAGCCGTGTACCACCGTTTCGAAATGCCGCTGCGGCGTCTGCTGGTGAATCTGGCACCGTTTAAGAGCTTCCATCTTGAACTTGCCAAAATGGTCAGCGGCGACTCCCAAGTGGGGAAACTGCTGGGGCAGATGCAGCGTAACACAACCATGCTGCTGTTTGACGGGCTGGATACCTACCATTTCTGGCCCATCTTCCGGGCCTTCCTGCTGTGGAAGCTGCATCAGACACTGAATGAAACCGAACAGAAGGCGATTTACAGCCGCGCGGCACTTTACTACGAGCTGCACGACGAGATTGACAAGGCTCTAGATTGTTATTCTCGCGCTGCCGACACTCGCAAAGTATCCGAATTGCTAATGAAAAATGCGGAGCAGCACCCGGGCGCGGGGCATTATCGCGAGATGGAAAAGTACTATTGTGCCCTTCCGCGTGAGGAAATCATCCAATCTCCCGCACTGATGTGCGGCATGAGTATGTTGACATCCATGTGTTTGGATTATGAAGCTTCCGAGAAATGGTATCAGGAGCTGCAAAGCTACGCGTCAAAGCTGGAAAAGACCGATTGCGAGTACAAAAATGCACGTGGCAAGCTGGCCTATCTGGACATTGCGCTGCCCCAGCGCGGCAGCAAGGGGCTGGTGGAAGTCATCGCCAACGTTTTTCGGGTGATGACGGACAAGCAGTTAAGCTTGCCCAACTTTTCAGTCACCAGCACGCTGCCCAGTATCATGAACGGCGGAAAGGATTTCTGCGAGTGGTCAAAAAAAGACGATTTGCTGTATGCCACGATGCGAAAACCAGTGGAAACTATTTTGGGACGCGACGGCGTGGGCCTTGCCGATTGCGCCATTTGCGAAAGCAAGTTTGAAAAAGGCGAAAACGTATCAAAGCGGCTGCTTACACTGATGTCCCGGTTAGGCGAGATTCAGGCAAAGGGAACCCCGGATATCGAGTTTGCCGTTGTGGGTCTGCTGGCACGGGTACAGGTGTCACAGGGCAAAGCGCGAACGGTGCTGGAATCCATTGAGAACCTGCGTACGAAATTTCTGAACACCGGGCAGACACGCTTTATTCCCAATATTGATGCGATGGTCTGCCGCCTCTGGCTCCGGCTGGGCGATATGGAAAACGCACAGGCATGGTTTCAGGAAAAAGCACCGCGGGATGATGTGCGGCTGTGGGTAATGTGGAGATACCAGTATTTAACACGGGTTATGGTGCAAATTACCATGGGAAACTGCGATGACGCATTGCTGGTGCTGGCACGGCTGCTGCCCTACTGCTGCCATTGTGGTCGTGTGATGGACACAATCTACATTCAGCTGTTG
Source organism: uncultured Caproiciproducens sp. (assembly GCA_964517505.1). Classification (GTDB taxonomy): domain Bacteria; phylum Bacillota; class Clostridia; order Oscillospirales; family Acutalibacteraceae; genus Caproiciproducens. The sequence continues at coordinate 435,924 of CAZFED010000001.1, read as the reverse complement.
ACGGCACTGTGCTATTCGCGCCTTGAAAACAAGGAGTGGAAATCGGAAATTTGTGAGGTGCTGGATACCTGCCGCGGGTATTCATTCATCTGGCCGGTGGCGCAGTACGGTGCGGCAATTCTGCCGCTGCTGAATGGCTGCGGTTGGACTGGTGACACGGTGTACCTTCAACGTCTGATTGTCGCCACGCGGGCGCAGGCGGTGCTGTATCCGCGCTTTTTGAAGCCGCTGCCCGCACCGAGCGAGCAGCTTTCGGCGGCAGAGACGCAGGTGCTGCGGCTTTTGTGCGAAAATCTGAGCAATCAGGAGATCGGCGAAATATTGGACATTAAGCTGGCAACGGTGAAAACCCATGTCAGCCATATCCTGCAAAAGCTCGGCGTCAGCCGGAGGAGCGAGGCCAAAGACACGGCGGAAAAGCTTCACCTGATTTAAGGAGGGCACGCGATGGAAAACATAATGTTCAAGTTAAAGCCCGGTGTCACGCCGGTGGAACAAAACGGTGTGCCCGGACTTTTCTTTGCCGGAAGTATGCGGTTTGCGAAGGATGCGCAGCAGACTGCTCTCATTCATGCGCTGACCGCGCATGAGCAGACGCTGGAAGCACTGCAAAAGATTTTGCACACAAGGGACGGTTCGTCGGCGGTTGATGCCGATGCAGCGCTTGCGCTGGCGGCGTTCATTCTCGATTTTGAGGACTATATTGAGTCGTAAAAAACAATCACTTTCGGAGGGACACGAATGAAAAAGAAAATACTCAGCATCATGCTGGCACTGTGCATGGTGCTCACGATGTTGCCGATAACGGAAGCGACAGCGGCCGCAGCAACCTATGACCTGACGCAAGGCAGCGTTATTATCGACGATAATTCACCTGCAAATATTACCATCAATCAAAGCGTTGCTTCCACTGCGAATACAATTCAAATTACCGGCACAAAGAACCATAATGTCACGCTGAACGAATTACACATTAAATCTAATAGAGTGAACAGTCCTGTCGCAGTTGATTCGTCAGGTACGACTACACTTACGTTAAACAATATAAACACATTAGCTCTTGAAGTTTCTTCACAAATGGCAGCAGTTCGCAAAACCGCGCAGGGCACACTTATCATTGCCGGCAACGGGACGTTGTCAGCGAGCGGCGGATATTTTAGTGATGGTAGCGGCGGCGCGGCAATCGGCGGAAACGATGGAGAAAGCACAGCAAACATCATCATCCAGTCCGGCACGATTCAGGCAACCTCTCTGAGCTGCGCCGCTGCGATCGGCGGCGGAAATATGGGTTCGGCAACAAATATACAGATCACCGGTGGAAATGTGAGCACAGAAAGCGCGAATGGCGCCGCAATCGGCGGCGGAGGCAATTATCGAACAGGCGGTGTAACAACGTATACCGGAAGGAATATCGTGATATCCGGCGGAACAGTAAAGGCTTACGCACACAATTTAAACAAATGTATGGCGATTGGGGACGGAAATGTAGGCAGCAGCGATGGATATGGCATGGATACCAGCGGCTGGGGCAATGTACTGCAGCCGCCGGCCGGGATGGTTTCGAAGGTGGAATATTATGATAACGGCACAAAACCATCTTTTGACGGGAATTACGGCACGAATCAGAAAGCCAATATTACTCGGTTTGGCTCCATGCAAATCAGTTTCGTGGCGGGTCACCGGCTGACGGTGCAAAACGGAGCGGGCAGCGGGCTGTATCTTACGGGAAAACCCGTAAACATCTCGACCGGTGACGCGGGATATGTCGAATTCAGCAAATGGACGCTTACCAGCGGCAGCGCAGCCATTGCGGATACTGCCAGCAAAGCCACCACGCTGACGATGGGGAGCACGGATGTCACGGTCACCGCGATCAGAACCATAAACTATGACAGCCTGAAGTTCGTCCTTTCACCCGTCGCTATCAAAGGCGAAAGCGGTAAAACGCAGCAGTTTGCGGTAGGCGCAACGTACAACGGCACGGCACTGACCGCCGATCAAATGGCGGGTCTCAGCTATACGACCGCGTGGAGCCTTACCGGCGCGGCGAATTCAGCAATCAGCAATACCGGTCTTCTCACAATGGGAACCGAGACAGAAAATATAAAGGTTAATGCAGCTATTCATGCGGGCGGCAAGACCTACACGGCTGCCGCGGACGTGCTCTACAAGGAAGCGGATGCGGGAGGCCTTACCGTATCCGGCGGTTTGCCGGGGTCGGACTATACCTACGCTGACAATGTGCTGACATTTACGGGCAGCGGAACCTATCTTGTCGGGATGAAATCCGGCGTTGCTACGGCAGCTACCCGCATCGTTGTAAACGGAGGTTCGCCAAAAATTACGCTGCAAAACGTCAAAATCGGTATTGACAGTAATGCTCAAAGTATCTTTTGTGTGCTTACGGGATCCCCTTCCGTCACAATTATCGGAACCAATTCGCTAATCAATTATAACGGCAATGACAATTCAAATGGAATCAGGGTCATGAATGGGCACCTCACCCTTGACGGCGGAGAGATCGATACATTAGACGTACAGGGCAACTATTACTCCGTGATAATCCTTCGGGGGGGTTCGCTTACCATCAAAGGCGGTCATTATTTATTCGGAAAAAGCAGCTACAATATTGGTTCAATCAAAGTAGACTATAATGCAACCTGTGAAGTCCTGGGCGGAATCATGGAATTGCAATCAGCATATCAAGGTAGAGACTGTAATGTTATAACTGCCGATGGCGACTTTCGCATAATTCCAGCAGAGGGCAAGCAGGCAGCTTATAAAGTGAAAGATTCGACTAAATACTTAACGGAACCATATTCGACCGGGACGGTTAAATTCTATAAAACCAAAATTGCTTTTTCTGATTCGCTGCCGGCGATTACCGCTGCGTCAACGGGAGCAGCGGTAACCAGTGCCGGCATTACGGTGAACGGGACCAGCAGCGCAACGGGCTATTACCGGCTTTATGAAGGCGGCGTTTCCACCACGCCTTTGGCCGGCGACATCATGGGAAGCGCGACCGGAACAGTCGATTTGTCAAACGGAGCGGTGTCTCCTGCTTCTCTGACGGGATTGAAAGAAGGCACCGCCTATGATTGCTGCATTGTGGCCGCCGCCGGAAGCGGCGAGAGCACACAGGTGTCCAAGGTCGTCAAGGTCAGTTTCACAACGCAGCTTACCCCCATGACGGCAAGCTTTGACAAATATGCTTCAAGCACCGGTTATCAGGATATTTCTGTGCCGCTCACTTTGAGCGGCAACACGCTGTCAGACATCAAAAACGGCAGCGCTGAGCTTGAGAAGGACACGGACTATACGGTGTCGGGTTCGACGGTAACAATTAAAATAGAGTACCTTGCGGGCTTGAAGACCGGCGATACGGCGCTGACCTTCCATTTCAGCACGGGAGCAACTCAGACACTGAAGGTCGGCGTAACGGACTCGACGCCAATGATGTCACCGACAACAGCGAGCTTTGACAAATATGCTTCCAGCGACGGATGCAAGGATATTTCTGTGATGCTTACACAGGGTAAAGGCAAGCTAAGCGACATTTCCAACGGCGCGGCGGAGCTTGTGAAAGACACCGATTACACCGTTTCAGATGACGGCGGCATGGTAACGATTCTGAAATCTTACCTTGCAACACTTATGACAGGCGACTCGACGCTGACCTTCCACTTCGGCACGGACAAAAGCGCGGCACTGCAAGTAACGGTGAAGGACTCGACGCCTAGCGTCAGCACGATTTCCCCGACATCGGCGGGCTTTGACAAAAACGAGGAAGATCAGTCAGACATCACGGTAACTATGACGTTCAACGGCAACACGCTGTCCGGCATCAAAGACGGCAGCACTGAGCTTGAGAAGGGCACGGACTATACGGTGTCGGGTTCGACGGTAACGATTAAAAAAGAGTACCTTGCGGACTTGAAAACCGGGAACACGAAGTTGGTTTTCCATTTCAGTGCGGGAGCAGATCAGACGCTGACGGTATCGGTCGGCGACGCCGCTTCTTCCTCGGGAATTATCAGCGCCTTTGAAAGCCTTGGGTCCGCAGTTTCAAAACAGAGCGTCGCGTTCGGCACGGCCTTTTCAAAGATCAACCTTCCCGACCTGCTTAAAGCGACTGTGGACGGCGTTTCAAGTACCTGGGTAAAAGTCGCGGAATGGGTTTCGAGTGTGACCTACAATCCGCAGATGCCCGGAACCTACAATTTAACACCGATACTGGATAGCGGCTATCAGCTCAAGGACAGCGACGTACAGATTCCGCACATACGCGTCACAGTGAACGCGCGGGAGTCCGATCATTCTTCGTCCGGAAGCTATTCATCCAGTCATTCTACCCCATCCCCTTCTTCGTCCGTAACGGATGCCCTGACTGGCGTGACGATCGGTCTTTCCGGTGCTTCCTTCTCCTCGAACGTTACCAAAATTGCGCTTTCCGTGACGTCGGAAACATCGGCCGGTCTTCCGCAGGGAGTACCCGGAGGTACGGTCGATTTGCAGGCTGCGACGGCATACAAGCTTGCCGTTTCCAATGCTGCTCTGAACGTTATCGGGTCGCCGTTGCTTTATAACATCAAGTTGCTTGACCAGAACGGGAATGCCGCTTCCTTTACGGGCAGCACCACGGTAAGAATTCCGGTTCCGGTGGGGCTGCGCGGCACACCCCATGTGTTTCACTATGAGGAAAGCACCGGTACACTGACCGACATGAACGCGTCGGTGGAAAACGAATTCCTTATGTTCTCGACAACGCATTTCAGCAATTATATCGTCGCGGGCACAGGCGATTCTATCACACTTGACACAAAGAGCTACCAGATGCCGGTGAACGGAAGATATCAAATCGGCATAAATCTGACCGGCAGCAAGGCTGCTACGGTGAAAGTCCACTCCACAAACGACAGGACGGCCACGGCGGCAAGGCTTACGAACGGAAACGTTCAGGTGAACGGCAAAAATCCGGGCACAGTATGGATCATGATCGACGTGTACGACAATAAAAATCATCTGCTTACCCATGCTTCCGTCCGAGTGGACGTGAAGACCGGCATCCGCCCGAGAGGAGATTCCGCAAGACAGATCGGAATATTTTAAACCTTAAGCAAGAAGGAAACCGGAAAAACACCTCGGTCTGTGAAAGGTTCGCAGGGAGTGGGTGTAGCTACAGGGTTCTATATTAACTCTGGCAAAACCCCAGCGGAAGTGACGACGGTTAGGTCATTGGACAAAACAGCAATTCGGTTCAAAAACCGGGTTGCTGTTTTTTAATGGGTATGGTCGGTACGAATCGGCCTAAGAAAGTGGTGCTGCAAAAATAGATTAAAATGCCGGAATCTAGCGATTAAAGTTCTGATAAATTAATCTTTAACTTTCCAGTAAATCATTTTAATAATAGTCTAAATACTATATAATACATCTATTATGTAAAAATTAAGGCGTTTTTTGGGGGAAAATAATGAATATCCATAACATTCTAAAAGTATATAAACGAGACTGGAAAAGCATTGTGACAAATCCTGTAGCAATTATTATTATTGCAGGATTATGCTTTATCCCTTCCTTGTACGCATGGGTAAATATAAAAGCCTGCTGGAATACCTACGAAAATACCAGTACGATTCCCGTGGCGGTGGTAAACAATGATAAGGAAGTTACCTTTAATGCGAAAAAATTAAACATTGGAAACAGTGTCGTTGATAAGCTGAAAAACAATCATAAAATCATGTGGATATTTGTAAGCTCGAAAGAAGCAAATTTAGGACTTGTAGATGGTACATATTATGCCATGATAGAAATACCGGAGGATTTCTCTTCTAGCTTTTTAAGTGTACTGTCCAACGACCTCAAAAAGCCACAGATAACCTACAAGGTAGATACGAAGGTAAACCCGGTAGCAGGAAAGATTACAGAAGCTGCTAAAAATACATTAGTCAATGAAATAACCTCAAATTTTATTTCCACTGTGAATGAAACAATTTTTTCCTCTTTAAACATTGTGGGAAAAGATGCGGATGAAAATAAGGAAGATATCATTCAAATAAAGGATTCCATAATAAATATAAACAGAAACATGAGTACGATTGAAAACTCTCTGCAGAGTATAAACAGTAACTCAGGCAATTTAAGTCAATTTTTGAGCAGTATCAGCACTACAATACCTTCCATTCAGAGTGGATTGGGAGTTATTAAAAAAAACGACGCGGATAATCAAGCAATTATTAAATCCACACAGGCGACATTGAACAATTCCATAAATAATATCGATATGAACCTAAATTATGCTCAAACATCCAATAACCGGATTAAAGATCTATTTCATAGTGTAAATGAATCCGCTTCAAGTGCAAATTCTTCAAAAATCAATTCCATTCTTCCGGGAATAAATGTAGAACTCGACTCGATGGAAAATGCAATTGATGCAACGATAGATTATTTGGAGGAATGCAACTCCATTAATTTTAATAGTGATTTGGATAAAACAATTACATCCCTCAAAAATTTGCAAAACTCTTTAACAGATATCAGAAAGCAATTGGTGGATATTCAAAAACAAATTGGAAATTCTTCCGGTACTATTGACAAACTTTACGATTATCTGGATAAAGCAATACCAAACATTGAAAATAAAATAGACGCTTTGAACCAGTCTTTGGGTACGGTTATTACTCAATTGGAGGATTTCAATAAAACTGTCAATAACCCTAACATAGCGAAACTTATCGATGCATTAAAACAACTGCAGTCCTCTGATATTAATACTTCTTTGAAAAATGTATTGGAGGAATTAAAGAACTCAAAGCAACATGCCAAAGAAATTGCTGCTTCTTTAAATAATGATATTACGAATATAATAAAGGAAATAGATTCATTAAACGATCAAATAAATACAGCCATTGCTTATCTTCAATCGGTTAAGACAACCAATAGCGGTAATAAAACACAAATGTCCAATATTATAACATCATTAAAAAAAATACAGCCCTACATCCGTGATGAAAAAAATCAATTCAGCGGAATACAGCAGCAGCTTAATTCAACAAATACAATCAGTAAGAATATTGCCAATTCGATAAATGACGATGCGGCAAAAATAAACACACAGCTTATCAGCGCCATAACACAATACAATTCGGGAGTGAAAGATGACCTAAACATAATAGGGGATAATCTGATTATTGCTAATCAAGATGCTTCCGACCTGATTCAATCCGCACAGAACCTTGGTTCACAGATCAGCAGTATAATCAATACGGCAAAGGATGGAAGTGATTTGGCTTCTAAATTTTCAGGTGACTTAAACAACAGGCTGATTGAGTTTAAAGATGTTATAAAACAACTAAGCGCTAAGTTCGAACTAGTCAATAACGATGATGTTGTACAGATTATTAGTATTCTTCAAAGCAATCCGAAATTCATGGGTAACTTCATGTCAAATCCTTTTAATTTAAAAGATGAATCCATAAATGCAATACCAAATTACGGCTCCAGTATGTCACCAATTTATACAACGCTCGCTCTTTGGGTGGGCTGCCTTTTGCTGAATTCTCTTTTGAAAACACAAGCAGGTTTCTTTGAAGGAATTGAGAAATTAAGCTTAAGGGAAAAGCATTTTGGCAAAATGATGATTTTTTCATCTTTAGCAATGATTCAAGGGTTTATTGTTTCGATGGGAGATATACTTCTTTTGCACATATATACTGTAAATGCACCTCTTATGGTTGTGTTTGCAGTGGTTTCCTCTTTGACATTTTCAATCATAACTTATACCTTGGCATCTACCTTAGGTAATGTAGGTAAGGCTCTCTCTATTATCTATATGATATTACAGTTGGCAGGCAGCGGCGGAACTTATCCGATACAGGTAGATCCAATGATTTTCAGAATACTGCAGCCATTGTTCCCATTTACATACAGTGTGGGGGGGTTCAGAGAGGCAATAGCAGGTCCTCTCGTCAGCAGCGTAGCATTAGATTTTGCAGCATTGTTCTTATTTGCAGTTGTATTTTTGTTATTTGGGTTCTTTTTTGTAGAACCTCTTTATGAGCGAGTCCATAGATTTGAAACTAAGTTTAAAGAATCAGGCGTTGGAGAATAACAGGTTGATTTGGGGGGATAGAATGAAAAAAGTATTTAAAGTATTTATTAGAGATTTAAGAACGATAAGTAAAAATATCGCTGCTTTGATAATCGTTATTGGGTTGTGTATTCTGCCATCACTTTATGCATGGATTAACATTTTCGCTTGCTGGAATCCGTATGCAAATACGGGGAACCTTCCTGTCGCCATAGTAAATAATGATGAAGGCGCAGTTTTTAATGGGGAAGCAATGAATGTGGGCGACGATGTAATTGAACAACTGAAAAAAAACAAATCCATCGGCTGGGACTTCGTGGATGAATGGCAGGGTAATTATGGATTGAATGAAGGAAAATATTATGCCCTGATTGAGATTCCCAGGAACTTTTCCTCCGGACTAATCAGTTTAGCTTCGGGAAGTCTTCAAAAACCTTCAATTACATACAGGGTGAATGAAAAACTGAATGCAATCGCAGCCAAGATTACAAATGTAGCAAAGGATAAATTACTTGATAGCATTAAAAGCAATTTTGTCAGCACAGTAAATCAGCAGGCTATCACTATACTAAAATCGGAGGCACAAAAGTCCAAAATCAATAAATCGCAGGTTGTAGAATTAAAATCTACTTTTTCCGAAGCAAACAATAACATCACAGCTTTGAAAAAATATATTGTTGAGGCGAATTCAAATTCTGCCAGTTTTCAGAAGAGCTTAAACACGGCAAATACTCTATTGCCCAAAATAACCGAACAAATTAACAGCCTTGAAAAAGTGACACAAGCAAGTAAGTCACTAACTTTAAAAACAAAGCAAACCGTGGAATCTATATCCACTGATTTAAACAATGATATTATTCAAATGCAATCTTTAAATGATAATAATAAAGCTCTTTTATCCAAACTAAAAAATATAAATAATAATACGATAGACAATGATATAATCAAAACGATGAAGCAGACAATTAATATCTGTGATTCCATTGACACCATATTGAGTTCAGATATGGAAAATCTCAAAACTCTGAATAAAAATAAAAACTTGAGTTCTTTGACTTTTCTTGTAAACAGTCTTAATTACATGGATGAATTAGTACTTGATGAGAAAACAAAGCTTACCAAACTGAAGCCATTAATGAATGAGGGCGCATCAAAGAGCTCCATCAATTCCGCCATTGATGACCTTTCCCAAATAAGTGATGAACTGTATCAGCAAACACAAAATGTATCTAATATATTTTATACGAAAGGTTCCCCGGTATTAACGAATATGGTCAGCAATCTATCAATTCAAATAGATGATACAAACAACATAATAGATTTAGCAAAATCGATTTCTCCCCAATTGAGTGCTTTATCAACTTTCGGAATCGTAAGCAGCCAGTTATCTGTTGAGCAGGCAAACAAATTAAGCGGCCTGTTAACCTCGCTTCAGTCCGACTTGAATAAACTGCTTGATAGGATCAATGGGTTAACGAATGAAAACATAGACAATTTAATTGATATAATGCAAAATCATCCGTCTGAAATTGCGGATTTTAGCTCTTCACCGCTGGAAGTCAAGGAAGTGGAGATCTATGATACAGGGATATTCGGCGTAGGCCTGACACCGTTTTACACGGTACTTGCCATATGGGTGGGTTCGCTGCTGTTATGCGCACTGCTGTCTGTGGAATGTGAGGACTTTGAAAGCGGAGAAAAGCTTAATCTTAAACAGAAGCACTTTGGAAAAATGCTGTTATTCCTATTCTTATCACTCATACAATCAACGATTATTTTGTTGGGAGACATATTTATATTAGGGGTAAAACCGGAAAATGCCGGACTGATGGTACTCTTTGGCGTACTTTCGTCTATTACGTTTACCGTTATTATATTTACACTTGTGTCTATTTTCGGTAATGTAGGAAAAGCAATTGCAGTAATTATGATGGTCTTTCAAATAGCCGGTTCAGGCGGAATCTATCCAATACAAACAAATCCTGAGATATTTGGTGTATTGCAGCCGCTATGGCCGTTTACTTATGCAATAAATGGTTTTAGAGAAGCAATTGCCGGTCCGGTTTGGAACAGTGTATTTTTGAATATAGGAGCTTTGTTGGCGTTTTTAGCAGCGTTTTTACTATTAGCCATATTGAAAAAGCCATTTCACAAATTGACAACAACTTTGGAACGTAAGTTTAAAGAGGCTGATTTATAACTTTTTACTCATGAATTTTCATACAATACATAGTAGACTGGAGCGATTAGCTTTGGAAGAAATTTTTGCTAAACCCGCAGTAGGCGCCATTATTGAAAAAGAAAAAGATGGTGTAAAATACATCCTTCTTCAACAACGGCAAAAGGAAGATGGCGGTATAGAAAATGGTATGTTAGAAATTCCTGCAGGTAAGGTTCGAGAGTATGAAAACATTTTTGATGCCTTACGCCGCGAAGTGTGGGAGGAAACCGGTCTGACAATAACGGAGATTTCCGGTGAAAAAGAAGCTGTTATAAATGAAGTGAATGGATATCGTATTATAAGCTTTTTGCCATTCTACTCTTCACAGAATCTTACTGGGGGATATTCTTTAATGCTGCAGACATTTGTCTGTCATGCAGAGGGCCGATTGCTAAAAGAGACTAATGAAACGACAAATATCCATTGGGTTTCAATTGACGAGGTTAAAACTTTGTTAAGCAGTAATGCTTCGGTTTTCTATCCAATGCATATAAATGCCTTGCGAAAATATCTGTTACAATATTAGTGTTATTCTTATATATTCTGAATCTAAATTGACCATAAAAGAATTTGAGCCACGAAACTAAAGTGTTTCGTGGCTCTTTATATGCTGCCTGTTTTCGCACAATGCGAATCTTCGACCGGGTTTTGTGAGCATTCATTGAATAGTCTGCATCTGCCGGAACTATCGCCAGCAGCTTTTTGAAAATCTACCGGAATTGCATCTTCTGCAATTTTGTCTGCAACAGCAGCACCTATTACAGCCGCTTCCCTGCAAGTTGTTGCAGCACCGGCATCTATTACAGCAGTTTCCCTGCAAGTTGTTGCAGCACCAGGGATTGCAACGCATGAAAGGGTTATTGCAGAAACAATTGTATTGATAGTTCAGAAAACAATATGCTTGCATCAGCTGATTTACTTTAATAACTGTATTATTGAAATTCATGTTATCCCCCCCAATGAATAGGTTTTACTCTATAATATGATACTGATGCAGTAACGGATAAACAGGGGGATAAGCCGTCCATTAACAGGTTTCTTGTTACAGTGGACAAGCGGCATATAGCTACTTATGTTCAATAGATGCAAGAAATGTTTCATACGCATCATCAAAGTATTCATATGGGGAAGGGTTCCCACCGTTTGTACTTTTACATTGGTTATCACTGTATTCCTGTCCCACAGCAAACAGCTCGCCAATCGTGATGGGGTGCCCTGCCTCGCAGGATAATTTGCAAAACGCGTCCATGGGGTCTGCCGCCGACCGGGTTGCAATCAATTTTTCTCTTAATACAGGGTTGCGCTTAGCATCAGCTGAAAGCAGTTCCAATGCTTCATATGTATTATTCATAACGAACACCTCAATTGTAGATTTACTATTAAAAAATTATATCACTAAATGCTGATATAAGAAAGCTATCTAAAAGCGCCGAAAAGCGATGGTTTTTGCAGAACGGTTGAAATCACTGTACAGCACAGCGGACAAGGCACAGGTTTGAGTGGCAAAGCCGAATCGGTGATAAGACCACGCGAATTTTCATTACATATTTGATACTGTTAATTTTCAGCAGATAATGATATAATAGATAATCAATATATAATGGGGTGTGATGAGATGAAGTTAAAAGCGATTGCGATTGCGATTGTACTCGCGATGACGCTGTCAGGCTGTTCGTTTGTCGGTCTGGACGCTCAAACACTCATGCACCCACCAAAGCCAACCGGTGAAAAGGCTGATATTCATGCTCTGCTTGAAAGCAAGGCGGGCGGCAAGATGATGCTGAAGTATCCGCGCAGCGGTGACTATCGTTCGGCGATTGTAACCCATGACATCTGCGGCGATAAAACCGAAGAAGCCATGGCGATTTACCAAAAGGGTGATGAGAGCGCCGGGACCAATATCATGTTCATGAAAAAGGACGAAAAATGGACCGATATGGGTTCATTTAACAATCCGGCGGGGCAGGTGGACAAAGTCTGCTTCGGCGATGTGAACGGCGACGGCAAGGACGAGGTTATCGTCGGCTGGGGCAGCAGCCTGAACAATACCAGTACCATTTGTGTTTATTATTATAAGAACGGAAAAATGAACGAGCTGAAGCTTGACCAAAGCTACACTGAGCTGGCGGTTATGGACTTCGACGATGATGACCAGGATGAAATTTTCACTGCCAATGTAAGCGTCGGTGAACAGCCCGCACTTGCCCGCCTGTTCCGCATTAAGGACAGCGCGGTGGAAGTCATGGGCTCCTGTCCGCTCGATATCGGTGTTACCAAATATGGTTCCGTACAGGCGGGGCTGATAAGCGTGAAACAGAACGGAATTGTACTCGATGGCATTAAGAGCGCTAATTCCCTGGTTACTGAACTGCTTTACTGGGATAAAAAAACGAAAACGCTGAAGTCGCCGTTTTTTGATGTGAAAACAAAAACTGCTAATTATACACTAAGAAATACATCGGTTGTATCAAAGGATATTAACGGCGATAAAATCATTGAAATGCCGATTGTGAATTTGATGCCGGGCTTTACCGGCGCAACAGCGGTGGATGCTGCCTACGTTACCAACTGGCACCGCTACGACACACAGACCAACACCTTTGTCCGTGTGATGAGCATGGTTCTCAATTACTCCGATGGGTATTGGTTCCTGGTGCCGGACATGTGGCGCGGCAAGGTGACGACCGAAACGGATACTGCCACGCGCACAATTACCTTTTACAAGTGGGAGGCCGTGGCCAAAAATGCAGCCGGAACGATGGGTCCGGCGCTTTTGAAAATCCAGGTATTCTCTGAAAAAGAATGGGAGGACGGAATAGGAACCGAGGGCTTTTTCAAGCTCCTTGACTCCACCGGCATTGTATTTGCCGCTAGTTCGCCCTCACCGAAAGATGCGCTGTCTTTGAGTATCAGCGATGTAAAAAGCAGCTTTAAGATTATTAATCAAGACTAAATTAGGATGACGGAGGAACGAGTATGAAAAACATCCTTGTTGCCGAAGATGAACAGGCAATTCGCGAGTTTGTTGTAATCAATTTAAAACGTGCCGGCTACAATGCCTATGAGGCGTCCAACGGTGAGGAGGCTCTTGAAATCTATGAGCGCGAGGGCGGCAACTTCGACGTTGCTGTGCTCGATATTATGATGCCCGGAAAATACGACGGCCTTGCCGTGTGCAAGGAACTGCGCCAGAAAAGCGGTTCCATCGGCATTATCCTTTTGACTGCGCGTACGCAGGAGATGGATAAGGTCAGCGGCCTGATGATGGGCGCGGATGATTACGTTACAAAACCGTTCAGCCCGAGCGAGCTTGTCGCCAGAGTGGACGCTGTGTACAGACGCGTCGCGCTGGAGCAGATGAGAAACGAGAATAATTTTAAAGAAGAGATTCGCTCTGGCGACTTTTCCCTCAACCTGCGTAACCGCACATTGATGAAAAAGGGTGTGCCGATTGAGCTGACGCAGGTCGAATTTCAGATTATGGAATATTTCTTCTCCAGCCCTACCACCGCGCTCGACCGCACCGACATCTTAAAGCATGTTTGGGGCGATGCGTACTTTGGCGAGGAGAAGATTGTGGATGTGAATATCCGCCGGCTTAGAATGAAGATTGAGGATGAACCGTCCAATCCAAAACACATTGTAACGGTTTGGGGCCTCGGCTATAAATGGGAAGCATAGTATAAATCATTAAGAAGGAAAGGAAAGACGGGCATGAAAGCGACCGGCATTACAAGGCGCTGGCTTTTAAATAGTCTGGGTGTGATATTGCTTATACTGGTAACGCTCATCATTACCCTTTCCTTTGTCATACGCGGATATGTTTACAGCGGGATTCAAACGGCGCTGAGCAGCCGTTCCGACGAATTGACCAACGTGTTCGCCGACTACGGCAGGAAGTCGCCAAAAGAGTTCAGCACCGCTGCGCGCAATTATGTTGAAAACTTCCCGAGCAAGGAAAGTATGGAGCTGATGGTGTTTAACTCAAACGGAAAAATAATCATCACTTCCATTGGATTCGCTCCGGACGAAAGCCAGCCGATGTCGGACTACAAACTGGCACTCAGCAGCAGCAACGGGTACGGAACATGGACGGGTAAACTGACCAGCGGCGAAAAGGTAATTGCAGTTACGCGTGTGATGCGCAATAATGACGGCAGTTTTGTCGGTGCAATTCGTTACGTGGTTTCGCTTGAGGAAGCTGATAAGCAGGTGACCCTTATGGTGGGAACGCTTGTTTTGGCAGGCCTTCTCATTATTTTATTTGTAATTATTTCAAGCTATTACTTTATGAATTCGATTATAACGCCAATTAAGGAAATCGGTGCTACCGCGAAGCGGATCGCGCAGGGTGACTTTAAGGCTCGAATAGAAAAGACCAATAACGACGAAATCGGGCAGCTCTGCGATAATATCAACGATATGGCCGTTGAGCTGGGCGCAGCTGAGAAAATGAAGAATGATTTTATCTCCTCGGTATCCCATGAGCTGCGCACACCGCTAACCGCAATTAAGGGCTGGGCGGAGACGATGCAGGTCGGCGGCGACGACAAGGAAACGCTTGACCGGGGTATGGGCATTATTATCCGTGAATCCGAGCGCCTTTCCGGTATCGTGGAAGAATTGCTCGACTTTTCGCGTATGCAAAGCGGCCGCATGACGCTGACCATGGATAAAATCGACATTCTTGCCGAACTTGGTGAGGCTGTTTATATGTTCAGCGAGCGTGCCAAAACCGAGAATAAGTTCTTGATTTATGAGGAACCCGCCATGCTTTCTCCTGTTCTGGGCGACATCAACCGTTTAAGGCAGGTGTTTGTCAACATTATCGATAATGCCTTAAAATATACCACTGAAGGCGGTACAATCAATGTAAGTGCGAATGAACTCAGTGGTTTTATCTGCGTTGTCATCAGCGACAATGGCTGCGGAATCCCCGCCGAACATCTGCCCAATGTCAAAAAGAAATTTTACAAAGCAAATCAGACAATCCGCGGTTCGGGCATCGGTCTTGCGCTTGCCGACGAAATCATGGTGCTCCATTCCGGCAGCTTGGATATTGAGAGCCACGAGAATATCGGTACAGCCGTAACCATATTAATCCCGACCTTAAAAAAACTTGAAAATAAGCAACAACTGAACGAAGCCGTAAACGAAGAAAGGAACTCCGAAAATAATGGCTAGAGAAAAAACAAAATGTATCACGTCCATCGGCGGACAGGCACTGATTGAGGGCATATTAATGCGCGGCCCTAAAAAAACAGAAGTCGCCGTTCGCATGAGTGACGGAACTATCTCCACAGAAGAAATGAACACCAATTTTATGCGGGATAAATATTCCATTATGCGGCTGCCGCTGCTGCGCGGAATTGCCGGATTCATTGATTCCCTCACCATGGGATACAAAGCACTTTCCCTTTCGGTGGACAAGGCAGGCCTCGAAGAAACCGAGGAACCGTCCAAGTTCGACAAATGGGTAGAAAAAACCTTTGGCGATAAAATGATGAACGCAATCATGATTATGAGTACCGTATTGGGAGTATTGCTCGCAATCGGACTGTTCTTCGTACTGCCCACCTTTATTTTCAACCTGATTCGTGATTTTGCCGCCGGCCCGGCCATTGCACCGTGGCGCTCGGTTATTGAAGGCGTTATGCGTATTGCAATTTTTATTGCGTACATACTATTTTGCTCCCGTGTGCCGGAAATTCACAGGCTGTTTCAGTACCACGGCGCCGAGCATAAAACCATATTCTGCTATGAGAACGACGAGGAGCTGACCGTCGAAAATGTGCGCCGTCACAGCCGGTTTCATCCTCGCTGCGGTACAAGCTTTTTGGTGATTATGTTGATTTTGGGCATCATCGTCGGATTCTTTATTCCGTTTAGCAATCCGTTTTTAAGAACACTTGTTAAACTGTTGTGCATTCCGCTCATTGTCGGAATTGGCTATGAGTTTATCCGCATGTGCGGCCGTTGCGACAACACCCTGACTCACATTGTTTCCGCACCGGGGCTGTGGGTACAGCGCATTACCACACAAGAGCCGGATGACAGTATGATAGAGGTTGCAATTGCCGCGATGAAACAGGTCATACCCGAAAGCGGCGAGGATAAAATTGATTTATAAGTGAAATGTAGGTGCAACTGCGGCAATGACTTTAGGAGAAATATATCAGCAGGGAAAAGGCGTACTTTTCAAGGCGGGGAATCAAAGCCCTGCCTTTGATTCAGTATGCCTTTTTCAAAAGGTGTTCGGCCTTGACCGCCAGGCTTTGCTTATCCATTCCAATGAATCGGCAGATGCGGCAAAGACAAAGGAATATCTTGAACTGATTTATGAGCGCGCGGGCGGCAGACCGCTTCAGTATATTTTAGGCAAGTGGCCGTTTATGCAACTTGAACTGTACGTGGGCGAGGGTGTGCTGATTCCTCGCGAGGAAACTGAGCTTTTAGTTTACACCGCGGCGGAATTGCTGAAAAGTGTTAACAGCCCGAAGATACTTGACCTTTGTTCCGGTACGGGCGCGGTTGCACTCGGGCTTGCATCCCTCTTGCCCCAGGCACGGATTACCGGGGCAGAGTTGTACGACAAAGCGTTTTATTATCTTAATCGGAATATTGAAGAAACCGGCGTTCAAAATGTCACGCCGGTTCAAATGGATATTTTGAATCCGCAAAGTGCTGAAACCCTTTCTGCACTTGACTGCATCGTTTCGAATCCGCCGTATGTTACAACCGGTGAGCTACCCACGCTCCAGACCGAGGTGCAAAACGAACCGCAGTCAGCGCTTGACGGCGGCGCGGACGGCCTTGTGTTTTACCGCGCAATCGCGGCGCTCTGGCTGCCAAAGTTAAGGCGGGGCGGCGTTGCGGCAGTCGAGGTTGGCGACGGGCAGGCGGCTGAAGTCGCAAAGCTTTTTGAAGCTGCGGGACTTGCAAAAATTGATATCATTGAAGATTTTAATTGCATTGAGCGCGTGGTTTGCGGTATTTGGCAAAAATAATTTAAACATTTGTTCGAATTATTTCGCTGCGCGTATTGATTTAAAATAGAATATAAGATATAATTTTAATTAAGGATTCAAAAAACAAAGGCTGCAAAAATCATATGGTTTATACGTGGCCTTCAATAAAAAACCGGAGGAATTGCAATATGGTGACGGATAAGAACACAGCACTGGAAACGGCGCTCATGCAGATTGAAAAGCAGTTCGGTAAAGGCGCGGTTATGCGTCTGGGCCAAAACGAAACAATGCACGTGGAGGCAATCCCGACCGGTTCCCTTTCGCTTGATTTGGCGCTCGGCATCGGCGGACTTCCGCGTGGTCGTATTGTTGAGATTTACGGGCCGGAAAGTTCCGGAAAAACCACACTTGCCCTGCACTGTATTGCACAGGGGCAAAAAAACGGTGGCAATGCGGCGTTTATCGACGTGGAGCACGCGCTTGACCCTCTGTATGCCCGTAATTTGGGCGTTGATGTTGACTCACTGCTCGTTTCCCAACCGGATACCGGCGAGCAGGCGCTCGAAATCACAGAGGCGCTTGTGCGCTCCGGTGCAATCGACGTCATTGTAATCGACTCCGTCGCGGCTTTGGTGCCGCGCGCTGAAATTGAGGGAGAGATGGGCGACAGCCACGTTGGCCTGCAAGCCCGCCTAATGAGTCAGGCGCTGCGCAAATTAGCCGGTGCAATTTCAAAGTCGAACTGCGTTGCCATCTTTATTAATCAGCTGCGTGAAAAGGTTGGCGTCATGTACGGCAGTCCGGAGGTAACCCCCGGCGGCCGTGCGTTAAAATTCTATGCCTCCGTGCGAATAGACATCAGAAAGATTGAGACCTTGAAAAACGGTACCGAGCAAATTGGCTCGCGCACCCGTGCTAAGGTTGTGAAGAATAAAATTGCTCCGCCGTTCCGCGAGGCGGAATTTGACGTAATGTATGGCAGGGGTATCTCCCGTGAGGGCGAACTGCTTGATTTGGCTGTCAAACTGGAAATTATCCAAAAGAGCGGCGCATGGTTCTCATTTAATGAAACGAGGCTCGGACAGGGACGCGACAACGTAAAAATCTTCCTAAGTGATAATGTGGATATTGCCAATGAAGTGGAAAAGCTTGTCAAAGAGAATATGTTAAAGCTTTACACCAAAAACGCGCCGGCCTCCGCCTCCCCGGCAAAACCGGTTGAGGTTACGCCGCCCGCGCCGGCTAAAGCAAGCGGACGCGGCAAGTCCGCCAACATTGATATTTCGGCGGACGACTGATGTTGATAACGGCGATTGAACCGCGCAGGAAAAGCCTTTCGGCGCTCTTTATCGACGGCGAATTTGCAGTGAATATCGACACCGAAACGATGTTGAAGTCGGGCTATAAACCTGGGCGGGAGCTTTCCGATGAGCAGCTTCACGATTTGATTCAGTCGAGTGAAAGCCGCCGCGCCAGCGAAAAGGCACTCTATCTTCTGGAGCACCGCAGCCACTCGCAAAAGGAACTTGCGGATAAAATCAGCCGTGTCACTTCCCGTGAGGCCGCTGAGGCCGCCGCGCAGCACATGGCAGATATCGGCCTTGTTGATGATGAGCAGTTTGCCAGGAGTCTTGCCGAAAATTTGCTTGGTCAAAAGGGGTTTTCTGCTTCGCGCACGCAGCAGGAGCTGCTGCAAAAGGGCATCGAAAAGGAACTCGCACAGCAAATTATTGAAGAAACCGCGCCTGACCCCGTACAGAAAATTACGGAATTGATTCATAAAAAATACAGCAGAACATTAGACGACGAAAAGGGCCGCCGCCGCAGTATTGCCGCCCTGCAAAGGCTCGGCTACCGCTGGGACGATATACGAACCGCGTTAAATCAATTGGAAAATGAGGACGATTAAATGTCATATAGTGTAGGACTGGTGAGCCTTGGCTGCGCCAAAAATCAAGTTGATGCAGAAATCATGATGGCCTCGCTGCAAAAAGCCGGGTATGAGCTGAAGGATGACGCCGCGCTTGCTGAGGTTGCAATTGTCAACACCTGCGGATTTATTGAAGCCGCCAAAAAGGAATCTATTGAGGAAATCCTTGAACTTGCTAAATTAAAAGCCGAGGGCAAAATCAAGGCGATTGTTGTTACCGGCTGTTTGGCTGAGCGCTACCGTGAGGAGATTTTAAAGGAACTGCCCGAGGTGGATGCCGTTATTGGCATCGGCGCGGACAGCAACATTGCCGATGTGATTGAAAAGGTCATGACCGGTACAAAGGTGGAAAGCTTTCCCGAAAAGACACTTCTGCCGCTTTGCGGGGAACGTCAGCTTACCACGCCGAGCTATTTTGCGTATTTAAAGATTGCGGAGGGCTGTGACAATCGCTGTGCTTACTGCGCGATTCCATTTATCCGTGGCCGTTACCGTTCGAGGACGATTGAGAATATTGTGGAAGAGGCAAAAACGCTCGCTCAAAACGGGGCGAAAGAGCTGATTGTGATTGCACAGGACACGACGCGTTATGGCTGGGACCTTTACGGCAAACTGATGCTGTCCCAGCTGTTAAAGGAGCTTTGCAAAATCGATGGCATTGAGTGGATTCGCATTTTGTACTGTTACCCTGACTATATTACCGATGAATTGCTTCAGACTATCGCCACAGAAGATAAAATTGTAAAATATATGGACTTGCCGCTTCAGCATTGCAGCGCGCGCCTTTTAAAAGCGATGCACCGCACGGGCAGCAGAAAAGAATTGACCGCGCTGATTCAGAAGATGCGTGATACCATTCCAAACCTGATTTTGCGCACCACGCTTATCACCGGGTTCCCCGGCGAAACAGAAGAGGACTTTACCGAGCTGGCCGAGTTTGTGCGGGAAATTCGCTTTGAGCGGCTAGGGTGCTTCGTTTATTCGCAGGAGGAGGGCACGGCCGCCGGGGTAATGCCCGACCAGATTGATGAGGACGTAAAGCAGCACCGCATGGATATTATCATGGAGGATCAGATGAACATCATGCAGGAGTGGGGCGAGCAGCAAATCGGCAAGACCCTGCGGGTGCTTGTGGAGGGATTTGACCGCTACGCAGAGTGCTATTTTGGCCGCTCTTATGCTGATTCACCGGATATAGACGGCAAGATTTTCTTTGCGATAAATGGAAAAAAACCGAAGTACGGCGATTTCATTAATGTAAAAATCAACGACTGTGTTGATTGTGACTTGATCGGAGAAATAGTCGAATAGAGGAGGCGCGGGAATGAACCTGCCAAATAAATTAACCGTTATCCGCATTGTACTGGTTCCTTTTTTTGTTGCATTTCTTTTAAGTCCGGGTCTTTCACACCATTACCTTTGGGCGGCAATTGTGTTTATCGCCGCGGCACTCACCGATCATTTTGACGGAGAACTGGCACGCAAAAATAATCAAATTACAAATTTCGGTAAATTTTTAGATCCTCTTGCCGATAAAATACTGGTTGTTTCGGCACTCGTCTGCTTTGTGGATCTGCGACTTGCAAGCACCTGGTGCGTTATCCTAATCATTGCACGCGAATTCATGGTCACGTCCATCCGCCTTGTTGCAGTGGACAGCGGAGTGGTGATTGCGGCGAATAACTGGGGCAAAACGAAGACAATCAGCCAGATGATTGCGATTATCGCCATCCTTGTTTTTCAATATATTCAGGAGTTGGTTACACTTGGAAGGCTTTCCGCCTTTACAATCGGCGGCGTTTCAAGCGCAGCGGTGTTCGGACAAATCGGCTTTGTGCTGATTATAATTGCAACCTTCTTCGCGCTGCTTTCCGGTTTTATCTATATCAAACAGAATATCGGTGCTATCAATACAACAAAGTAGCGGATGATATAATGCTGTATGATAAATATTTTTGACTGCCGGGGTTTACTTGACGAATATTTTGGTATATACTATTGTAACGTTCTAATGAATTTATGCTATATTATCGGTATTGATAAATGCGAAGAGCGGAAGAAGTAACCGCAATGCCGGCATTAGAGAGAAAGCGTCAAGGCTGGAAGCGCTTTTTGTTGGGCAGGCGGCGAAATGCATCCGTTAGCATGCGGGGGGAAATTAGTATCCCTGCACGGCAGGCACCGTTAAAGGCCCCACAAGCAATAAAACGGAGTGGAACCGCGGTATAACGACCGCCTCCGTCCCTAATTGGGGGCGTAGGCTGTCGTTTTTTTATTGGAGGAAGGTATGTTTACGAAACTGAAAGAGGAACTTGATTCCGTAATGGACCGTGACCCAGCGGCGAGGTCCAGGTTAGAGGTGTATTTTCTATACTCCGGCTTTAAGGCGATTCGCGCCTACCGAAAGGCACACTGGTTTTACCAGCATAATATGAAATTTATCGCAAGATTTTTATCCCAGCGCGCGCGCCATAAGACCGGGATTGAAATCCACCCCGCCGCCGAAATTGGCAAAGGACTGTTCATCGACCATGGTATGGGTGTGGTTATTGGGGAAACTACCGTTATCGGCGACAACTGCACCCTGTACCAGGGAGTAACGCTGGGCGGAACCGGCAAAGACCACGGGAAACGCCACCCAACGTTGGGTGACAATGTAATGGTTGGCTCGGGCGCAAAGGTACTCGGCCCGTTCCGCGTTGGCGACAACGCCCGCGTGGCGGCGGGTGCGGTTGTACTCGATGAGGTGCCGGACAATGCGACGGCGGTCGGTGTGCCGGCTCGGGTCGTTCGCCTAAACGGCGTGCGCCCGTGCAATATGGACCAGATTCACGTTGCCGACCCCATTTCACAAGAGCTTTGCCGCATGGGTCTTCAACTTGAAAGAATGCAAAAACAGCTTGATGCAGTAATCAAACAAAGAGAGGAAAAATGAGATGAAAATTTACAACACGTTAACACGCCAAAAAGAGGAATTTGTTCCCCTGACCGCGGGGGAAGCGAAAATTTACGCTTGCGGGCCCACAGTTTACAATTATATTCATATCGGCAACGCGCGGCCAATCTGCGTGTTTGACGTGCTGCGCCGCTATTTTGAATATCGCGGCATGAACGTGACTTTTGTTCAGAATTTTACCGATATCGACGATAAAATCATCAATAAAGCAAACGAAGAGGGCAGTGACTACCTCACCGTTTCGGAACGCTATATTGAGGAATACAAAACCGATGCCAAGGGGCTCAATGTGCGCCCGGCGACGATCCATCCGCTTGCGACTGAGAATATCGACGAAATCATGGATATTATTTCGACCCTGATTGAGAAGGGTTACGCCTACCCCACGCCAAACGGTGATGTTTATTTCAGAACGCTGAAGGACGCGGGCTATGGCAAGCTGTCACATCAGCCGCTCGAGGATTTACAGTCCGGTGCGCGCATCGCTACCGGTGAGATTAAAGAGGACTCCATGGACTTCGCGCTGTGGAAAGGCGCGAAGCCCGGTGAGCCTAGCTGGTCTTCTCCGTGGGGAGAGGGACGGCCTGGCTGGCATATCGAGTGCTCGGCCATGGCGCGCAGGTACCTCGGCAAGACAATCGACATTCATTGCGGCGGACAAGACCTCATTTTCCCACACCATGAAAACGAGATTGCTCAGAGTGAGTGCTGCAACGGAGTGACTTTCGCGAATTATTGGATGCACAACGGCTATATCAATGTAGATAACCGTAAGATGAGCAAAAGCCTCGGCAATTTCTTTACCGTGCGCGATGTTGCGGAAAAGTACGGCTATGAGCCGATTCGCTACCTGATGGTTGCTTCGCACTACCGCACGCCAATCAATTACAGCATCGAGGTCATCGAACAGTGCAAATCGGCACTTGAAAGATTATACAACTGCCGCGACAACCTTGAATTTTTAATGGAGAATTCTCCGTCAGGCGAAAAGGAAGGCGAGCATGAGGTCAGACGCAGACTAAGCGAATATCAAGACCACTTTATCGAGGCGATGGAGGACGACCTGAACACGGCGGATGCAATTTCCGCGTTGTTCGATTTAGCCCGCGACATCAACTCGAGTTTAAATGCGTCCACTGCGCCGTCAAAGGAACTCTGCTTCTTTGCACTGAACCTGTATAACGAGCTTGCAGGCGTACTCGGCTTGCTTTACGCGCAGAAGGAAACCTCACTTGATGATGAGATTGAAAAGTTGATTGTTGAGCGCACACAAGCCCGCAAAAATAAAGACTGGGCTTTAGCTGATAAAATCCGCGACGAGTTAAAGGCACGCCATGTTGTGCTGGAGGATACTCCGCAGGGCATAAAGTGGAAAATAGAACAATAATGCGGTACAAACAAAATTAGCACAAACACCCCCGTGGGCATAAACTGCCTTTGGGGGTGTTTTAATGCGTGAAAAAAAACATAAACGATTTCGGCTCATTGCCCTTCTAGGGCCGGGTATGCTGACAGCTTTAGCGGGTAACGACGCGGGCGGTATTATTTCATATACGGTAACAGGTGCCAAATTCGGCAGCGCCGTATTTGTACCGCTCACGCTTGGGCTGATTCTAATTACCTACACCGTACAGGAAATGGCAATGCGCCTGGGAGTTGTTGCCGATAAGGGCTATACTGGCCTTGTACGGGAACTCTATGGCCGCGGCTGGATGGTGTATCAGGTTATCTCACTTTTTATTGAAAATCTCATTACGCTTCTAACGGAATTTATCGGAATGAGCGCCGGGCTTTCAATCATCGGCATACCGCTTTGGTTGTCGGTGATTCTGAGCACGGCGCTGGTGCTGTCTATCGCAGTGCTGAGCGGATACCGTGCAAAGGAACGGCTGGGCTTAATTATTGGGCTGCTGAATGTGGTCTTTATCTTCCTTGCACTGTTTACCAAACCAAATCTCAGTGTTGCCGAAAGTTTTGTGCTTGCGCACGGACATGATTTTAGATGGTATGTGGTGGCTTTAATAGGCAATGCAATTGCACCGTGGATGATTTTTTATCAGAATTCAGCCTACGGTGACAAGGGAGTAGAGGCGCAGGACATCAACAACGGACGGCTCGATACGATCATTGGCTGCGTGTGCCAGGTGATTGTTGCGAGCGCGCTCATCGTCATTGGCTCATCACTTTTTCAATGCGTGCCGAATTTAGAGCAAAGCGGCCCCGCGCAGCTTATTCCGATGTTAAGCAGTCGCTTCGGATCTGCTGTGGGGCTGCTGTTCGCGCTTGGACTGTTCAACTCCGGTCTGCTGGCAGCCATCACGGTTTCACTCGCTTCGTCATGGAGCGTTGCCGAAGCGTTCGGCTGGGCAAAAAGTCTCAATGATAAAATCCGCGACGCACCGGGATTTTACGCGATTTACTTTTTCAGCGTGTGCATTGCGGCGGCGGCGGTACTCATACCAAACCTGCCATTCAACCAAATCGCGGTGCTGGCGCAGGTCGCAGGCGGGGCACTGATGGCACCGATTTTGCTTTTCTTAACCCTGATTACTTCCAATCCAGCGGTAATGGGGGCGTACGCCAATACAAAAAGTCAAAAAATCCGTGCATGGGTAAGTGTTTCCCTTTTAATTATCATTTGCATATTTACGATTTTTTCAATTGCGGTATAATAATAAAAAGATTGCACCATCAGGCGCTTCTGAAATGGAAAGGTGAAGTAAAATGGCGAAGGATAATGCAAAAACAAATGTGATGAGAATTTTGGATCAGGCAAAAATTCCCTATCAATTTTATTTTTACGACCACGAAGACGGCAAAATCGACGGCGTTTCCGTCGCTCACAAGCTGGGCCAAAACGAGGAGCAGGTTTTTAAGACACTGGTGACCCGTGGGGCTGGACGCGAATTCTACGTTTTTGTTGTGCCGGTCGCAAAGGAACTCAACTTGAAAGCCGCGGCCAAAAGCGTTGGCGAAAAATCCATTGAAATGATTCATGTGGACGAAATCAATAAAACAACCGGCTATATCCGCGGCGGCTGTTCGCCTATCGGCATGAAAAAACAGTTCAAAACGGTAATAGACAAAAGCTGTGAGCAACTGTCCACCATCATTGTGAGCGGGGGGAAAATAGGCGCTCAGGTTGAATTAGAGCCGCAGGCACTCCTAAGTTTAATCGGCGCAGAAACCGCCGAAATTACGCAGTAATATGAATAAAGGTTAACGTAAAACCCCGCAAAATGCGGGGTTTTTTATTTTGCATAAATTTAAAATTTAATAAAATACAAAAACTTAGAAAAACTATTTGTGTATTCAACTAAAATACAAGTGTTTGAGCGCGCTGTTTTCACCATACATACTGTGAAAGGGATTCGCAGATGTAATAAAAAGAGGAGTATAGTAATGAAAAATACAAATAAAATTTTCGCGTGGGCACTTGCACTGTCAATATCCATGGCGGCAATATTTACAGGTTGTTCCAAGGGTACAACAACATCTTCAGAGGCTGCGCAGTCAAAAGCCAATACATCAAGCACGGCTTGGGTAAAAGCCACCGGCGCAAGCAAAACGATTGTAATTATCACACCGTCCCATTCCAACCCGTTCTTTAAGACAGAAAGCGAAGCTGCTGAGGCAAAGGCAAAAGAACTCGGCTATGAAACCTTAACTCTTGTTCACGATGATGACCCGACGAAGCAGGCAGAGTTGTTTGATACTGCGATTTCCAAAAAAGCAGCGGCAATCATTTGTGATAATGCGGGCGCCGATGCAACAGTTGTAGCAGTTAAGAAAGCAAGAGATGCTGGTATCCCAACATTCCTTATCGACCGTGAAATTAACCAAACAGGTGTTGCAATTTGCCAAATTGTTGCAAACAACTATCAGGGCGCAAAAATCGGAGCTGAAAAGTTCGTCGAGGCCATGGGTGAAAAAGGAAACTATGTTGAACTTACCGGAAAGGAATCCGATACAAACGCAGGCGTTCGTTCAAAAGGTTATCACGAAGTTGTGGACCAGTATACGGATATGAAGATGGTTGCACAGCAATCTGCCAACTGGGAGCAAACGCAGGCCTACTCAAAGATGGAATCCATCATTCAGGCCAATAAAGACATTAAGGGTGTTATCTGCGGCAACGACACAATGGCTTTGGGTGCAGCGGCAGCCGTTAAAGCAGCCGGGCTCAAAGGCGTTGTCATTGTTGGTCTTGACGGTTCCGACGATGCACGTGACGCTATCAAAGTCGGCGATATTGTTGCAACATCCTTACAGCCGGCATTCGATATTTCACAAATGGCAGTTGTACAGGCAGATAAGTATATTAAAGAAGGCAAAACAGGCGCAGACGAAAAACAACTTGTTGACTGTATATTAATTACAAAAGACAACGCAGGTAAACTTTCCAAATTCAAATTAAGTAAATAATAAATCAATTCCCTTTTTTTCGCAGGGGGGCGGCGCTGAGCCGCACCCCTGTATATTAGAAATCAATTTGCCGTCTATTGATGTATTCGGGTTATATATAATTGCCTGCTGCACTCCGTACAATCGTAACAGGCCAAATAAATTTTGCTTGGGAAAAAGAAGGTATCAACATGAAAAAACGCATATTGGCACTCATCCTGACGCTTGCGGCTGCCTGCGCTGCACTTACCGGCTGCGTTAAAGTTGTACCGCTGACCAGTGGAACAGCGAACAGTACAGCAGAAGGAGAACAAAGCGCGCAGTCTTATATAGAAGGAATGTTCCAAAAGGAGGCTGTTCCTGCACTCAAAAAAAAGGCTATTGATTTCACAAAATTAATGACCGAAGCAAACGGCGACTTGAAAACGGTTGGCGAAAAATATGGCCGCCGTGCCGATGCAAGCAGCCCCTACAACTTTACGGTAAAGGGCACAGCGACCGTCAAAGAGGTTAAAACAGACCTGCGTGCGGGCTACATCGTTCTAAAGGTGAACGGCTACACCGGCAACGCAGTCGTAAAGATGGCGGTTGGCCCTGTTTTCAAGGGAACCTCCACACGTGACTCCATCGACGCCATTAAATTTGATGATTATGAGAATCAGGTTGCATTTGCTGAGCTTTCAACCGCCATCCATAAAAAAATCACCCAAACCGTTTTCTCAAAGATAAAGGCCGCCGACTTAATGGGCAAGACGATTGATTTTTACGGAACATTTGCCGACGAAAAAACCGACGAGATTTTAATTACGCCATTTGAAATCACAGTAAAATAGGGAGGTTCAGGCATGGACAATCAAGTACAAAGCACGCAAAATCAGGATGTCTGCCTTTACTGCAAAAACATAGATAAGATTTATCCGGGCACCAAAGCGCTGGATGACGTGTCCTTCGAGGTTAAAACGGGCAAAGTCAATGTGCTGATCGGTGAAAACGGTGCCGGGAAATCCACCTTGATGAAGATTGTAGCTGGTATTGAAACTCCTTCAAGCGGAAAAATCTATATGGATGGCAAAGAGGTCAGTTTTAAAAACACAGCTGAGGCCAGAGCAATGGGCATCGGAATTATTCACCAGGAACTGAGCCTGTTTCCGAATCTAAATGTCTATCAAAACATTTTTATGGCGAACGAACACACAAGCGGCAAGGTACTGCTGGACAATAAGGAACACATCAGGCTTGCCAATGAGGCGCTTGCAAAGTTAGAGTACCCGATTGACCCCAACACCATCGTTGGCGACCTTCGTGTCGGTCAGCAGCAAATGGTGGAGATTGGGCGCAACCTCGTCCAGCCGGGACTGAGGATACTTATCATGGATGAACCCACCTCTTCCCTCAGTTCACAGGAGGTCGAGGTTTTGTTCAAGATTATCAACGAACTAAAGGCAACAGGTATTTCCATCGTTTACATTTCCCATCGTTTGGAGGAAATTATGCGTATCGGCGATTATGTCACCGTTTTGCGCGACGGCAAGCTGGTCGCTGAAGATAAAGTGAAAAATGTGAGTGTCAGTTGGATTGTACAAAATATGGTCGGCAGTGACAAGTCCTACATCAAAAAAGACAAGGGTATCGACTTTACGAAGGAAGAAACCGTATTAAAGGTTGAAAACCTTTGCCTGCCAAAGCGCGGCGGAGGCTGGCTGTTAAACAACGTTGGATTTGAACTGCACAAGGGCGAAATTCTCGGCATTTACGGCTTGCTTGGAGCGGGGCGTACTGAGATTTTTGAGTGCATCATGGGATTGCGCCCAGAGCATACCGGTAAGTTCTATCTGTACGGCGAGGAAATGAAAATCGGAAATATTTCTCAGCAGATTGAGAAGGGCTTCGCACTTGTTCCGGAGGACCGTCAGCGGGAGGGTCTTGTACAAACTTTATCTATTGGCAAAAATATTTCACTGTCAAGTTTGGGACGCTACGCGAAGGCAGGCACGATTGACCGCAAAACAGAAAGTAATGCGATTAACGAAACAATTAAAGATATTCACATCAAGGTGGCTGACGCCAATCTGCCGATTTTATCGCTTTCAGGCGGAAATCAGCAAAAGGTGGTTATTGGCAAGGGCATCCTAACCAACCCTCATATTTTGCTTATGGATGAGCCAAGCCGCGGCATCGACGTCGGTGCAAAGGCCGAAGTGTTCGATATTATTAATCAATATGCGGGGCGCGGACTCTCCATTATCGTCATTTCTTCCGAGTTGAAGGAAATTGTTGCAATAGCCGACAGAATCATTGTACTTTCCAGCGGTTTATTAACCGGTGAGTTCGCCGGCAATGAAATTAACGAACAAACGCTGGTAACAGCATCCTATAAAGGCCATAGCAAGGCTTAAAGATATTTGAAATGGAGTAAAACAATATGAAAAACATGGCTGATAAACAGGCCAAACCGGATGCTTCCGGCAATTCGCTGGGGATGATTCTGCTTAAGGGCAGAACATTTATTGCACTGATTGTGCTTGTCATTTTTTTTAGCATCTCGGCTGAAAACTTCTTAAATCCTCAGAGCCTGCTGTTAATTGCAAAGCACGTTGCTCTGTACGGTATTCTTGGTATTGGCATGACTTACGTCATTATTACCGGCGGCATCGACCTTTCGGTCGGTGCAGTCGTGGGTTTGGGCGGCATGATTGCGGGCGGACTGATAAACGAGGGATTTCCGCTTCCAATTTTCGGAGTGAACCTTTACTTTAGCATTCCAGCCATTATTCTTCTTGTTATTATCATGGGCGCGTTAATTGGTGTGTTCAACGGTTTGATTATCACAAGGTTTAACGTCGCCCCGTTTATCGCAACTCTCGGTATGATGTATGTTGCCCGCGGATTCGCAATGCTCCGTTCCAATGGCGCAACTTTTGCAAACATCGTCGGTAAAGAAGGGCTTGGCAACACCGGGTTCGAAGTTCTCGGTGGTAACTTGGGAGGAATCCCGGTGGGGGCAATTATCTTAATCGTAATTGCAATCGTCGCGGCATTTGTACTGAAAATGACGCCTACCGGCTGGCATATCTTTTCCATAGGCGGCAACGAAAAGGCTGCAAAGCTCTCGGGAGTAAAGGTAGATAAGGTTAAAATCTTAGTCTATGTTATTTCAGGTGCATGCGCTGCTGTTGTCGGCCTGATTACCGCTTCCCAATTGGTAGCAGCCCATCCGGCCTCCGGTGAAGGTTGGGAGATGAACGCAATTGCCGCGACAGTTTTGGGCGGCACTTCCATGTCGGGTGGTATCGGCACGATTGGCGGAACTATTATTGGCGCGTTTGTAATCGGTATTTTAAACGACGGCATGGTTATGTGCGGCGTTTCTGAGTTCTGGCAGATGGTTATCAAGGGTATCGTTATTGTTATTGCCGTTATCGTCGACCAGTTTCAGCGCAGAATGCAGGAAAAAATGGCACTTCAGCAGCGCAGCAGCAGTAAATAATTTACTGAAAGTGTGTGGTGGAGCCACCTCTTATTTATAAAGAAGGATGGAATTTAAATGAAAAAAACAGGAATATTGAATGCTCAGCTCATGCAGTACCTTGCAGCACTCGGACACACCGATACCTTTTTAATCGGTGACGCGGGGATGCCGGTGCCAAAAGATGTCCCTATTGTGGATTTGGTTTTAACCGGTGGAGTGCCAACCTTTGAACAAGTCCTAAAAGCTGTACTTGCGGAAACCAAAATTGAGTTTTATTTAATTGCTGAGGAAACCATAACGGTTAACCCAAAGATCTACGAACTTTTGGCAGAGGAGCTGGAAGGTGTACCGTATGAAGAACTATGCCACATAAATTTGAAAAAGTGCACACAAGACTGTAAGTTCGCTATCCGCACCGGCGAGTTTACACCTTACTCTAATGTAATATTAAGAGCGGGATGCGCGTTTGATTAAAAAAATTGATCATTACTTTAAGGTATTTGTCGTTTGAGAAATGTTCCTTTGGTATAACAATTAAAAGAAAAAGCATCCAATTTTGAATTGAATGCTTTTTTGCTGTCCGACACATCCGGTTAATTGTCGAAAAACAGGACAAATAATAAAACTGTCTATGTCACTTTACATAAACCTCCTGTATACTTAAACTATGCATAAAAAGGGGAGCGTAAATGATGGAATACAGACATAAGATGATGCGTACGACCACCGGTGTTGTAATCAACAAGGCGATTCGCAATATAAAGAGCGACCCTAAGCGCAGCATTCGCAACTTAGCGGATATGGGCGATAATTTTTCTAAATCACCCGCGCAGAAAAAATTCTTTGAAATGACACACGATATTTTAAAAAATCGGGATAATCCTTACAATGAGTTAATTGTAAATATGATTCAAAACGTTGACGCTGACACGATTAGAACGGCCAGTTTAAATTTCGGTTACACCGCACTGAATTATGGCGCGGACATTCTGCGAAAACAGGCCCGTGGGGGGAAGAACATTCCATGGTTATTGAGTTTTGATTGGAACTCGGGTCCAGGGGATTTACTTGACTTACAGCAGATGGAAGCAATTATCGCGGATGCAGTATCCATGGGGATTTATACGTATGTTTTTCAGATAAATGACTCGGGTGAACGCTTACAGGAACTTTTGCAGCTTTGCAAAAATCATGAGGAGTGTTCATTTTTTGCTGCTATTTCCCCGCAGATCCTGCAGCAAACGCAACAAATTACAAAAATATACAATTTGATTTTGTCGGTCGATGTGACGGATTGCAGCGGTGAAGACGATACAACACGCGCACTTCAAGTGCTTCATGAAAATAAATGCTTTTATGGCTTCCACGCCCGTTACACAAAGGAAAACGTAGAGTGGCTGATGTCCGACCAATTCACGCAGTGGATGATCAGCGGCGGTTGTCTGTTTGGCTGTTACGTCAATGCCGACTTGAAGGAGAAGGAACTGGAGGATCAGGTTTATCGCTACGTTTGTACGACGCGGGGCAAGAAGGGCCAACCGCTGTTTACGTTTGACTTTAACCGTGATGCACATTATATCGGAGATGTGATTTCCTGCAAAGCTTACCTGCGTATCGGCGTAAACGGGGAGGTTCAGCTTGTCGGGGGACAGCTGGCCAACCTCAAGGATATCACGTTTTCCGAGTTGATTAATGGGTCGCAAATCCAATTTGAGGAATGAATGCGGCAGATAAAAAATTAATCATTCATTCAGACATTCTTCATTTCCTTGTAGTATAATAAACTTATTAGGGCTTAGAATACCGGATTGATAAAGGAGACTCGACTTATGAATTGGTTCAGAAAAATGATGATAGGGAGATATGGCACCGATCAGTTAGCAATTGCACTGATTGTTCTTTACGTAGTGCTGTCTTTTTCGGCGCGGCTCTCAAGACTGTATATTTTGATGCTGCTTTCCTTTATTCCGCTTATTCTGTGCGTTTTTAGAATATTATCCAGAAATATCAACAAGCGTTACGATGAAAACCGCCGATTTATGAATTGGTGGAATCCTGCGTGGACTTGGCTGCGTCATGCCGCTTACAAAACGCAGACTTGGTTTCGCAAGACTTCCGATAGAATAAAGGACAGCAAGACGCACCGATACTATAAGTGCCCGAATTGTTCCAATACCCTGCGTGTACCAAGAGGGAGAGGCAAAATATGTATCACCTGCCCTGTGTGTAAAACCGATTTCATTAAAAAAACATAATTTTTAGCCGCGTGCATTGCTGTAAAAAGCACCACGCGGTATTTTTATGCCCATTGGCAGGATACAAGAATATTTTATTGTAACAATAAAAATGGATTTTTAAATTACAAATAGAATTTATACCATGGTTATCAACAAATAAACAAAAAAATACATTAATTTAGTAACTTTTTGTTGAAAAATATGGTAAGCTGTTGTAAACTATTAACATTGATACAAATAAAAATACAAGATGAAATCGGGGTGATATGATGGCACAGGAAATCGTGGAGGCAGTACGCAGGGCGGAGCTTGAAGCGGACCAAACTGAAAAATCCGCATCTGCCAAGAGTGAAGCAATCATAAAGCAGGCGTATAAGGACGCCGAAGTCACAATTGCCACCATGACGAAAGATGCGAAAGCTCAGGCCGCCGAGGCTTTAGAAGCGGCAAAGATTCAAGGCGACAATTGGCTTAAAGAAGCGCAGTCCTCCGCTCAAAAAGAAATCAATCAGCTTCGCACTGGGGCAAAGCTGAAAGAGGCCGAAGCGATTAAGCTAATATTATCTGAGCTTATTTGAGAATTGCTTGAATGAACGGAAAAGGAGGAAAAACTATGGCGATGCTGCAGATGCAGCGCATCAGTATATGCGCACTGAAGAAGAACCGAAAACAGATTTTGGAGATTCTGCAGCGGCGCGGCATGATTGAGATAAATGACCTGATTCCCGAGGACAACGTGTTCCAAAGGACGGACTTGTCTTCATCCCGCGCGGTTTTCGAAAAAAATGCCGCGGAGGCCGGTCAGGCTCTGGAAATACTGGAGCGTTATGTTCCGGAAAAAAAGCCGATGCTTGCCATGCTGAACGGTAGAAAAGAAATTCCTGTCGATTATTATTACACATTCAGTGAGGAACGGGACGAACTGATTCGTTTATCGCGCCGAATCAACACGCTTGCAAAAGAGATTGCGGAAAACAAAGCGGATATCCTAAAGTTTCAAGTACAGGAGGAATCCCTAACCCCATGGCTCAGTCTTGATATTCCAATGAGTTTTAAGGGTACGAAGTCAACCGTAGCTTTTATCGGCACACTTTCCGGCGGGCTGAATCTGGAAGCAATCCATGAACAAATTGCGCAGCAGGCGCCGAATACGGGGCCAATCCATGCAGAGATCATCAGCTCATCACAGGAACAGACTTGTGTGTTCCTTCTGTGTCCTAAACGTGATTCCGCCGCTGTCGAAGAGGCACTGCGGGCCACTGGCTTTGCCCGTCCGTCTTTATTGTCAAAATTTACCCCCGCAGAATTAAAAGAGGAGCTTGGGCATAACGTAATCTGTGCGCAGAAGGCAATTGATGACGCGGAAAAAGAAATTAAGAGTTATGTTGGAGAACGCAACGGCCTTCGGTTTATTGTTGATTATTATCATGTCAGATCGGAAAAATATGGAGTAATCGGGCGTTTAATCCAGTCCAACCGTACCTTTATCCTTTCAGGATATATTCCGGAGCGGGATGCGCAGGAGTTGGAAAATGAACTGAACAATAAGTTCGATTTAGCCATTGAGCGGGAAGCTCCGTCGCCGGACGAGGATGTGCCGGTGCTCCTCAAAAACAATAGTTTTGCTTCGCCGGTGGAGGGCGTTTTGGAATCATTCAGCCTGCCCGGTAAGGGCGAAGTTGACCCATCCAACATTATGGCGCTGTTCTATTATTTCCTGTTTGGGCTGATGCTTTCCGATGCCGCATACGGACTGATTATGGCTGCTGCATGCGGAATAATTCTGATGAAGTACAAGAATATTGAAGAGGGCCTGAAAAAGGCGCTTAAGATGTTCTTCTTCTGCGGTATTTCCACCATTTTTTGGGGTGTGATGTTCGGCAGTTATTTCGGCGATGTGGTAGACGTGGTTTCCTCCACATACTTTGGTACGAAACTGACGATTCCGGCTGTGTGGTTTGTGCCGATAAACGAACCGATGCGTATGCTTGTGTTTTCGCTTGCAGTCGGTGTTGTTCACCTGTTCGCCGGACTTGGTATGAAGTTCTATCAGCTTTGGAAGGCAAAGATGTATAAAGATGTGCTGTATGACGTGGTGTTTTGGTATGCACTGCTCACGAGTCTGATCCTCATGCTGTTGAGTATGAAGATGTTTGTCGACATTGTCGGCCTTAAATTTATTCTGCCGGAAAAGGTTGGCAGCATCGCGGGCATTGTTGCCGCAGTTTCAGCCGTAGCCATTACTCTTACCGCGGGGCGCGAGTCGCGCAATCCATTTAAACGCTTTTTAAAGGGCCTTTACGGATTGTATGGCGTGACGGGATACCTGAGCGATGTTCTTTCGTATTCCCGTTTGTTGGCTCTTGGCCTTGCCACCGGTGTTATCGGCACAGTAATCAATAAAATGGGCAGCATGGTCGGTGGCGGGGTATTGGGCGCTATCGTGTTTATTCTGGTATTCGTAATGGGACATACCGTCAATATCGGTATTAACGCGTTGGGTGCGTACGTTCACACCAACCGCCTGCAGTTTGTTGAGTTCTTCGGTAAGTTCTATGAGGGCGGAGGGCGCAAATTTACCCCCTTTGCCATTAATACCAAATATTTTAAAATCAAGGAGGAAACGAATCATGGATAAATTTGGAATTGTTTTAGCGTTACTCGGAGCGGTTGCGTCCGCTCTCATGGCGGGAGCTGGCTCAGCAGTCGGTGTGGGTATGGCCGGTGAGGCTGCCGCAGGCGCTGTTACCGAGAACCCTTCAATATTTGGCAAGGTGCTTGTTTTGCAGCTCCTTCCGGGTACACAGGGCATTTATGGCCTGCTGATTGCGTTTATCACACTTTCACAAATTGGTGTTTTAGGCGGCAATGCGGAGATATCTATGGCAAAGGGTCTGCTGTATTTTCTCGCGTGTATGCCAATGGCAGTGGTCGGATACTGGTCTGCACTTCGTCAGGCACGCGCGTCCGTTGCAAGTATCGGCCTGGTTTCTAAAAGGCCGGAGCAGTTCGGTAAAGCAATGATTTTCCCGGCGATGGTTGAAACTTACGCCATTCTTGCTTTGCTGATTTCCATTCTGGCTGTATCGGGTATTGGTGGTTTAAATATTTAGCATAGGAGAGCTTGTCAATGACAGGATTAGATAAAATCATAGAGCAAATCGGGGCCGAGGCCGGCACAGCCGCACAGGAAACCATAGCGGCGGCGAACAGGCAGGCTCAACAGGCTGCAAAAACAGCCGCTGAACAGGCCACCGGGCAGTGCGCACTGATTCAACGTCAATCTAAAAGTGATGTTACCGATATGCTTGACCGTGCCAAATCCGCCGCGGCTCTTCAAAAACGCAAGGCGGTTTTAAGCGCAAAGCAGCAGATTATCGGGGAAATCATTGAAAACGCGCATCGCTCTCTTTACGACCTGCCCGATGATCAATATTTTGAGATTCTATTAAAAATGATAAAAAAATATGCACTTCCACAAAACGGTGTTATTTTATTTTCGCCCATGGATTTCAAGCGCTTGCCAAAAGACTTTCAGAATTCGGTCAATGCGGAGCTGAAAGACGAGAATGCTTCGCTTCTCATTTCCACACAGACCCGCGCGATTGACGGCGGTTTTGTACTGGTTTACGGTGGAATAGAGCAGAACTGCTCGTTTTCAGCGCTGTTTGATTCAGCCCGTGAAAGCTTGCAGGATAAAGTACATAAAATGCTATTTTCATAAAGGCATGTGCTGCAAAAAGGAGGTTTAAGGTATGTCCGAAAATAATTACGCTTATGCGGTTGCGCGCATCCGTTCAAAGGAACTGTCCCTAATTAGCGCGCAAACGCTCGAACAGCTTTTGGCGAGCAAAAGCTACGAGGAATGCCTGCGCCTTTTGGCAGATAAGGGCTGGAGCGCAGATTCTGCAGACGCCGGAGAACTGCTGTCGGGCGAGCGTGAAAAAACCTGGAAATTAATCAGCGAACTTGTCGAGGATATGTCCGTATTTGATGTGTTTTTATACCCGAATGACTTTCACAATTTAAAAGCAGCAATTAAGCAGGTTTGTACGGACACAGTTACGCCTCAGATTTTTATCGCTCATGGCACGGTCGCCTCCGAACTAATTGTACAGGCGGTCAAGGAGCATGATTTTTCCCTGCTGCCCGCGCATATGCGCGCGGCAGGTGAGGAAGCATTAGAAGTTATGCTGCACACCCGTGACGGGCAGCTTTGCGATGTTATCTTGGATGAAGCCGCTCTTGAAGCTGCTTACACGGCGGGTAAGGCCTCGAAAAACGAATTGATAGAAAAATATGCCGAGCTGACGGCCGCCGCCGCGGATATTAAAATTGCGGTGCGCTGCCAAAAAACCGGAAAAAAACTCGACTTTATTATGCGTGCATTGGCTCACTGTGACACCATTGATACCGAAAAGCTTGCAGCTGCGGCTGTCAGTGGGCTTGACGCAATCTGCGAGTATTTAGAGAAAACCCCCTATGCGGATGCTGTGCAGGAAATTAAGAAATCAACCTCCGCTTTTGAACGGTGGTGCGATAATCTGATTATCGCATACATTCGGCCGCAAAAATACAATCCGTTTACGATTGCACCGCTTGCGGCTTATATTTTGGCGCGGGAAAACGAGATGAAATCCGTTCGTATCATTCTGTCGGGTAAGCTGAACAACCTTTCCGACGAATCAATCAGAGAAAGACTGAGGGAAATGTATGTATAAGATTGCTGTAATGGGTGACCGCGACAGCATCTATGGCTTTGCGGCCCTTGGACTGGATGTTTTCCCCGCACAGGACATTGCCGAAGCCGCAAAAAAGCTAAGGCATCTGGCCGAGGACAACTATGCGGTTGTCTATATTACTGAGGCGCTTGCGGCTGAGTTGGAGACCGATATCGACCGTTACCGTCTTCAAAAGCTTCCCGCCATCATTCCGATTCCCGGTATTACCGGAAATACGGGAATGGGTATTTTAAATGTAAAAAAGTCAGTGGAGCAGGCAGTTGGCTCCGATATCATCTTTAATGGTGAAAACGAAAAAGCAGGTGAAAATAAATGAGCAAGGGCACGATTAAAAAGGTTGCCGGACCTTTGGTAATTGCCGAGGGGATGCGCGACGCAAACATGTTTGACGTTGTGCGCGTCAGCAGCCAGCGTCTGATTGGTGAAATTATTGAAATTCACGGTGATCAGGCTTCAATTCAGGTCTACGAGGAAACCTCCGGACTGCGTCCGGGCGAACCGATTGAGTCAACGGGAGCGCCTTTAAGCGTGGAGTTGGGGCCGGGCTTAATCAGCAGTATATTTGACGGAATTCAGCGTCCGCTGGATGAAATCATGAAGATTTCGGGGAACAGCCTGCGCCGCGGCGTGGAGGTCCCTGCGCTCAAGCGCGATATAAAATGGCATTTTACTCCGATCATTACCGCCGGCACTCAGGTAACAGGCGGTGATACAATCGGTACGGTGCAGGAAACTGAAATCGTCGTTCATAAAATTATGGTTCCAAACGGCGTAATGGGTACAATTACATCTGTTTCCGAGGGTGACTACACTATTACCGAAACAGTTGCAGTTGTCAGAACGCCTGACGGCGCAGATATCAATGTAACCTTAATGCAGAAATGGCCTGTCCGGAAAGGCCGTCCCTACAAGGAAAAGCTTTCGCCGGATATGCCTCTTATTACCGGCCAGCGCGTAATCGATGCGCTGTTTCCCATTGCAAAGGGCGGAACTGCAGCGGTCCCGGGGCCGTTCGGAAGCGGCAAGACCGTCGTTCAGCATCAGCTTGCAAAATGGGCCGAAGCGGATATCGTCGTTTATATCGGATGCGGTGAGCGCGGTAATGAGATGACCGATGTGTTAAACGAATTTCCTGAATTAAAAGATCCAAAGACAGGCTATTCCTTAATGGAGCGCACGGTGCTGATTGCCAATACCTCCGATATGCCGGTTGCTGCGCGTGAAGCTTCCATTTATACCGGTATCACAATTGCGGAGTACTTCCGCGATATGGGTTATTCCGTGGCACTGATGGCCGACTCCACGTCGCGCTGGGCGGAAGCTTTGCGTGAAATGTCCGGCCGTTTGGAGGAAATGCCGGGTGAAGAGGGATACCCTGCTTACCTTGGCAGCCGTTTGGCGCAGTTCTACGAGCGCGCGGGCCGCGTCATTGCGGTTGGCAGTGAGGGCCGCGAAGGTTCGCTGTCGGTTATCGGCGCTGTTTCCCCTCCGGGCGGCGATATTTCCGAGCCGGTTTCGCAGGCAACGCTGCGAATTGTAAAAGTATTCTGGAGCCTTGACTCCGCGCTTGCCTATAAGCGCCATTTCCCCGCAATCAACTGGCTTACGAGCTATTCGTTATATACCGATTCCATGGCGGACTGGTTCGACAAAAATGTACATGCGGACTGGATGAACCTGCGCGCCCGCATCATGCTTCTGCTGCACGATGAATCCGAACTGGATGAAATCGTAAAGCTGGTCGGAATGGATGCGCTTTCCGCGCCCGACCGCTTAAAGCTTGAGGCCTCCCGCTCTATCCGTGAGGACTTTTTGCATCAAGACGCTTTCCACGAGGTGGACACCTATACTCCGCTTGAAAAGCAATACACTATGATGAAGCTGATGCTCGATTTTTACGATGCGACGGTAGAAGGCTTAAAGAAAGGGATTTCCGTCGAGAGTTTGGTGAAGCTGCCCGTGCGCGAGCGGATTGGCCGCTTTAAATACATTGCGAACGATAAAGTTGAGCAGGAGTACGGCCAAATTTTAAAAACACTTGATAAAGAAATAGATGAGCTTTCGAGAAAGGAGGACTTCTGATGCCTAAAGAATACAAAACCATTCAAGAGGTCGCGGGTCCTCTAATGCTTGTCCGCGGCGTGGAGAACGTCGCTTACAATGAACTCGGCGAAATTGAGTTGATCAGCGGTGAAAAGCGCCGCTGCAAGGTGCTGGAAATCGATGGCGGCAACGCACTCGTACAGCTTTTTGAAAATTCATCCGGTATCAATCTTTCTGACAGCAAGGTGCGTTTTTTGGGTCGCAGCATGGAAATTGGCGTATCCGAGGATATGCTCAGTCGTGTATTTGACGGCCTTGGGCACCCGATTGACGGCGGCCCTGAGATTTTGCCGGAAAAGCGCATGGACATCAACGGTCTGCCGATAAATCCAACTGCGAGGAACTATCCCCAGGAATTTATCCAGACCGGCATTTCCGCTATTGACGGACTGAACACTTTGGTTCGCGGTCAAAAGCTGCCTATTTTCTCGGCCAGCGGTCTGCCGCACGCCAACCTTGCTGCTCAGATTGCTCGTCAGGCAAAGGTGCGCGGTACCTCCGAGCCTTTTGCCGTCGTTTTTGCGGCAATGGGCATCACTTTTGAAGAGTCGAATTTCTTTATTCAAAGCTTCCGCGAAACGGGCGCAATCGACAGGACGGTACTGTTCGTCAACCTGGCAAACGACCCTGCCGTTGAGCGTATCGCAACACCGCGTATGGCGCTGACTGCCGCGGAATACCTTGCTTTTGAAAAGAATATGCATGTACTGGTTATTTTAACCGATATCACCAACTATGCCGACGCGCTGCGCGAGGTTTCCGCCGCTCGCAAAGAGGTTCCGGGCCGCCGCGGCTACCCGGGCTACATGTACACCGACCTCGCTTCGCTTTATGAACGCGCCGGCCGGCAAAAGGGCAAGAGCGGCAGTATTACGATGATTCCGATTTTAACTATGCCGGAGGACGACAAAACCCACCCCATTCCCGACTTGACAGGTTACATTACAGAGGGACAGATTATTCTAAGCCGCGAGCTTTACCGTAAGGGAATCACGCCACCGATTGACGTTCTGCCGTCGCTTTCCCGCTTAAAGGATAAGGGCATCGGTGAGGGCAAAACGCGCGCTGACCATGCCAATACCATGAATCAGCTTTTCGCTGCGTACGCAAGGGGCAAAGATGCCAAAGAGTTAATGGTTATTCTGGGCGAGGCCGCGCTGACCGATATCGATAAGCTGTACGCCCAGTTCGCCGACGAGTTTGAAAAGCAGTATGTGTCACAGGGTTACCATACGAACCGTGAAATTGAGGAAACGCTTGAACTTGGCTGGAAGCTTCTTTCCATTCTGCCGCGCAGTGAGCTGAAAAGAATCAAGGATGAGTACCTTGACAAATACTACGGCAAGTAATTTTGTATAAAGGGGTGATAGCATGGCTGCCACTCATGTAAACCCGACTCGCATGGAGCTGACCCGTTTAAAGCGAAAGTTGATTACGGCCACAAGGGGGCATAAGCTTTTAAAGGATAAGCGTGATGAGCTGATGCGCCAGTTCCTCGACCTGGTGCGTGAAAACAAAGCGCTGCGCGAAAAGGTGGAGCAGGGAATCAAGTTTGCAAATCAAAATTTTGTCCTCGCAAGGGCGGGTATGCCGGACGAAGCGGTCAATGTTGCCTTGATGGCGCCGAAGCAGGAAGTCTACCTTGAAATGGACGAGCGCAACGTGATGAGCGTTGAAATTCCGGTCTTTCACTATAAGACCAGAACAGCCGACGCGAATGACATTTATTCCTACGGCTTTGCATTTACTTCCGGCGACTTGGATTCGGCGGTAAAATCGCTTGCCGATTTACTTCCGGATATGCTGCATCTTGCCGAGTGCGAAAAATCCTGCCAGCTTATGGCGGCAGAAATTGAGAAGACGAGGCGCAGGGTAAACGCTTTGGAGCACGTCATGATTCCGGAAATGCAGGAAAATATCAGATATATAACAATGAAGCTGGATGAAAACGAGCGCTCAACACAAATTCGCTTGATGAAAGTCAAAGATATGATGCTTGAGCAGGCACATCATTACAATGAAAAAACCAATTAAGAGGAAGACATCTTGCGGAGCAATGCTCACAAGATGCCTTTTTTCTAATATTCTATTATAATTATGTAAAATTTTCCAAAAAGCATTGATAAACGTCATATTATTTAATATAATTTATTTTAAATGATTATAAAAGAATTTTAAGGGCCATAAAGGCCAATGTACACGATGATATAATTCCATAAATATTAATTAACGTAGGAGGTTCTCGTATGGAGAACAACAATCAGAGCGCGGTGACAAAAGAGTATACCGATCTTATCGGTAAGCTTCCGAGTGTTATGAAGTCAACTATTGTTTTTTCCGACAATGAGATTTCTGAAATTCATGTTCTTTCGGATACCCGTCGGTCTCCGAAACAAATTGTCCGTGATATACAGTCGGCAATCATGGTGCAGTTTGGTGTGAATATTGACCACAAACTGATTAGTGTCGCGCAAATTCCGCCTGAAAATGATCTGAAAATAAGGGATCGTCTTATATTTGAAGAAATCAGTATTTCAAAAAATAAAAATCGCTCCGCCGCCACTGTGACCCTTTGTGACGGAGAAATTTCCTCTAAGGGGGAGTCTTCCGCCTTAAATGACAGCATGGAAGTCAATAAAATGATTTGTCAGGCGACCTTGAATGCGGTTGAAAAGTTTATTGATTGTGACATTTTACTTTCACCTGTCGATGTAAAAACCTTTGATTT
Organism: uncultured Caproiciproducens sp.; assembly: GCA_964517505.1. GTDB lineage: Bacteria > Bacillota > Clostridia > Oscillospirales > Acutalibacteraceae > Caproiciproducens. Next base: position 394,077 of record CAZFED010000001.1, on the reverse strand, counting down.
GACGGGTGAGAAGGCGGTTGCTGTTTGCATCGCCATAAAATCCAAAGAAAATGTGGAGCGTTTTGTGGGCTGCTCCTTTGTTGGTGACGACACGGGCACAGCTGTTGTGAAGGCTACACTTGATGCGTTAAATCGCAAAATCGCAAATACGTAGCCCACAAGTGAATCGGTAAAAAGTCAGGTTTGCAGGGGATACATAGAATAAGCGAAGCGGATATAGCCTGTTTATTAGCGGAGAACAGAGATTGTTTTACGGAGGCTATATCAATGAAAAAAGTTCTATTTGCGCTCATGTCCATTCTTTCAGTAGTGGCAACTGCCGGCGCGATGTTCTCTTGGAAATAAATACTTATTAGCAGCCCTGCAGACCTGATTTTTTATATAAAGGAGGTACGTATGAGTCGGTCTTCGAAAATATATGCCTACTTAATTTCGGCAATTGGACTTTCCTTGGGCTCATATTGTGTCTATTCTTATTTTACGTTTATAGTCACCTGTGCTAACCCCAAGTATGAACTGGCGCAATTTGGCGTGCTTTTGCTTTTGTATATAATATGCCGCTGTTTTCCTATCTACATTCGCGATGATTATGCAATTGATATGTCCTTTATTTGCAATTTGGCCGCGCTTCTATGTAAAGGACCAGTAGTTGCTGCTGCTATGGTATTAATCAGCACATTATTTGTAATTGAACCATCTCATTCTGAGAGTAAAAAATTTATACATATATTTAATACGCCTCTCATTAAAACGGCATTTAATGCATCAAACTTTATTCTTTCCGTTTTTCTTTCGGGTGTTTTATATCAGAAAATTGGCGGTGTGGTTGGGTCACTTGTATTTTCTAAAATTTTTATACCGGGAATCGTAATGATTTTTTGCATTATTTTTATTAACAGCAGCATTCTCTTAATGCTATTTTCACTCGATCAAAAAACTCCGTTTTTTTATTCAATGTTTAAAACGCTCATTGATTTTCTGCCGAATATAGCTGCATCCGCACCAATCGCGTATTTTATTGCGCGGTTTATGACCATGGAAAACGGCGAATATCTGGTCATTCTGTTTATGCTGCCCTTGCTTTTGGCGAGGTACAGCTTTGTGTTGTATTTAGACGCAAAGAAAAATTATTATGATATGGTAAAAACGCTGACTGCGGCACTGGAAGCGAAGGACCAATACACCGAAGGTCATTCGCACCGTGTAGAAGAATATGCAGAAATGATTGCGTGCAAGCTGCATTGCTCTAAATCTGAAATCGAAAATGTTAAGGTGGCCGCTTTACTGCATGATGTGGGGAAAATTGGAATCGACGATAAAATTTTGAATAAGCCTGGGCCACTCACTCCGGAAGAGCGGAAAATCATTATGACGCACCCCAAAATCAGTGCATCTATCCTAAAAAATGTAAAGCTGAAACCGGCTGTTCGGGAAGCGATTTTTCATCACCATGAGCGCTATGACGGGAACGGTTACCCGGATCATACCAAGGGAGACGATAATCCCCTTGAAGCGTATATTATCGGTGTCGCTGACGCATATGACGCCATGACCAGCAACCGACCGTACTGCGGCAGTATGCCGGTTCAACAGGTGGTTGGAATTTTAAAGGAAGAAAGTGGAAAACAGTTTCACCCCAAGGTAGTTTCAGCATTTTTGGAAGTGCTGCATGACATGGGCGAAATTTAATACATACGAGGGATTTTATGTTTTTGTTTGTATTCGTGCTGATTGGCATTGTGATTAGTCTTGCAATCAACCGGTATTACGGTAGAAAAAATCAATTTCAAAACGTTTTTAATATCAAAGGGATGTGGCTCCCAATTTGCGGCTTGCTGCTGGAACTGCCCTTTTCTTATTTTCCAGTTTTCGCCTTGCAGTTCGCATGGCTCCTCACCAGCCTGAGCAGTGTGTGCGTTTTTATTTTTTTAATTCTTAATCGCCGCAGATGGCTGCCGGTTTTACTTATCGCGGCGGGAACACTGTGCAATTATTGCGTTATCGCCTTTAATCACTTTCGAATGCCTGTTTCGCCGGTTGCACTTTCCATGTACCCCGGTATGACCACCGAAGCCGTATACGCCAGTAAGGTTAACTATTTTATTGCCTCAAACGGTGCCAGACTCTATTTTTTAGGGGATATTATTCCCGTGCGTCTGCCGTTGGTCGGTGGATTTCTCAGTGCGGGGGATGTGCTGCTCGGATTTGGAATTATGTTTTTTATCATTTTAGTCTTGACCGAAAAGCGGTGCAGGTACACTAAAATCGACCATTATCACTGTCTGAAACGGTAAAGACGGCTTGTGGTTCGCGAAGGCTTTACCGAAAAACGCAGGTGTGAATATTGTGTTTCAGCGCAAGGTTTTCCTTAAAGACGAAGTGTAAACGTATACTTTGTCTATTTTCCCATTTTATTACTCTTCAATCATAATAGTGTTATGGAGTATAATATATATTGTTGTGGAGTGTGTGTTTTATTTTCTTATAGTAAAATAGTAGAATATAAAAATGGAGGAAAAAACATGGAATATGCGTCACAGACTAAGCAGCAGCTTGCTAATTCGCTCAAAGAGCTGATGTGCCATACACCGTTCAACAAAATTACTGTACAAAACGTAACCAATAGCTGCGGGTTAAACCGACAGACCTTTTATTACCACTTTAAAGACATGTACGAGCTGTTGAGCTGGATTTACAACAATGATATTTTTAACGAGATTGTGGAAGAACAGGATGAACCCTGGGAAACAGCAGTAGTTCAAATTATTCGGTATACCAAATCCAATCGGGTTTTTTGCAGAAATACCATTCGTTCCCTCAAAAAGGAAAACATGGAGGTCTTTTTACAGCCTGTTATTCATAGCTGGGTTGAAAAACTTGGCGGCGAAATTGCTGATAATAATTACATAAGCAAAGACGATGCAGAGTTTCTTGTGGACTTTTTTACCTCAGCGTTTGTAAACTATGGCATCCAGTGGGTCAGCCGCGGTATGCCGGAAGACGAGAAGTATATAATCGATAAAATAAAAATTCTGCTCCGCATGCTTTGCCACAATGACAAGAGGACAAATCGAATCGCCATTTAACGAAATCCCGTACAAGTCGTACGGGATTTTTTTGTTGGCAGAGGCTCAACAGCTAAGCGGGCGGGTATCTTTTCACAAATATAATTATCGCAGGACTTTGTTAGATAAACTCACTCGGCATTGGATAAATCAACGAAAAGTCAAATGAATACACAAAAAAATCCAATGACATACACAATTATTATGAAATCTAAACAAAGGGCTTTAATTGTCTAAATACAAAATAACATTTGAGTGTTATTATTATCGTAAAGATGGTGATACGGCAAAGCCGGAAAACCAAAGTTAAGGGAAGGTGCCTTAGGGCAGACAAAGATACAATTATCATTGTATCGGAAAAACATTTTAGGGGAGGATTTTTTATGGCCAAGTATGTAATGGCGCTGGATGCCGGCACGACAAGCTCACGCTGTATTCTTTTCAATGAGAAAGGTGATATGTGCAGTGTGGCACAAAAGGAATTCACTCAGTATTTCCCGAAGCCGGGCTGGGTCGAGCACGATGCAATGGAAATTTGGTCCACCCAAATCGGAGTTGCACAAGAAGCAATGCTGAAGATTGGTGCTGTAGCTGCTGACATTGCGGCAATCGGTATTACAAATCAGCGTGAAACAACAGTCGTGTGGGATAAGAACACGGGCGAGCCGGTTTATCACGCTATTGTTTGGCAGTGCAGACGTACTTCTGAGTACTGCGATACCTTGAAAGCAAAAGGTTTAGCAGATTCTTACAGAGAGAAAACAGGCTTAATGATTGATGCCTACTTCTCCGGCACAAAACTAAGATGGATTCTTGAAAATGTTCCTGGTGTAAGGCAAAGAGCAGAAGCCGGGGATTTACTGTTTGGTACCATTGAGACTTGGCTTATCTGGAACTTGACAAAGGGCAAAGTACACGTAACCGATTACTCCAATGCTTCCAGAACCATGCTGTTCAACATTAAAACACTCCAGTGGGATAAAGAGATTCTTGCCGAACTCAATATTCCTGAGAGTATGCTCCCGACCGCAAAGCCATCCAGCTTTGTTTACGGTGAAGCTGATTCGTCCTTCTTCGGTGGAGCAATTCCGATTTCCGGCGCTGCGGGCGACCAACAGGCAGCTTTATTTGGCCAAACCTGCTTTACCCCCGGCGAAGCAAAAAATACATACGGCACAGGTTGCTTCATGCTGATGAACACAGGCGAAAAACCAGTTTACTCAAAGAATGGCCTGGTTACCACAATTGCATGGGGCCTCGACGGAAAAGTCAACTATGCGCTTGAAGGTTCTATCTTCGTAGCCGGCGCTGCAATTCAGTGGCTGCGTGACGAAATGCGTTTAGTAGATTCCTCGGCTGATTCAGAGTATATGGCAAATAAGGTTAAAGATACAAACGGATGCTATGTCGTTCCTGCGTTTACAGGCCTTGGCGCACCGCATTGGGATCAGTATGCAAGAGGCACAATCGTTGGAATCACCAGAGGCGTCAACAAGTGCCATATCATTAGAGCGACACTTGAATCCCTTGCTTATCAGACCTATGACGTACTGAAAGCAATGGAAGAAGATTCCGGCATTAAGCTGGCTGCTCTTAAGGTTGACGGCGGCGCTTGCGCCAATAACTTCTTAATGCAGTTCCAGTCCGATATCATCGGCGCACCTGTTCACAGACCAGTGTGCATCGAAACAACCGCAATGGGCGCTGCTTATTTAGCGGGTCTTGCAGTTGGATACTGGGCAAACAAGGAAGATGTTGTTAAGAACTGGCAGATTTCTAAGATCTTCAAACCTTGCATAGATGCTGACCATCGTGCGGAAATCGTTGCGGGCTGGGATAAAGCAGTTAAGTGTTCATACGGCTGGGCAAAGTAAGACTGATTTATCTGATTTTCATATGGTGTTTTAAGCAAACAACCCTAAAACAATTTAACCGGACCGCCATATAACAGGGAAATTGTGGCGGACGGAATTAAGAAGATTGAGGTGTATTGTAAATGTTACCTTATATTGCTGAATTTTTAGGAACTGCAATGCTAATTCTCCTCGGCGACGGCGTCGTTGCCAACGTTAATTTAAATAAGTCCGGAATGAAGGGTGCGGGTTCAATTCAAGTCACTTTTGGATGGGGCCTTGCGGTTCTTCTTCCTGCTTGCATCTTCGGCGCGGCTTCCGGTGCGCATTTCAACCCAGCGGTGAGCATCGGGTTAGCTATTGCAGGACTATTCAATTGGGCATTAGTTCCGGGTTATATCGTAGCGCAAGTACTTGGTGGAATCTTTGGTGGCTGCCTTGTATACATGTTCTTTAAAGATCAGTTCGATGCGACAGATGATCCGGCCACAAAGCTCGGCGTTTTCTCAACCGGACCGGCTATCCGCAATATTCCCCGCAACATTTTCTGCGAAGCTGTTGGCACATTTGTACTCGTATTTGCAATTCTTGGTATTAGCCATGTGGCCGGTGCCGCAACGGTTGGTGTTTCCAATTTGTTTGTATTCGGAATCATCGTATCAGTCGGTATGTCATTAGGCGGTACTACAGGTTATGCAATCAACCCTGCCCGTGACCTTGGGCCTCGTATAGCTCATGCTATTCTCCCAATTAAGGGCAAAGGCGACTCCAATTGGAGCTATGGTCTCGTTGTTCCAATCTTTGGGCCAATCATCGGCGGTATTGTTGCTGCATTATTATTCATGGCTATTCCTTGGTAATTTCAAATATCATAAATTTATGATAGGATAAGGTTATATGATAACTTAGAATATACCTTGTGAGTACATAGCAACGAATTCTTAAAATATTTGCAGGGGTGAACGATTGTGTCTGCCCCTGCATTATTTTCGAACAATCTTAAATTATTAAAAGAGTGGTGTTCACAAAATGATAGATGTAATTATCATTGGCGGAGGCGTTGTGGGCTGCGGTGTGGCAAGGGAGCTGTCAAGGTACAACCTTAACATTGGACTGCTTGAAAAAACCGATGATATCAGCAACGGCCAAAGCAAGGCTAATACCGCAATTATCCATGGCGGCTATGATGCCCATCCGGGTACTTTGAAAGCAAAATTTAATGTATTGGGAAATCAAATGTTTGATGGGGTTTGTGAGGAGTTAGATGTTCCGCACAAGCGCAACACTTCTTTGGTAGTTTCTTTTAATCCCGATGACCACGATCAACTTGTTGCACTGAAAAAACAGGGTGAAATAAACGGAGTTTCCGGACTGAGTGTGATTGGCCAAGATGAATTGAGAAAGAGAGAACCAAACATTGGCTCAACCGCGTATGAAGCTTTGCTGGTTGAAACCGGCGGCATTGTTTGCCCGTACGAGCTTACGCAGGCATTTGCTGAAAACGCAGCAATAAACGGTGTTAATTTCTACCGTGAGGCGCAAGTAACGGCAATCGAAAGATGGGAAGATGGCTGGAAGGTTACCAGCACGGCTGGCACCTTTATTGCAAAAGCGGTTGTAAACTGCGCAGGGCTTTATTCCGATGAACTGAACAATATGGTTTCTGAAGATAAAATTAAAATTGTTCCCCGCAGAGGCGAGTATTACATTGTAGACAAGAAATTTGGCGATACTTTCCACGCTGCCATTTTCCAGCTCCCAACCAAAATGGGCAAAGGTATTCTGGTTGCACCTACAGTTGATAATACGGTCCTTATCGGCCCGACCGCCGAGGACATCGACGATAAGACGGATACGAGAACCACTGCCGCAGGTCTTGAAAAAGTGTTGAAATATGCCAGCCTTACTTGGGAACATATACCGATGAGAAGCTTTATTACCACTTTTTCCGGGTTGAGGGCACATTGCGACAGGGACGACTTTGTTCTTGGCGAAGCGCCGGATGCACCGATGTTCTTTAACGCGGTTGGCGTGGAATCGCCGGGCCTTACCTCATCTCCGGCAATTGCGAAGCACCTCGCTGAAATGGTTGCCGATAAGCTCAATGCGACGAAGAAGGAGAACTTCAATCCAATCAGAAAAGGGATTCCAAAGTTCAGGGAAATGACCGATGAGCAGAGGGCCAGGGTAATTGCAATTAATCCGGATTATGCCAAGATAGTCTGCAGATGTGAAACTGTTACGGAAGCCGAAATTAGGGAGGCTATCCGCAGACCGGTTGGTGCGAGGACGGTGGATGGAATAAAGAGGAGAACCAGAGCCGGAATGGGCAGATGCCAGGCTGGATTCTGCACCCCGAGAACCTTGGAAATATTAAGCGAAGAGCTTCACATATCCCCGCTTGAGGTTACAAAGTTCGGAGGAAACTCCAAGTATCTTGAAGGCTATCTTTTTGCGAAAGGGGATAGTGAAAATGCGTAATGTGGATGTTTTGATTATTGGAGGCGGTCCTGCCGGTTTGGCAGCCGCGGTTTCTGCATACGAAGCAGGGTGCAGAAATATTTTGATTCTTGAAAGAGAAGAAAACCTTGGCGGTATTTTAAAGCAATGTATTCATAACGGCTTTGGACTGCACACCTTTAAAGAGGAGCTTACAGGCCCGGAATATGCGCAGAGATATATCGATAAGGTACTCGAATACGGGATCCCTGCCCAGTGTGACACCATGGTAATCAACGTCACGCCGGACAAAATTGTAACAGCTGTCAGCAGGGGCGCCGGATTGGAGCATTTCCAGGCAAAATCCATTATCCTTGCAATGGGATGCAGGGAGCGCCCGAGGGGGTCGCTTGGTACACCGGGCTGGAGGTGCGCGGGCATTTACACCGCCGGCACGGCACAAAAATTCGTGAACCTCAAAGGCATGATGCCGGGTAAACGAGTTGTGATTTTAGGCTCCGGTGATATCGGCCTGATTATGGCCAGAAGAATGACATTTATGGGTGCTAAAGTTTTAGCCTGCGTCGAATTGATGCCTTTCTCCGCCGGCTTAAAGAGAAATATTGTCCAATGCCTTGACGACTACGACATTCCATTGCTGCTAAACCACACGATTGTGGATATTGCCGGCAGGGAGCACCTTGAAGGCGTAACCGTTGCCGAGGTGGACAGTAAGACACTCAAGCCAATTGCGGGTACTGAGCAGTATTTCGAGTGCGATACCCTGTTGCTCTCCGTTGGTTTGATTCCTGAAAATGAACTCACCACAATGGCGGGCGTTCAAATTTCTCCTGCGACAAACGGAGCGGAGGTCAATGAGAACCTTCAAACCTCAGTCGAAGGGATCTTCTCCTGTGGAAATGTGCTTCACGTTCACGACTTGGTTGACTTTGTATCTGAAGAATCCGCCAAGGCCGGCGTGAATGCCTATAAATTTGTACTGGGAGAACTGCCGGAGAATGAAGAAACACTGGAAGTCGTCAATGGTTTCGGCGTTTCCGGCGCAGTTCCGCAGCATATTTCGAAAAAACTTGACGAGCCGATTACAATTATGTTCCGTCCAAGGGGCGTTTATAAGGACGCGCAGGTTTGCATTGATATGGGGGATACACAAGTGGCTGCTAAAAAGAGCCGCATTCTTACTCCCGGCGAAATGGTAACGCTCAAGTTTAATCCGGAATATCTCGAAAAAAATGCCAATGCTGACAAAATCACTGTGAGAGTGGAGGTGCAGCAATGATGAAAAAGGAAATTACTTGCATCGGCTGCCCTATGGGGTGCAGAATTACGGCCGAGGTCGATGGGGATAAGATTATTTCCATTGAGGGATATACCTGCAATATTGGGAAAAAATATGCGCAGGAGGAGTTAACCGTTCCAACCAGAATGGTAACCGCTCTTATGAAAGTCCACGGAACACATCAGCCTCTTTCCGTTAAAACGTCGCACCCGATTGAAAAAAGCAAAATCTTTGACTGCTTAAAAGAAATTTCATACTGTACGGTTATGCGCCCGATTCACACCGGGGAAGTCATTATTAAAAACGTGTGCGGCACGCCGGTCGATATCATCGCAACCAAAGAACTAACATAAGATTACGGTTACAACCGTAGTATAAAATCGTAAAGTAGTGACAGGAGGCGTTTTTCTTGAAGAAGTTTATTAACAGCGTTGATAATGTTGAACAGGAAATGATAATGGGCATGGTAAAAGCATATCCTGAGCATGTCAGAAAGCTTGACTGCGGAAATGTTGTTGTCAGAACTCACAAAAAAGAGGGTAAGGTTGCCCTTATCAGCGGAGGCGGCAGCGGCCATGAACCGGCACATGGCGGTTATGTGGGCGAGGGAATGCTCGACTGCGCGGTTGCGGGCCCGGTGTTTACTTCTCCAACTCCCGATCAGATTTACGAGGGCATTAAGGCCATTGCTACCGATAAGGGCGTTCTCATGGTAGTCAAAAACTATACAGGCGATGTCATGAACTTTGAAATGGCCGCTGAAATGGCTCAGGCGGACGGCATTAACGTGGAATATGTTGTGTCCAACGATGATGTTGCTGTAAAGGACAGTCTTTACACGACGGGGCGCCGCGGCGTTGCCGGTACAGTGTTTATCCACAAGATTGCCGGCGCAAAGGCCGAAACCGGGGCGGACCTGCAAGAGGTTCATCGCGTGGCTCAAAAAGTGGTTGACAATGTAAGAACCATGGGCGTGGCATTAACACCCTGTACCGTTCCTGCGGCGGGTAAGCCCGGTTTTGAGCTTGGCGAGGACGAAATGGAAATCGGTATTGGCATTCACGGAGAGCCCGGCACACATAGAGATAAAATCAAGAGTGCGGACGAAATTGTCACCCTGCTGCTTGACAAGATTGTGGCGGACATCGATTTCAGCGGAAAAGAAGTCGCGGTCATGATTAACGGTTCCGGCGCAACCCCTTTGATGGAGCTTTTCATCATCAATAATAAGGTTTACGATTATCTTACTGGAAAAGGCATCGAAATTTATAAGACCTATGTCGGTAATTACATGACTTCCATTGAAATGGCGGGCTTCTCCATTTCATTGCTTCGCCTCGACGAAGAGCTGAAAGAGCTGCTCGATAAAAAGGCCGACACACCGGCATTCAAAGAATAATCAATGGGTTCTGTACGGCGGGGCTCATCCGCTCCGCCGTATTGTTTTCAGAAAGGAATATGGCTATGACGGACAGCAAAAAAGCAGTGGAAATATTAACCCAAATCAGCGAGCAAATTCAAATGGATAAAGATTTTTTAACGGAGTTAGACAATGTGATTGGTGACGGTGACCATGGGATCAATATGGCCAGGGGCTTTAAGGAAGTTGAGAAAAAACTGCCCGACCTTTCTGGCAAGGATATTGGCACCATACTCAAAACCGTCGGGATGACGCTGGTTTCCACTGTTGGCGGTGCCTCTGGTCCGCTTTACGGAACAGCGTTTTTGAAAGCCGGTGCGGCAATCGGAGGTAAAACAGAGGTTGACGGCGAGGACTTTATCGCCGCGCTTGACGCTGCCATCGGGGGAATAGAGATGAGAGGCAAGGCCCATGAGGGTGAAAAGACGATGCTGGATGCTTTGATTCCCGCTCTTAATGCAATGAAGAAAAGTTATGCCGAAAACAACGACTTTAAAGCAGCGTTTGCACAAGGTGTTCGCGCAGCCGAAGAAGGCGTGGAATATACTAAAACAATTATTGCCACAAAAGGCAGAGCCAGCTACCTTGGCGAGAGAAGCATCGGGCATCAGGACCCTGGAGCAACATCCTCCTGCCTAATGCTGAAAGTAATCAACAGTATGATATGATTTAATTCGGGAAGGGAAAATATGGTAGGGATTGTTATTGTGTCGCATAGTGAAAAGCTTGCTAAAAGCGTTGCGGAGCTGGCGAAAATGATGGCTGACGATGCACCGATTGCTGTGGCGGGCGGCCTGGAAGACGGAGCATTTGGCACGAGCTATGAAAGAATCCGCACAGCTATTAAATCTGTTTATTCCGATGACGGAGTCGTTGTCCTGATGGATATGGGCAGCGCGGTTATGACGACCGAAATGGTTCTTGAGGATATGCCCGATAAAAAAATTAAAATGATTGACTGTCCCTTGGTTGAGGGTGCAGTCGTAGCCGCAATTGGCTCCAGCTCTAAACAGAGCATGGAGGAAATTATTAAGGCGGCAATGGAAGCTTCTACAGAGAAAAAGCTCTGAGAAATATTTCTTTTACTTACTCCATGTTTTCACATACACCATAACAGCAGGCGCACCGTTTCAGGTTGAACGGTGCGCCTGCTGTTTGTGGCTTTTGTGTTATTTTATTTTGAATAATTGAGCTGAATTGCTGCATGATTTATCGTCGAATAAATGTCCTGCAAATGAACGGAATGAATATAACCTTATTAAGCGGTAATATTAAATTAACCTATAATAAGCAAATATATGAAAACAGGAGGAAATCATGGAGAAGAAATATACACTTCAGAATATGAACGGCGACACCGAAAATGATGAGAAGACTTGCAGTCTGAATGACATGAATTGTTTGGGCGAGGATAAGAAAGATGGGAAGAAATCCTGCGGCCGGAATGGCATGAATTACGTTGGTAAAGAAAAAGAGTAATTGTTTAAAAAATTAAGCCCTCCCGATTTTACGGGAGGGCTTTGGTTAGTAGGATTTATGAGTGACTTCGTCATTTTTAAACAGCAGCGAAATACACCAAATTGCAGAGAGTGCGACAATTACGTAAATAATCCGACTTACCATTCCACTTTGTCCGCCGCCAATCCACGCTACAATATCAAACTGAAAAATACCGATTGAACCCCAGTTAATGCCGCCGATAATTACCAACAGCAGTGCGATTTTGTCGAGCATTGTTTTCACTCCTTTTAATTTATTATAATCAATTTGATTTTATATATGCAAAGCAATATTTTTAAAATCGTGTATAGCTGAACATCTGTGCAAGAGCAGCAAAACACTATCAATTCCCACTTAACTCAGCAGGTCTAAAGGCTGCGTTTTGTTCATGGACATTATTTAAAACATAAGCATGTACTTGACATTTTCATGAATCGTTGTAAAATCTAAGTCAATGAACGAACATAATACAGGAGGATAAAAGATGGATACGTTTGATATGACTCCAGAAGAGGAAGAGAAAATTTTAAAGAATGTTTTCAGCTCGCTTGAGCCTTTAAAGCTAAAGGTTATTTCTTCAAAAGCAAAGAAAAAGGCGGTTATCTTCAAAAAAATAGCCGAACAGTTTGAGAAAGACAAAAAATACACCGAGCTGGACGTGAACTCGGTACTAAAGCAAATCTACCCGGACGACTATTCTACTCTGCGCCGCGGTTTGATTGAAATGGGCTATATGGACAGAGAAAGTGACGGCAGCGAGTATTGGATTAAATAATTATTTAGAAACACTTGACAAGCGGTGATGAATATCCTATCCTATAATATAATATATTTTAAATGCGCAGAAGGGGACAGACTGCATTTTTTCCGTTCACAGAGAGCCGTCGGTTGGTGAAAGGCGGTGCGGTGTATGCATGAAATCACCCCAGAGCAGGCTGCTGAACCGTTTTTAGTAGGTAAGCCCGGCTTCTCACCGTTAAACGAGAGTGCATTGTTTGATGCATGCGAGATGCCGTTTTTGACGGCAAATTAGAGTGGTACCGCGGAGTTAACGCCTTCGCCTCTATTATGGAGGCGAAGGCTTTTGTTTTATTTTATTGCGATTTAGGAAGATATATTTTAAGGAGGAATACGAATGCTGTTAACAGGAGCAGAAATCATCATGGAATGTTTGCTCGAACAGGGTGTGGATACTGTTTTCGGGTATCCCGGCGGCGCTGTTCTCAACATTTATGATGCGCTTTACGAGTATAAGGAGAAAATCAATCATATTCGCACCGCCCATGAGCAGGGCGCTGCACATGCGGCAGACGGATACGCACGTTCAACCGGGAAAACCGGCGTCTGCATCGCAACCTCCGGCCCGGGTGCAACCAATCTGGTTACGGGAATTGCCACGGCGTACATGGACTCCGTGCCGATGGTCGCCATTACCGGCAATGTGAGCTGTGCCCTTTTGGGGCTGGACAGCTTTCAGGAGGTCGACATCACTGGAATCACTATGCCGATTACCAAGCACAATTACCTAGTGAAGCATATTGAAGATTTGGCCGATACCATCCGCAAAGCGTTTTTAATCGCGGGAACAGGCCGCAAAGGCCCTGTGCTTGTGGATATCCCAAAGGACGTGACTGCTCAGAAGTATGACTACACGCCGCGGTGTGTTTCGATGCCCGTGCCGAAAGCCGACTTCCCTTACCCGGAGCGATTTGACCAGGCACTTGAAATGCTTCAAAAGAGCGAAAGGCCGTTCATTTATTCCGGCGGCGGGGTAATCGCGGCGGAAGCTTTTGATGAACTCAAGGTGTTTGCTGACCTCCTTGATGCGCCGGTTGCTTCTTCCCTCATGTGCCAAGGCGGATATGATCAAACTGACTACCGATACATGGGGATGCTGGGAATGCACGGCACAAACACGGCTGCGCTTGCTATTAAAAACTGCGACCTGCTGATTGCGGTGGGGACGCGTTTTTCGGACAGAGTTCTGTGCAATGCAAACCTGTTTGCTAAGCATTGTCCAATTATTCAAATAGAAATAGATACCGCCGAATTCAACAAGAACATTGACGTTGACCTTAAAATGAAAGGTGACGCAAAAGAAATTCTTGCGCACCTGAATGATTTACTTTCACAGTGTCAACATAAGGAATGGATGGAGCAAATTGCGGAGTGGAAAGAGCTTTACCCACTTGTGCAGGAGGCTTCCACGCCCTACGAAGTAACGCCGCAGGAGGTAATCGAAACCCTTGACAGGCTCACCGGTTCCGATGCGATTCTTGTCACTGAGGTCGGTCAGCATCAGATGTGGACGGCTCAATTCTACCAATTTCGTTCTCCAAGGCATTTTATCAGTTCGGGTGGGCTGGGCACCATGGGATTCGGGCTGGGCGCGGCAATGGGCGCACAGGTTGCCAATCCGGATAAGCACGTCATCAACATGGCGGGTGATGGCAGTTTCCATATGAACTGCAACGAGCTGTCCACTGCGGCACAATACAATATTCCAATCATTGAATTGATTTTTAATAATTCAGTCCTCGGCATGGTGCGCCAATGGCAAAAACTCTTTTATGGCGGCCGCTTTTCACAGACCACGCTTGACAGAACAACAAATTATGAAATGCTGGCGCAGGCATTCGGAATCAAAGCGTTTACCATCAACCGGAAGGATGACATTGAGCCGGTGCTGAAAGAGGCACTTTCGCTTCATGAACCGGTGCTGATTAACTGCCATATCGATCCGGACATGAACGTGCTGCCCATGGTTCCGGCGGGCGGTTCGGTGGAAGACCCGATTTTGGAAATGTGAGGAGGACGCATGATGAGTAATAATAATACAGACAAAGAATATGTATTATCTGTGCTTGCCAGAAATACCCCGGGTGTGCTCCTGCGAATCGCAGGGCTGTTTAGCCGCCGTTGCTACAACATTTTGAGTATTGTAGCGGCCCAGACTGAAAATACGGAGTATTCCCGTATTTTGATTGTTGTTTCAGGCGACGACCGCATTGTGCGGCAGGTAGATAAACAGGTGAGCAAGCTGGTCGATATTGAAGAGGTTACCGTACTTGACCGCGAAGCGGCAGTTGTGCGCGAGCATCTGCTTTTAAAGATTGAGCGCAGCCTGCAAAACAGCGAGAAGCTTGTTGAAATCGCAAACGTGTTTCACGCCAATATTCTAAATGTCGAAGCGGATTCAATGATTGTTGAGTTGACTGGAGACGCGACCACCATTAATTCCTTTATTGAGTTATATAATCCATATCGAGTGCTTAAAATTTTGCGTACAGGTGCAATGGCAATGATGAAGTGAGTTTTGCCCGCGCCGGTATTCTGAAATTCAAATAAAAAATATGTTGGGGGATAGCTGTTTGCTTACTTTAGACAAGATCTACCACGCTGCCTATGTTTTAAAAGGTGTAATCCGAGAAACGGCTTTGATTCATGCACCACTGATAAATCCGGAGAGCGAAGTTTACTTAAAGACCGAAAATCTTCAGATTACCGGATCGTTCAAGGTGCGCGGCGCATACTACAAAATATCGCAGCTTTCCGACGAAGAAAAGGCAAAGGGCGTTATCGCCTGCTCCGCTGGAAACCACGCACAGGGAGTTGCACTTGCCGCGGCAAAAAACGGAATCCAGTCACTTATCTGTATTCCGGATAGCGCACCGATTTCCAAAGTCGAGGCGACCAAGAGCTACGGTGCGGAAGTGTGTTTAGTTAAGGGAGTATATGATGACGCCTACCAAAAAGCGTGCGAACTGCAAAAAGAGAGCGGTGCCACCTTTATTCATCCCTTCAACGATCCGGATGTTATTGCCGGGCAGGGTACTATCGGGCTTGAAATTTTGAATCAGCTGCCGGAAGTTGACGCGGTCATTGTGCCGGTGGGCGGCGGCGGGCTGATTTCGGGCGTAGCTTACGCCGTGAAGATGCTCAATCCCAACTGCAAGGTGTATGGTGTTCAGGCCAGCGGCGCGCCGAGTATGGTCAAGGCACTTGAGAACAATAAAGTGGAAGCACTCAAGTGCGTTTCTACTTTTGCCGATGGTATCGCGGTAAAGTGCCCTGGCGATGTGACCTATGATATATGCAGCAAATACGTTGATGAGGTTGTCACCGTAACCGACGACGAAATCGCAACAGCGATTCTTACCCTGATTGAACAGCAAAAAATGATTGCAGAGGGCGCGGGCGCGGTCGCTGTGGCTGCGGCCATGTTTAACAAGGTTGACGTCAAGGGAAAAAAAGTTGTTTGTTTGCTATCGGGCGGTAATATTGACGTAACGATTCTTTCAAGGGTAATCAGCCGCGGCCTCTTAAAGGCCGGCCGGTCGGGCGACCTTGTTATCGATATGGTGGATAAACCCGGCCAGCTTAAAGATGTTGCTGCTATTATTGCCAATTTGGGTGGCAATGTGGTTAGCGTTCATCACGACCGCGGCGGCGAAAACACTGGAATGAATGCCTGCTCTCTGCATATTCGCCTCGAAACGAGGAACCGTGAGCATCTGGATCAGATTCGCAAATCAATTACCGACGCAGGTTATCACATTTTTAATTCTTAAACTATATATAACGAACAAATGATTTGATATGTTCTACCTTCCGATCAGCACGCAAGAGTATAAAAAATGCAGTGGACTAATTGTTTGTTTCGTTATATAGTTATATATGAAAAGTATATAAAAAATAAAGTGAGGTAAAAATGATGTTACAAGTAATTTCAACCAAGGACGCTCCGGCCGCAATCGGCCCTTATTCACAGGCAATTGTCGCAGGAGGCATGGCTTTTTTGAGCGGCCAAATCCCAATTGTTCCGGCAACAGGCGAAATTGCACAGGGCGATATTACAGTTCAGACCGAGCAGGTTATGAAAAATATCGCTGCAGTTTTGAAGGCCGCCGGCACGGGCTTTGAAAACGCAGTCAAGACTACCTGCTTTTTATCAGATATGTCTGATTTTGCTGTTTTTAATGGTATCTATGAAAAGTACTTTACCGGCAAACCTGCGCGTTCCTGCGTTGCTGTAAAGCAGCTTCCAAAGAACGTGCTTGTTGAGGTTGAGGTCATCGCGGCTCTGTAAGAAAGTACAGTAGGGGCATACAGTGTGTATGCTGAAATTTTCGTTTTACTCATATAACAAACAGGAGGAGACCATATTGGCCTCCTCCTGTTTGTTATTCTTTTAAATTTGCTTATCCCCGTTTGATACTCTTTGCTTTACTTTGAATCGCTTCTTTCATTCGCTGTAAGGATTCATTGTTCCGAATGGATTTCATGGTAGGGAAAGCGTTAATCATGCGGCGCTGAAAAAATTTGATTTCTGTTTCGATTTTCTCTTTCTTTTCAAACAGTGTGTTTAAGCGAACTCTTGTGTCATCTTCAATCAGGTTGCCAAATGCGGCCTGTAAACTTCCGATTTTCCCCGTTGTTGCGGCGGAGGCTCTTTCTTTTATTTCATCAAGTACCTGCTGCAATTCGGCAAGCTTCCCGTTGAGCTCCATAATAGAGTGTACCGTGATAATGGTATCACTAATAAAATAAACCATAAATCCAATAGAAATATACGGAAGAACCATTAGCGGAATTGAGCCGAGGAAGCGCATGAGAGCGGGGTGGATGTACACCATACCGACCACACACATCATACCGAATAAAAGGGAGTTATCAAGGCAAACACGGCCTTTAATATTATACTTGTGCTCGGAGTAATCCCAGTAGGTTGTGTGAAATATCTTTTCAAGTGCGAAGCCGGTCAGGTATTCCAGCAAACTGGTGATGAGTACGCCCGTAATGTACAGGGCGACTAAACTACCCCGAAACGGGGTTAAGACAGATACCACAATCACCCCGCCCACACCGTAAACCGGGCAGAATGGACCGTTTAAAAAACCGCGGTTGATAAACTTACCGGCCGGAACGGAACAGAAAATACTTTCCGTGAGCCAGCCGATAAAGCTGTATACGGTAAAGACTAAAAATAGCGTCCAAAAATTATCCATTTTATACCTCAATAGCATTAGATAGGTATTAGTTTAACTTTTTAGTCGCTTTTTGTCAAATACCAAAACAAGTCAGTTTTTTAATCAAAAGTAAAACATAGTACAAAAGCGCGGCGCTGACCGCCGGTGTGATAATCCAACCCACAATGTCCACTTCGACGGAGGTGATCTTTAACAGGCGGTTAATGCTCAGAGAGGCATTGTAAATTTCGCTCATAAAAAGTACGGCGATATATGCCTTAATCCCAAAAAACGGAATCAAAATTGCGATCAGGATAACGCGCATGACTGAGTCGCTAAAGTTGTATTTTAGCGAATAGAGCTGTTGGTCAAGGCCCTTCAGCATACCGTCCACTACGCTGTCAAGATACATCAGCGGCACGATAGGCGCCATCACGCGCAGAATATTACCGACCTCGGCGCTTCCGTAAAACGCCATGCCGAGGTCGCCGGCAAACACGATTAGGATTGAGGTAATCAGGAATGAGAACAGGAGCGTGAAGCGGAACGCACGCTCAGCAGCTTTTTGAATTGCCGCTTTTTGCCCACAGGCATTTGCTTCCGCCATTTCAGGAATAAGCAGCATTGATAACGCGCTCAAAAAGGCGGATGGAAAGAATAAAATCGGCATCACCATGCCTTGCATCATACCGTACTGTGCCAACGCACCGATTTCGCCCGCACCGTGTTTTCTCAGCCCGCGTGGGATTAGTATGTTTTCCGTGCTGCTCAGTAGACTGCGGAAAAATGAACCGCAGAGAACCGGTGCGGCAATGTGCAGAATGCTTCGGAAAACACCGCTGACCTTCTTGTTGGAAAAACCGCGCTTTTTAATAAAGATGCGGTACAGTACCACAATGTAAGCGCAGGAACTGACTTCGCCGATGCTTGAACCGAGCATCAGCGCGCTGAGCGGACTGCTCATTTTTGCGAACAGAATCAGTGAAGCAGCAATTGTCACAAATTGCTCGAGTGCTTCACCTAACACAGGCACAACGGTGTTGCGTATGGCAAGAAAATATCCTTTCAGGCATGCGCATACGGCAATAAACGGCAGTCCCGGCGCTAAAAGCTTCAGGGGCATGGAAGCGGACGGATCGCCGATAAACCGGACTGAAATGAAATCTGCCCAGAAAAACAGCGCCGCCGCTGCCGCAAAGCTGAGTGCGAGCGCGCACAAAAGGCAGCGCCGCACAGCTCCCCTTGTTCCGCGGCCCTCTGCCACAAGCCGTGTGACGGCAAGGCCCACGCCCGAGGTGCAAAGGGTTATGCCCAGAATGAATACGGACAAAATAAGCTGATACAGTCCCATGCCAGCCGCGCCGATTTTACCGCAGATAAGTACACGGAACCAGATATTGCTCAAACGCAGAACAACCGCGCTAGCAGTGAGAATGACCGCATTAAAATAAAAAACACGTTTTTTCATTTGATTAACACCTTTATGAGTATTGTTAATCAAGTGTATTCGCGCACAGAGCAAAATAAATCTATAAATTTTTAGCGGCATGGGTTATAATGAATAAATAGCATAAGAAAAATGGATTGAATTCAGCGCCTCAGATTGGCGGCAACAATAAATATTAAATGAAATAACGGAGGAAATTATGGACTGGACTGAAGTTACGGTTGAGGTAGACGCAAAAGATGTGGATAAGGCCGGCGACATTGCACAAATGGTTGTGCCGTACGGAATTTATATTGAGGATTATTCCAATTTGGAAAAAGAAGCGTGGGAGATTGCCCACATTGATTTAATTGACGAGGAATTGCTGAAAAAAGACCGTACCAAAGCGCTGATTCATGTTTATATCAGCCCCGAGGAGAGTCCCGCTGAGGCAATCGCCTTTTTGAGTGAGCGTTACAACGCCGAGGGTGTCAAACACACAATCACCACTGCCCCCTGTGTGGAGGAGGATTGGATTAACAATTGGAAAAAATACTTTAAACCAATTAAGGTGGGTCAAAAGCTTTTGATTCGCCCAACGTGGGAAGAGGAGTATGAGGCCGGCGACCGCAAGGTACTGCACCTTGAACCCGGACTTGCGTTCGGCACCGGCACACACGAAACCACGCGCCTTTGCATGGAGCTTTTGGAGGAATATGTTCAGCCGGGCTTCGAAGTTTTAGACGTTGGCTGCGGCAGCGGTATCCTTTCCGTCGCGGCACTTTTGCTCGACGCTAAGAATGCCGTCGGTGTGGACATCGACGCGCTTGCCGTCAAAACCGCCGTGCAGAATGCCGAAATCAACCATGTCGCCGACCGCTTCACTGGAATTTGCGGCGATTTGACCGACAAGGTCAACGGTAAGTACAACATTGTCGTCGCCAACATTGTAGCCGATGTCATTATCCTGCTGACAAAAGATATCGAGCAGTTTATGCACCGCGACACCATCTTCCTAATGAGCGGTATTATCGACACGCGTGAACAGGATGTCCTCGATGTGGTTGAGAAAAAGTTCAATATCATCAATCGCAAAACGGAAAAGGGCTGGGTTGCCCTTGCCGCTGAACTGAAATAAAAAGCGATTGGGAACGGTTTAATAACGTGAGGTTAAGAGGATGAATATAGAACAGGAAATGTACCGAGAAGTTACAGAATTTGTAAAACGGAGATTCCCCGTTGGCTGGGGCGGTGCAGCGATTATGCGTACGGATGATAATGAATTTTTCATTAGTGTTGCGCTTGAGTGTGCGAATGGTGGCGCTGCGCTTTGTATGGAAACAGGTGCGATGTGTGAAGCACAAAAATACAATAAAAGAATCACCCACTCACTTTGCGTTGCACGTGATAATGAAAATTCGGAATTTAAGGTACTATCGCCCTGCGGCATTTGCCAGGAACGATTGCTTTATTGGGGAGAACAAGTCCAAGCGGGAATCACAACGGAAGATGGTTCATTGCAATTCAAAACTATAAAAGAATTGCAGCCGTATCATTGGTTGCTTGCTTATCAGGGGGAAGAATTGGAACACTACGTGAAGTGACCATACTATGTAACCACATACCACGGAAAGAACCCGCCGCGCTGAAAAATCAGCACGGCGGGTTTTTTGTCTATATATGTTTTTATTCGTTCTCAATATAGTTGCCCAAAAATGAAAATCTTGGCAGTTCGTCATAGAGTGCAGAAATTAAATTGAGCGTGTGCTCCTCACGTACATTGCCGGTAAAGTCGAGGTAAAAATCGTACTCGAAGTTTTTGCCCGCAATCGGGCGGCTTTCAATTTTCGTCAGATTCAGCCCGGCCGCTGCAAAGCGTGCAAGCACACTGTAAAGCGAGCCGGTTTTGTGCAAAAGCGAAAAGCAAAGGCTTATTTTCTGCGCGCCGTCGGGAATGAACAGGCGGCGGCTGATTACAATGAAGCGCGTGCAGTTGTTTGAGCTGTTCTGTATATCACGCTCTAAGATATGCATTCCGTATTGTGAGGCCGCGTACTCCGAGCAGATGGCGGCGATGCCTGCCTCCTGCCGCTGCACGACCATCTGGGCCGCAGCCGCCGTACTGGAGCAGGGCTGCGCATGCAGGTCGTTCTTTGTAATATAGCCTGAGCACTGCGACAGCGCCTGTGGGTGCGAGTACACCGTGCAAATGCTGTGGGAATCCACCTTTTTTGCCGCCGCAAGGCAGTGATGTACCGGTAGTGATGTTGCTGCAACAATGTAAAAACGGTATTTTAAGATTAAATCGTAGACTTCACTGACCGAGCCCGCCGAGGAGTTTTCGACCGGCAGCAGCCCTAAATCCGCACTGCCGCTTTCCACCGCTGCGAAAATTCCGTCAAAGTTCGGATGAAATTGCGGTACCGATTTTGGGTAAAGCTGAATGAGCGCCTCGTGGGAAAACGAGCCGATTTCGCCAAGACACGCAATTTTCCCCACCTTTCCCGCGGTGTCTGCTGTGTGAATCTCTTCGCGAAGCTCACTCCCGCTCCCGAGTAAATTGTGCTGTAAGGAGCGGCTCATGTCCATCATGTTAGAGTAAAGAATGCGTGCTTCTCCGGCGTACTCGCCGGCTTTACCCGCCGCGCGGTCTAAAATTACTTGCTCGCGCTCCGCGTTGAACACGGGGAGCTTCTGCTCCTTTTTCACCGCCGCAACCTGTTTGGCGCAGTCCATTCGCGCCATAAAAAGCGGCAGCAGCTTTGCGTCTATTTCATCTATCTTATTTCTAATTTCATCAAGTGTCATTTTGTTTACCTCGATTTATAGATTCATTAGGTTAATCAGCGCGATTGTCGCCGCGGCTTCCACCACAGGTACGGCGCGGGGAACGATGCAGGGGTCGTGTCGGCCGTGAACGCTCAGCTTCGCATCAGTTTTTGCAATCAGGTCAACGCTGTCCTGCTCCAATGAGATGGACGGAGTTGGCTTGAATGCCGCCCGGAATAAAATCGGCATTCCGGTCGAAATACCGCCGAGGATTCCGCCCGCGTTGTTGGTTTTGGTTTTGACCGTATCACCGTCATAATAATAGGCGTCGTTATTCTCACTGCCAAGCATCCCGGCAGCGCCGAAGCCTGCGCCGAATTCTACCCCTTTACAGGCGGGAACCGCAAATAAAATAGAGGATAAAATCGGCTCAATTCCGCCGAACATTGAACTGCCGATTCCTGGGGGAACGCCAATTGCCGCGCATTCGATTACGCCGCCCACGCTGTTTTGCGTCACACGCGCCGCCTCAATTTTATCGCGCATTCTTTGTTCCGCTTCTTTGTTTATCACTGAAAAATAAGTGGAGGATAAGTTGAGCAGCAGACTTTCGGGGATATCGACGGGATTAAATGGAGTATCGTTCACGTCCGCGATGGCGGAAACATGCGCGCCGATAAAAACACCGCGGCGTTGTAAAATCTGGCGGCAGACTGCGCCGGCAAAGACAAGCGGAGCTGTTAACCGACCGGAAAAATGGCCCCCGCCGCGCACATCGTTAAAGCCATTGTAACGCAGAAACGCGGGGTAATCCGAATGCCCCGGGCGTGGAACGAACTTTAAATTATCGTAGTCGCCGGATTTGGTGTTCGTGTTTTCTATCAACGCGCACAGCGGCGCGCCGGTTGTTTTGCCGTTTAACACGCCGCTGACAATCTGCGGCAGGTCGCTTTCTTTTCGCGGCGTACTGGTTAAATCCCGACCCGGCGCGCGGCGGCTCATCTGTACCATTATCGCGTTAAGGTCAAGCGCCTCGCCCGCGGGCAGACCGTCCAGCACCACACCGATTGCTTTGCCGTGGCTCTCGCCAAAAATGGATATTTTTACTTTTTCACCCCAAGTTGACGACATTAGCGTTCCCTCCAAGCTTATTATAATCCTCAAAAAAGGCCGGATAGCTTTTCTGAATACTTTGTGCGTCGCTGATGGTTACACAGCCGTCCGCGTTCAGTGCTGCAATTGCAAAGGCCATGACGATGCGGTGATCGTTGCAGCCTTCGACCTCGCCGCCGTGTAGTTTGGCAACGCCGTCTATGATTAGCCCGTCGTCTGTTTGTCGTACCTTGCCGCCGAGCCTTGTCAAGCCGTCGGCCATGGCGGCAAGACGGTCACTTTCTTTGATTCTCAGCCGCTGTGCGTTGTAAATTCTCGTTTGTCCGTTACTCAGCGCGGCGGTTGCCGCCAAAATCGGTACAAGGTCGGGTATTTGTGAAGCGTCAATTTCGATGCCATTTAATTGATGGGGGGCAACGGATAAAACGGAATCTTTCCATTCTGTTTTTGCGCCGAACGCTTGAAAGAGCTTTTCAGCGGCTCGGTCACCCTGACAGGAGTTTGGGTTCAGTTCCTCTAACTCGATTTTTCCGCCGAGCGCACCCGCCGCCAGAAAAAACGCCGCCTGTGACCAGTCACGTTCCACACGGTAACCGCACGGCTTATACGCCTGATTGCCCGGAATCCGCCATCCGTTTTCCATTATACTGACCGTAACGCCGAAGTTATGCATGATTTCAATTGTCATATCAACATATCCCGCACTTTCGAGTGGGGAAGAGAGCTTCAGTACGCTGTCGCCGTTCAGCAGCGGAAGCGCGAGCAGCAAGCCCGTGATAAACTGAGAGCTGACATTTCCCGGCAGGATAAATTCACCCGGCGTCAGCTGCCTATTAATCACAAGCGGCAATCCGCCCGCGGTTTTGCACGAAACGCCGTGCCGCGGCAGACAGTCGAGGTAAACGCCGATTGGTCGTTCGGGCAGCCGCCCATGGCCGATAAATTCGGCGTTGATACCCAACGCCGCCGCAATGGGTATCAAAAACCGCAAAGTGGAGCCGGATTCACAGCAGTCAATTCGTATTTTTGTGCCGCTATGTTTTTTAAGTGCTTTCATTGCAAGGTTTGTCGCGGTGATATCGTCACTCAAATTCGTGCCTGTGGGGAAAATATCCGAACCGTTTGCAAGTGCCGAGCAGATAACCGCGCGGTGCGCCGCACTTTTTGAGGGCGGTACGCTGATTCTTCCGTTTAATACCGACGGATAAATTTTCACACTGCTCATCACAGCACCCCGGTCAGTTCAGCAAACCGGTCACGGTGGATTTTATCGACAAATCCCTCCCCGATTTCTTTTAACATAATTAGACTGATCATGCCGCCGCTGCTTTTTTTGTCAAGCGCGGTAGCGTTCAGTATTTTTTCTACCGCCATCTCATCGGCAACCGGAAGTTCGTACTTTTTCAGCGCGGTACTAATTTCCTCAGTGGCGCCTGCCTTGGTGATTCCCGCACCCTCGCCGCATTTTGCCATCATAACCATACCGATTCCAACTGCTTCGCCATGGGATAACTTAGAAAAATCATACAACTTTTCGAGCGCATGGCCAAAGGTGTGGCCAAAGTTTAAAAGCATCCTCTCGCCGGTGTCAAACTCGTCGCGTTCGACCACCTCACGCTTGATATCCACGCAGCGGTAAATCATATCCTCAATATTTTGATGAATATCCTCTTTGCAAATCATATCAAACAGGGCGCGGCTCCGGATGCAGCCGTACTTAATCGCTTCGCCCATTCCGTCGGAAAAGTAGCGCGGCGGCAGGGTGTTCAGCGTGTCGGGGTCAATCAGTACAAGGCTCGGCTGATGAAACGCGCCGACCAGGTTTTTGCCCTGCGGCAAATCAACGGCTGTTTTGCCGCCGACGGAGGAATCAATCTGTGCCAGAAGCGAAGTCGGCACCTGAATGAATGGAATGCCGCGCAGGTAGGTCGCCGCCGCGAAGCCCGCCATGTCGCCGGTCACGCCACCGCCCAAAGCAACCACGAAATCACTGCGGGTCAAGCCGCTTTCAGCAAGGCTGGCGTACATTTCTTCAATAGTTGAAAGGCGTTTGCTTTCCTCGCCAGCGGGGAAAGAGAACTCTGCGGTAGGGAAGCCCGCGGCTTCAAGCGAAGCTGACACGCGCACACCATAAAGCGGCAGAATATTAGTATCACTGATGATTACGGCTTTACTGCCCGGATTGAAAAGCGTCTTTGCGTACACACCGATTTGGTGAATACAGCCGCGCTCAATGATAATTTTGTAGCTTTTAGAGGTTTTAACGGTTAGTTCCATTATTCACCAAGCCTTTCTTTTATCAGTCTGCCCTTACGCAGGAGTGCGCGCAGGGCTTCGGTATCGCTTTTTGCGACTGCATCCTTTATCTCAGTTATATTTGTAATTAAATTATTTAACTCTCCTACGAGAGCCTGCTGATTGTCGATAAACAACTCACTCCAGAGCTGCTCGTTGATATTTGCCACGCGTGAAACGTCGCGGTAGCTCCCTGCGGAAAAGCCGTTGTGCTCGGGGCATCGCGGGCTCATCACATAAGCACAGGCGAGTACGTGGGGCGTCTGGCTGGTAAACGCAATCATCTGGTCGTGGTGTTCGGGGGTGGTCACCACTGTGCCGCTGAAGCCAAGCTCAGCCGCAACCCCTTTCAGTAGGTCAACCGCCGCCTGCGGCGCACCGCAGGGTACGATGATGTAGCTTGCGCCCACGAATAAATCAGCATCGCTTGCCGCAAAACCGTTTTTCTCTTTGCCGGCCATGGGATGCCCCCCTACAAAGGTAAAACCGTGCACTTTTGCCATCTGCGGCAGATGCGAACAGATTTCAGATTTGATTCCGCAGGTATCGGTTACCACACAGTTTGCAGGAATCAGGTCGATATGTGACGAGACAAAGTCAATGTCCGCCTGAGGGTACAGGCACAGATAAAGCATATCGGCGGTACGGATATCCTCGTCGTCTCCGATTTTATCAATCGCACCGCAGTCGAGCGCGGCTTTCAGCACATCAGTGTTGCTGTCGATTCCCGCAACACGGCAGCCGCCGTATTTGTGTAAGGCCTTTGCCAGTGAGCCGCCAATCAGCCCGAGGCCGACAATCACAATTCTTTTATTCATGTTGATACTCCCCCAGTCCCCGGTTATTAACGTATATTATAGCAAACTTTAGTACACTAATCTACATTGCGGCCAAAGGCTTTTGCAGCTGCCTGAACGTGTGCGACGACCTTGTCAAATTGGTCGGGGGTAAGCGACTGTGCACCGTCTGAAAGCGCCTTAGCGGGGTTGTTGTGAACCTCTATAATCAGCCCATCCGCGCCGGCGGCGACCGCCGCGAGCGCCAGCGGCTCCACCAGCCACGCAATACCGCAGGCATGGCTTGGATCAACCAGAACCGGCAGGTGCGACAGCTTCTTGAGTATCGGGATGGCAGAGATATCGAGCGTGTTTCGGGTATAGGTTTCATAGGTGCGGATTCCGCGCTCACACAGAATAACCTGATTGTTGCCGCCTGCCATAATGTACTCCGCGCTCATTAAAAGCTCCTCAATGGTACTTGACAGGCCGCGCTTCAACAGGATTGGCTTTTGGGTTTTCCCCAGTTCCTTTAAAAGCTCAAAATTCTGCATATTCCTTGCGCCGACCTGAATGACGTCCACGTCGTCTTCCAAAAATAATTCGATATGCCGCACGCTCATAATTTCAGTCACAATCGGTAAACCGGTTTTCTTTTTGGCTTCCATCAAAAGGTTCAGGCCCTCTGCCTTTAAACCCTGAAAGGCGTAGGGTGAGGTTCTCGGCTTGAACGCGCCGCCGCGCAGAAATTGCGCGCCGGCAGACTTGACCCGCTCGGCAACGCCGCAAATCTGCTCCTCGCTCTCCACTGAGCACGGGCCCGCAATCAGCGCCAAACCGCCGTCACCAATTTTTTGACCGGTCGGCAGAGTTATAACGGTGTTGTCCGGGTGGAACTTGCGGTTGGCTTTTTTGTACGGTTCCTGCACGCGCTTGACACTTTCAACAAAATCCTGTGCGGCGATAAAGTCAATATCGATGTCGGAGGTGTCGCCAATCAGACCGAGTACAGTGCTCTGTGTACCAACCCATGTGTTGACCTTGATGTTGTATTCTTTTTTAAGCGAATTTGTAAACTCTGTGACCTGCTGTGGCGTACATTCCCGTTTCAATATGATAATCATGTGTTTTCCTCCAATGTAAATTTTAAGTCAAGCAAATTAAAAATAAGTAAAAAAATAACGGGGCTGCTGCCAGCTCCGTTAAAATATCAGCCTGTTTTCAGTTAAAATACGGCTATATTCATTCACACAAAAGCTCACAGTTTGTTTGATTGCACGCACAAAAATCCCACGCCATAAAATAGCGGGGATAGCTAAAGCTTTTAAATCGTGTTGTGTATGCGGTCAAACTCATGGTGGAACTCCCTTGTAATAATCTTATTGTGTATCATAGTACAGTTTAGAATAGGTGTCAAGATTTTTTTGGTATATGCTTATCGGGGAGCGGATATTGGTTAGGGTGAACACAATGACAGCATACGAAAATTCTTGATTGTTTCTAATTTATTTGATATAATATAAAAGTATATCAAATAATCAAACTATAAGTGCTTATGCAGAAAGAAGGAGTGCCAATGTATGAAATTGCAGTGAATAAAATCAGCTTGGAAAACATTGTCAATCACCTTGCCAGTGGTATCCTATGCTGTAGAAATGATGCAGTTCTGACAATCGCATACGCGAGCAACTCCTTTTATAAAATGATTGGATACAAGGAAGGCGAAGTCACCGCGTTGCTTGGCAAAATGTCCAACAGCGTGCTGAAAAATGACCCTCCAATCGACTTGCATCAACTTGCAATCAGCTTAAAAAAAGACTGTTTTAGCGAATTTGAGTTGAAGCTGATAAAAAAGGATGGTCACCATATTTGGACCAACTGTCACATACGGCTTATGACGTTGGAAGATGGCACTGAGTATTTTTGCGGTATGGTAACAGATATTACGCAGAAAAGACGCTCGCTCAAAAGGGAGCGGGAGCAGCTACATGCTATTAAAAAGGCAGAACGGGAACTTGCTGTAAGTGAGGAGCGCTACCGCATCATCATGGAGCAGGCAGCAGACCCAATCTGCGATTATAATTTTCAAACGCAGGAGCTTTACTGTTCGAATCCGTTTGTAGAAAGATTTGGTTTGGATGTCGGTGTGGATGGCCTTCTGGATAAATTGTATCATTCCGATGTTATTTTTCATGAGGATAAGGCACGTATTATGCGTGATATATTTGGCTTTATTGACGGCACGAGCCCCAAAAACCCCGAATATCGCATTAAAAATGTGGACAATCATTATTATTGGTATCGGGTGCGCAGTACGGTAATCCGTGACAAGAGGGGCGCCCCGCTGAGAATGATTGCCTTTATTACGGATGTTGACAGGCAGAAAAAAGAAAATATTTCATTAAAGAAAAGAGCAGAGCATGATCTTTTGACCGGCCTGTACAACCGTGTGACCACCACTGCATTGATTGATAAGGCTATTAGTGAGAGCAACAGCAACAGCTGCCATGCGCTGTGTACCATCGATATTGATAATTTTAAAAATGTGAACGACACTCTAGGTCACTTGGTTGGCGACGAGGTGATTGTTGAGATTGCTTCCGAAATACAAAATCAGTTCCGTGAGGACGACATTATGGGCAGAATCGGCGGCGATGAGTTTGTTGTTTTTTTAAAGGATATTTCTCCTGAAGATGTGCAGAGGAAATCTAAAATATTGCAAGAAATTTTCTGTAATACACACCCAAGGGAAGATGAAGATTACAAGATTACGGGCAGCATTGGCATTGCGTTTTATCCCAGGCACGGGAAAAGCTACCGTGAACTGTTTGCAAAAGCGGATACTGCCATGTATCACGCGAAGAACAGCGGCAAGGATGCCTGCTGCATTTACTCACAAGAGCTTAGTGAGTTATTCCATGATATCACAAAATATGATCATCGCATCTAAATATCAATATAATAAGGAAATCCCGCTTATTTTTGAATAAGCGGGATTTTTAATGCATTTCTTACTTCTTCCGCCACTGAACTGATGGAAGCATCGGCGGGGATGACAATGTCCGCTGCAGCACGGTAAATGTCGATGCGTGTGCGGTAAAGCTCCTCCATGACCTCGTCACGGTTCGGCTTTGCGAGCATTGGGCGCGACCGGTCACCCTTCAGGCGACTTTTTAGGACGTCTATCTCCGCGTCGAGCAGCACAACAATGCCGTTTTCTTTCAGTACGGCTGTATTTTCGGGATTCATGAGTGTGCCGCCGCCTGTCGCGATAATTAGGCCGCTTTTTTGGCTTAGCTCCCTTGCTGCTTCCCGTTCCATCCGGCGAAAGGCCATTTCGCCGCGCGTGGCGAAAATCTGCTGTACGGGCATGCCCTCGTTCTGCTCGATGTATTGGTCCATATCCACAAAGGTTCGGCCGATACTTTTGGCTAAAAGGCTGCCGACCGAGGTTTTGCCGCTGCCCATGTAGCCGCAGAGTACAATGTTGCCGAACGTATTTTTCATTTCGTTTACAGCATCTGTGCAAAGCGTGTTGATATCGTCAAGATTAAACTTTGCGCCGTACCAAATTTCGTGCGCCGCGGCTGCCTGCCATACCAACATGCTCATGCCGCCGATTGTCTTAATGCCGTTTTTACGCGCTGTTTTTATAAGCGCTGTTTCGTTCGGATTGTAAACCGCGTCAAAAACGCACGCGGCTTTTTTGATGATTTCCTGTGAAACGGGGCACTCGCCGGTGTTTGGGTACATCCCGACCGGTGTGGCGTTGGCCAGTAAATCAATCTTGCCGCTGATTTCATCCAGCAAGCAGAAGTCGGCCTGAGCGTTTTTTACCTTTGACCGAATATCCGCGCACAGCCTTTCCGCTGCAGGGACACCGTGAGGACGCACAGCCACCGTGACGCACCCTCCTTTTAAGGCCACTTCAAAAGCCATCACGCGGCCTGCGCCGCCTGCACCTAAGATTACCGTACGGCCGCTTAAATCCGCTTCGGCGGCGTTCAACGCTCCGCAAAAGCCTGCGCCATCGGTTGTGAAGCCAATCAGGTGGCCACCGTTGTTTTTCACCGTGTTGACCGAGTTGAAAAACAAAGATTTTTTATTGAGCTCGTCCAAAAGAGGAATGATTGACTGCTTGTGGGGAATAGTTATGTTAAAGCCGTCGAGGGCGCTCAACTGTGGCATTTGATTTTTTAGGTCTATAGGAGTGATATCAAAAACACTGTAGCTAGCCAACTTACCGCTCAGCAAAAAAAGCCGCGCGTGAATAAAAGGGGACATGGTGTGTGCGATTGGATGGCCAATTACCGCAAAGTGATTTCCGCTCATTTTAATCCTTCCTGCTTTTAAAATAAAAAAACGTTAAAAATATATTGACAAAGTGAAAGTTTGCTAATAATATGTGGTTAGGCAATAAGTGCCCGGAGCGATTTATGTAGTTTTTTCTGTGGCAATTGTAACACATACAAGATATTTTTGTCCACAACAAACAAAAACGTTTTCCGCGTGCGATGACTCAAATTTCTAAGATTTCTAAGGAGGATATGACATGGTTTTTGAAAAGGTAAAGGCGATTCTCAGCGAACAGTTTGATGTGGAGGAGGATTCAATCACCCCTGAAACTAGCATTGCTGATGACTTAGGTGCTGATTCCTTGGATGTAGTTGACCTTTTAATGTCAATCGAGGATGAGTTCGAGTTTGAAGTTCCCGATGAAGAGATTGAAAACATTAAAACAGTTGGCGAGCTTGTAAAGTACATTGAGGATAACGTTTAACTCTGACATTGATTTTAAATCCGCTGTGAATTACACAGCGGATTTTTTTACTGTCTTTGTGTGATTTTATTGTATTTTTACTTGAAAAGACAACCCCTTTCCGATATAATAACAACATATGTTTATTTTTTGAAAATAAAAGGAGTGTTAAAGTCGTTGAACGGATTTAGCTTTTTAATTAATGGACTGACCGGAATCACTTGGCAGATGGCATTGATGTGGGTAATCGGTGGCCTGTTAATTTGGTTGGCGGTTAAAAAGGATTTTGAACCGGCACTGCTGCTGCCAATGGGTTTTGGTGCAATTTTGGTCAACCTTCCGTATACCGGCGTGTTGGGGGATACGGGAATTATTCAGTGGTTGTTTCAAAAAGGAATCGTCGCCTCCGAGGCTTTTCCACTTCTATTATTCATCGGTATTGGTGCAATGATTGATTTCGGCCCGCTGCTTTCCAACCCGCGGATGCTTCTGTTTGGCGGTGCGGCACAGTTTGGTATTTTCTTTACCGTCTGTCTTGCCGTTCTGCTGGGCTTCCCACTTCGTGATGCCATGTCCATCGGCGTGATTGGCGCTGCTGACGGCCCGACCTCCATTTTGGTGGCGCAGCAGTTAAAAAGTGCGTACACTGGAGCAATTGCTGTGGCGGCCTACTCCTATATGGCTTTGGTGCCGTTGATTCAGCCCATGGCAATTAGGCTGGTCACCACAAAGCACGAGCGCATGATTCGTATGCCTTATAATCCGAAGGCCGTTTCAAAGACAACTAAAATTTTATTCCCGATTATCGTAACGATGATTGCCGGCCTGATTGCGCCGGACTCAATCGCGCTTGTCGGATTCTTAATGTTCGGTAACCTTATCCGTGAGTGCGGCAGGCTTGAAGCGCTTTCTCAAACAGCGCAGGGTCCGCTCGCGAACCTCATTACTATTTTACTCGGTATCACGATTGCGTTCCAAATGAGGGCGGATGTGTTCGTAACGAAGGATACGCTGATTGTAATGGCCCTTGGCCTGTTCGCATTTGTGTTTGACACAATCGGCGGCGTGCTTTTTGCAAAGTTGCTTAACCTGTTCCTTCCTAAAGACAGAAAAGTGAACCCGATGGTTGGCGGCGCCGGTATTTCGGCGTTCCCGATGTCCGCAAGAGTCATTCAAAAAATGGCGCTAAAAGAGGACAACCAGAATCATATTCTAATGCATGCGGTCGGTGCAAACGTGGCCGGCCAAATCGGTTCGGTTGTAGCGGGGGGCATTATCCTTTCGCTCGCCAGATTATTTTTAGCTTAAGGGGGACTGACAATGTTTAACTGGAACTTGCTGGCGGTTGTATACACAGGTCTTGTTGGTAAAGTAGACAACGGCGATATAGCCAGGTCGTTTGAACTCATGGGCAAGGGCATGCTTGGTATCTTCATTGTTATGCTCTTGATTTTTCTCGTTATTGTCGTACTCAACAAAACCACAGCGGAAAAAAAGGGCGGCAAATAAAGAATTTGTAGTATAATTTACAATAAAAATAAATAATCTTTTGGTTTTAGGCGGCACAGTGTGCGCAAACAGATTGTTTTATTTAGAGGAGTCATTAATATGGCAGAACAGAAAAAGATGGTTGAGGCAATTACTCCTATGGAGGAGGATTTTGCCAAATGGTACACCGATATTGTAAAAAAAGCCGAGCTGATGGATTACAGCAGTGTGCGCGGCTGCATGGTTATTGAGCCTTATGGATGGGCTATATGGGAAAATATTCAGCATATTCTCGATACTACATTTAAGGAGCTTGGCCACGAAAATGTTTCGATGCCAATGTTTATTCCCGAAAGCCTGCTCAACAAGGAAAAAGATCATGTGCAGGGATTTGCGCCGGAGGTAGCCTGGGTTACCATGGGCGGTAATGAAAAGCTTCAGGAGAAAATGTGTGTGCGCCCAACTTCGGAAACGCTGTTCTGCGACCATTACGCAAAGGTCATTCAGTCTTGGCGCGACCTGCCTAAGCTCTACAATCAGTGGTGTTCCGTCGTTCGTTGGGAGAAAACCACCCGCCCGTTCCTGCGCTCAGTTGAGTTCCACTGGCAGGAAGGCCACACAATGCACGAAACTCCGGAGGAGGCTAAAGCCGAAACCGAGCAGATGCTCAAGGTTTACGCCGACTTTTGTGAAAATGATCTTGCCATCCCTGTCATAAAGGGACGCAAGACCGATAAAGAAAAATTTGCCGGTGCGGAGGCCACTTACACCATTGAGGCCATGATGCACGACGGCAAGGCTTTGCAGTCCGGTACCAGCCACTATTTTGGCGACGGCTTTGCAAAGGCATTTGACGTAACGTTCCAGGGCAGGGATAATTCCAGCTGTCATCCGTTCCAGACTTCATGGGGCATGAGCACCCGAATCATCGGCGGCATCATCATGACCCACGGCGATGACAACGGTCTTGTTTTACCCCCTGCCGTTGCACCGATTCAGGTGATTATCCTTCCGATTGCCCAGCATAAGCCGGGCGTACTCGATAAGGCACACGAGCTGCTTGCAAGACTGAAAAAGAACTTTCGTGTTAGAATTGACGAGTCTGAGCAGTCACCGGGTTGGAAGTTTGCCCAGTATGAAATGAAGGGTGTTCCGCTCCGCCTTGAAATTGGCCCGAAGGATATGGAGAAGAATCAGTGCGTTTTGGTACGCCGCAGTGACAGAGAAAAGGTATTTGTGTCGCTCGACAACCTTGAAGATGCAATTACTGAGCAGCTGGAAGCAGTTCGTCAGGGTATTTACGACAAAGCACTTGCCCGCCGCGAGAGCATGACTTACCCGGCGACAAGCATGGACGAACTCAAAGATATCGCCGACAATAAGCCTGGCTTCATTAAAGCGATGTGGTGCGGTGACGTTGCCTGTGAGGAAAAGCTCAAGGAAGTTGCTGGTGTGTCTTCACGCTGCATGCCGTTTGAGCAGGAGCAAATCGGCGACACCTGCGTTTGCTGCGGCAAGCCCGCCAAGGCAATGGTCTATTGGGGCAAATCATACTAAATAGAATGAACAATTATGCAAACAACCGCGGAGGATTTTCTGCGGTTGTTTTTTTATGGTCGCGACTTATCCGCAGCAATGCGGTTGCCACGGATTTGAAAATATGACGAGGCAGCATTTCAAACCTTAATTTTGAGCGAACAGCACTGTAATTGAATAATTTCGGAAAAAACTCCACACTAATACAATATAGGATAGGTGTTGATTATTGCGGTTTAGCCTGCCGTTTTGCAACAGTTTTGTAATTTGCTCTTTTATATCAATTGTGTTATTATGGTAAAAATATTTTATTAAAAGAAGGACGTAAATTCACATGAAAAAGATTTTAGCTGTTGCCTGCGCAATGGCAATGGCATTTACATTTGCAGCCTGCAGCGGTGAGACTGCTTCCAGTCAAAGCACCGTATCCAGTGTGTCGAGCGTGTCAAGTGAGAAAAACAAACCTGTTTCAAGCGCTGGGGCCTCAAGCAAAGCAACTTCAAGCAGCACAACTTCTAAAACTCCCAGCGCGGTAGAAGTGGTCGGTAAAAATGGAGAGAATTATCAAATTAAAACTGCTGATTACAAATATAAGCAAGATAATATGGTATATACAGCCGCTTATCCCCAACTTGTCGGGAACACTGCCAATATTGATAAAATAAACGCAGACTTGAAAAAATGCGCGCTGAAAACGATTAATTCCCTGGGAACCGGCAAGAAGAGCGCAAAGACAACAGTAAAGGTAAATGGCGACGTAACTTATCATGGAAAGAACTTTATCAGTGTGGGCTTTAACGAATATACCACTCTGTCCCCAAAAGCGAAAGCCGAGCGCGTGCTGCGCACGGTGAACATCAACTTAAAAACTGGTGCATCCGTACAGGCTGCGGACTTGATAGTTAAAAATGACACCCTGTACAAGGCGTTGGAGAGGGCGGCAAAAGAACAGAAGAGCGCAGACATTGCCTCGGCATTGACCGCCAAGGCGATTAAATCGGGGATGGATTCCAATGCGATTTATTTCACTGACGATGGCGTTGGGTTCAGTATACAGATTTCCAGTCCGGAAAAGCACCTTGTAACACTAACACTAACCTTTGAGCAAGCCAAACCTTATATGACTAAAAACGAGATTTGGAAGAATTTCGTGTAACGCAGAGGAATAACGGGAACAGTACAAGGCTTTTCTTTGATACATCTATTTGCTTTTTTTGTTAAATCGCTTATTATGATTATAAACAATTAAAAACCGTGATGGAGGGTATCATGAAAAAGAAATGGACGGTTATTTTCATTTCGATTTGTGCTGCAGCCGTATTGCTCGCCCTGGGAATTAAGGCGGCGCTGGAACAAAGGAGTACTGGTTCAATCGGAGTCATCGGCGCAGCGGACGGCCCGACTGCGATTTTTGTTACTTATCGGGTAGACAATACTCTCCCTATTGTTTTGGGCGTTGCCGTAGTATTCCTGATTGCTGTTTTATGCGTGCTTTATTATCGGAAAATGCATAAAACGTAAATACAGACGGGAATGGTATCTCATTAGTAATGTGCATGGGTAAATGGAGGTTTTTTAATGAAAAGGTTTATCGCTGTGATTACAGTACTGTTGTGCGGGTTGGCAGTTGTATGTGCGGCACTGTTAAAGACCGGCAGGCTTTCATCAATCTTTTCATGCAAGACAGGTGCAGTCAGTGTAATTGGCAAGGCTGACGGTCCCACCGCTGTTTTTGCAGCAAAAAAGATTAGCCCCGTGGTTGTCACGAGCTTCATCAAAAGGCTTTGCATTGCCGCATGCGCGGCCGGAGCTGCGTTTTTATTTAGTTTTACGCAAAAAATTAGATTCGAAAAAGCTTTGAGCAGTTTAACTAAAAAATAGGTATAAATTTCTTGCAAAAAAGAGAAAATAAGTATTGCATAACAATCCCTAATATGATATTATAATCAAGCACGACTGCGACAGATATGCGATGAAGCGGGAGGTTGCGGCTGAATGGCCGGTTTTTCCGTGGAGTATGTCCGATTTTAAACCGGGCGACAGATACTTTGAGCGTGCGATAAGAAAATAGTGGTTTGGTTACTCTATTGCTATGCTCTTATTATGCTCAGACGTTTTTTATGCCGACACCCGGATTAACTTGTAAAAGTCAATCCGGTTTTTAAATGTGTTATTAGGGAACACCCGGCACAGTGTTAGGATTTAAAAGACGCCGCCCGCCAACTACAATAAGGAGGCGATTATAGTGGCAGTCAAGGAGAAAATCAGGATAAGAATCAAGGGTTACGATCATCAGTTGGTTGATCAGTCGGCTGAAAAGATTGTACAGACAGCAAAGCGTACGGGCGCAAGGGTTTCCGGACCGGTCCCGCTCCCAACGGACAAGCAGATCATTACCGTTCTGCGTGCTGTTCATAAGTACAAGGATAGCCGTGAGCAATTCGAGATGAGAACACACAAGAGACTTATCGACATTCTCAGACCATCCAACAAAACCGTTGAGGCTTTGATGGGTCTCGAGCTCCCCGCCGGTGTTGAAATAGAGATTAAACTCTAATTGAACCAACCAGTGGCCGAGGTCAAGTTGGCGCACGCCAACCAATAACCTGCATAGGAGGTAAAATAATGCAAAAAGGTATTATCGGTAAGAAAATCGGCATGACGCAGATTTTCGACGAAAACGGAAATGTGATTCCTGTAACCGTTGTTTCAGCCGGTCCCTGTGTTATTTCACAGAAGAAGACAGTTGAAAACGATGGCTACGCATCCATTCAAATGGGCTACGGCGACATGAAACCACAGAAAGTCACAAAGCCTATGAAGGGACATTTTGCGAAAGCGGATGTCGCTCCTAAGAGAACTCTTAGGGAGTTCAGGGTGAAAGACACAGATGCTTATAACGTGGGCGACCTCGTGAAAGCAGACACATTTGCAGTAGGCGAAAAGGTCGATGTCACCGCTACCAGCAAAGGTAAGGGATACGCCGGCGTAATTAAGCGCTGGAACTTCCAAAGATTGAAGGAAACTCATGGTTCGGGCCCTGTTGCCCGCCACGGTGGTTCCAACGGTTGTTGCTCGGATCCGTCAAGAGTGTTCCCTGGTCTGAAAATGGCCGGTCACTTGGGTGCCGAGAAGGTTACTGTTCAGAATTTAACCATTGCTAAGGTGGATGCTGAAAACAACCTGATCGCTATTAAGGGTGCAGTTCCTGGCCCTAACGGCGGAATCGTAATAATCCATGACAGCGTTAAGGCGTAAGGGAAGGAGGAATTGTAATGCCTAAAGTAGCAGTACTTGATATGGCCGGCAAAGAAGTTGAGAAAATTGACCTTTCCGATGCCATATTCGGAATTGAACCCAACGCAAAGGTTCTGCACGATATGGTAGTGAACTATCTTGCAAATCAGCGTCAGGGCACACAGTCGGCACTAACCCGCGCCGAGGTTTCAGGCGGCGGCAGAAAGCCGTGGAGACAAAAGGGTACCGGTCACGCAAGACAGGGCTCCACACGCGCACCACAGTGGACTCACGGTGGTATCGTATTTGCTCCAAAGCCGCGCGACTATAGTTATACGTTAAACAAAAAGGTAAAGCGTCTTGCCATGAAGTCAGCTCTTTCAAGCAAGGTTATCGATAACGAAATGATCGTACTTGACAAGATTTCACTTGATGATTATAAGACTAAGACCATCGTAGCAATGCTCCAGGCACTTGGCTCCGATAAAAAGGCCCTCATCGTTCTCCCTGAGGTGAACGAAAAGGTTATCGCTTCGGCAGCTAACCTTAAAGGAGTAAAAACTGCAATGGCCAACACCTTGAATGTCTATGACATCTTAAATGCCGATAAATTCATCGTGCTTAAGGATGCCGTAGCTCAGATTGAGGAGGTGTATGCATAATGGCAGCACAGGATATTATCATCCGCCCCATTATTACTGAAAAAAGCATGACTGGCATTGGCATGAAGAAGTACACCTTCGAAGTTGCCAAAAATGCCACAAAAATCGATATTGCAAGAGCGGTTACAACCCTCTTCGGCGTTAAGGTCAGCAAGGTAAACACCCTGCATGTAAGAGGCCAAATGCGCCGTCAGGGCAAAAGCGAAGGCTATACTCCTTCTTGGAAGAAAGCCATCGTTACCCTAACAGCCGACAGCAAAACTATCGAATTCTTTGAAGGCATGATGTAAGCTCTGCCTGAATCAACGCAGAGGCAAGGATGGGGAAACGGCATTTCCCCGCAAAGCCATCATGAGGAGTGTGAAACCTAAATGCCTATTATAAATTATAAACCAACTACGGCTTCAAGACGTAATATGTCCGTTACGGATTATTCCAGTCTTTCAAAGGTTGCACCGGAAAAGAGCCTGCTGGCTCCTACCAGTAACAAGTCCGGCCGTAACAGCTACGGTAGAATTACAGTCCGTCACCGCGGTGGCGCGAACCGTAAAAAATATCGTATTATTGACTTTAAGCGTCAGAAGTTTGACGCACCGGGTACCGTCCTCACAATCGAGTACGACCCGAACCGCTCGGCCTTTATTGCACTTGTGCAGTACGAGGACGGCGAAAAAAGATACATCATCGCTCCAAACGGCCTAAAAACCGGTGACGTTGTTGTATCCGGTACTGCAGCGGATATTAAGCCCGGCAACGCATTGCCGCTCGAAAATATCCCGACCGGTACTTTTATCCACAACGTTGAGCTTTATCCGGGCAAGGGTGCTCAGTTAGCACGCGCAGCCGGCAACATGGCTCAGCTTATGGCAAAAGAAAACGGAATGGCACTTTTAAGACTTCCTTCCGGCGAACTTCGCAACGTCCCTGTTAACTGCATGGCTACAATCGGCCAGGTCAGCAACATCGACCACGAGAATGTAAAGCTTGGTAAGGCCGGTCGTAAGCGTCACTTGGGTTGGCGACCAACAGTCCGCGGTTCTGTTATGAACCCGAACGACCATCCACACGGCGGCGGCGAAGGCAAGGCTCCTGTGGGACGTCCCGGACCTGTTACCCCTTGGGGCAAACCAACTCTTGGCTATAAGACACGCGCCCACCACAATCGCTCCGATAAATTTATCGTTAAGCGTAGAAACGGCAAATAAGGCGTACAGAAAGGAGCTTATGAACTATGGGCAGAAGCATAAAAAAGGGTCCTTATGTACAGCCTGTGCTGCTTAAAAGGATTCAAGAAATGAACGCGGCCGGCGAAAAGAAAATCATCAAAACCTGGAGCAGAGCCTCCATTATTTTCCCTGATTTCGTTGGTCACACAATCGCGGTCCACGACGGCCGCAAACACGTTCCGGTCTATGTTACAGAAGATATGGTCGGCCACAAACTCGGTGAGTTTGCCCCTACCAGAACCTTTAAGGGACATTCCGGTTCAAAAACATCAGCGCCGACAAAATAGCGGCTGAAAGGAGTGTATAGCATGGAAGCAAGGGCTTATTTAAGGTATGCCCGCATTTCTCCCCGCAAAGTCGAGATCGTGCTTGACATCATTCGCAACAAGCCGGCAGACGTTGCAATGGCTATCCTCAAGAATACACCAAAGGCCGCCAGCGAATATCTTATCAAGTTATTAAAGTCGGCCATGGCAAATGCTGAGAATAACCACAATATGGATGTTTCCAGACTTTACGTAGCAGAATGCTTCGTATGTCCGGGCCCGATCCTCAAGCGCATTCGTCCGAGAGCGCAGGGTCGCGCGTTTAGAATTGAAAAAAGATCTTCGCACGTTACCCTCGTGCTCAAGGAAAAAGAATAAGGCAGAAGAGGAGGTAAACTATGGGCCAGAAAATAAATCCCCACGGGTTTCGCGTGGGCGTAATTAAAGATTGGGACTCCCGTTGGTTCGCGAAGGACAACGTTTTCGGCGATACTCTTGTTGAAGACTACAACCTGCGTAAAGTGCTGAAAAAGCAACTTGCACCAGCAGGCATACCAAAAATTGAAATTGAGCGTGATGCTTCTAAGGTTCGCGTTCATATCCACTGCGCAAAACCAGGAATGGTTATTGGCAGAGGTGGCACAGAAATTGAGAAACTCCGCCTTCAGTGCGAGAGTATTCTTAAGAAGCCAGTTACGATCAATATCGTAGAGGTTAAGTCACCTGACTTAAACGCTCAGCTTGTCGCTGAGAATATTGCACAACAGCTCGAAAAGAGAATTTCCTTTCGCCGCGCCATGAAGCAGTGCATCGGCCGCGCCATGAAGCTTGGCGCCAAGGGTATCAAAACCCAGGTGTCCGGTCGTTTGGGCGGTGCAGAAATTGCCAGACGCGAGCAGTACCATGATGGTACAATTCCACTTCAGA
Organism: uncultured Caproiciproducens sp.; assembly: GCA_964517505.1. GTDB lineage: Bacteria > Bacillota > Clostridia > Oscillospirales > Acutalibacteraceae > Caproiciproducens. The sequence goes on along the minus strand of CAZFED010000001.1, from coordinate 354,051 downwards.
CTCTTAGAGCTGACATTGATTATGGCTTTGCCGAGGCTGCCACAACATATGGCCGCATTGGTGTTAAGGTCTGGATTTACAGAGGCGAGGTTCTCCAGGACAACCGTCAGCCTCGTAAGGAAGGAGGCAGTAAATAATGCTGTTGCCGAAGCGTGTAAAATACCGCAAGGTGCATCGTGGCCGTTTAACCGGCAAATGCTACCGCGGTAATAAGGTAACTTACGGCGATTTTGGCCTTCAAGCCTTAGAGCCGGCATGGATCACATCAAACCAAATAGAAGCAGCTCGTGTTGCTATGACACGTTACTGCAAAAGATTTGGTCAGGTATGGATTAAGATTTTCCCAGACAAGCCAATTACGGAAAAACCGGCTGAAACTCGAATGGGTTCCGGTAAAGGTTCACCGGAGTATTGGGTCGCAGTCGTTAAGCCGGGCAGAGTAATGTTCGAAATTGGCGGAGTTTCAGAAGAAACCGCAAAAGAAGCTTTACGTCTGGCGTCAAACAAACTGCCGATTAAGTGTAAGTTTGTTACGAAGGAAGAAACGGGTGGTGAGCAGTAATGAAGGCCTCAGAAGTCAAAGAATTAACCACAGCAGAGCTTGAAAGTAAGCTTAAGGACCTCAAGGCCGAGCTTTTCAACCTGCGTTTCCAGCTTGCCATTAATCAGCTCGATAACCCGATGCGTATTTCTGCTGTTAAAAAGGATATCGCTCGTGTAAAGACAGTTTTGCGCGAGAATGAAATCAAGGGCAGCGCAAATGCGTAACGGAAGGGAGGATTAATCTGTGAGCGATAGAAATATTAGAAAAACAGAGGTTGGCAAGGTCGTCAGCAACAAGATGGATAAGACTATCGTAGTTGCGATTGAGAACAGCGTAAAGCATCCGCTTTACAAAAAAATTATCAAGCGTACCGTGAAGCTGAAGGCACATGATGAGAATAATGAATGCACAATCGGTGACCGCGTGCGTGTGATGGAGACCCGTCCTCTCAGCAAAGAAAAAAGATGGCGTCTCGTCGAGATTATAGAGAAAGCCAAATAGATTTGGCTTTAAGCAAAGGAGGAACGCACTGTGATACAACAGCAGACTTACCTTAATGTTGCCGACAATACCGGCGCGAAGCAGCTTATGTGCATCCGCGTTCTTGGCGGTACCGGCAGAAGGTATGCCAATATAGGTGACGTCGTTGTCGCTTCCGTTAAAAAGGCGGCACCGGGCGGTACAGTTAAAAAAGGCGAAGTCGTTAAGGCGGTCATTGTTCGCACTGCTTTCGGCGTTCGCCGTGATGATGGATCATACATCCGCTTTGATGAAAATGCGGCTGTCCTCATCAAAGACGATAAAAACCCAAGGGGAACGCGTATTTTTGGGCCAGTGGCCAGAGAATTGCGTGAAAAAGACTATCTTAAAATTTTAAGTCTTGCCCCTGAAGTACTATGATGGGAGGTGCTCACTGATGAATAAAAAAGTTCATGTAAAAACGGGTGACACTGTCATCATTCTTAATGGCAAAGAGCGCGGCAAGAAAGGTAAGATTCTAGCCGTGAGCCCCCAAGAGGGCAAGGTCATCGTTGAGGGCCGCAACATGGTTTCAAAACATGTTAAGCCCCGCAAGATGGGTGATCAGGGTGGCATAATCAAAGCCGAAGGCGCCATGTACGCCTGCAAGGTTCAGGTTGTTTGCCCTCGCTGCGGCAAACCCACACGTGTCTCACATAAGATTTATGAGGACGGCACCAAGGAACGCATTTGTACTAAATGCGGCGAAGCGCTGTAAGGGAGGAAAAAACGACATGGCCAGACTTAAGGACTATTACAAAACAGACGTCGCACCGGCACTGATGAAGAAGTTCTCTTACGAGAGTGTTATGCAGATTCCAAAGCTTGATAAGATAGTCATCAATGTAGGCGCCGGCGAGGCAAAAGAAAATTCTAAGATTATTGACGCTATTACAACTGATATCTCCACAATCACCGGTCAAAAGCCGCTGATTTGCAAAGCAAAAAAGTCAGTTGCGAACTTCAAGCTCCGTGAGGGCATGAGTATCGGCGTTAAGGTAACACTCAGAGGCGACAGAATGTACGAGTTTATTGACAGGCTCTTCAATGTTGCCCTCCCGCGCGTAAGAGACTTCAGAGGAATCAATGCGAACTCATTTGATGGCCGCGGCAATTACAACATGGGCATTAAAGAGCAGCTTATTTTCCCTGAAATCGAATACGATAAGATTGACAAGGTCCGCGGAATGGATATTTGTTTCGTAACGACCGCAAACACCGACGAGGAATCCAGAGAGCTCTTAAAACTCATGGGCGCCCCGTTTGCGAAATAAGGAGGGAATATTGTGGCCAAAACTTCGATGAAAATCAAACAGCAGCAAGTAGCAAAATTCTCATCTCGCGAATATAACAGATGCAAAATCTGTGGCAGGCCGCATGCCTACCTTCGCAAGTTCGGAATTTGCCGTATATGCTTTAGGGAACTTGCTCACAAAGGTGAGATTCCGGGCGTGAAAAAGGCCAGCTGGTAAAGCTTAGCAAAGGAGGTAACGGTATGCAGATTACAGATACGATTGCTGATTTGCTCACCCGTATTCGCAATGCAAATTCTGCAAAGCATGATTCGGTTGACATTCCTGCTTCTAACATGAAAAGGGCCATTGTCCAGATTCTTGTTGATGAGGGTTATGTAAAGAACTATACGGTAGTAGAGGACGGCAAACAAGGCATTATTAAGGTTAATCTCAAATATGGCGAAAACAAAAGTACCGCCATTAATGGTCTGCGCAGGGTTTCTAAACCAGGCCTTCGCATTTATTCCAACGCTGAGGATTTGCCAAAGGTCATGAAGGGCCTTGGCGTCGCTATTATTTCTACTTCAAGGGGCGTTATGACTGATCGTCAGGCCCGCAAAGAGAATATCGGCGGCGAAGTCCTCGCATTTATCTGGTAACAAGGGGGTGCAGTAATGTCACGAATTGGAAGAAAACCCATAAATATTCCCGCTGGCGTCACCGTACAGGTTGACGGCAACGTCATCACAGTGAAGGGACCCAAGGGTACTCTTACACAGAAGATTCATCCAAACATGAGTGTTTCTGTTGACGGCAACGAGGCAATCGTTACCCGTCCTGACGACGAAAAAGAGAACAGATCCCTGCACGGTTTAACCCGCACACTCATCCATAACATGGTTGTTGGTGTAACAGAGGGCTTCAAAAAAGAGCTTGACGTTCTTGGCGTTGGTTATCGTGTGATTAAGCAGGGCAGCAACCTAGTGATGAATCTTGGTTATTCTCATCAGGTTATTGTTCCGGAGATCGATGGGATTACCATCGAGTGCCCAACTGCTAACAAAATTACAATCTCTGGCCAAGACAAGCAAAAGGTTGGACAGTTTGCCGCAGAAGTGCGTGAAAAACGTCCGCCGGAGCCGTATAAGGGCAAGGGTATCCGTTATGTTGGCGAATTTGTCCGTCATAAGGAAGGCAAGGCCGGTAAGGGCGCTAAGAAGTAAGTAAGGAGTGAATAACTAATGGTGAATAAGACTGACACAAACAAAGCCAGGCTTAACCGTCACCGCAGGGTGCGCGGTAAAATCACGGGTACAACAGAGTGCCCACGCCTGGACGTATTTCGCTCTACCACCAACATCTACGCCCAGATTATCGACGATGTTAAGGGAGTTACTGTTGCAGCAGCTTCCACACTGGACAAAGATTTCAATGGTAATGGCGGAAACAAAGAAGCCGCACGTAAAGTTGGCGAGCTTATTGCCAAACGTGCCGCTGAAAAGGGCATAACCGAGGTCGTTTTTGACCGCGGCGGCTATATTTTCCACGGCCGCGTCAAAGAGCTGGCCGAAGGCGCCCGTGAGGGCGGCCTCAAGTTCTAAGAAGGAGGAATACTTTTGGCTAGAATTGACGCAACATCTATGGAACTCAAAGAACATGTAGTTGCTATTAATCGTGTATCCAAAACCGTAAAAGGCGGTCGTATTTTCAAGTTTGCTGCTCTTGTAGTAGTGGGCGACGGAAACGGCACAGTTGGCTTCGGTATCGGCAAAGCGGGTGAAGTTCCCGATGCAATCCGTAAGGGCATTGAGGACGCAAAGAAGAACCTGATTAAGGTTTCAATGCGTGGTTCCACAATCCCTCACGAAATGATCGGTGTTTACGGTGCCGGCAGAGTTTTGATGAAGCCTGCCGCTCCTGGTACCGGCGTTATTGCTGGTGGCCCGGTTCGTGCGGTAGTTGAAGCTGTTGGAATTAGAGATATCAGAACAAAGGCTCTGCGTTCCAACAATCCATGCAATGTAGTTAGAGCAACCTTAGACGGTATGTCTAAGTTGCGTACAGCCGGTGAAGTCGCTGCAACACGTGGCAAGTCGGTAAAAGATATTCTATAATAAGGGGGTAGCAATATGGCACAGCTTAAAGTTACGCTGGTAAAAAGTCTTATCGGCAGCAAAAAGGACCAGATTGCAACCGCCCAAGCCCTTGGTCTTTTCAAAGTGAACGATTCTTCGATTCAGCCCGAAAATGAGCAGACCAAAGGCAAGGTGGCCAAGATTATCCACCTCATCGAGGTAAGCAAAGCGTAAGCAAGGAGGTGCGAGTAAATGAAGTTGCACGAACTATCTGCGGTACCAGGTTCTACAAAGGAGCCTAAGCGTATCGGCAGAGGACATGGTTCAGGTCAAGGAAAAACTGCCGGCAAAGGTCACAAGGGTCAAAAGGCCAGAGCAGGCAGAGGCATGCGTCCAGGTTTTGAAGGCGGTCAAATGCCTTTACAAAGACGTATTCCTAAAAGAGGTTTCAATAATATTTTTGCCAAAGTCATCATTGCGGTTAATGTCGGCACACTCGATCAATTCGAGAACGATACTGTCGTAGATGCACAGGCACTGATTGATGCGGGAATCGTAAAGACATGCTGCGACGGGATTAAGATCCTTGGTAACGGTAGTCTTACAAAGAAACTGACAGTAAAGGTTAATGCTTATTCTGAAGCGGCTAAGCAGAAGATAGAGGCCGCGGGTGGGAAGGCAGAGGTGATCTAAGTTGTTTAAGACAATTAAGAATGCCTGGGGAATCCCCGATCTTCGCAAGAAGATTCTGTTTACACTGTTCATTATCGTTGTTTTCCGTTTCGGCGCAGTTATCCCGGTTCCGTTCCTCGACGTCACCGCCTTAAAAGGACTGATGAGCACGGTGAACGAGACCGGTTCAGCGCTGAGTTATCTTGATATGCTGTCCGGAGGCGCTTTTGCAAACGCAACACTGTTTGCAATGAGCGTCACCCCGTACATCAACAGTTCTATTATTATGCAGCTCTTAACGGTTGCAATTCCGCAGTTGGAGAGATTGGCAAAAGAGGGCGAAGAGGGTCGTAAGAAAATCGGCACAATCACCCGCTATGTCACTGTTGCTCTGGGCTTGATTCAGGGTACTGCATATTTCTTCTATTTGCGTAATAGTTCCTATCAAGGTACTCCAATCGCAAAGTACACAAGCGGTTGGCAGCAAGTGTTCGCAGCGTTCGTTATCATTATGGTGTTTACCGCAGGTACTGCAATGATGATGTGGCTGGGCGAACAAATCAACCAAAAAGGTATTGGCAATGGTATTTCAATTTTACTGTTCGCCGGTATCGTGGCAAGAATGCCGCACACGATCAACTTACTTACAAAGTATATTCAGTCTGCAAACCAGGATCCTGCGAACTACGGCAAGTATTATCTATTTGTCCCCCTGTTTGTTGTAATCTTCCTTGCAGTAATCTGGGTGATTGTGTTTATGAATGACGCGGAGCGCCGCATCCCTGTCCAGTACGCAAAGCGCGTAGTCGGCAGAAAGATGTATGGCGGCCAAAGCAGTCATATTCCGATTAAGGTTGGTATGTCAGGCGTTATGCCAATTATTTTTGCAAGTTCCATTCTTTCCATCCCAAGTACGATTCAGCTGTTCCTTGGCAATAAGGTTACAACCGGTTTCTGGAAAAGCTTTTTTGATGCTTTTTCATCATCGGGCTGGCTGTATTCGTTCGTCTATTTCTTATTGATTATCATGTTTGCATATTTCTATGTAACAATTCAGTATAATCCGATAGAGATGGCCAATAATCTTCGTCAGAACAACGGCACAATCCCAGGTATACGCCCGGGTAAGCCTACCTCTGACTTTATTGCGAAGATTCTTTCAAAGATCACTTTAATTGGAGCATTGTTCCTTGCAGTCATCGCTCTGCTGCCGATTGGTTTCGGTGCCGCAACCGGCATGCGTAACATGTCACTCGGCGGTACATCAATCCTGATTTTGGTTGGTGTTGCGCTCGAGACAGTAAAGCAGATGGAATCACAAATGATGATGCGCCACTATAAAGGCTTCCTTGATTGATAAGGAGTGAGAGAATAATGAAACTCATATTACTCGGCGCCCCAGGTGCCGGTAAAGGTACGCAAGCAGAGGTTATCTGTGAGCGTTTAAGCATTCCCGCTATTTCAACGGGCAACATTATCCGTGAAGCGCTGAAGAGCGGCACTGAAATGGGAGTTCGTGCAAAATCCTTTATGGATTCGGGCAAACTTGTTCCCGATGAGGTTGTTATTGGCATTATCAAAGAGCGTTTAGCTCAGGATGACTGCAATAACGGTTTTGTGTTGGATGGTTTTCCGCGCACGATTCCTCAGGCCGAGGCTCTGGATAGAATGGGCATTCAAATCGACAAAGTAATCGATATCGAGGTTGCCGACGATAAGATTGTTCAGCGTATGTCCGGACGCCGTGTCTGCGAAAGCTGTGGAGCCAGCTACCACTTGCTTTACAACAAGCCGGCAGTTGAGGGCGTTTGCAGCAAATGCGGCGGCACCCTAGTTCAGCGCAAGGACGATCACCCGGATACAGTGAAAGAGCGCTTAAATGTTTATCACGAGCAAACTGAACCCCTCAAGGGTTATTATGACAAACAGGGTAAGCTTTGCGTCGTAGAAGGGCAAGAGGATGTAGCACATACTACGAAGTTGATTCTTGCCACATTAGAGGCGTAATCATGATAGTGCTAAAAACCAGCCGTGAACTCAAGATTATGAGGGAAGCGTGCAGGATATCTGCCAATGCACTGAAGGTTGCCGGCAAGGCGGTTGAGCCCGGTATTTCCACCTGGGAGATCGACCGCATTGCTCGCCGTTACATTGAGGAGCAGGGCGCTAAGCCCTCGTTCCTCGGGTACGGCGGTTTCCCGGCAAGCGCATGTATTTCTGTAAACGATGTGGTTATCCATGGTATACCGCATAAGGGACAAATCATAAAGCAAGGCGACATCGTCAGCATTGACATTGGTGCCACCTATGATGGATATGTGGGTGACAACGCGTGGACTTTTCCATGCGGTGATGTAAGCTCCGAAGCGCAGGCCCTTATGGATGCAACGCGCGAAAGCCTTTATGAAGGCATTAAAGCCGCAAAAGCCGGCGCACGAATCGGTGATATCGGCAGCGCGGTTCAAAGGTATGCCGAAGCTCGCGGTTACTCGGTGGTACGCGATTATGTCGGCCACGGAGTAGGTGCGAAGATGCATGAAGACCCAAGTGTTCCTAATTACGGCACGCCCGGCAGGGGTGTGCGCCTGTTGCCAGGCATGACTATCGCCATTGAACCAATGATTAACCAGGGCGTGAAGGAAGTAAAAACCTTGGAGGACGGTTGGACGACCGTAACCACCGACGGCAAGCTTTCCGCACACTTTGAGCACTCTATCGCTATCACCTCAGAAGGCCCTGTTATTTTAACACTGCCGGATTAGGGGGGGACGATGGACTTAGTTAGAGGGCTGGTTGTTCGGTCGGCCGCGGGGCGCGACAAGGATGGTTTTTTCACTGTGCTTGAGGCAAACGCTCAGTATGCCGTGATTTGCGACGGAAAACGGCGCAGCCTTAGCCATCCCAAGAAGAAAAAACACAAACACCTTTTTGCGACTAAAACCGTGTTGCCCGAAGGTTCAATGCAAACCAACCGTGAAATTCGATGTGCTCTCAAGGGTTTTAACACTGAGAGCCGTTTTCCACAAGAGGAGGCTTAAATATGTCGAAACAGGACGTAATAGAAACTGAAGGCGTAGTAACCGAGGCCCTGCCGAACGCAATGTTCATGGTAGAGCTTCCAAACCACCATACGATACTCGCTCACATTTCCGGTAAGCTCCGGATGAATTTCATCCGTATTTTGCCGGGCGATAAGGTCACAATTGAATTGTCGCCTTACGATTTAACCCGCGGGCGTATCACGTGGCGTTCAAAGTAAAACAAACACTCGCTAAGGGAGGGCGCACAAATGAAAGTTAGACCTTCTGTGAAGAAAATGTGTGAAAAATGCAAAATCATAAAACGCAAGGGTAAGGTCATGGTTATCTGTGAAAACCCGAAGCATAAACAGCGCCAGGGCTGATTTGGCGCGAACCTATTAACAATGGAGGTGCAACCAGTATGGCGCGTATAGCAGGTATTGATCTACCAAGAGATAAGCGCATCGAAATTGCTCTTACCTATATTTTCGGTATCGGGCGCAAAACTGCAAGCGACATTTGTGTCGAAACAGGCATTGACTCGAACATCCGTGTAAGAGATTTAACAGAAGACGATGCAGCAAAGCTCAGAGAGTATATCGACCATCACTGCCGCGTTGAGGGCGATCTTCGCCGCGACGTAGCATTTGACATTAAAAGACTGATTGAAATCGGTTGCTATCGCGGTGTTCGTCACCGTAAGGGCTTGCCGGTAAGAGGCCAGCGTTCCAAGACCAATGCGCGCACGCGTAAAGGTCCAAGAAAGACAATGGCTAACAAGAAGAAGTAAGCAGGGAGGGATTTAAAAGATGGCAGCACAAAAGGGCGCAGCTAAAAAAGGCACCGCAGTTCGCAGACGTCGTGAGCGTAAAAATATCGATCGCGGAGCTGCTCATATCCAGTCCACCTTTAACAACACGATTGTTACTATTACCGATGTTCAAGGCAATGCAATTTCGTGGGCGAGTTCAGGTGAATTAGGATTCAGAGGCTCCAGAAAGTCCACTCCTTTTGCCGCTCAGACCGCAGCCGAAACTGCCGCTAAGGCAGCGATGGAGCATGGTATGAAAACGGTTGAGGTTTTTGTTAAGGGACCGGGAGCCGGCCGCGAGGCGGCAATCCGTGCGCTTCAGGGCGCAGGCCTTGAAGTCAGCATGATTAAAGACGTTACCCCGATTCCGCACAACGGATGCCGTCCTCCGAAGAGAAGACGCGTATAGTTATAAAACCGATAATAGGAGGTGCAACCATAATATGGCAAGATATACAGATGCTGTGTGCAAACTTTGCCGCCGTGAAGGCCAAAAGCTTTTCTTAAAGGGCGCAAGATGCTACACAGACAAATGCGCAATTACGCGCAGAGCATATGCCCCAGGCCAACATGGCCAAGGGCGCAAGAAAACCTCTGAATACGGCCTGCAGCTGCGTGCAAAGCAGATGACAAGGCGTTTCTACGGCGTGTTGGAGTCTCAGTTCAGAGGCTACTACGATATGGCAACACGCAAAGAGGGCAAAACCGGTGACGAGTTGCTTATAATTCTTGAAACCCGCCTTGATAACGTAGTTTATCGTTTAGGCTGGGGCAGTTCAAGAGCAGAAGCCCGTCAGTTGGTTGTTCATGGTCATTTTACCGTGAATGGCAAGAGAGTGGACATTCCTTCTTACCTTACAAAGCCAGGTGAAGTTATTTCCATTAAGGATAAGAGCCGCCAGAGCGAAAAGATTAAGGCTGTTGTTGAGGCTAACTCAGCTCATCCTGTGCCGAAGTGGCTTGATATCAATCGCGAAACACTGGAGGGCAAGGTTATCGCACTGCCTACTCGTGAGGATATTGACCTTGCAGTCGACGAAACTCTCATCGTTGAGTTGTACTCCAAGTAATGCCGTTATTTGACAGCATATAAACATCATGGCAGATAAATTAATCGGCTATATGTCAAGGAGGGTCGCTAATGATCGAGATTGAGAAGCCAAAAATAGAAACAGAAGTTTTATCGAATGACGGAACCTATGGCAAATTTGTTGTAGAACCGCTTGAGCGTGGATTTGGCACTACTTTGGGTAACAGCCTAAGACGTGTGCTTTTATCTTCTCTGCCGGGAGTTGCAGCCACATCTATTAAAATAGATGGTGTTCTTCATGAATTTTCCACCGTCCCCGGAGTGAAAGAGGATGTCACCGAGATAGTGCTTAATATCAAAGGATTGACCGCCAAACTCCATTGCGATGGACCAAAGACAGTTGAAATCTGCGCCGAGGGTCCGTGCGATGTAACGGCCGACTCTATCAAGTGCGACAGCGAGGTTGAAATTCTTAATCCTGAGATGCATATTGCAACCTTGGGTGACGGAGCAAAGCTGTATATGGAATTGACCCTGGACAAGGGCCGCGGATATGTTGTCGCAGAGAGAAACAAGCAAAACATGGCCGCAAATGTAATCGGTCAACTTCCGGTTGATTCTATTTACACTCCTGTTTATAAAGTGAATTTTAATGTTGAGCCAACCCGTGTGGGCCAAAGCATTGACTTTGATAAACTTACACTGGATGTTTGGACCAACGGAGTTATCGGGGCTCAAGAGGCCGTTTCTTTAGCCGCAAAGGTCCTTACCGAGCACTTGAATCTCTTTGTTGACCTGTCTGATAAGGGCAGCAGCACCGAGATTATGGTCGAAAAGGATGACAAGGGCAAGGAAAAGGTACTTGAAATGACCATTGAAGAGCTTGACCTTTCGGTTCGCTCCTTCAACTGTTTAAAGCGCGCCGGTATTAATACGGTTGAAGACCTTATCAATAAATCCGAAGAGGATATGATGAAGGTTCGCAACCTCGGACGTAAATCCCTTGAAGAGGTAGTCTGGAAGATGGCCTCTCTCGGTTTTAATTTGCGCAAGGATGATGAATAAAATTATCCATGCAAACCTAAGGTAAAGGAGTGATATTTCGATGCCAGGAACCAGAAAGCTCGGAAGAGCCACTGATAACAGAACAGCCATGCTGAGAGCGTTGGTCACTTTTCTGTTAGAGAACGGTAAAATCGAAACCACAGTTACTCGTGCCAAGGAGGTTCGCTCCCTGACCGAGAAAATGATAACGATTGCGAAGGAAGACAATCTGCACAATAGGCGCCTCGTTTTAGCCTTTGTTACAAAGGAAGACGTTGTCTGCAAGTTGTTCAGCGAGATTGCTCCTAAGTATGCCGACCGTAACGGCGGCTATACCCGCATTAGTAAGCTCGGCCCACGCCGCGGCGATGCTGCCGAAATGGGTATTATTGAGCTTATCTAACAAATAATCGCGTTTTAAAAGGCTGTCACATTAGTGGCGGCCTTTTTTGCGTATTGTTAAAGGCACTCAATGTTCAAAGAGAGTTGGGTTATCCTCTATTGTGCAAACAGTTGTTGGCGATGCCGCCAAAATTACCATTGTTGAGATTATCCAGTAAAATCATCTGTTTAAAATGACTTCCATATTTGTAACAACATTTCTTCATATTATGGGATATTTATTAAAACTACAGTGCTATAAACAGGAAAGCATATTGTAAAATAGCACCAATATAATTACAAATTAGGAATATTCTTTATGAATATTGACATACATACCCCAATCAAATAAAATATTAAGAAGGCAAACAAAGAGGAAAGATGTCGGTTGGCATCGCAGAGTATGGTTTGAATTCTCAATATTATCATGTGTTTTCACACAAATGGAAGGGTATGGAAAATGAAAAAAAACGTTCGATTAATGAGCCTTATTTTGGCGCTCACTCTTATGATATCGGTATTTGCCGGCACGGCCGCCTTTGCAGCGGACACGGAGCCGACAACAATTACATTTCCTCATGCATTTGATACGATTGATGAAATCGGTGTTGAAAGCATGTGGGATATAGCGGTCGCGGTGAATAAACCGGATCAGGAGATTACAGCCAAGTCCAGCGATGCTTCCATCATTTCTTTAGAGTTTGATAAAAAAGTGACCAACGTTACTCCCCCGTATTCTTCATTTATGATGAAAGCATATAAAAAAGGTAAAGTAACGCTCACTTTCACGACTACCGATGGTACGAGTGTTTCAAGGACGGTGACTGTTGGCGATAGCAACCATGTAAGTTATATACTCTCCTCTGATACAACACAAAACTTCTCCATTCCGAGCGGGAACAGCTATTTTATAAAAATTCATGCCACCGATGTATCCGGCTTGATGACGGTTATTCCAAAATTGACTTCTTCCGACCCCAAGGGATTAAGAACCACATTGGTCGATTTTAACGACGCGAAGCATGACATTGTATTTCGGGTAGACGCAGCCGGCAGTGTGGGGCAAGCTTACAATCTTTACCTGGGCATTGCAAACGTAATTCCCAAAAAGCTATGCGCGGTAACGATTACGGCGCATAAAAATCTTAAACTTGACACGACGGGCGCAGTTGTCTATGCCTGTAATATAGGCGATACCTACCGCTTTACGGCATACACCAGTTCATCCGCAGTACCGGCAGCCAGTACGAATAATGCTTTGACTTCCGTTAGATATTTGCGGAAGGTTACAGGCGGATATGAGTATGAAATGAAAGCTTTGAAATCAGGACAGTCCATTATACGGGTGTCGCAGAACGGTGAAACCGCTTCTTTTCCCGTCTCGGTGAATTATCTTAATGCTTCCGGGCTGGACGGCTATGACAATGCCCCGTCAATTGTATCCGACTCACCCGGAAAGATGACCTATGCGGTTGGGGAGTCCTATACTTACCGCTTTGCGATTATGGGCGGCGGTGAACCAAGGTTTGCAGCGGGTACAGCTGGCGTACTTTCCACGCAACTTGTAAAGAAAGACGGAATTAATTATTATGTAAAGGCGACTGCAATTGGAAAAGTGAAAGATGGAACCACGCTGTATGTATCTTTCCCCAATGCGCAAAGAAATTATAAAGATTATAAGGTTGCGGTTTGTGATGCAATTCTTACCCAAATGAAGTCCGACACGACCGGGAATTTTTCCGTCAAGCAAGGCATGAGCTATACCTTTAAAATCACTGGGGCTACAAGTTTTCACGCAGATGCGGACGGCGTGTTTAAAACAGAGCTGGTGAAAACAGTTGGCACTGCCATGTACTATAAAATTACTGCGATTGGCGAACCCGGGAAGCTGGCTGACTTTTATATGGCAGCGAATGGCCAGCCGGAACAAAAGGTCTGCACGGTGACGGTGGGCCCTCCACCAGCACCGATTGTCATTCAGTCCGATACAAATACGGATTTTAGTATTGTGCCAAAGGCCAGTTATCAGTTTAAAATCACCGTGCCCGGTGTGCCGGTCGTAAACTTTAATACAGGTACTGCCGGTGTGTTTGAAATAGCTCTGGTAAGGCATACTGGTGACGATTTCTTCTACAAAATTACCGCTGTAGGTCAGTCAGGCAAGGAAGCGGGTATCTATGCTTCCGTACCCGGGCAGACTGCTAAAAAAATATGCAAGGTTTCCATTGCGTAAGGATAACGTGTAAGAAATCCCGCTTCTCATTTAAAAGAAGCGGGATTTCTTTGTTGTGCAAACGACCAGCGGCGATGCCGCAAAAATGGCTATTATTGGGATTATTTAACATAATTGCCCCTCTTGAAAAGACTTCCATTTTTGTAATAACATTTCTTCTTATCATGGAAGATTTATTATAACCATAGTGCTATAAACAGGCAGGTATATTGTTAAATTACACCAATATTATTACAAATTGGGAATATTCTTTATGGATATTGACATACATTCCCTAACCAAATAAAATATTTAAGAAGGCAAACAAAGAGGAAAGATGTTGATTGACATCGCAGAATATTGTTTGAATTCTCAATATTAGCATGTGTTTTACACAAATGGAAGGGTATGAAAAATGAAGAAAAACATTCGATTTATGAGCCTTATTTTGGTGCTGACACTCGTAATCTCAGTTTTTGGAAGTACGGTGTCCTTTGCGGCAGATACGCAAGCGACAGAAATTACGTTTTCAGACGATTTTGACACACTTGAAACAGTTCAATTAAATTCAATGTACTATTTCGTGGCCGAAGTAAATAAACCGGAGTTGACGCTTACAGCAGCGTCGAGTGACGATTCGATCATACACATTGAGCGGGAAAAGCTTAGTGAGAATCCGGGAACTTTCTATTTCGATTTGGCGGCCTGTAAAAATGGAGAGGCAACGGTGACATTTACGGCCTCCGATGGGGCAACTGTTTCCAGAAAACTTATCGTTGAGGGAACGGGCGAGCCAAGCTATACGATTTCCTCTGATACAAATGATGATTTTTCTTTGGCAAAGGGAAGCAGCAGTTTTATAAAAATACACTTTGAGAACAATGATATGGATACCTTCACTTCTCCGACTTTAAGCCCCAGTAATGATAAAATTCTAAAAATCACTATGGTCAATTTTGATGAAGAGAATGATGACTATTATTACCGAGTGGACGCAGTGGGGAGTTTGGGGCAAACCGATGACCTATATATGGGAGCGTATGGATTTATTCCCAAAAAGCTTTGCACGGTATCGATTGCCGCCAATAAAGACCTTCGGTTGGATACCGACTGCGAATACACCTGCAATATAGGTGAAACCTATCGCTTTGTGGCGTACACGGGTTCTGCCACAGCACCGGTGGTTAGTACGAACAACAGTGTGATTTCTACAACATACATAGGTAAGGTTTCCGGTGGATATGAGTACCGAATGGAAGCTTTAGAGTCAGGAAATTCGCTGGTAATGGTGCAGCTTAACGGTGAAAAAGCTTCCTTTCCTGTTTCTGTTAACCAGGAAGATGAATTTCCAGAGGTTACATCAGATACTTCAAGCAAAGTAACACTGGCTCAGGGAGCGTCCTATACCTACAAGCTGACGATTATGGGCGGCGGGGAACCCAGAGTTGTGGCGGGCACCGGCGGTGTGCTTTCTGTTCAGATGGTAAAAAAAGACGGAATTAATTATTACTACAAGGTTACCGCTACGGGAAAACCAAGTGATCAGGCAGGACTGTATGTTATTTTCCCAAATGGCAGATATGACGATTACAGTGTTAATATTGGCAGTGTTTCAATTAAGGAATCAAGTTCCGTAATTGCTCCAAAGTCCGATACGAACACCAACTTTACCTTAAAGCAGGGAGCAAGCTACACCTTCAAAATTACCGGTGCGTCCAGCTTCTATGCAGGTACCAGCAGTGTGTTTAAAACGGAACAGGTCAAAAGATACGGAAATGACGTATACTATAAGATTACCGCAATTGGGAAGCCGGGTCAATCAACGGGTTTTTACATGGCGGCAGCCGGTCAGCCGGTTCAAAAAGTCTGTGTTGTCACCGTGGGCGCGGCAGCAGCGACCACAGTTCTGAAGTCCGATACGAACGTGGATTTCAGTATTAAACAAAAGGCCAGCTACCAGTTTAAAATCACCGCTCCCGGCATAAAAAGTATAAACTTCAATACAGGTACTGCCGGTGTGTTTGGAATTACTTTCGTGCGGCACACAGGTGATGATTTCATTTATAAAATCACTGCCATAGGCAAGCCGGGCCAGGAAACGGGCATCTATGCTTCCGTACCGGGGCAGACTGCTAAAAAACTGTGCAAGGTCTCTATCGCACAAGGCTAACGCGTAAGAAAACCCGCTTCTCTATTAAAAGAGGCGGGCTTTTTTATGCTTTATTATATTAAATCATAAATACGACAAAATATGCTGTCTTGAAAAACGACTTCCTCTATTATATAATGGAAGAAATTAACATAGGAGGAAAGTTGTATGAAAAAAAACGTAAAAATGATATCACTAGGTTTGGTGTGTTTACTCATTGTCGTATTCGGAAGCACGGCCGCTTTTGCACAGAATGCGAAGGCTTATCTGAATTTTTATCCAACGGGGAGCCGCACCGTCAATGTGAATACAAAGGATTATTTTCAGGTGCTTACCAGCGCAGCGGAACCGCCGACGGTAAAGGTGAGCGATGAAACAAGACTGAAAGTGGAATTTGATAAACAGGTCGGCGATGCAACACTGAAAACATATCAATACCGATACGAGGGACTGAAAGCCGGCAGCGTTACGGTTACGGTTGCTTCCAAGGATAACATGACAGTGAAGGAGACTTTCACCGTCAAAGAATCCGTCAGCCCCAGCACAAGCGAAAATATTGTAATTAAATCCGATACCACAGGAGATTTCAGTATAAAACAGGGGCGCTCATACACCTTTAAAATTACTTGCACTGCAAAGAACGGTGTCAGTGTAAAGCCGATTTTCACGGTTGGCAACAACAGCGTGCTGAAATCGGAGTTCGTGAGACGCGACGGAAACAATTTCTACTATAAAGTTACGGCAACCGGCAAAGTCGGGCAGGAATCCGGCGTTTATACCGCTGTTTCCGGAAAGAAGCCTGTCAGACAGAGTAAAATCATCATTACAAGTGCAACCGGAAATACAACAGCCGGAACGGGCAGTAAGAAGCAGACTCCAAGCGTAAAATGTGATACATCCGGAGAATTTGGCATAGCAAAGGGAGCAAAATACTGCTTTAAAATTACCGCAAGTAAAGGGAATGTTCCAACTTTCACATTTGGAACTAAGAACGTTTTTACTTCAAAGCTTATTAAAAAGTCAGGCAACGACTATTTTTATGAAATCACCGCAATCGGAAAGCCGGGCCAGTCCGCAGGAGTATACACAACCCTGCCGGGACAAAAGCCGGTTAAGCAATGTAAGGTGCTTATCGCACGCGGATAAATTTGACTTATGAAAACGCAAAAAAGCTATCACATTTGTGATGGCTTTTTTGTAAAATAAATTAAAAGTATTAAAATAGGCTATATCTAAAGAATTAAATGAGGAGAGAAGTGTATGGTTTCTTATAAACTTGGAGTAGCGGATATGGATTGGTCGCAGCTTTTCAATTTGTACAAAAGGGTTGGATTGTTAAGACGTTTTATCGAAGGAAAAGAATTCGATAAAATTCAATCTGCTTTTCAAAAAAGTTATAAGGTTTCAACGGCATGGGAGGGTAATATTTTGGTGGGTTCTTGCAGAATGATATCGGATGGATTATGTTATGGTGCAGTGTTTGATGTAGGGGTATTACCTGAATATCAGAAAAAAGGCATTGGAAAAGGCATGATGAATTTACTGTTAAAAGGAGAAGAACATATATCAGTCCACCTAACGTCAACGTTTGGAAATGAGGATTTTTATAAAAAATTGGGGTTTAAAAAACATAAAAATGCTTATGCAAAATATCCATATGAATCAATATATCTTGAGGATTAGATAATTGAGGTTAAGTATGGTTAAAGTTAAGAGTTATATAATTGATTTATGTTTTATATCTCTTCTTTATAAAAAAGCAGAACACCTTGAATAAAATATTTTTTCGGTTTATAATTAAAAAATAAGATAAAATATTTAATTATATTAAGAGGTGTTATGCTGTGATTTTAAAAAATGCAAAAATCGTGGACGATAGCTTTCATTTGGCGGATGCAGATATAGCGATTGACAGCGACAAAATCAGTAAAATCGCGCCTGACCTTTCGGGTGGGGAAGAAATTGATTTAGCCGGCTGTACCATTGTGCCTGGGTTTGTTGATGTACATATTCACGCATGTGTCGGTTCGGATACCTGCGACGGGAATCCCGACAGCCTTGCCAAAATGTGCGCGCATCTGGTCACCAAGGGGGTTACCTCATTCTGTCCCACAACCATGACCGTGTCTCATGATGAAATCTCCAAGGCTTTGGCAGTGGCGAAAGACTGCATGAAGAACCCGCCCAAGGGCGCGGCAATCGTCGGCGTCAACATGGAGGGTCCGTACATTTCGTTGAATAAAAAAGGCGCACAATCAAGCGAATTTATAAAAAACCCAGATTTTGATGAGTTTAAAAGCTTTTTTGATGACTGCGGCGGCATCATTAAAATTGTTGATATTGCTCCTGAGTGCGGCAATACGGATGAATTTATCCGGAAGGCGTCCAAGCTTTGCACGGTGTCCATTGCCCACACGGAGGCCGACTACGATGGTGCCAAACATGCCTTTGATTTGGGAATCACGCATGTAACCCATCTTTACAATGCCATGGCGGGTTTATCCCACCGTGAGCCGGGTGTTGTTGGTGCGGTATTCGACGATGAGCGCGTTCGAGCGGAAATCATCTGTGACGGCTTCCACATTCATCCCGCTGCGCTGCGCATTACTTTTGAGATGCTCGGCAAAAACAGGATAGTCATCGTTAGCGACTCCATGGCTGCAGCGGGCGAGCCGGATGGTATATACGAGCTTGGCGGTCAAACGGTCTATGTTAAAAATAGTCAGGCAAGGCTAAAAGATGGCACAATTGCCGGCTCAACCACCAATCTTCATCAAGAAATCAAGAATCTGGTCGGTTACGGCATTCCATTTTTGCATGTAATTCAAGCCGCCACATTGAACCCTGCAAAGGAAATTCATGAAGACGACAAAATTGGCAGCATTAAAGTGGGAAAATACGCGGATCTTGTTGTACTCGATTCCGATTTAAACATCAAGATGGTCGTTGCCCGCGGCAAAATCGCAGTAAATAATCAATGACGCTGACAATATAAAAGATGCCGCTGAGGGAATTCCTTCAGCGGCATCTTTTTACTTATCGTTATTCTTAATTATTGATTCAATTATGTGCAAGGCTTTTACATAAATATCGTCAAAATCTTTTCACCCAAGCGGGGCGAAAGGGTGAATTAGGCATTACTTAATGATTCTTACCCGAATGATTTCAGGGAGCTGTTCAATGTTTGCTGCCGTGTTCTCTTTTACGTCGCCGGTAACGTCGAGAATTGTGTAAGCATAATCCTTTTTGGATTTGCTCTGCATGTTTTCAATGTTGATACCGTTATCAGCAAGTGCGCCGGAAAGTCGGCTGATGGTGTTCGGAACATTGCGGTGCAGGATACAGATACGGATAGAACTGTCACGCGGCATGGAAACGGCAGGCATATTGACTGAATTTTTGATATTGCCGTTTTGAAGGTATTCTATCAGTTCGCAAACAGCCATGCGTGCGCAGTTATCCTCTGATTCAGGAGTGGAAGCGCCAAGGTGCGGGATGGCAATCACGCCGTCAACATCAATTAAATCGTCGCTCGGGAAGTCGGTTACATAAGCCCCTACCTTACCGGATTGAACTGCAGCAAGTACATCTGCAGAAACAACCAAATCACCGCGTGCAAAGTTCAAAACGCGGACAGAATCCTTCATTTTGGCGATTGATTCCGCGTTGATCATTCCCTTTGTATCAGGAGTGAGCGGAACATGAACCGTAATATAATCGCATGCCGCGTAAATTTCATCGAGAGTGCGTGCATGCTTAATGGAGCGGGAAAGTCCCCATGCCGCATCAACGGAGAGGTATGGGTCATAGCCGTAGACTTCCATGCCCAGGCTCTTTGCCGCATTGGCAACCAAAATACCGATTGCGCCAAGGCCAATAACGCCGAGCGTTTTGCCACTGATTTCGGGGCCCACAAATGCGCTTTTGCCCTTTTCAACCAGCTTGCTGACTTCGTCGCCCTTGCCCTTTAAGGTTTTTGCCCATTCAATGGCGGGAACGACCTTGCGGGAGGAAAGCAGAAGTCCTGCTAAAACAAGCTCTTTAACAGCGTTTGCATTTGCGCCCGGGGTATTAAACACGACAATACCCTGTTCGCTGCATTTTTCGAGCGGAATATTGTTAACGCCCGCACCTGCTCTTGCAATCGCAAACAGGCTTTTCGGCAGTTCCATTTCATGCATTGAAGCCGAACGAACCAGAACTGCGTCCGGATTTTCGACCGATTCACCGCAGCAGTAGTTTTCATCAAAACGGCCAGTGCCTACCTCTGAAATCTTATTTAAGCATTTTATATGAAACATATTAAATCACCTACATCATTTATTTAGTTGTTCTTCTCAAACTCGGCCATAAACGAAACAAGCTTTTCTACGCCTTCAATGGGCATTGCGTTGTAAATTGAAGCGCGCATGCCGCCGACGGAACGATGTCCCTTAAGATTCACAAAGTCATTTGTGATGGCTGCTTTGACGAACTTAGCATCGAGTTCCTCGTTGCCGGTGATAAACGGAATGTTCATCAGCGAACGGTCCTTTGGAACAACGGTGCCTTTGAAAAGTTTTGAGTTGTCAAGGAAGTTGTAAAGCATTCCGGCTTTTTTCTCGTTGATTTCTTTCATTTTCTCAAGGCCGCCAATTGTGTTTTTCAGCCAGTCAAGCACCAGCATGCACATATAAATCGAATAGCACGGTGGGGTGTTGAACATGGAGCCGTTGTCCGCGTGGGTTTTGTAGTTGAACATGGTTGGAGTAATGTCCATCGCGCTGCCGATCATATCTTCGCGGATAATAACCACGGTTAAGCCGGCCGGAGCCATGTTTTTCTGTGCGCCTGCATAAAGCAGTGCGAATTTGCTCACGTCAATCGGCTCGCTTAAAATGCAGGAAGAAATATCTGCTACGAGAGGAACGTTGCCTGTTTCGGGCAGTTTATTAAACTTTGTACCATAAATGGTGTTGTTCATGCAGATGTGAAAGTAATCCGCATCTTTTGTAAAAGTGGACGGATCCAAGTCTGGAATATAGCTGAATGTTTTGTCCTTTGAGGAAGCAATAACATTAGCGGTGCCGTAACGTGCGGCTTCTTGATAAGCCTTTGTTGCCCACTGGCCGGTCAGCACGAAATCGGCTTTGTTGCTTTTTGTCATCAGGTTCATTGGCACCATTGCAAATTGAGAGGAAGCACCGCCCTGTAAAAACAGGACTTTGTAGTTATCAGGGATATTCATGATTTCACGAAGCAAACTCTCAGCAGATCCGATAATTCCCTCATAAATTTTAGATCGGTGGGACATTTCCATCACGGACTGGCCACTGTCTCCATAATCAAGCATTTCTTCTGCTGCGCGGCGCAGCACAGGCTCAGGCAACATTGAGGGGCCTGCGGAAAAGTTGTAAACACGTTTCATTTAAGTGCAACCTCCAATATAAATTTTATGGACGAATCCATAGATATAATGTATTATTATATCGCTTTAGTTAATTGAAGTCAATGATGCAATCCCATAAATTAAGCCGTGCTGTACCTGCGTTTACACGCGGCCTAATATTTAATTGCCAAAGCATTTATTTATGATATAATATTAATATAATTTATAGAGATACGCCAAAATTATTGTTAATATTTAAATTTTGGGAGGGGCTTAGATGACAGTCAGAGATGTGATTCCTATTTTAGATGCGCAGGTTATTACGCAGGGGGATTTGGACGCGGAGTTAAAAACAGCCTGTGGCAGTGACATGATGAGCGACGTCCTTGCGTTTGTGAAAGATCAGTCCGTTTTGCTGACCGGTCTGAACAATCCCCAGGTGGTGCGTACAGCGGAGATGATGGATATGCACTGCATCATTTTTGTACGGGGAAAAGAACCAACCGACGATGTCATCGCGCTTGCAAAGCAAAAAGAAATTACCATCCTAAAAACACAGCACAGAATGTTCACCGCTTGCGGGCTGCTGTATGCAAATGGTTTGAGTGGGGGCTGTAAGAGTTGAAGAACGCCCTAGCTTTTGACTACATTGTACCGGGTGATGATTTTACCCGTGCAGGGGAAGCGTCAAGCGACGTGAAACATAAATTAAAACAAATCGGGTATGATTCCGATGCAATCCGACGTGTAGCAATCGCCATGTATGAGGGGGAAATCAACATGGTGATTCACGCCGGAGGCGGACAGGCGCACGTTGAAATCAGCCCGGAAAAAATCGAAATGATACTTGCGGACCATGGCCCCGGCATAAAAGATGTTGCTTTGGCAATGCGGGAGGGATACTCCACAGCACCGGACAATGTACGTGCGCTGGGCTTCGGTGCCGGAATGGGCTTGTCCAATATGAAAAAATGTTCCGATACGATGGAAATTGATACGAAGGTAGGCGAGGGGACAACCCTGCGTATGACGGTGCTTGCCAAAAGGGATACAGTGAGGTGACAATCATGAACCAGTTTTTCCATTCGGTTACGCTGGATAAAGATAAGTGTATGGGCTGTACAAACTGCATCAAACGTTGCCCGACCGAGGCAATCCGTGTGCGCGGCGGCAAGGCGAAAATCATCTCCGAACGTTGTATCGACTGCGGTGAATGTATCCGTGTCTGCCCACACCACGCCAAAAAGGCGAAGTCCGATAATCTTGATATCATTAAAAATTATAAATACAAAATTGCTCTGCCCGCGCCGACGCTGTACGGCCAGTTTAATAATCTGGACGATATTGACATTGTGCTGACAGGCTTAAA
The DNA here is from genome assembly GCA_964517505.1 of uncultured Caproiciproducens sp. Taxonomy (GTDB): domain Bacteria; phylum Bacillota; class Clostridia; order Oscillospirales; family Acutalibacteraceae; genus Caproiciproducens. The sequence continues at coordinate 331,622 of CAZFED010000001.1, read as the reverse complement.
AAACATCGGCTTTGACGAAGTGTACGAGGTTTCGCGCAGCGCCGAGCTTGTTTCTGAAGTTACAAGGAAGCTGATGCAGGAGGGAAAGCTCGAAAAGCCTGTAATCAGTTCGGCCTGCCCAGCCGTAGTCAGACTGATTCGGGTGCGCTTCCCCGACCTGTGTTCGCATGTGCTGCAATTAAATTCACCCATGGAAACGGCGGCACGCCTTGCCAAGAAAGAGGCAGCCAAAAAGACAGGACTGCCGCCGAGCCAAATCGGCGCATTTTTTATAACACCCTGCCCAGCCAAGGTAACGGCAATCAAAATGCCGATTAGCTGCAAAAAATCCGAAGTTGACGGCGCGATTTCCATCAGTGAGATTTTTGCCAGGCTTGCCTCCACAATGGAAGAACAAAAGGAAGTTGAACTTCTTTCTCATTCCGGCATCATCGGCGTCGGTTGGGCATCCAGCGGTGGGGAATCCACCGCACTGCTGAACGATAAATACCTTGCGGCCGACGGGATTGAAAATGTAATCCGCGTGCTTGAGGAACTAGAGGACGAAAAGATTCGGGAACTCGATTTTATTGAGCTCAATGCCTGTTCCGGTGGTTGTGTGGGCGGCGTACTCTGCGTGGAAAATGCCTATGTCGCCAAGGCAAGGCTCCAGCGCCTGCGCCGGTACTTACCTGTTTCGCAAAACCACATTGACGGAAAAATCCCCAATGGTATGGAATGGCAGAAAAATCTGTTGTTTACTCCGGTTTTAAAGCTTTCCGACGATATGAACGAGGCACTGCGGATGATGGCGGAAATTGATAAAATCCGCGAAGAACTGCCCGGACTTGACTGCGGTTCCTGCGGAGCGCCGACTTGCCGGGCGCTGGCCGAAGATATTGTCCGCGGCTACGCAAAGAAAAATCAGTGTATTTTCGTCCTGCGTGAGGAGATAAAGAATGTCGCCAACGCACTGTCCTCGATGGGTGCAATTCTCCCCCAAAATGATAAGGAGGATAAAGAGTAATGACTGTAAAAGAGCTTTGCGATAAACTGGAGTTAAAGGTTTTAACAGACAACGCCGGCTTAACCCGACCGGTTACCGGCGGCTACACCGGGGATTTGTTAAGCTGGGTGATGGCACGGCTGCCTGCGGATGCCGCGTGGCTAACCGTGATGGGCAATATCAACGCGATTGCCGTGGCATCCTTAAAGGACGCTGCCTGCATTATACTGACCGATTCCGCCACGCTCGACGACGATGCGCTCACTAAAGCTCGGCAACTCGACTTTGCCGTTCTTTCGTCAAAACAAAGCAGCTACGGCCTCGGCGTAAAAGTAGCGGAACTTTTGAAGTAATGCGTATTTACTATGACTTTCATCTGCACTCGTGTCTTTCACCTTGCGGCAGTGATGACATGACACCCAGCAACATTGTTAATATGGCGTTTCTGCTTGGTTACGATATGATTGCACTGACCGACCACAACTCGTGTCGAAATACGCCCGCCGCAGTTAAAATCGGTAAAGAAAACGGACTGACCGTCGTGCCGGGAATGGAACTTTGCACCGCAGAGGAGGCACATGTAATTTGCCTTTTTCCGACTGTGGAAGCGGCGATGCGCTTTGATCAGTATGTTGCGGACAGAAGCATTATAATGAAAAATAGGCCAGAAATATTTGGCCGCCAGCTTGTTGTGGACGAATATGAAACCGTTGTTGACGAAGAGAAAAATCTTTTGCTCAATGCAACTGCCATTAGTGTAAACGACGTACAGAAAGCGGCGCGCGGTTTTGGCGGCGTGGCTTTTCCCGCTCATGTGGATAAAAACGCATATAGTATAATTGCAAGCCTCGGCGCAATTCCGCCGGAGGCAGATTTTGCTGCTGCGGAAATCAGTGGGAATGGCAATGTGCAAAAACTCTTACAGACAAATCCCGAATTAAATGGCAAAATCCTGCTGCTTGATTCTGATGCACATTACCTTGAAAATATGATGGAACCAAAAGCGTGGATTAGCCTTCCGGAAAAAACACCGGAATGTCTCATCGCGGTGCTTCGAGGGGAACTCAGGGTCGAATGGGGCCGAAATTAAAAATCCGCAATGCACTTAGCAATGCGGATTTATTTATATACAAAAATTAGAGATTGAAATTTACAGTATTTTTTCGCGCTTTGTGACATCTTTAAACAAGAAAAATATAGATTTTTTAAAAACACTATGTTATACTGAAAAACAATGGAAATGTGTGAAATTTTATAGGTTATCTACTAAAATTTTCCACATCATAAACCACAGGGAGGAAAGAGAATGCAAAAACGTATTAGCAATCTGCCTTTTAGCGGTACTCCCGAGCAAAGAGAAAAGCTCGACGAGATTATTGAAAGGCACAAAAGCGTAAGAGGCGCAATCTTGCCCGTTCTGCAGGAAGCGCAGGATGTTTACGGATATCTTCCGGCTGAAGTGCAAAGCATCATTGCGGAAGGATTAGGAGTACCACTGGAAGAAGTATTTGGTGTTTCCACGTTCTATTCCCAGTTTTCACTCACACCAAAGGGAAAATACAATGTATCTATCTGCCTTGGTACGGCCTGTTACGTAAAAGGCGCCGCCGCAGTTTTGGATAAGGTGACTTCTATTTTGGGGATTCAGCCGGAGGAGTGTACTTCTGACGGCAAATTTTCGCTGACCGCCTGCCGCTGCGTGGGAGCCTGTGGATTAGCGCCTGTATTGACTGTGAACGGTGATGTCTACGGACGCATGACCCCGGAAGAGGTTGAGCAGGTTATGGCAAAATACGAATAATTATGCGTGAACTTTCTTTAAATGTGATGGATATTGCGCAAAATTCAATTTCCGCGGGTGCAGAGCTCATCGAAATTGATGTTTGTGAGAACTCCAAAACCGAAAGCCTGATTATAAAGATCTCGGACAATGGCTGCGGTATGACTGCCGAACAGGCAGCTCATGTAATAGACCCGTTTTTCACCACGCGCACCACGCGCAAGGTTGGACTTGGCATTCCGCTTTTTAAAATGGAAGCCGAGATGACGGGCGGAGGCCTCGAAATTGCGTCTGAAAAAGGGACTGGCACTGTGGTTACGGCAAGATTTGTAAAGTCTCATGTGGATATGGTTCCGCTTGGGGACATCAACTCGACCGTGCTGCTGCTAATTACCTGTAACGAAGACAGGGACTTTGTTTTCCGCCACCGCATTGATTCACGCGAATTTACCCTTGACACGCGCGAGCTGCGTGCTGTGTTAGGCAATGAGGTAAAACTGTGTTCACCGGATGTTATGGAGTGGATAAAGGGCTACCTCAGTGAACAAACTAAGTTAATGAAGGAGGAATAATTAGATGAAGTCTTTAGCAGAACTTCAGGCTATTAGGGATAAAGCCCGCAATCAAGTTATCCTGCGCGAAAACAACGATAACGCAATCCGCGTTTTGGTCGGTATGGCTACCTGCGGAATTGCCGCGGGTGCACGCCCGATTCTCACCATGATGGTGGATGAGGTTGCAAAGCGCGGCCTTACCAATGTTACCGTAACCCAGACAGGCTGCATCGGTATCTGCCAGTTTGAGCCGGTAGTCGAGGTTGTGACCCCTGGACAGGAAAAAGTTACTTATGTTCATATGACGCCCGAAAAGGCGATTCGCGTGGTGAATGACCACTTGGTAAACGGCAACGTGGTAACAGAGTATACCATAGGCGCCAATTCAAAATAAGGAGGCAGCACAATGTATCGTTCCAATGTACTGGTCTGCGGCGGTACCGGTTGTACCTCCTCACACAGTGAGCTTATCATTGCAAAGCTCAAGGAGGAAATCGCAGCCAAAGGCCTTGATAAAGAGGTTAATGTAATTCGCACCGGCTGTTTCGGCCTTTGCGCCCTCGGCCCGATTATGATCGTGTACCCTGAGGGTTCTTTTTATAGCAGGGTAACACCTGAGGATATTCCCGAAATCGTTGAAGAGCATCTTTTAAAGGGCAGAATCGTGAAACGTCTGCTCTATCAAGAGACAATTGTTGACGACAACACTATCAAGTCGCTGAATCATACGCCATTCTATGAAAAACAGTACCGCGTTGCACTTCGCAACTGCGGCGTGATTAATCCGGAAAGCATCGAGGAATACATTGCGGTTGATGGTTACACCGCGTTGGGCAAGGTTCTGACCGAGATGACCCCGGAACAGGTTATTGAAGTAATCAAGGGCTCCGGACTGCGCGGCAGAGGCGGCGCGGGCTTCCCGACGGGGTTAAAGTGGAGCTTTGCGGCGAAGAATCAGGCTGACCAAAAATACGTATGCTGTAACGCAGACGAAGGCGACCCGGGTGCATTTATGGACCGTTCGGTTCTTGAGGGCGACCCGCACTGCGTAATTGAGGCCATGGCGATTGCCGGTTATGCAATCGGCTCGACACAGGGCTATATTTATGTTCGCGCGGAGTATCCAATTGCTGTAAAACGTTTGCAGATTGCTCTTGATCAGGCCAGAGAATACGGCCTTTTGGGTAAAAATATTTTTGATTCCGGCTTTGATTTCGACATCGGCCTGCGCCTGGGCGCCGGCGCGTTTGTGTGCGGCGAAGAAACCGCGCTGATGACCTCTATCGAGGGTAAACGCGGCGAGCCAAGACCGCGCCCACCGTTCCCTGCTCTGAAGGGCTTGTTCCAGAAGCCGACCATTTTGAACAACGTTGAAACCTACGCCAATATTACACAAATCATCTTGAACGGTGCAGAGTGGTTTGCCTCCATGGGAACCGAAAAGTCCAAGGGCACCAAGGTATTCGCTTTGGGTGGCAAGATTAAGCACACCGGCCTTGTTGAAGTGCCGATGGGTACTACGCTACGCGAAATCGTCGAGGAAATCGGCGGTGGTGTTCCGGACGGGCACAAGTTTAAGGCTGCTCAGACCGGCGGACCTTCCGGTGGTTGTATTCCTGCCTCTCAGATGGACATTAAGATCGATTACGACAATCTGCTGTCCATCGGCGCAATGATGGGTTCCGGCGGACTGATTGTTATGGATGATACGACCTGCATGGTTGATATTGCAAAATTCTTTCTTGAGTTCACCGTGGACGAGTCCTGCGGAAAATGCACGCCGTGCCGTATCGGCACAAGGCGCTTGCTGGAAACTCTGGAGAAGATTACAAGCGGAAACGGTACACTCGAGGACATTGATCGTTTGGAGGAGCTTTGCTACTATCTGAAAGAAAACTCCCTCTGCGCTTTGGGTCAGACAGCCCCGAACCCCGTGCTGTCCACTCTTCACTACTTCCGCGACGAGTATATGGCGCACGTTGTTGATCATCGCTGCCCGGCCGGTGTGTGTAAATCACTTACAAACTATTACATACAGGAGGACAAATGCCGCGGCTGCACACTCTGCGCCCGCAACTGCCCAGTCGGTGCAATCACAGGCAGCGTAAAGGTCCCTCATGTAATAGATACCAATAAATGCATTAAGTGCGGTGCTTGCATGGAGAAATGTAAGTTCAACGCAATTATTAAGAGATAGGAAGGTGTGTGCCATAATGGGAAACATGGTTAATATAAAAATAAACGGCATGCCCCTCTCAGTGCCGAGCGATTCCACTATTCTGGAGGCGGCAAGAATCGCCGGAATCGATATTCCGACCTTATGCTACCTTAAGGGGATTAATGAAATCGGTGCTTGCCGTATGTGCGTGGTAGAGGTAAAGGGCGCGCGCTCTTTGGTTGCTGCCTGCATTTATCCGGTTAACGAGGGCATGGAGGTTCTAACCAATACACCAAAAATTCAAAAGTCCAGAAAAATGACGCTCGAAATGCTTCTTTCTGTACACAACAGGGACTGCCTCGCCTGTAAGCGCAGCGGAAACTGTGAATTCCAAACGCTCTGTTACGAAATGGGCGTTGAGCAGACTAATCGTTTCGAAGGAGCAAAACCGGACTCTACAAAGGATGAATCATCCCTGCATTTAGTCCGCGATAATTCCAAGTGCATTCTTTGCCGCCGCTGCGTAGCGGCCTGTGCTGACCAACACGTCGCCGTTATCGGCCCAAACAGCCGTGGATTTGACACGCATATTGCCTGTTCGTTTGAGCGTCCGCTCAACGACGTGCCTTGCGTTTCCTGCGGCCAGTGTATTGTAAGCTGCCCGACCGGCGCTTTAACTGAGCGTGACCAGTGCGACGAGGTTATGGCGGCAATCAATGATCCTGAAAAGTTCGTGGTAGTACAAACTGCTCCGGCAATCCGCGCCACACTTGGCGAGTGCTTCGGCCTGCCGGTTGGCACCAATGTTAAGGGCAAGATGGTTGCTGCACTGCGCCGCCTTGGCTTTGATAAAGTGTTCGACACCGACTTCGGCGCCGACCTCACCATCATTGAGGAAGCCAACGAACTGCTTGACCGTGTAAAGAATGGCGGCGCTCTGCCACTGATTACCTCCTGCTCACCGGGATGGGTCAAGTTCTGCGAGTATTATTACCCGGAACTCCTGCCGAACGTTTCTTCCTGCAAATCACCACAGCAGATGACCGGTGCTATTGTTAAGACTTGGTATGCACAAAAGAACAACATCGATCCAAAGAATATCGTCGTTGTCAGTGTAATGCCCTGTACCGCGAAAAAGTTTGAAACGAAACGCGAGGACGAGAGTGGTGCCGGTGAAGGTATGCCGGATACCGATATCGCGATTACAACCCGCGAACTTTCCCGTCTGATTAATATGGCTCATATTAACTTTAACCGTCTGCCGGACGAGGACTTCGACCCTGCTTTGGGCGTTTCCACCGGTGCCGCGGCCATCTTTGCCGCGACTGGCGGCGTCATGGAGGCTGCGTTAAGAACAGCGGCCGAAACCCTTGAAGGCAAAAGCCTCGATTCCATTGAGTACACCGATGTTCGTGGAACAGAGGGAATTAAAGAGGCGGTTTATCATGTCGGCGGCATGGACGTTAAGGTTGCCGCTGTCAGTGGCCTGAACAATGCCAATGAAATTCTTTCCAAGGTGAAAAACGGCGAGGGTGGCTATCACTTTATCGAGATCATGTGCTGCCCGGGCGGCTGCGTCAATGGCGGTGGCCAGCCAATTCAGCCTTCCTCGGTTAGCAACTTTACGGACTTAAAGGCTGAAAGAGCGAAAGCTTTATACGAAGAGGACAAGAATTTGCCTCTTCGCAAGAGCCACGAAAGCCCGCTTGTTAAGATGATTTACGATGAATTTCTTGAAAAGCCGGGCAGCCACAAGGCTCACGAAATTTTGCACACAACTTATGTTCCTCGCAAGAAGTATTGATTGAAGTGCCCTCGGACAAATTCGTTTGTCCGAGGGCTTTTTCTTATGTGATAGGTTATGCTATAATGATGACGGGGTGATAATATGAAAAAACGAATATTGAAAATGGTTATTATGATTTTAGCAGCGGTCGGCATGATTTGGTTGATAGGACCGATTTTTTGTAATGTGAAAAACATTGGCAATATCATGGGCATTGTCGTTTGCGCGCTTGTTTTTTTCACCGCCGCCTTTTCCGGAAAGATTAAGAAAACAAGCAAGAACTCCAAGCCTTTTCGTATTTTCTGCCGCACAATTTCCGCCTTATTCTGTATCGGTATTCTTTGGGCCGCTGTGTTAACCGGATGTATGATTTACGGAGCAACCGCTATGGGTGCTCGTTCAGAAGCGCCACAGGATGTGACGGTAGTTGTACTCGGCAGCAAGGTGAACGGGACTACGCCAAGCGCGGACTTGAGGGCAAGAATCGCTGCTGCCGGGGCGTATCTTAAAACGTATCCAAAAGTCAAATGTATTGTCAGTGGGGGGCAGGGTGCGGGCGAGTCTGTTTCCGAAGCTTTTGTTATGCGCGAATATCTTGTTAAAGACGGTATTGATGCTTCGCGCATTTTAATAGAGGATCAGTCCAAAACGACCGTGGAAAATCTTAAAAATTCGATTGCAATCATCAAGCAAAATAGCTTGAGCCATGATTTAGCGATTGTCACCGACGAGTACCATGAGTTCCGTGCGTGCCGGACTGCAAATCGTTTAGGGGCAGTATCATCTTACGCGGTTTGCGCTCAAACACCGTGGTACATCTTTTCCGCCTGCTACGCGCGCGAGCTTTTGGCGCTGACCAAGTTTCTGCTGATTCCGTAATTTACTATCTATCTAAAATATAGTATAATAGTTTATTAGAAAAGGACCATGGAGGTATGCAATGGACAGGCTTCTCATCAAAGGTGCAAGAATAATTGACCCCATGAATGCACTTGACAAAATCGGCGATATTCTTGTGGCCGACGGTAAAATCGTGAACATTGGCTGGTGTACGGACGGCATCGATGCGCAAAAAATAAACGCGGACGGCTTGATAGCCGCACCCGGTCTTGTTGATATGCACGTTCACCTGCGTGACCCCGGTTTTACTGAAAAAGAAGATATTATAACAGGCTGTAAGGCCGCCGCGGCGGGTGGAGTTACCAGCCTTTTGTGTATGCCGAACACGAACCCGACAACGGATTGTGCCGATGTAATCAAATATATACTCGATAAGGCTGAAAATGCTGACGCACGGGTCTATGTCGCCGCGGCAATCACAAAAGGGCTGAAGAGCGAACAGCTCTGCAATTTTAAGGAACTCAAAGCCGCGGGCGCAATTGCACTGAGCGACGATGGCCGTCCGGTTGTCAACACCGCGCTGATGGCACAGGCTATGCGCCTTGCGCCGCCGCTCGGGCTGAAGATTGTGTCCCACTGCGAGGATTTGTTCCTTTCCGAGGGTGGCAAGATAAACGAGGGAGCAGTGTCCGAAAAGCTTGGTATAAAAGGCGTTCCCCCCGCCGCGGAGGACTGCGGCACCGCGCGTGAAATCGCGCTTGCGGCGGCATACGGCGTGCCGGTACACATCTGCCACGTCAGCACAAAAACCGCCGTCGCGCTCATTCGTGACGCGAAAAGGCGCGGCGTAAAGGTAACGGCCGAAACCGCTCCGCACTACTTCTCCCTAACCGAAAATGAGCTGCTGGGGAGCGATGCAGACTACCGCATGAGCCCGCCGCTTCGCACCGAGGAGGACAGGCTTGCGGTGATTGAAGGATTAAAGGACGGTACAATCGACGCGATTGCGACCGACCATGCTCCGCATACCGTTGCGGAAAAATCGTTTTTTTTTGCCGCACCAAACGGAAGTATCGGCATGGAAACAAGCCTTGCTGCGGGCATCACTTATTTAGTGAATCATCAATATATTAAGATAAATGAATTAATCAGACTCATGAGCACCGCTCCGTCAAGATTACTGGGGCTTGATGCCGGCACGTTAAGCATCGGCGCTCCGGCGGACTTGGTACTGTTTGACCCCGGCGAACATTGGACTGTTGATGTTAACCAACTTCACGGCAAAAGCAAAAATGCCGTTTTGAAGGACAGAGAATTGGTTGGAAAAGTCAAAAAAACAATTTGCAGAGGCCAAATTGTTTTTCAGGATAAATAATCCCCTCAACCTAAAAAATACAGATTTATTGATGGAGGAAACACGATGGCACTGGACAGATTAATCGAAGGCATTGTAAAACTACAAAACCCCACGGTTGCGGGGCTTGACCCCAAGCTGGATTTTATTCCCAACTTTATAAAGGAAAAAGCCTTTACACAATACGGTGAAACACTCGACGGCGCGGCCGCCGCGCTTTTAGAATTCAACAAGGGCCTGATTGATGCGCTTTGCGGCATTGTTCCCGCAGTGAAGCCGCAGTGTGCGTATTATGAGATGTACGGATGGCAGGGTGTAAAGGCATTATACGATACAGTCAGCTATGCACGTCAAAAAGGCATGTTTGTAATTACGGACGGTAAGCGTAATGATATCGGTACCACGATGCAGGCATATGCTGTGGCACATCTTGGTACGGTGCAGGTCGGGGATAAGAACTGCACGCCGTTTGGCGGCGACGCACTCACCGTGAATCCCTACCTCGGCTCAGATGGTATCAATCCGCTTTTGGATATCTGCAAGACGCAGGACAAGGGCATCTTTGTTTTGGTCAAAACCTCAAATCCGTCCTCCGGCGAGCTGCAAAATCAGGTTTTTGAGGGCGGCGAAACGCTCTATGAAACAGTTGGCCAGTTGTGCGAGGAGTGGGGCGAAAACCTGCCGGGCAAGTATGGCTATTCCGGCGTGGGCGCGGTTGTGGGTGCTACCTATCCTAAACAGCTCTTTGAATTACGCAGGGATTTAACCCATACCTTCTTCTTAGTGCCGGGTTACGGCGCACAAGGCGGCGGCGCAAAAGATGTTGCTCCGGCGTTCGATTCAAACGGGATAGGCGCGGTTATCAATGCGTCGCGTTCCATTATGTGTGCGTGGCAGAAAACAGGCGCTTCCGAGCAGGATTACGCCAAAGCGGCGGCACTGGAAGCAGCCAGAATGCGCGATGAAATCATCGCTGAAATTGGAAAGATTACGCTATGAAGTACGACGTAAAGCTTTGCAAAATTCTAAATAAAAAACAATTAACAAATGATATTTTTGATGTTACAGTTGACGCGGGCGCGCTTGCGCAAATCGCGCAGCCGGGGCAGTTCGCGCAGATTTATGTGCCGGGGAAGACCCTGCGCCGTCCGATTTCAATTTGCGGAATCGACCGTGCGGCGGGGACGATGCGCTTCGTGTTCCAGATTCGCGGCGAGGGTACGGCACAATTGGCGCAAATACAGGAGGGCGGGACAATCGACATTCTCGCACCGCTTGGCAGTGGCTTTTCACTGGGTGACCTGAACCGTCGGGCGGTGTTTGTCGGCGGCGGCATCGGTGTACCTCCTCTTTTAGAGGCGGCAAAGGCCTTTGGCAAAAACGCAACTGTGATTGCGGGTTTTCGCAATCAGGACAGTATCATATTAAAAGAGGATTTTGAAAAGAATGGTAATCAAGTGATGATTGCTACTGATGACGGCTCATTTGGTCATCACGGTCTTGTAACGGACTGCATGAAAGATTTAGATATTGATGTTATTTTTGCCTGCGGACCCACACCAATGCTGAAAGCGGTATGTAAAATTGCTGCCGAGCGCAAGGTACCATGCCAGATTTCCCTTGAGGAACGCATGGCCTGTGGAATCGGCGCGTGTTTGGGCTGTGCCTGCAAGCTGAAAAAGGATGGGCAAGAGGTTTACGGCCATGTCTGCAAGGACGGCCCGGTCTTCGATTATGAAAGTGTTGTGTGGGAGGGATAATATGGCGGATTTAAACGTAAACATAGCCGGTGTGGATTTTAAAAATCCGATTATCGCCGCTTCCGGAACCTTTGGCTTCGGCCATGAATACAGTGAGTTCTATCCGCTCAGCACCTTGGGCGGCATTTCCTGCAAGGGAATCACGCTGACAATGCGCCCCGGCAACCCGCCGCCGCGCATTGCGGAAACGCCGGGCGGTATGCTGAACGCTGTGGGGCTGCAAAACCCGGGCGTGGATTATTTTATTGAGCATGATTTGCCGTGGCTTAGGGAGCAGGATACGGTCATCATTGCAAATATTGCGGGGAATACGCCGGAGGATTACTGCCAAATGGCTGAAAAGCTTTCGGCTGCCGACGTAGACCTGATTGAACTGAATATCTCCTGCCCCAACGTGAAGCAGGGCGGCGTACAGTTCGGTACAAGCTGCTCCGGGGTGGAAAGCATTACCGCAGCGGTTCGCAGCCACTGCAAAAAGCCGCTGATGGTTAAGCTTTCACCGAATGTCAGTGATATTGGCGAGATTGCCGCGGCTGCCGAGTGCGGGGGTGCAGACGCTATTTCGATGATTAATACCTTAACCGGGATGAGAATCGACATCAACACGCGGCACCCGATTATCCGCAACAACACCGGCGGGCTTTCCGGCCCGGCGCTGCTGCCGGTTGCGGTACGTATGGTTTATCAGGCTTCTCAGCGCGTAAAAATTCCAATCATCGGTATGGGCGGCATTTCGAAGTGGCAGGATGCCGTGGAGCTGTTGCTTGCGGGTGCTTCGGCACTGCAAATCGGTACGGCGTTTTTCACCGATCCTTACGCGCCGGTGAAAATTTTAGATGGTCTTAATCAATATCTTGATAAAAATAAAATTACAAGTATTACCGAGCTTACAGGCAAAGTGAAAATGTGGTAAAACTATATATAATAAAAAAATGATTGCATACATTGGCCCGTAGGCATACCCTAGCCCCAGCGGAGCATATGAAAAAAGCAGTAGGATAATTATTTGTTTAGTTATATATTTGAAACAACAGTACAGAGAACATGAATAATGGGGTGTTTTTGATGCTTGAAAATGGATTGGAAAAATGCAGCTGTCCAAGGGAGAAATGCAAACGTCACGGCAAGTGTGCCGAATGCCTCAAGCATCACCACAACCCCAAGAATCCACCTTACTGCAAAAGAAAAAATTCTGGTTTAGCCAATTAAGCATAACGAATAACGGGAGGTTTTAGGAATGACACGAATCATACTGGTTCGCCATTGTGAGGCGCAGGGTAATACCCTCGGCGTTTTTCAAGGACATACGGACAGCGACATCAGCGGGAACGGAGCGACTCAGCTTGAACTTTTGGGAGTACGCTGCCGCAATATGCCGATAGACGCGATTTACTCCAGTCCACTAAAGCGAGCCTATAAGACCGCCGAGGCGATTAACCGCTATCACAATTTATCCATTAAAATCGATCCGCGCCTAAAGGAAATTAACGGCGGCGAATGGGAAGGTAAGTCCTGGGATGAATTGCCCGGCCTTTACCCGGAAGAGATGAAAAACTGGAACGTCCGTCCATTTGAATTTGCCCCAAAGGGCGGCGAAACGATGCGAACGGTCTATTCAAGGATGTGGGAGGCTGTTACCGATATTGTCAGGGACAACGAAGGGAAAACCGTATGCGTCACATCACACGGATGTGCCATCCGCAGTTTTCTGTGTCATGCTTTAAATAAGCCGATTGAAAAAATTAACGACGTTGATTGGTGCGATAATACGGCAATCAGTACCATCGATTTTGATACTGATTTGCAAAGCAAAGTGATTGCGATAAATGATGCCTCCCACTTAACGCCCGAAATCTCCATCTTTTCACAGCAGACGTGGTGGCGGCCGGAAAACCGCGGTGATGTTTCAACCGGAGGAACAGATGAAAATACTTGCAGTTGATTTGGGAAAAGCGCGCACCGGGCTTGCAGTTTGCGACGAAAGCGAGTTTTTGGCTTCCCCTGCGGGAGTAATCAGCGAGTACAACTGGGAACGCCTTGCACAGACAATCGCCGCACAGGCTGCTCAAAGAGCAGTGGGATGCATTGTGGTCGGTCTGCCCCGCAACATGGACGGCAGCGAGGGGGAAAGCGCCCAAAACGCGCGTGCCTTTGCCGAGAGCCTAAAGCCGCTCGTTGGTGTTCCGGTTGAACTGCGCGACGAGCGCGGCACAACGATTACGGCGCACGGCTATCTAAATAACACAGACACGCGGGGAAAAAAACGCAAGGCAGTGGTGGACGCGGTCGCGGCAACCATCATTTTGCAGGATTACCTTGACTACCGCAGGAATCAGAAAAATCAATAAAAGAGCTGGACGTTCAGAAGTAGCGTCCAACTCTTTTTAATTGCGTCAAAAATTAATGATTGTAGGGGATTCATAGCATGAAATATACCTATAAACATACGCTGCACGCCTGCTACACAGCCTGTATCACGCAGGCAGCAGTCAACAATCTGGCACCGCTGCTGTTTACTGTTTTTCAAAATGAATTTGGCATATCCTTTGAACAGGTGGGACGGCTGATCTTGTTTAATTTTGGTACACAAATCGCAGCAGACTTTTTCGCTGTAAAATATGTGGATATAATTGGATTTCGCAAGGCGGCCGTCACCTCGCATTTGTTGTGTGCGACGGGTTTGATCGCTCTTTCTGTTCTGCCAAATGTGCTTCCTTCTCCCTACATCGGCTTAATGCTGGCAGTGATGATTTATGCGGTAGGCGGCGGCCTTTTAGAGGTGCTGGTAAGCCCCATTGTGGACTCCCTGCCCAGTGAAGAAAAGGATAGTGCCATGAGCCTGCTGCATTCATTTTATTGCTGGGGACAGGTGGGGGTTGTTCTGGTTACCACACTGCTGCTCCAGCTGTTGGGCAGGAACTATTGGGAGGTGCTGCCGGTTCTGTGGGCAGTCATTCCGTTGTATAATTTATTCCGATTCTTAAAAGTACCGCTTATGCCGCCCGTACCGCAGGAAACGCGAGTGCCGCTAAGGGATTTGTTCAAATCCCATTTCTTTGTCATTGCACTCATTGTGATGATGTGTGCAGGCGCTTCAGAGCTAACCATGTCACAGTGGTCTTCCCTTTTTGCAGAAAAGGGGCTGCATGTTTCTAAAGTGCTTGGTGATTTGCTCGGCCCGTGTCTGTTCGCGGTGTTTATGGGCGCCGGCCGTACCATTTATGGCATATGGGGCAGCAAAATAAACTTAAAGAAAGCGCTTTTGTCCTGCGCAGCGCTGTGTGTAGTGTGTTATGTTACTACAGTGTTCGCGCCATGGCCGCCGCTTTCGCTGTTTGGCTGTGCTTTATGCGGACTTTCCGTCAGCTTGATGTGGCCGGGTACGTTCAGCCTGACGGCTCAAAAACACCCCCTGGGCGGTACCGCTATGTTTGGAATGCTTGCTGTGTTCGGTGACATTGGCGCTTCAGCCGGCCCGTGGATTGCAGGGCTGATTTCGGATTTATCTCAAAAATCAAACGTCGTCATCGCGGTGGGGCAGAGGAAAGGTCTTGATTTGACACAGCTTGGTTTAAAGTGCGGCTTGCTTGCCGCTACCGTATTTCCGCTTATTCTGTTTATCTGCGTGCTGCTTTTTAAGCAAGATAAAAAACAACTGTCGGTTTTATAATTTGTTCCCGTCCTTGCCAAGGCAGGGCGATGGTGCTCGGTACAAAATGTGGACAATGCACCAACAAAACACGGCAGCTGTAACCATAACAAAAAAGGCTCCTGAATTAATCAGGAGCCTTTTATCATTAAATAAATCCCGCCTGGCCGTAATGTGCCAAAATACCCTGCTACTATTAGCAGGTGGGTGCCAGCCCAATGGTTTCATACTCCCTTCGTCCGGCAAAAGCCGGGAGGTCTGAAGTCCGCCACCGGAGCACAAGCTCCCGATTAAAAAATGTAGGGTTATTTTTGCAACAGTCCGCGCACCAGGCAGGGTGCGAAATTAGATGCTATTCGTCATCGTTGTCTTCGTCATCCGTATCTTCAGCATCATACAGCTCCTCGAAGCGGCCCTCAAAAATTTCCGCGAGCTTATCGAGCAGTTCTTCGTTTTCAACTTCAGCCAACTGCTGTTCGCCGTTTTCTTCAATTGCTTCAAAGATATAATAGGTGCCTTCGGCGTCGACCTTGTCTTTGGGGTCCTCAAAGGTAGGCAGCAACGCGTAAAAGCAACCGTCGTCATTATCTATTACATCCAGAACTTCAAACTCATGCTCTTCGCCCTCATCGTCAATCAGGGTTAGTAAATCCGCACCATATTCGTCATTCATAGGGGGTCATCTCCTCATGATTAATTTATCTATTTCTAATTCTACCTTTCCAATTGCATTAAGTCAACAGGAAAATATAGAAGAAAAATAATGTATAAAATTTAAATATTAATTTTAAAAAATATATTGACAATTACCATACCACCATCTATAATAAGGGCAGAAAGAAAAGAAAGATTTTAAGAACGGCGTGTCAGGGTACCTCGATAGGTGTTACCACTAAAATGATATCAGAGAGGGTACAGGTAGGAAAACGCCGGGTGAAAATCAAATTTGAACCAAACGTGGTTCGAAAGGGGTGAGTCCAGTGGGCGAAGAACCTTTTTGTTCAGGCAGCAAGTTCGTTGGGCGCAGCTGCCAAATTCATGAAACTTGAGAATGACTGAGAGGTCTACAGAAAGCGATGCAGTACAAAATGTAGTAAAATTCAGAGCAGGTTAGTCAAAGCAAATTCTATTCTTAATAAATTATTGGTAAAGGAATGAGTCCAAAGAATAGGTAATTTTGATTTTACAATTTCATGAAAAGGATAAGGTAGAAAATACGTTAGACAATCAGCAAATGATTCAGGTCGATAAAGAAAAATTGAATCAGTTAGGGTCTGTGTGACCTATACTTTGAAGCCCATTTTTGCTTTTATTAAAAAGCGGTTCGATTGAACACATGGAGGGGTGATTCCAAAATATAGTTTAAAACACGCTTCAGTACTCTAACCGAAAAAATTAAGATTGGTGATTCCAATGTACATTTAAAAAATTCTTATCTGAGCAAGGTTGGTATGGATTTCAGAGAGAAAATTTTGCTTCTAATTCAGACTAAGAAGTTTTAATACGTTCTTTTCAAATAACCAATTCGAGGCTCCGGCAATTAATTTTGCCGGAGCTTCTTTTTGTATTCATTGGAATCTTTATGATAAAATTGTATTTAAGTCATGAGTACCTCGAATATGGATATAAGGATGACGTGATTACCTGTTTTACAGATTTGCAACAGCATGCGGTGCAGCGGTTGCGGCGCAAGAAATACTACCCGCTAATGTGCCTTTTTATTTAAGATATGCAAAAAAGTTGATTTTGTGCATTGACACCTCATCAGAATATGAGGAATAACTTATTAATGCACAATGGATTGTTCAGAAAAGAATTGAATTGATGCGAAAGCGACAATTCCTTTTTTTTCGCTCAGAAACATGTTATTACGCGGTAAACTATGGTAGAATAAAGCTAAATATTAAAAAAAGATGTGATGTTTTGTCAAGAATGCAACTTAAGATAAAAGCGGATAGCTTATTAGATAAACATTTTTCCGGAGACTCCATCGATTACCATCGGATTTTTGCAATTATTATTCCGCTGCTGGTGGATCAGGCCTTTGTAATCGGTCTCAGCCTGCTAAATACCGCCATGATAAGTTCTTCGGGCGTAGCTGCGGTCAGCGCGGTCAGTATGGTCGATTCGCTGAACCTTTTTTTAGTGAATGTATTTATTGCTGTGGCAACCGGAGGTACTGTTGTTGTCGCTCAGTACAAGGGCAGCGGGAACGACCCCATGGTTTCAAAGGCTGTGGCCGGTTCAGTTTCCTCCGTGGTTCTTCTTGCGTTTTGTATTAGCCTGTTGGCGGTTGTGTTTCACATGCCAACCTTAAGCCTGCTGTTCGGGCACGCGGAGGCCAACGTTTTTGATAATGCCAGAATTTATTTAATCGGCAGCGGCCTTTCCTACTGTGGCCTTGCAACAGTTCAGGCTGTTTGCGGTGCGCTTCGCGGAGTTGGGGAAACGAAGCCGTCACTTCACCTTTCGCTAATACTGAATCTTTCCTATGTATTATTAAATTTTTTCTTTATCAATGTGCTGCACATGGGCGTTTTGGGAATGGTAATCGCACTCAATATCGCAAGATATCTTGGGGCTGCCTGCTCAATGTTCTATTTGATCAAGCAGAATACCTCACTTAATTTTCAAATAAAAGATACTTTACAATTTAACCCGGCCATGCTGAAAAAGATTCTTTTTATTGGTATTCCTTTTGCCGCAGAGCAGATGTTTTTTAACGGCGGAAAAATTTTAACACAGACTTTTATTGTCCAACTCGGCACCTTCGCAATGGACATTAACGCAATCTGCAATTCCATGGTCAACCTCTTTCAAATTCCGGCAAATGCGCTCGTACTCGCGACGGTTACGGTTGTCGGTCAATGTATGGGGCGGAACAATGTGAAGGATGCGCGTAAATTTATCAAATCATTTCTTTGGCTTTCTTCCCTGTCCTTTGTAGTTATGCTCCTGCTTCTCCTGCCTCTGTTCTATCCGCTCGTTTCTCTGTTTAATCCTCCTGCGGAAGTTATACCTACTATTTTTAAAATTGTGGTGATTACCACAATTTCGCAAATTCCGCTCTGGTCCATCAGCTTCCTTACACCGGCTGCGCTCCGAGCCGGGGGTGACTCAAAATACACCTCAATTGTATCCATGCTCACCATGTGGCTGTTTCGTGTGATTCTTGGGTATTTTTTGGGAATCATCTTACCGTTCGGAATTGTGGGCGTCTGGATTGCAATGATATGCGAGTGGGGAGTGCGCGGTTGCGTTTTTCTCCTCCGGTTTAAGGGTGAAAAATGGTATCAGCATCATCTGATCGACGACTAAGAAATTACACATCCGAAGTTGAACAACGCAGGTAAATTAAGATTATAATTGAATATAGCCAAAGAGCGCAGCCATATGAATTGACTGCGCTCTTGTTTTATTTATTTTTATCAAATTGGGGATTAAAGGCATAAAAGTTCTTTGAATCCATGTTGTCGGTAGCGATTCTTAGGCCCTCGCCAAAACGCTGATAGTGTACAACCTCACGCGCACGCAGAAATTGAATGGCATCCCGCACGTCGGGATCGTCGCAATAGCGTAGAATGTTATCATAGGTCAAGCGTGCCTTCTGTTCAGCCGCCATGTCCTCGTGAATATCTGTAATGGTGTCGCCTGTCGAGTCAAGTGCTGCCCCGGTAAACGGTTCTCCATTGGCATCGCACGGGAAAATTCCTGTTGTATGGTTAATAAAATACGCATCGTATCCGGCGTCTTTAATCTGTTGAGCGGTCAGGTTGCGGGTCAGCTGGTACACAATGGTGCCAACCATTTCTAAGTGACCGAGTTCGTTGGTACCACCGGGTTACCGGTGATTTATGTTTTTTTTGGCAGCTTTGGATACAGGATCAGCTCGAAATCATCCGGCTTTCCGTGCCAGCGACCGTTTACATTTTTGGTGAAAATCACTTTTTCAAGGACTTCTTTTAGCAGCTCGTTCTTTTCCGACGCCGTATCAGCATTTTTGTATTCTTCGAGCACATGCTCAAGTGCTGGAATTATTATTATCTCGTTTGGTTCGGTTAGCTCTTTTTCAGTGATATCTTTTTCTAAGAGGACAATGCTTTTTTGTACTGAACGGATTTTATCGATGATGGCTTGGAAACGTTGCTCGAAAATGTCAGTAGAATATACGCCCTGCTCCAACAGGCTGTAAATGTTGTCCCGTTGTTTGATTAGGGCGGATAGCTCATTTTTAAAAGAATGGAGCGCCTTTTGCTTGATGGCAATTTGAAAGCCTGCACTTTCCGCTCTCTTGTCACCGACGGTATGTTTATAAATTTCAAGCCACTGCTGCAAGGCTTCAATTACATGATCCTCCACGTATTTGAGCGGTGCACTGATATTGCTGCAGGAAACTGCGGGGCACATGAGCGTATCGGGACTGCCGCTTGTGCCATAGGGCCTGCGAACCATTCGTCGGCCGCAGACTCCGCAAAGAATCAGACCGGCCAGCGGATTCATGATGGTGTGTTGCCACGGGCAGGGGCGTGAGGGGCTTTCCACAAGCCGAAGCTGGGTGAGCTGCCATGTTTCAGCGTCTATTAGTGGCTCATGAAGCCCGTCTGCAAGAATCCAGTCCTCCGGTTTGGTGCGGGGGCGCTCTTTTACAAGCTGACCGTCAACCATTCGTTTTTTGCTTGGGCGTCCATTCCAACGGATCTTACCGATATAAACAGGATTGCGCAGCATACTTTGCAGGGTGGAATTCGCCCACGCGCCTCCGTTTGTCGTTGGTATTTTAAGGTCGTTCAGCTTTCGGACAATTTTTCCAACTCCCATGCTGCGTACAGTTCCGTCGGCCTGGCACTCGCCGTGTGCGTAAAGGCAGAATATTAATTTGACAACAAGTGCTTGCTCCGGTTCCGGTTCCAGAGTGAACCCACTGTCATGTGCGATTTTTTTGCGAATATAACCGTATGGCGGACGATTACCGACATATTTGCCTTCCTTCACAGCGGCGACGCGGCCACGCTGTAATCGTCGGTTAATTGTTTTATATTCGCGACGGCTCATGAACAACCCAAATTCAAAGTACTCTTCATCATACTCATCGTTGGGGTCGTAAGTTTTGAGCGGAGTAATGATTTTCGTATCGGTCAGTTTGAACGTCTGCGCTACAATACCCTGGTCGATGGTGTCGCCGCGGGCAAGCCTTTCGACCTCCATCACCAGTACACCGTCCCACACACTGCGCTCAACCTCGGTGAGAAGCCGCTGCATGATGGGGCGTGCAGCAATGGTTTCGCCGGATACGATTTCACGGTATATTTGTGTGATGTTCAGGTTTTGGCGTTTAGCAAGTTCCAGAAGCGCCTTTTCGTGGCGAGTCAGCGTTTCACCCTCACCGCGCGTTTCCGCTTCCATATCCGCTCTTGATTTGCGAAGATATAAGCAATAGGGCATGTGATTCATCTCCCAAAGGATAATATCCAATATCACTGTATGAGAGAAGAAGTCGTAATATTATGATTACCTGCGAAAGACCTGGTTTTACAGCAAAAGCGCATAGGACAATTCGTGCCGGCCATAAACATTATGGGGGTGATTGCAATGCTTGCAAAAATCGCAGTCGGAAATGTAGTGGAGGATTACTACATAGAAAACACGCATATCCTCATTTGTGATGACGTATGCAAAAACAGGACAAAAGAAGATATCGATTCGATTTTATTTAGGACCGGGCAGATTGCAACCGCAATTAAAATGCATAGCCAAAAAGGTTCTTAATAAAATAAGAGCATACAATAGAAGGAGCAGAACGTGAGTTCTGCTCCTTCTATTTAACAAACTATTTAGCAGCTGCCCGAGCAGCCCTTGATTATGCGGAGTAAATCTTCCAACGAGCAAATATCCTCACCGCAACAGTTAACTGCATTTTGTACATTCTGTGGCAGTGTCGAAAAATATTGACTGACATCTGAGTTACTTGCCAAAAGATCATTTAAGCCATTCGCCATAAAAATCACCTCGAATATAGTTTGTAAAAAAAATCAAAAATTATAAAAGGAAAATAATACCATTTTTATTATTGAGATTATATTAGAATATGGTCACGAATTATGGTATGATTCAAGGGAAAACAAAAAAATTGAAAAATATCAAATCGCAGGAATGGGGCAGTATATTGGATGAAATAAATACAAAAGCCGTACAGGCTGCAAACGATGTACACCTTATGGACAGCTTTGTAGAGCAGAATGAACTTTTTATTCTGCGATGTGCATCTGCCGTAGTCCATCGTTATGTTACAAAGAGTAACGATGAATGGTCGATTGCTCTTTCGGCTTTTTCGGAGGCGGTCAAAGACTACTCTGTTGATAAAGGGAATTTTGCTCACTTTGCTAAATTAGTCATACAGCGAAGACTAATTGATTATATTCGTACCCAATCTAAGTATAATCTTGAAGTTTCCGTTAGTCCGTTCGTTTTTGAAGTTGATTCGGATGAGGATGATGAGCAGATTGCAGTTAAATCAGCCATTGCGAAAAAAACAGCGAAACCGTCGGATGATTCCATTAAATTGGAAATTGAAGCCGTTAGCCAGACCTTTGCTGCTTATGGCTTTTCTTTCTATGATTTAGCGTCTTGCTCGCCTAAAGCGGATAAGACCAAAAAGGCCTGTGCAAAAGCGGCAGTGTGCATGATTCAAAACCCGCTGCTTATCGGGAATATGAGGGATTCAAGAACTTTACCGATTAAATTAATTGAAGAAAATACCAAAGTACCCCGAAAAATATTGGAACGCCACCGAAAATATATAATAGCGGCGATAGAGATAATAACCGGTGATTATCCCTTCCTCGCAGAATATATGCGGTTCATTAGAGAGGGGCTGTACAAATGAAAGCGGTAGTTGTGGAACTTAGGGAACATGATGCTGCAGTTCTGACTAATGATGGTTGCATAATAAGAATTAAAAACAGAAATTATGCGATTGGACAGGTGGTAGAATTGAAAACTTCAGCAGCTTGGAAAACAAAAAAAATTGCCGTGCTGGCAGCTTCGGCGGCAGCGGTGGTTATGCTGTTCGGCGTAACGGCATGGGCTTATTTTACTCCCTATTCCTATGTCAGTCTTGACGTAAATCCTTCCATTGAATATTCCATAAACAGATTTGACAGAGTGTTGAACGCCACAGCGGTCAATGACGACGGCAGCGAAATACTGGCAAACTTGGATTTGAATAATATGCCCATTGAGGAAGCAATTAAGGATACGGTTGACCAGATTGCCCAAGACGGATATTTTGAAGGGCAGGATCCCGGCGGCATTATGATTTCCACCTCCAGTGAAAATCAGCAGGAATCAGAGCAGCTTGCGCAGGACCTGCAAACCAGTGCGCAGGAAGTGACGGCGGATAACCAATCCCCCGTAGAAGTAGAAGCGATCAGCATAGGCTTGGCACGCGTTACAGAGGCAAGGGCCCTCGGCACAACACCGGGAAAATTAAACTTAGTGGAAAAGCTGAAGGCAAGTATGGAGAATTCGGATTCCATTAATGTGGAAGAGTGGCTTCATAAGTCGGTTAAGGAAATTATGAAAGCCATTAAAGAGAACAAGCATCAAATTAAAGACGTGAACAAGCAAAACAAACATAAAGAGCAATCCACATCCAGCACAGACGAAAGTTCTGTGATTAGCAACGTTGAATCGGAATCCACATCCAGTACAGGCGAAAAAGCAGTTACAAGGAATATCAAATCGGAGCCCACATCCAGAGTAAACCCAAATATAAGCAGTAAAAGCGAGAATTCGAGTGTGCCAAATGAAACAAAAAAACATTCGGATAATCGTGCGGAAGAAAGCCAGTTAGAAACCACCGAAGGGCAGGATGTGTCCGACGGCGAAAGCAAGCAATCAAAGGTTACTGGTAAACCGGAAACAAACAATACAAATCAAAATAATCAAAACAAGCAAAAAAATGACAGCAAAGGAAAATCCATATCCAAACATTAGCTTTAATAACGTAAATACGATTATACAATTGTTGAGAAGTATACTAAGCGAGAAGCCCGCCAATTGCAGTATGAACTGTGGTTTGCGGGCTTCTTTGCTTCCTCGCTGATAACCTCATGGTACGGATTCCTCCGTGCCAATATCAGTCAAGATTGCTTTGAGCTCAGGGTAGGGCATTGTGTAGCGCTGGCTCAAATAGCGGAGAGACGCTCCAATTTCACCATGTGGCCCTCCATATTGCGCAGCAATCAATTTTGCGAGTGCAGCGTTGGGGGTTGCTATTTTAACAGGGTATTGCAAACGCTTTTCATAAATCCACATTATTTGTCGCCTCCCACGTCATTTTCCCACGGCCACGGGCCGGCAACCCATGCCCAACGGCTGGCGGTAGAACTGGTTTGATTCAGCGGGCCATAGGCCGCCTCGTATTTAGCGGTAAGTTCGGCTGCTGTCTTGCGGTATTCCTCAAGCTTTTGAGCTGCCTTAAAGTCATTTGGATGGGTATCTAAAAAAATATGAAGCTCCCATATCGAAAATTGATAGGAGCTGATTTTTCGCATCAGTCTTTCCTGCTCACTCATTTCGATCCACCTCTGCCGCCGAGAAACGGCTTGTCAAGTTCGGGGAATATTGTGCCGCGTTCGATTCCTTTATCGGGCGGATAAATTGTGCCGAACTGTTGAAAAGGAACATATGCCATTGCGGGAACCGTTACTGCCGGGAACGGCGGTGTGTTCAGCGCACAGGCCGCGCCTTCCATATCATCCATGCTTTCTGCGTTTGCCATATTACCCATGTTTGCAGGGCTGCTCATGCTTCCCGCATTTGCCATGTTACCCATGCTGGCTGTATTGCTCATATTAGACATGTTACCCATGTTGCTCATGCTTGCTGTGTTTTCCATAACTGCCATTGTGTTTCTCCTTTCGCTTACATTAGGCTTATCCCATAACATAGTATGCAGAAGGATAATGGCGGGTGAAATGAGGGTTTGCAATAATATCACAAATCATGGCAGACGATTTTGTTTAATTTTTATTGTGATGTTATGACTTTATAAATTATTTACCTGTGGGAATAATGATTACCTCATGAGCCTATCTAACAAAGATAGTTCTGATGGTTGTCCAGAAATCCCGCGTGAATTCACCATGCAAAAGACGGATTGAAAGGCCGCTCGGCTAATCAGCCTTTATTGTTCGAAGATTAACTTGAATATTTTAATGATATGAGATAAAATATACAAATATGGGTTTATCATGAATTATGGATTCTAAGATATATGGAGATATAATATGGCAAATAAAATTGCAATCAACCTGAAGAAAAACCTTTTTGTAATTATTACGTTAGCCCTTTCCACAGGCATTCTGCTTTATTTTTTGTTTACTACCGACGGAATTGTTACTCTTGGAAAAATCATTACTACGTTAAAGCTCCAATGGCTTTTAATGGCGATTGCGAGCGCGGCTATTTGCTGGATTTTAGAAGGCTTTGTTCTGCATTTGCTCTGTATTCATCTGTACCCCCAGTGGAGCTACGGCCGTTCCTTTTCGGTCGGAATGCTTGGTCTTTTATACAGCGCGGTGACGCCGTTTTCAACCGGCGGGCAGCCGATGCAAATTTATTCGATGCACAAAATGGGGATGGATACGGGCAAAGCCGGTTCAGTTATTGCGGTGAAAACGCTTACTTATCAAGTGGTTATGGTCGCTTATTCCCTTGTTTTGGTCGCCATGAAGCTTCATTTTTTTCAAACAAGTGTCAGTAACTTCTCATTTGTTACGATTATCGGTCTTATCACGAACGGTACTTTTATTGCAGTTGTTATCCTGTTTATGATCAGCGAAAAAACTACGGATAAAATTGTAATGGCTATCATCCGGTTTCTTCATAAAATGAAACTGTGCAAGCATCCTCAGGAGCGTTATGATAGAATCCATAACCAGCTCGAGCTTTTTCATGACGCAACGAAACTGATGGGCAACTCCACTAAGCTGTATCTTACAGCCATGGGAATCACGGTCTTTCAAATCACCTTAAACAGCTTAATCCCTTATTTTATTTACCGCAGCTTTAATATGCATACAGCTCCTGTTACGACTATGGTCGCTGCGCAGGTGTTTGTCTCCATGGTGAGTGCGTTTGTACCGTTGCCAGGCGCCTCCGGCGGTGCTGAGCTCAGTTTCTACGGCTTCTTCGGCATGTTCTTTAAATCTGCTATTATTCCCGCTATTCTATTGTGGAGAATCATCACCTACTACGCCAACATTCTTTTCGGCGGCATTTTTGCCTACATGGGCGGAAAATGCTACAATAAGGAAACCTCCTTGGAAGAATAAATGATATTGAAAAATTAATTAAGATATAGCAAAAGGGCTTATTGAGTAATCAATAAGCCCTTTTGCGGCGGTTATTGCCTTTTGTTTATATGGAAACAAATCGCTTTTTCGAGTTCGACTACCGCCAGGGGGATGAGGGACAGCAGAGCGACAATCAGCCATTGCTGGCCTGTGAGCATGACAGTCTTAAAGATGACGGACAGCGGTGCAATAACAATTACCGACAACTGCAGAGCAGTGCAGATAATTGCCGCAAGCACCAGCTTTGGATTGGCAAAAATTCCGGTCTGAAATACCGAACGTGAGGAACGCATATTAAAAGTATGTACAATTTGCGAAAGACTCAAAACCGCAAAAGCCATGGTGCGGCCAATATAGGGTTCGGCAGGATTCAAGTCGAAATAAATACGCCCGATGCTGTACGCCAAAAGCGCGAGCGCACCGATAAAACAGCCCTCGACAAGGATACTGTACCCCAAGCCACCGCTGAAGATGCTCTCATTCGGCTTTACCGGCTTACGTTCCATGATGTTATCGTCGATCGGCTCAACCCCTAACGCGAGCGCGGGGAGAGAGTCGGTTACAAGGTTTACCCACAAAAGCTGAATTGCTAAAAGGGGAGTGGGAAGCCGCAGCAAAAAGCTGACAAAGACGGTTAGTATTTCACCGATGTTACAGCTGAGCAGGAAGTGCACAGTCTTTTTAATGTTCTCATAAATGCCCCTGCCTTCGCGTACAGCGGCCACAATTGTTGCGAAGTTATCATCTGTCAAAATCATATCGGACGCCGCCTTGGCCACGTCCGTGCCCGAAATGCCCATTGCGCAGCCGATGTCCGCCGCACGAAGAGCAGGAGCGTCGTTTACGCCGTCTCCCGTCATGGCGACGACCTCGCCGTGGGACTGAAACGCCCGCACAATACGTACCTTATGTTCGGGCGACACGCGTGCAAATACCGCATAGTCATAGATGCTTTTTTCCAGTTCAGGTTGACTGGTTTTGTTGAGTTCAGCGCCAGTGATAACACGGCTTTTACCATCCATTATTCCAAGCTGCTTCGCAATCGCTGCGGCTGTAGCTGCATGGTCGCCGGTAATCATTACAGGGCGGATGCCCGCTTTTTTGCATAGTTCAACGGCGGCTTTTGCCTGTGGACGCGGTGGGTCAATCATGCCGATTAAGCCACAGAAAGTTAAATCGTTTTCGATGTTTTGATTTTGATCCGGTAAAAAATCAATGTCACGGTAAGCAACGCCAATTACACGAAGCGCGTGTGATGCCATTTCCTCGTTCTGCCGCGGTGCTCCGCCCGTGCAGTGCGTGAACAGAATATCCGGAGCGCCCTTTGTAATAATGCGGTATCGGCCGCCGCCAAGACGATGCACAATAGTCATCATTTTGCGCTCAGATGTAAAGGGAATCTCCATTACTCGGGATTGCTGCATATCAGCTGCCGCGTTTTCAGAAGCAGCAACAATTGCCGCTTCTGTGGGGTCGCCGTGTACGGTGCCGCCGCTGATGGTACAGTTACAGCACAGCGACGCAAGGCTTAAAAGTCGCTGCCCCTCTGCGGAATGAATCTCGATTTTTCCCGCGGCGCTTCTCAGTTCTACTACGGTCATCCGGTTTTGTGTGAGCGTGCCGGTTTTGTCTGAACAGATTACGCTGGCACTGCCCAACGTCTCCACTGCAGGCATGCGCCGCACAATGCCGCGTTTGGCCGCCATGCGCCGTACACCAATTGCAAGCACAATCGTAACGACTGCGGGCAGACCTTCCGGAATGGCTGCAACCGCAAGGCTGATTGCAATTAGGAACATTTCAAGCGGTGCAACATGCTGAAACAGCCCCATGATAAATATGATGAAGCAGATGACCAGCGCCCCGATTCCAAGCCATTGCCCGGTTTGGGCCAACTTGCGCTGCAGCGGCGTTTGGGGCGCAGCTTGGTTTGTTATCATGTGTGCAATTTTTCCCACTTGCGTATCCATTCCGGTAGCTATTACAATGCCCGCGCCGTGCCCCACGGTAATTGAGCTTGTGGAATACAGCAGATTGTGCCTGTCACCGAGCGGTGTATTATCGGCACAGGTCATATCAGCGCGCTTATCACTCGGTAGGCTTTCCCCGGTGAGTGCGCTTTCCTCGGCTTTTAGGTTCACAGCTTCGGTGAGCCGTAAATCGGCTGGAACAAGGTCGCCCGCATTCAAAAGAACAAGGTCGCCCGGCACCAGACTGGTTGCCGCAACAGTCATCTCTTCACCTGCGCGCATCAAGTGTGCGTGGGGGCTTGAAAGCTTTTTCAGTGCTTCAATGGCTTTTTCGGCGCGGCTTTCCTGAATAACGCCTGTTATTGCGTTAATCGTTACAATTACAAGGATAATAATAGAATCAATATAGTCGTTGTCGTGTTCCAGAAAAGAAGTTACAAAGGAAATTCCGGCGGCTATCAACAGGATAATTACCATAAAATCAGAAAACTGAGCGAAGAATCGCAGAAGCAGGCTTGTTTTTTTAGGTTGCTCCAGTTCGTTCTTGCCGTGTCTTTTTAACCTTTCGGCGGCTTCGTGCGGTGAAAGACCTGTTTTCATGTTAGTGCCGAGCTTCTTTGCACATTCCTCTTTTGTAAGGCTTTGCCATTCCAATTTTATCAACCCCCCGTTATGTTAAGTATATTCTCCATACCCAAAAAATATGGTATTATAACACAACAATATCCTTACCGCGTGGGTACGCGGTTCCACCTTTGCTGCGGTGGCATTTTTTGTACTGAAACTAAAAAATTAGGTATCTGGGATTCCCATTACCGATGATAAACTTTTTTTACTCATTTTATTCCATATTACTACATGAATATTATTGTTAGAACAATACTAATAGTATAAAATCAACCCCAAATTTGTCATTTGTTGAAAAATTCTTGTTATTTTGATTTTTTTTCTATACAATATATGGCTTGAAATGTTTAAAATACATAACATATTGCGTATTTATAATTTTCATGGAGAAATGTGATTTGCCATCTTGTATATTTCTGATAATTGCATTATGATAATAATCAAGTTGTGGTCATATTTCACACAAAAGGGGAGGGGAAAAATGAGAAAATGCGTAGGAAATATTGAGCTATTCGGCAGAAGTCTTAAATATTATGTTTATGGCAGCCGAAGCACGGGATTTGGGGTCGAGATTACCGAAACCCATGTTGAAAAAGCAGATGGGATTGTGTCACAAAGCTTTGAAAAAGCATTAAGTTTGGCACAAACACTGCAAAAATGTTCGGTTTTTCCGACCAACTTAAGTGAGATTATCGAAGACCTTCAAACCGGAGATGTATCCGATTGACAAACTATTTCTACTATTCTATACTAATGACAAACAAACTTAAGGGAGCTAAATTAAATGAAATACATTTGCAACGCATGCGGTTATGTATATGACCCTGCACAAGGCGATCCGGACAATGGTATTGCACCCGGCACAAAATTTGAGGATCTTCCTGACAGCTGGACCTGCCCTTTATGCGGCGTCGGCAAGGATATGTTCTCACAAGAATAATTATTGCAAAGGGAGTTTGTCGTTATTATGAGCGCAATCAAGTTAAAGCAAAATGTTTACTCAGTAGGCGTACTCAATCCGTCGCTGCGCGTATTTGATATTGTTATGGAAGCGCGCTACGGCACCAGTTACAACGCCTTTCTCATTACCGGTAAAAAAAACGTTTTAATTGAAACGGTTCATGCACCGTATTTTGATGAATATCTGGATAACATTGCAAGCGTCCTCGATGTTTCAAAAATTGATTATTTGATTATGAACCACACTGAGCCAGACCACTCGGGCAGCGTTGCTAAGCTTTTAGCACTCAACCCAAACATTACGGTCTACTGCACAATGGCGGCTAAGATATATCTTTCTGCCATTACTAACGAAAACTTCAAGTGTGTCACTGTCAAACAGGGTGACAAGCTTGATATCGGCGGGGAAGAACTTGAATTTATTGTAGCGCCGCTTCTTCACTGGCCGGATTCCATGTTTACCTATATGATGTCAACTAAAATGCTGTTTACCTGTGACTTTTTAGGCACCCATTTCTGCGAGCCAACCATGTTGGATAAAAATATTCATTATCCCGATAAGTACATGGGCGAATTTCAATATTATTATGGCGGCATTTTCGGGCCATTCAAACCTTATGTCTTAGCCGGCCTTGACAAAATTAAATCTTTGCCGGTTGAAATGGTTTGTCCGAGCCATGGGCCATGTTTGACCGAAAGTATTCAGAAATGCGAAACGCTTTATCGCGAGTGGAGTACTCCGGCCAAACACGAAAAGACAATAGTCGGTATCCTGTATGCTTCCGCCTATGGATGTACAACTAAGCTTGCTGAGGCGGCCTGCGATGAACTGAGAAAGAATGATAAGCTAGACGTAAGACTTGTTGATATTGTCTTTGCACCATTTGCAGAAGTATCCGTACTTGTCAACGACGCTGACGCTTTAATGATCGGCTCCTGCACAATTAACCGTGATGCACCAAAAATTGTATGGGACATGCTTGCCAGTATTGACGCAATCAATACGAAGCAAAAGCCCTGTGGAGCATTTGGCGCTTATGGCTGGAGTGGCGAAGCTGTGCCGATGATAAAATCACGGCTGGAGCATTTGAAATTCAAGTTTGTCGGTGACGGATTAAAAATTACTTTTATGCCGACTGAAGCAGATTTGGCGGCCATTCGGGCCTATGCTAATGAAGTTATATCTAACATCAAATAAACAGGCAGAATAAGGGGGCGTCTGATGCTAAATCAGCCGCCCTTTTTCAGTTGCCCAGTACACAAAATGGAAATGTAAAGC
This sequence comes from uncultured Caproiciproducens sp., assembly GCA_964517505.1. Taxonomy (GTDB): domain Bacteria; phylum Bacillota; class Clostridia; order Oscillospirales; family Acutalibacteraceae; genus Caproiciproducens. The sequence continues at coordinate 301,562 of CAZFED010000001.1, read as the reverse complement.
GTAAAGCAAATAATAAAAGCTCAAACGACAGAATCCTTTAGGATGATCTGCCATTTGAGCTTTTTAAATTATTTAGTTGATTTTACATACATCAAATGCTTTAATATTTACTTTTGGTATCGATTCTGTTTGTGTAATCAGAATGATTCGTTACTGTTGCCGAATCATTCCGACCGGTTTTAAACATTTGAACAAGTTCCTTCAGCAATTGAGCTTGGCTGTTCAGCTCTTCACTGGATGCCGCGCTTTCCTCGGATGTTGCGGAATTGGTCTGTACGACTGCGGAAATTTGGTCTACTCCCAGTGTTACTTGGTTGATAGAAGTCGCTTGCTCATTCGACGCTTTGGAAATTTGATCAATTAAGATGGATGTCTTATTTACTCCATCAATAATCGTATGAAGGGACTGTGCTGTTTCATTTGCGATTTTTGTACCGTTATTAACGGAATTGACTGAATTTTCAATCAAGACCGTGGTGCTTTCAGCGGCTTCTGCACTTTTGCTTGCAAGGTTCCTTACCTCATCAGCGACAACGGCAAAGCCTTTTCCTGCTGCCCCTGCACGTGCGGCCTCAACGGCTGCGTTCAGGGCAAGGATGTTGGTTTGGAATGCAATATCCTGAATGGTTTTAATGATTTTGCCAATTTGATTGGAAGACTCACTAATTTCAGCCATAGCCGAAATTAGTTTCTGCATATGTTCATTGCCGCGTTCCACTTCAGCAGAAGAGTTGTTAGCCAGCTGGTTGGCAGTTGATGCATTAGTTGCATTTTGATTCACTTGGCCGGCTATTTCTGTGATGGATGCGGATAACTGTTGAATTGCGCTTGCTTGTTCCGTTGCACCCTGCGCGAGAGCCTGCGAAGCGCTTGCAACCTGGTCGGAACCGCTTGCAACCTGATCAGCGGAGTCCGTAATGCCGTTAAATGTTTCTACTAGAGTGGCTTTTATGTTCTCCAATGATGTTTTAATCTTGGAAAACTCACCGACATAATCACATTGCAGTTCAAAAACTAAATTTCCCAACGCAATTTGATCCAGTACTGCTGAAACTTCATCAATATATTGAATATATTGTTTCAATCTGTCCACTGTTCTGGAAATTGCCGCGGCAACCTGGCCTGTTTCGTCTGAAGACTTTGTATCTACTTCAACGTCTAAATCGCCTTCTGCAATTTGATGAGCCACATGGGTTAGCTTTTTCAGCGGATTGATGATGCTTTTTGACACAAGAACAATCAGTAGAATCATGAGAAGCAAAGCAATTAGGAAGATCGTGACAACTGTAGCGTTTACTGCATCATAAGTACTGTTGTATTCTTTTTGCGGAAGACCCGTTGCAATTGTCCAGCCGGTATTTCCAACAGGGGACAGATAACCGTAATTTGTTTGATTCATGGCTGTGTATGTAATAGTGCCAGCTGTTTTATTCTGAATTGCTTTAATAATATTATCAGACATTTTGGATTCGGAAACGCTTTTATTATTACACGCTTCGTCCGGGTGGTAAATGAACTTTCCATCACCGGTAGCAAGCATATAGAAGCCTGTACTACCGAGCTTATAGCCTTTCACCATTGCATATAAATTTTCGAGCTTAAAGTCGATGCCCGTAACACCTAATAAGGTTTTAGTTCCTGTTTGATAAACAGGGGCTACTACACTGACAATCCATGCTTTGGTTGATGTATCTTGGTATGGCTCTGTAATAATAACAGTTTGTTTTTTTATAAGCTCCTTATACCAAGGTCTTTCTGTGACTTTCCAATCAGGCGAAGAAGAAAATCCATCTGATTGGGTAAGCTGACTAGAGTCTATATCAGCAATCCAAGAAACAACAATATTATCCGGGTCAGTCTTCTGTACATTATCCAATGTACGCTTGACATCAATAAAGCCTTGGGTTGATATAATACTTGTGCCGGGAACGGATTCTAAAAATGTTTTTTCGAATTGAGTATTTGCCGCCATTTGTTTGGCAACCTCGGTATACTTTGAAAAATATTGGCCGATTTGGTAGGAAGCCGCCTGTGATTCGGCAGTAAGCTGACTGGTTGTTAATTTTGAAACGGATTGTTTTACATTACTTAATACGATTGCTGCTGTTATGCAAAATATAATTGCAACCGGGATACCAATAAATAACAGCATTTTTGATAGCAGACTTTTTTTGTGCAGCATTTAACAACACTCCTTTTGTATGTATGATAAGAAAATAAATAACTCACAGGTTTACTTTCTTATGCAGTTTATCGTCATTTATAGCCAAAACATTAGAATAAAATATTAAAATATTGTTTGTTTTTGCCTATTTTCGGATACGGAAAAACATTACCGATGTGAGTTGCGGTTTAAACTTTTTCAAGGCTCTGATAACGGTTAAAATGTTGAAATAGTGGGCAGGAAAAGAACGAAAACAAACACGCTGTGTTGCGCAGCACACGGAATAGAACTATAAAGCATGAAAGTAAATAATAAAAGCCCAAATGACAGAATCCTTTAGAATGATCTGCCATTTGAGCTTTTTAAATTATTTAGTTGATTTTACACACGTCAAATACTTTAATATTTATTTTGTGCATCATTTTCGTTTGCGTAATGCGATTGTTCTGTTACCGCCACGGTATCATTCCGACCGGTTTTAAACATTTGAACAAGTTCCTTCAGCAATTGAGCCTGACTGTTCAGCTCTTCACTGGATGCCGCGCTTTCCTCGGATGTTGCGGAATTGGTCTGTACGACTGCGGAAATTTGGTCTACTCCCAGTGTTACTTGGTTGATAGAAGTCGCTTGCTCATTCGACGCTTTGGAAATTTGATCAATTAAGATGGATGTCTTATTTACTCCATCAATAATCGTATGAAGGGACTGTGCTGTTTCATTTGCGATTTTTGTACCGTTATTAACGGAATTGACTGAATTTTCAATCAAGACCGTGGTGCTTTCAGCGGCTTCTGCACTTTTGCTTGCAAGGTTCCTTACCTCATCAGCGACAACGGCAAAGCCTTTTCCTGCTGCCCCTGCACGTGCGGCCTCAACGGCTGCGTTCAGGGCAAGGATGTTGGTTTGGAATGCAATATCCTGAATGGTTTTAATGATTTTGCCAATTTGATTGGAAGACTCACTAATTTCAGCCATAGCCGAAATTAGTTTCTGCATATGTTCATTGCCGCGTTCCACTTCAGCAGAAGAGTTGTTAGCCAGCTGGTTGGCAGTTGATGCATTAGTTGCATTTTGATTCACTTGGCCGGCTATTTCTGTGATGGATGCGGATAACTGTTGAATTGCGCTTGCTTGTTCCGTTGCACCCTGCGCGAGAGCCTGCGAAGCGCTTGCAACCTGGTCGGAACCGCTTGCAACCTGATCAGCGGAGTCCGTAATGCCGTTAAATGTTTCTACTAGAGTGGCTTTTATGTTCTCCAATGATGTTTTAATCTTGGAAAACTCACCGACATAATCACATTGCAGTTCAAAAACTAAATTTCCCAACGCAATTTGATCCAGTACTGCTGAAACTTCATCAATATATTGAATATATTGTTTCAATCTGTCCACTGTTCTGGAAATTGCCGCGGCAACCTGGCCTGTTTCGTCTGAAGACTTTGTATCTACTTCAACGTCTAAATCGCCTTCTGCAATTTGATGAGCCACATGGGTTAGCTTTTTCAGCGGATTGATGATGCTTTTTGACACAAGAACAATCAGTAGAATCATGAGAAGCAAAGCAATTAGGAAGATCGTGACAACTGTAGCGTTTACTGCATCATAAGTACTGTTGTATTCTTTTTGCGGAAGACCCGTTGCAATTGTCCAGCCGGTATTTCCAACAGGGGACAGATAACCGTAATTTGTTTGATTCATGGCTGTGTATGTAATAGTGCCAGCTGTTTTATTCTGAATTGCTTTAATAATATTATCAGACATTTTGGATTCGGAAACATTCTTTCCCTTTAACCCTGCGGTCGGATGGTAAATAAGCTGTCCATTGCCAGTAGTAAGGATGTAGAAGCCTGTTTTGCCAAGCTTGTAGTCTTGTACCATAGTGCAAAGGCGGTCAATCGTAATATTTATACCGGCAAAGCCAATTAATTCACTGGTTCCGGTCTTATAAATAGGTGCGATCATACTCATAATCAAATCACCAGTAACCACATTGTTATAGGGTTCAACAAACACGACATCTTTTTTTTCAATGACATGCTGATACCAGGGTCTTTCCGAAAGTTTTAAATTCAACGTGGCAGACGATTCTGCCGTAATCACCGTATTGGTTGCGCAGTCCGCAATCCATACCGAAGCTAAATTGTCCGGATCTGCTTTATAAATATTATCAACGGTTTGCTTAACACCTGCATAGTTTTGTTTAGCTGTCTTGTCCGCTGACGATTGTTGAAGGTATTGCTGGAATAAATCATTTGCCACCATTTGCTTGGTAACCTCGGTATACTTTGAAAAATATTCGCCGATTTGGTAAGAAGCTGCCCTTGATTCAGAGGTAAGCTCGTTGGTTGTCAATTGTGAAACCGACTGTTTTACAGCACTTAATACAATAACGGCTGTTATGCAAAAAATAACTACAACCGGAACAGCAATAAACAACAGCATTTTGGATAATAAACTTTTTTTGTGTGGCATCTTTAAATACTCCTTTATTCGCATTATATGGATATAAATGACATTTTTATATCCATATATAGTGTATCGTCACATTTTATTAAAATATTTGTGTGAGTAAAAACAATAAAACACTGTTTGACTTTTATGTTTTTGTGATTTTAAGCACTGAGGCAGAAAATCCTTACCAATAGGTGTCAATTGAGAATAAAAAGCTAATTTTTTTAGTTGCAAACACACAGAACTGAAAGGTATAAAAGAAAGCAAAAGCTCAAACGACAGAATCCTTTAGGAGGATCTGCCATTTGAGCTTTTAAATTATTCAGTTGATTTTACACACGTCAAATGCTTTAATATTTATTTTTGGTATCGATTCTGTTTGTGTAATCAGAATGATTCGTTACTGTTGCCGAATCATTCCGACCGGTTTTAAACATTTGAACAAGTTCCTTCAGCAATTGAGCTTGGCTGTTCAGCTCTTCACTGGATGCCGCGCTTTCCTCGGATGTTGCGGAATTGGTCTGTACGACTGCGGAAATTTGGTCTACTCCCAGTGTTACTTGGTTGATAGAAGTCGCTTGCTCATTCGACGCTTTGGAAATTTGATCAATTAAGATGGATGTCTTATTTACTCCATCAATAATCGTATGAAGGGACTGTGCTGTTTCATTTGCGATTTTTGTACCGTTATTAACGGAATTGACTGAATTTTCAATCAAGACCGTGGTGCTTTCAGCGGCTTCTGCACTTTTGCTTGCAAGGTTCCTTACCTCATCAGCGACAACGGCAAAGCCTTTTCCTGCTGCCCCTGCACGTGCGGCCTCAACGGCTGCGTTCAGGGCAAGGATGTTGGTTTGGAATGCAATATCCTGAATGGTTTTAATGATTTTGCCAATTTGATTGGAAGACTCACTAATTTCAGCCATAGCCGAAATTAGTTTCTGCATATGTTCATTGCCGCGTTCCACTTCAGCAGAAGAGTTGTTAGCCAGCTGGTTGGCAGTTGATGCATTAGTTGCATTTTGATTCACTTGGCCGGCTATTTCTGTGATGGATGCGGATAACTGTTGAATTGCGCTTGCTTGTTCCGTTGCACCCTGCGCGAGAGCCTGCGAAGCGCTTGCAACCTGGTCGGAACCGCTTGCAACCTGATCAGCGGAGTCCGTAATGCCGTTAAATGTTTCTACTAGAGTGGCTTTTATGTTCTCCAATGATGTTTTAATCTTGGAAAACTCACCGACATAATCACATTGCAGTTCAAAAACTAAATTTCCCAACGCAATTTGATCCAGTACTGCTGAAACTTCATCAATATATTGAATATATTGTTTCAATCTGTCCACTGTTCTGGAAATTGCCGCGGCAACCTGGCCTGTTTCGTCTGAAGACTTTGTATCTACTTCAACGTCTAAATCGCCTTCTGCAATTTGATGAGCCACATGGGTTAGCTTTTTCAGCGGATTGATGATGCTTTTTGACACAAGAACAATCAGTAGAATCATGAGAAGCAAAGCAATTAGGAAGATCGTGACAACTGTAGCGTTTACTGCATCATAAGTACTGTTGTATTCTTTTTGCGGAAGACCCGTTGCAATTGTCCAGCCGGTATTTCCAACAGGGGACAGATAACCGTAATTTGTTTGATTCATGGCTGTGTATGTAATAGTGCCAGCTGTTTTATTCTGAATTGCTTTAATAATATTATCAGACATTTTGGATTCGGAAACATTTTTCCCTTTTAGCTCTGTGTTCGGGTGGTAAATTAGCTGCCCTTCTCCGGAAGTAAGCATGTAGAAGCCTGTTTTTCCAAGCTTGTAGTTTTGCACCATGGAGTAAAGGCGGTCAATCGTAATGTCAATTCCTACAAAGCCAATCAAATCACTTGTTCCGGTTTTATAGACAGGTGCGATCATACTCATAATCAAATCACCAGTAACCGAATCTTTATAAGGCTCGATAATTACCATATCTTTTTTATTAACGACCGGCTGATACCAGGGCCTTGACGAAAGATTTAAACCGAAAGGCTCAGGCTTATCATGCCTAACCATCATATTGGTCTCGCAGTCCGCAATCCATACCAAAGCTAAATTGTCCGGATCTGTTTTATAAATATTATCAACGGTTTGTTTAACACTTGCATAGTTTTGTTTTGAGGCCTTGTCCGCTGCTGATTTTTGAAAGTATTGTTGGAATGAATCATTTGTTACCATTTGCTTGGTAAGCTCGGTATACTTTGAAAAATATTCGCTGATTTGGTAGGATGCTGCTTGAGAGTCAGACGTAAGTGTGTTTGTGGTTAATTGAGTAACGGATTGTTTTACATTGCCTAATACAACCAGGGCTGTTATGCAAAAAATAATTACAACGGGAACAGCAATAAACAATAGCATTTTTGATAATAGACTTTTTCTGTGTAGCATCTTACAACACTCCTCATATATGTATGATATGGAAATAATTAGCTTACAAATTTATTTCCTTAATTTAGTTTATCATCTAAATTTATAAGAATATTTGTGTGGATGAAAATATTAAAATTTCTAATTGGTAATTTGGACCAATGACACAAAAACATTTACCGCCGTGTATCAATTGAGAGACAAAAAAGCCCACCGAAAGGTGGGCTTTTTTGACAGGTTGAGGGACTGATGCAAAATCAGCCGTCCCCTTTTATATGCTTCGAAACTACTTTTTTTTTAAATAGTTCACATATTCTTCTAAACACATATGTAACTCATTCATTTTTCTTGCATTTTCTTTTCCAACATAGCGGTAATGCCACGGCTCAAAAATAACCCCTGTGATTTTCTGTTTGTCGTTTGGATACCTTAAAACAAAACCATAATCAGCAGCATTTTCTTTGAGCCATTTTGCTTCGGCAGTGTCCGCATAAGCATCATCCAGTTCTTGGTGATCTGCTGCACAAATATCGGCGGCCAGTCCTAGGTTGTGTTCGCTTGTACCGGGAATCGCAACTACGGTTTGGGCCGTATCATACGCTTTTTGATGAGGGAGGCCGGTCCCTTCTTGTTTTGCGATTTCTTGATTAAATAGTTTTGTTTGCTTATCAATCGTGCGGTAAGCAGAGCAAACCATTAACGAAAGCCCTTGTTTATTTCCGTCTGTGAGCATTTGATTTAATTTGTCATATGCACGTGAATCAAAGTAAAGACCGTTTTCCAGCTTGTGTGTTTCAATAGAAAAATCAGATGACAGCGGATGGCTTGCATTTACCAGCCGCAGGTTCCAGTCAGTGGAAGAAGTAACTTTGTTTCCATTATTATTTCCTATCCCATTTTTCAAGACAGCTACGAACAGAAAAATCAGCAGAAAGAGTATTGCTAAAATGGGCAATACTACGTGTCTGTGCCGAAGTTTTGTATAACTGTTTTTCATTATTTTTCTCCGTAATTTTAGCTCAAGCCTGCAGCCTGGTTTCATAAGGCTGCAGAATTGAGCTAATCTTTTTCTTTTCGGTTGACCGCCGTTATGCCACAGTTGCCAAAATAGTTAGCATCGGTACGGATTGGTGGTTAAGGAACACATTTTATTTGTTCCAACCGAGTTTTTCAATGAGTTCTCTAGTTCTGCTCGTGCCGCTCCCCAAGTCATAAGAGCCTGTGCCCAAAGTAATCTTACCGTTGTAATCGTTAAGAAAAGTTTTTAGCCTGCCGTCCTTAAGCTCAATGGGGTCTTTGCATTCAATGACAAGGTATATCGTATTGTCATCAAGATTTTTGCCGTTGATTATCTTGCCGTCAAGATAATCTTGCTTCAGTGACTCAAGCAACTCTTTTTTGGTGTTTAAATCCGGTGCGAAGGTAAGGCGCTCTTCATTGTTGTTTGTATTCTTGTCTTTGCTGTTTATATTAAGGTCAACGCTCTTAATGTATTCCGGCTCAAGATAGAACAGGAGGCTGCCGTTTTCACGATATTCCTTGAGTTCGGTAATACTGTTAATCAAGTCATTATCGTTAACTGATGGAGTGTAAGAATTGGTATCAGTGTAATAAACCGAGTAGGTCCTTTTTATAGTTTTGCCATTTTTCAGATTGTAAGTGATTGTGAAATTAGGCCCGCTATTTTTTTCCACACAGTACGGGTAAGCCTTATTGCGCATATCAGTTACAAATTTTTGATGAAGGCTAACTACCTTTTCAATATTTGATTTTTCTTTGAGTGTTGGAATAACTTCTGTAATTTTGAGGTGATTTTCATTGTAGATGGAGTTGTCACCCTGATAGGATATGGATGGTGAGCTAACATCTATGCTTGCCACGTCCTCAGCATTTGGCATACGGGTGTCAAATCCGAAGCAACCGACTGCCAAAACGGCATAGGCAGCAATGAACGCTACCGCAAAGATACCATAGTATACAAAGCTCTTTTTTAGCTGTTTAAAGCCGCGGGAGTAAATCGCTTCGACCACAATGTGCGCGGCAAGCGAACCGGATACGACACCGATAAAAAAGTTGGCAGGATTATTGGTTGACATATGGAGAACCAGACCCAGGCCCAGCCCCACGACGGCTGTTATCATAAAGCGAATAACAATTTTGGGAAGGGGGAAAGCAAAGTTGCTTTCGGCGCATTCACTCTTGCGCTTTTTGTAAAGCAGGATGGAGCCGGCTAAAAGGATAAGCGTAAAAACAATCCACCACGCGAGGAATACTCCGCTTGGTCCATTGGTGGCCAAACCATCATTGACGCTTAAATAGGAGCCGTTGCCGGAGTAGGGCATAAAGGCCGCCATAAACGGGGAAAGCGCGCTTAAAACAGTTGAATTCACTGCCGGGATGATGCTCAGCCCCGGCAGAAGTAAGGATGCAAACGTGCTCCCTAAGAAGATAAGGAGCGGATACGCTGCGTTGACTCCAAGAATGGAGAGAACCATGTCTAAGGTGGTGCCGGTGCAAACGGCCATAAATACGCAAAAGGTCAGCGCCGCCGTACTCATCAGTATCAGCCAAAGCATGTAGGAGATAACAGTTGAAAGGTATTTTTCTATGCTTACCTGATGGACTGCGCCAACAATCAGAACAATGGAAAAGTTCAGCAGTATCGGTAAAAAAAGCGTAGTCAGCCCGGCAAAATAGCGGCCTAAAAGCATGGGTACGCGTCCAATCGGCAACGCATGGAACAGGTCAACGCTGCGTTTTTGATGCATGTAGCTGAACAGCGATACCGCGATTACCACGACAAAAATCAAAATCAGCGGTGTGACAAGAAACGGGATTACTGCGCTTAAATAGCGAATAAAATATTCGTTTAAAGTTTGATTAGAGTAGTTATTGCTGGAAACATCATGGCTTGACATCCAAATCATCAGAATCATCGGCATTGCCATAAATAGGAGCAGCGCCAGCAGCGCCATCATTCCGCGGTTTTTCTTCAGCGACCAAAGATAGGTTTTTTTCCACTCTTTTATGTAATTATTTGAGGATGTTGTCAAGGTCATAACCGGCCACCTCCATTTCACTGATAAATACTTCCTCGAGTGTCAGCGGCAGAACCTCGACAAAAATAGGATTGAGCGTGTTGATTCTGTTAAGTATTTCATCCTTTGAACCCCGTATGACCCAATTGACCAGCGAACCGTGCATTTCGGTTTTTACAATATCCAGCGGAGCAAACGCACTCAATTCAGGCATTGGCTTAAACACCGCCTGAACTTTATTGATTCCGAGTTTCAGTTCGTCCAGGTCACGCTCAAAAATCACGCCGCCCTTATGAAACAGCCCCACATGGTCGCATAGGTCCTCCAGTTCGCGCAGATTGTGCGAAGCGACAACGACCGTCATACCGCGCTCCGCAACTTCGTTTGATATAATGCGCTTTAACAGCTGCCGCATTACAGGGTCAAGTCCGTCAAAAATTTCGTCAAGAAGAAGATAGTTTGGCTGTGTGGCAAGTGCGCAGATGAGTGCCACCTGCCGCTGCATACCCTTTGACATATTTGAAATTTTGACTTTATTGCCGACTGGGAACATCGTACACAGTTCTTCAAAGCGTTTTTTGCTCCAGTTCTGATAAATGCGCGCATAAAAGTCTGCCATTTCCTGCAGTGTTGACTGGGGCAGAAAGTAAGGATAATCCGATATAAAAAATATTTTCGACTTGGTTTCAGAGTTTTCAAACGGGGCTGCACCGTCTACTAAAACCTCGCCGCCGTCCGGTGCGTAAATTCCGGCAAGTGTACGCAAAAATGTGGATTTTCCCGCACCGTTTGAACCGACAAGACCGAATACTGAGCCGGAACCAATAGAAAACGAGATTTCTTCGAGGGCAGTAGTCGTGCTGAACTTTTTAGTCAGCTTCTTTGCTTCAATCATCCCTTATGCACCCCTTCCGTTAAAAATATTGGTTACCCGTGAAATGATTTTATCCTTTTGTATTCCGCAGTCAGCGGCGGCCTGTATCGCTTCATCCAGTTTTTCAACCGCTATTTCCTGCTGCTGCAAGATTGCGGAAACATCGAAGGAGAGAAACGAGCCTTTGCCGGGAACGGAACAAATAATGCCGTCACGCTCAAGCATTTGATAGGATTTTTGCACTGTATTGGGATTAACTCCCAACTCCTGTGCAAGGGATCGAACACTTGGCAGCGGTTCACCTTTCTCGATTGCACCCAGTGCCGCCTTTCGGGTGATATCCTTATAAAGCTGTTCATAAATCGGCTGCCTGCTTTTATAATCCAACGTGAACACGATTCCTACCTCCCTCACTGTCATTATTGTATTATCTAAATTAGTACAGATAGAATATAACATGAAGAATTATTTATGTCAATGCTTATTACAAAAGTGCAAATAAAAACCACCCTCAGGGCGGCTTTTATTTATTTATGTCCGCAATCTTATTTTGACGAGTCGCTGTCGGTAAAAGTCTCTGCTTGTGCTGAACCGACGTTATCCACCGCATCAGGCTTTACCTCGCATAGTGTTGGCAGAACTCCGATTTGGGTCAAAATTTTATAGAGGATCAGTAAAACTGAACAATATATCAGAATCCAAAAATTGTTGGCAATCAGCGCAAAATAGATGGCTGCCAACATGGTCAGCGGATGAATATTGATAGACGATGAAATGAGCTTCGGCTCAATAACTTGGCGAATTGACGTAATCAGCAGCCAGCAAACCAGCAGTGCGCCCGCCTTGAAAAAATCGCCGGTGAAAAGATAAATAAACGCCAGCGGCAGGTAGATGGTTCCGGGACCGAGCACTGGCAGAATGTCCGCCACGCCCGTAACAATACTCAGCACAAGGGGATACGGGATGCCCAGGGCTGCAAAAACAATGAGTGTTTCCAGAAAGGTGATGAAATAAATCAACAGATACGAACAGACATATTTGCCGCTCATATTCATTCCGTGGTGAGAAGCGGAGCGGATGTTGAGTGCAGCGTTTTGCGAAAAAAGTGACATAACATGCCCCTTGATGACTGCCATATCCTTTGAAAAAAAGTACGTCGAAAATATCATGACAATAAACATGGTAAAAATGGCGGGAAGGGAGGTGAGGAAAACAAGCACACTGGTCAGCACTGTCTTTACAATTCCTGCACCGGACTGGGCGATGCTCAGAATTTGCTGTTGGTTCTGTTCAATATATTTTGAATTAATTCTGCTGATGTACTCGCCCGCTTTGCTGATTAGTCCGTTAATCGGAGCGGTCAGTGTGCCAATATCGGTCGCTGTAATGTTGTTAATCAGATTGGTGATTTCAAAAATAAGCCAAAATCCCAGCAAAAATAAAAGGCCAAACATCACCACGAAAACAATCAGCGTCGCAATTGCCGAGGCAGGTCCGGAATTAAAGTGCAGGCGTTTTTTAAGTCCGCGGATAATAGGCTGTACCATAAGGGCAAGCAAAAAACCCGCTACAAACGGAAACGTGTACTTTAAGGTAATGGCAAACAGATAAAAAAACGCTGAAAACGTCACAAAAAAAATTATCAGCGGCTCTAACCGAACGAGCTGTCTCTTGTCAAACAAAAAAATCCTCCTCACCTGTTGCAATCTCAAAATAAATAATTCACCCTGCGCTTCCCACTATGAGGGTGAAACGCAGATTTACCATAGAACGGAAATGGGGTATAGCAAACTATTTGTTAGATATAATATTATTATAATATACTATAATCAATAAAAAAGAAAGAAAAAAGAGCGCTTCGCAAAACGCGAAGCGCCTTAACATAACCAGGACATATTTTTGAAACTAATCATCCCTGCCTAAAAGCCAATCTACGGAAACATTGAGAATATTAGCCAAAGCGGAAAGTTCAAAGTCCGTAACGTAACGGATTTGCCCTTCCAACTTGGATAAGCCGGAGGCATTCATATCAACCCCATTGACTTGAAGCTGAGCCAATAGTTCTTTCTGCTTCATGCCCTGGTTCTTACGTGCCATTTCAACACGCGCACCAACTAAATTACGAGTACCGAGTGCTTGTTTGCGTAATCTCACTAAATTCATCTCCCCTATGATATATTTGAGCACATACATTTCCATCCATACAGCGATATCGACAAAAATTTCCTGGAAATTTACAAAATATTGGAAATTGCCATCTCGTCTTCTGCCGTTATAATATAGTATAATATTTTATTGTCTAAAATACAATAAAAAATAAAAAATATTCACAAATTTGGCGATAGTTTTTTTATTATCAATATTTCGAGTAAATTCATTTCTTGTTTGTTATTTTACCATAACTTTGTTATAATATTCCCAATAAAGTTTTTAAACATAAAAGCATAGGCTAACTCTTAGGCGGATTTTAACCAGAGACATAATGTTGAGGATAATTGTTCTTAATTTTCAGCAACCGATGATATACCGGGGCGTTATGCCTCAATGACTGATTTCGTGTCGTTCTATAATATGATGACCAGCGGAGTTGAAGTTACAGTAAAATTAAAAAATTAATTGGAGCTGAGCAAGATGAATAAACAGAACGGATTAAAAACCAATTTAACCATGCTGACCGATTTTTATGAAATAACCATGGCCAACGGTTACTTTACAAATGGTTACAAGGATACAATCGTCTATTTTGACATGTTTTTCCGCCATCTTCCCAATGATGGCGGCTATGCAATTATGGCCGGCGTTCAGCAGGTTGTGGAATACCTTGAAGAACTCGACTTTACACCCGAGGATATTGAGTACCTTAGAAATTGCAAAATTTTTAATGAGGACTTTATTGATTATCTTTCAGATTTTAAATTTACCTGTGATGTTTGGGCTGTGCCGGAGGGCACCCCGATTTTCCCGGTCGAACCAATTTTAACTGTGCGTGGTCCGGTAATTCAGGCACAGTTTATCGAAACTATGATTTTGCTGTGCATTAACCACCAAAGCCTGATTGCAACAAAAGCCAACAGGATTGTCCGCGCGGCGCAGGGCAGGGCGGTTATGGAATTTGGTTCACGCCGTGCGCAAGGCCCGGACGGTGCCATTTTAGGTGCTAGAGCCGCTTTCATCGGCGGATGCTGCGGCACAGCCTGCACTATCTGTGACCGGGATTACGGCGTTCCCGCGCTGGGCACCATGGCTCATAGCTGGGTACAGCTTTTCGACAGTGAGCTGGACGCTTTCCGTGCTTACGCTAAAGAGTACCCGAACCAGTGTACTTTATTGGTGGATACTTACAATGTTCTGAAATCAGGTATTCCAAATGCGATTCAAGTATTTAACGAGGTGCTTCTGCCGCTCGGTTTCCGTCCGTCGGGAATCCGTATTGACAGCGGAGATATCACTTATCTTTCCCATAAGGCACGAAAAATGCTTGATGCCGCCGGATTTGAAGACTGTAAAATCTGCGCTTCAAATTCACTCGATGAGTATATAATACGCGATATGTTGATGCAAGGTGCGTGTGTGGACAGCTTTGGCGTAGGCGAGCGCCTTATTACTTCGGCGAGCGAGCCTGTGTTCGGCGGGGTTTACAAGCTTAGCGGAGTGGAGGACGGGCAGGGGAATATTGCTCCAAGAATTAAAATCAGCGAGAATGTGGCTAAAATAACCACACCATGCTTTAAAAATCTTTGGCGGCTATTTGACCGCGAAAGCGGCAAGGCTATCGCCGACGTTATTACTCTGCACGATGAGACAATTGATGATTCAAAGCCGTATGAGCTTTTTGACCCTGACCATGTGTGGAAGCGAAAAATAGTCAAGAATTTCCGTGCCGTGGAGCTGCGCGAAAAGTTGTTCGAAAACGGCAAATGCCTTGTACAACCGCGCGAGTTAAACGAAATTAAGGAATACTGTCTGCAGCAGGTGGACACGCTTTGGGATGAAGTCATGCGTTTTGAAAACCCGCATCAGTATTATGTGGATTTATCACAAAAGCTTTGGAATGAAAAGAACCGCCTGATTTCCGAGCACAGTCATTAAATTGCAGCGCGCTAACCGTAAAATGTAACTGCCGGCCCTGGCTCACATCCAATAACAAAGGCTCGCACCTCTTTATGAAGTGCGAGCCTTTAAATACGGAAAGTATAAATGCATTATTTAAGATAGTGGCATTAAATCTAATAATCACTATAAATTTTCTTTGCATCCGTGATATTATACTGCTCCGTTTGATGGTCGCCGACGGCACCGGTGGTAATGAGAATATATTCCGAATCTCCTTTTTTTGCTAGGCTTGCCAGACACAGGCCTGCTTCATCCGTATATCCGGTTTTTCCGCCGATGATTTCTCCTCCGTCAAACTCCGGAGATTCCATATTTTGAAATAGTGTGCTTGTAAAAGTGATTCCCGACGGATTTATGTTTGTGGGAGCGGTCGAATATCTTTCTGTTGTAAAGATTTCTCTGAAAGTTTGGTTTTTTAAAGCATATTGCAGCAGCACCGACAAGTCCTTAACGGTCGTATAGTGGTTTGCATCATACATGCCGGTTGGGTTGGCAAAATGAGTATGATTCATCCCTAAATCTTTTGCTTTTAGATTCATTAAGTCCACAAAATCTTCTTGAGAACCGGAAACTTCATTCGCCAGAGCTGTCGCGGCTTCCGCACCGGATGGGAGCATGGTTCCATAAAGCAAATCAATCGCCTTTGCTTTTTCATTTGGTGCGAATCCCGCCATGGATGCGTGCTGTTTGTTTAAATCTATAAAAATATCAGCTGGCAGCAAAATGTGCTTATTTAAATTTGGCAGTTTTTCAATTGCCAAAATACAAGTCATAATTTTGGTAAGGGATGCGGGGTAAGTTTTTTGATTGCTTGATTTGCTGAAAAGGACTTTTTTGCTTTGTAAATTCAGCATAATTGCATGGGTACTGTGTGTTTTTAAACTTCCGACATCATTTTGGGGCATTGGATTATTTTTAAAATAATGAACCCCAAAAACAGCAATTGTTAAAAATAACAGTACCAGCGCTTTTCGTGCGAATGATCGTTTTTTTCTCATGAAATAACACTCCTATTCATTATACGGTTTATTATGGCACAATAGAAGCAAATGATTTTGTTATATTCGAATTAAAGTCTTAAGGCTTTCTTAATTTGACCTGACAAAGTAGTGGGACGGATACAATGGTATCGTTATTCTAATTTGTACTTAAAAATCCTAGCAGCGCTTATTTTAAAAAAATAGCCCAATTTTCAAACCACGATGACAAATTTGGTTCCAATCACAATGAAAGTCTTTGCTTTTTTCCAGTTATTATAAGGTTGACAGATTCACGGAAATAAACTAGAATATACTTTGCGAGCAGGCTGAACAGCTGCGGACACAGCTCGAAAGGGCGTGCCCGAGGAAAGTCCGAGCTCCACAGGGCGAGAATAACGGCTAACGGCCGCCGGGGGTGACCCCAGGGAAAGTGCAACAGAGATATACCGCCGGAAACGGTAAGGATGGAAAGGCGAGGTAAGAGCTCACCAGCATGCGGGAGACCGCGTGGCTCTGCAAACCCTATTCGGAGCAACACCGCAGAGGGACTTCATGCGTCGGCCCGGCGCGTCCCGAGAAGGTGGCATTGAGCCGCGATGGTAACATCCGGCCAAGATAGATGGCTGTTCACGACAGAACTCGGCTTACAGGCCTGGTCGTACCAAAACACAGAAAGCCCGCTGTTTCAGCGGGCTTTCTTCAAAGCGGAGCATTATTTGATGAAATTTGTAAAAAAATCTGATATCGTTATTATTTCGGCTATTCTCATAATCAGTGCAGTAGCCTGGGTTACTTATCATTATGTATTTGGGAACAAAGCGGCAAAAGCGGAAATTTACTACAAATCACAGCTTGTTGAAACCGTTGATTTAACTGCGGAGATGGACAAGAAGTTTTCTATCGTGCAAAATAAAAATGTGGTTTTTCACGTTAGTAAAGATGGAGGCATCTGTTTTGAAGAGTCTAATTGCCGTGATAAAATTTGTATCCATGCGGGTAGACTTCATACAATCGGTGAAAGTGCGGCGTGTCTACCCAATGATATTGTAATGAAAATTGTTGCGAGGGATAAGCGCAGCGCCGATGATCCTGACATCATGATCGGTTAACAGAAAGGCAGATTATGGCTGAGAAGAAGAATTTGACCAATCCTATGCTTAACACAATCAAAATTAGGCGAATGGTTTTAACTGGTCTGCTTTTTGCCGTTATCCTTGTTCTTTCTATTGTGGAAAATGAGTTGCAGATTCCGATTCCTGTCCCCGGCGTAAAGCTTGGGCTCTCCAATATTGTTGTTATGTACTCACTGTTTTTTTTGAGGAAAAGAGACGCAATGCTTTTGGCGGTACTAAAGGCGCTGTTTGTATTTTTGACCAGAGGTGCTGTTGCATCGCTTTTAAGTTTGTGTGGTGGAGTTTTTTCCATAGCGATTATGGCATTGCTTCTGCTGATTTTCAAAGGTAGAATATCCTATTTGGCAATCAGTATTTTTGGAGCCGTTTTTCATAATGTGGGGCAATTTGTTGCAATATCGGTTCTGTACACAAGCTTATATCTATGGGCATATCTTCCGGTATTACTGATTTCAGGGGTCATTGCAGGAGTTGCTACTTCAACATTACTCAAGTTTAGTTTGCCGGCTTTGGAAAAACTTAATTTAAAGTAAATATTTTATTGATCACAGAAATATTATTTGCTCTCTCTGATTGAAGAAGACCGTTTTAGCTTAACGCCGAAACGGTCTTTATTTTTAAGCTGGGACCGCTGAAACAGCGGATTTCTTCATAGTAATTATCTGTTTACTTTTCAAGTAATCCGTATTTGGTTTTGATTCGCTCTAGTTTTTCAATCATGGGCTGTGAAATAAAAAATAAAAAGAGTACACTTGCCACTGCATGTATCAGGTCAAACGGCAGCGCCCCTAGGCAGAAGGAAAGATAGGCAGGCAGCGTCGGCGGAAGTCCGCTGATAAGCAGTGTGCCGAGGTTGACAATTCCGCTGTACAGGAGGAATGTTGCCAGTCCGCCAAACGCGCATAGCGACAGGCGGCTGCTTTTCAGCGGCCCGCGCTCATACAGAAAACCCGCCAGAAATCCAAGCATACCAAACGCAAACATCTGCCATGGCGTGTTCGGTCCCTGCCCAAAGAAAAAATTTGAAACAAAGGCGCTGACCGCACCGACTAAAAATCCGGACTGCGCGCCCAGACACACGCCGGCGATAATCACGATAGCGGCCACGGGCTTGAACTGGGGAAGCATATAGAAAGCCGCTCGCCCTGCCACTGCAATCGCGCACAGAACAGCCAGCGTTACCAGTTCACGCGCCTGCGGTTTGCGGCGTTCAAACAGTTGAAAAAAAGGCAGCATGGAACATAGAATAAGGATTAGACTAACAAAATAATATTTTCTGTCACCAAGTCCGTACACACCGTATAGTATCGCCGCAGGCGCTAAAATCAACAGAACCGCACCGGTCAGCCAATCACTTTTTGTCAGTCCGCATCTTGATTTTTGTTGCACAGTGCAATCACATCTCCGTTCGTAACAGCGTTTGTAAACCGGCCGCGTGCCATGCGGTTAGCCGCTGTGGTATAAAAGCTGTTGCCGGCAAAAAATTCCTTCGCGCGTCCGCTTGCAACGATGCCGCCGTTAAAAAACAGGGCGCACGCATCAGCGTATTCGGCGCAAAATTCAATGTCGTGTGACACCATCATCACGGTAACGCCCGAATTGATTAGTTTCTTGATTATTTTAGCGAAAGTAATTTTAAAGAAGGAATCCAGTCCCTTCGTGGGCTCGTCCAGCAGGAGAATTTCGGGCTGAATCAATAGCACCTTGCCCAGTGCAGCTCGCTGCTGTTCGCCGCCGCTCAGGTCATAGGGGTGGCGGTTGAGCAGCGTGCTGATTTCCACAAGCTCCGCAGCCTCTTTTACCCTTCGCTCCTTTTCGTTTGCAGGGAGTTTCTCATCCAGCGCTTCGGCTAAATCATCCCCGACCGTACTTTTCAGAAACAATGACTGCGGGTTTTGCGGCAGCATGGCAACGCGCCCGGTTATCTTCACATTCCCACGGTACGGTTTGCGGATGCCCGCGATAATGCCGAGGGCGGTGGTTTTACCGGTTCCATTACCGCCCACAATGCAGTACAGCTCACCCCGAGGGATACTGAGGGTGAGATTTTTAATCACGTCAGGGCCGCCCTTATTGTAAGCAAACCAGCATTCTTTTAAGCTGATTGCCTCGGCCTTTTGTCGTTTCGTTTGGGCTTTTTCAATCGTATCGTATTTTATTTTTTTCTCTTTGAACAGCTTATCAAGCCACTGCCTGCCTTCACGCACGGTCAGTGGACAATTCAAATTATTTTTCACTCCGCCATAAATTTTCATCGGTGAGGGGAGCGCGGCCGCCATCGGGTGATTGCTGCCTACCAAAGCCGCGCCCGCCTCGCGCGGAGCAGCATCGGCAAAGATTTTACCGTGGTCAAGCACGATCACGCGGTCGGCCATAGGGAACAGGTCTTGCAGCCGCTGCTCAATCAAGATGACCGCAACGCCTAGTTCAGCATTTATTTTTTTGACAGCCGACAGAAAATCAACTGCGGCAATCGGGTCAAGCTGAGAGGTCGGCTCGTCTAAGAGCAGAACTTTTGGCTGCATTGCCATAATGGAAGCCAGATTCAAAAGCTGTTTTTGCCCGCCGGAAAGCGCGGAAACATCGCGGTCAAACCATGCTTCAATCCCAAAGAAACTCGCCATTTCTGCCGTGCGCAGACGGATTGCTTGATTGTCAAAGCCAAGGCTTTCAAGTCCGAATGCAAGCTCGTGCCATACCTTGTCCGTCACAAGCTGATCCTCGGGGCTTTGCATTACAAAGCCGATATCGGCAGTCTGGGTGCGTAAATCCCATTCATTCATTGGTTTTCCGCAAAAGCGCACCGCGCCGCTGATGCTTCCGTGC
Organism: uncultured Caproiciproducens sp.; assembly: GCA_964517505.1. Classification (GTDB taxonomy): domain Bacteria; phylum Bacillota; class Clostridia; order Oscillospirales; family Acutalibacteraceae; genus Caproiciproducens. The sequence goes on along the minus strand of CAZFED010000001.1, from coordinate 281,581 downwards.
GGTGTTAAGGCGGGTTTCAGCTGCCGCAGCAGCGTCGTTTTTCCGCAGCCGGAAAGGCCGCAGAGCGCGACGAATTCACCTGCGCCGATGTTTAGACTAATATCATTCAGCGCCGGCTCCTCCTCATTGGGGTAGGTGAAACTTAAATGGTCTATTTCAAAAACTGTCATGATATTTTACCTCTAATACTGCATTGATAAGAAGTGGAAAGGCGCAGAGCAGAAAATACGCCGCGTAAATGATAACACTATTTGTCGTTATTGGCCGAAGTACAATTGACGGAAAATATCGGATATTGTTTTCTCCTGTGAAATAGCCAAAAAATACGGTCGAAATCAATACAATTAGTACCGTTAATATCAATTTATCCCGTTTGTCAAAACGATAAAGGTGAAAACTCGTCCGCCCGGAAAGTCCGTAACCACGCGCCCGCATGGAGTCGGCGGTGGTTATGCCGCTTTCCAGTGCCCAGGTAGTCAGCATGGACAGAATTTTCATGCCGTTTTTCGCACGGGTCAGGATGCTTCCCTTGTCCACACCACGGCCGATACATTTCTGCGCATTGCTTATCACCTGTATCTGCGCTTTAAACCGAGGTACAAAACGCAGAACCATTGAAAACACAAGCGAAAGCGACGGAATCACGCGCCCGAAAAGATACGTGAATTTATCAGAGGTCATCACGGCGTTGCTGCAAGAAAACCATAGCAGTACGCTGGAAAGCATGGTTGCCGCCGCAAGACCATAAATACAGGACTCCAAAGTAATCGGGTTATCGTTGATGTACAATAAAATCGTTGCGCCCCCATGGTTCAGCAGCGGATTGACAACTGCCATTACGAGCAACATCGGCAAAAGAAATTTCAGGTTAAACAGCAGGGCTTTTTTAGAATTGAGCGCAACGGAATAGGCAAAGCCGCCAAAAAACGAAATTGCCAGAAAAGCGGGATGCATGAAGAACATGGAAAACAAAATCACCGCCGCGAAATAAATAAAATTGATAGCAGGATGAAGCCTGCCAAAATAATCCCTCATGGTTGTTTCCTTGCCATTTTCTTGATTTATTGGCCGCAAATGTACAGCCACTGGATTTTATCGCCGCTTTTCAGCTTATAACTGTTGCAGCCTACAGGGGGCTGCTTGCCGTTCACCACGTACATCCAGCCGCTCGAACTTCCAAAATCCTTTTCATAGATGTTATCGATTCCTTTAAGATAGTTTGTCTGGTACACGGGGGAGGCAGTGTACTCCATTTGGATTTTGTTCGCTTTCATTTCACGCACAAGCACGTCAAAAACTGTGTCGCCATCCTCAAAGGGGATACTGCTTTTTTCGTAAATTAATCCCTCGGCGGGTACAATCGAAAGTTTGTCTTCACTGAATTTGTCCTTGTTCTTTAAGATTTCACTGCATGAGATAAACAGCGCACAGCTTTCTTCCTTGCTTTGCTCGGCCGCCGGGGCGGAAGATTTTGAAGTCGGGGGTATTTTTGATGCCGATGGTTTGGAAGAAGTTGACTTTGACGGTGCTCCGGAAGAAGCCGCTTTTGACTGTGCGGCGGATGATACCGCTGAGGAAGCCACTGCACTTTGGCTGCTTGAGACGGAGGAAACCGCGGCGGAACTTTCATCATGCATGGACGAGGACTCAAAACTGCTTGCCGATGACTGAAGCGAGTTGCTTGTGTTCGGCAGCTCAATTTTGCACCCTGCCAACATGCAGAGTACGCATAATATAGATAGAATTTTATATTTCATTATATCACCAATTAATCATCATAATAAACAGGGGACAGGCTTTTGCGCCTGCCCCCTAAGACTGTGGCAATCGTGCCGAACCGCGCTTACCGCGTTCGCAAAATTAACACAGTCTGATTTTTACACTTTGTTCTTTTTATTCAAAACTAAAATTGCTGCGGCGCTCAGCATCATCAAAACCACACCCGATGAAACAGGAGTTTCGCCGGTTGTCGGTGATGGCAGAGACGCTTTTGTTCCGATTGCGTACAGATTGCCGCTGTCGTTGAAATAGTAGAGCCTGCCGTCCTTCGAGGCCGCAAGGCTTTGTGAAGAAGACTGTGCCTGGGACGGTGTAAACAGCGTTTCATAGGAAGCTTTGGTTTGCCCCTCACAATCTTTGATGACATATACGCAGGAGGAATCCTTGGAATAAACGTAGTCCTGGTCGCTCGTTCCGTATTTTGTGACGTAGATGGATACCTGCTGCTTGTTGGAATCAGCCGCATAAGCGGTTGTGACAAGCGGCGAGGACTGGGACTGGATATCTTTGATTTGATAGATGGTTTTTAAGTCTGCTGCGTTTAAAACGGAGAATGGCGTAGTTGAGCCATAGCCGCTGCCCGCAACATAAAGCCTGCCGTTGTAAACAACCGGGCTTGAGGTAATGCTGTTGCCAAGCACGGTGGATTTCACAGCTGTGCTGCCGTAAATCATACCGTTCTCGTCTGCCTTTGCCGAGTAGATATAACCGGACTTCGCCGAAGCAAAAATTTTGCCCTCGGCAAAGCAAAGAGTGGAACTGACAGGGCCGCCCACGGAAACAGTGCTGACCTTGGTGCCATCCGTCAGCTGATAGGCAGTAATATTGCCGCTGGTATCGGAAACGGCAATTGCGCTGCCCGTGACCGCCCCGCCGTTCCAATAGTAGCCTGCGGTTCCGTTTTCGTGCTGCCATACGGTTTTGCCGGTTTGTGTATCAACGCACGCGTACACACCGCAGGTATAAGCATAGGTTGCCGTATCCTGTGTGTAGGTGCCAAAGTAGATGTGGCTATTATAATAGGTGATAGGCGAGGATATCTGCTGTACAGCTGTGCCGTATGTGATTGCGGTGCTTTGCCAGACAAGCGTGAGGCTGGCGGCATCAAAGGCGGAAACTTGTACGCCGGCGGCTGTTTGCTGCGGCACGTAAACCTTGCCGTCACCATAGGCGATTTGAGAAAAATAAAGCGGAATATTTTTGCATTCTGCGGACGCGGCAGTTTTCCCGGTCGCGGCATCGAGCTTTAAAAGCTTCCCGTCCGACGTTGTCAGGTAGACATAACTACCCACTGCTATGGGGGTGCCGCAGGCGTTGTTTTCAAATTTCATCCCGTTGTATTCGTTTGTGATGGTGTGTTTTGCCGACCATATCAGTTCGGCTGCCGCTGCGTTAACCGGCGTTTTGGCGGCAGTTAAACCGGAAGCCGTGGGGGAACCTAAAAATTGAGCCCAGTCCGTGCTGCTTTTTGCCGAGGCGCATACTGTGGTCGAAATCACCAGAGCAATTGTGCACAGCATTGCCGTAATCCTTTTTGTTTTCATATTAATCCCTCCGACTAAATTTGTAAAACTTGGTTTACGGCAGGTTTCCTGACTTGAAATCATCCTTCAGCGTGCGGTCTTCCCAGAAAAACCAGTGACCGTTTTGTGCGCGCTTTCGTCATTCTTACAGTAGCGGGGGCTGCTGCGGATTTACACCGCATTCCCTTTTCCGTAAATTTATTTTATTATCCTTAATTATTATATGAATCAGTCCGTATGTCAAGTTAAATCACACAGAGGTACTCACCCATTTTATGGACAAGAAACGGGCGGTCATATGTGATAGTAAGAAAAAAAGCGTATATTCTGCATGTATAACAGAATATACGCCATTGTGCATCTTTATATTTTTAAATACCCCTGTTTTTGCACAAGCAAATACGATTACAGTACGCTGAAAAGCAAATCACCGTATGTCGGGTAAGGCCAATATTTTGCGCCGACCATGCTTTCAATTTCGTCTGCTGTTACACGGATGTCTTCCATCTGCGCAAACACGGTGTTGCGGTAGTATTTGGCTTTTTCAAGAACGTCTTTAAATTCCTTTTCCGGTTCAACATCCTCGTCAAGCTGAATCATTTTCTTGTATAAGTCGGAACTAAGGGAGGAAAGCTTTTTCAGCAGAGTCTCTTCAAGTTCGCAGCTAATATCTGCGCAAAGCTGCTTCTTGTTGATTGCCTCCGAGCTTAAATCCTTCATATATGAGCATGTGGCCGGTAGAATATCTTTTTTAATCATATCCACCATGGTCAATGCTTCAATGTGGATTTGCTTATAGTAATTCTCAAGCTGAATCTCATAACGAGAATAAATCTCTGTCTTGGAAAACACGCCGTATTTCTCAAACAGCTTTACATTCGCGTCGCTGGTGTAGTAAGGAAGTGCGTCAGCAGTGGAGTACAGGTTTAAAAGTCCGCGCTTTCCGGCTTCCTCTAACCACTCATCGGAGTAGTTGTTGCCGTTGAAAATAATGCGCTTGTGCTCTTTAACGGTCTTCTTCACTAATTCCGTCAGGGTACTGTTGAAGTCATCGGCTTTTTCAAGCTCATCGGCAAAACCGCACAGTGCATCGGCAATAATGGTATTAAGCATAATATTCGGGCATGCAATAGAAACGGTGGAGCCAAGCATACGGAACTCAAATTTATTGCCGGTAAAAGCGAACGGAGAGGTGCGGTTTCTGTCAGTTGAATCCTTCGGGAACGACGGAAGAACGTCCACGCCTATTTTCATAAACGTTTTATCCTTTTGAGTGTATACGCTGCCGTCTTCAATGGACTCTAGAATACCCATCAGTTCATCACCGATGAACATGGAAACAATTGCCGGAGGCGCTTCGTTCGCACCAAGGCGATGGTCGTTTCCGGCACTTGCAACGGAAATGCGGAGTAAATCCTGGTGCTCGTCAACCGCTTTGATGATTGCGGTCAGGAAAAGAAGGAACTGTGCATTTTCACGCGGGGAATCGCCCGGTTCCAAAAGGTTCACGCCTGTGTCGGTTGTAATACTCCAGTTGTCGTGCTTGCCGCTTCCGTTTACACCGGCAAACGGCTTTTCATGAAGCAGGCAGGTTAGGTTGTGCTTTGTGGCAACCTTCTTCATGATTTCCATGGTAAGCTGATTTTGGTCGGTAGCAACATTGGCTGTGGTAAAGATAGGGGCGAGCTCGTGCTGAGAAGGGGCAGCCTCGTTATGCTTTGTTTTTGAGAAAATGCCCAACTTCCAAAGTTCCTCATCCAGTTCTTTCATATAAGCGGATACCCTCGGCTTAATAACGCCAAAGTAGTGATCCTCAAGCTCCTGACCCTTTGGCGGCTTTGCGCCGAACAGAGTTCTGCCGGTATAAATCAAGTCTTTTCTCTTCTGGAACATCGCCTTGTCAATTAAAAAGTATTCCTGCTCAGCGCCGACCGTTGTGAGCACTCTGTGAGCAGTTGTGTTGCCAAAGAGCTTTAAAATTCGCATTGCCTGCTTGTCAATTGTATTCATTGAACGCAGCAGAGGAGTTTTTTTATCCAACGCTTCGCCGCCGTAGGAGCAGAACGCGGTTGGAATGCAAAGGGAACCATCTTTTATAAAGGCTTCGCTGGTCGGATCCCATGCAGTGTAGCCTCTTGCTTCAAAAGTGTTCCTTAACCCACCGGACGGAAAACTGGAAGCGTCCGGTTCACCTTTACTTAGTTCTTTGCCTGAAAACTCCATGATTATCTTGCCGTTTTCGACAGGATAAATAAAGCTGTCATGCTTTTCCGCCGTAATTCCGGTCATCGGCTGAAACCAGTGTGTGAAGTGGGTTGCTCCTTTTTCAACGGCCCAATCCTTCATCGCGTTCGCGACAATATTTGCAACGAGCGGATCAAGAGGTTTGCCTTGCTCTCTCGTTTTTCTCAGAGCTTTATAAGTATCCTTTGGCAACTTCTCTTTCATGACGGTATCATTAAAAACCATACTGCCGAATATTTCAGGAACATTGCTCATAAAAATCACTCCCTAGATAAAATAGGACAACTCGGTAAAAACGAAAAAAGGCGCTATAGGGTTAATCCCTACAGCGCCTTTGCTGTTATAAATTTATTATAGGACAGGTAAAATCAAATGTCAATAATAAATAAAACTTGCAGTGAGTTAAGTCTTTTATTGATTTATTACAAGTTGTCGAGTGCCTGGTCGATATCCGAAATAATGTCTTCAACATTTTCAATGCCGACTGACATCCGAATCATATCCGGGCTGATTCCGGCTTCCACAAGCTGTTCGTCGTTGAGCTGACGATGAGTCGTACTGGCAGGGTGAAGCACACAGGTGCGCAAATCCGCAACGTGAATTACAATGGAGGCAAGTTTTAAGCCTTCCATGAATTTTGCAGCCGCTTCTCTGCCACCCTTAACACCAAAGGAAATGACCCCACAGGTACCGCCCGGCATGTATTTTTGCGCTAATGTATGATATTTGCTGCTCTTTAATCCGGGGTAGTTTACCCATGCGATTTTATCACTGTGCTCAAGGTGAATTGCAACGGCAAGCGCGTTGGAACAGTGGCGCTCCATCCTAACCGCGAGCGTTTCCAACCCCAAATTGAGCAGGAACGCGTTATTTGGGCTGGACTGACAACCCAAATCCCGCATCAGATGAGTGCGCGCCTTTACAATGTAGGCAGCTTTGCCAAACTGCTTCGTGTAAATAATGCCGTGGTAAGATTCATCCGGCTGAGTCAGCTCGGGGAACTTGCCGTTTTCCCAGTTGAAATTGCCGCTGTCCACAATAACGCCGCCAACCTGCACGGCGTGGCCGTCCATGTATTTGGTAGTGGAGTGCGTAATAATATCCACGCCGAACTCAAATGGGTGGCAGTTGATCGGCGTGGGGAAAGTGTTGTCAACAATGATGGGAACACCGTGCGCGTGTGCCACCCTTGCAAACAGCTCAAGGTCCGTTACAATTAAAGATGGATTGGAAAGCGTTTCGGCAAAAACACAGCGGGTGTTCGGCTGGAACGCGGCGCTCAGTTCCTCCTCCGTCGACTCGGGAGAAAGAAATGTAAACTCAATGCCCATTTCGCGCATTGTTTTATAGAAAAGATTGAAGGTGCCGCCGTAAATTGCACTGGAGCAAACAACATGACCGCCCGCACGGCAAATATTGAAGACTGAAAGGAACGAAGCAGCCTGGCCGGATGAAGTAATCAGCGCACCAACGCCGCCTTCAAGCGCTGCAATCTTTTTTTCAACAGCGTCAATCGTCGGGTTGCCAAGGCGGGTATAAAAGAAGCCATCTGCCTTTAAGTCAAAAAGCTCACCCAGCGATTGCGCGCTGTCATATTTAAAAGTTGTGCTTTGTACAATCGGCAGAACACGGGATTCGCCGTTTGCCGGTTCATAACCGGCGTGGATACAGTTTGTATCAATGTGGTAATGGTTCATTTTTATTCTCCTTTATATTACTTTCAGCCATGTGCCAAAAGTGCTTTAAGCGCGTTGGCGGCATAGTCCGCGGCGACGACAACGCCCCACACGACTATAATAAACAAAACTACTGAAGCGGCCCGCCAAAGGAAACGCTTGAGGGGGCTCATTTCTTCAGCTTCCGGTTCATCACCGCCTGTTTGCTCTTTCTGCAATTGAGCGTCGGCTGTTTCCAAAATTCCAATCCCGTTTAAAAGCTCCTCGCAGGCGTCGAGCTGGCCAAATGCAACAAAGATGTTTTTATTGGTGTTGGCGGTTTTACCAAGAAAGACGGATGGAGGGCCGCCAAGCCCGCAGACTCGTTCCTCATAGGGAATATCATGTTCTTCAAAAGCGCATTCAATCATTTCAGTTTTGACTTCATCTGCCGTAATCAGCAAGGTCGGGTCTTCCGGCTCCGGTACCCTTAGCTTTTTTCCGCCGCAGGAGGGACAGATTTTATCGTCGGTGAGCACCTGGCACTTTGGACAATAAAGCATTCCTTTCACTTCCGTTTCATTCTTTCTGTGGCCATGAGCAAAACGGTAAATTTCTTACGTGCAGTGCTCATCCCTATAATACATCTATTGTTTTATCGATGTTCTGCAGGGAGCGCCCATTGGGCGTTGTTTATCTATTCTTTCTATCATATCATATTTATTTACTAACTTACAATGAATAAGCATAAATATTTAACATTATGCATTTGATTCAAAGCAAAATAGGCTGAAGCTGTTTTCCCTCGAGCGCGGCAAGCGCCGCGGGCAAAATCAGGCTGAAGTCCGCGACGACGGACGCGGGCTTTTTTTCAGGGTCATCCTGCTTCATCGGAACAAAGTAAATGTTCCGGTAATTCAGCAGTTTTCCTATGTTTTGCGCCGATGCGGCAAGGGCATCGTTTGTGGCAGGGGTCAGCAGGACCGGCCGCCCGGTACGCAGGGTTGATTTTACTGCCATGGTGACGGTGGTGTCCGTGATTCCATTTGCAAGCTTTGCCATGGTGTTGCCGGTGCAGGGCGCGACAATCATAAGGTCGACCATTTTTTTCGGCCCGATTGGTTCCGCCTCCACAATACTTTTGACAATTTTTTTGTTGCAGATGTCTTCAATTTCCCAAACAAAATCGTCCGCACGGCCAAAGCGGGTATCCGTTGAATAAGCATTTTGCGACATGATTGGCAGAACATTATATCCTGCCTCCACAATGTGCCGCAGCTGTTCTATCGCCTTATCAAAGGTGCAGAAGGAACCGCACATCGCATATCCGAATGTAATACTGCTCATCGCCCTCACTCCTCCATGATGTTGTAAATGGTATTTTTGATGATTTCCCCTGCAGTTTTGGGTGCGACTTTGCCCGGAAGGGATAGTGCATGAATCGCTTTGATTTGGAATTTCTGTGCAGCCTCATAATCCACCCCGCCCGGAGGGGACGAAAGGTCAATAATGAGCGGCTTTGAGCGCATCTTTGACAGCAGACGGCGATTGAATATCATTGTGGGGGCTGTGTTGAAAATAATATCGTACTGCTCCTTGTCACAAATATTCTCGGTTAAAATGGGGGAATATCCGTAGGACATAATCCAGGCCAGATCAGACTGTTTACGCGCACTTACGGTAACCACCGCGCCGATTCCGCGCAGCATAAGGGAAAGAATCTTGCCGATTCTTCCGTACCCGACCACAAGGCATTTGCTGCCGTTGATTGTGCCGGGGTATTCGCGCATTGCAATTTCTATTGCACCCTCGGCGGTGGGAATAGCGTTGTGTACTGCAAACTCCTCACGGGTATAATAATCATAGGTGTCCATTGAATCCCAAACATCACTGGTCTGGTAAAGCTTCCCCATCATTCCGCCGAAAACCTGCTTGCCGTGCATCAGCTCGGCAAAGCTGTCGTTCAATTCAATCTTATCATCACTGTAAACCATGTTTAAATGTACTCCGTCGGCCGTTACCGGCAGTGGAAGAATAATATTTTCACATTGGATCGTTATTTGCTCGAGTTCCCCTTTTTTTACATCCTTTGAAAAATCGATGCTGTCAAATCCGGTGACGTATACTGTGTACCCGTCTGCCGCAATGGACTCCGCCAGTGCAATTTGACGCTTGTCACCACCCAATACTGCAAAACTATTTATATCAATCATAGCTCGAACCTCCATAATGTTCTCGCATTATATTATGGAGGGATAGGACTGTATGTGATTGACCTCAGCACTAAGTAAGCCGAATTAATTTTTTTTATTGCAAATACTAAAAAAAATGTTTATTATAAATAGGTGTGGCAATATAATAGAAGATATAAAAAAACCAACAATATCTCATTTTAAGGAGAATTAATGATGGATTATAACGATATTTTATCAAAAGTTAAAAAAATACATTTTGTGGGAATCGGCGGCTCGGGAATGTGCCCGATTGCCGAAATTCTGCACAACAGGGGATTTGAACTAACCGGCTCCGACACAAATGAATCGGATACCCTCGCAAGAATCCGTTCCTACGGAATTCCGGTCTCCATGGGCCATAGAGCGGAAAATGTGGAGAATGCCGAGCTGGTCGTTTACACGGCGGCTGTAAAGGCCGACAACCCTGAGCTGATTGCTGCCCGCGAAAAGGGAATCCCGGTGGTGGAGCGTTCCGTCATGCTTGGCATGGTAACGCGGCGCTACCCGAACACGGTTGCCATTTCAGGCACGCATGGCAAAACGACCACAACCGGGCTGATTACACAAATATTAATCAACGCGGGAATTGACCCCTCCGCTGTCATCGGCGGTAAGCTTCCGTTTATCGGCGGTAACGGCAGGGTGGGAAAGTCGGATACGATTGTGTGTGAAGCATGTGAATATGTCGATACCTTTTTGCAGCTGAATCCGGCGATTTCCATCATACTGAATATTGATGCCGACCATCTTGACTACTTTGGCACAATTGAAAATATAATCAAGTCGTTCCATCAGTTTGCGGAGCAGACGACAAAAATGTTGATTGTCAACGGTGACGACGATAACTCCATGAAAGCCATCAGCGGGATTACGAAAATTCCCGTTATTACGTTTGGTCTAAAATCGACCAACGATTATTACGCGGCAGACATTGCTGACACCAAGGAGGCAAAAGAGTGTTTCAGCGTGATGAAGCACGGGGAAAAGCTCGCCGACGTTACGCTGAGCATCCCCGGTAAGCACAACATGTATAATGCGCTCGCCGCTTTTGCAGCGGCGGACCAAATGGGCGTTGATTCCAAAAGCATTGCGGAAAGCCTGCATCAGTTCACAGGGGTGCACAGGCGCTTTGAGATACTTGGCAAGTTCAACGGAATCACCGTGGCCGACGACTTTGCGCATCACCCAACGGAGCTGGCCGCAACGCTCACCGCGGCGAATTCTATGGGATTTAAGCATGTTTGGGCTGTGTTCCAGCCGCACACGTTTTCCAGAACCTATATGCTGCTCGATGATTTCGCAAAGGCACTTGCAATTCCAGAAAAGGTTGTCCTTTCTGAAATTCTGGCGGTTCGCGAAGTGAACACATACAATATCTATGCAAAGGATTTGGCGGATAAAGTTCCCGGCAGCGTTTGGTTTAAGACTTTTGAAGAAATCACAGATTATGTTACTGCCAACGCGCAGGAAGGTGATTTAATACTAACCCTCGGCGGCGGCGATGTTTATAAATGCGCCAATATGATAGTAAATAAATATGAAAACAGGTAATTGCTTGTTATTTGAGCATCCCCGAACAGTATGCCGCAATCACTTTATCGCTCCATACGTCAAATTCCGGGTCGGATATCTGCAGCTGCGGGTGTGTTGTAACATACTTTAGGGACTTCTTCACGCCCTGGTCAAAACGCACCGATGCGCAAAAGCCGGGAACCAGCTTTTTGATTTTTGAGTTGTCAAAAACAACGGAGTTCGCTTTGTCACCAAGCAGGTTACCAAGCAGATCGGGGTTGAACGCAGCCAAAAATTCAGACGGAATGTGCACCAAATTCGGTGTTACGCCGAGCACTCTGCCCATGGAGGTAAACGCAGCATTCCATGTGATGCTTTCATCGCTCGTAATGTGTACCGCTTCGCCAATTGCGTGGGGGTTATTCATCAATCCTAAAAAACCCTTTGCAAAATCACTGTTGTGCGTAAAGGTCCACAGTGACAGCCCGTCGCCGTGAACGATGACCGGCTTACCTTTTATCATGCGGTCAATGACCTGCCAGCTCCCGTTTTTGCCGTGAATTGAAACAGGAATTTTTGCATCACCATAGGTGTGGCTCGGTCGTATAATGGTAATCGGGAAACCGTCTGCGCGGTACGCGGCCGTTAAAGCGTTCTCACAGGCAATTTTGTCGCGTGAATATCGCCAGTATGGGTTACAAAGAGGCGTACTTTCCGTAATCAGGTAATTTGCAAGCGGCTTTTGATAAGCGGAAGCCGAGCTTATAAAAATATACTGATTGGTTTTGCCGGAGAAAAGACGAATATCCCGTTCTACTTGTTCCGGAACGTAGGCGACAAAGTTAGCGACAACATCAAATTTTCGGTTGCCAATGAGCTTTTTAACAGTATCCTCGTCATTGATATCAGCGATAATCTGTTCTGCACCGTCAGCTGCTAATTCGGGATGGCTGCCTCGGTTCAGCAATGTCATTTCAATATTGTTTTCCAAAGCGAGCCTTGTGGCAGCTCCGCTTATTGTCCCGGTTCCGCCGATAAATAATGCCTTCATCTTGCACACTCCCAACAATTGTACTATAATGTCTATGTTAATGTTATCACAGATGTGCCATAATATTCTACAGGTCAGTATTATAAGATTTTATATTTTAACAGAGAGGAGATTACGAATGCTTAAAAATCTGTCATTTCTCAATATGTTCCTATGGAATCTTTTTTTTATCAGCCTTTGGCATTTTGCAATCTTTTTTGCCTGTGTAAAACTTCCTCATTCCATATTTACACCGACCAAAGAACGCTTTGCACCCAGAACCTGGGAACACGGTGGGCGTTGGTACAGGGAAAAACTAAAAATTCAGCTTTGGAAGGATAAGGTCCCTCAACATATTGGCAAGGACGGCTTCTCCAAAGAACATCTTAAGGATGTTTCCATTGACTATCTTGATGAGTTTGTCATGGAAACCTGCCGAGGTGAGTGGATGCACTTGAAAAACTGTATTTGCGCGTTGATTACATTGCTGATTAATCCGCTTATGGTTGGCCTTGTTTTTTCATTTTTGATTCTGTTAGGTAATTTGCCGTTTGCGATCATTCAGCGTTATAATCGTTTTAGACTTCTGATTTTGCGTAAAAAACTCTTGCGCGACATGCATACGGGCGAACTAGGTCAAACCGTTACCGCTTAACGATTTAAAATTGGTCCTTGAATATCAAATCAGCCATGTTTAGAGGCTAGTATAGCTGCTTTTTTCGCTTAAAGAGGGATGCTGGGTACGAGCGGGAGAAGTTGAGTATTTGATTATCACCATCATGGAGGGACAAGCAATGAAAAAAGGTATTTTTGCCTTCTTTGTGCTCCTAACCTTTGTCCTTCTTGCATTTTTTTCTCTCACTGTACTTGCAGATGAAACCACTCCCTATTTTACATATAGCCTGGATAAGCAGAGTGCTGCTTCGGGGGAACTTGTAAAGCTTAAAATTAATGCCAATCATACCCTTGACACAGCTGCCGGTTTCAGGATGGTTATCAATTACGACGATGCTGCCGTCAGTTTTGTTCGGACGGAAACATCCTCGCAGATTAAGAGTGGCACCATGGTCACAAATAACCAAAACAACCCGATCGTCAGCGTTTACGTCTGTAATACCGATAAGGCGGCTGCGCCGGAGCTTTCGGGCAATATCATATCCTTCGTATTTAAGGTAAATGATGACGTTACGCAGGGCAAAACGCAAATTGGTGCGCATATTGACGAGGTCTGCAACTATCAGGCAAAGCAGCTTGACTTGAGTTTTGATGAAGATCTAACGCTTAAAGTTCTGCCACAAAAGGAGCTTTCAGCGGAAGCTTGTCTTACAGAGCTTGAACCCTATACGGGAACGCTCACACCACAGTTTTCGCCCGATGTGTTTGCGTATTCCATGCACGTGGAATACGACGTAACATCCGTAGAGTTTGCAGCTGCGGCGGGTGAGGGTGGCACGGTTAAAATCAACCGCAAAACGTTGAAAAAGGCCGGAACCGACACCGCAATTGTCGCAACCGTAACCTCTGCCAATAAAAAGGTTACATCGCAGTACCTGATTATCGTCAGCCGCGCGGAAAAACCGGTGGAGGCTGTCACGGCTAGTTCCAGCGTCACGACTAAGGGCAAAAAAACATCTTCTCAAAAAAGTGTGCGAACTGCCAATAAGGTCGGAGGAAAATATTTATCCCAAAAGCCCGCCACAGGAGAGACGCAAGAAACTTCACCGGAAATAACTGAGGAAGAGCCGCCGAAAGCAGCGCAGCAGCCCTTGTACGCCGGACATAGAGATAGAAATATCTATATTATTGGCAATCAGATGCCGACCTATATTATCGGTATGCTAACAACCGCCCTGTGCATCATGATAGGGGTAGCCCTTAGCTTCTGGCTTAAAATTAAGCCAAAAAAGTAGTCCGTACATTGTATAAGTATGCCCGCAAAAAGCATTTATTGCACCCTGCGTTTTTGTTTACCCGATTCATAGTAAAATATTATAAAAAATTCCTGTTAGTGTAATATGACGTCAAAATTTACATATATTAGTTAAGGCGAAAAGTTCGCCCACAGATTTCATCCATTTATGCGGTACTGTTATAATCGTATAGCAATGATTATTAAAAAACATAGAGATACATTAAAAAAGCCTTGACATCTATATCTTCGTGTGGTATTATAGTTAAGCGCTCTAAACAAGGCATCACAGTTAAGTTTAGAGAGGATGCACAAATAAATATCGCGGAGTGGAGCAGTCCGGTAGCTCGTCGGGCTCATAACCCGAAGGTCGTCAGTTCAAATCTGGCCTCCGCAACCACAACTTAGTCCCACAAATGGCTTTAAACCGCCGTTTGTGGGACTTTTCTTTATGCTCTAAAATTTCTCACGAGATTAAAAATCAACAACTTGACGTTTATTTGATGTTTAACTGGACGTTGAATTACCGCAAATAGCCCGAAGCTAAGCCACTTTTTCGGATGTTTGTTTGATGTTTACGGGATGGAATTTATAATATTGGCAATCACCTTGTTTTCAATATTTGAAGCATATATTATGTTCAAATATTTGATAAATAAAAAATATGGGTGTTTAATTGAAAATACTATAGTGTATATTGTTATTGTTCTATTTCTCTATCTTAAGATTAGGCTACAACTTCAAATTTATAATTTTATTACTGTATTCCTAATTATTACAATATTTGGCCATACTTATATTGGAGAATACTGTAATGTTTATCGCAAGTCAAAAATTTATGATAGATTTCTTCATTTGTTCGGTTCTTTTACATTTTCGTTTTCTGCTTATTGAATAATTGAAAATATCTTTAAACCAATATCATATTCAAAGGGATATGTTGCTATATTTGTTACTACATTAGGAATGTCTATTGGGGTAGTTTTTGAACTTGTTGAATTTACATTGATTCGTTAGGGAAAAAAGACAAGTATCAAAAAAGTTAACACGGGCTACTTGATACTGATTTTGATTTAATATTTAATGTAATTGGCGCGGTTATAGCTGGATTTGTATCAACCAATCTTTTTTTATAAAATGTACCAAGCAATTATTCGAGCATCACTAGTATGCCATCAAGACTACATTTACTATTATAGGTTATTTTTTCCTTCAGAGGGGATTTTATCTTTTGTTTGAAAGTAGCTACTAATAGCATTTAATTCTCCACCTACAAGGATAACTAATGTACTTATATATAGCCAAATTATCAAAGCAATCATTCCTCCTAAACTCCCATATACTTTTTCATAGCTTCTAAAATTATTTACGTAAAGGGAAAATAAAAATGAAGCGATAATCCAACCAATCGTAGCAAAAATTGCGCCAACCCTAATGCTCTTGCATTTTAGCTTTTTATTAGGCACATACTTATATATTAAAGAGAATGTGATGAATATTAAAATGGGAGGAATACAATATCTTAAGACTGACCACACAATATCGAATGAGCCCATTGCTCCTACCAAATCAAAAACATATATTCCTATTATTTTTCCCAATACAATCATGATTAGTGCAATCATAATCATAGCTATAACTCCGAATGTAGAAATAAGTGCAATTAAACTTAGCTTTATAAACTTGCGGTTCTCATCCACATCATAAGCTTTATTCAGTCCCCTCATAATAGCAAATATCCCTTTTGAAGTTGCCCAAAAACTGCCCACCATACTTAAAGATAATAAAGTGTGACTTTTGTTATGCAATGTTTGAACGATTATTCCTTTTACTAAATCACTTATTTCCGCTGGTATGAATTTATCAGAGCTTATGATTAATATTTCACTTGAAATATTTGTAAAGCTTAGCAAGTTAATTAGGAATATTAAAAAAGGAAAAAATGCTAATATCAAATAATACGTTATTTGCGCACTCATTCCTGTTATATCATCATCTTTGTACCTGAATAAGAGCTGGTTCATATATTTAAGCAGATTAGAATTTTTTAACTTCTTAAGCATATTTATAACCTTCTTATTTTAATCAAAGAATAATAGCTAAGACTACATTGCCATACTTTCTGATTTCGGATTATTACATTACATGAGTTTTCATTCCACCAATATAGTATCCCCCTTATTAAAATTATTACCCTGAGTGTAACCAGTGCTTGTTGAGGAAAAAGGGTGGGACCCACACTAAATGCATGAGCCTAAACTCCTACATCAACAGCCTAATAGCAAAGGACGTTGGAAATTAATCCAGCGTCCTTTTGATTATGAGATATTCCGTTCTCGTTTAAAACGTGAGCGGATGATTAACCGGTGGGCCATTTATGTTTGTATAGATTATTGTTCATCACTTTATAGCGTGTTTCTTTGCTCGCTTTGCACTACTATTTTCCCTAAACACATAAATCCAAGACAATACAAAAGTAAAAATATGAAAAGTATAAACGCTCAGTCTTTGCATAAGGCCTAATATATTCATGCCGCTCATAATAGCTATTAAATGCATTAAACTAAATACAAAGATTAGAATTACTGTAATTTGTGATAAGCGCCCGAGCACAATTTTGTTTTCTTTTTTCAAATAGCCACTGGCAAGCAAGAAAACTGCTAAAATAGTAGATGAAAAAATGACTATCGTTATGATGAGATGAATTATGTTCTGAAGACTCATCATATAGTCTACGGTCATTGGAAATATCCCCAGTCCAATAATTGAAAAAGAAGCCACAATAAGCAGAATGATATATCCAATCCTTGTTCGTACATGATATTCTTGAAATGACTTAACACAAAGTGTAAAAATAAAGGTCATGAAGCAAATCCGGTATATACTTACAAAACCTCGCATTAAATTTACATTTGGCACTCCGTCCGCAGTTAAAACGCTAATATATGCTGTTATTGGATTATACCCTTTTAACTGCGTTATTCCAAAAATTGTGTGTAAGAAAAATGAAACTATTCCAACCATACCAAGTGCTAAAAGCCATTTTTGCAACTTCATAAATTCGCTCCCGCTATAATACTATAAGTTTGAATAATGATTAGTATAACCAATAGCTTAGATTAATCCCCTTGCATTATTAGAGGTAAGAAATACAGTGGTTTGCTGAGGGGAAGGGTAGCAACCCCAATGCTTGCGTTATAATAGGTATTAAAATGGATATTAACTTGAAACTCTTAAAATTGTAACCCATAAATTGCTCGGCTATTTGATTGCAGACAAAAATTGGGTTGCCAAAACAAATAGAGAAAACAAAGATAAATAATAGATATGTCCGGAGATTAACTCTCCGGGCTTCTTTCTGCTTTGCTTAAAATCTGTCCATCTGTCCACGTAGAAATTAAATCAAGCACAAAAGCCAAAAAATAAAGGACAGATGCAAAAAAAGTACCTGTCCAGTAGCTGTCCCAAAGCTCATTTTATTCTTTTATTTCATTCGATTTTTGCTGATTAAGCTTTTCCTGGTATCATTTTTCAACTGAGTATTTGCCAACATAATTAATAATGTCATCCAACATATTGTGAGCCATTTGCTTGTATGCCGCATCGGCCATTTCTCCATTGGGGACGTTACTTCCTATAAATATTGGTTCCATTGGTTGGTCTTCCCACCCTGTTGCATCCCAATGGGAACACCAATCTAATCACCCTTTCAAACATATAATAAACAGTTATCATCGCCTGAAACATCACTTCGGATAAATAATCAACATTATATCAATGCCCATTTTGATGTGAAAAAAAAATTCAAATATATGCAGCGGTCCGCAAAAGACAAAGACCAATTGTCTGCTTTTTCTTCTGCACTAAGGCTGTTGGAAGCTTTGACAGGACACACTGATTTAGCCGCGCGGACATTAGGTCAATTCGATTTAGAGTTTTAGGGTGAAAGTGGATTTATTGCCCCAGAGATACAGTTTTACAGACTCATTTGAAATTTTCCTGTACTTTGTACTCGAGCTTTTCTCTTGAGCCTTTTTTGTTGCGTTTTACAATTGCTAAATGAACAGACTTTTCCAGTTCCTATTTAGCGATTTTTTAATGAATAAGACAAATACTATTTTGAGATATCTTATGAAATTGAAGGAGATAATGAAGATGGCTACCTATACAGGTATTGTCAAATGGTTTGATAACGAAAGAGGTTATGGATTTATTGCTGCCAATGATGGTAAAGATATCTTTCTGCATTATTCACAAGTTAAAGAAAAAGGCAATGATAAAGATATACACGAAGGGGAAGAAGTAAGTTTTGATATCATACAGGATCAGAAAGGCTCATCTGCTATAAATGTTCAAAAATTATAGCTCCATTAAGTCTAACAACCTGATCTTTTAATGCCTATGAGCCAAGTAAGAACGTGGTAATTAGACAAAGTGCTGAGCAACACATTAGACGTCAAAACTCCTCTTACACATTGAGCAAGCTGGATAGCGCCAAGCAGTGAATCAAGGGTGTCACCATGCTTGTCGCTTTTATTGCTATTATTTTCAATTTTTAAGTATATTTCTTCATATTCGCCTTGTTCTTTCCAAAAACCCATGCGCGTAATTTACGGTAAAATTCCCCCCCACCCTCGGTGCCGCTCAGCCCAAATGCTACATCTTTTCAGGGGGAGAGGGGGTACTATAT
Source organism: uncultured Caproiciproducens sp. (assembly GCA_964517505.1). Lineage (GTDB taxonomy): Bacteria > Bacillota > Clostridia > Oscillospirales > Acutalibacteraceae > Caproiciproducens. Next base: position 263,005 of record CAZFED010000001.1, on the reverse strand, counting down.
GTCTGTTTGCATTGAATAGTAAATTGTAATCTCTCGTACATCTTTTAATCACAGAACTATCTGACAGTGAAAGTTTGTCCCCCTCTTCCATAATTTTCTTTCTGTTGGAAGTGCCGCCTTATACCACTGCGCCAATTTTTTAAAACGATGTTTTTCCATAGTTTCTACCCCATTTCTTAAACTTGTAATATTCTCACCGTATAAATTCCAATAACACCGCATATAATAAAAGCGTACACTATTGATATAATGTACGTATTGTATTATACTGGAGGTGTAAAAAGGAGATGGATGATATGCTGACGATGAACGCAACTGATGTTCGTAAAGACTGGAGCCAAGTTGTTGATAAAGTGGTTCGTGAGAAGCCGCAATTCATTAAACGTACCAGAGATTATCTGATGCTGGCAGACGTCCGTTTAATTGAATCTGTTTTATCTATCTATTCCTATACAGCTGAGAAGTTTATAGAAGATGACGGATCGGTTACTCTGTCTCTGAATGAAATTGACTTGGTTGAGAATGGAGCAAACGAAAAAGAGGCAAAAGAAAATTTAGCAAAATCAATTCTTGAATACGCTAATAACTTTTACTCGGATTTTGATTACTGGAACAGCGCACCTAATAGAAAAGTACATATTCCCTATGTTTTAAAGGCTTTGATCATCGGCGATGTTAAGGAGATTGGAGAACTTATCATATGCCAAAATGGAAAGAACTAAAACGATTCTGTGAAAATGACAACTGGGAATTATACAAAGATACTGACCATTACTACTTCCGCAAACGGTATGAAGACGGGACAGTAGTACAAACAAAAGTATCAAAAGGAAGCGGCGAAATACATACAAATCTTTGGAAGTTGATTTTGAAAAAGCAGTTACAGGTTACACAAGAATATTTCAATGAACATATATGATTAAATCGGACTATCAGCATAATGTTGACAGCCCGATTCTTTTATATCAGAAACACGTAATTATTCCATCACCGAATCTCTGACTGCCTGTTTCAAAAAGTTGGTTTCAAACCCGGCAGATTTATACCCCTGCGCAATTACATTGTAATAATACGGACTTGGAGCACCCGGCGCCCGCCCATCGTTCATGATGTAGACCATAGCAGATGCCAATTGGCCATCAAGCCGTACTTTGACCGTTTCCTTTCTATATAAGAAGGGGAAACCCTCATACCGGTCAAGCGCCGTTTCGTCGGCAGGAGTGATTTTCCATACCAAGACCGGAACACTTTTACCTTGTTCCTTTTCGATTGTAGCAACCGCGCCATACCGCCCGCCCCGAAACCGGAGCTGATATCCGGTTAGCTTTGAAGCACCAGTCACTTTTGCGGTCGGGTACCGGGTTGCCATTTGTTCCAGATTCAAATTGCCGCTATATGCTATCTGTAATGTATTACTCATTTGTTTCTCCACTATATGTTGTAGCCCATAGGCTTGTCCTGTGTGGCTTTTCTTTTTTATCCAACGAATGACCTGTATTAGTTATGCAGTCCGAAATCGCCACGCTGCGCTTCCAAAAAGATTTTTACATAGATGCTCGCGGCAGTTTTTGAACTCATCACCTATCAACCCAATTCGGTTAAGGTAGGTACGCATTGCGAATTTTTCCGGCGTGAAGTTCACTGTTAAAGCCGCGAAGCTCAACCGTATGGTTTCCGGTGGAAAAGCTATGCAAATTTAAAAAATGATAGCGACTTGAATGGTAGTGCTGAGAATGATTGTCATTGTACCCCTCATACCATATTTTCTCTATGTCGCTCATGGTCTTCGGCTTGCGCTCGTTTATTTTGGAAACCAGATTCGCGTCAAGTGCTTTGCAATACCGTATACGTTCCGGTTCAATTTGCAGGGCTTTATAGAAAAGGTCGTTCTTGCTGGCGATAATATTGATAAAATTCCGGATGCTGCTCGGCGTATGGTTTGCACCGTCGAGGTGGATATGAATTCCGCAGGTACTGTTTGTGAAGCCGCCCGCTGTGCGAAGATACGAATCATTTTCTGTAACATTTCTATATCATTCTCGCAATGAAGTATTGGGCTTACCAATTCCACACTGAATTCTCCGGTTGTGGCAAGCGCCTGTGAACCAGCCTTTTTCTGCGTGCGAATACTTCCGTCGCTCATAAATTTCCATGCCCGACCGTCCGGTGCAATGACCTTTTGCGTATTATAGCAATCGCGGCCGTTTTCAACCCGACCAACTAAAAACTAGGCGGTAACCTTCCTGGCCTGTGCTCTCGTAATTCCTGTGAATTCTACTTCAACACCAAATCCCGTGTTAAACATTTTTGTTTCCTGTCTTTCAAGTGTGTTTCTTCGGTGACACATTAATCACTCCACACGTCCTGAAAGTCAACTGATCTTCAAATTGTTTTTTAAGATATTTTGAGGGCAGAGAATGTTATGTTTAGCTTGTAGGTAAGTTGTTTCTACACGAGTTTTACAGATTTTTGCAGGTGAATTATTCCCATCGACTATATTTATTTCATTCATTGAAATTGCACTGTCACTAATGCCTCACTAATTTTCAGTATTCTTCGGGATCACCAATAATACCTCTGACTACACCTGATAGTAAGTAAGTTTTTCGTAACAAATACTGGAATTAATTAATTTCGCAGACATGCCTTCAAAGGTTATAAACAGAGCAAGTTGGGGAAAATTCAGGCTAAGATTATGCATATGGGGATTTTTGTATTGAGTTTGTCGAGAATAGTGCTATTATTAATTTATGTGTAAAAATATGTTTGGATGCGGCTGTTAATTGTCTTTATTGAAAAAATAGAAACATGGCTATGCTGTTCGCTATATCGAACGGCTCATATAAACCAGGTGTTTATATACTACGAAGTTGAGTCTACTACATAGTTTAGCAATAATGCGACGTGCAAATATATATTTAGTGAGCAGTGGATGCTTAATCTTGATAAAGAAAAGCAAGGAATCATTAATAGAATGGGAGGAAATGTTTTATGGAAAACCATGAACAACAGCATAAAAGGCGTGTTCGATACAAAGGAACACATCCGAGATATTTCAATGAAAAATATAAGGAATTGCAACCTGAAAAATACGCAGAAACAGTTGAGAAAATAATTCAAAAGGGCAATACGCCTGCCGGAATGCATATTTCCATCATGGTTGAGGAAATATTGAATTTTTTAGCAATTAAACCGGGCGAAATCGGGTTGGATGCAACCTTGGGGTATGGCGGACATACGTCTGCAATGCTCAAATGCTTAGAGAATAAAGGGCATCTTTATGCTTTGGATATAGACCCAATTGAAATAGACAAAACCAGAGAACGCTTAGAAAAAATGGGCTACGGGCCGGATATCTTAACAATCAAGCATCTTAATTTTGCAAATATTGATGAAGTCGTTGCCGAGGCGGGCAAGTTCGATTTTATACTGGCGGATTTAGGCGTATCTTCCATGCAAATTGATAATCCCGAGAGGGGATTTTCTTTTAAAAAGAACGGCCCATTAGATTTGAGAATGAATCCTGAAAAGGGCGTTACTGGGGCTCAACGCTTAAAAGAGTTGAGCCAGGAGGAATTAGAAGGCATGTTAATCGAAAATGCGGATGAGCCTTACGCAAAAGAAATATCCAAAGCAATTATTTTAAAGCTAAGAAGCGGAACTGATATTTCTACGACGACTAAGCTTCACGAAATCATCAAAGAAGCGCTTCGATTTATTCCGGCAGCCAAAAGAGATGAAACGGTAAAAAAATCAAGCCAAAGGGTATTTCAGGCACTTAGAATTGATGTGAACAGCGAATTTGAAGCGCTATATGCGTTTTTAGAAAAGCTTCCCAATGTCCTTGCGAAAAATGGACGGGTTGCCGTGCTGACTTTTCATTCGGGTGAAGACAGATTAGTCAAAAAATCATTTAAAATGCTATTTCAAGAGGGTGTTTATAGCAAAATCGCAACCGAAGTAATACGACCGTCGGCAGAAGAATGTAACAGGAATAGCCGTGCCCATTCAACAAAAATGAGATGGGCAATCAAAGTGTAGGTTAACCTGGGTGATTTTATTAGCAATTATACGAGGTTTGATCGGCGGCAGGTTATAACAAATATTCGGAAGCATTTCGGAGGCAATTGAAATGAAAAATAACGGAGATATACTTTTATTTTCATTGGATGTGGCATAAATGGTCCAGACATTCAATTAACTCTCGAAAACTGGAATTTTTCTTTTCCGAATTGAAAACCGCACTATTTTATTACTGCGAGTGGGAATATTAATGAAGAAATAGCCAAAAGCCTACAGAAGAACAGAAACATTAAAGTTTTTACTTATGATAATAGAGATGGGAGTCACAAAGAATTATTATCAGAACTTAAAGCGTTATCCCAATTAGTTGAATTAAAACGACAGGGATACTCTTTAAATGCAACATGGTAAAATGGTATTTATGTAGCAAGTGTATAGCGGAAATAGCTTGCTGCTTCTCATTATGTTTAAAATTGTATGAACCGATTATTATTGTATTGAATTATCTATGCATCGAAGCTGAGAAGCTCGTGATGACTAAACGCGGGTAATTTTATAAGCAAGGATGTGGATTATGAAAAAAAACTTAAAAAGATTCTTCCTATTAATTGTTTCAATAGCATTCATCCTTGTTCTGGCATTGCTAATCAGAAACCGGTACACTTTTGGGGTCTGGAATCCACTGAGCCTTCCAAACCGTGTTGAATGCTGTGATCGTCGGTATTACATTGCTCCTTCTTCCCCCAATAGTCTGAGCGGTAATGATAAGCCTGGATATCTGATTCCTTCTTCGGATAATCATACCGGAAAAGATTTATTCACTTTAGAGCCAAAGGGTGAACTGGTACCAACGGTCATTTACCTAAAAATGTCTGATGGCAGATATCAACAGTACATTTTATCCGGAGGGCAATAAGCTCACAAGATATTGATTAATTGGGGGAACCATTAATCGCTCTGCCCTTTATGTTTATGACATACACTGAAAACATGATTTGATTATTTATATAATCCGATTTACAGGAGAGGTCAATATTTGGAGGAATATGACTTGAGAATTGAGGAAATAAGAACGCCAGACGATGTTTTGAACTTTATGAATGGGAATATAAAATACGGATGGATCGATTTATCTGGAAATGTGCATCAAAATGAGATGAAAAATTTTAGAGCAACGTATCGTATAGCACCCTTGGAACAATGTCTCCAGTATGGAGTGGGAACGTGTATTGAACAAGTCTACTTAATGCATACCATTTTTTTCAAGATGAATATTCCCAATAAAATGTATTGCTGCCGTATTTATGAACCAGATGATTTTTGTGATTTAGAAGAAGAGGAGCACATGCACTGTTTCTTGCTATATTATTACCAGGGAACGGTGTATCATATCGAACATCCACACACATCTCGAATTGGCATCTTTGAATATGAAAACGAAAAAGTCGCCATTGATGCAATTGAGCAGTATTACATAGAGTTACGTGGCGGGAAACAAAGTCCTACTACTGAATTCTATTGTGCAGAAACTGGCCTTTCTTTTCAACAATTCAATAGCTATATTAATTCTTTGGATAGTCATTAAGCGTTTCTTTCTTACGAGGAAGATGATGAGCACAATGTGTTGTCTCCCCTTCACTACGAACTTCGCATTGTGTTTATGACATCGTTTATAAACACGATCTAATTATATATTATCATTCTGTGATGTGCAGATAAATTTGAATTTGTAGTGAAGATTATTTTTACTTTGTTATTCAGGTTTTGGAAGGATGGATAGAATGCTTTGTAAAAAGGAAAATGTGCATATTGCTTTTATGATTTATATAATTATAATTGTTTTGTTTTTAATCGGGATAGGTTTTTGCCATGTATCGTCACTTGAATACAGAAGTGCTTTTCTGTTCCCGTTTTATTTGATTGGGTATGCAGCTCTCGTTTGCTTGATAGGGTGCAGTATTCACAATATCCCAACAAAAAAAATTCCACAAAGTGATGACTATTTTATATTGGAGCCTTGTATCAATAGGCTTTGCGATACTATTTCTTTACTTGTTGCTCGCTTTGCCAAACGAGAGGAAAATGAAGTGTGGGTATTTGCAATTAACGAAAACAGAATTTTTAGAAAAAGCACAATACTCTTATGCAGAGCCCAAGGCGTTAATTTTCATGAAGCGGTTTGAATGGGATGAAAAGCATGATATTCATATTTTGAAGGATACATATGGAACTGATTTTTCATTGGCGCCTGAAAAGGACGATGGAATAAGACGCTATATTCCGGCGGACAATCCAGAATTAAGTATTAGAATTTATTTTTATGAATTAGAGAGAACCCTTGATGATTATATATATAAAACGTCATCCACAGCTTTTTTAAATTGCTATGATGAAAACCATATGAATTTGGAATATGAATGGGACATTAATTATGAAGGCGATATAAGCTTTGTTTTTCACAACGGGGATGATTTGGAAAAGTTTTCAAAAGACATTGCACTCATGATCAATGAAGCAATGAAAAAACCATTTTTTGAAAACAATGTGGGTTGGCTGAACATCAAGATAGATAATGAACATAGAAAGACTTTTTATTTCGGTAATTATATTCCTTTTACTGAAGAAAATAAGCCAAAGAATTATTACAGTGATTATAAAAATATAATGAATGATTTCTATAAATAAAACGCAATGTATTTGAAATTATTTGCATAAGCTGCATTTTGATAGATTCTAATCTGTTTAGGTAATGGCTGGGGTGGTGACGCCCCAGGTAGCGATGAAGTCTATTGCAGCCCAGAATTTTGCGAATCCGGTCGAGGGTGGAAGCTTTTTCAGTAAAAAGTAGTTGACTACGAGTTTCGCAGTTTGTTTATGACATACCAATTATTTGAGAATAGCGAATTGAACGTAATTTATATTGGGCGAGGTAATGAAATGAGGATTAAAACAAAACGACTAATTTTTTCTTTTCTTCTATGTGCCGGTATTGTTTGGAATATTATATGTGCTGTTAAAATGATTCCGATTCACTATTACGGACTCTCTGGTATATCCATAGCAGCATGCCTGGTTTTGTGGCTCCTTGTTCCAGATATAGCGAAAGGTGAAAAATCGAACTATATCAAAGATTTATCCACCAATGAAAAAGTATTAGCATGGGTAACATTACTCTTAATCATTGCATGGTTTATCACAATGCTGATTTGCACCTTAGGAATATTTTGAGCAAATTCGGCAGCTCAGAAGCAAATGTGAGTTGCCCATTATGTTTATGATATTCTCAGGAAGCACTATCTGATTACTCATATTTGACGAAGGAGTGTAAAAAATGAAAGTTAAAATTTTGCAAGCAATGAATGAAAAACGATTAGAAAAAGACGTAAATGAATTTATTGAAAACTCGCAAATTAAAGTTTTAGAACTTCAATTTGCGGCCACTGTTTTTTACTTCTCTGTTATGATTTCATATGAGGATACATAACTTACGCATACCAATTATGAGTACAATGTGTCTATTTCCCTTTCGTTTGAGTTGCACATTATGTTTATGATATTCGTTGAAAGCAAAATCAGATTATTTATATTTGACGAGGTGTAAGATGAAAAGAGAACTTGGAATTGCTCGTTGCGGATTGGCGTGCTGCCTTTGCTCCGAGAACACACATTGTGCGGGATGCAATTTAGGAGAATGTCCCGATAAGCAATGGTGTGAGAATAGAAAATGCTCTATGGAGCGTGGCTTGGACGCCTGTTATCTTTGCAATGAGGGCTGCAGAAAAGGGTTGTTGCAAAAGATAAAGCCGTATGGTTTTACGAAGTTTATTCAACAATATGGCGTGGATATGTTGCTCAACTGTCTTGAACAAAACGAAAAAAATGGGGTCATCTATCATCGTGACGGAATCATGGGGGATTATGATGATTTCAACGATGTCGATACCTTGATTGAATTCATTAAAACAGGAATTCGTTAACTACATATTATGTTTATGACATTTATGGGGACCACAATCTAGTTATTTATATTATCGGAGGGTTAACATTATGGATGATGAACTAAAAATCAAAATGAGTGCATTTACACTGGACTGCAAAGACCCGCATGAATTAGCGAAATTCTATGCGGAGCTGCTCAAATGGGAAATACCGTTCTATGATGAAGAATATGCAATCGTGGGTGCTCCGGGGACAAATCAGGGAGCGTATCCCGGTATAACGTTTCAGTGGAACCCTGAGTATATACCGCCTGTGTGGCCGGAAGAGCCTGAAGCTCAGCAGCAAATGGCACATATCGACTTCACAGTTAATGATTTAGAAAAAGCGGTTCAATACGCGATCCATTGCGGGGCAACAATCGCAGGTAAACAATTCTCTGACAGTTGGACAGTTATGTTTGACCCCGCCGGACACCCTTTTTGCTTATGTCAAATGAAACATGTTTTTGAGAGTCCCGATTTTGCGTTGCTATAGAAAGTTACAAGGCTGAATAGTATGAGCATACGGGGCAACTCAGAAGCAAAAACGAACTTCACAGTTTGTTTATGACGTCCAACGCGAAGCATAATCCAACTATTTATATATTGTACAAGGAGATTTCTATGGAAATAAGACGATATAAAAATGAAGATGCAGAAGAAATTTCCTCGCTGGTCTGTCGCAATTTTATCAAGGTCAACAGTAAGGACTATCCTCTTTCTGAAATGCAATCACTTGCCAAAGAGTATAACGCAGAAAAGATACGAAACATAGCTTCCTACGCCCATATGTATGTGGTTTGCGAAGGAAATACGATAATTGGAACTGGTTCTATAAGCAGTTATTGGGGAAGCGAAACAGAAAGTATTTTGCTTACGATATTTGTCCTTCCCGAATATCACGGGCAAAGCATTGGACGAAAAATCATTGAGGCATTGGAACAAGATGAACTGTTTCTACGTGCAAAGCGTATAGAGATACCCGCCTCAATTACCGCATGTGGCTTTTATGAAAAGATGGGCTATGCCTATAAGAATGGAAACAAGATATTTGATGAAGAAGGCCATTATCGTATGGAGAAGTATCGGCGATAATATACTGGAAATTGTGAGCACAATAGGTCGTATGCCCTTCATTTTGAACTTCGCAGTTTGTTTAGAAAAGCCATGACGCTCAACTGCACATCATGGCCAGAGGATTTGCATTAACAGCGGCCTGTAGCTGACTGTCGTCAACGTGGGTATATATCTCGGTTGTAGCAATGCTTTCATGACCAAGAAGCTGCTGAAGTGAACGAATATCAACATGGCCATATTTATTTATACATAAGTGTTGCTGCGGTATGCCGCAACTTGTGCGTGGACAGGCCTTTAGGATTAAGCCCAGCAGAGCGAATGTGTTTTTTCACGACATTTTGAATTGCGCGTGTGGTAAGCCGGCCACCATTGCGAGAGATAAACAGTGCATCAGTACTTATAGTCATTGAATTGCGAATAGGAAGCCACTGTGCCAAGGCTTGTTTAACTGCCGGTGTCATATAAATTTTGCGTTCCTTGTTACCTTTACCAATGACTGATAATATATCGGAGTTAACCTGATCTACGTTCAATGCCGCCAATTCGGACAGGCGTAAAGCACAGTTCAGAAATATTGTAATAATACAATTATCCCGGACAGAACTTGAGCTGGTTTCAATGAGCAACCGGACAGATTCCTCCAGAGTAAGGCATCTGACGATACGCTTGGGCTGTTTGGGTGTTTCCAACTCTTCAGCAATATTGTTATCGATAAGATGGGCTTTGGTTTTGAGATACTTCCAGAACTGCCGGATAGAAACAATTTTTCTTGTTCTCGTGCCGGGAGATGAATGGAGCGTATCCTGGCAATAGGCAAGAAATTCATACATGTCCCCGAGACCGATCGAGCGGATGAAGTCTATGTTCGCAAATTGGAAATTGAGAGGCTTTTCTCCCCTGGCAGCTGAGACAGATCTGAAAAATTGCAGGAGATCCAGACGATACTCTAGTACGGTGTTCTTGCCGCGACCCTTAATTGTAACGAGGTAGGCCAAATACTGTTCGACTATTAGGCAAGATTTATCTGATTGCATATAATTCACTCCTCTGACAGGAGTATTGACACATACACAATGTATTACGCACGAATGAATGCGGGTAAGCGGAATAACGTGAAGTCCCGAGTGTAGGAAATAGCCCTTGGAGAGGGGCTCTAAACACTACTACTTTATAATGACGAGGACATACTTATGGCTTGTACAACTATTCTGGTTGGGAAAAAAGCATCTTATGACGGTTCTACCATGATCGCCCGAAACGATGATTCGGGTTCTGGTCATTTTACCGCTAAAAAATTCGTAACGATCCATCCCGAGGAGCAGTCCGCAACCTACAAATCCGTGCTTTCCCATGTGGTAATCGAACTGCCCAAAAATCCCATGCGGTTTACGGCAGTGCCGAATGCCGTAGAAGGCGAGGGAATCTGGGCCGCCAGTAGTGTGAATGAGGCAAATGTCGGCATGACGGCCACGGAAACCATTACTTCCAACCCGAGAGTGTTGGGGGCAGATCCGCTGGTCGAGTATCATCCGGCACAGGACGGGCAGCCTGAAAATGCCGGCGGCATTGGTGAGGAGGATATCGTTTATATTGTACTTCCTTACGTTCACAGTGCTCGTAAAGGTGTTGAGAGGCTGGGCGGCCTGCTGGAAAAGTACGGTACCTATGAAATGAACGGCATTGCCTTTCAGGATGTCAATGAAATCTGGTGGCTGGAGACCATCGGCGGTCATCACTGGATTGCCAGAAAGGTACCGGATGATGTTTATGTCGTGATGCCGAATCAGCTGGGACTTGACCGGTTTGATCTTAAGGATGCACTTACCGAAAAGAAAAACCATATGTGTTCAGCCGATATGAAGGAGTTCATTAAGGAGAACCATTTGAATCTATCGCTGAACGGAGACTTTAATCCGAGAGATGCTTTTGGAAGTCATGATGATGCGGATCATGTTTACAATACGCCACGCGCCTGGTTCATGCTGCGGTATTTTAACCCCCGCACCAAAGCATGGGACGGCCCGAATGCGGATTTTACGCCGCGTTCCGATGATCTGCCCTGGTGCATGGTGCCGGAGAAGAAGATCACGTCGGAGGATGTAAAATACGCGCTGTCCTCTCATTATCAAGGAACGCCGTATGATCCCTATGAAGGCCATGGCGATCCAACCATGAAAGGCATCTTCCGCCCGATCGGCATCAACCGGAATGACTTTATGGCTTTGATCCAGATGCGTCCGGACGTCCCGGAGGAATTCCGCACGGTGGAATGGATCGCCTTTGCATCCAACGCCTTCAATGTACTGGTGCCCTTTTATGCCAATGTGTCCGTAACGCCGGACTATCTAGCCAATACAACAAAGGAAATTTCAACCGAAAATTTCTACTGGTCCAGCCGCATGATTGCCGCTATGGCGGACGCATCTTACGGTAAATCAGTATTTCATATTGAGCGATATCAGCTTGCAGTACAGTCCAAAGGACATGCGCTGATCGGCCAATATGATGAAAAGCTCCGGCGGGAAACGGATATGGTAAAACGGGCTGCCCTTCGGGAACAGGCCAATCAGGAAATCGCGGACATGTTGAAAAAAGAAACCGCCTATACATTGAACAAGGTCCTCTTCGAGCTGAGCAGCCAGATGAAAAACGCCTTTTCCAGATCGGACGCTTGATGGGGACACGGTGCTCAGCCTTATTCCCCGCTTCTTTTCCATTGCTATAGCAAGGAAAAGCAAAAATCCAAAGATCTTTTTAAAATCAGGAATCCATCAGAGGACTGCTCGCTGACCTGCTAGACCGGGAACAGGCGCCGGATGTTCCGCGCCTGTTCGTTCTGGATGGCGAAAAAGCCTTACAAAGGCAGTGACGGACACATTCGGAAGGTGCGCCATTATCCAGCGCTGCCAGGTTGTACAAGAAGCAAACTGAGCAATTCGAAATATTAGCCGAACTTCCCATTTTGTTTAAACTATCAGCAGGTACTTCCATGACTTTGACAGTGCATAGATATTAATTTCCGAGTATGAAAAACGCAAAGGGGAATGTTGATATGAGCCTTATATTTACTATTTTATATAGTCTAATATTTTTAGCGATATTCGTTGGAATTTTATTTTTGCAAAAATATCTTACGAAGAAGCGCATTTTGTTAGGATTGATATTGCCTTTACTTTCCTTATGTTACTCGATAATTGTTGATATTAAAATAATATCTATGATATATAGTTCCTATTTAGGTCCAAGAACTATTGAGCAATATAAAAATGGGTTGCTAATCCAAAAGAGTACTATTGCTACAAGTATCAACATTCCGACCACCATTTTGGCTCTAGTGATTTCGAATATTCCCACAATAATCTTATTTGTAATATTTTTTGTTGACCGTAAAACGCAAAAAAGAGCGTACTCTCTTTGATTGAACTTAGCATTATGTTTATGACATTTATGGGGAACACAATCTAATTATTTATATTTAAAGGAAGTCTAAATTGTGAAAAAAGGTCTATTTCTTTATGGCATAAATTGTACATTAGAGATATGGGATGAAGTAAAAGACGCATTTCTGGATATGAATGTGACTTTTGTTGAGTATCCACATGAAATCACCCAAAATGCGCATCACATATCAGATATTACAAAATGGGTTTATGAGACATATGAAAATGAACAATTTGATTTTATAGTCGGCCATAGCATGGGAGGAATAATAGCTCTTGAACTGGTTGCCAGATATAAAGTCAAATGTGATAACATTATCTTTATAGAATCGAATCTACGCCCTGCGAAAGAGTTTTATCGAAATCTTATGTTGCCTGCTAATATGATGAAATATGGTAACGAAATAAAAAACATGTTTAAAAATGAAGCACCTTATTATAGGGATGAATTAAAATCCTCATTGCAGCAGGAATTTGATTTTACACCATACATAAATGAAATAGCTTGCAAGGTATTCGGCATATATGGAGACAGGGGCGTAGAACATTACAGCAGACGAATTGATGATTTGTGTTTGGATAAAGATGTTGAGGAAAAGATTGATTTTAAATTTGTAAGAAACTCATGCCATATGCCAATGATAGAAAACTCTCAAGAATTGACCGACATTCTTATGAAATGCGTGAAATGAGCACACTGGGCAACTCAGAGGCAAAAACGAACTTCCCAGTTTGTTTATGAAATACTATGGGAGCATAATCCAGTTATTTATATTTTGCGACTTATTTCTTTTTATATAATCAGTCGAGAAGGGGGAATTTAAAATGTCAAACAACTTAATATTCAAAAATCTATGGAGGGTAACACCTCAATAGTTGGAGGTAAAAATGGAAGTTCAAAACATTAAAATTGGCAACATCCCTGCTATTATTTGGGGTGGAAAATCAGACAAGATATATATCCATATTCATGGCAAAATGTCTTGTAAAGAATATGCAGAGAATTTTGCTAAAATAGCTGAGAAAAAGGGCTATCAAACACTTAGTTTTGATTTACCGGAACATGGTGAAAGAAAAGATAGTAATTATCGTTGTGACATCTGGAATGGTATGCATGACCTTACTGTGATTGGCGATTACGCCTTTTCAAGATGGAACGATATTTCTTTGTTTGCTTGTAGTCTTGGAGCATATTTCAGTTTAAATACTTATGCAGATAGGAATTTTACGAACTGTCTTTTCCAATCGCCTGTGTTAAACATGCAGTATCTTATCAGGCAGATGTTTGGTTGGTTTAATGTGACAGACGAAAAATTAAGCATAGAAAAAGAGATTCTCACTCCTATTGATTTATTGCGTTGGGACTATTATCTGTACGTTAAAGAACATCCCATTGAAAAATGGAGTATTCCCACTTCCATCCTTTATGGTGGAAAAGACAATATGCAATCTGTAGATGTTATTCAGGAATTTGTGAAAGCACATGATTGCAAATTGACAATTTCTCAGAGCAGTGATCATCCTTTTATGCAAGGTGAGGATATAAAAATAGTTTGTGCATGGCTTGAAGAGAACATATGAGGTTATGAGGACTATGTGTCGTCTCCCCTCTATTTTGAATTGCCTATTATGTTTAAAATTGTACGAACAGATTATTATTGTACTTAATTATCTATGCATCGAAGCTGAGAAGCTCGTGATGACTAAACGCGGGTAATTTTATAAGCAAGGATGTGGATGTATATTCTGCCTGATGAGCAGCACAATGGGTACGGCACAAAACTCCTGCTGTTTGTAATGCAGCAGTGTTTGGAGGTACCGACTCTTTGAATATTTGAAAATAATCAAAAGGCGTATTTCCTTTATTTCAAATATGGGTTTCGGAAAACAGGAAAGCTGAGAACCTTTCTGAAATCGAAATGAAATATGATCAAACAGGGAAACTTGATAGATGATCAGCATTCGATTATGTTTATCAGGTACAAATCAGAATACTCTTCTTTGCATAAAACCAGAAACTAGCCGAACTAGAATTGTGAGAAAGTGAAGCATTCTATCATTTCTGATATATCTTTTTTCCGATGTCCCATGCTTTTCCAATCCTGTTTCCTATATTGTAATAGTTAAAATCGTTCATTGAGAGTAAAATAGGATCTATTTTTTTAATATCGGGTAAACCGTTTGATAAGTATTTTTCTTCTGAATACGATTCTAAAACCTTACCTATGAAAAGTATGTTACTTCCTTCTAATTCAAGCTCTTGAACCACTTCACACTCCATACTAATTGAACATTCTTCTATCATTGGAATATTCCTCGATACGCCGTAAAAAGTATGAAACAATTTGAATTTATCAACATCTTTTCCTGAGACTATCCCGCAATAATCAGTCTCAGTCAACATGTCTGTTGAAGGAATGTTAACACTGAAAGCCTTGTGTTCTTTCACACCGATAGTGCTATAATGTAATTTGTTCAGTGAGATGAATAACATAGCCGGGCTACGGTTTGCGATTCCCGCATAAGAAACATTCAAGTAATTTGGTTTTCCATCCACAGTAACTCCGATCAATACTGTGGGATTAGGATAAAAGTAGTTTTTGTTTCCTAATGCGATTTTTTTCATTCTCAAAATCCTCCGTTTTCATTTACTGAAAGTAATGATATATTAGATCTGAATTTAAAACAAGTACCGACTTTTTAGTGCGATACTGAGTTAAAAGTAAGTAACACTGGAGTGATTTTAATGGCAAATAATAATAAATATACTTGTCCAATCGATTTTGCTATGAGTCTAATTGGCGATAAATGGAGCATGTGGATTTTGTGGTGTTTACAGGATGGTCCACTGCGATTCGGAGAATTAAAGCGGTTAATTCCGGGGATTACCGAAAAGATGCTGACGCAGCAGCTTAAAAAATTTGAAAATAATAACATTGTCTTTCGAAAAGTTTATCCTGAAGTTCCAACCAAAGTGGAGTACCGATTGACCCAGAATGGAGAAAGTTTAAAAACAATAATGGCATTAATTAAACAATGGGGTGAAGAACACTTATCTATACAAGAAGGCTAGAATTACATCAAGTCATTTTTAAATAATCCAGAATAAACTTCGCAGTATGTTTGAGGTTGTGTGAAAACGCAAAAATTTTTGAAACGGTGGTGCGCTATCCCATAAAGGGATGAAAATTATGACATAATTGGTGATAATGTTTTTCTTTGCATGAGTAAATAGTATCGAAATAGTGATTCAAAAAATGAGCGTTTTGTTTTCACACAACCTGGTTTACACTCTGCGAAGAAAACTGAGTATGATTATTAATATAACAGAAATATAAAAATTTGAAAGGGCTAACTATATGAGCAATTGGTTTACAAAAGAAAACATAGACGCAGATACATACATTATCAGCGAATATCGGCATTGGGAGGAAGCTCACTGCTATCTTCTGAAAGGTTCAAAGTGCAGTCTTCTGATTGATACCGGCCTCGGTATTTGCAACATTTACGACGAAGTAAAAAAGCTGACGGACAAGCCAGTTACCGCCGTTGCCACTCACATCCATTGGGATCATATCGGGGGTCATAAATATTTCCCGGATTTTTATGCTCATGAGGATGAACTGAACTGGCTTAACGGCGAATTCCCTCTGACTATGGAGCAGATCAAGGGCATGGTAATCGACCGCTGTAATCTGCCGGAAGGTTATGACGTCAATAAATATGAGTTCTTTCAGGGTACACCGACAAGGGTGCTGAAAGACGGCGACAAAATTGACATTGGAGGCAGAAGCATTCAAGTACTGCATACTCCCGGACATTCGCCTGGGCATATGTGCTTTTGGGAAAAAAATCGCGGCTATCTTTTTACCGGCGACCTGGTCTACAAAGACACTCTGTTTGCCTACTATCCATCCACCGATCCGCAAGCGTATCTCGTTTCTTTGGAGAAGGTTTCAGCACTGCCGGTGAAACGTGTTTTCCCAGCACATCACTCTCTGGACATTCAGCCTGAAATCCTTATGCGTATGCGAGATGCTTTCCGACAACTCCAAGCCAGTGGGCAACTGCATCACGGCAGCGGAACATTCGATTATGGCGATTGGGCTATATGGCTGTAATATAAGCTGGTTTTGAAGGTGTATGAGCTTCCCAGTATGTTTAAACCGTTACACATAATCAGTTACTATGATTGCGTGTCATCTCCCCCTTCCTTTTGAACTTTGCATTATGTTTACATTGCACGAAGGATTTGAGGTGTGGAATGAAAAAAATCATCACTTCAGTAACTCTAAATGCTGTGCTGATTGTTTCTATGTTTTTTACCATATATACAAATTATGGCGGTATTGAAAAATATGGCGTTGTTTATATTTTTTCGACAGGATTTCCTTGTGCAATTTTATTTGTTATAACAAGTGTTGTGTCCGTCATGTTTTTAGTCGTCACGATCATAAAAAACATTCACGCAAAAAAGCATTCAGTTATTGCATGGCTACCGGTCGCGTTATTCTCCGCATCTATAATTTCAAATATTATTATGCGTATTGTTTTTAAAGGGACTTTATGAGCACAACGGACAGTCTGTCTCTTTGATTGAATTTCTCATTATGTTTATGATGGACAAGTGACAAACAGGCAGTAGCAAATAATGCGAAACTCTTACAATATAATGGACAGCCATGTTGTATATGGATAAACTGAACAAGCTCATCATAAATTGGAAGTGATAATATGCAGGCGATATTGGAAAGTCAAAGCCTTCAATCCTTTCTATGAAACGACTTTCAGTTTGGACTGTTCGTAAGGAAGTGAATAAAAGTATGGTATTAAAGTGAATGAAATAGGATTCGATTTCTGAATTTCGACAGTATTCACCTAAGCACCCGGGGTAATCCGGCAATTCAAAGTGACCGGATATTTCAAAAAACTAGAAGCAACGGGAATCATCCTCAGCTACATCTGCCTACTTGTGTATATGAACAATCATCTATCAAAGAAAATGCCTGTCATAACCTCGTAAAACAAGTTGCGTACATATACAAGCGCGAGATTTCATTCGGACAATGAGATTTTGAAGATGGTTACGAAGGGAGTAAAGTAACAGGGCAAAGGCATTCATGACCATTATTGTTGCCACTAACGGCACCGTGACGGTTGAATAATAAAGGAGATGCATGTATGAAACGAGAATACGAAGTATTATTTACGCCATGGAAGATTGGTAATGTCGAAATCAAGAATCGAATTGTCATGTGTTCCATGGGTGGAACTTCCATTTTCGGATGGATGGAGCCAAACCATTTTGACAAGGAAGCGGCAAATTTTCTTCTTGAGCGTGCACAGAACAATGTCGGTCTTATATTGCCTGGTATTGCCCCGATTCGGGATACAATGGGCGGCAAATGGCTCTATGAGAATAAAGGCAAATTCAAGCAGCTGAAGGAATTTATGGACGAATTTCATAAGACTGGTGCTAAGATGTTCATACAGCTGACTGCTGGTATGGGGCGAGCTATGGCGCTCAACGACCTCATGGTCAAGATGATCAAAAACAAAGCTTTCGGCACAATAACAAAGCCGATCTTCGATATGGATTATATTTGTGCCAGCGCCTCCGCAACACCTAACCGTTGGGCGGATGATGTTTATTCTCGCCCATTTACCGTCGATGAAATTCATCAGATTGTTGAAGCTTTCGCAAAGACAGCAAAGCTTTGTATGGACGCCGGCGTCGACGGAATCGAAGTTCATGCCGTTCATGAGGGCTATATGCTGGATCAGTTCACAATGAAGTACACCAATCAAAGAACTGACGAATACGGCGGATCTTTTGAAAATCGGTACCGTTTCCCAACAGAAATCGTACAGGCAATCAAAAAAACATGCGGCAAGGACTTTCCTGTTTCTCTTCGCTATTCCGTTGTCTCAAAGACGAAGGGTTTCCGTCAGGGTGCGGTACCGGGTGAGGATGATTATGTCGAGGTAGGACGCGATATGGAGGAATCCGAAAAAGCTGCAAAGTTCCTTCAGAATGCCGGATATGATATGCTCAATTGCGACAATGGAACCTACGACTCCTGGTATTGGGCGCATCCACCGGCATATATGGCCGAAAACTGTAATCTTTCCTATGTCAGCCACATCAAAAACTTTGTTACCATCCCGGTAGTATGCGCCGGTAAGATGACACCTCCCGCAGGTGCCGAAGCGATTCGCGAAGGAAAGCTCGATGCAATGGGCGTTGCAAGACAGTTCCTAACCGATCCCACCTGGGTGACAAAACTCATGGAAGATCGTGAAGCCGATATCAAGCCCTGTATCAACTGCCATAATGCCTGCTTCACGATGGCAAAATATGAAGGCACCGCGAACATTCAGAATCTTTCCGATGCGATCCATATGGCGCGCTGCGCACTCGATCCGCGCACGATGCAGTCAAAGAAATACAAAATTGAAAAGGCAGCCAAAGTGAAGAATATTGCGGTCATCGGCGGCGGTATCGGTGGCATGGAGTCCGCACTTGTACTTTCCGAAAGGGGGCACAATGTTACCATTTACGAGAAATCAGATCGTCTGGGCGGCATTTTTATCCAGGCGGCTGCTCCCGTCTATAAGACAAAAGACAGAGAACTCATTGAATGGTACAGAAGAGAAATCTCGAAGCATCCGATCACGGTCAAACTCAACACAGAAATTAAGGATATCCATACGATACAGGCGGATGAAATCATTATTGCTACAGGTTCTGCGGCGAAACGCCCGCCGATTAAGGGTATTGAACACTCGATCGAGGCGACGGAGTATCTCTCCGGCAAGAAAGTCGGCGACAATGTCATCATTATCGGCGGAGGACTGACGGGATGTGAAATAGCTTACGATCTGATCCTCAAGGGCAAAAAGCCGCAGATCGTCGAAATGAAGAATGATCTTATCGCCGTCAAGGGAGTATGTCTTGCCAACTCTTCTTTCCTGCGCGAAATGCTTGCTTTTAAAAAGACACCAGTCTATCTTGAGACGACGCTCCTTGAAATCAAGGAGGATGGCGTGACTGTGAAAGACAAAGAAGGTAAGATTTTTGACTTGGAGGGCGATTCGGCCATCGTCTCGATTGGTTACAAACCTACGCCACTTGCCGAAGCCTCAGGGCACGTTCATCTTGTCGGCGATGCAAACGGCGTAGGCAACCTCCGTACCGTAATCTGGCGTGCGTGGGATGTTTGCATGAGACTGTGACCGTATAAACATAATGAAATAAGGTGGGGCAGGATGTGATTAACTCCTTCCTCCCGACCTTCGGAAATAGCCGAATGAGTTTTGGATATTAAAGATCAAGTTGAAAAGGTTTAGCAAAGGGAATTTCCCATTATGTTTATGACATTCGTTGTGAATATAGCCAGATTATTTATAGAATGAGAAGACCGGTTTTCATGCTATGCCTGAAGAGCCCCAAAAATCAATATGGTTATATACAGCTAAATCGTCATGCAGAGGTGAAAATGTGATTATCTGGAGTGGAAATGAATACAACGTATATGGCACAAAGACGCACCGATGCGCCTGTTGTCTCGTTAAACAGAGAAAGTTCATGTGCTCATCGATACAAGCATTAGGTTTGAACGAGATGTCTTCGCAGAAAGTATTCAAAGATTCGGAGTATAGACTTTCACCCAGATAGGATTTTACGACCTCTGCCAGCCACAAAGGACTACGCCCGGATGCGCTAGAGAACAAACGGGTTTATGACCTTGGCAAGCGGCGTCACGATTACCTTTGCAAAGGTAATTTTGGACTTAATTGCTGGATAATAAAAGTGAGGTGGTCTATCCGAATGGAATAGGCCACCTCATTACATACAGGATGATCAATTTTGCAACATAAAATACACTGTCATATTACCGCTTCCAACAGCTTTCACAAGTCCTGATGTTTCTTCAACATATCCGATACGAGTAAAAGCAACGGGTATGCAGTTAAAAGACATTCGCGAATTTATATTTCTGGTTATGAAAGGCGACGAAACGATTGACACCCGTCTGGATTTATTCATAAAGCGAAAAGAGGAAGTCGAAAAGCAGATGGTTCAATTGCAGGAAACTCTTGATACTATCAACTTTAAATGCTGGTATTATGAGACCGCTAAAAAGGCAGGAACTACGAATGTTCCAGACAATATGAGCAACGATGAGCTGCCAAAAGAGCTTCGTGCAGTCAGAACAAGACTTCGCAAAGCGTGAACCAATATAAACTGCTGATCATAAATGCTTTTTAATCTTATGCTTAAATAACTTGTTATGAGCACAATGTGTCGTCTTTCCTCCTTTTGGAGCTGCCCATTATGTTTATGATGGACAAGACATACTTAGGTTGTTCTTTCAAATTTGTAAGGTAAAATATGAGATAATGTAAGGTTAATCGATGGCAGCAAACTCAAATCCATACTATACTCAATATTGAAATAAACGTATGGAGGTTTTATCATGCCGGTATTAACAGTAAAAGATGTTAGAAAAGTATATGGCTCAAAACAGGGAGGCAATATCTCCGCGGCTTTAAATGGGGTAAGCTTTGAAATTGAAAAAGGTGAATTTGTAGGGATTATGGGTCCGTCCGGTGCGGGGAAATCAACGTTGCTCAATGTAATTGCCACAATTGATACCGCTACCAGCGGCCAGATTCATATTGGCGGGCAGGACATCGGCCAGATCAAAGAACCGGAGCTGTCTGATTTTCGCAGAAGCAAGCTTGGGTTCATCTTTCAGGATTATAATTTATTGGATACCTTGACGTTAAAGGACAATATCGCGCTTCCGCTAATTCTCTCGAAAATGAGCGTCAAACAGATTGAAACAACGGTGAAAAGTGTTGCATCCGATCTTGGCATCGAAAACTTTTTAAATAAATATCCCTATGAGGTGTCCGGTGGTCAAAAACAAAGAGCATCCGCGGCAAGGGCGATTGTTAACAATCCAGAGCTGATCCTTGCCGACGAACCAACCGGAGCACTGGATTCCAAATCTTCAAAAGATTTACTTCAATGTATGCAAAGGCTTAATGACAGCACTCAGGCAACCATCATGCTCGTAACGCACGACGCGTTTGCGGCAAGCTTTTGCAAGAGAATCATCTTCATCAAAGACGGTTTGCTTTTTATGGAGATTTTCAGTACAGGAAACCGAAAGGAATTCTTCAATCAGATTCTAAAGGTATTATCTTCTCTAGGGGGGGATAATAGTGAACTTCTTTAATATTGCATTCAATAATATCAGAAAAAAATTCAGCAGTTATTTAATCTATTTTATCAGCACAATATTTGCTGTAACGATATTTAATATTTTCTGTTCTATTTATTACAATCCTGAGTTTGCCCAGTACCGATTCGGAACCAGTAAAATAACCGTTCTATTTCAGGGGTCTGCCGTGGCAATTCTTTTGTTTTCCTCAGTCTTTGTTCTATATTCCAATCAGTTTTTTATAAAGACGAGAAAAAAGGAAATTGCAATTTATTCTTTGCTTGGAATGAAAAAAAGCCAGATTGGCAGAATGCTTTTTTACGAGAATATCATCATGGGGATATTGGCAATTGCGTGCGGTGTTGTTTTGGGCATTGTTTTCTCTCGATTCTTTACCATGATTCTTTTGAATTTAATGGCTGTTGGAACAAAAATTTCATTTTCAATCGAATGGGAGGCAATTGCAACCACAGTGGCAGGATTTTTGATTTTGTTTGGCATCAGTTCCATTAACGCTTACGGCATCATCTATCGATATAAGCTGATTGAGCTGTTATCCGCAAGCAAAGAAGGCGAAAAAATGCCAAAATATTCTGTTGTTGGCGGATTGATCTCTGCTGTAATGATCGTCATCGGTTACATTATTGCGATGACGATGAATGTAAACGCAGGCGGATTTAAGCTATTTTTGCCCGCACTTGTTGTGATGTTCTTTGTGGTGGCAGGTACTCTGCTGTTTTTTCAGAATTTCGTACCAATGGCAATGGTCAAGGTCAAACAGAATAAAAGCTTGTACTACAAGCCTGCAAACTTTATCAGCGTTTCTCAGATTGTTTACCGGATTCAAGCAAATTCTAAAATGCTGAGTATCATTGCGGTTCTGAGCGCCGTTACCATGGTAATGGTGAGTATGACCTATTCCATGTACAATGGTTTGGTAACTACTACGGATGCCTATTCCCCATTCTCTTATATGTGTAAAAATGCAACGGATGAACAGAACAGTCAAATGATTCAAACCATTCAAAAGATAAACGAGGTAAAGTTGATTTCAAGTAATCAATTTAAACTGATAAAAGCCCAAGGTCAGAATCCGCAATACTCACTTGAAACGAGGAAAAATCCCGGAATGACTTTTAACGGATACATTCTTTCTCAGAGTGCCTACCAGGCAATCATAACCGATACACATGCTAGGGCAGGGTCTTTTAGTAATCTTGCCACTGATTTCAACATGGATTTGAAAGAGAAAGACTGC
Organism: uncultured Caproiciproducens sp.; assembly: GCA_964517505.1. GTDB lineage: Bacteria > Bacillota > Clostridia > Oscillospirales > Acutalibacteraceae > Caproiciproducens. Next base: position 239,997 of record CAZFED010000001.1, on the reverse strand, counting down.
TATTTTCTTGATGGTAATCAGGGCAAAGAATACAGCGAAAATCTGGTGGGACAAAAAATGAACCTGCAATATGCAGGTTTCAGCAGCAGCTACAATGTTGTCGGCGCAGGTCTGCATAAATATATCGGAGTTCTTGATCTGTATCAAAAGCCAACGATTGTGGTAAACGATAAAACGTTTCACAAATATCTTGAAAAAACCGATGAAAAGGATATCATACGTGTTACAGGTTTCATGTTTGACAAGCCAATGGATTCTCAGAAAACCGTTGATGCATTAAATAAAATCGCACCGGTAGATAAAGTCACCCGTCCTTTAGGAATCGCCAACCTAAGCCATATCGGGGTATATAAATCAATCTTTTCATTATATGGTGCTTATATTTTCATCGGAATGTTTGTCGGAATTCTATTTTTACTTGCTTCCGGAAGCATTATGTACTACAAACAGATTATTGAAGCACAGGAGGAAGTAACCCGGTACGACATTCTCAAGAAAACAGGAATGAACCGGAAAGAGATTTGGGAATCAATTTCAAAACAACTGGCGATTGCCTTTGGTATTCCATTATTGGTTGGGCTGTCCCATTCCGTTTTTGCACTGCTGACATACAACCGGGCTATGGATACGCTCGGCCAAGAAACACCCACCCTGTTCAATGCCCTTATCATTGTTGCAATTTATATCGTAATCTACTGCTTTTTCTATGCCTTATCCGTAAAGAGTTATATGCGGATCGTATGGGGAAAAGAAAAATAAAATTTGATATCAGCCTATTCGCCTGAGCAAAGTCAATTATCATCAACTAAAGCGGATGGTAATTGACTAGTAAAATGCTCAGGCAAAAATGGTATGGTATAATATAGTGGACCAAACTGTCGTCTGCTTCACATTTGGAAATGGAAGGGTGATGTTACATGTTTAAGATACTTATAGTTGAAGATGATGAAACAATAGCAGATATTATCGTGGAAAATCTGTCAAAATCAGGATATCGCTGCAACGCTACAAAGAACTTTTCCAACATTATGCCGGAATTGTCGGAATTTCAACCCGATTTGGTACTACTGGACATTGTCCTGCCTTTCTACGATGGATATTACTGGTGCGGAAAAATCAGGATGCTTTCTAAAGTTCCAATCCTATTTATTTCATCAAAAGGAGAGGATATGGATATCATTATTGCAACCAACATGGGTGGCGATGATTATGTGGTGAAACCCTTTTCCATGAACATCCTGCTGGCAAAAGTCAACGGGATTTTGCGGCGAACTTACTCTTATGATAATACCGAGATGGATATTATTTCATATGAAGGTTTGATTTTTAATCTGGGCAGCGGTCAAGTATCTGCCAATGAAAACACTGTAGAATTAACAAAAAACGAAGCACAGATTCTCGCCCTGCTGCTTAAAAATCGGGGAAATGTTGTCAGCCGCGAAAGAATTATGCGAAGCCTGTGGAAGGAAGCCAGCTTTATTGATGACAACACCCTTACAGTAAATATGACAAGGCTCAGGAAAAAGCTGAATGATCTGGGAATTGAAAACTACATTGAAACGAAGAAGAACTTAGGTTATATGATATGAAATTATCGGAATATTTATCGGATAAAAGATATCTTATTCTGTTATACACGGTTGTCTCCCTGTTTACCGGCGCGGTTATCTATATGAGTGAATCCAGTAAGCTGCTTGAATCAAACGGGTTGTACGTTATCGAGGTATCCTTTTTTCTTTTTGTAATTTATCTTGCAATTGATTTTATAATAAAGAAGAGATACTATGATAAATTAAGAAAAATTTCACTTGAGGAGGGGCTTGACTGGGTCAATTCTCTTCCGGAACCTTTGAGCGCGGAGCAGCGTATCTACACGGAACTGTTGCAAAAGCTCTATCAGGATGCAAACAGCAAGCTGGCGGAGCATAATGAAAAGAGTATGGAAGATCTTGAATTTATTACAATGTGGGTACACGAAATAAAGACACCTATCGCTGCTTCAAAACTAATTATTGAAAACAGTCTTAATGTTCCTTCGGAGAAAGCACTTTACAGCATTGAGGATGAGATTGACAAAATTGAAGATTTTGTTCAAATGACCTTGTTTTATTCAAGGTCAGGAGAATTTTCAAAGGACTACATCATCAACAGTGTCAGCCTTGATAAAGTTGTAAAAGATTGCATGAAACGTGAATATTCAAGAATTACAAATAAAAATCTAAAACTGAATATAGATAAACTGGATTTTCAAATTGAAACTGACGAAAAATGGCTTGAGTTTATCATAAAGCAAATTATGGACAACGCAATCAAATATTCATGGTCTGGTGGAGAAATAAAAATATACATGGAACATATGGATAACGAAAGCATACTAAGCATTAAAGATACAGGCGCCGGTATTCAGCAACAAGATATCAGACGCATATTCGACAAAAATTTCACTGGGGAAAACGGGCGAAAATTTTACACTTCAACAGGAATCGGATTGTATTTGAGCCAAAAACTTGCGCGTAAACTTGGATATTTGATCACTGTCACATCTAAATATGGTCACGGTACAAAGGTATCTGTCCATCTCCCTAAGTGGAATGATTATTATAATTTTTGAGATATATGTTATAATGATAAATAGTAAATTTTGCATCATTATAACAAATCCAGCTTCGCGTAATTAATATTTATTTGAGTTACATAAGCTCCAGTGAATTGCGCATAAGACCTGCAATGTGTGTTGGAAGAGCGAGAACGAGCTGCAGTATACTTGACGGATCAGAAGAAACCACATGCATGTTTACAGACATTGATGCCTGAATGGGAAGCCACTGAGATAGGGACTGCTTAACCGCAGGCGTCATATAAATTTTTCGTTCTTTATTGCCTTTTCAAATAACTGATAATATATCAGAGTATACCATGAAAATTCATTTATCAGTCTGTATCGACGCTTCATCAAGACAAGGAATTGACTGACGAAGATTTAGACGACTTGCAAGAATGGATAAGGAAACGGAGGTCTGACTAATGCCACGGATATTTTTGGTTGAGGACGATAAGGCAATCGCTAAAAACCTTATACTTTTGCTTCGCTCGGAGGGATTTACAGTCACCCACGCCCCTACGCGAGGTCACGCCCTTGTCGCGCTTGCCGGGAATAAATTTGACCTGGCGCTGATTGATATTTCTTTGCCTGACGGAAATGGCTTTACTGTTTGCACGGAAATTAAAGAAACGCAAGATGTTCCCGTTATCTTTCTGACGGCTTCCGGCGATGAGGCGAGTGTTGTTACCGGACTGAACATGGGCGCGGACGACTATATCACCAAGCCTTTTCGTCCGCGTGAACTGATCGCACGAATCAGAACAGCCCTGCGAAAAAGCGGACGTTCTCCATCGGCTTTTGAAATCTGCGGGCTTCATGTCGATATGGCAAGCGGCATCGTGAAAAAGGACGGCAGCGAGGTTTTTCTTTCAGCCTTAGAATACCGCTTGTTGTTGGTGTTTATTAACAACCCAAAAAGTATTATCACAAGGAGCAGGCTGCTTGACGAATTGTGGGATGCTGCGGGCGAGTTTGTCAATGACAATACATTGACCGTGTACATCAAACGCCTGCGGGAGAAGATAGAGAACAACCCCGCAAGCCCGCAAATCATTCTGACCGTTCGCGGGACGGGATATAGATTGGGGGACGGGTATGCTTCGGAATAGAGAGTTTCGGCAGCTTGCAATTTTGTTCTCCTTAATAGCTGCCACCACTGTGACGCTGGGATTTGCAATCAATACGGCGGCTGGAATCCTTGCCATTGCTTCTGCCGCCGCCTTTGGAACAGCGTTTTTTGCGTTTACCAAAGCCAGATATAAAAGCATTGCGCAGATTTCAGATCAAATCGATCTTGTGCTTCATAACGCTGACCATCTGTATATTGGTGAATCGGACGAGGGCGAACTTTCCATTTTGCAAAGCGAGATAACAAAAGTGACACTGCGTATTCGGGAGCAAAACGATGCACTGAAAAAAGAAAAAGAACATCTTGCCGATTCGCTTGCCGACATAGCGCACCAACTCCGCACCCCTCTTACATCCGTGAACCTTATTCTGTCATTGTTAGAGAATAACCCTGACGAAAATGAACGAAAAGCATTGATATGGGAAACAAAGGAATTGTTTGTACAGATGGATTGGCTGCTTATTTCCCTGCTGAAATTATCACGCTTGGATGCGGGCATTGTGGTGTTCCAAAGCGAGCAGATAGATGTAAACAACTTGATATGCGCCTCGCTTCGCCCGTTCCTAATCCCAATGGAACTACACGATATTGCTTTGCAAATAGACGTGCCGAAAGGGATAATCATTCAGGGCGATTCTGGTTGGCTTTCGGAAGCAATTCAAAACATCCTCAAAAATTGCATGGAAAGTGCAGGCGAGAACGGGAAGATTGAGATTGTCTGTGAGGACAACCCACTGTTTACCGAGATTGCCATCCACGACAGCGGCACGGGCTTTGAAAAAGAAGATTTACCCTGCATGTTTGAAAGGTTTTATCGTGGGAAAAATCCAAACGCTACAGGATATGGGATTGGATTGGCTCTCTGCAAGATGATTATAACACGGCAGGGAGGGACGATTACCGCAAAAAATCACCCGCAGGGCGGCGCGATATTTGCCATTCGTTTCCCAAAGTGACGAATCTCTCACCTGAAAGTCACAGAGATGTAAGTTGAAAGTTCTATTATATGGGTAAAACATGAAAAAGGAGGCTCACATAATGGAGTTTTTGAAAATTGAAGACCTATGCAAGGTCTACGGCAAGGGCGAAAGCCAGGTTGCCGCGCTTAACCATGTTTCGCTTACAATCGAAAGAGGAGAGTTTACCGCAATCATCGGTTCCTCCGGTTCCGGCAAATCCACTCTGCTGCACGCCATCGCCGGCGTGGACGTGCCGACCAGCGGGAAGGTGTATCTGGAGGGGCAGGATGTATATGCCCAAAGCAACGAAAAACTCGCCATCTTCCGTCGGCGGCAGGTCGGTCTGATTTACCAGTTTCACAACCTCATTCCTACGCTGAATGTGGTGGAAAACATCACCCTGCCCATCCTGATGGACAAGCGCAAGGTCAACGAGGAACGGCTGAATGACCTGCTCGAAATGCTTGGATTGCAAGACCGCAAAACGCATTTACCCAATCAGCTTTCGGGCGGTCAGCAACAGCGCGTTTCCATAGGACGCGCTTTGATGAACGCCCCGGCGGTCATGCTTGCCGACGAACCCACGGGCAGTTTGGACAGCCGGAATGGACATGAAATCATCAAACTGCTGAAAGAAAGCAATAAAAAATATGGGCAGACCCTGCTCCTCGTCACCCATGACGAAAACATCGCCCTGCAAGCAGACCGCATTATCGGCATATCAGACGGCAAAGTGGTGAGGGACGAGAGGCAGGCGGCACGGTCATGAACATTTTCAACAAAGTTGCCCTGCAAGGGCTGAAAAAAAGCCGTACGCGCACATTCGTAACGATTATCGGAGTTGTTCTGTCCGCTGCCCTGATTACGGCAGTCGCTACTTTTGGCGTTTCCCTGCTGAACTATATGGCAAAAGGCGCGGCCGAGAAATACGGCGGTTGGCATGTCGAGTTTTCAGATGTTGATTCTTCTTTTGTAGCGAAACAGGCAAGCAACGACAAAGTTGCAAACACCGCAACATTTGAAAATATCGGCTACGCAAAACTTGACGGCGGGAAAAATCCCAACAAACCGTATCTTTTTATCGCCGGATTCAGCGAGAAAACCTTTGATGCCCTGCCCATCACGCTACTTTCCGGCAGGCTGCCGAAAAACAGCGGGGAGATTCTTATTTCGGGGAGCGTCATGACAAAGGGCGGCGTTCAGTTCCAGGTGGGCGACACGCTTACCCTTGCTGTCGGGAGCCGCATGAACGGAAACGAGAAGCTCGTCCAGAGTGATCCGTACACTGTCGAGAGGGAAACTCTTGTGCCGCAGGGCGAGAGGACTTACACGGTGGTCGGAATCTGCCAAACGCCCCGCTTTGAAGAAGATTCCGCGCCGGGATACACCGTAATCACAACCGCAGACACGGCGGTTGATCTCAGCTTATTTGTCACGCTTAAAAACCCCCGTGAAGTTCATACTTACGCAAAAAGTACAGCTGGAAGCCATGCTTATATCTTGAATAATGCTGTGCTGCGCTTCCTGGGTCTTTCAGACGATTCGAGCGATAAGGTGTTCAACGCGCTTCTGTACTCAGTCGGGGGCATTGTAGTCCTCATCATCATGATTGGTTCGATTTTTCTGATTTACAATTCCTTCAACATCTCCTTGAACGAGCGCACACACCAGTTCGGGATTCTCTCGTCGGTGGGAGCCACCGCAAAGCAACTGCGCCATTCGGTGCTGTTTGAAGGGCTTTGTATCGGCGCCATTGGCATCCCGATTGGTGTTCTCGTCGGCATAGCCAGCATCAGACTTGTGATTGGCGTCGTCGCCAAGAACTTCGCAAACATTCTCTACACCAGTGTACCTTTGACCTTGACAGTGTCCGCTCCCGCAATCCTCGCGGCGGTGGCAGTCAGCATGATCACAATCCTGATTTCGGCCGATATTCCGGCTCGCAAGGCTGCCAATACGCCCGTGATGGAGTGTATTCGCCAGACGAACGAGGTCAAAGTGGAAGCCAAAGCAGTCAAAACCTCAAAACTGGCACAGTGCATCTACGGCCTGGAAGGCATGCTTGCGCTGAAAAACTTCAAGAGAAACAAGAAACGGTATCGCAGCATTGTGCTCTCCCTTGTGTTAAGCGTTGTGCTGTTTATCTCGACCAGTGCCTTTGTAACAGATTTGAAACAGGCGTCGGCGGGTGCAACAGAGGTTACTACTTATGATATTGGTTTTGGCACACGTGATATGGACGACAGCGAAATGTTGCGGCTTTACGACAAACTAAAAACTGCCCATGGCGTTTACCAAAGCTCGTATCAAGTTGTTATGAAGTATTCCTGCGCTGCCAAAGGCAGCGACCTTTCAGACGCTTACCGGGAATCCGTGGGGGCACATTCGCCGGACGAAACGGTGAATCTGCCAATGACAATCCGGTTTTTAGATGACAGCACCTATCTGAAGATTGTCCAAGGCTTGGGCTTACCCGCGGAGGAATATACCGGGCAAAACGCGAAATTGATCAGTGTCGCCAAAGTGGAAGTCCGTGGCAATCAGGAGGAGGCCGACCAGCTTCCCGATGTGTTCACGAGTTCTTCCCTGAATCTTACCATCGCGCCCGAAACAAATGGCGAACCGAAGACGGAACAGGGGCAAAACGTAAGCATTACATTTGTCAACGCCGCGCTGCCGGATATACCTCCCATCTTAGGGAGCTTCAATCGGACGTCAAGTGTGCTTCAGGTGATTGCCCCCTATTCGCTCAAGGAAAAGTTTGAAAACCCCGACACCACTGTGGATATTCAGAGTAAGGGCTTCACCTTTCGGTCAAAGAATCCCTCGCAGTCGGCGGCTGAAATGGAAACGATGATTCAGGGTGCGGGAATTACATCTGCGTACAGCCTTTTGGATACGACTAAAATATTTGATGAGAGCCGAAATTACATCTTTATTGCCAACGTGTTCGCTTATACTTTTATCATTATGATTTCTCTGATTGCGGTTGCCAATGTGTTCAACACGATTTCCACGAATATCAAGCTGCGCCGGCGGGAGCTTGCCATGCTCCGCTCGGTGGGGATGTCCGACCACTCTTTCAATAGAATGATGCGTTATGAGTGTGCCTTTTATGGCGTGAGGGCACTGCTTGTCGGGCTTCCCCTAGCAATCATCTTCTCCTGGCTGATCTACAAAGGAATGTTCATCGGCGGAGCGGACAATATCGATTTTGTGCTGCCGTGGACCAGTATCGGAATCAGCGTGTTCAGCGTGCTTCTTGTCATCTTTGTCACCATGATGTATGCTGTCAGCAAGATCAAAAAAGAAAACATCATCGACGCGCTGCGGGATGACATGGATTGATTCAAAGCCGATATTGACTTGCTCAAAAATCAAAAAACATCTAGTCAAGTGACTCGCAATCGTCCCGAAAGGCGATTAACTTCGGGCCGGGCCTGTTTACTGCCCCGACTGCCGCTCCCCGCCCTCTCCGTTCATCAGCCATAGTCTGTGGAGCAATCCGCAAACATGATGAACGGGAGGAAAAGCTAATGGACAAGCCATTAGTTACAATTTCATATAAACTCGCCAATGGGAGCCAGATTAGCGTTAAGGTTTCAACTTCGGTCAAGAAACTGTTGGAACAGTCCGACCGGCAAATCCGCTCTCAAAGGCGGTAAGACAGGCTGCATCTTGACCTTGCGGTACAAACAGATGAAGATTTGTTAAGCTCTCTGTTGCCCGCATATGAGGACAGCGGCGAAGATTATGTCTGTACTATTTCGATGGATTAAGTTACAGGCAGATTCCCATTATGTTTATGACATACAATGAAAGCATAATACGATTATTTTATTATGGAGTGGTGAATGTGGTGAGCAACATCCAAGAACTGGTTTACGGGTTAAGAGATACAAACGATAAATATGCGTATCAATGTTTGAAACAGCTTGAGTCTGAAAGTATGAACTCAGATGCAGTTTACGCTTATTTTGATACTTTTGCAGAAATGCTTGATGATTTAAATTCTTATATCAGAACAAGAGGTATTGTTTTAATTGCCGCTAATGCCAAATGGGACAAAGACTACAAAGTAGATCAAATCATTGATATCTATCTCAAACATATCATGGACGATAAGCCAATTACAGCGAGACAGTGTATTAAAGCTTTGCCCATCATCGCTAAATGCAAACCCGATCTGATAAATGATATTTGTAATGCGTTACGCAAAGCAAATCCTCAGATTTATAAAAGTAGTATGCAGTCATTGGTTTACAAAGATATTCAAGATGCTTTAACAGCTGTAGCAATACTTTGAGCATGATGAGCAAACTTGGCAGTTCGAAAGCAGGTTCAAGTTACCCATTATATTTAAAATGTATAACGGAAGTAAAGTCTGATAATTTATATAATAAGCAAAGGAGGGCTTGAGCGAATGAATGGATTGTGGGTATTTAATAGTACCGGCGCAGGAATCAGCATGGGTGCGGTTGTGGCGATTGCGGTTCCCATTTTCATTGTGCTTAGAAAACGCAAGAATAAGTTATGAGGCACATTTTTGATGTGTAATAATTCAAATATGTTATACAAATAACACGCAGTTCATGGGACCTTCCAACTTTCTATAAGACCAGTAATAACAATTCATTTATGGAAGGTGATTAGACATAATTAAAACATCAGTAAGTGAAAACAAATTTCAAGGAGTCTTCTACGAGAGCAGTCTGGAAAGTGAGCTGGCTTTAATAGTTATAACCGGGAGCGATGGTATGATCACTGCCGCAAGGACAATTGCAAAGCAATTTGCAGACAATGGCATTTCATCTATTGCAGTTGCCTATTTTAATACGTCAGAAACTTCAAAAAATTTAGCAGAGATACCTGTCGAAATCATTGAACATTCGGCTGGCTGGCTACGCGGCAGAGGATTCAAAAAAGTTGCTGTTTATGGAATTTCTAAGGGGGCCGAATATGCCCTGATCGCTGCTTCTTACATATCACAATTAAATGCAGTGATCGCAGTATCCCCATCATGCTGTGTTTTTGAAGGGTTAACCAAAAATAAAAGGCCGGCAGCAAAGTCCAGCTGGTCATGGAAAGGAAGTCCTGTACCCTACATTTCATTTGGTAAATATACACCCCAGTTTTTAAGCAACTTACGCAAGAATAAAGAAATCCGGTTTGTTGATGAGTATAACAGTCTCCTTGACACTGAAATGAATGAATCAAATACGATAAAGGTTGAGGATATCAGTGGCCCAATTTTATTGTTATCAGCTCATGAAGATGCAATGTGGCCTTCTGAACGAATGGGCAATTTAATCGTGAACAGGCTTAGAGACAAAAGCGTTAAGTTTCAATATCGTCATGAAGTCTATCAGTATGCCAGCCATCTTCTTTGCCCAATCTATACTCCTGGGAGTAGAATCTTTAACATAGAGCGCAGTTACAGGAAAGAATGTAATACTTCGAGAAATAATGCATTTAAATTATCTCTCGATTTTTTACACTCTATATAGATTTTGACTTAAGGTAAAATTATCAGTCTAATCTGTATTCAAAAAGCAAGAATAAATTTCGCAGTTTGTTTATTAAAGAGTATTTTTATAAATGAAAAGAGGGCCTAATATGATATTTAAATTTGCCGATAAAACCATTTGAATCAGTGAGCAAGAGAAAGAATTTATCATTTCAATATCTACAGGTAAGCAGTTATATACATACAGCTTTGATATTGATATTAGCGGAACGCGCAATTTGGATAAATTTCAGCAGTTAGTTACTAGGTACAGAAATGAAAATTTGAACGAATTAGATGCAGATAATAATGTCATTAGAAAGTTCCGAATAACAAATTCTAGCTATAGTTATACTGGGATAAACAATGATGAAGATACTCAGTATCATTACACTTTAGAAATTATGATGTAACAATACAAAAAGGGAATTATATAATCCGCTTGGAGGGGAAATAATGGCAATATCAAATATCCGTGTTTTATTACCGTATGATTTAGAAAAAGTTTGGAGCATCGTTGTCTCGCTGGATAACTACAAGTGGCGAAGCGACTTGAGTTCTATAGAAATCGTTGAAGATGGAAAACAATTTATAGAACATACAAAAGATGGGTACGCCACAGAGTTTAAAATCACAGCACTGAAGCCAATGTCACGGTATGAGTTCGACATGAATAATGCTAATATGCACGGGCATTGGGTCGGTATATTTTCAAAAGAACAAAGTGGCTGTCTTATTGACTTTACGGAGGATGTAACCGCTAAGAAAGTAATAATGAAACCTTTTGTGAAAGGATACTTAAAAAAGCAGCAGGCCACGTATCTAGCAGACTTGAAAAAGGCTTTAGAGCAGAACAGAGTATGAGCAAAATTGTAAGTCAGACGAGTCAAATCGACTGCCCAATATGTTTAAACCTAGGACAAGCTTAGGGTTCCTAATCTCTATGCTCGCTAATAGTACAGGATGTACTAAAATACGAAGTTGGATATAAAGACAACCGACTATAGAACGAACTAAATTTAAACATTGTAAAACTTGAGTTTTCTAAATAAAAGGCCAATTGACAAATGTTAGATCTTTAACCATTCGTATTTTTACAGAACAGGAAGCCGCAGGCGAACATTGCAATGTTGGAAATTATAACACACAGAAAGGGGAGATTTTTTGAAATAAGCGAATCGCACAATGGTGCTAGGATATAAACATCGCTGAAAATTGCAAAGAGACATTTTGCTACGTGGTAAATATTGGAGTTGTCCTTGGGTTGGGATTCACGGTAAAATGGTATTGAAAAATGCTCCGCTTACTGATGACGTAAAAATGATGAAATGAAAGGCTGCGCGTTCAGATTGATGAGCTATCTTTGCAACATTTAAATCGATATATCACGGGCTTGTTCTCAAGATATTAAGAATACGAATTGAGGAAGATGTGTTGCTAAACACTTCTTCCTTTTTTTAAGTAAATTAGGCTGTTTTGGATTTAACATTAGCCTTAAATAAGCAAATTTGCATCAAGCCGGTTTTATTGGGTGCTATATGCTGGAATGCAAAATATATAAAATTTGCCGAATTTTGAAAGTTTTTGCTATTTCAAATCGTATGTATTATTGAAGGGAGGAAATGAAATGGAAAAAACATCGTCTGGTACGGTTGACACCATTTCCTTGGATTCCGATACCATCCTGACGTTTGACGGTATGGTTACGGTAGATACGATTGACGGGGACGGCACAATGAGGATCGCAGCCGGATGCGCTATTACCGCCGTTGCTACTCCGACCGCAGTTTCCGATACAAACGCCGCTCTCTCGGTCAAGAAGGGTTCCAGCTACATTATGAAAGTGACTGCATCGGCCACACCTTCCGTTGTAACGGGTACAAACGGCGTATTCACGGTGACGCTGGCTTCCAAGAACGGCAATGAATACTTCTACAAGCTTTCCGCAGTCGGCCCCATCGGTTCCGCAACAGGCATATAACTTGAACGGTAATAAAATCTTTATCGCTACGGTAAAAGGGTATGCTTTCACAAGCGATACCACAATGGATTTAGCCGTGAATGGTTCCTACACCTTCAAGATTACCTCAGCGACGGCTCCAGCCGTTAATGTCGGATCTCCAACCTTCAATCTCACTTATGTCGGCAAATCCGGCAATGATTATTTCTACAAAATCACCTCCGCCGGTACAGCAGGTTCAGCGGCTGGAATTTATGTAAACGGTACAAGAATTTTTGTTGCCACGGTAGGATAAGGATTTCCATGCCATACTCATTAGAATAAAATTCGTCTTATTTGTGAGGCATCGGCTCATGTTCACCTTGAGCCGATGCCTCCTTTTTAAAAATGTTTATTGAAAGACTTTTATACGGCTTACATTGTTTCTTGCATATATGACATAGCACTGTTTTTCAGGTAATGTCCAACATTAAAGCCTTGTTGCTCTGAAGAGTCCAATCCTGACTTTCGCTCTGCAGATCAACCATATGGCAAAATAAAACTTCCGTTTATAGTAATTCGGTGGACTGGTCGCTTTGGACCACCTTTCCGCCCGACAATACAACGACCTTATGAGGTGAGCCTTTTGAAGTCTATCGGAAAGGATTGAAAAGAGGATTTAAAAAGATCATAAAACCTAAAATTTATCCATAATATGGTGAATATTAGTTGGACAAGATGAAAAATAAAAGTATAATGGAGAAAAGAATATGTTGGATTGGAAAATTCAGTATTGCTGCTTTGTTTGTTTAAACCATGCGTCAGAAGTCAAATCCTATTATTTATATTATATGAAAGAGAGGTAAGTTGGAAAATGGGGTGTAAAATGTGTGAATCTTTAAAGAATATCAAAGATGACCCGTATTTTATTATGGAGCTTGAAACCGGGTACGTGGTTCTTGGGTGGTATCAAAGGTTCAAAGGATATACTGTATTTGACTGTAAAATTCATGCATCTGAATTACACGAATTAGAGCCAGAGTTTAAATTGAAGTTCCTTGATGAAATGTCAATTGTAGCAGAAGCAGTTTTTAATGTATATAAACCAGATAAAATGAATTACGAATTGTTAGGAAACGGATCACCACATCTTCATTGGCACCTGTTTCCTCGAGTGAAAGGTGATACTCCACAGGTTGGTCCAGTCTGGAAATTGCCTTATGAGGAATTGTTTGATGAGAAGACAAGTCCAAGTGGAAAAGAAAGAAAAGAAATGATATTGAAGATTAGAACGGAAATAGAGCGCTTACTAAAATGAGCATAATGCTAAGTCAGACAAGTTAAGTCGACTTCTGATTATGTTTATTAGTTGAGATAACCCAGTAGTTTTGAAATAATAAGAAGCTGCTGCCTATGATAAAAACCGTAGGCAGCAGCTTTAAGTCGGGTTAATTTGACGATGTTACATTATATATGCTGAATTTCCAGAGTGAATATCCATAACCTGTGGCTCTTGCTGTCCCATACATTCTTACATATCTTGCAGAGGTTGAGGATATGCTGATCTGATCTTCACCGCCGTCTCCGCTTGTGTTGGTATAGACATCACTCCAATTGGCACCGTCCGCAGACGTTTGTATTTTATAACCGCTTGCGTATGCAGCTTCCCAATTCAGTACGATTTTATTAAATGTCGTAGTCTGCCCTAAATCAATTGACAACCATTGCGGGTCACTGTAATCGCTTGCCCATCTGGTGGAATTTGATCCGTCCACAGCATTACCAGCGGTAAAAGCCGTTCCGCTTTCCACGGATGAAGCGGTGACCGCCTTGTTTAATGCCAGATTCACCGACTGAGCGGGAATGACAACCTGTACCGGGTATCCTGTGTCAACCCTCATGTTATTTGCCAGCCATGTTGACGTAATCACCATACACGCTGTAAACAGGGATGGCTTAACTCCTTCCGACACACTGCCTGTTCCGCTCAAATCGATTCTTTCGGAAAAGGGACTGTTCTTCACACTTTCCCTTAAATTAATATTTACAAACTCCCTGAATTGGGTGAACATCTGGTGCTCCAACAGTCCATTCATTACAAGGTCCGAACCCGGATACTTAATCGTGTTAAATCCGCCCAATGTTGCAGATGCATTGTGGTAGCTTAAGTAGTAGTTTTTAAAAATAGTAGCTAGATCATCGGGCATATTGCGAATGTCAAGAGCGGTAATAATCATGGACGGTAAATCCGTGTTGCGATAGCTATAGTAGTGCTGTGAACTGTCGGTAAAATAATATTGATATATTTTTGTAGGAGTAATAAACCAGGTTCTGAAATTATCCATCATATTGCTCTGCTTTGTCTGCCACATTGCTTTATCCTCTGTCAGTCCTAAAGCATCACATATTTTGATGACATAGTCAACATCCCTTAGCCAGGAAACCACAAACTCCATATCCTTTTCGTCCGGTATATTGCTGCTTTCATAAATCCATCTTGGATTGGCCTCCCGCCATATAAGATATCTTTTGATTGCAGGATAAACATTGGACAATTTTGCTTGATCGTCTGTTTTCGCATAAAGGAACCACGCGGTCTGCGCTTTTCTGGAGGGAAGGCACTCGCCAGATAAGGTTCCGTCAGCGGCGACATTTGACATAACTCCTTCAAATGCGCTCCATGCCTCGTTTGGCATCACATACGCTAAGAGCTGCTGTCCAAAAAGCGATTCCCACGTGCATGTACCGCGACTGTTGGGCGACCCACCGTCATAGAGCGAAGGCTTGCCACAAAGCACCTGTGCATAGGGATAGCTGTCATCAGGTAAATCTCTGACATAATTGGAAAGTACAAACGTCCATGCCTCATAGTATTTCAGCTTGTGCTGTTCGGGCGTTACCCCACCAGCAGAAACATAATTAATGCCCCACGAGGTCGGTGCCGGAATCGTTCTTAATAATGTATCATAATAGTCTTTTGTTGTTTGCAACTTTTGAGCCACACTTTGGTTGAAACAGTTCTTGGCTCTTTGCACAGCATCTGAACTGGTTTCAGCGCTTCTCGCTGCAAATCCGAATCCAACGGCTATTTTTTTCGTCCCAGCTCCACAGGGAATCCTTAACGACCATGAAGTGCCTGTAATGGTTGGAATTACCGATAAGTCAACTACGTTGTTGGAACTGTCAAGCTCAACAAATTTGAGAGCATAATAATATCCATTGTGAGTTATGAGCAGCACTTTGTCATTCGACAACCATTGAGCACCTGATCCATAAATTGTTCCGTCAAGCACTACGTCTTTTGAAGCGGAGCCACTGACATTCATGACACGAATGATCGAGTCCAGGTTATCCGCGAAAAAATCATATCCGCTGATGGCCACATTGGGACTACTGTAGGAAGAATTAAAATCAATTTTATACGGGTACCATGTCGTACTGACAGACGAAGCGGTTTTGGCGGTACCGCCTGTTGAAGATACCTTCACCCCCATGATATTGGAAAACCTGTATGTTGTTGTGCCAATAATTCCACCCAGTTTAATAGGCAGGTTGCTTGCCATCGGACCTTCCAGATTGGAGCCGTTGACATTCGCGTTTAAGCAAAGCCGTGTCCCCGGGTAACTGAGCCACCTCGGCTGTCCCGACGTGTTGTCCGCCAACTGTTCGCTGTCGATTGCAAAGTCCCCCGACAGGTTTACACCCCCTACCATCTGAGTTTCTGGCGGCGCAGCAAAACCTTGCGTAGGCAATACGGATACCAGAAGGAATAGAGCCAGAGAAAAAGCGGTGAATTTTTTAAAGAGCCTTTTCATTTGAAATCCTCCATAATATTTTATTCCCGATATACCGATCTGCGATTGCATAAATGATGTATATTAAGTGACAAGCAGTGTTAGCAACCCCTGTCAATATTCCGGGCTATTTTACTTATTTTTAAAATCGCATTCCGCAACCTGTAAAGCTCGCTTTCCCGGTTTCTCATACGCCATATCGACGCATACCAGTTAAACCATTCTTCCAGTAAAACTGCCAGTTCTGTGGGGGGGACAATCCATTGTACCTGTTCAATCCGTTTTTCTTCTTTTAAGATAAGCTGCCCAACCAACTGCATCAAAGCTGTACCACGGGCGGAAATCTCTATTTCTAAAAAATCAATTTTGTTTCTGTTTTCAATAGAACCGCCTAAATTGGAGATTTCGTCGACACATCCAAGAATGGACTCATATGCCATTTTGATGGAGTTCTGCGTCCATGATTCCAATCTTTTTCGATATGCTTTTGATACCCAATCAAACTCTTGGATGGAATCCTTTTCAAGCCAATTGACAATATCTCCCCACTTGACCACTTCATATCCCGACAGTTTCTCCAACAGGTCTGCGATTTCATACGTCCTGTCGCCCAGCATAAAAAACGACAGTTCGCGGTTAAATTCTTTTCCCAGCCCAAAAGTATCCGCATTGTTCCACGAAAGAGCCGCACCATATGCCATTCCGGGTAAGGAGGATGATAATAGATTAATGTTGCCATAGTCGCCCCAATTTGTATTCAAGACCCCTTCAACATGATAGTTTGATCCATAGGCAACCATTTTAGATATATTGTGTTTCAGTGCTTTGAAGTTTGGCACAAGGGCATTCCAGGCCTGTGTGCCGGGGCATACATATTGCTTTAAATTCGCCTGTGCCAGTTTTTTAACTCCATTTTCTTCGGCATCAAGGGAATAATCCCAATTAAGAATGACTGCTTCCTCGGGAATCTTCTTTAACAATTCGGGATGTGATAAAATCATATCTCCCCAAAGCATAACCTGTTTGCCTTTTCCGGCAACATACCGGTAAACCTGCATGAAAAAGTCATAGTACACCTTTTCTACACCTTTTTCCCTTACAATCCGGTCACTTTTGCCCTTTCCCAAATCAAAGGTTTCATCGCAGCAAATGTTAAATTTATTGGAAGAAAACAAAGGAATAAACTCATTCAACATTTCTTTGACGAAATCAAAGCTGCGCGGATCAGACACATTCAAGGTATGATGGTGCATCCGGCCGCACCAGGAAAATTCTTCTTCACAGCCGTCAAGCTCACAAAGCTCGCGGTAGGATTCCGAAGTCAGCACATGGTACAGATGCCCAAAAGTCTGCATGCAGGGTACAAGCTCAATGCATCTTCTTTTACAGTACTCATCAAGAGCAATAATGTCTTCTGCCGAAAGCACATCTTGCCCTGTCCACACCTCGCTATGCCTGCTAAAGGCATAGCTGTGCTCAATGTATAGCTGAAGTTGATTGATTTTGAGAAAGGATAACTTATCAACGAGTCCCATCAGCGTTTCCAGTGTTGGGATGCTTCCTCTTGTAACGTCAAGCAGGAAACCTCTGTTCTTAAATGCTGGAAAATCTTCAATAGAAAGGCATTTTAATTCAACACCCTGCTGCCTAATGATTTGAATGAGCGTCTGCACTGCATAAAACACACCGGCATATCCTTCCCCGAGAATACGAACACCTGTCGGTTCAATTATCAGCTTATACGCCTCGGATATTTCACTTTCCTGTTTTATGTACACGTTTCCTTTTTCTGCATGATTCAATGCCTTGGTAATCGCGGGAAAAACTCCGGTTGCATTGAAAATCTCTTCCCGAAGCATTTTTGTAATTTCAAACATTCTGTAATCACAGGAGGGACCAATCACGAGAGTAGCATCTCTTAACGAAAACACGCCGGGGTTCATCACCATTCTTTGGGGTTGAGGCAGGAGCATCATGACTTATTTCCTTTCCACTATTTCATCATTCTTTTCATCATACGCTATTTGAGAATGGCACCCGCCGTTACACTGCTTTCTATTAAATCTCCGAATTTAAAATAAAACAGGATGGCAGGCAGACTGGCAATTACCATTGCCGCTCCCAAAGCACCCCAATCTGTTGCGTGTGTGCCCTGAAAAGCCATTAGTCCTATTGGCAAAGTTTTAATTGAATCATTATAAATATAAGTTACTGCCATGATCATCTCATTCCAGCAATTTATAAATGTCAACACCCCGACTGTTGCAAGTGCCGGTTTGATCAGATTCAGCACAATATTAAAAAAGACTCTAAAAATACCGCATCCATCCAGAAGAGCTGCCTCCTCAACTTCTCTCGGCAGGCTTATCATAAATCCCGAGATGACAAATACACTCAGTGGAAGGCCTACGCCGATATACGGCAGAATGACTGAAAGATAAGTTTTGGTCAGCCCCAGCGTCTTAATGACAAAAAACTGTGGGATGAGGATTGCCTGTATCGGAATCATAAGTCCGGACATAATCACCATCATCATCGTGGATTTCAATTTCCACTTCATTCTTGTGAGTGCATAGGCGCACATGGAGCTAAGTAGAAGAACCGCCGCCGTGCTGACAATCGACACAAGCAAACTGTTGAAAAAATAGGATCCTATGTGTCCTCTGGTCCATGCGTTAACATAGTTTGTAAATTTCCACTCGGTGGGAAGGCTTAGCGTGCCGTTCAACACAATATCCGAACTGCTCTTGAAAGAAAATAAAATCGACCATATAAAGGGAAAAATCTGAATCAATCCGAAAAGCACCATGATGGAATAGATCAGTGCTTTAGAAATCGGTTTTCTGACTGTCATTATGCAACATCTCCATAATTCTTCATTGCTTTTTTTGCCATGTAACGTATTCTCGTATGCATATTAGAACTCAACCGTCTTTTTGGCGAGCAAACTATTGATTACCCATGAAATAAAAACGCAGAGAACCACCAGCAAAACCGCAAGGGCGCTTCCGTAGCCATATTCCATGCGCCGAAAGGCTTTTAAGTACATCCACAGGGCAAGTGTCATACTGGAATTGTAAGGGCCACCTTCTGTCATGATGAAAATGCTGTCAAACGCCTTTAATGATCCGATGACCGCCAATACCACACAGACCTTGAGTACGTTTGACATTAACGGTATCGTAATTTTCCGAAGAATACAGAACTTGGAAGCCCCGTCAATTTGCGCAGCTTCGTAATATGTTTCAGGAATGTTTTTCATACCGGAATACATGATCAGCATATGATTCCCCATAAATTGCCACACTGCCGACAAAAAAGCACACGGCAACACGGTTGATGGCTCGGCCAGCCATTCTCTGGCGAAGCTTCCCAGTCCCATTATATTAAGAGCGGCATTTAACAACCCATTTTGGGGATCATAAATCTTTATCCACAAAACACCCACCATCGTTGTTGATAAAATGACGGGAATGAAAAATATTTTTCTAAAAAATACCGATCCCTTCAAATTCTGGCTTAGCAAAAAAGCTAATAAAAAAGCGATCGGCAATTGGATAAACAGCGACATCAGTACACAGATAAATGTGTTTACAACAGATTTCCAAAACACAGGATCTTCAGTAAAAATCTTGATATAGTTCTCAAATCCAACAAAAGCCTTGTCTGCTATTCCATCCCAGGAATAAAAGCCGGATATAAAGGTATCAATTATAGGATAAATAAATGTTATTGCGAAGATCAATAGTGCGGGTCCTGCAAAAATAGCGATATATTTTTTGTTACGAAGTATTTTTTCCATTGCTTTCACCTCAAGTATATTTGTGGGGGAAGCATAACTTCCCCCACCCCATAAAAATATGTTCCTGAAAACTACTGATTTTTCGACAATATTTTATGTTGCTGGTCAACATAATCCTGAGGATTCATCTTTCCCGTAAACAGCTCCTGATTCAGGTCCCGATAAGGTTCAGTGATATTTGAAGGAAGGAAGTCCCCCCAATAAGTTTGAACAAACTTGAGTTTCTTGCAATCCTCGATATACTTTGCGTACTCAGGATTAAGCGCTTTGTCAGGCTTAACATCCGTATTCATGTAGGGCTGCTCGCCGTCTTTTACCGCATAATCGTTATAAAGTTTTGATATTGTGATTGCTGCAAGTTTTGCTTTTTCCAGATTCTTTGATTTTGCCGATACTGCCAACCCATAGGGATTTGCATTTGCATTTCCGCACGCACTTAATTCAGGTTGGGTATCCGCACCGGTTGTTGGGAATGGCATATATCCCAGTTTATCACCCATTTTTTCAATTAAGTCTGAGAATGCCCATGTTCCGTTTGAGTACATTGCCGTTTTGCCCGCTACAAAGTTTTCGACCACGTCGGCCTCAAGAGAAGTCATATATCCCTTTTGGAACGCATTCATATTGACAAGTTCGTTCAATTTTTTGGCCGCATCGAAGAAGGGCTTATCAGAATACTTCATTTCTCCCTTCAGTGCTTTTTGGAATGCTTGCGGGTCCTCTCTTAAAACCAAGGTATTATAGATTAGGTCTCCCATCCATTTATCTTTTTCACCTAGTCCAATCGGATAATAGCCCTTACTACTGGCGAGGGAGCAGGCATTCTTTAATTCGTCCCATGTTTTTGGAACATCAATGCCCAATTTCTTAAATATGTCTTTGTTATAGAACATGACTTGAATAAGGTTTACCCGGAAGGGGACAGAATAGACATTTGCATCGGCGTTTTTCACCAAATACCCGTCCAAATATTTGCTTCCGATTCCGCTGCTGTCCAACACATCGTTCAAAGGAGCCGCCGATTTGGAATTGAGCAGCGGTTCCCATTCTCCGGGGCCTGCGTACATGTGAAAAATATCTGGAAGTTCATTTCCTGCCATCGCAACCTTCAGTTTTGTATGATAGGTTTGCCCTGCTGTAACCTCATAGTTGATTTTTACATTCAAATCTTTCTCCGCTTGCTTACAGGCAAGTTCAAATCTTTTCGACATTGCATTGTTCGGGTCGTCAACGACATTCCAAAATGTGAGTTCTGTAGGTTCCTCTGTTTTTTGCGCTTCAGAAACGGCTGCCGTTGAGGCGGGCGTCGAACCGGCAACAGGTGCTGTGCTGCCTTGGCCGCACGCAACCATTGAAAGCATTCCAGCCAGGATTAATGCCATACTTGATACTTTGACCAGTCTTCCTTTTTTCATAGATTTTTCTCCTTAATCTTTAGTATTTTGTAGGATTATCATAGTATCATTATACTTTTTCCTGTCATATTTACAAATGGAATGGTTTAATATGTTTTAGTAAAATTTTAAGAGGGTGTTCATTCTTTGCCGGTGAGTATTGAAACATATAAATGTATAGTATATAATCAAAGCTAAAAATAGGGGGCGTATATTTATGTTAAAGTACCCCAAGGTCGCCTTTCAATTTAAATCGATCAAAACAAAAATTCTGATTGCTTTCCTGCTGATAGCTTTTATTATTTTATTTGCATTAACAACTATCTTTACGTATATCTATACGAATGTTGTTATCGATAAGACAATTCAAAGCTATACTAATACGTTGGGAGCAATCTCAAACAACATTGATTTTCTTACCGAAAGCATAGAAAACTATTCAAAACTAATCATTTCATCAAGGGATACCCAGACACTTCTAAGGACGAACTATGCCCGTAACCCGTTAGGGGAATTAAGAGATGTCAGCAGTGTGAAAGGGGCCTTTGATAATATGGTAGGAAGGGAGAATATCATCAATTCGATATTTTTAATCAAGTATACGCACCCGGATAATCAGATATATGATATAGGAAATGCGAGCAATATAAGCTTTAATAACGTAATAACCCCGTATATAGCCTATAAATTCTCGACGGGCGAAAACATCGGACTTTGGACCAATGTTCATTCCAGCAAATTCAAGGTTATGAACAGGGAAAAAAACGTATTTTCCTACTACAGAAGCATGATGGACATGAATACCGGACATATTGAGGGAACATTATGTATTAATGTCAATGAGGAGGCTGTTTCATCCATTTTCTCGAAGGTTGCCAAAAATCCAACCGGCAAATTTATGGTAGTAAATGAAAATGGGATTGTTATGTCCTCAACCAACTCATCCGACATTTTAAAAGATATTTCAGATAAGCCTTATTTCAAGCAGGGTATTCATACTGCTCAAAGCGGGAACTTGCAATATATTGACGGAAAAAAAACGCTGGTTACCGCTTACTACAATGAAAAGCTCAAATGGAACATTATTTGTTTTATTCCTTATTCAAATTTAACTGCCAATAAGACAAAAGTCAGCATGTCTTTATTCTTCATCAGCCTTCTGGTGTTTTTTGTCACGATTGTTATTTCCGTTATTGTTTCTGCCAAAATAACAAAACCGATATTATCCCTTGCGGATGTCCTGTCTTCTTCGGTCATAAACCGGGAAAAAGACCTGCAAAACCTGCAAATACGTATTGAAAAAACTTCAAGCGACGAGGTCGGCGTTCTTCAGTCTTCAGTGAATATATTGCTGCATAAAATTTCCGAACTGATGCTGGCTGTGAAGCAGGAACAAAAACTGAAAAGGGAATATGAGCTGGCCTCAATAAATTCCCATGTTAAGCCCCATTTCCTATATAATTCAATAAACTCCATCTGCGGATTACTTTACATAAAGGAACAGGATACCGCCCTTCTCATGTTGCAGGCCCTGGGTGAATACTATAAATTCTCCCTGGGAAAAGGACGTGAGCTTATAAAAATAAGCGAAGAGATCAAGCTGACGGAAAGTTATATCATTATTCAAAAAAACAAATACAGGGACAATTTGAAGTACTCCATTCAGATTGACGATCGGATTAATAACTATATTATTCCAAAATTCACCCTTCAGCCCCTTGTCGAAAACTCTTTTAAGCATGGATTTACAGACCCTGAAAAGCAGAACTACTTGGAAATAGAAGGATCTTTTGAGTCCGGACAGGTTATCCTTCAGGTGACAGACAACGGAACGTTAGGGAATGCCGATGCTATCAATAATCTTCTTTGCGAAAGTGCGGAGGACAATTCTCTTAGCTTTGGTCTTAAGAGCATCCATAACAGACTGAAATTGTATTTCGAAGGCGACTTTTTTATGCATGCTGAACCTGTGATTCCCCAAGGCATTAAAATTGTCGTTACTATCCCCGCCAAGGAGGCCAAACAATGATAAAAGTACTTGTCGTTGATGATGATTACTCTCAGAGGGGCTATATTAAAAACATCATAGACTGGGTGCATGAAGGCTTTGAGATATGCGGGGAAGCCGGCAGTGGAATTGCAGCACTGTCACTGATCGATGAACTGAAACCCGACCTGCTGCTTCTTGATATCAATATGCCCGGAATGGACGGATTGGAATTGTCAAAAAAGCTTTACTTATCCTCCACGCCCATAAAAATAGTTATAATAAGCGGATTTGATGAATTTGAATATGCAAAGGAAGCAATGGCCTATGGCGCGCAGCATTATATTTTAAAGCCCATAGATAAATCTGAACTCTTGCAGGTAATAAAAAGCATCCGTTCGGAAATCACTGAAGCAGCCAACAACAAATTAAAAATGAGTGTTCTCTATCAAAAGCTCAATCACAGCCTCCCCCTCCTGAGAGAAAAATTTCTGTCTGAGTTGGTTTGCGGAAAAATCGATTGCGATCAGGAATCCTTTTGGGAAAAAGTCAGCTTTTTGGAAATACCACTGAAAAATACCCTGTATATATCTGTAATCATAGAGATTGATAATATTCATGGGTCCTTAAAGAATGAAACAAATAGGCAAATTTTAAAGCTTGTTATCATTGACACCTGCAATGAAATTATCCCATGCAATGTTGATCATGTTGTTTTTAACGATGTCTCCGAAAAGATTGCTGTTATTTTGGAATCCAATGAGGAAAATAGAAATCAAACGATGGCAAGGTTAAAAGATATTCACGAAAAAACTCATTGCAAACTTGGTATCGATACCACTGTCGCATGTGGCAGTCCGTATACTCTTATAAACATATCCCAATCTTATAATGAAGCCTTAAAGTGCATTAAGGCCAAATCCTATTCAGGCTGCAACAAGGTGCTCGACTATATGGATTTGGAAACAATGGAGGAAAAATTTATTCCCATTGCAGACAAATGCCGGGATCAAATTCTTATTCAGGTTCATCAGCAAAATATAGAAGCTTTGAAATCAGAAATAACAGAAATCCTCAACAACTACAAAACAATGAAAACGACAATGGAATATATGCGTATTCTTGCTCTTGAAATATTAAATATTGGATTCACTTATATTGCTTTAACCGGGTATTCTATACCGCAAGTTTTGGGTGAAGACTACAAGCCAATGGAAGAACTGCAAATTCTGAACTCTTTAGAAGGGATTCAGGAGTATCTGGAACAACGTTTCGCGAAAATAATATCCTTCTTTCAGAAACTCAACAAACCCAAAATCAGTCAATTAGTGGTCAAAGCCAAGGGATTCATTGATACGAACTATCATTTGCATGAATTATCCTTGGAGAGCATTGCTTCAAGTCTGTATGTACACCCGGTCTACTTAAGTTCGACTTTTAAGAAAGAACTTAATAAAACAATCACCGAATATATTATTGATATTAGGATGAAGCATGCGCTGGAGCTATTAAAATCGGCCAATAATATTACAATATCTGATATTTCAGCATCCGTAGGCTATGAGGACTATTATTATTTTAGCAAATCGTTTAAGAAATATTATGGATTTACTCCAAATGATTGTTTACCGTAGGATAAAGGCTTATATTTCAGTATTGGATCTGCGTCAAGTAACCGGGCAGAAAAACATTGCCAATCCATTACGGAAGCCAAGGAAGAACCCTCGGAATCGGCATTCAGGTGCAGATTTCAAACCGCCTTTGGGTGCTGCAATCAAAAGTTGTGGTGCTGAGCACAAATGGAAAAAGTGTATCAGGTTCAAATACAAATCGACCGGTAGAGGTCATTTGAAGGCTCACCAATTGCTTAGTCGTATTTTTAAAGAGCAACCAAACCTGTTTTACCACTGGCAGCTGGGGCTTCGCCCGGCGGTTGGATGACAAGAGCCAAATGAAGGGAGATCTTCACGTTCGGTTACGTGAGAAGCTCAGGGTGTAATTCCCCGGGCTTACTCGACCAATGTGTGTTTGGAGAGTGAGAACGAATTTCTCATTATGTTTAATAGGGGTGTATGGATATGGAACACAAACAAATTCAATCCAATAATGGTATTATCCACTATTGGATTCATAAGAACGAGAATGCGAACGCCAAGTGTATTATTTTTACACATAGTTTAACCGCCAATCACACGATGTTTGAAAACAAACCGCTTTTTTTGAATCTGAGTATACAGTTATAACATGGGATGTTCCCTTACATGGACTGCACCATATACATTCTTGGGACAACAGGTGAGCCTGGCACAGACCACCTGCAAAAGTTATATTTAATCCAGTGCCTAAATTGTAATCATCAATACAAAGCGAACGGATCAGATATTTGGGACAGAAAATGTCCAAAATGTCAGTGCGGCCGATCATAGATTGCGAAAGAGTTTTTTAACATACAATTATGCTAAAAACTGGTGGTGCAGTTCTCGCGTGTTATTATGTATCAATGGGTGCATCACAATTAACTATCCGTTTTATAGTACACCTCTTGTGATATGATGGAATCATGAGAGGTGAACGTATATGGAGAAGAATTATTTTGTTACAATCACAGGCGTGAATTATTGCTATGGCATGAAGCCATTTGAAGTTGGCAGAGTGATCAAACTTGTCAAGGAGCCGGATAATGAGTACGATGCTGAAGCAATTCGCGCCGAGCTTCCCTTCATTGACAAGATTGGATATGTCGCTAACAGTCCCAATACGGTGGCAAAAGGCACTTTCAGCGCTGGCAGGGTTTACGACCTGTTTGAAAACGAAACGCTTGCACAGATTTTGTTTGTTACACATGCAAGCGTAATCTGCCTGTTAATTCCCCCCAATGATGTGGAGAAGAATACTGACGGAGAAAGTATACAGACCGCCGTTGTAAGCGGAGTAACCACAGAGCCAAGGACACAGTACGAAAAGGTGAAGATACAGATTGGATTTCAAGGATAAATATTTATGAGGTGAGAATATGAAGTGTCCAGAATGTAATAGTGAAAATGTTATCAATTTAGATTTGAATTACCCGTTAATTGGGTCTGAAAATGGTGAAGCAGAATTGAATGAATATTGCATTGACAGATTAATTCATCTTGACAGGCGTTGTGAAGATTGTGGATTTTCGTGGAATGAAGACAATATGAAAACCGTGAATAATTATGTTAAAGGGTTCTGCAAAAAAGCATTGTTAGCACTGGAAATATACGATAAACGCATTTTAGAGAATATTACCAATACATACCATAAAGAATTTTATAAGAATGATTATAAGGGATTGGGGCTATTTGGGGTGTGCGAAAGAGATCTTCAATATATCATCGTTACAGAACTTTGCAGATACTACCCAATTTGGCCAGAATATACAGAAGGATATAAAAATAAGCAGCGACTTGACATTGCATTGAGTTACGGCAGAGAATGTGATGAAAATGGATTCACAATTCCTGATATTGCAATAGAGTTAAAATGGGCAGTTTTCAATAAAACGGGACAACTATATTCGAATTCCCAACAAACCTTGGTGGATGACATAATAAAGATGAAACGAAACTGCAAAATACCGAATCAGTATTTTATGCAGCTTTCTATTACAAAACAAGATTTAAATCTACAAGATAAAGCAACTAGAGAAGCTTTAGAGAACGATACAAACGAACGAATCAATGGGAATCAATTTCGTAATCACAGGCTGCAGCTTAACTATTCTGACTGCTTTAAAACATTAGGTGCTAAAGAATATGAATATTTCAATATGCTGCTTTGGAAGATTGAAAAAACCATATAGTATTATTGTTGTTTGAATTCATCAAAAGAGGTGTTTCTAATGCCGAAATCAGAGAATCAAAAGCTTAAGCTCCTTTATCTTATGAAAATGCTGCTCGACAAAACCGATGAAGAACATACTTTGACCGTACCGGAAATGATAGCTGAGCTTGATAAACATGATATTAAAGCCGAGCGTAAGAGCATTTATGACGACCTGGAAACTTTGCGCCTTTTTGGCCTTGATATTACCTGCTGCAAATCCAAAACAACCGGTTATTTTGTTGCAAGCAGAACATTTGAACTTCCGGAGCTTAAACTTTTGGCCGATGCAGTTGCTTCCTCAAAGTTTATCACCGAGAAAAAATCCGGTGAACTGATTAAAAAAATCGAGAGTTTAGCAAGTACATACGAATCAAAGCAGCTTCAAAGACAGGTTTATGTCATGGGCAGAGTGAAAACTATGAATGAAAGAATCTATTACAATGTGGATACCATTCATCAGGCAATCGCCCAAAACAAACAGGTAGCTTTTAAATACTATGAATACATCGTTGAACCGGGCTTGACAGGTCATTGGAAAAAGCATTATCGCCAAGAAGGCGAGAAATACCATGCTTCGCCATATGCTCTTTCTTGGGATGATGAAAACTACTACATGATTGCTTTTTATGAGAAGTATAACAATATTTCAAATTTCAGAGTGGACAGAATGGGGGACATAGAGATTCTAGAGGAGAACCGCATCGAGTTACCTGATAAAAAGGCCTTCAATTTAGCTGAATACTCAAAAAAGGTGTTCAACATGTTCGGTGGGGAGGAAGAAAAAATTCAACTTCAGTTTGATAACTCCTTAATCGGCGTTGTTCTTGATCGCTTTGGCAAGAGTGTTACCATTCATAAGGCTGATAATGAAAGTTTTATTATAAATGTAGATGCCTTAATAAGCCCTACGCTGCTCGGATGGTTATTCGGGTTTGGCGACAAGGTGAAAATAATATCACCGGAAAGTGTGATCGAACAACTGCGTAAAAAAGCAGACCAAAGCCTATCTCAATATGAAAACGAGGAGCTGTCGAACGAATAACACTTTTGAAAGATATAACAAGCTGAAAAGTCTTGTGATTGAGCGCGAGCAGGAGTTCAATACACTCATGAGCTTTTTGGAAAATGAAACGACTTGGCTTAAAGCCCCGGCGAGTACAAAATTTCATCTTTGTAAGGAAAGCGGTCTGCTGGAGCATTCCTGCAATGTCGCGGAAAACCTAATGAAAATAAAGGCTGTGCTCGCTTCGCAAATCAGTGATGAAAGCTGTGCTGTTGTCGCTCTTTTGCATGATGTCGGCAAGGTGGGCATGCCCGGAAATCCGCAATACATCGAGAATGAGCCTACGGATAAGCAAAAGCATTATGGCTATCCGGCAAGTCCCCCTTACCGCTTCAACAACGAGCTTACTTATTTGAGCGTGCCCGTTAGAAGCTTGTATTTGTGCCTGCCGTATATCAAATTGACTGAAGGGGAAACGCAGGTTATTATTTATCATGACGGACAGTATGTTGATGATAATGCAAGTGTGGTCACAAAAGAAGCCCCGCTGACACTGCTTTTGCAGTATGCGGATAGTTGGAGTGGCTTTGTGGTTGAGAAGTAATGGTCAATCACACACTGCCTCTCAACGATACGGCAAAGAAAGCATTGGAACAATACCTCGCAGTACGACCGGAAAGCAGCACGAAAATCCTTTTGTTGGGGCAACGTGGCGCACTGGGCAGAGGTGCTGTGGAGATTATCCTTTGCAATTATGGCAAGGCACTTGGTATTAAAGTCACACCTCATATGCTCCGGCATTCCCTTGCCTATAAGCTAATCAAAACAGGTACGCCAATGATGACCATTCAACAAATCCTCGGTCATGAGAGCATATTAACAACCAATCTTTATACGCAGACCACCGAGCAGGATAAGGCTGACGCTTTGAAAAGCTTGGCTTGGTAAACAGAACAGAATATATCAGGGGATGCTGGAAACAGTGTCGCTTTTTTTGTTGGGAGGGGTGCTTCTATGTTGGAAAACAAACCCCACAGCTGAAGTCCCATAAATTTTTATAGTATAATTTTTTATGAAATTAAAAGGCAGGTGAAGCAATGACAAATGAAGATGACAGGTAAAATGCCTTATTGATTACTTAAATACAGCGCAACATTAAAGGCTCCTGAAGGGGCAAAATGCGGTGAACTAAGAGCTCTTTATAAGTCCCTGCTTCGGGAATGGCTAAAGTATGGGTAGACGATGCAGCTGCTGAACTGCTGCCAGAAGCACCAACAAAGATAATGAATGGAGATTTCGAGCAAAAAGCACTGCAATATTGGGATTGGGATGGAGAACCGGATTCTGTACGTGTGATGAAAGATTTCGCAAAAGGAAGTTATATAGGTGAAAGCCAGGGAACAAGCAGTCAGACTTCCGGAGATTGCATTTAAATAAAATCAGCGCACCGAATTGAATATACGCTGCCGAATACCTTTTCTACTCATGACAGATAGGCAAAAGATAAGTACTCCGAAATTAATCGAAGTGCTAAGAAAGCACCTTAAAGTTTGCTAGGTGATATTCGAGCAGGGATAGGAATAACTTAGCACCTTTCGTGTAAAATAATACTTTGAAGAGCCGCAATATAAGCTAAAATCAGCAAAAAGTCTATAAAGGAAACTTAACATGTCTACTTTTAATCGTTTGAGTGAAGTATTTAAATCATCATTAGAAATTCCTTTTGACGATTCATCAAAAATAGTCATCATTAGCGATTGTCATAGAGGTGATGGAAGTTGGGTTGATGATTTTAGCCATAATCAAAATATATATTATTCTGCTATAAAATATTATTATAACAATGGATTTACTTATATTGATCTTGGTGATAGTGATGAATTATGGAAGAATAAAAAATTTTCTGATATTAGCAACATTTATACCGATACTTTTCGTTTGCTTCATGATTTTTATAAAGAAGATCGATACTATATGATCTTCGGTAATCATGATATTGTTAAAAAGTATCCTGATTTTGTTAAGAAAAATTTACAAAGGTATTATAACAGTCATACTGATAGCTACGAACCTTTGTTTGAAAATATAAAAGTTCATGAAGGCTTGATATTAAAGCATACTAAATCACAAACAAAAATATTTCTAATACACGGTCACCAAGGAGATTTACTAAGTGATATGTTTTGGAGGCTTGGCAGATTTCTTACAAGATATGTTTGGCGGAGGTTAGAATTTTTTGGCCACAAGGACCCCACAAGTGCCGCTAAAAACTATGAAGAAAGGAAGAAGGTAGAAAGAAAAATTTTAGAGTGGGTATCAATAAATAAGCAAATTGTGATAGCTGGACACACACATAGGCCAACGTGCCCGCCTGAAGAAGCACTTCCATATTTTAATGACGGAAGCTGTGTACATCCCAATTGCATTACTTGTATTGAAATTGTAAATTCAGAGATAGCACTTGTAAAATGGGATATTAAAACCAAAGAAGATAGAACTGTTTATGTTGATAGAGAGTCGATAGCTATACCCAGAAAAATATGAAAGACTGGCAACGCATTGCAAATACTTTTAATTTGCCGCTCTGTAAAAGGGGCGGCTTTTCATTTTAACCTCCAATTTTCATTATCATTCCAAATATCGGTTCGCATTCCCTTTTTGAGTTTTTTGTTTGCTTTCCCTGCAAATGATGTCGTTAAAATACCCTACCTGCTCTTGCAGTTCACCACCACGAACATATTGTAGTTGGCCATTTTAATTCTCCCCTAATTTAATAGCGGACAAAAGAAAAAAGGCCCTCGTTTTGAACTGCACCCCTTTAGATAGGCAGCATGGTATACTGAAAAAACTAAATCTATTCGAAATAACAGGAGACTACATTTTTTATCTACTTCATAGGGTGCATCACATATCACTGTATTGATTATAGGACAAGAAATATATCACAATAAAAATAGCAAATAAAGTTAAGATAGTTGGATGTAACTTGCTATAAATGGATACCAGGATTATAATCAAGAAAGAAAAAGTCGTTACAGTTAACATTAACGACTTTTTGGAGAGAAAATATCAGATTCTGCAAGTCTAGTAGATTAGGAGTAGCTAAAAACTCTATGATAGAATAACAGGAAGTGATTCATATGTCATCTATTCACTATAACAAACTAGTTCGCGACAAAATCCCTGAAATTATTGAAAAGGCTCATCAGAAAGCAATTTGTGACATTCTTTCTGATGAGCAGTATATTGAAATGCTTGATAAGAAGCTTTCTGAAGAGTTGAATGAGTATCAGGAAAGCAAAGAGCTTGAAGAGTTAGCAGATATGCTGGAAGTAATGTATGCAATTGCGGAAGCAAGGGGATATTCAGTCGCTGACTTAGAGAATATCAGGGCTAGTAAAGCAGAAAAACGTGGCGCGTTTAAAAAGAAAATTTTATTAAAAACAGTTGTGCTGTAATAATATTTTGCTTGCCCTCGCTGGAGTTTGAATTGTTTCTCGCCATAAAAATAGCTTCCTATGATTTTTTATTGTATCATAGAAAGCTATTCTTTTTAATATGTACTATATTTTTTTATGTTTTAAGACTGTAATATTTGTTAATTATAACTTTGGGTTCATTTTTATGGGATATGGATTAATATTCTAATTGCCCATCCGGAGTATCAACAAGAACCTTCGCTTTTTTCCATTTAATAAGCAACATCCAAAGCCACAGCACAACGCCGATACCCATATAGACGCCCAGTGAAATCCAAGAACCAACACCTTGTCCCAAAGAACAAAAAAATGCAATTACTAAGGAAATAACGAGCGCTAGGTAGCGTACAAAATTTCCGCCTTTCAGATGATAGCTTGATTTCCAGTTTGGATGATTTTTATGAATTCTAATGGCTGAT
Organism: uncultured Caproiciproducens sp.; assembly: GCA_964517505.1. Taxonomy (GTDB): domain Bacteria; phylum Bacillota; class Clostridia; order Oscillospirales; family Acutalibacteraceae; genus Caproiciproducens. The sequence continues at coordinate 208,135 of CAZFED010000001.1, read as the reverse complement.
ACCATGGTAATTGCATAGGCACAAGCACAGGCAAATGACATCAAATTAAAAAAGTCATTCATGAATGTTCCGGAATTTTGCAAAATCAAAAATACAATTGAAACAACAAGCAGCATCACGTTTGGCAAAATTGGCTGTTGGTGTTTGTTTAATTTTGCGAAAGATTCAGGCAAGAAGTTAGAGCGTCCCATTGCATAAAGCAAGCGAACTGTGGACAACCAAAATCCCAGCAGACAGGTTCCTATTGCGCAGAGAATTGCGGCAATTCCGAACAGGACAGCGCCAAGCTTCCAACCGCCGCCCAGCTGTTCCATGATTGTGATAGCGAGAAATCCTCCGGTAGCTGCACCGCCTTCTTCTACAAGAGATTTAACAGGCATACCACCAAGTCCAATGAAGAAAAATGCATAGACAAGCCCACAACTTACAACAGAGCCCCATATTGCTTTGTTGCTGTCTTTCATTTGGAAATCCCCTTCCTCAATCATTTGAGGAACAGTTTCAAATCCAAAGAACGGTGTAATCAAAAAGCCAAGCCCGATAATCCATGGGGGAATACCAAGTGATGGTTTTGCTTGTGAGTAAAAGAAATTCGAAAAATTAGATAAACTCCAAGAACCGGAACAGATAAATGCGATTGATGCAGCAATACAGCCACCTACTGCCAATATTAGCATGATTAACTGGATTTTTCCTGCAATTTCAACATTCTGCAAGCTTATCATAAAGTATCCTATCAACAAAACAGCAGCAACAATTTCAATAATTGTAAAATTACTGCTAATTCCTGCAATATGGAAAACCCACTGTACCATTGCCATAACTGCCGCCGGCGGAACAGCAATCCACGCCGCCATAATCAGCCATGCGGACAAAAATCCAAAGTGTTTGTTGATGCCGACAGTATTATAAATTAACTCGCCGCCGGCTTTAGGAAACAAAGGTGTCATTTCACAGTAAACAAATGCAATTGGAAGAATTAAAAGTGTCATTAAGATAAAAGCTAAAAAAGTTCCGGGTCCACAGTATTCATAGAAAATAGAGTCCCAATAGCCTATAAATGTAAAAATTGCACCGGCAGCAATTGCATATACATAAATCAATTTTAAACTGCGATTTAGCTTTGTTTCACTTAATTGACCCTTATCTGAATTATTATTAGTCACAAATTTCCCCACCCTTCATACATTAAAAAAATTATATGCTGCAAAAAGGAGCTGTATTTTCAATTTTTACAATCCTTAGTGATTAGTAAAAATTGAAACCGCTCCTTTTTAATAATCTTATTAATTTAGATTTTAGTTTGTACCGATACTCACTGTTTCAGGAAGTGTGCTGCCACCATCAATAACAATCTGAGAACCTGTTAAGTAGCTGGATTCATCACTTCCAAGGAATGCGAACAACTCACCAACCTCAATAGGTTTAGCAAGTCTCTTCATAGGAACACCTTTTGCGATATCATTGATTACGCTTTCCGGATCTGTCGGATTGGATTCTAATGCCATCTTCTCAACCATTGGTGTTCTTGCATAGCCAAGCTGTGTGCAGTTAACGCGAATGTTTCTGTCTGCATATTCAACAGCGAGGCTTTTTGTAAGACCAACTAAAGCTGCTTTGGACATTGCATATGCTGCTTCACCTGCATCAGCTACAAGATCACCTGTTACAGAAGAAGCAATAACAATGTTGCCGCCACCGTTTTTCAGCATATATGGGATAGCTGACTGACAGGTATTCCATACGCCTTTGATATTAACTTCAATGTGGAAATCACGGATTGCATCTGTCATTTCCTCAAATGGGGCAAGTCTGCAAACGCCGGCGTTACAGCATACAACATTGATTTCTCCAAATTTTTCAACAGTCTGGGCTACGGCTGCCTTCATTTGTTCCTTGTCCGATACGCTACCAATAAATGTAATAATTTCTGCATTGTACTCCTTGCGAAGTCTTTCTGCTGTTTTTTCTACATCCTTTGAAAGGTCGACCATACAGATTTTTGCTCCGTGTTTTGCATAAGCGGTTGCAATACCCTCACCAAGTCCAACTGCTGCACCAGTAATAAGTGCTACTTTATTGTCTAATTTAGCCATTTTTATTTCTCCTTTATTTATGTTATTTTTTTAATACATTATAGTGTGAAAACGATGCAAAGCTTTTTAGTTACAAAAATGTGCTTATCATTTAAAATTCTTTATTTCCATCGGGTGTTTCGATGATTACTTTTGATTTCTTCCATTTTATCAGTACCATCCACAGCCAAATTACTGCGCCAATGCCCATGTATACACCAAACGAAATCCATGAACCCTTACCTTGACCAAGAGTACAGAAGAATGCGATTGCAACCATAATAATCATTGCTAAGATGCGAGTGAAGTTGCCACCTTTAACAATATTCTTGTTATCAGCATACCATTCGCCATGCTTATTATGAATTCTTATAGCAGAAATCATTGTCAGTGCATACGCACAAGCACATCCAAATGACATCAGGTTGAAGAAATCGTTCATAAATGTTGTTGCATTCTGAATCAAAATGAAAGTCAAGCTAACACAAAGCAAGAAAATGTTTGGCAAAATCGGTTGCTGATGTTTATTTACCTTTGTGAAAATTTCAGGCAGGAAATTCTTTTTACCCATAGAGTACATCATACGGACAATTGACATCCAGAAACCAAGGATTGAGGCAGTCATGCCCATCAAGATTGAAACACATCCGTAAATTAAAGGCCAAACTCTCCAGCCTAAAAGATTTTGCATTGCAGTAATGGTCATAAGGCCGTTTTTTGCATTGCCCATCATCAAGTTGTCAAAAGAATCCAACCCAGCCACGCAGAAGAAGAAGAACATATAAATTGTTCCGCAAGTAATGACAGAGCCGCATATTGCTTTTTTGGTATTTGAAGTTGGAAAGTCGCCTTCTTCTACCATTTGAGGTACTGTTTCAAAACCAAAAAACGGAGTGATCAACAATGCCATACCGATAATCCATCCAGGAATTCCGTTTGTTGGCTCAAGAGTGGACTGGAACAGATTTGCCAGGTTTGCAAAGTGCCAATGTCCGGAACACAGCAAAAGTACACCTGTAATTATCGTCGTAACAATGTTAACAAAAAGACAGGTAGCCTGTGCTTTTACAAGGAATTGAATATCTTGCAGACTCATAATGAATACCAACACTAGAATAACAACACCAATCAGCATGGTATTCTCGAACGTTAATCCCAAACCGAATGTACGGCTAATGAAAGTAGCAACGGCCATAACAACAGCAGGGGGAACGGAAATCCATGCAGCCATAATCAGCCAGGATGCTAAAAAGCCGATATGCTTATTGAACCCTACCGTGTTGTAAATCAATTCACCTCCGGCTGTATGAAACAACGGAGACAACTCACTGTACACCAATGCAATTGGTAGAATTGCAAGTGTCATAAGACCGAATGCTAAGAATGTGCCGGCACCACAGTATGTGAAAAATACAGAGTCCCAATAACTTACATAAGTAAAAATAGAACCTGTCGCTACTGTGTAAACGAAAATTAACCCCAAGCTTTTTTGTAATCCATTTTCTTTTTTCCCATTTGTAGGCATATTTTCTACCTCCTCTTCAGTTTGTCATTATATTCCTTTTTTCGACCCACGTCGTTACTTGACGGAAATATCAAGAAAAAAATTTACCAAAATCAGTACAGCTCACAAGCTATGCTATGAATAAATTAAGTCGAAATGAAACTGTAACAACTGATGTTCTTGCAAAGGTATGTAGAAGTCTTAACTGTACTCTTGACGATATAATCGAAATTTTGCCTGATTCAAAAAATGTTTAAATTCCAAGATGCATTATCATTATATAAAGCATTTGTTAGTAGATGAAATGCACGATTATACACCGATACAATATGCTGTACTATCAAAACTATTTAAATGTAAAATGACGATTCTAGGCAATAGCAGTCAATCTGTAAATCCCTATCATGATTTACAACTGTGACTACACCCCAAAAAACGGTTATCAGAAATGAGGTTTCAGAGTTTCTGATGAACCGATATTGTCTACAAACTTTCTTTTTTGTATTTAGTTCTGTATTTACACGGACTAATACCTGTAAATCTTTTAAACACTGTAGAAAAATACTGGCTTGATGAGAAGGCCAGGGTGTAAGCTATTTGGATAATACTGTAGTTGCTTACCGCAAGCATATCTTTCGATGTTTCTATTTTTTTCCTCAAAATATACTCGTGTGGAGAAATGCCTATTTGACCCTTGAACATTTTTACAAAATATGAAACAGATAACTGCATAATACCGGCTAGATCATCAATCCTTATTTCATCAAATATATTTCGCTCTATGTATTCCAAAACCTGCTGCATATTTTCTTGCTCTTTTGAGTCCGTAGACTTTTCACTCTCCACCAGACCTACAATAAATTCTGTTATTAAACAGCGGATGAGCACATTTTTAAATGGATTTGGACTGAAGTACACATCTATTATATTGTCAAATATTTCTTGGAATTTTAGCTTCCCGCGAAACTGCCTTAGCCTTATATTCCTTAATGCCTGCAACAGCTTCTCGCCGTCTTCCTTCCTGTATGCCATGAAATTCCCATTATTTTCTGTATTTATCTGAAAGAAATACGACAGAGATTTATCTTCGAAATATTGCCCCGAACTGTGTATTTCATCGGGAAATATTATAAATATATCTCCACTGTTTAATTCATACTCTTTGTCATCTACCATATAGATTTGTCTGCCTTTGACAAGATAAGTGACCTCAATAGAACCCTTATGAATATGCGTGTTTATGGGTTGTGAAGCCTTCAAATGATTGACTCTGCCTAAAACAAATTTAAAAAGCCCATTATCTGAACTAAAAAAAATCTCAATCCGTTCTCTTTTAAATAAATCTTCATTATTTGCTTTTTTCAAGTCAATTCACCCCATAAATTAGCTTAATTTAAAAAGAACCATCCAACAGTGGCTTTTTGAACCAATATTTTAATCTGCTATATATAATTATATACCATTAAAGTAGGATTGCATATATCTTGTTGATTCAAGACATCCTGAGTTTTGCACAACAAGGGCCCGATGAGGTTCTGGGGAATATTAAAATCCGAAATGTATTACCCCCACAAATTTGATGACTATGGCTCGTTTGAAATTGCAGTAACAAAATACATTAATTATTACAACAACAAACATTACCGGAGAAGACTTAAATGTATGTCACCACTTGAATTCCATAAATATTTGACGGCCGCCTAACAAAAAAATTGGCATCCTCAAATTTGAGAATGCCAACAAAGACTTTTTATTATTTTGTCTGTCTACTTGACAGGGTGCACATCATTTTGAAATTAAAATTGTTTTTAGATTTATATATATATAATTTACCTTAAATAGTTTATTAAATGCTGCCTAATTCGTTTTTGACATAACCGGCGCTTCAACCTTTGTCAAACTGCCCCCTTGTGCTGTGAATTCAAGGCATCTTCTTTCATATTCATGCCGGAATGCTTCCAATACAAGCTTAAAACTCAACGGTTGAGGACTTGTACGTATTTCATCATTCTCTATGAACTGCTCTCCTTTTCTAATAATAGGGCAATACCTATCATCAACTCCTTCAAAGGAATTGGTTGAACGGTAGGCTTTTAAAATCTCCTCATAGGTTCCAATATGAGCTTCATCTTTATCCTTCCAGGATATCTGAAGCATCGAAGCATCAGGGCTAAGTGTTATGCAATTGTTTTCCACACTATACTCATGTGCATCTGTAGTGAAATCAGTCAATTCCTTGAAATACGGAATCCGGATTCTCAGTGAACGAGGCGGAGTATGAAATTTCCCCGATATTCTTAAGCAAGCACCCTTATCTGAGAACTTTAAACTTGCAGATAATGTTCCCATTTCGGTAGGTGCATTTTTAAAGGATATTTCCTGCCCAGGTAAAGCCCATTCGGGTGATAGTACAGAGAACAGGTAAAGATCACGTTCTTCCGGGAAAATCCCAGCTTGCCCTCCAAATTCATGTACAAGCAGGTTTCGTGTAAGAAATACAATTTTTGCCGCTGCCCATGCATGCGGCGCTGGGCATTCCTCTTCAACATGCCTGTCTGTCCATGGCTTTACAAGATTTTCAAAACCCTCATGTGTTGAACCACAGTGAAGCAGCAAATGATAAAAGTCCTTTAGAGCTGTATACGCTTCTCCTCTTACCATGTATTGTTCAATTAGATTGGCTGTAATATACTGGTGCAGGTGCATACCGTGACGGTATGTCATAATCCCTTCCTCATAGCCAAGCCTTATCCTCGACAGCGACCCCTTCACCCTGTAATCGTCAGGCTTAAGTATTTCAGTGGGGTAGGACAGCAGCATGTTCTCCCAATCACAGTTTGTCTGATACTCCTCAAAGCCTCTGCTTGTGGATTTACCTGTCAAAAACGGGTACAATCCCGTTGGAACATAGCCATCCACATCTGTTGAAGCTTCAATACCCTTCATAATGTTTTGCAGATAGTTTTTTTCAAGTAATATCCATGAATCTGCATCCTTCATTTCTCCTAACATACGGGCCAAACGGATTGCATACCGAAGACCTAAAAGAGTCCAGATATTGTTTGACGTGTAATGTCCATCAATCATTTCGTTATCATAAGAGTAGGTAGGAGGAAGAAGTCCGAATTCATCCTCAGATATTGATTTTTCAATATAACCAACAGCGTTTTTGATACTTGAATAAATTGTTACCGCAGTATCCATATCTCTGCTCACTAAGCAATACATGGCTACAGCATACATGGTATGTCCGTGTGCCGTAGGTATAATGCCTCCGTGTGCAAGTGACTTATCAAAATAGAGACCATCTTCTTCTTGCTGTGAAACTGCGTTCAGAATATTATATTTTACATAATCTGCATGCCCTGTATTCAAATAAGCCAAAGCCATTTGAGGAAAGGAGGTTAAAAAGAAGTTCGGATATGGCAGCCCGTCAGTCTGGATGCGTTTTCCTTCCCGTGTACGCGTGGCAAGCAAAAGGTGAACTAAGCTGGCATTCATGGCATCCTGAACCCTTTTCTCGGGAATTGAAAAAGCTGCACCCTTTTTAATTAGTTCCTTCCAGTAATTGATGGTTTTATTGCGGTATGTATTATAATCTGCCTTGTCAATTTTTTTTATAATTTCATTTTGATTTAACCCAACAGGAACTCTAGGCATTTTGAAAATAAAAGTAGCCCTGTCTCCCTGAGTAAGCTCCTTTTCATAATGCACAAGGCATGCCTCTGAATCCTCTTTTATATTATGCTTTTTCCCGCAAAATTCTTCCCTGTATATTTCACCCGATACAGCTTCTTTAAATGAACACGGCGAAAAAGTATACACTAGTTTGTTATCACGAATGACTTTATTATTCGTCATCCCATAAACCCAATCTTCCGAAAACTCCATGCCGATATACTTGGACACTGCACCTTCTGAAAAATCCAAGCCTTTAAACCTATAATCCTTTCCAATATTGCGTAGTGCTGAGGTAAACTTGGCTTTTACACAATTAGTTCCTGTATTTATTATATTTACTCTTATAAAATTTACAGTATTGCTTTCGTCTTCTCCATCCAACTGGGCTGCAAACATTTCAATATCATAATGTAAATCTCCATCCTTCCAGTCATAGACCACAGCAGGAATCCATCCCTCTAGGAAGGTTTTCTGTCGTGCAAAAAGAGGTTTAAGATTCATTCCATAAAAGAAACATAGTTCTGCATGCTTTGTAAATAACGCTCCATCAAAGGTTACCTGTGTCACATCGGGCTGAAAAGGAACACCAATAACGGTAGTTGACTTTGCAAGATAACACCATTCACGGTCAGCGTCATCAACCGATGTATCCATCATTGAGCTTCTGAAAATTTCTCCCGGCTTCATATACAATCTCCCCCAATTACTTCTTTATTAAAATAAAATATAATGGCATTCACTATATTGTTATTAAAGCATATCAGTGAATTTAATACGTTCTAATTTTATCATAACAAATTCTCATACATATTAATTACCTTAGCAAGATGGATGGAAATATAAACTCAAAAAGTACAGTTTACATTATGGAAGATAAGTAAAATATACAGTTCACACACGCTTTGATAAAAAATAAGCACCAGAAATTTATGAAGGCGGATGCTATACTTAAAATACAAGCAAAATGAATGGAGGAGTTTAAATTGAAAGAGATAACCGCAGTCTTGCTGGGTGCAGGACAGAGAGGGGCCGGAGCCTATGCGCCTTACGCGCTTGAAAATCCAGGGGAGCTACATTTTGTAGCGGTGGCGGAGCCGGACGAAAAGAGGCGTAGAGAATTTCAGAATGCTCATAATATTGACGATGCTCATGCGTATGCAGACTGGGAAACCTTGTTGGCGCAGCCTCGTATGGCGGACGCCGCAATGATCTGTACGCAGGACAGAATGCACTTTGAACCTACAATAAAGGCTTTGGAATCCGGTTACCATGTGCTGCTGGAAAAGCCCATGTCCACAAATCCGGCAGAATGCATTACAATGGGTGATTATGCGAAAAAATACCAGAGGGTTTTTTCCATTTGCCATGTATTGCGATATACTCCATTTTTCTCCACAATCAAACAGTTGATTGATAGCGGAACGGTCGGCAAGGTGCTGTCCATACAGCATGCGGAAAATGTTGCTTACTGGCACCAAGCACACAGCTATGTCCGTGGCAACTGGCGAAATACCGCCCAGTCAAGTCCCATGCTGTTGGCCAAATCCTGCCATGACTTAGATGTTCTGCTTTGGTTGGCAGGAAGTACATGTGTCAATGTTTCCTCGTTTGGACACCTCAGCCACTTCAAAGCGGAAAATGCACCTGAAGGAGCGCCCGCTCGTTGTATGGATGGCTGTCCCCATAGGGACGACTGCCCCTATTACGCGCCTAAAATTTACGGTGAACACAACACAATTTGGCAGGCCAATGTTATCCGCAAGGTTGTTAGTGTGGATACCTCGCCTCAAGCACTACTGGAAGCGCTTAGAACTGGACCATACGGACGCTGTGTCTACCATTGTGATAACGATGTGGTTGACCATCAAGTTGTCAATATGGACTTTGCCAATGGCTGCATCGCTTCCTTTACAATGAACGCCTTTACATATGAGGAGGGTCGCACCATCAAGATTATGGGAACGGAAGGTGAGATTTCGGGTCGATCCGAGCAAGGTGTTATTGAGTATGTTCGGTTTAATGACGGGCACCACAAAACGATTACGCTGAACGTTTCGCAGGAAGGCCACGGCGGAGGCGATTACGGCATCATCAAGGATTTCGTGGAACTCGTGCGACAGGATGGCAAGGCAAAAGGGCTTACATCGGCAGAACTGTCAGTGCAGAGCCATGTGTTAGCCTTTGCTGCGGAACAAGCACGGCTTGATAGTTGTGTGGTTAACCTTTCGGAGTTTACCAATCATTTACGATAAGCGACGGTGTTTTTTAAACATTTGCCCTCTATGGCTATATTGGGTAACGGCAACATAGGTATCGCTTCTTAAGGCAATTCTAAGGAAAAACGTATCAAAATAAAAATCCTGTTTAATAGGATTTAAAAAAACATCGGCCTGTCTACGATTTACACTGTAGGCAGGCCGATGTTTCTAGTATGGTCAGCATAGGCAAATATCCGGCTGGGCTACTGGTGTGTCGCCGTAAGTCCGGTTTTTTCACGCTTTTTAACAAACAAATACTTCGAATCCATCGGATATGTTGACATATCCCAAAGATACGAGGTACTGCACTTAAACGATTCAACTGCTGTGTGCCGAACAGCACGCACGGTGGTGTGAGGGGTCAGCCACTCAATTTATGGGCGGCCTCCTACTCGATTTTATCAGTGGAATTTCTTGTGAATTGATTTTACATATGCCCGCGGCGTCATTCCAAACTTATCCTTAAACACCTTGTAGAAGTAGCTTTCATTTTGATAGCCGACCTTAGCCATGATTTCTACAATGGTAAGATCAGAACTTTTCATCCATTCCATTGCTTTTTTAAGCCGTACATAGTTGATGTACTCAGGGATGGTCATATTGGTATATTCCTTGAAAACTCTTCCGGCGTGTGCAGGGGATATTTTCAATATATCTGCGACATAGGCAGCACTTAACTCGTACTCATCATACATCTTATCAATATAGTCGCGGATTGCCTCGGCCAGAATCTGGTGCCGGGAATTATTCCCCTGGGCCGAATCGGATTCCAGACTCAAGAGGAAATCCTCCACCGCTTTTTGGTATTCATCAAGGGTAATCATTGGCACCTGATCCCACTTTACAAGGAATTGCTCTGCATCAATTGGAGTCTTGCGGTATCTGTTAAATTCAAAAATTACTTGTCGGATACTATTGGTCAGGTGGGTGGCGGCAACAGATGCACCCTGATAATCAAGGAGTTTGATTTCGTCAATCAGCTTGGAAAGCGCCTTTTGTGCCGTTTCAGTCTGCAAATTAGACAAGTATTTCAAAAAGGATGCTTCCTCATCAAAGGTATAGTCAGTAAATAGCTCGGATGTCTGACGATTCCCCTCGATTGTACAGCCCTTTCCCAGCATAAAACGGTTACCAAAAGCCTCTGTCAGTTGGTTGTAACACGCGCTGATGCGGTCAGCCGACTTGATACTGTTTCCGACAGCGATGGAAAACGTCAAGTGAAACAACTGCCCAACAATTTTTTCCGCTTTTCTTACAATCTCTACTGGAGACTCATCAGATTCGGACAAATTCGTATTATATAAGATTACGATATACTGGTCATCAATATGTACACATTCGTTGCGATATTGTTCGGAAAAGAGTTCGCTTAATATGTTGATGATTCCGAAAAACACCAGTGCTTTGTCTGCCTTAATATCATACTGGGAGTCGAGACAATCAAAATCGTCTATCATAACGATAAGCATCTTAATGGGGGCATTAAAGTCTATGAGCACACCGTATTGCTCTTTTAACTCATCAAGTTCTTTCTTGGTGAAAACATCGCTTTCAACCAGCAGCTTTCGGAGCATATATTTGCGCATGATGGAAAATTTGGTTTCCTTCTCGTTCTCAAGTTGACGAAGCTCTTCTTTGGAACCGAGGTAATACTGCTCCAGCCGTCCAAATTCGTCCTGAATACCGCCTTCTTTATCGGTTATATTTAGTTTTTGCATAAGCCGGTCAACAGGGCGATAAATCCCTCTTGCTACCAGCATAAACAGCAGCATAATGACAATTACGGTAATCAAATTCACCAAAATGATGACGACCCGAATCTGACCCATGCCCGAAAAAAGCTGGTTATAGGGATACAACCGCGCAATCTTCCAATCGCAGCCGTCCACTCGGAGCATGGTGCCAGTGTATGCATTCTGCGAGGTGTTGAGATTAAACACAAGGGCATCCTCTTCTTTGGGCATATCTTGAATCTTTTGGGATAGAAGCTTCTGGATTTCTTCCAGCTGGGCGTCTTTACCAATACTGGTGTTGATACAGACGTTATCCCTATCGAATACGAAAAGTACACCGTTCTTTGCATCTCGAATCCGGTTTATGGTATCCATATAATTCATGAACCAATTAAAATCCATATTGACAAATATGGCGGAATCGCTTCCGGTATACCCGTCGTAGGACTCACGCAGGCAATAAGTGACGACGGTTTTATCCCCTATGGTGCGTACAATCGGAGATAAATTGTTCGGTAGCCGTTTCTCCTTAATCAACCGGGCAAAACCCTCGTCGATATTGTAAATGCCATTATAGGTGGAATAGTATTCCTTACGCATGTCGTTATACAGATAAATAGAAACAATAGAGGGGGTGGAGGCCGTGTAACTATCCGAAATGCGATTGATACTCTGCATACAAAGATAATCATAGTCATCTTTGGTGTGAAGCAGGCTCTGTACATTATTATCATAGAAAATGGAAAAGCATAAATTTCTGCTCGTTTCTTCCACGAATTCAATGTTGTTTTTAATTTGAGTCAGCATTTCAATGCTCATTTTATGTTCAAGTTCCGATATGTTATTTTTGATTGCGTAATAAATCGACCACATCACAGTTGTAACCAGTAAAATTGCAGCTACTGTGATTACAAGATAGATCTGAAACAGATATTTTTTAGCACGCATTAGTTTTCCTATTTTAATAATATTGTCTCACCACTTTCATCAATAGTCACAGTTTTGTTATTAATGCTAACACGAAATTCAACATTTTTCAATACAACAACCTATTCTATAATTGCCTACTCTATTCAGCAGGGGTGCAGGAATTTTCACGATTTTCATCCAAGAGTTTCCACTTGCATGAATTGAGTTCCTTCCAATTACGCCCTATTTAATATTATTCAGTGATAATTACATAAGGATTTTAAATGTTTATAACGCAAAGCCACTTCGAGGATTTTGTTCTCGAAGCAGCCTTACGTCATAGGTAATCAATGGACATTAAACATATTTAATTATTTCGCCGCTTTCCAAGCATCGATTTGTTTCTGGATTTCGGCTTGGACTTTGTCTGATCCAGCCTTTTTAAGCTTATCATTCAGTTGTTTTAAACATTCATCAACATTGGCGGAACCTGTCATCAATGCAGGAGTCAACTCGCCCATAACAGAACTGATTTGTGCAAGTTCGCTCTTAATTGGGGTCGGATTAAGGCTGAATCCCATCATGTCAGAAATGATGGCCTTGTTGTTAATATCTGGTCCTGCAGGTCTCCATTTTGGCTGACTCGGGCTTGTACGGAAGCTATTGAACATGTTACCGTAAGCCCAGCCACAGTCCACATAATATCCACTGTCTGGTTTCAATTCAATCAGGTCATCCTCAACTTTGGTGTAATGATCGCCTTCCAAACCGTAGCTCAGCAAATTCAGCAGTCTGGTATCCTTTTCGTCATACATCAAGTTGTACAGCATATACGCACGCTCAGCATTCTTGGAATTTTGTCCTATCGCAGTCATCGTGGCAACAATACTGCCGGTACTTAAGAATGGGTCTGATAGAGGAACCATCGTCAAATCTTTCGGTTCCACTTTCCAGTTGCGAGCTTGGTTCACCACGGTGTCGGGGTTGTTAACGGCAAAGATAGAAGCGTACACGCCGTTTGAAAGTTCGCCTGCGGTATCGGTAACAGTAGCAGCATCTTTGCGGATAATGCCTTTACTATTCCAGTCTCTTAGAACATTCAGCATATCCTTCATTTCAGGAGTCTCATACAAATTGACAACTTTCAAATCTTTATCGCCCAGTTTGACACCGAACGGATTGGAATTTCCGAAATACTCGTATCCCATTTTGGAAATATAGAAGCCGAGAATATCAATACCTTTGTGTACGTCGATAGGGTAAACACCCTTTTCATTTTTGGCGATTTTTTCAAATAAAGGAGTAAAGTCCTTTATATCTTTGACTGTGGATACATCAAAGTTGTACTTTTCAATGTATTTCGTTTGAAGCATGATGGCTGGCCATCTTGCAAGTACCTGTGTGTTAGGAATTGCATATAGCTTGCCGTCTACCTTTGCCGCATCCCAAGCAGCTTTTGGAACACCATTAATCACATTTGGGGCCAGTTCTTTGATTTTGTCGTAGTCCAGCTCATGATAGGCGCCCTTAGCTACGTCTGTGTAGAAATCATTTGCCCAGTTTGAAGTATACATCAAGTCAATTGGAACGCCGGATGACAGTTTCATCTGCATCTGTTGGGCGTAACTTCCGAAATCGATAAAATGGAGGTTTACTTTTGCGTTAATCTTCTCTTTGGTAATAGCGCTGAATGCTTCATTGATCTTGCTAAGGTCTCTTTGAGACGCACTGGGAACTGCAACATACCACTCAAGGGTTACTTCTTCCAGTGCTTGTTTTGAGCCGTCTGCCTGTGAGGACGTAACCGCCGTCGACACCGGAGCAGCACTTGAACCGCTGTTTCCACAGCCGGCCAGTCCTACAGATGAGACAATCAGGGTTGCCGCTAGCAATAAAGATAGCTTTCTTTTCATAACTGTTTTCCTCCTTAATAATGTATAATAAACTTTTGTTTTTGCGCATGGTTAATGGAAAAATCAACCTTTCACCGATCCGACTGCAATTCCCTTGACGAAGTATTTCTGGAAGAACGGGAATACTAAGAGCATAGGGCCTGCGGCAATCAATGCGAGTGCCATTCGCATTCCTTCTATTGGGATAGCGATATTAGTGCCGACTCCGGGTGGCATCAGCTTGGTGTAGAACTCGATATTCTGCATGATGCGCTGTAACATATACTGTAGTGGGACTAGCTTGAGGTCCGTAATGTACATCATTGCGAGCCACCAATCGTTCCAAAACGCGAAAGCATAAAACAATCCAATGGTAGCAAGCGCCGATTTACACAGTGGCAGAATGATGACAAAAAAGGTTCGGTACTCGTTGGCACCGTCAATCTTCGCAGCCTCAATCAGTTCAAATGGAATATTTGTCATAAATCCCTTCATCATGAACGCAAACCAGACGTTGATGCCATAAGGCAGGATTAATGCCCAGATTGTATCATTTAAGTGGAAAATTTGAGTGTTCACCAAATATTGGGAAACCATACCTCCGTTGAACAGCAATGGGAAAAACAAAAAGATGGAGGTGATTTTTCGATAAGCATAGTCTTTTCTGGAAACGACGTATGCAATACCTGCAGTTATAAAGAGAGAGCAGGTAGTTCCGACGACTGTCACAAAGGCGGTGACTCCATAGGCTCTCGAAATCATTTCCGGAACAGCAAATGCCTGGCGGTATGCTTCTAGTGTAAAATCTTTTGGTATCAGAGTATATCCGTATTCAATCACAGATGCATCACTGGAAAACGAAATCGATATCATATATATCAATGGTATAATTATTGTAGCGGAAATGAGCGTCAAAACGAGAAAAGACAACGCTTTTCCCACAGTGAATTTTCGCATTTAAAAGCCTCCTTTTTAAAAAATAGCGTCTTCGGGACTAACCTTTTTAATAATTAGATTGGTTGTCACTACCAGAATACATCCTACCACCGACTGGTAAAATGCCGCAGCAGATGACATCCCCAATTCTCCGGTCACGCGAAGTGCACGGTAAACATAGGTATCAATGACATCGGTCACAGGGTATAGCATACCCGTGTCTCTGGGAACGAAGTAAAACATACCGAAGTCTGCACACATGATTTTTCCAACGGCAAGTACTGTCATTATAATGATGAGCTGTTTCAACATTGGAAGTGTAATATGTATTTTTTGCTGAAAGCTATTTGCACCGTCAATGGAAGCTGCCTCATAAAGCGAACTGTCAACACTCATTAACCCAGTGTAAAAGATAATAGCATTATATCCGACATTTTTCCAAAGATTAAAAAAAATCAGGAAGAATGGCCAGAATTTTGTCTCGGAATACCAATTGACTGCTTCAGTACCAAAAAAGTGACAGATTTGGTTAAGTACGCCGGACGCGGGATTAAAAAATATGTATGCCAGATACCCTATTACAACCCAAGATAAAAAGTATGGGAAAAACAGAATGGTCTGGTACGTCTTTACTGCTCGTCGGCTCATGCCGTACAGCATAATTGCCACGATAATCGCTAAGGACAGCCCCACTATAATAAACACTAAATTATATAGAAGAGTATTTCGAGTAATCCGCAAAGCATCTTGTGATTCAAAGAAGAATTTAAAATTGTTAAATCTAACCCAATCACTATTGAAAATACCTTTTTGATAGTTGATGTCTTTAAATGCGATAAACAACCCGAACATTGGAATATACGAGAAGGCCAAGAGTGATAATATTGCTGGCAAAGAGATTATAAACAACTGCCCAGTGTTTGTAACCTTTGTTTTGTTCCTCAAGTGTTTCATTGTAGTCCCCTCCTGTTGTATTTTTAGTATGATAGATAAATGTTTCTTTGTATAGTCATTATTTTTGTAATTTACTGTTTTACAACTCCTGTTTTTTGATTGTACCTCACACAAAAACTATGCTTTTTTGAAGGGGGGTGTTCAAAAAACGGTATAACAAGGGAGCGTCGCCCTTGTTTCTACTGGAATTCGGAAGAATACATTGCGCTTCATATAATGAATATTTGATGGCTCCTTAAAAAATGGCATCCCAAAATTTTGGGATGCCAAACAAAGAGAGCTTTTATATTGATGGTAATTCGGTCCCGTTGAAAGGCATTAAGAGAGCCAAAATGTATGCACACTGGGTTCTTCGGAGGTATACCGTAAGATTAAAGTGACAAGAGCCGTATGAATCGAGAGATTCATACGGCTCTGTGAGAATCTTGGGGTGAAACTTCTTTTGCGGCTAAGACTGAGAGGTCAAGCACTCAACAATTGGATGCTCCTTCTACCCAATTATCATAGTGATTTATAGGTGATTTAAGGTTATCACTTTTGTTGGAGTTTATCTTTTTCACCTACTTTTTAATAGCACTACGGGTTAAATTAAGCAAAGGCTTTCCCCGGAAAGCCCGCTGCTGTTGCAATAGTCCCGGGGGGAGATTCCGATTACCTTTTTGAAAATGCGGGAGAAATAATACGGGTCTTGATAACCTAGCTTTTTGCTAACCTCGTACACAAGCATATTCGTCATTTTAAAATACTTGCAGGCCTCCTGCATTTTCAAATGGATGTAAAAATCAACGGGGGAAGCAAGGACCTTTTTGCTACAGCGACGGACGGTTGCTGTTGCGGTATTTACTGGGCGAAATAGATAGGTAACGCTTGAAAGTAGTGATATAATAACTTTGATTGCAAAAATGGTAGAAATTAGCAATATCTGCAATTTCAAAATCGGTATATGCGACGAAATAAGTGGATTCTTCCACGCGTCGGCGAGCAATGTAATCTGTGAGCGAACAGCCGGCTTCCTTTTTGAAAATACTGCTCAGATAATTAGGATGCACATAGGCGTGCTTTGCAATATCATTCAAACAGAGCTTGAGTGTCAGATTGTCATTGATATACTGCATCGCGGAAAGAATCACGTGGGAGTACTTAGCCGAGGCGTTTTCTTTTGTCAGCTTAATAAACTCAGATAAAATATTCCGCTCGTAATTGCTTACTGCTGTCAGACTTTCCATTTTTTCGATCTGCTGGATGAAAGTATCGCTGTAAGTAAACGCGATGTCCGGGAACACACCCGCTTCAATTACTGCACGGGTAAAAAAGGCGCAGGAACAAATAATGGAATCTTTCATGGAACGCAGCGGATCTTTTGCCAGTGTGGCGCGGTTCAGCAGATTGATTTCATCCAGTGTGTTGAGAGCTCCCTCCAAATTACCAATCTTGATTTGGTTTACAATCTTCTTTTCCAGGAAGAAGGGCGGATGTGTGAACAGTTTTTCACGGTTTTTATAGGTGTTCTGAAAATATTCTTTAATTGAGCTGACTTCTGTGCTAATGGGGTGGGGATTCTTTGGTGCAGAGATGTTTTTGGCACTGAAGATGGTTGACAGCAGCTGCCCGCAGTAATAATAGGTCTGTGTACTGACTTGCGCGACGTCCCGATAATAGGCTTCCAGACGGGCTTTCAGGTGGATGGGTACTTTTTTGCTTTGAATAATATTGACGATTTCTCCGCTGTGCATGGGTTCCGTCATCAGAGGCCCGACCGCAATCACATAGGAGTCGTCTATCACATAGACAATAAAAAGTTCTTTGTATTCTGTGGAAATGTATTGCACGGTGTTGTATTCCTGCAAACCGTATTTCAGGCTCAGAATAGATTCATCCGCTACAAGTGTGGCAGCGGTTGTCAAGTCCTCGGGTAGGGATTGTTCCATATTACCGTTTTTTAAAATAGAAATGGGGAGCTGCGTCGAGTAATGAAACACCTTTATTAAGTCGACCCCGTCAAATTCAACCATAAAATTCACCGTACATTCTATTTTTAATATAAATAATCAATTAATATTAATATAATAACATAAACCTTAATGTTTTAAAATACATATCATTATTTTTGCTGTATGATGAAGTCACTCAATTAGGCTGTGGAAAATTAATAAACTTAAATTAGGAGGAAGATTTGTGAAAAAATTAGTATGTGCATTGTTAATGTTAACCATGATTTTGGGGATGACTGCATGCTCCGGCACGCCGGCCCAATCCTCGGCGGCGGTTTCTGCGGAAAGCCAAAAGGCCCAGTCGCAGGAACCAACAGCAGGTCCTGTTACCCTGAAATTTGGCGCGCAAGCGGACTCAACCCCTGCAACGCAGGCGACTATTGACGCATTTAACGTCTCGCAGAATAAGTACAAGGTGGAATGGCAGCAGTTTACAAATGATTCTGCACAAATGCACGACCAACTATTGACTTCCCTTTCTTCCGGCTCTTCAGACTACGACATTCTTTCGCTCGATGTAGTTTGGGCCGGCGAGTTTGCGGCGGCCGGTTACCTGAGCCCGATGGATGTTAAAATGAGTGAAGCCGGTTTTAAAAAGTCTGATTTTAACAAAGGCTCCATGGATTCAGGCAGCTATCAGGGCAAGCAGTACACACTGCCGTTTTTCCCGGATGTTGCCATGCTGTATTTCCGTTCCGATATCGTATCCGCGGATGACACAAAGAAGCTTGTCAGCGGGGACTATACATATGATGATCTTTACGCGATGGCTGAAAAATATAAGGGGCAGAAAGGCACCGACACCGGTTTTGCTTTTCAGGCAAAACAGTACGAGGGCCTGACCTGCAACGCCAATGAGTTCACGGCAAACTTCAAGGATTTAAAGACCGGTTTGGAAATGATGAAGAAATATGTTTCTTCCAAGGTGGTTCCTGCCGATGTTTTAAATTACAACGAGGGCTCTACGGATGCGAGCTTTAAACAGGGCAAGAGTGTGTTTTCCAGAAACTGGCCGTACCAGTATGGTTTAATTAAAGCCGGAGATGTACCCGTTAAGGTCGGTCAGGTCAGCATTGCTCCTTTGCCAAAGGGTGGCTGCGTTGGCGGCTGGCTGTTAGCGCTCAACAAAAATTCAAAGAACGCCGATGGCGCATGGGAATTCGTGAAATATCTTGCAGGCAAAGACGGCCAAAAGATTATGTCCACAAAGGGCGGATATCTTCCGGGATTTAACGCGCTGCTTGAAGATACCGAAGTGACAACGGCCAACCCGATGCTGACTATGGAAGGATTCCAAAAGGCGCTGAGCACAACAATCGCAAGACCGGTTTCCGCACAGTATTCCAAGACGAGCGATACAATTCAAATCAACATACATAAATATCTGTCCGGCAGTCAGAATATTGACGCTACTGTAACCGCCGTTCAGGACGCGCTGAAGTAAATCAAAAAGGGCGCGCACGAAATAAGTGCGCGCCTTTTTTTTGCAAACTGACATCTGGACTGAGAGGGGTAATTATGAAAAGAAAAATGACATTTAAGCAGTTCCTTTTTATTCTTCCACTGCTGGTCATTATTACGATTTTTTCGATCTGGCCGATTCTAACGTCGTTTTCTTACACTTTTTTTGACTATCAGCTTAATGATATTCAACGATCAAAGCTAAGCTTCAGCGGCAGCTTTAATGCCAAAACTTTTAAAGAGAACAGCGAGTATATAAAGATTTTTCTTAACGACGACGCCGGTGCTGTAGCGAACGACAAGGCTGCTTCAAAGGACTTTGCGGCAGTTGTTGCTGGCGCGCAGGCATATCAGCAGGAGTTTGCCGAAATTCCTACGGGGAAGCTGTCCGCGGGGCAGAGCGATGCGTTTCAAAAGAAAACCGAAAGCCTAAAGGCAGAGGTCAATGCGCTTTATCAGAAATATCCGGACGATTCATTTGAAAATCGAAAAAACTTACCGATGATTTTTGAAGAGGTCAGTAAGGCTGTCGAGCCTTCAAACTTTATCGGGTTTAAGGGGTACCAAAAAATTGCAGGGGACACAAGGCTGTTTACGGCTCTTTGGCACACCATACTTTTTACAATTGTGTCCGTGTTTTTTGAATTTGTGGTCGGCTTGGCACTTGCACTTATTATGAACAAGGCCATTCGAGGAATCGGCATCATTCGAACGAGCGCACTCATTCCGTGGGCGATTCCGACCGCAGTTTCGGCGCTGATGTGGAGTTACCTCTATGATGGTTCCAACGGAATCATTTCCCATATTTTCGCTTCACTGGGGCTCATCTCCGCGCCGGAGCACATGCTGCTGAGCGGCGGGGGAGCCATGACTGCGGCTATTTTGACTGACTTTTGGAAAACAACCCCCTACATGGCCCTTTTGCTGCTGGCCGGTTTACAGGTCATTGACCGGGGTATGTATGAAAGCAGCGCAATTGATGGTGCGGGGAAAATACAGACTTTCTTTAAAATCACGCTTCCATTGCTAAAACCATCCATTTTGGTGGCCGTACTGTTCCGCGCGCTGGATGCCTTCCGTGTGTACGATCTTATCGCCGTGCTGACCGGTGGTGGTCCCGGCGGTTCCACCGAAACGCTTTCCATTTATGCGTACAAGACGATGTTTTCTCAGACGAATTTTGGGTATGGTTCGATTATCGTCATGTTTATGTTTGTGTGTGTACTCATTATTGCCGCACTGTTCGTCAAGGTGCTGGGCGCGAATGTAATCTCTACGGATTAGAAAGGAAATGCTGCTATGAAAAAGTTTTGGGAAATCGCATTCTATGTGCTGGCTGCAGTATTTTTGATTATTATTCTATTTCCGTTTTTTTGGATTCTGATTACTTCATTCAAACCGTCCAGTGAAATTTTCGGTGCCGGTGCGTTCCGTGTATTCAGCAAACATGCTACGCTGCAAAATTACTCGGCAATTTTTACGGGCAAAAATATTTTAAGTTCCATTAAAAACAGCTTGATTGTTTCCAGCGTAACGACGATTTATGTGATTGTGGTGGCAACCATGGCGGCCTATGCAATTTCACGCTTCCAGTTTAAAGGGAAAAATCTGCTGCTGGGTCTGATACTGGTCGTTTCCATGTTTCCTCAGATGATTATCGTTGGTCCCGTTTTTAATCTGTTTACCGCACTGAATTGGACCAATTCTTATTTTATTGTACTGCCCTATTCCACCATTACCATTCCCATGGCTGTGTGGATTATGGTGGCGCACTTTGGGAAAATCCCACTGTCCATTGAGGAGTCCGCAAAAATAGACGGCGCCTCAGCGTTTAGAACTCTGTGGAGCATTGTGTTTCCGTTGGCAGCACCCGGAGTGTTTACCACTGCCATCATCACCTTTATCGCGGCATGGAACGAATACCTGCTGACCGCTACTCTCAACACCGACTTGAACATTCAGACTGTACCCGTAGCCATTTCCTTTCTGCGTACGCAATTTCAAATTCTGTGGGGCGAGGTGTCGGCAGCAACGGTTGTTGTTACAATACCCACGCTGATTATCGTACTGCTTTTCCAAAAAAAGATTGTTTCCGGCCTCGTTTCAGGTGCGGTTAAGGAGTAACAACAATGAATGGCAATCAATATATTTACGAAGTCAATAATATGAGCCTCGATAATGAGACATTAATGGTGAATGAAAGCTTGTTTCACACTGCAAACGGATATTTGGGTGTTCGTGCGAACTATGAGGAGGGTTATCCGGCAGGCTATGATTCTATCCAAGGACAATACATCAATGGCTATTATGACACCGACAAAATCGAATACGGTGAAAAGCTGTACGGTTTTCCCGAGGAAAAGCAGACCATCGTCAATGTGGTGGATACACAGGGAATCCGCCTTTCAATAGGAGGGGAGGAATTTTCCATGTTTGATGGAAAGGTGCTCACCTCCTCCCGAAAAATGGATATGGAGCGCGGATTATACCAGCGCAGTGTGCACTGGATTTCGCCCAATGGTCATGAACTGGAAATACTGATTACCCGCATGGCATCATTCACGGTTCTTCCGCTCTTTCTCATTGACTATCGGGTTAAATCAATCAATTTCTCCGGGGATGTAAAATTCATCTCCACCCATTCCGGCAATGTTGAAAATTACTGTAACCCGAACGACCCCCGTGTTTCCGCCACAGCAGTGCAGCATATTATAAAGCAGGAAGCGGAATTTTACGGAGATGTTTCCGTCATTAGGGTAAAGGCGGCACATTCTGGGCTGGAGCTTACCTCCGCCGTGAAAAATCGTCTGTCTGTTTCCTGCAAAGTGGAACGCGCTGTTATGGAAGACGTGCTTAAGGAAGGACTGACCGCCCAGGTTCAAGCGGGGGATGAACTTCGGCTGCTTAAATACACGGTGCTTTGTGATGAGCGTCGTTATCCCTCCACACCGGAAAGCGCATTGCACATTCTGGACAAAGTTACAGCTGTCCCCGTGGAAAAGCTTTATGATGACCAGAAGAATTATTTGAAAAGGTTCTGGGGGAAATCCTCAGTTGAAATTGACGGAAATAAGGAATTGGCCAAGGCACTGTGCTACAGTCTGTATCAGTTGCTCCAGGCCGTGGGTAAGGACTCGGTAAGTAATATCGCGGCCAAAGGTCTTAGCGGCGAGGGCTACGAAGGACATTATTTTTGGGATACAGAAATATACATGCTGCCATTTTTCATTCTTACCCAGCGCGAAACAGCCAAAAGTCTAATTGGCTGCCGTTATGCATTCTTACCCGCCGCACGAAAACAGGCAAAGTTGCTTGGTCATAAAAAAGGTGCGCTATACCCGTGGCGCACGATTTCCGGAGAAGAATGTTCAGGCTATTTTCCATCCGGTTCCGCACAGTACCATATCAACGGAGATATCACATACACCGTTGTTGCATACTATTTGATGACAAAGGATTTTGATTTTATAGCGGAGAAGGGCGCAGAAATCGTCTTTGAGACCGCCCGCCTTTGGCAGGATGTTGGAAATTATGTGGACGGAATTTTTCATATCAATGATGTGACCGGACCGGATGAGTACACCTGCCTGGTGGACGATAATTATTATACAAACTCCATCGCCAAGTACAATTTGATTTGGGCTGTGAAATTCTACTGTATGCTGAAGGAACACAACAGGACGGAAATCATTCAAAAAATCGGCCTTCAGGAGGAAGAAATCACAGAATTTCAGCGCGCAGCCGACCATATGTATTATACTTATGACGAAAAGTTGGACATTAATCCACAAGACAACTCCTTTTTAGCAAAAGAGAAGTGGGATATTCCTGCCACGCCAAAGGAGAATTTTCCGCTTCTGCTGCATTATCATCCGCTGTATATTTACCGTCATCAGGTGTGTAAGCAGGCGGACACGGTCTTGTCCCATTTTTTGCTGGAGGATGAACAGGAATACTCTACCATTAAAAATTCATATGAGTATTATGAACAGTTAACCACGCACGATTCTTCGCTCTCCACCTGTATTTTTAGCATCATGGCTTCAAAACTTGGCATGGAGGAAAAGGCATACAATTATTTTTGCCAAACCTCAATGTTGGATATCAAAAACACGCATCACAATACAAAGGACGGCATTCATACCGCCAGTATGGGCGGAACCTACATGTCCATCGTATATGGATTTGCCGGATTTCGGCTGAAGGAAAGCGGCATTTGGTTCGCACCTTTCCTACCCAAGGACTGGAGCGTGTATCGGTTTCAGATTCATTATGAAGATAGCCTGATTTGTGTGTATGTTACGGAGAATCTTTGCAAATTTACGCTAAAAAGCGGAACACCCAAAAAACTATTTGTCTATGGAAAGCCA
The DNA here is from genome assembly GCA_964517505.1 of uncultured Caproiciproducens sp. Classification (GTDB taxonomy): domain Bacteria; phylum Bacillota; class Clostridia; order Oscillospirales; family Acutalibacteraceae; genus Caproiciproducens. Next base: position 184,371 of record CAZFED010000001.1, on the reverse strand, counting down.
TATCGATTGGAAGAGCATCTAATTGTAGAACACAGAAAAAAAGAGTGAAATTGCAAAAAAAAGCCTTAGACGTGTGTGATGACTTGTATGAAAAAATACGATAGAAAATCCCACCCAGCTGAATTCAGCCGAGTGGGATTGAAATATTTACGCCCATGTTATACGAACTGCCGACGAGATTGCAGTGCATCCGCAGCAGGAACTTTTAGTGTAGGTTTATACGATTTTTACCAAATATTGTTAATTATTTACCAATCCATCCGATAATATATATAGCGGAAATTAAAACTACTAAACAATAATAGAAATTAATGATTATAATCGTTTACCACATAAGAATGGAACAAAAGATATTATATCGTGTTTGCACCAAAATTTCGTAGAAGGTGTAGAGGATATTACGTAGATATAGCAGAAAAAATACAAAAGCTTTAGCAGAATACATTCAAAACTAGTTAAGGGAGGTCAGACAGAAGACCAGAGGGCGATTAAAGAATATATGGTCTTTTAACATTGCTGAAGTACCATTGCATACACCGGTGATACTTCAGCAATGCTATAACGGTTACACAAATAATTAATATATAGTTTCATGAAACTATACCTGTGTTAATAATCAAAATTTCGTTTTTATTGTTAAGCAAGTAATTATATTTCGCTTGATTATTAATGAGTAGGTGTTTGAATTAACATGAAAAGCATTAAAACTAAAATTTTAACAGTAATTATTAGCATTATACTTCTGTTGAGCCTAATTGTTGGCGGTATAAGTTGTTATCTGAATTATGTAACAACTAAAAACGCGTTGGAAAAAAATATGATTGTAACTGCCAAAGTAGCATCAGAAAATGTCGCGAACAAAATGGATGTTGCAAAACAGGTAGCGATAGAAACAGGCTGTTCTCCTCTTTTGGCAAGCCCTTCCGTGCCGGTATCAGAAAAGAAAACGTATATGGAGAAAAAAGCCAAATCTAAAGGGTATTCAGGATACAACATAATTAATTTAAACGGCAGCAGTATTTTTGACAATGAGAGCTATGCAGATACGGAGTATTTTAAGGCTGCTCTCAAAGGAACATCTTATATGGATGGGCCTCTATTAGACAAAAAGACAGGAAATAATGGCGTTATTGTAGGCGCCCCCATCTGGGAAAATGGTATACCCGATACTAAAATAATCGGAGTTGTGTGTTTTCAACCGGATATGTTGGATCTGTCTAATATTGTAGCAGGTATTAAAATTGGTGAGTCAGGCTGTGCCTATATACTCGACAAAAATGGCAATACAATGGCACATCCCAACAAAAGTCTTGTGATGAAAATCAATTCCACTAATCAATCGAAAACGGATAAAGAATATGAAATGATGGCACAGGTCGAAAAAGAGATGCTCCAAGGAAAAACCGGTTTTGGTTATTATGATTTTGCAAAAGCGAGATGGGGACAAGCTTATGCGCCAATTCCTGATTCGAATGGATGGAGCATTGGTGTGTTTGTCAAACAATCCGAGTTTTTACAGGGAGTCGTTTTATCAATTATATTAACGATAGCCTGTGGCCTTGTTGCTATAATCATAGGAATTTTCATTGCGATTTTTATGTCTAAGCGCATTGTGTCTCCTATTTTATTATGCGTAAATAGACTTCGTGAGCTTGTTCAAGGTGACTTACACTCTCCTGTACCTGTGGTGAAATCAAACGATGAAACAGGTATACTTGCTAATTCCACAAAAGAATTGGTAGACTCGCTTTCTAAAATAATAACAGATATTAGCTATATATTAAACGAATTATCTGACGGAAATCTTAATGTCCAATATCTGGAAGAATATCCGGGGGATTTTAGTTCAATACAAACTTTAACAGCAAAAATTGTAGATTCATTAAATGAGACTATGTCGTTAATTTCAGAGTCTGCCAATCAAGTGGCAACTGGCTCTGAACAGGTATCGGGCAGTGCCCAGGCATTGTCTCAGGGTTCGGCGGAACAAGCAAGCTCTACAGAGGAACTGGCTGCAACTACCAATGAAATAATGTATAAAGTAAATGAAAATGCTTCTAATGCAAAAACCGCAAGTGAAAGGACTACAAAAACGGTAGAAGAAATTGAACATAGCAACCAACAAATGCACGAAATGCTGCAAGCAATGGAAGAAATCAGTACGAAGTCGAGTGAAATAGGCAAAATCATCAAAACAATTGATGATATTGCGTTCCAGACTAACATTCTTGCGCTGAACGCCGCAGTCGAAGCAGCAAGAGCAGGAACAGCTGGCAAAGGGTTTTCAGTAGTTGCTGACGAAGTTCGCAATTTGGCAAGTAAGAGTGCGCAGGCGGCGAAAAATACTACTGTGTTAATTGATGATACAGTGAAAGCTGTTGATAATGGGACAAAGCTTGCAGGCGAAACTGCAAAAGCTATGCTGACAGTTGTGGAAGGAGCAAGCCAAGTTACAAATCTTATTGATGAAATTGCACATGCCTCTGAAGAACAGGCTGAGTCAATTAATCAGGTAACACAGGGCGTTGAGCAGATTTCAGCTGTAGTTCAGACCAACTCCGCGACTGCAGAAGAAAGCGCAGCCGCCAGTGAAGAGCTGTCCTCACAAGCAGTAACAATGAGGAATATTGTTGGTAAATTCACATTAAGATCTTCAAAGGACAATGAACAAATGACCGATTTGAATAAGGAATAGTGTAATTGTCCCAGATAATCGAGTGTATGAGTATTAAAAGTTCATTCCGGATTTGAGGTTCGTAGGGCCTCCCATCGATTGACGATGGAAAAATAAAACAGAATTAAAACCAGCAAAGCAAAAAGGTTCAAAATGGAGTGAGTAATCATCTCCTTTTTGAACCTTTTGTCTGTTGTATGCCTTTGGATTTTCGGGTTTTCTGGTTGCAGGATTCAGCGCACCCCATGTTCTTCGTTTGGCGCGGTTCAGCTCTCGCTGTGCTTTTTTGCTCAGCTTTTGCTTTGGAATAAAGTTTTGCATTACTATCACCCTTTCAATAATAGTATATCATAAACTGCACCCGAAATTCAAAGTGTAGGTGCTATTTTTATCATACTAAATCAGTGATTTAATTAAGATAACACAAATGATTAGATGGGTGTATTATCGGTGAATAAGAAAGAAACTCGAGACAAACAGATTGCTTAATTTAAATAAAAATTAAAAAATCACTTGACTTTACCCTTACTGGAACGCTTATACTCAATAGCAGAACATGTTCTATAAATATCAGGCGGTGATTTTATGCTTACAATAGGGGAATTCTCCAAAATCAGCAGAGTGTCCACGAAGACGCTCCGCTACTATGATCAGATCGGTCTTTTTAAACCCGGACACGTCAGCGATGAATCTGGCTATCGGTATTATGAAGTTTCACAGCTTCGGGGCATACTTCTCATATCAAGGCTGAAGCAGTATCATTTCTCCCTGCCCGAAATTGCCGTAATCGTTGCTAAAAACGATGCAGGGTATCTGTCCGACTGTATCAAATCCAAGAGAAAAGAGATTGAGCAGCACATTCATTATCAGAAATACGTCCTGCTCCAAATGGAACAGGACATCGAAAAGATCGAAAGGTGTGAAAATATTATGGATACTAATTATGTGATTAAAACAATCGAGATTCAGCCAAAAACCATATACAGCCTCAGAAGAAGGATGGGCCTTAAGGATTTGGGCACAGCGTTCGACGACTTATGTGCGGGTATGGAAAAAGGCAGCTTGAAGCCATGCGGGCCATTTATGTCCGTTTACTACGATGAGGAGTTTAACCCGGAGAGTACTGATGTTGAAGTGGGAGTCGAGGTGTCGGGTGGCAACGTTGAGCATGTGAGGACATTTGCTCCGGGATTTTGCTGCTTTGCAACCCATGTAGGACCCTACGATGATTTCACAAAATGCTATGCTGCACTGGTGGAGTGGATTGAAAACGAGGGGTATATTATTTGCGGATCACCGTTTGAGTTGTATATTAGGGGCTGCGAAGATAACATTTCTCCGAATGAGTATGTTACCGAAATTTATTTTCCGATCAAAAAGTAATCATAACAATATAATTATGATTGTATTTATATTCGGGTTATTCATAACCAGGAGGCCGTAGGTTTAAATCCTGCCTCCATAACCCAAAAGCTCAGTATCCATGTGGATGCTGGGCTTTTTATATGTCCAGAAAACTAAAATCTACAATCCGATGCTTATTAAATAAACAACGGCGTTAAATCGTTTGAAATTGCCATAAGTGAAAGTGATGAAAACCAACAATAACTCGAAATTGCAGTTGATGCACCGGATGATATTTTGGCGCCAAAAGAAAACATGAGAAAGTTAGGATAAAAGTGAATCAAACAAATTAGCCGGTAGTAGTTCAGTTTACAACAAATATTGATTGTGCAAATTTAATGTATGAAATTCTAAATCAATATTATTTTTTGAACCGTAAAATTAGTTTGTTAAGCTAATTGGTAAAAAATGTAATAATTACCTATTTTTACAAATCAACATTTCATGGAAACAAGGAAGTAATGAGAACTCTAATGGCTTGCTTATAGAGCTTTATCCCCTAAAAACCGGACTGGTATTTGTTGATGAGTTGACAACCCGCCAAGCCTGTAATGAATCTCCATTCTCAATGGTTATATATGGGAAGGGCAAAATTAAAACCTGGATTTATAGGAGAGGGGTGAATCCAATGGGATTATAATGGGCGAAAAATTTCTTGAAGTTAAATCATCGTTCACATGCAAACAAAGGAGTTGAAATGAAAGGATCGATTTTTATGGAAAAGAAACAAATACTTCGAGGATTTATGGGCTTTGTATTGGGCACCCTGATTGCCATGTCACCACTCACCGGAATGGCTATACCAGTGAAAGCGGCGGAAGTAGATGGTAGCAATGATGTTCATCAGCTTGGCAATGTCAAGGAGTGTACCGCAACCCAAAATAAAGTGAACTTAAGTTTCTCGACAGGTGAGAAAATGAGAATCACTTTTTTGAAAAACAGTGTATTTCGTCTGGATATGGAGCCGGGCGGAGTTTTTCCTGAGAACCCACAACCAAGAAACCCCAGCCACACAACAACCATTGTCAGCAAAACTGAAAAGGAATATGAAGGAGAATATCTTGTTCAGCCGACGATTACACAACAGACTGATAAGTACGTTATTTCCACCGATGCTGTTGAACTAAACATTGGAAAAACCATTCCCATTATGCAATTATATGATAAAAAAAATAATAAGCTGATGTGGAAAGAGAAGGAACCCATCAAGTATGATAGTAAGGGTACCACACAGACTCTTGAAACAGACAAAAACGAGTATTTTTATGGTGGCGGCCAGCAAAACGGCTACTTCTCACATAAGAATAAAATAATACAAATCGCAAATGAAAACAATTGGAACGACGGGGGTGTTTCAAGCCCCAATCCGTTCTATATGTCCACCGAGGGATATGGTGTTTTAAGGAACACTTTTCAAGCTGGAACATATGACTTTCACAAAACAGCTACCTTTATGCACAATGAGCAACGTTTTGACGCGTTTTACTTTGTAGAAGGCAATAATCCCGGCGTGTTAGAGGATTATGTTGAATTAACCGGGAATCCTGCTCTGATGCCTAAATTCGGTTTTTATCAGGGCAACGCCAACGGCTACAAAAACACTTTAATGACAGTCGGCTTGCAGGTTGCGGAAGATTATAAAAAGAATGATATGCCGGTTGGCTGGTTTCTTCCGAATGACGGCTACGGCTGCGGCTACGGCAGTATTGACAATCTAAAAAACTTTACAACTAAAATAAAGGATTTTGGGTTTGAAACAGGGCTGTGGACGCAAAGCAATCTTGACCAGATTGCCAGCGAAGTTTCCATCGCCGGTACGCGTGCGGTTAAAACAGATGTCGCGTGGGTCGGATCCGGCTATTCGTTCGGTTTGAATGCGGTACGTCAGGCGGCAGAAGGAATTTCGAAAAATGCCGATGCAAGGCCATTTGTAATCTCGCTGGATGGTTGGGCGGGGACACAGCGTTATGCAGGCATATGGTCAGGCGACCAGACTGGTGGAAATTGGGAATACATCCGCATGCATATCCCTACTTACATTGGCGCGGGCCTGTCAGGTATGCCGTATGTAGGCAGTGACCTTGATGGCATTTTTGGCGGCAAAAACGTGATATCCACTAGAGATTTCCAGTGGAAATCATTCACACCAATTATGATTAATATGGCGGGATGGTCTGAAAAGATCAAAAATCCATGGGTTTGGGGCGAACCTTATACTTCCATAAACAGAATGTACTTGGACTTAAAGGCGCAAATGCTTCCATACTACTATTCGATTGCAGCGGAAGCTTCTAAAACCGGTATGCCGATGGTTCGCGCTTTGATGCTGGAGTACCCGAATGATTCTTATACCTATGGCACCCAGACGCAGTATGAATATATGTGGGGAAACAATATGCTTGTTGCCCCTGTTTATTGTGAAGAGGACAACAACGCTGGTGTCAGAAACAATATTTATCTGCCGGATAAAAACCAGGTTTGGATTGATTACTTTACCGGTGACCAATATAAGGGCGGAGTCACGGTTAACAACATAAAGGCGCCACTGTGGAAACTCCCCCTGTTTATCAAGAACGGCGCCATTATTCCCATGACGGTGAAGAATAATTCCGTCATGGAACTAGATGGAAGTGAAGACCGCATTTTTGACGTTTATCCTTGTGGGGAAACTAGCTTCAAAGTGTATGATGATGACGGAAAGACGGAGGACTACAAGAAAAACGAGTATAGCAGCACGACTATTAGTTCAAGCGCTCCCGAAAACGGAGACGGAACCGCCGTTATCACAGTGGCTCCATCTGTTGGCAACTTTGAAGGAATGAAAACGGAACGCGCAACGCAGTTTATCGTGAATGTTGCAAAAGAGCCGGCAGCACCGACGGTAAAGGTTGGCAACAATGCGGTAACACTGGCGAAAGTGAATTCCCAGGATGAATTCAATTCTGCCAAAGGGAACGTTTATTTCTATAATCAAGCGCCGAACATGAACCCGAAGAACGGCGGTGATGAGTTCAATCGCATCGATATGAAAACGAAGCCAAAACTTTATGTTAAGGTTTCTTCCACAGATGTTACGAAGAATAAGGTTGAACTTACTGTGAAAAACTTCAACAATACGCAGGAAAAGGGTTCCACAGAAACCGAAGTGCCGGAAACCCCGAAAGATTTAGCGGTAAACGCTGAGAACACAACAGATTCTCAGATTACTTTGACATGGGCACCTTCCCAACATGCAGCTTATTATGAAGTTAAAATAGGTGGGGAAAAAGAACATGTTATTTCTAATATCCTAAATCCATCCTATATTCATCAGGGGTTGGAATCCGATACGGAATACCAATATCAGGTACGCGCAGTAAATTCAAAGGGTGCATCCGAATGGACAGATGTACTAACCGCAAAGACAACACTGGATCGTTTTCGGAATGTACCCAAGAACATGACCACCTCATGGGATTATGGTGTATACAACAATGAAATCGCAATGCATGCGGTTGACGGTAATGAAGGTACGCTTTTCCATTCCGCGGGAAATGCCATTGACAAGGCATTTATCATTGACATGCAAATGGTGTATCAGCTGGAGAAGTTTGAGTATATGCCGCGCCCGGATAAAGGGAACGGAACAATAAAGCAAATGGAGCTGTACGCAAGCGATGATGGAAAGAATTATATTAAGGTAGCATCCGTCAATTCCAGTAATGCTTGGAATTGGAGCGGCGAGTCCGGGAAAAATACGGTAAGAACAATAAAATTTGCCCAGCCTATCAACGCACGCTATTTAAAGGTCGTACCCAAAGTGGCTGTGGGCAATTTTATGTCCGCACATGAATTCAGACCATATAAAGTGGAAGGCACAGGCGAAATCATCATCGGTGATTATTCAAACAATGGTGTAATTGACAATGATGATCTGACTTTTCTTCAGAATTATACGGGTATAAAGAGCTCTGACGCTACATGGGGTTATGCAAGCAAAGCTGATTTGAACTCAAACGGGATCATCGACGCTTACGATCTTGCTTATGTGAGCAGCAGAATAGGTTCAGATTTCATAACCAATGATGTACCAATTTCTGGACTGATTAATATTCGCCCGGATAAGACAAATGTAAAATCGGGAGAAACTGTAACAATTGATTTGATTGGCACAGGGCTTGCCGATGTCAACGCTTTTTCGGGGGAGATCCAATTCAACACTGAAAAATTTGAGGTTTTAGGCGCAACTTCAGGAGATATTGTAAAGTCGGTTGCTGGTGTCAGTGATGCGATGATCAACTACTCTTCCGTAAGAGGGGTAGGAGATAAGACAGCTCGCGTTTATGCAATATTTGCAAATAAGGGCAAAAATATAACAATAAATAATAAAAATATAATAGCACAGATTAAACTGAAGGCAAAAGTTGACACAATAGCTGATTTTGAGATTACCAACTCTGCAATTGTGAACACCAGTTTCGATACCCTGTATAACAATGGTGTTATGCTACAACCGGGCGAACAATCTCCTACTTATGTTCCCATTATACCTAGCAAAATTAAGCTTTCAGCAGATAAAATTCGGCTGGACAGCGCGGACGTTGAAAATGCAGACATCACAGAAACGGGTCATGGTCCGGATAAGCTGATTGACGGAAAAATCGAAGATGAAAATTCTTTCGATTTGAAATACGACGGTTCTATCACATTACCGGTCGGCATCAATTTAATGTTCAAGGATACCCCACAGAATATTTGTAAAATCGTGATGTATAACCGTCTTGACTCGGATGGAAATGCTACTGGGAATGGACGTCCAATCAAGGTGAACTACTATGGGCATAACACAGTAGACAATAAGAATACCTATGATTCGTTGGGCTCCATTACTTTTAAAAATTCCGACAAGCAGTTGATATTCCAACTTCCAGAGAAGTTTAAGCAAAAGAAGTATGAAAGACTGGAAATTGTATTTGATACTTCAAGCACGAACACCCATCAATTGAATGTTGCCGAACTTGAGCTTTATCAGGAAAGCAAGAACCTTGACGTGTCCGACATTGAGTTCGCAGCTACAAACGTCTCAACGATGACTGTTGGAGATAAAAACGACTTCCACCTCAAAGTGAAGCCAGACACAGCGGCCAACAGATTTGTTGCACTGACTAGCAGCGATTCCTCTTTGCTAAAAGTGATCAGAACCGGTTCCGGTGTAGATGCCGACTATAAGTTGCAGGCGGTTGCTCCGGGCAAAGTAACGATTACCGCATCTACAGCGGGGGGATTCTCAAAATCAACACAGGTAACGGTACTTCCCTCCGATATCGTTGAGCCTACTGTTACAGCGGTAACAGTTACTCCCAAAACAGTATCCGTAAAGAAAGGAAATACCAGTCAATTCACCGCAACTGTAGAAGGCAAGGGCAAATTTGACACCAATGTTGAATGGAATGTTACCGGTGGTACACCGGAAACGACGATCAGCAAAACCGGTCTGCTGACCATTGCGGCTAATGAAACTGCGACATCACTGACGGTTACCGCAAAATCCACCGTTGACGGCAGCAAATCCGGTACGGCAACCGTAACGGTTACCTCAGAGCAGCTACCTGAGCCAACAGACAAAACCATTACAGCCTTTGATGCACCGGATTCATCAAAATATGTAAAAAATGGCACAAAGATTGACTCGCTGAATCTGCCTACTATTTTGCATGCAATCATAGATGGTGTGAAAGAATCTATTAAGAATATCATTTGGGTGTCAAACCCGGACTACAATCCCACAACGGCGGGTACATACACCTTTACTTCTGAAATAAAGGACAGCGGCTATGTGCTTGGCAGCGGGGTAACCATGCCGAAAATCACAGTCACAGTTGCTAAGCCAAGCAATGGAGGCGACTTGCACCACAAGCATTCCTCTTCCGGCAACACTAATCCGATTGAAGTCACTCCAAGCACAACCACAACAACCACAACCCCAGCGGGCGGCACAGTTACAGCAGTAACTACACAGCTTGACACTGTACCGGTCGTAACCGGAAATAAGTCGGCTGTTACCGTAACGATCCCGGCGGATGTTGCATCGATTATTTCGGCCGCAACAGTACAAAAACAGGCCGAGGTAAAAATTGCAGTGCCGGTCGAAGCAATCATGGAACAGCTAAACAACAATGCGGTCAAGACTATTGATTTGACAATTCATGTTCCGTCAGCAGTTGCAAACAATACCAATACGAATGTAAAATTATCCATCAATACACCGCAGGCAATTCTACAGGCTGCAAAAGATTTGCAGAAGGATATTACGATTAAGGTAACGGATTCGCAAACCGGAAAAGAAGCATATTCCTGGACTTTCTCCGGCATAGGGTTGAAAAATTCTGTAACCTCCGTTTCTGATGTAAATCTTGCCATGAATGCTGTTCCCGTTAAAACTGACATGGTGGCAAATGCTATCGTAGCAAACAATACCGTGGATAAGAAAGCCTCCGGTGTTGTTTTAAAGTTCAGCAACAGCAGACTTCTCCCAAGCCCTGCAGCAGTCAAGGTTTATGTGGGTAATCACGAGGGCTGCACGCCAAATTCGAAAGTTTATCTCTATTACCTTAACAGCACAACAAAAACACTGGAGCAGATGCCACAGAACCAATATACCGTAGACGCGAATGGATTTGTAACAATTACTATTTCTTGCTGCTCTGAGTATGTACTTCTTCCCCAGGCAGCGACGAATCCATATCCGGTAAAATCGGACACTTCTTTCCCAACAGGTGTGAAAAACAGCAAAAGCTATACTTTCGCCATGACGGTTAGCGGAAATAAGGTTCCAAAGTTCACAGTGGGTAACGGCAAAGCATTCACCGGCACGGTAAAACAACAAGGAAACAAATACTACTTCACGGTGAATGCAATTGGCACCGCTGGTACGATGACCGCGGTGTACAGCACACTTCCGGGGCAGAAGCCGGTTGTAATGAGCTACATTGCAGTAATCAAGTAAAAACACGAGCATAATAAGCGCAATACAACACAACTGCCCCCTGTCGATATTTTCGATAGGGGGCAGTTTGGGAAAGCTAAAATTAAGGAAGCATATTTAATCCAACTACAGCTGCCGTGCTATCAGAACCTCGCATTATCCCTAGAGTAGCTCACCTGTTGAGGTACCGGTACGCCAATGCGTTTTTTTCACGTTACATTTTTTACTTTGACAGCATTGCCTTCTATTGTTGACATATGTCCAAAACAAAGTTATAATGAACATATGTCAACAATAGAAGGTGGTGGCTTATGCCAAGACATGCAAAGCATAGAAGCGTATGTGGAATGCCACGATGCTGTCGGTTTTACTCTTCTGATAAACATGATATCAATATGGAGCCTGTTTGTATGACAGTAGAAGAATATGAAACCATCAGGCTAATTGATTATGTAGGATCAACACAAGAGGAATGTGCAAAACAGATGAACGTCGCAAGGACAACTGTTCAACGCATTTACAATGATGCAAGAAGAAAACTGTCTGTTTTCTTAGTACAGGGGACAGAACTTCAAATTGCAGGCGGCAGCTATGAATTATGTAATAGGCAGCATTGCGACTGTCAACGTAAAATGTGCAAATGCAAAAATCACTTAATGGAAAGAGAGGACTAACTATATGAAAATTGCGGTAACTTATGAAAATGGACAAGTATTCCAGCACTTTGGTCATACAGAACAATTTAAGGTTTATGAGGTTGTAAACAACGAGGTGGTCTCATCTAAGGTTATTCCTACAAATGGTAGCGGACATGGCGCTCTTGCAGACTTTTTAAAGCAGGAAAGTGTATCGGTGCTGATTTGTGGCGGAATAGGCGGTGGTGCAAAAGCTGCGCTTGCAGAAGCAGGAATTGAGTTGTATGGTGGCACTTCCGGTAATGCCGATGAACAGATTGCAGCATTTCTATCCGGTAGACTTGCATATAACCCAAACACTGAATGTAAGCATCATGAGAATCATGGCGATAACTGTGGTAATCATGACCATGACTGCGGTAATCATTGCGGTAATCACTAAATGTAAAACCATGCAGGGGGAAAATTTGATGGGTTGCCTCAAAAGCTTGTCGGTTTCGTAAAATATTTAATATTAATAACAATGGGCATCTACCAATGCGTAGATGCCCATTGTTATTAATCCTAGAGAAGAAAATTTACTTAGGAATCGATTTTGCTTTGCGATTTGTTATTCTTCCAATATTGAGAATAAGTCTATATAGTTAGGCCATTAATAAAGATTTAATCAGGCAGAATGAAATATAAAATGCTGACAATCCAATGCACCAAGAAACTGGCAGATGAAATGAAAACTATTGCTACAAAAGCAAAGCTATTGATTCTGAAAATCAAAAACAAAGTTTGTCTTTTGTCTTAAACATATATATATTAAAAAGTTTACAAGTAAACGGTTGAAAAGTAAACCGTATGCTGATATACTGACTAACATAAAGTTTTATGGAGGTTCCTATGCAGCCGAATACAAATTATATCATCGGTTTTACAAAGTTAATTAAAAATCATAAACGCGCTTGTGCTGAAGCCTTAGCTGCTTATTCATTTTCTCCCGGAGAAACCGACGTTCTTATGTTTCTTACCAATAATCCTTACTATGACACCGCGAAGGATATCAGTGAATTTAAAGGAATTTCGAAGTCTCTGGTGTGCAGATCTGTCGACTCGTTGGTAAAGAAAGGATATCTGAATGTCGAGACGGATACGAAAGATCGGCGGTGTATCCACCTAAAATTAAACAGCAAGGCAATACCCGCTGCTGAAGTGCTGCAAAAGCAACGGGCGGACTATATTAAACAGTTGTTTTCCGGTATCTCGGAAGAAGAAATACAACTCTTTGAAAGCGTACTTTCAAGGATGCTCGCCAATTCACTAACGGACGTATAAGCAATAGAAGCTTCCATTCTAACTTATTTTACTAATTGATAGCACGAAAGGATACGATTAAATGGATTCTGACCAGTCACAAATATTGGGGACTGAAAAAATACCAAAATTAATGGCAAGATTGGCCGTTCCGTCAATTATTGCCCAACTAATCAATGTTTTATATAATCTTGTGGATCGCATGTATATTGGTCACATTCAGGATGTCGGGGACGTAGCTTTGACAGGTCTGGGGGTCACTTTCCCGATTATTATGTTAATCTCTGCGTTCAGCGCTTTTGTTGGCGCTGGTGGCGCCCCCCTCGCTTCCATCGCCATGGGACAGGGGAACAAGGAAAAGGCGGAAAAAATATTAGGAAATGGCACGCTGATGCTGATTGTTTTTTCCGCTGTGTTGACCATCGTATTCATGATATTCAAGGTCCCACTCCTGTATCTGTTTGGAGCCAGCGAGAATACGATTGGATATGCCGATCAATACATAACAATCTATCTCATAGGCACACTCTTCGTTCAGCTTTCACTGGGGCTTAATATGTTCATCAGCTCCCAAGGCCAGGCAAAAGTTGCCATGATATCGGTACTTGTTGGGGCGGTTACCAATATAATCTTAGACCCAATATTAATATTTGGATTTAATATGGGAGTTTCAGGTGCTGCAATTGCCACGATTTTATCGCAAGCAATCAGCGCTGCCTGGGTAATTCGATTTTTAATTTCTGATAAGTCCGTTATTCGTATCAAAAAGAAGTATATGAAGCCGGATCGCAAAATTATTATGGACACTGCGGCTCTTGGTGTATCGCCGTTTATCATGCAGGCGACTGAAAGCGCCATCATGATTGTATTAAACCGTGGTTTGCAAATATATGGCGGGGATTTATATGTTGGTTCTATGACTATCCTTCAAAGTGTTATGCAGCTGCTGGTTGTACCCATTCAGGGCCTTACTCAGGGGGTGCAGCCGATTATTAGTTACAACTACGGGGCGGCCAAATTTGAACGGGTTAAAAAAACCGTCAAGACTCTTCTGTTTGCTGCTTGTACAGCCTCTACGATCGGTTGCCTGGTTTGTATATTTTTCCCTATGATTTTTGCAGGCATATTTACATCTAAGCCGGAATTGATATCATTGGTTGGACAAGTACTTCCGATTTACATCAGTGGAATGTGGATATTTGGTGTTCAAATGAGTTGTCAAACTGCTTTTGTTGGAATGGGGCAAGCTAAGATTTCACTGTTCCTTGCTCTGCTGCGCAAGGTAATCCTTTTGATTCCCATGGCAATTATTTTACCCCGGTATTTTGGCGTTATGGGAATATATTATTCTGAACCCATTGCCGATACTATTTCCGCATCCACAGCAGGACTAATATTTTTATTCAATTACAAGAATATACTTTCTGAAAAGGCTTTAAATAAACTTTCATGATCTATTGATGCCAGACGGTAATTCGTGTTGTTGAAGATTTTATTATTTAAAAGATTCAAATTAGATGCTCAATACATAGTAATAAAGGGTTTCCCAGTATTAGCGCACCATTTCGCCGTACTTCGGCTGGTGGCTGCTACGTTGGGAAACCCTTATTTTTCGTGTCCGCTTTTTTAATATACATCAAGTTTATTCATGGATATCCCACAAGTTAAGTTGGCGTTTATAGGTTTAAATTCCAATTGTAACCAGGCTGTCATACCTATTTTAATTGTTAATTATAATCCTTAGGACTAATCCCTGTCAGCTTTTTAAAGACAGAGGAAAAATATGCCGGATCATTAAAGCCAACTTTTTCCCCTACTTCATAAGTGAGGTAGTTGCTGTTCCTTAAGAGCTCTTTTGCCCTATTAATCCTTATTTTCGTGATGTATTCATTTATGGTTTCGCCGCATTCCTTTTTAAAAATTCTGCATAAGTATTGGGAATTAATATGCACATGGCCGGCGATTCCACTTAAATGTAGGTTTTCAGCATAGTGTAAGTCAATATATTCCCTTGTCTGTGTAACCGCTTCGCTGGTTTTTTGGGTAGTATGACGTAAGTTTTGCTCCGTTATGAGTATCATTTTCTCCACTGTTTTTTCAAGTTCTGTGATGCTGACGCTCTCCAGAATTAAGTTGTTGAGAGCAGAGTCCAGAGCGGGCCGATTGTTTTTGGAGAGTACCCGTGCGCTGATGAGGTAAATCTGTGTACAAATGTTGACTGTGTCCTGGGCATTCGCCACGTCGATTTTCTGCTGCGTAAAGAAATCTCTGATATTATGATTAATAGTCTCGAAATCATAACTTTCGAAAAGGGATTCAAGGCCGCACAAAAAGAAGCTTTGATCCGTGGTGACAGTCCTTTCACTTTTTTGGGATGGCGAGAAAAAGGAAATATCTTCGCCGTTAAAAAAATGCTTGGAAAGTGCCTGAACCACCTCAAATCCAGCGGTGGAGAGCTCCGCAAAACCATGGTGGCAAAGGCTTACGCCGATAGACACCTGAGTGTCGCTAAAGTTATTCACAACGTCAGATATTTCTTTGCAGCTTGCAAGGATTGTTTTGGGCAGGCTGCTTTCATTTTGCGGCGTTTTAAAAATAGACAAAACGATGTTATTATCGTAGAAATAGCAATATCCATCTTTGTTCAGAATAGAAATCATATTCTTGAGTGCAAGAATATTCGACTGTTTTTTTTCGGCTTGATATTCCGAAATTTGAAAAGCAATCAAATAATAGTAATTTAACGTAACGTTATAGGTACGCAGACGATCCTCCGTAAGGTAGCTTTCTATAAGACCTCGGGTTAATTGCTCCAACACCTGTTCTTGAAGAATGGAAAGATCGCCATTAAGGGTGTACTCCTGTTTACGCTCAACTAAAATTCTTTCCTGCGCACCCTTAACGGCGGCGATGATTTTATCTTTAGGGGTAGGTTTGAGTACGAAATCGGTCACGTCATACCGTATGGCGGATTGAGCATAGCTAAAATCCGCATAGCCGGTCAAAATTATTACTTTAATTCCATGATAATTCTCAAACAGCATCTTTGACAATTCAATTCCGTCCATATTTGGCATTTTGATGTCTGTGATTACAATATCCGGATTCAGGGTTTCTATTTTCTTCAGGGCGGACGCGCCGTCGCACGCTTCTCCGACTATTTCCACATCAATGTTATTCCACGGAATAAACTGAGACAAGCCCTTGCGAATGGTCGGCTCGTCATCTACAATAAACAACTTAAACATTTAGGGAGCCTCCTCGTACATCATGGGAATCCTTATCGTGGCTTTTGTGCCCACATTTGGAATACTGTTCATAGTCAGACCATATTCGTCTCCGTAAAGCAAAGAGATTCTTCTGTCGATATTTCTAATTCCGATATGTGTATGTTTTCCTCCGAAGGTTTCATTGGTTTCCTCCGGCAGACTGTCTGTGTCAAACCCCATGCCGTCATCCTCAACCTCAATTATAAGATCCTTTTTCTCCGACCTTACCTTAATGTTTAAATGTCCCTGTCCGGTTTTATTTTCCAATCCATGCACAATGGCATTTTCTACAATTGGCTGCATGGAAAGCCGGGGTACCCTGCAGTTTAAAAGACAGTTGTCACTAATTTGTATGTCGGTCAAAAACTTGTCCTCAAAGCGTGCTTTTTGAAGATATAAATAAAATTTTACATAGCCAAGTTCATCCTGCAGCTTAATCTCGTCACTTTGGTTGTTCAGAATATTAGCACGTAAAAGTTCACCGAGAGAAATCACCATATTGCTGATTTCTTCATTTCCGGCAATCTGTGCTTTCCAACCGATAGTATCCAGTACATTAAACAGAAAATGAGGATTAATTTGAGACTGTAAAGATTTTATTTCGGCGTTTTTAAGCAATAATTGCTTTTCATATAAATCTTGATAGTAATAATAAATTTCTCCCTGCATGACGTTTAAGGCTCCTGCCAGTTCGTTAAATTCCGAATATATACCCATCGGAATTTCTACGGAGAGGTTCCCGCCGGAAATGCGTTTGACCTTTTGCATCATGGTTTGAATTGGTTTGGTAATCAGCGTGGACAGCAATACTGCAAGTAAAAGCATAATCAGCGTAATAATAAGTGCAACAGGAAAGAAAGAATAAAGGGTTTGGTTCAACCCTGAAAACACACTGCTTTTTGAAACCGCAACAAAGGAGTGAATGTCGGCACCGGAAATCAACTTAGACGCTGCGAAATAATCTTTGCCGGCCACACGGATTTCCTTAAAGCTATCGGTTAAACCGCCATGCAGAAAGTAGCTGAAAACTTCGGCACTGTATGGTGTGTCACTGGTACTGCTAAGCTGGTTGTTTTCCGCATCAACCAGAGAGATCATAATGTTGTCGGCGCTTAGACTATATCCGCGGCTGTATGCATCGCGAAAAGCCGAATCATCGATGTCGATTACAATTGTGGCAATGTAATTACTGACATAGAGGCTGTTGATCGTCCTTACAAAATATATTGACTGGCTTTTTTTATCGGAAGGAAAAATTTTTAAAGAGGTGCTGTTTATCGGTACCGAATCACTAATTCGTTTATTGTTCCCAAATTCTTTTATACCCCCGTTTGATTTGGAAACGCAGTAAGCATTACCGTCTGTGTCAAAAAGGTAGACGGCATTAATGAATTTTTCATCCCATAAATAAGTGTTTATGAGAAGGTAACTCATCTGCTTTTGAATCTCTATTTTTTTCTCTATTTGTGGCGCAGTAAAGCGCGCCGAGGTAGGCTCTATATAGTCACGGATAATAGGATTTGCCACAAATAGAGGAAAGGTTGTATCAATCATGTCAATCTGCGACTGTACCCGGCTGTTTACTTGGTTCAGAAGTTGGTTAGTATTGGTCTTTGCCTGCTGAGTCAAGACATCAGCTGTTTTTGTATAAAAGAACAGACTGGTGACGAGAACAGCAATAAGCACGGAGAACGTGACCATAAAAACCATAAGTCGGTGCACACTGTGGATTCTCCGGTGTTTTTTGCAGCCTGCACCTTTGGCGTTCGTGTGTTTCATCTTTGTACTCCTTATACTTTGACGGGCGGGCAACTATCAGTATTTTTCATTGAAAAAAGCTGATAGTTTAATAGAATTATCCCATAAAGTTACCATAATCTCAACACGAACAGAGAAAAAGCGAAATTTTTATATAAAATCATCTATATTTTTATAGTATTTTCTATTTTTGTCTTCGGTTCTTGCAAAAAAATGATGGAAGAAATGCGCAAACTCAATCAAGATCGAAAAATAGCCTCTCAAAATAGAAAAGTGATATACGGACCTGTTGAATATACTGAGAAAACCTATCTGGAGTACACTCTCGGAAACTTGCGTTTAAAACTATGCACCACCTTAAAGGAGAAAGAACTAAAATTTGGAGATGGTGAGTTAAAAGAATACTATGAGAAAAACAAGAAAACATTAACCGTTTCACCGGAACACACCAGTGTATTAGTCATCACAGCCAACTTTTCCGGCAATAATGCAGCAGGCAGTACCAACCGTGTAGCACGGACCAGGAAGGACGCGCTGGACAAAATGAATGAGATTAAGCAGAGGTTGGATCGGAAAGCGGGTATTTCGGAATTAACTGATGAAAAAGCGGAATTTCAGCGACACAAATTTCCATGACACCGAACAGCCTTGTAGCGAAACGTGAACCACAGATACCCGAAGAAGCTTTTAAACTCAAGTCCGGTGAAACTGGCAAAATGCTCAAAACAAATATCTGTTATATTCTTATTCATTGCGTGGAGTATACGCCGGAAAAAAGTAATAGCTTTGAGGCGGCAAAACAAAGTTTAAGCGTTGCATATTTACAAGCCGAATTTGATAAATTAATCAGTAATGTGGAAAAAAACACAAAGGTCGATATTAATTATTATGCTTACGATAAAAAGTAGACTTTCTTCCCAGACACGGCTTTTGGATTTCCTCAAAGTTTCGTATTTCTTATAATATAAGTCTATATTTTAAATAAAATAGCTTAGATTTTAATACCCTTCCAAGATAGGGTTGGTATGTCATAATAGCGGGATATGAAAAAACAATTCTTTCATAGTTTGAATCAATAAAATAAATTCAAATATTGCAAGTAATATTATACAATGGGAACAAGCTTAAAACAAAACATTATTAGTTAGGAGAAGATCTTATGAAATCAGTTTTATTCAAAAAAACGTGCTCGGTTATATTGTCGCTGGCAATTATGGGCAGTGCGGCTGCCTGTTCCGCTTCATCTGTAGGCTCTTCAGCAGGAAGTGCCGGGGTGGCAAGTACATCGGAGGTGAAATCTGTTACCTTAAAGGTTATCAATTACCATGTAGGAACAGATTACGCCGCACAATATTACAAAAAAATATTTGAAGAATTTCCAAAAACCGAGCTCGGTAAGGGCGTATCCTTTGAATTTGAAGAAATACCTACTACCGATGCGTATAACCAGAAACTAAAGCTACTGATTTCCAGCGGAGATCTGCCCGATATTGTACTCAACGGCGGGAACAATTTCACCGAACTTGCTGCAAAGTCTGGTAAGGTGGTTGATTTAACCAAATACTTTGATGAGGATTCTGAATGGAAAGCACAGTTTGCTCCCCAATCCTTACAGTTTAACACTGTAGACGGCAAAATCTATGGCGTTCCGGTATCTAAGGAAATTTCTTATATCTATTATAACAAAGATTTATTCAAAAAAGCTGGTCTGACCGCACCGGATGTTTCCTATAAAACATGGGATGAATTCTTTGCCGCTTGTGATACGTTAAAAGCAAAAGGAATTACCCCGCTTGGCATGGACACCGCTGATTTTGGCTGGTTGACCAACTTGTGGTATTCCGGCTTAATCGGTACCAACGGAGAAGCGGGAAATAAATGGATGAACAATATGCATCCTAAGGATTATAGTACACCGGAAGTGATTGGAGCTACCCAAAAATTGCAAAAGATGTTGTCAACATACACCACTAGAGACGCCATCGGAGGCAAATACGATGCCATGGCAACTCACTTCTTTAGTGGCGAGGTTGCCATGTTCCCCAATGGGCCATGGATGATTCCGGATTTAAAGAACACCGAAAAAGCTCCCACAGGTTTTTATGACAAGATTGGAATTATGTTGTTGCCCGGAGATGCAATGGAAATGGTTCCAACTCCGGGAGACATGGTCGGAGCAAAAGACCCTGATAAAATACAAGCAGCTGTTAATTTCCTAAAATATGAGACTTCTTTTGACAATCAGATTTTGGCTTTACAAATGACCGGTTTGCTGCCGGAATCCCCAATTGTTACAATCCCTGATACTCTTAAAAAAGACGATCCGTTAATGGCAACTGCGCTGGAGATGCAATCAAAGGCGAAAATTACATATGGTCAGAATCAAGCCTATTGGTATCAAAATACATTGGATTCTTTCTCTACACTTCTGCCGGAACTTGCAAATGGTAAAATAACCGCTGAGGATTTCTGCGCTAAGATGTCCAAGGTAGCGGAAAAGAATAAGAACTAGTATACACATTATTTTATAAAAACAATTTACACCTTGAGTGAATGAGGATTTACGGAGCTGTTCCCACACAGAGCGACGATCCGGCTCCGTAAATCCGCTGCTCAATCAACAAATAAGATACTACAATCTAAATTGGTTGGTCAGTTGCGTGGCAAGACGGACCAACCAATTTTTTGTGTTTTTTGCGCAGAAAAGGAGAAATATTTGCTATGGTAAAAAGAAAAGAAATATGGATTTTCATATTTACGGCTCCGTGTATGCTGTTGTTTACCCTCATTTACGCGGTTCCGATTATAAAGGTTTTTTACACTTCACTGTGCGAATATACAGCGTTTATCCCACCCCGTTTTATCGGATTCGAAAATTTCACGACCTTGTTTTCTGACAGTGACTTTATAACTTCAATTGGAAATACTCTGTTGTGGGTGCTGCTGCAAACCACCGTTCATGTAATTATCGGTCTGATGATCGCGCTGATTTTATATAAAAAACCATTTGGGTGGAAATTTATACGAACTGCCTATATGATTCCGAATATTATTCCCACAGCGGCCACGGGTGTAATGTTTTTTATGCTGCTCAACCCCACGTTTGGTGTCTTCAAAACTGCTTTTCAGGTTTTCGGGTGGGATGTGGCCAATGTTCCTAACTTCTTTGGGGATTCAAACTATGCCTTTGCAGCGGTAACCTGCACCTGGATTTTTTATTCGGCGTTCAATACGATTATTTTTCTTTCTGAAATTGGTGCAATTCCAAAAGATATCTATGAATCCGCCAGAGTTGACGGTGCAAAAAACTTTCAAATCGACTGGTATATCACGCTGCCTATGCTCAAAAATGTAATCTGCACTTGTGTGGTATTGGCTGCGGTAGCCATGGTGTCTCAATTCGATATCATCTATGTCACGACTCACGGTGGACCGGGTACGTCGACATTGAACCTGCCGATTTATCTTTACAGAACAGCTACACTGGAATCTAATTATGGTTCGGCAAATGCTGTAGGAGTCATTCAAATCATCATTGGATTGACACTGGTACTGTTGATTCGCAAAATGTTCAGCACAGGTGAAGATAAAAAAGCTGAAAAAAGGAGGTAATCGTGTGAAAGAATATCAAATAAAGTCAACTCCAAACAGTTTGACCGTATTTTTAAAAATTGTTAAATACCTCGTTCTGATTATCTTTGTAGTCATTTCGATTGGTCCGTTACTTTGGGCATTTATGAGTTCCTTTAAAACCTATTCCGAAATTAACTCATCCGCGTTTTCAATACCATCTCACATCAATTTTAAAAATTACGTGGATGCTTTTAAATACGCTCCGATTGCCAAGTTTTTCTTAAACAGTGCCACAATTGTGTTTGTCAGCGTTCTAGTAACTGTTATTGTGGTGTGTATGTGTGCATATGTGGTATCAAGGTTCGAGTTTAAAGGAAAGCTGATTATAACCCTGCTTATTTCAGCTTCGCTTTTATTACCTGCCCAGGCAATTTCACAACCGCTGTTTAACCTATTAAAAACGTTGGGTCTGTTTGATACAAAGGCCGGACTGGAATTGGTGTATTCCGCAATGGGAATACCAATTTCTTTCTTTGTCATGGTCAGTTTTTACAAAACGATTCCTCTTGCACTCGAAGAGTCAGCCTATATTGACGGGGCAGGGTTTTTCAGAACCTTTGTGCAGATTATACTGCCGCTTGCAAAACCAGGAATTGCGACCATTGTAATTTTGCAGTTCATCAACACATGGAATGAGTTTTACTATGCGTTGGTGCTCACCAGCGGGAACAAGGCCCGCACGGTACCAATTGCCTTGAACTATTACATGGGTACCTTCGCTAATAATTATTCCGCGATGTTTGCCGCAGTGGTAATGACGGTATTACCGACAATCCTCGTATTCGTATTTGCACAAAACCAGATCATTGAAAGTTTAACTGCAGGAGCAGTGAAAGAATGAGGGAGAAATAAAAATGAATACAAACAAGCTTCCTATTTATCCCTGCGAACCTTGGCAGGTGAGTGAAACAGAGTTTGACGTTAGTCATAACTACCGAAACGAAACAACTTTTGCCCTTTCAAACGGCTATATTGGAACCCGTGGAACGTTTGAAGAAGGCTATGGTTTTGATACCAAAACCGGACTGGAAGGTAATTTCATTAACGGATTTTATGAAAGCGAACCAATCCGGTATGGTGAGTTCGGATTTGGCTTCCCAAAAATGAGCCAGACTATGCTAAACGTTACAAATGCCAAAACCATTCGCCTGTTTCTGGATAACGAACCGTTTGATATGCGCACTGGTTCCATACAGCAGTATTGCCGCATTTTGTATATGGACAAGGGAATTGTCGCCAGGGACGTTGTCTGGACTTCTCAAAATGGGAAGCAGATTCAAATGCACACCGAAAGGTTAGTTTCCTTTGTCGATAAGCACCTCATGGCAATTCGCTACGAAGTGACCCCACTCAATTTCAGCGGGACGCTTCAACTGGAGTCTGTCATGGACTGCGACGTTGTCAATCATACAGCGGACACGAATCCACTGATTGACTACGGTCCCTATGGCCGCGTTCTGCTGCCGGAAAGCACCTCCACGGACGGCGGTACACTGTTTTCCAAATCCCGTACGCAGAATACAAACCTGACGTTGGGCTGTATGTGTGTGCAGGTGCTTTCCAAAAAAGCGGCGCTCCAAACCACTAAAACAGAATTCACATGTGCCGCGGCTTACACCGTGTATGCCGCGCAGGGGGAGCGCATATCTCTTGAAAAATACATTGCATACGCCGGCTCGCAAGACTGCGCGGAAAGCGAACTGAAAGCTACTTTGTCGGGTGCGGTTTCTTTTGGCAAGAATTTGAACTTTGCCGGACTGGCCAAAAAACAGGAGGAGTATGTGAAGTCTTTCTGGAATATGGCGGACGTACAGGTAAAAGGGGACGATTCCCTCCAGCAGGGAATTCGCTTCAATCTCTTCCATATTATGCAATCCGCCGGGCGGGATGGCCGCACTGGAATGGGTGCAAAAGGTCTTTCCGGAGAAGGCTATGAAGGACATAGTTTTTGGGACACTGAAATGTACATCATGCCTGTATTCTCCCATACCTTTCCCGAAATTTCTAAAAAGCTGCTGGACTATCGCTACAATACATTGGACAAAGCGCGCGAACGTGCAAGAGAAATGGGGCATCCGTTAGGCGCTTTGTATCCTTGGAGAACAATTAACGGAGCGGAAGCTTCCGCCTATTATCCACTCGGAACGGCCCAATACCACATCAACGCTGATATCGCGTATGCGTTTCAGCAGTATGTCACTGTAACGGGTGACTATGACTACCTTTCACAAAAAGCCGCAGAGGTGCTCTGTGAAACCGCGCGGGTGTGGGCGGACGTCGGCTCGTTCGCCGAGTCGAAAGATGGCAAATACTGCATCTGCTGTGTGACCGGGCCGGATGAGTACAATGCCCTTGTGGATAACAATTTTTACACCAATCTGATGGCACGGGAAAACCTGCGCGACGCGGTCAATGCCCTCCATTGGCTTGATAAGAATCGTCATGATGACTATGTTAAGTTATGCAAAAAAATTTCGTTGCAAACGCAGGAAGTAGCACTGTGGGAAAAAATTATAGATAATATGTATTTCCCTCATGATGAGAAGCTTGACATTTATCCCCAGGACGACGGCTTTCTGCAAAGGAAGCCGTGGAATGAGGAAGCAATTCCCGAAGAGAAGCGGTCTCTGCTTTATGTAAACTACCATCCGTTGTTCGTATTCCGCCACAAAATGAGCAAGCAGGCCGATGCAATTCTGGGCATGTACCTGCATGACAACCTGTTCACCAAAGAGGAGCTAAAACGAAATTTTGACTTTTACCAGACTGTAACGCTGCACCATTCCTCGCTTTCCACCTGCATTTTTGGCATTTTGGCCTGTGAAATCGGTTATACGGATTTGGCCTACGAATATTTCTCCCAGTCTGCACGCATGGATTTGGACGATTACCACCAGAATTTCTACGCGGGAATTCATGCGGCAAATATGGCCGGCACATGGCTGGCAATTGTCAATGGGTTTGCCGGTATGAGAACGAATGGAGACAACCTAAGCTTTCATCCATTCCTACCAGAAAAATGGAATGAGTACAGCTTCAAGGTAAACTACAAGGGTTCCGTCTTAAAGGTGACAATTGAGCCGGTAAAGGTTCGTTACGAGTTGGTGGATGGCAGTCCAATTACTTTCATGCATAAAAACTTTTTCATAACACTCACCCAAAAAGGAGAAGTGCACGATGAAAAAGTATAAAGCCATCTTCTTTGATTGGGACGGAACTGCCGTTGCTGCAAGGTCGGCACCGGTAGATGAAATCATTGAACCGATGAAAAAACTTTTGCGGCAGAATGTAAAGCTTGCCGTTGTCAGCGGAACCACTTATGAAAACATTGCAGGTGGACGGCTTGCAGAGTATTTTGAGCCGGAGGAACGGAAAAGCCTATATCTCGGACTGGGTCGCGGGGTGTACAATTACAGATTTGATGCCGATGGTACTAAAAAAATGCTGGGCAGCGTGCTGCCCGACCGCGATACTATGTTAAAGGTACATGAGGCTACTTTTGATGTACATACGTTTCTTTTCAAAAAATATGGGTTTAATACGGATATTGTTTTTAACCGACCCAATTACTGTAAAATCGATTTATTGTCCAATATTGACCGGGGAGAGCATCTGTTTTTTCAGTCAGACGAATTGGAGAAAGTCAGCCGCTCCTTGTTAGACAAAGGCTATATGGAAGGGTTGAACGGCCTAATCCGCTTGGCGTCGGAAATTGGTAAAAAGCACGGTCTGCATATTTGTGCCACAACGGACGCAAAATATTTGGAAATGGGTCTTTCAACCAAGTCAGACAATGTAAATCAGATCTTTGATTTTATCTATTCCAATTTTGGAATAGATGTGGAGGAATGCTGTTTCTGGGGAGATGAATTTCTTGAAATCGGAAACGGAATATTTGGCAGCGACTCTTTTATGATTACAGAACAAACAAAACGAGGTGACTTTTTCGATGTGTCGGATGTTGAAGGAAGCCGTCCTAAAATCGTAACACAGTTAGGCGGAGGGGTAAGCAGGTTTGAACAATTTCTTGTCGAACAGAGCGAATAAAAGATTTCTGATAGTTTAAAATTAGAAAATTTGATCAATATAGAGAGTAGGGAAGTATAATAAAAATGGGAATGGCTTTGAGGAAACATTAAAATGATTAAGAATCCACATGTAAAAAATATTCTTGCTGCTTTAGCAGTTGCCGTTTTCGGCTTCATACTGCTTAACCTTACTTTTTTATTTGATTGGGCCGTTCAATCATTTATTCGACGGCTCTTTCCAGCGAATGATAATATGGCAATGCAGTGGCTTCCACCAGCTAAACATATAATATTTCTTATCATTATTGCTTTTCTGTCTTGGCTGGTATTCAAATCAAAACTCAGAATGATTTTCAAGGCTATTTACTCAACGGTACCGGCTGCGGTTACGTTCGTTACAGTTGGAATTTGTTTTTATCAGTGGCCAATCATTTCGTATAGCATAAATATTCTGATCTACGCCGGAACAATCTTATATTTGTACCGTACAAAGAAGTCGTGGCTTTATTATTATTCAGTAACATTAGTAGCTGTCTCTCTTTTAGTTATGGGGATTTTTGGGATGGAAATATAGTCCGTTTATAAAAGATCAAAAGGGTATCTGCAATGTGTAGGTATTTATTAAATTTGATGGTCGTGAATTCAAGTATAAAAGCTAACTCAAAGTCAATAATAATTACTGGGTACGTAATTAGTACCCATGAGCTTATTAAGCAAAGATTTAATTGAAAATCGGGAGATGTTGGAGTTGAATAGAACTGTCTATGAACCAATTATGATACGCGCGGTCCATTTATAAAAATTGGGGGATGGTTAAGTTGGACTACTTTGCTTCTCACATTGGAATAATTAAATACTAGCTTGGAACGGCAGGGACTCTTAACGGAGTTCCTGTCGTTTTTCTTTATCAGCCTTGGATTAAAAGTATTTCAGTTATAAATCAACGCTTTGATTTCCTACCAATAAACAGGGAAAATCAATAAGATTATCAGGAAAGCATGAGATGTATTAATGCACAAATATTTTACAAGTAGTTGATAAAATATATAAAATATTTTAAAACAAGTATTGCAATTCGATTTGAAATGTGTATAATAAAATTAAAGTTATAAAAAGCTTTTCATGATTTTAAAATTCATTAATACATAAAAAACGATTATTTATTAGATATATATTATAAAAATTATAAACAATGAATTGTTTTAATGAGTGAATTATTAAATTAATAAAAGTATATCTATTTTTCTATTAAAACGATTTCATGATTGTTGCAAGATTATAAAACATAAAGAATGAGAGTTGACAATGGACGATATCAATGAAATAAAAACTCGTGATAACCAAGAACGTAGGCCAACAATGATTGACGTGGCAAAACGCGCAAATGTATCAATTTCCACGGTGTCACATGTGATTAATGGGACAGCCCCAATTTCCACGAAAGTACAGCAGAAAGTTTATAAAGCAATTAATGAGCTCGATTATAAACCCAATGCACTTGCAAGAGGGCTGCGGCAAAAGAACACGAAAGTTATCGGGCTCGTGGTGCCAGATATTCAGAATGAATTTTACGCCGGCTGTGCAAGTGGTGTTTTGCAGGCAGCGGACAATGAACAATATACCGTGCTGCTGTCAGACTGCTGTTATGATTTAGGGCGAGAGGAACGCAGTATCAATGCACTGATTGAACGCCGAGTGGATGGACTGATCTTTTTTGGAGGCGCAGGAGATGATTATTTGATCAATGCATCGCAGAAAGCAAATATCCCCGTTGTGTTGGGGGACCGATCTTTGGATGGGTTTAACTCGGTGGAATTTACGAATGTGAATATTATGCGTCAGATGGTCAAAATGCTGTATGACATGGGAAAACGCCGTTTTTGCTTTGTTTCAGAGCCAATTGAAATGATTAACCTACAGCAGCGGCGTGATGGCTTTTTATTGGGGCTTATAGATTGCGGGATAGAACCAGATCAGCAGACTGTTCTGATTGATAAACGGATGCAGCAGGAAAAAGTTGTAACCTCCCGTAAGGTTGTTCAAGAGTATTTAATGGAGGGGAAGTGCCTGATTCCGGATGTGATTTTGACCTCCTGTGATGCGATTGCAATTGGTACAATCAACGCACTGAAAGAACAAGGATTTCGCGTTCCTCAGGATGTTGGTGTGGTTGGGTTCGATAATATTGCAATGGCACCCTACACACTTCCCCCACTGACTACGGTATCACAGGATATGCACCAAATGGGGAATCAGACGTTTTTAACCTTACTTGGGATGATTAACAATAAAGATCAAAAGCCAGTTCATATTATGTTGGAACCAGAAATCATAATGCGGGGTTCTGTTTAAAAGAAGTAAAATTCAATTAGGAGGCGTCATGATAAATGTATGTACCAAAGTATAGTGTGATTTTAGGGAATGTGGGAGCGTGTTCTGATCGTTACATGGGAGGAGGTTATTCCGCTGGTTTCTCTATTGATGAGATGTTTGAACGGGTAGCATCCATACCAGATGTGAAGGGCGTTGAGTTGGTTGGAACATGGCATATTTCCCCCAATAATGTCGAACAAATCCGTAGTAATCTAAAGGATTTAAAGCTTGAGCTGGTTGACGTTATTCCAGACCATTTTGGCACAAGAAAATGGGCAAGAGGAGCGTTTAGCTCAAAGAATCCTGCAATCCGCAGGGACGCAATTGACTC
Organism: uncultured Caproiciproducens sp.; assembly: GCA_964517505.1. GTDB lineage: Bacteria > Bacillota > Clostridia > Oscillospirales > Acutalibacteraceae > Caproiciproducens. The sequence goes on along the minus strand of CAZFED010000001.1, from coordinate 156,000 downwards.
CACCATTGAGATGATGGATATTGTACATAGCTTGGGGGGGAATATGGTTAGTCTGTGGCCGGGACAGGATGGATACGATTATTATTGGCAGGCAGATTATATCAAGGAACGCACCTGGTTTGAGGAGGGCGTGGCGGAATGCGCACGTCACTTGCCTGACTTTAAGGTTTCAATCGAGTACAAACCCAAAGAGCCGCGCAATCGTTCCTATCCATCTAATGTTTACAGTACCTTGCTGATGGTAAAGGAGATTGGGTTGGATAACGTGGGTGTCACCATTGATTACGGACATGCAACCACTGCATATGAAAACGTCGCGGAATCAATCGCAGTACTTAAAAAATACGGTGATAAATTGTTCCATCTGCACATGAATGACAATTATGGATATTGGGATGACGATATGATTCTGGGTTCCATACATACGATTCCGTTTATTGAAATGTGTTACTGGATTAAAAAGACAGGTTACAACGGTTGGATTTCCACCGATCAATATCCATACCGTGAGGATGGACGTGATGCATGCAATGAGACGATTGAGTGGCTTAAGATAATGTTTGATGTGGCAAACAATATGGATGAGCAGGAAGTAGAAGCGGTTATTAATAGTGGGAATGCAGTGGAAGGCAGCCGACTAATGCGTAAATGTATCTTTGGGAAATGAGCGTGTAGTGAACTCTAAAGTCGCGGTATACAGCGTAGCTGTTTTACTGAATAACAATGAGACACCTTAAGGAGGAAAGAAAATGAAAAGATTACTTGCAACGCTTCTGACCACAGCACTGTTTCTTTCAATTGTAGGCTGTGCATCATCACCTGCCGCCCCGGCTGCGGCAAGCAAAGCAGATGCTACAGCTGCCGAGAGCAAAACCGACTCAGCTACTCCTGCAAAGACAAAAAACTGGAAGATCGCAGTTGTTCCTAAGGACAGCACCAACGCATGGTTTGTACGTATGGACGAGGGTGTAAAGAAATATGCTAAAGATACCGGCCTGAATGCATTCCAGAAGGGCCCGGCAAAGACAGATGCCGCGATGCAGGTTCAGGTAATTCAGGATCTGATTTCTCAGGATATTGATGCACTTTGCGTAGTCCCCGTTGACCCCGCAGCCCTTGAACCGATTTTGGGCGAAGCAATGGAAAAAGGCATTAAGGTAATCTGCCATGAGGGCTCCAGTGTCGAAAACTGCCTGTATGATATTGAAGCTTTTAATAACGCCGATTATGGTGCGTTTATTATGGACAACCTTGCCAAAGCAATGGGCGAAAAAGGTCAATACACTACAATGGTTGCACATGTAACCAATGCTTCCCATAATGAGTGGGCAGACGGTGGTGTTGCTCAACAGAAGAAAGCCTACGCGAATATGACCCTGTTGGCTGCAGAGCCGAGAGTCGAGTCCGAGGACAACTCAGAGCGTGCCTATGAAAAAGCGAAAGAACTATTTAAGAAATATCCTGACCTAAAGGGTATTTTGGGGACTTCCTCCAAGGATGCTCCCGGAGTTGCACGTGCAATTGAAGAGCTTGGTTTGAAGGGTAAAGTATTTGTATCCGGCACAGGTATGCCTAAAGAGTGCCGCCAGTTTGTAAAAGATGGTACTTTGGCAGCAATCACACTGTGGGATCCGGCGGATGCGGGTTACGCAATGTGCGCACTTGCCACTAAGGTTCTCAATGGCGAAAAGGTAGAAGAGGGTATGAATCTAGGCTTGAAGGGATACGATAGCCTTAAGTTCTTCCCAGGTTCCAAAAAAGTATTGCTAGGCTCTGGCTGGATCGTAATTGATGAAAAAACAATCGATAATTACAATTTTTAAGTAGAAATCTTAGCTTTCGTGACGGGCAGTGGAAATCTATCTGCTGCCCGTTCTAATTTCTAATGCTCCACTAAAAGCAAATCGAAGTACGGTGCCAAAAAAAGTGCCAGTACAGTAGATCGGAAAGGACGATCATTTATGTCGGAATACGTTCTTAAAGTCAGCAACATCAAAAAGAATTTTGGCGGGGTGCAGGCACTTAAAGATGTTTCACTGGAAATAAAAAAAGGTGAAATTCATTGCCTTGCGGGAGAAAACGGATGCGGTAAATCCACATTGATTAAGGTTATCTCAGGCTTTTATACTCCGGATGGAGGTACTATCGAGTTGGATGGTACTTCTTATACAAAGGTCACCCCCTCCACAGCAATTGCTGCGGGAATCCAGGTGATTTATCAGGACTTTTCAATTTTCCCTAATCTGACGGTGATGGAAAATCTGGCAACCAATAAGGAGCTCATGAATAAAGGCAAACTTGTAAACTGGAAGAGAATGCGTAAAACTGCAGAAGAGGCGGTTTCAAAGATTAACTTCAAAATTGATCTCAACGAGTTGGTGGAAAACCTCTCGGTCGCTGATAAACAGCTAATCGCAATCAGTCGTGCACTGTTGAATAACGCAAAGCTCATCATTATGGATGAGCCAACTACAGCACTAACTCAAAAAGAGGTCAAGTCACTGTTTAAGGTGATTAAAGGACTTCAGGCACAGGGAATCGCTATTTTATTCGTTTCTCATAAACTTGATGAGGTTTTTGAAATTTCCGAACGGTTTACCATCCTCAGAAACGGCCAAAATGTGACTACCGGTGAAACTTCGGATTTAGACGATAAGAAGTTTAGCTACTATATGACCGGAAGAGAGTTTGGCGATAACCTGATTTTGCAGGACTGCACAAGTACGGAGGTCGTACTGGAAACCAAACATTTGGGCCTTAAAAATGCGTTTAAGGATGTTTCCTTTTCGATACATAAAGGTGAAATTTTGGGGATTACTGGTTTGCTTGGTTCGGGACGTACAGAACTAGTACAATCCATTTTTGGATATCGCATTGCAGATGAAGGTGAAATTTGGATTAAGGGGAAAAAGGCAGAGATTCATTGTGTTGGGGATGCCGTGAAAAACAAAATTGGCTATGTACCGGAGGACCGTTTAACGGAGGGCTTGTTCCTCAGCCAGTCAATTAATAGCAACATCGGGGTTTCCAAACTCGATGAGTTCTCCAACAAAATAGGGTTTGTAGATAAAGGGAAAATTGACATAGAAGTCCAAAAATGGATTTCAGAACTGTCGATTAACACAAACGATGCATTCCGTCCGGTACAGACGCTTTCCGGAGGAAATCAGCAAAAGGTAGTTTTGGCACGTTGGCTGGCCAACGATCTGGATGTCCTAATTTTGAACGGGCCGACCGTCGGGGTTGACATTGGTGCAAAATTTGATATTCATGCAATTATCAGAAAGCTGGCGGAAAAAGGACTTTCGGTTATCATTATTTCGGATGACCTACCGGAGGTTTTGAACAACTGTCATCGGGTGCTTATCATGCGTGCCGGCAGAATTGCCTGCGAAGTGAAGCCCCGCGAAACCAGCCAGCAGCAACTTGCCGAGCTATCAACGGAAGGGAGTGTAAAACATGAATGTGAAGAAGCTGTTTAAAAGAACAGAAAGCTATATCTTTATTGCACTGGTATTATTATGCACTCTAATTCAAGTACGAAGCGGCCAATTTTTTACCGGAAACAACCTTGTGGATATTACACGTTCACTAACCATTCCCGCAATGTTCTGTATTGGCGAAATGATGGTTTTAATTTCTGGTGGAATCGATGTGTCATTTCCGTCCATTGCAGCGTTGTCCATGTATATCGTATCGACCCAAATGGTAGGCTTCGGTGGCAATGTGATCGTATTTTTCCTTGTAGGGACTTTGCTTGGGCTGGTAATGGGTGCAATCAACGGTTATCTGGTTGCGCGGTTTAAATTCCCCGCAATGATTGTTACGCTGGGTACTTCAAGCTTATACGCCGGTATTTTGCAGGGCGTTTTCGGAGCACATGAGTCACCCATTCCTGATCAAATGTTGGCTCTTGGTAAAGCAAAGCTGTTTTCAGCCTATAATCAGCAACTTGGAATTGGATCAGATATGCCGGTTAGCGTCCTGTTTCTTGTCATCCTAATTCTTGCGGCGTGGTTCATCATGCGCTACACCAAGTTGGGGCGCGGAATCTTTGCAATCGGCGGAGATGTTGTTTCCGCTCAGCGTGCAGGTTTTAATGTGTTTGGCATTCAGATGTTTATATATTGCTTCTGCGGCGCACTTGCGGGATTCACCGGTGTTGCCCGCGCCAGCATGATGCTTAACTGTGCACCGACTAATATGAACGGTATGGATATGACCTGCATAGCGGCTTGCGTACTTGGCGGAGCCCGCGTTACCGGAGGTTCCGGTACCATTACGGGAACTATCCTTGGTATTGCACTGATGACGGTTATGTCCAACAGCTTAATCCTAATTGGAATTCCTACCTATTGGCAGCGAGTTTTCACAGGTGCGATTATCCTTGTTGGTACTGGTGTTTCGGCATATCAGGTTATGCAGAGTAAGAAAAAACTTGTTAGCAAAGAATTGGCTTAGGGGGTGGGAATTATGAATTCGAGTATAAAAAAAATAGCGAATAACCCGCAAAAGCTGAATCAAGATAAAAACTTTCTAAGGCTGATGATGATTCTTGGAGTTGTATTTGTGATTTGTTCCCTGCTCAAGCCGGAACTCTTTCTGAAAGTCTCAAATTTTCAGTCAATGGCAAAGCAATTCCCTGAATTTGGCATTCTGGCGATTGGTATCAGCTTAACAATGCTGACAGGCGGTATTGATTTATCTGCTGTTTGTATTGCAAATCTTTCGGCAATCCTCGCGGCAAAGTTAATGATGGCGTTTGCACCCAAAGGTACGCCCGTGGGACAGACAGTCATAGTGATTGTGGCAGCGGTGCTTGTAGCCATACTGGTCGGAATGGTTTGTGGTATGTTTAATGGCGTCCTCGTTTCCAAGTTCGGAATTCCCGCGATTCTTGCCACATTGGGTTCACAGCAGCTTTTCTGGGGCTTAGCAATTGTTGTGACGCAAGGCAAGGCAGTCAGCGGGCTACCAATTCTATATTCCAAAATTGGAAATAAGAATTTGGGGGGATTTTTGCCAGTATCACTTCTTGTGTTTATCTTCTGTGCAATTTTAATAGGCCTGCTACTATCCAAAACGAAATTTGGAGCGGAGCTGTATCTGCTCGGTACCAACCCGATGGCAGCAATTTTCTCAGGCTTGAATAACGACAACCTCCTAATCCGAACCTATGCCTGTTCCGGTGCACTTGCAGCGATGGCCGGCCTGCTGATGATGGCAAGTTCCAACTCATCCAAAGCGGACTATGGTTCATCCTACACAATGCAATGTATTCTAATCGCGGTTATGGGCGGTATCAGCCCGAACGGCGGCAAGGGAAATGTTAAAGGTGTTGTCGTGGCAGTCCTTATTCTTCAGATGCTAAGCAGTACGCTGAATATGTTCGAGAACATATCAAATTTCTATCGAGATATTATTTGGGGTGTTGCACTAATTGCAGTGTTAATTTTCAATTTTACAATTAATGAACGTGAAATGAAACGCCAGAGCAAGTAAACAAAGGAGGGCTGCAGCTGGTACAGGCTGGGCCCTCTTTTTTAGCAGTCAAGCGAACCACTTATACGGGAAAGGACGGGATTTGATGGTGAAAATTTTAAATCTTGCTTTTCTCAACATTGACTGTGGGTATTCGGTAGTTAAGGAGGTGCTGCGACTTGCATCTGTTCTGTGGCTTCTTTGATTGCTGTTTCTTGCCAAGGTGCGGAAAGTTAACTGAAGCTTGTTTAAAAAAATATTGATTAGTAGAAAGGAATGCACTGCTATGTTAAAAAAAATTTCCCCACTAATTTGTTCGGATTTGTTGAAAATTCTTAATGAAATGGGACACGGAGATGAGATTGCAATTGTCGATGCAAACTATCCTGCCGCGGCGAGCAAAGCGAAGCATACGGTGATTGCAAACGGTATTACCAGCACACAGATGCTTGACGCGATTCTTGATCTGCTTCCGGTAGATACCTTTGTCAAACAGCCAATTAAACTCATGGAAGTTGTCCCCGGTGACAATTACAAGCCAATCATCTGGGATGAATATAAGCGCATTCTTGCCAAATATGGATTGGATGAGGATAAAATCCAGTATATTGAGCGATTTGAATATTATGAGCATTGCAATCGTGCCTATTGCGTGGTTTCCACAGGCGAGCGTGCACGTTACGGAAACCTGATTATCAAAAAAGGGGTGCTGGAAGCAGACGCATGACGAAAAACAGCTCTTTACAAATTGAATCCAACTTAAGGATATAAGAATGCCAGATACATTTTTTGCGTGCCCACAGGTTGAAATTCTGCTCTCACAATCAAACAAGCCCAGTATCTCATGCGGATGCTGGGCTTGTTTATTGCTCAATTAACGCTGCAAATGTTAGAGTACGTCGTAAGATTTTTTCGTCATAAAATAAAAGATTAATTCGTGCTTTACATAGAGTGAAAAAACAGAAAAGAACTTCCGAGAAATCGGGAGCTCTTTTCATTGAGGTGAATTTACACGATTAATTAAAAATTTGATCAATCGCATAGACAACGCCGGCCTCTTCAATGGATTTTGTGACAAAATCTGCCACGCGCTTTAAAGCGTCCTGTCCGTTGCCCATGGCTACCCCGATTCCGGCAGACCGAATCATTTCCATGTCGTTATAGCTGTCCCCAATTGCTGCGACCTCGTCCCAATTAAGATGAAGTTTCTTTAAAAGCTTCTCAATTCCATCAGCCTTGCTCGTAGTAGTTTTATAAACATCATAATTTCCCGGTTCGTACGGAACAAGGCGCAGATCGGGATTTGCGTCTGTGAATCGTTTTGCGCAATCCATGGGAATGCAGGCAAAAGCACCGAAAGGCATGCTTCTAAGGTGCCTGACATGGTCCTCGCCATTTTTTACAAATGTATCATATCCAGTGTTCTTAATATAATATTGACTAAATTGCGCATAGTTAACATATGCGTAGTAAGCGTCTTCAAAGGAAAGTCCAATCGGGTAATTTTCATTTTCACAAAACTTCCATAAAGCGGTTAACTGCTCCATGGTAAAACGATTTTCATAAAGAATATTTTTGTTTGCGTCAACCACATTGCTTCCGTTTACACAGACGTAATAGTCGGCCTGAAATCCGTTCAAAACGGTCGGGCACATAGCAAAATCCGCACGGCCGGAAGCAAGAATGATTTTCACTCCGCGTTTTTTCAGCGTTTCAACGCGATGAATGATTTCAGCTGTGATGCGGAGACGTGTCCGCTCAACCAATGTGCCGTCCACATCCATTACCAATGCTTTTGGAGTCATTACTTCACCTCTAAAATATGGCTGTCTTTCATGGCCTGTTCAATGATTGTTTGCCATGGGGTGCCTTGCAGATTCTGTTTGGCACACGCAAGAAATTGATTCATTAGTTTACTGTCATCTTTGTAATATGCGAGCTTTGCAATACGGTATTGTGTAATTCCTTTAGAATAGGGGTCTGCCTGCTGTTCTGAATCCGCAATGAGCCTGCCAATCAGATGGGTATCTTTTTCTATGTAGATTTGGATTAATAGACGTGCTTCCTCCATAATTTTTTGATATTTCTCTACGTCTGCTTTGCCGATGAAACGGTCTAAACTCTCAAATGCTGCGGTTGCGCGCTCTCGATTCTGCGTGCCGACATAGTAAGAAAGTTTTTTCTGGAGGAATTCAAGCTTTTCGGCGGGCTTTAGTCTGATGGAATCAAGCTCGTCGATTGTACTTTCAATTTCAGCATTTGCACCCTTATACATTAGGCCGTCAAGCTTCAGCAGAAGGATACTGTTTCTGCGTAGGAGAAGGGGAAGACGGCTGCTCTGCAATGCCTGAAAATAGAGTGCAGGATTATTCTCAACAAATAAAATGTTTTTCAGCTTCGCCAATACCTTTTGCCGCGTTAAGTTGAGTGCCAGCAGGATGGCAATTACTAACACAAAAAGAATTACGCCGTAGGTAATTTGATTCAAATAAATCACCCCCGATATACTGCGGGTTTATTCTTCTTCCGGAAATATCTTTATGGTGTCTTTTGCCACATCTGCGGCCATTTTAGCAAGGTCTTTTGCTGACATGTTCAAATTATAAACCATTTCGGAATAGGCCGCTGCATTTAATCCGGCTACCGTGCAATAGTCGCAGTTTTCGGCGCTTTTTATAGCAGCCAACCGGAATGGAGACCCCCCCGCCAAATCGCATGCGAACAGAACCTGATTTCCAACCACTTTTTTCAATATTTCATCTATTTTTATTTCAAAATTATCTAGATTATCGTTTTGATAAAAATCGAGATAGAAAAAGCCTTCGGTATCCCCAAGCAGCATACTGAGATTGTTTTTGATTCCTTCGGCATAACCGCCGTGTCCGAGTACAATTACTTTTGTCATGTTGTTTCTCCTTATTTCACATAAGCCCCTGTCTGTTATGACAGGGGCTTATATTATGCAGTTTTAGTAAAACAGTTCTTATCAGTTTCGGCAGTCTTTAACTAATTTAGTGTAATTTGTGTATACATCGTCGTTGTTCGTGGGCGGGCATTCTACAACATTAGGTGATACAAAAATTGAGAGATCGTGTCCCATCTCTTGGAGCAGCAGAGCAGTCTCACTGGCAATAGACTGCGTTATTGTAATAGCTGCGATGGTTGAGCTCGCACCAACTTTTTGGGCATATCCCGGAATCGGAACAAGGGAGTCTTCGAGCGGGCTGCAGTTGTCAATCAAAACATCAGCCAAATCACCTAGCTTTTTGCCGGAAGAATGGGTTGCCTGCGCTTTTTTGTAATTTTCGCCGGAGGTTATGACAATCACTTTCATACCGTGATCCTTGGCGTACATTGCACACTCAATCGGAGCGGCATTGAGACCGCCGTGAGAATAAACAATCATTACTTCGCCTTCTTGAAAATTGAAGCTTTGGAGGAAGTTTTTAATGTAACCTTCTTGTCTTTCAATCCAAAGAAGTTCACGAGCACCACCGGGGCCAATGACATTGCTCCACATCAAGCGGGGATCCATACAAGGGTGAAATCCGACGACTCCGCCATATCTTGGAAACATATCCTGTGTCGGCAGTACGGAATGGCCGCTGCCAAAAAGATGTACTAATTTACCGGAAGAAATAGTTTGTGCGCAAAGTTTTGCGGCTGCGCGAATGTTTTCGGCTTGTGTGGAGTCAATCTTTTCAACGACCTTTGTTACTTCTTCTACATACTTTAAGTTGTTCATTTTTTATAAACCTCTCTATAATAAATATTTAGAAAATCCCCAATAGTACGCCGATTGCGGCTACAATAAAAATCATACCCATGACAAAAATCGGAGATTTCTTTTTCTTGGAAAGCAACCAATAGACAAAGAAAATCAGAGCCAGAGGAAGAAGATTCGGCATGATGCTGTCTAGGATTTTCTGAATCTCAACGGTCATTTTACCGCTTGTAAAAGCCAACTTGGTGGTTAGATTTATGTATCCTGCGCCCAGCGCACCCATTACCAACAGACCCAAAATATTCAGAGCGGTGGTAACAATATCAATTGTTCCTGCGCCCATAATCTTGTTAATTCCTTCAAGTCCGGTGTTGTAGCCGGCCTTAAACAGAAACCAGGCATACAGAATTGTGATAACGGGGTAAACAATCATATAGAAAAGCGGGCCAAAAACTCCGGCTGCCTGAGTAATGCCAATGCTGATTGCCAACAGAATAGGAACCAGTGTGCCGGGTATAAGAGTATCGCCAATACCTGACAGTGGGCCCATCAGGGCGACCTTTACGGTGTTAATCGTGTCGTCGTCAAGGTCTGCACCGTTCGCTCTCTGCTCCTCAAGTGCGGCTGTAACGCCGGGGATAATTGAACCTAACTGCGGCTCAACATTGAACAAAACAAGGTGGCGCTTTAATGCGGACACGGTTTCTTCTTTGCTGTCGCCGTATAATTCCTTGATGGCGGGAGTCATTGCCTGTGCAAACGCGATGCCCTGCATGCGCTCACCGCTTTGGGAGCAGCCATTGAACAGGAACCAGTTCCAGAATATTTTTTTAAGTGTGGCAGCGCTAAGCTTTTTCTCAGCCATTTGTTTCATCCTCCTTCTTTGCTCCGGCAGAGGCAATTTTATAGTAGAATACCGCAATCACTGAGCCAATAATTGCAATCGCAATGATAGGAAGCTTTAAGTAGGTAGCCAGAACAAATCCGACAATAAATAAGCCGATAAAGCTTTTGTCTTTGATAATCATATTTAACAGCAGGCCAATACCGAGTGCAGGGAGCATACCGGAAACGACGGCAAGGTAGGATTGAACTCCCGCAGGAATAGCAGCGATAAAGCCTTCCAACATCGTGCTGCCGAACAACAGAATCAAGAATGCAGGCACAAAACGGCAAATAAAATTCAGTGCTTGGCCGCCGCCCACGTTACAGATTTTCATACCCTTCAGGTTACCCTCTTCGGCGTATTTATCTGCACGGTGAACAAAGATAACATTTAATACCCAGGTGAGGTTCCAGAGCAGAACGCCGATCATTGCAACAGGAACTGCGAGTGTGGCCGCAATAGAGGGATTTGCCTTTGCCATGATAATCAGTGCCGGTACAAGATATCCGGCATAGTTCACATCAAATGGTAGGACTGCGCCGGGGGTAATCACGCCTATGTACATAGCTTGGAGTGTAATACCGATTGCAAGCGCTGTTGGGATGTCCCCCAGAATCAGACCTACAATCATGGAAGCGACCAGTGGTCTGCCTAGTGTGTACCAACCGCCTGTCAAGCCGACAATCCATGGCGAGCCGATGGAGCCGAGATATGCGAACAGAGCAATAAGAATAATTTGGAGAATTTGCATTTACTAACCCTTCCTTCAATTTAATATTTAAAGAATGAAACCGGTCTTTAAAATACTAATGTTTGCCGTTAATAAAACCCTCCCAACTTTTCTCTGAACTTGTCGGAACAGTCCTAAAGACGACCTTCATTCCGTTTTGAGCAAACGTGCCAAGCACTTCAACATCCTTTTCTGTGAGAAAAAACACGGAAGTACCGGAGCTGACCTCATATTTGCTATCTGGTTTTTTGGCTACATTTCCAATGATAATCATTTCAGCCCCCTGTAATTCTGCACGCAGCTCCTCCAGCTTTTCAGGAAACCGGAGAATTACAAGGCGGTTGCCGGTGGTTTGCTTTTTTAGGCTTTCTTTTGCCTGAGCGAGTGTAATTACACTGCACTGGTACTTTTTAGGAACAGACATCGTCATAATTTGCTTTAGCATTGGATTGCTGGCTGTTTTATCATCAACCCCAACAATTTCCGTAACATCAAGATAGTTGCACCAGGCGGCCATAATTTGACCATGAATCAGGCGGTCATCAATTCTCACATAAACTTTTCCCATAGTATGATGCCTCTCTTACTTTATTTAAGTTATACCAAAATTTAATCTTCCAATATTTGGTTTTGTTTGTTTTGGTTATACGTTATCATAAATGTGCTATGTATTTCAACAAATTATCATTTTTTGACAAAAATTATTATGTTTATCGATTTATACATAATTCCTCCGACCCACCCTGCTGGGGAGAGTTAATGTTGTCAATATTTTATGAATTTCGTTAAAAATCCACCTTGGAGCGTTGTTTATTGTATAGTATAGAAAACACAGGTTGAATATATGTTTGGAGGAATTATATTATGGTCAGTTTCGATTATCTGGTTAAAGAACCGATGGGGCTGCATGCAAGACCGGCTGGTCTTCTGGTAAAACAGTTAAAAAATTATGGATGTGAAATTCGAATAAAGTGCGGAGAACGTCAGGCGGACGCAAAACGGCTGTTTGCGCTGATGGCGATGGCTGTTAAATGCGACGAAACCGTAACGGTGATATTTAACGGGGAAGACGAGCAGAGGGCTTGCCAAGAAGCAAAGATCTTCTTTAATCAAAATTTTTAAATAAAATGACTGGTTTGCCACATCTATTATAATGTATGGAAAGAGGCGCATAATTTATGCTTACGTTGGAAGGAATGGGCACTTCCGGAGGAATTGCCGATGGAAAAATTGTTCTGATTGAAAGCGAAAACAGACCGCCCAAAATCACCACAATTGTTAGTTGTGAGGACGAGCTGAAAAGGCTTGACCATGCTCTGAATACCGCTGAAGCGCAAATTATGGGACTGTATGATAAAACAGTCGAAGATATCGGCGAGGAAAACGCAACAATCTTTGAAATTCATGCGATGATGCTGCGTGATCAGGATTATTTGGGAGCAATTACCGACATAATCAATCAGGAAAACAAAAATGCCGAATACGCGGTATATATGGCAGGTCAGCAGTTCTTTTGTGTTTTCAATAAGATGGAAGACAGTTACATGAGGGAGCGTGCCGCTGATGTGCTTGATATTTCGCATAGACTCATCCACATTTTGACGGGCAAATGTGAAAATCTACTTGATACTGTGAAAGAAAAAGTAATTATTGCGGCTGAGGATTTGATGCCAAGTCAAACAATACAACTTGATAAGAATAAAATAGCTGCTTTTATCACGCGCAATGGCTCGCAAGCTTCCCACAGCTCGATACTGGCGCGTAGCTTGGGAATTCCATCCGTGTCTGCTTTGGGGGATGGATTTGTCAAGCTGCAAAACGGGGATCACGTGATTGTAGATGGTTCGGATGGAACGGTAATTATTAATCCGGATGTAATCACCAATGCGCAATACACAATCAAACAGCATGACCTTGTTCAACTGCAAGAGCGGCTGAACAAGCTGAAAGGTACACCGGCCGTTTCCAAAGACGGAATCAGGATGGAGCTATGCGCGAATATCGGACACCCCGACGACATTTTATCTGCCCTAAAAAACGATGCGGATGGTGTAGGACTTTTCCGAAGTGAATTTCTGTTTATGGGCAGGAATGATTTTCCGCCGGAGGAGGTTCAGTTTGAAGCGTATAAGGCGGCTCTGACAGCAATGGGGAACAAGCGTGTGGTGGTGCGCACACTGGACTTGGGCGCCGATAAACAGGCGCCTTACCTGAGCGTTCCGAACGAAGATAATCCGGCGCTGGGGTACCGTGCGATTCGGATCCAACTTGACAGAACAGATCTGTTTACTACGCAGCTGCGGGCACTATACCGCGCTTCTGTGTACGGGAAGCTTGCGGTTATGTTCCCTATGATTGTATCTGTGCATGAGGTAAAGATGATAAAAAAATTGGCCGAAGAGGTTAGAAACAGCTTGAAAGAGGAGGGGATTCCTTTTGCTCCCGACGTAGAGCTTGGAATTATGGTGGAAACTCCGGCAGCGGCTGTCATAGCGGATCGGCTTGCCGCTGAAGTTGATTTCTTCAGTATCGGCACCAATGATTTAACCCAATACATGCTTGCCGCCGACCGAATGAATTCAAAGGTTTCCTACCTTTTTGACAGCGGTCACCTCGCCGTATTGCGCATGATACGATATATCACGCAACAGGCCCACGAACACGGAATATGGGTTGGTATTTGCGGTGAAAGCGCGGCCGACTTGAATCTGACAAAATATTATCTATACTTTGGAGTGGATGAACTTTCGGTTTCCATACCATCTATTTTGGGATTGAAGGAAAAAATACAAAGCCTTGATGTTTCTGCCCTGCGGAAAGAACTTGATAAATCACTTGACTGAGTATACAATATTAAATATGGTAAGCTCGTATCTTAAATATAAGGTGCGGGCTTATCCTGTTTCTACAAAATGATAAAATGATGAGGTGGGCTAATTGAATTTACTGATGAAGATGAAGCGCATTAAAGATCTTTCACCTTCTGAGCGCCAGGTAGTTAACTTTATTCTTAATAATCCTAGCGAGGCCGCCAATATGGGCGTTGTTGAGATTGCCCAGAGAACCTATACCAGTACCAGTACCGTAATGAGAGTAAGCAAAAAACTTGACATGGATAGTTTTATCGACTTTCGCATACAGTTAGCCGCGGATATAAATGAGTATTTGGAAAGTTCTGTCATGTACACTGCTCAGACTCAGATTGAAAAGAACGACTCGCTGGAGTCCATTATCGATAAGGTTTCGTCCAATAACGCGCGTGCGGCAATCGATGCTAAGAACCTCAATGATACTGCGGTGATACAAAAGGTTATTACCATGATGGGTGACGCAAAGCAGCTCGATTTTTATGGAACAGGCGTATCAAATCTGATTGCAAAAGACGCTTTGATGAAGGCACTCCGTTTGGGCCTTCGCGCCACCGCCTATTCCTATTATTCTGAGATGGCAATCATATCGAAAACCTCAACCAAGGAACATCTGGCCTTTTTTATATCCTACACAGGTCAAACCGCGGATACGCTTAGCATTGCAAAAAATATACAGCAGTTGGGTGTGCCTTCAATTTCCATTACCAGCATGACCGATAATCCGCTGATCGAGCTTTGCTCAGTCAACCTATTTGTGGATTCTTTTGAATCGGTATATCGTGTGGGCGGGATGAGCAGCCGTATTTCTACGTTAAATATTCTTGACATATTGTTCACTGCTTACATAAATTCAAATTACAAAGAGTTTAATGATATTATTTCAAAGACTTTTGTACCGGAAACTTTCAGTAATAATTTTCGCGATACGCAGAAGTGATGTGCTGGAAGACATACTCTCATAACTCGAAGACCGTCAGTTTAAATTTGGCCTCTACAGCAAAAAATCCCAGTAGCCATTCGGCTTCTGGGACTTTTCTTTGTATCCTGAAAACGAATTGATGTTTATAGGGTAAATCTGACTTTATGCATCGTTAATCAATTTAATTTAGAGAATATATGATATAATAAACATGATAGACAAGCCCAATAATAAGATTTATAATTGAGCAGAAGAAAATATGAAATGCGGAGAAAATATAGGAGACCAATGCAAAGGCACTATTGGAAAACGCAGGAAAATAAGAAACGGAGCGTGCCATATGACACAGTCGACAAACGAACGCAAAAAACCCGTACCATCGGTACCGGCCATACCGATGCATAATCCGGAACCATGTCCGTTATACCGCAAGTGCGGGGGGTGCCAGTTGCAGAACATGAGTTATCCGCAGCAGTTGCAGTGGAAACAGGCGAAGGTGGAGCGCTTGTTGGGAAAGTTTCATCGGGTGGAACCTATTATAGGAATGGAACATCCGTATCACTATCGCAACAAGGTACAGGCTGCGTTTGCGTCGGATCGAAACAAGCAGATCATATCGGGAACATACCAGTTGAGCACACATAAGATTGTGCCGGTGGATTCGTGTTTGATAGAGGACGAAACGGCGGATCGAATTATCGTGACCATCCGGCGTCTGATGAAAAGTTTTAGGATTGAACCGTATGATGAAGTATCAAAGCGTGGGCTTTTGCGTCACGTGCTGGTGAAGCGCGGATTTTCCACGGGAGAAGTGATGGTAGTACTGGTAACGGTGTCACCGGTATTGCCCGCCAAGAACAACTTCATCCGAGCGCTGCGGGAAGCGCATCCGGAAATCACGACGGTAATTCTGAACATTAACAGCCGGTATACTAGTGTAGTATTGGGAGACACAGAAAAGGTACTGTATGGGCCGGGATTCATTGAGGATAAACTGTGCGGATGTACGTTCCGGATATCGGCGAAGTCATTTTACCAAATCAACCCGGTACAGACAGAACTACTTTACGGGAAAGCAATTGAATATGCGGGGCTGAGGGGCGCGGAAACGGTAATTGATGCCTACTGTGGTATTGGGACAATCGGTCTGACGGCCAGCGGCTATGCGAAGAATGTAATCGGGGTGGAAGTGAATAAGGACGCGGTACGGGATGCAATCGTAAATGCACGGCGCAATGGAATAAAGAACGCATACTTTTACGCGGCGGACGCAGGGGAATTCATGAGCAGTATGGCACAAGAAGGAGAAAGTGCGGACGTGGTATTTATGGATCCGCCGCGGGCAGGCAGTGATGAAAGATTCCTAACCTCATTGGTGAAGCTGTCGCCAAAGAAGGTAGTGTATATTTCATGCAACCCGGAGACGCAGGAGCGGGATTTGTTATATCTTACGGCTCATGGATACCGGGCGGCACGAATCCAGCCGGTGGACATGTTTCCACATACAAATCATGTGGAGACGGTAGTGTTGCTACAACGGGTAGGTTCGTAGAAATCCTGAGTTTTACTAGCTTTTTCCAGCATATGATGTTTTCCGAAGATGGCTGTAAATGCCGCAATAAGCAGATTAAAAAGGGATTTAGGGTCTCTGTGGTCGTGCAGCTAGTTTGTGGGAACACAAGATAATATATGTTTAAAGCATGTGGGTTTCCCCACTTGCTTTTTAATAACTCCAATAATGCTACTGAGCTCTTATGTAATGAAGACGAAGGTGCTTATTGGAAAGGGAGCTTCTTTGCTTTTTTTTGACAATATGGTACTATATACGTTAGAAAGGTCACTACAAGTAATATTAAAACGTAAGGAGCAAAAAAGATATGGCTAACTTTTTTGATGTGCTAGAAGAAGTCTTAAAAGCCGATGAACGTTTTTTTGCAGACGACGGAACGCTATTGCGCAACAAGGTTTATGAATCCGCCCTCAATATGGATGCTAAATTGATTGAATTGCTTCTTTCAAACGCCGACACGAAAAAGCGCTTCTTTGCCGAGGTGAAGGGTACATATGTTTTCGATAAAATCGGCTTCGGGTGGGTAATCAACAACCGACAAATTCTGCCTGACAGCTATACACGATTCAAAAATCGCATTGGGTTGACCGATGAGCGCGGAAACTTGATTTCACAGTCAAATGATGTGGTTCTCTCTTTCCCCTACAAGGATTGCGTCCTTGGGGGCGGGCAGACGAAGGACGACCAAAAGCGCGAAGAGGTTTTCTATAATGCCACTCTCGCACCAGACGAAGTAGACAGACTGTTATATCCGAAAGTTTTTGTCGGGGCAAAACGGTATACCGCAAACGGTGTTGAGGATAACGTTATATTTTCTGATAATGACAACCTTATTATTAAGGGGAACAATCTCCTTGCTATTTCATCGCTCTTGAAGCGTTATGAGGGTATAGTCAAGTGTATTTATATCGACCCACCATACAATCCGACAAGTCAAGCAAATACATTTGCTTATAACAATACCTTCAACCGCTCAACATGGCTGGTATTTATGAAAAATCGTTTAGAAATTGCTAAACGGTTGCTCAAAAAAGATGGCGTTCTTATTGTTGCTATTGATAAAAACGAGCAGCCCCGCCTGCAAATTCTGATTGAGGAAACATTTCCTAATAGTGATGTTGACTGCATTACTGTTGTTCATAATGCTCGTGGGGCTATTGGAACGAATTTTTCATATACACATGAGTACGCAATTTTTGTCACACCTAAAGGTAAAAAAACCATAGGAAATAGAAAAATAGAACAAGAGGAAATTGATTGGCGTCAGCTTCGTGATAGAGGCGGAGAATCGTTGCGGACGGATGCAAGGAATTGCTTTTATCCGATTATAGTTGAAAATGGTGAAGTTGTGGGCTTTGGAGATGTTTGTACAGACGATGAGCACCCGGAGCAGAATGTAAAACATGGAAATCAAATCTATGTTTATCCAATAGACAATAATGGCATTGAGCGAAAATGGCGTTATGCAAGACAAACAGTTGAAAGTATAATAAATGTTTTACGCGTCAAAGAAACTGAAGATGGGCTTGGCATTGAAATTGGAAAAGATTTCGGGACATATAAGACAGTTTGGACAGATAGGAAATATGATGCAAGCTTATATGGGACACAGCTATTAAAAAGTATTTTACCCAATACGAAATTTACCTATCCGAAATCTATTTACAATGTTATTGATTGCGTAAATGCCGTTGTCGAAAATGACAAAGACGCGATTATTCTTGACTTTTTTGGTGGTAGTGGCACCACAGGTCACGCTGTAATGGAGATAAACAAGGACGGCGGACATAGACGCTTTATCTTGGTGGAGCAAATGGACTATGTCGAAACAGATACTTTACCAAGAAATGTGGCGATTATGAAGTCTATCGCACCCGAAGCAAGTATTCTCTACTGCGAATTAGCAAAATGCAATCAAAATTTTGTTGAAGAAGTCACAGCGGCAGATAGTGACGGTGCATTGACCGCTTTGTTGGGGCGCGTCCTTAAAACGGGCTTCATCAGCAGTAAAGTCAATCCCGCCGACATTGCCGAAAACGCTGCTGATTTCGCGGCACTATCGCTTGAAGACAAAAACCACTTCATCTTGGAATTACTCGATAAAAATATGCTCTATGTGAATCTGTGCGACCTAGACGATGAAGAATACGCGATAAACGACGCAGACAAGGCTTTCAATCGCAGTTTCTATGGATTGGGGGAATAAATGATGTTCCTCTTTGAGCGTATTAACGGTAACCGTGAAGATTATCCTGATACATATAAGGAATTGCCGGAATACATAGCGCAAAATCTCAACCCCGCGTTTGAGTTGCGCCCGTATCAAACGGACGCCTTCCGCAATTTTATAACCTTTTATGAAAACGACAGGATGCGCCCAAACCCGACGCAAGTTTTGTTTCACATGGCGACCGGCAGCGGAAAGACGCTTATCATGGCGGGGCTGATTATCTATCTCTATAAGCGCGGGTATCGGAATTTTCTGTTTTTCGTAAACCTTGATAACATTGTCAAAAAGACGAAAGATAACTTTTTGAACGCAACTTCCGCAAAGTATCTGTTTGCCGATGAGATCACGATTGACGGCGAAAAAATCCGCATTAACGAGGTAAATAATTTTCAAGGGGTAAGTTCTGACACAATCAATATCTGCTTTACGACCACACAAGGGCTTCATATGAGCCTGTTAAATATTAAAGAAAACGCACCGTCTTATGACGATTTTGCGGAACAGAAAACGGTGTTAATAGCCGATGAAGCACACCACCTTAATGTGGATACTCGTAAAGGCAAGGTGGACAAAAATGAAGAAGAATTGACTCAAAGCTGGGAAACGACAGTTCATCGTATTTTTACCGCTAACCGTGATAACGTCCTGCTTGAATTCACGGCGACCTGCGATTTGAAGAACCCTTTTATTTTGAATGAATACGAAAATAAAATCATCTTTGACTATCCTCTTAGCAAATTCCGTGAAGAAAAATATTCAAAACAAGTACGGGCTATTCGCGCCGACATCAGTCTTACTGATCGCGCTTTGCAGGCATTGATGTTCAGTCAATACCGTTTGCAGGTGTTTCAAGACCATCGACTATTTATTAAGCCAGTTGTATTATTTAAAGCAAAAACGATTTCCCAGAGCAAGGAATTTGAGCAGACATTCCACGAAATGATTCGGTCGCTTTCTGGGAGCACTTTAAAGCGCATTATCACTTCTTCACCTCTCACCGAAGTGAAGCGAATGGCAGATTACTATACTTCCAAAGGTATTGACTTTGATGAATTGGCGCAGGAACTGCGTGAGGAATTTAACCCCGACCACTGTATTTCAGTAAATGATGATAAAGAAGCCGATACCCGCCAGATAATATTGAACTCCCTTGAAAGAAAAGATAACCCCTATCGTGCAATTTTCGAGGTCAAGAAGCTGGATGAAGGGTGGGACGTTCTTAACCTCTATGATATTGTGCGCCTTTACGAAACACGCGACGCTTCAAAGGGTGTACCCGGCTCTACTACCATTGCCGAAGCACAGCTTATCGGACGCGGTGCAAGGTACTGCCCATTTATCATCAATGAGGGTGACGAGAAGTATAAACGCAAATACGACGACGACATAGATAATCCCCTTCGCGTCTGTGAGGAATTATATTATCATTGCCAATACGACCACCGTTATATCGATGAATTGAATAAGGCGCTAATCGCCACGGGCATTATGCCGCAGCATCAGACCGAAGTTCGCTATGTCTTAAAAGACAGCTTCAAAGCCGATGATATGTACAAAACAGGCATCGTATTTTTGAATAAATGTGTCGTGAAAAACCGCAAGAGCATCAAAGAATTGCTCCCCTCTATACGTGATAGGGAATATTCTGTAACCATCAACACAGGTAAAACGGCGATGGATACTATGATGATGGATGTCACGACTAATACAACCGTAAAAACGTACCTGTATAGAACAACAATCAAAAAGATTGCCGAGTTTAATTATTCGATTATTCACAGAGCGCTACGCCGTATTGATGTTTACAAATTTAGCATTCTACGTGGATATTTTCCAAACTTAAAGTCACTTCGCGAATTTGTCATGGATAACGCTTATCTTGGATGTGTTAAGTTGCTAATTGAGAGCCGCGACGAAATACCGACACCGGAAACCCTCTTTGAGGCCTGTATGAATGTCCTATTGAAAATAGGCAACGAAATTTCCGCCATTAAAGAAACGTATGAGGGTACGACTGATTTTACCGACAAGAAATTTAGCGAGGTATTCCGCAACAAAACGCGATATATCAGCAACCCCGATGGCGAGGGTGACGGTGTTTCACAAAATGCCGCTGCTGTTCGCCCTGAATGGAAAATTGACCTTGCGAATGAAGATTGGTTTGTATTCAACGACAATTACGGCACGTCCGAAGAAAAGTCTTTTGTCGCCTACTTCAAAAGCTATGTGGACGAATTGAAAAAGGAATACGATAAAGTGTTCCTTGTACGCAATGAGCGTCAGCTTGTCCTCTATTCTTTTGTCGGCGGGGAGCGTTTCGAGCCGGACTATTTAATGCTGCTGCAAAAGAGGAACGCCACGGGATTTGAGCAATTTCAGATTTTCGTGGAGCCGAAAGGAACGCAGCTTCTCAATGATGACAACTGGAAAGACGAATTTCTGCGGCAGATAGAGGCGCGGGGCGTTCCGAAAAAGACATTTGCCGACGATAACGAATACAAGGTTATTGGCTTCCCATTCTATAATTTCGAGAGTACGGACAGAATGAAAGACTTTTCGGCGGCGTTTGAGAGGTTTGTGCCGGCGACAAAATAACAAAAATCACAGGAAATGTGATGGGAGGGATGTATTGTGACCCCCGAAAAAAATCATGGCTTTGTAGACCTCAATGCTATTGAAATAAAAGATAATGTTGAGATTGATTTAGGCGAAGATGGCGAAGAAATCCTCATGCCTCCATTGACAGAAGAACAAGAAAAAGAAAATCGTCTTGCTCTTGAAAAGTTACAAAAAAAATGGGGGAAATGCTATTCTATAACCGCCGATGAGAAACTCTTTCACCATTTTTGTGAGCAATATTCTTATCGCGGTAAAAGCTTTTGCGAAATGATGAGATTTCTTATTCAACAACAGGAATTATCGAAAGTCACGTTTTGTAGAAAAACAGGACTTAACGACGTAATTTATTCAAACATTATGCAAGTAACAAGGAGAGATAATGAGAAAGGCAATAGCTATGTTGCGGATATGCGGGTAATAATGTCTATTTGTGTTGGGCTGGGACTTAATGAACAAACAGGCAGGGAATTATTAAAAGCCTCGGGGTTGTACTTTTGCGCATCGAAATATCCTGATATTGTTTACGAGTATATTCTTAAACACTATTTGGGTAATGATATTCCCGGATTGCAAGATTTACTAACAGAATATCACGGTAACAGAATAAACGCTATCAACGTGATATTGGGTGAATTTGGATTATCCCAAACGGAGTTATTGGGTTCTCAGCAACGCCCAGAGAAAGAACTTGATTGAAAGAAAATAACATATAAACCACACATCATTTTAATGGTGTGTGGTCTTTTTTTACCTTTTATTAAAAAAGTGTAATTTCACAAATTACTTGCAAGGTTTATAATATCATGATTTTAATATACCGATTTTTACACATTCCGCATGAAATCAAGGTTTTGGCATAATTTGTGAAAAATTGCCGGTCTTTTAGTCGTTTGGTATTATACACTTGTCAGCTGACAAATACAAAAATTCATTGCACGCTGTGTGAAGCTGGCACAGTATGCACATCCAGAAAGGAAAAAGATAATGAAGGCAAAAATACTCGGTATCGGCGAACGCCACTCCGGCACAAGCAAATCTTCTGGTAAACCCTACGACCTCACATCTATCTACTGCGCTTACTCTGCGAGTGACGTTGTAGGCGAAAAGGTCGAGGAAATCACCCTTAATCATCTGGCGGGAATGGACTTCTCCGACATCCATGTTGGAGACATCATTCACGTCAGCTACGACAGACGGGGATACTTAGAGGAATTCGATGTATTGGAAAAATCTGAAAAGACGTCACAAGTCGGAAACTTGAAGATTAACAACAGCTAAGTAATAACCGAAGACCACCGCGCTATGCTTATCGGCGTGGCGCGGCGGCTACTTTTATCAAATTTTTGAGGGGAGACAAGAAATGCGGGTAAAGGCAAAACACCAGCTTGAACAATTCAACGTGGCGTGCCACGGTCAGAGCAAAAAGGCTCGGATAATGTGCGATAAATTAGGCTGCTTTGCTGTGTATTACGGGTTCGCTGATTATGGAAAAAACAATCTGGTTAGACGGTATGAACTTTTTCTAAGGCCGTTGGACAAAAAACATTATGAACAGCTTGACGCGGAAACACGCGTAAACTTCCCAGATCGCGCCCTGTTCGTGGCCTTTGAGAGGTGAGAACATGATTAAAACAATGCCAAGATCTGTAAAAGCCTTATGTCTACTCGTTCTCATCATAGCTTTTGCAATGATAGGGAAGTTGTTGCTATTTCCTGCTTTGCTCGACTTTTCAGAAAAGATCGCGGATTCGATTTGTGACTTTTTATCGATTCCCGCACCGTTGGTACAGGAGAAAACCTATAACATATTTGTGTGGGCATATTATGTTCTGTGTGCCGCCCTATACGTTTTTATCCTCTGGGCTATACATACCATTGTGTCTTGGCTGTGGGCACGGAAATTATCAAGGGTAGGTTTGGAAAACTCTCGATATGAAACCCCACGACTGCGCTCTATCAAAAAACACAAAAACAAAAAACGTGCCTATATGGGTTGGCTAGTGTATCGGTTCGCTCCGCTTGGGTTATCAGATGATGATTTCACAAAAAAGTCAGCTCGTCTCTCTGGAGTTTTTCATGGCCAAATAGGCGAATGCCGCTTTACTGATAATCGGAAATACATTGAAGTAGAGGTATTACCGTGGCGGATGGTAGTGCCCACCGTATTCAAATTATTTGAATCGCAAGAACACCGTGAAAATATAGCAAATATGCTTGGTTTTGCGTCTCTCATCGTTGGTGCGCCAAACGGCGGAAAAACCTATTGTATGTTGACGCTTGCCGCCAATTATGCCGCCGAAGGATATACCCTTATTTGGCTCAATCGGAAAGGCGCGGACGTGGACGAGTTTCGAGGGTGCGCCAACTATTTTGAAGCTGATGAAGTGGTGGCGGGTTGGAAGGCTGTCTTTGAGCGTCTACGCCGCAGAGAACGCCATGAGGAAAGCAAAGCGGAAAAACAGCAAAAGTTTCTGCTTGTGTTCGATGAATATCAAAGCCATGTGGCGCGACTTGGCGTCAAGGAGAAAGCAGCATTTCTTCAAGAATTTATGAGTTATATTGCCATGTCGAGGTCGCTTGGCTTCAAAACGCTAATCGGAAGCCAGGCTGCATATAGTGAGGATATGCCAAAGGGTGCAAGAGATATGTTCAATAATACTATCGCTATGGGCAACCTCGCCAAAACACAAAAGGCTTTATATTTCGAATCTGTCATTATAGAGCAGCTTACTCCTGTCCGTCAGCAGGGCGAAGGGAACATCTACCACGCGGCAGATAACAGCGTTGACAAAGTCAGGGTCGCACCGATGGCCGACGAGGCTACAATAATGCGGCTGATAGCAGACGCGCTCAACAGGCCGGTGGTTTTGCCTCATAGCTGCGAGGACAGCACTATTATGATGGGTATCAAGGAGAATGGAGGGGCGGTGCGGAGCCGCAAGGCGGGAGAGCCGCCCCTCCCAAAAACTCCCGTACTGTAATACGGGAGTAACATTTGGAGAGGTATTGACAATATGGCGAAAATAGATTACTTAACCGTTTCGCTCGGTACACATACCAGTAAAGAAATGGCCTATACAAGCGACATGATAACTGAATTCGCTTCGATTTTGCCAGACTTATATAAGCGCACATGCAGGGATATGCTCTCCAGCGAGGGAAAGACAATGCGTGTGACGCAATATGGCATAACTGTGTCCAAACAGTACGGTACGGCACAGCTTCACGGGTGGGAATATAGCGTACAGCTTTCCGGAGATTACTGGCACGCAATCGAACGCGACCGTGGCGCTATATTGAAAATTTTGTCAGGCTTTACGGCTTGGCGGGTGTCGCGTCTCGATCTTGCTTCTGATGTTTGCATCGCGATGGAGGATTGGAGGGAATATTACAAGGCCGCATTTGAAGCGGGAAAGTATACCATCAACGGCATGTTGGACGCTCGGACCGTTTATTACGGCTCACGTCACTCTCAATTTTATACCCGCGTATACAATAAGACTGCCAATGACCCGAAGCACTATCCCGCGCCTGATGGTTTTATGCAGATACGCTTTGAGATAGAGATACACCGTGTTCGTGGCGAGCTGGTGTTAGACAATACGTTTGACCCCGAATTTACTCACCAAATTTTTCTTCAACGTGTTCACCGTTCCGCAGAAAATGACAGTTCTGGTTTCATTGAAAAATATTTTGCTTCTGTTGACGCCGGAGAGAAAATCAAGACTGTGAGGCGCACAATCGGCAACTTAGAAAATTCGATTGATTATGTGTTTAATGCTTATGCGCCCTATATTGGCGCGGTAATGAATAGCCAATTAGTTGCTGATAGATATGCGGGTATCGAGGTTTTAAATGAAAAAGGCGAGAAAATTTTAGCGGTATTGGATTCCGATTTGTCCACAAAAGCGGGTGATTAACGTGCCAAATAAAAGGTTCAACGACTACGGCACGACCCCACCCACCACACAGAATCGGTTAAAAGCCGTTGATAGCATTGGTGAGCACATTAGCGGGGTGGTACCGTGAAACGCGATTTACTCCGTTACAGCGCACAGATCGCCATGCTAAAAACTTTGTTATCACGGGGGCTTATCAGCAAAAAGGAATATGCAGCCGTTAAAAAACAACTTATGAAAGACTACCATATTATTTCCGACTTGACCTCTTGATTGTGTTCCTTTATCGTGATATAATTAATACACAATAAAGGAACACTTTTTTGAAAGAAGATTGTAATTATGGGTAATGTAGAAGTTATAAAAGCAAAAAATACAGCAATTAACCGAACGCATAGCCAAACCATTCAAAAATTAAGGGTTTGTGCCTATTGCCGTGTAAGTACCAATAGCGAAGACCAGTTGAACAGCTATAAGTCGCAGATGAAGTATTATACCGATCTAATTCAGAAAAGCAACGAATGGGAATTTGTCGAAATATATGCTGATGAAGCTATTACGGGAACGCAAGTCACCAAACGGGAAGAATTTCAACGCATGATAAACGACTGCATGAATAATGAAATCGACATGGTTATTACTAAGTCGATTTCTCGGTTTGCCCGTAATACACTGGACACTTTAAAATACGTCCGTATGTTGAAAGAAAAAAATATCGCTGTCTATTTTGAGGACGAAAAAATTAACACACTCACAATGGACGGCGAACTACTTTTAGTAGTCCTTTCATCAGTTGCACAGCAGGAAGTTGAAAATATATCTGCAAATGTTAAAAAAGGTCTTAAAATGAAAATGAAGCGCGGCGAATTGGTCGGGTTCCAAGGCTGCTTAGGCTATGACTACCACACTGATGATAAAACCATTACCATAAATGAACAAGAAGCAGTGATCGTGCGTTACATCTTTGCACGCTATATCGAAGGTGCGGGTGGCATGGTGATAGGCAAGGAATTAGAAAACCTGGGATATAAAACGAAGCGTGAAAGTCCTAAATGGGCTGAAAGCACTGTTGTGGGAATCATTAAAAACGAGAAATATAAGGGCGATATCTTAATGGGAAAAACCTTTACGGTTGACCCCATCAGCAAGCGTAGGTTAAATAATTTCGGAGAAGAGGACAAGTTTTATATTAGAGAACACCATGAGCCAATAATCAGCGAGGAAATATTTGAGAAAGCACAGGGGATTTTGCGTCGCAGAAGCAGAGCACGTAATTGTCACGTTGAGGGCGGAAAAAGAGAGAAGTTCAGCCGTCAATACGCCTTTAGCTGTATGTTGGAATGTGGCTTTTGCGGTGGAACTCTTACCAGACGCAGTTGGCATGCGGGAACCGAACATCAAAAAACAATTTGGCAGTGTGTTACTTCTACGAAAAAAGGCAAGGAAAATTGTCCAGAGAGCAAGGGAATACCGGAAGAAGCAATTGAAAAAGCATTTGTTGAAAGTTATCGCCTTTTGTGTGATAATAATAAAGATGTATTGAAAGAATTTTTGCAAAGGATGGAACAGGCGCTAAGTTCCAGTAACGTTAGTAAACAGTTATCAAAAGTGGAAAAGGACATTTCATCATTGCAACAAAAACGCAGTAAATTAGTTGATTTGCATTTAGATGGAAGTATTGATAAAATAACTTATCAAGAAAAATCTGCCGAAATCAATAGCAAATTAGAAAAATTGGAATCAGAGCGTCAAGGATTGCTAGGGATGGCGGATGACGAAAAGGATAATAAACGGCGGCTGTTGGAGTTTAAAAAGACATTGGAGCAAAACGGCACTTTAGAAAAGTTTGACCGCTATGTTTTTGAAAGCATTGTCGAAAAGATTATTGTTGGTGCTGTAGATGAAGCAGGAAATAAAGACCCATATAAGCTGACTTTTGTTTATAAAACAGGTTTTGAAGATAGCAAAGATAGCGACCAATTTAAACCCTCGCGCAAAAACAAAGCATTGAAGTCTAGTTCTGTTGAATTGTGTTCCAATACAAGCGACAAGGTTCAGAAGCTGTGTTCAGATACAAGTGTAAACACACGTTGAGTGTGTGATTCTGATGACACATTGTGGTCAAAATAATAAATAAACCGCTATTACCACGAGATGTTGTGGTTTTAAATTAGAAATGGGCAAAAATCAGGCTGAAAAGCGGCTGATTTTTGTCCTGTTTTTAGGGCGAAAAATACTTGACGGCACCCTAATGTAGTGTCCGGTTGTTCTAACAGAAGGGCTATGTCGTACGAGATAAACCAAAAATAAACCGTACCTGCACCAGTTTTAAGCTGTTGTGGGTACGGTTTATTCATTAGAATGTCCATTGTTTTAAATCTCGCTCCTGTTTTTTACAGTGGTCTGACATGGCAGTGAGATTGTTAGCAAAAATATGCTTCAATAAGATAGTTACTTTCCGGTACGCGCCAATGGACCATTCCTGGTCAGCTGTTCTCAATATTGAATTGTTCGATACTTTTTCTAGATAAGGCTCACCATTCGTATTCATTTAAGACGTTGGGAAACCGAGGGGAGGTTTTCTCCGGAAAGATCGCTGCTGTTGCAATAGTCCCGAGGAGAAACTCCTATTACCTTTTTAAAAATACGAGAGAAGTAATACGGGTCTTGATAACCCAACTTGTTGCTAACCTCATACACAAGCATATCCGTCATTTTGAAATACTTGCAGGCTTGCTGCATTTTCAAATGGATGTAAAAATCAACAGGTGAACGCTGGACATGTTCCTTAAAAATGCTGTTAAGGTAGCTCTTCGAAAGCTTCATGTAATCCACAATGTCATCTAGTGTCAACTCAACGTCCATGTTACTGTACATATAGCGGATTGCCTTTGTCAGATACTGATTTTGTTTGTCGATATCCGAGGCTTTCTCCCGGAAGTAAATTTCCGACAGAATAACGGATAGAAGCTGAGAGGTATAGATGAAATTTCCAAGTGTGTAATTGTGTTCCAAGACGCTAATGAGCAAGCTGAATAGGGATTGTAGCCGATCATTTGCCTTAGGCGTTTCCAGTGGAATGATCCGCTTTTCAGTCAGAGGAAAATACTGGACATTTTCACCCTTAAAATGAGCCCAGAGAACGCTCCATGGCTCGTTTTGATCTGCATAATAGCGGTGCCCCGTGTGGGACGGAATGCAAAAAACCTCATTGCTGTGCAGCTCGAATTTTTCGTCTGCAAGTTCAACAGTACCTTTCCCATCCGTACAGTAGATAAGAATAAATTCTTCGATCCCTTCTTTTCTTTCTCTATAGTGATCCTTGGCTTCGGGAAAAAAGCCAACATCCGTTAAAAACAGTGTTTTGACAAGAGGATGCTCGCGGTAGGAGGTGAAAGACTCCGTGGGGATCACGATGAGTTTCTCATCCTTAAAACCATCTTTCTTTTTAATTGATATCATGGGTTTATTATACATGATTACTGCAAGATTGTCCATTATAAAAATAGATATGACATTCAGATGTTTTAGAAAATATGATAACATATGGACAAACAAAGCTGAAAATTATTGAAATTGTAAAAAAAATATATGAAGTATATCTAAATTTTACTCTAGATAAGATCATATAAAATTGGAGTGCTTTTTATTACCTTTTTGAAGCTTTGTGTAATTTTTGACAAATAATTACAGTGGTCTAAGCTTTACCAATGTTATGAAAAAGAAGGGGTATGTATTCATGAAGAAGCAAGGGCAAGTTAAAATGTGGGAAGAGCAAGTTCTAATTCCCACCTATGAAGTGTCTGAGCCAGACAAAAATCCGCTGTTTTTGGAAAGAAGAGCCTATCAAGGCAGTTCAGGCAAGGTGTACCCTCTGCCGGTTACAGAAAAAATCTTTGACCAGAAGGTAGACAAGGCATATCAGGCAGTTGTTTTGGAGAACGATTATCTAAAAGTCGTTGTTCTCCCGGAATTAGGTGGACGCATACAGCGTGCGCTGGATAAAACAAACAATTATGATTTTGTGTATTATAATCATGTGATTAAGCCGGCTCTCGTAGGGCTGGCCGGCCCTTGGATTTCCGGTGGCATTGAATTCAACTGGCCACAGCACCACCGCCCCTCTACCTTTTCTCCAGTGGATTACAGTCTGGAGAAAAACGAGGACGGTTCTAAAACCGTATGGGTAAGTGAAATCGATAAAATGTATGGAACGAAGGGAATGGCAGGCTTTACCCTATACCCAGACAAGGCGTACATACAGATTAAGGGTCAGGTGTTCAACCGCACCGATTTGCCGCAAACATTCCTTTGGTGGGCTAATCCGGCGGTGCCGGTGAATGATAATACTTTCTCGGTGTTCCCGCCGGATGTCCACGCAGTTATGGACCATGGCAAGCGGGCAGTTTCCACTTTCCCAATTGCGACAGGGGAATATTATAAATACGATTACTCCGAGGGAATTGACATTTCTCGCTATAAGAACGTCGCTGTACCCACCTCCTATATGGCGTATCATTCCGACTTTGACTTCGTGGGAAACTACGATGAGCAACGGTCGGCTGGTTTGCTGCATGTGGCAGATCACCATATTTCCCCCGGTAAAAAGCAGTGGACATGGGGCAACAGCGATTTTGGGCAGGCGTGGGATCGCAATCTTACGGACGAAGATGGCCCTTACATTGAGCTGATGACAGGTGTTTTCGCCGATAACCAACCGGACTTTACATGGCTCAAGCCCTATGAGGAAAAAACGTTTACCCAGTATTTTATGCCCTACAAGGGTGTAGGACGGGTGAAAAACGCAACCCCTGATGCGGCAGTAAATTACACCTGCGAAAATGGGAAAACTAAAATTATTGTCTATGTGACCGCCGTTACAGAAGATGCCAAAATTGTTGTGAAAAAAAATGGAAAGACACTCTTTGAGGCAGTCCAGACTCTTTCTCCGCTCAAAGCTTTCACGCTTACACCGGATCTGGGACTGTCGACAATTATAGGAACATGTCTGTCTATAGTTGACCGTAGCGGAAAGGTTCTGGTAGAGTATATGGCCGTAGAGCAGGAATTGGAACCTGTGCCCGACCCAGCAGATCCCTTACCAAAGCCAGAACTGCTGAAGAGTACGGAGGAACTTTACTTGGCTGCAACCCATTTGGAGCAGTACCGTCATGCTACCTATGAGCCGGCGGACTATTACCTTGAGGGTCTAAAGCTGGATTCAACCGATATCCGACTGAACAACGGCTATGGATTGCTACAATACCGTCGGGGAAATTTTATGGAAAGTGAAAAATTGTTTCGCCGGGCGATTAAAAAGCAGGAATGGAAGAATCCAAACCCTTACCATGGAGAGAGCTATTTCAATCTGGGACTCGTTTTGCTCAAGCTTAATAAGGAAACAGCGGCATATGACGCATTTTATAAGGCAATCTGGAGCGAAGAAACGCAGAGCGCTGCATTTTACCAGTTGGCTTGCCTTTGCTGCAAAAAAAATGCTTATGCGGATGCATTAGCATTTATTGATAAATCTCTTGCCAAAAACCTGCACAATACAAAAGCACGCACCGTAAAGACAGCTGTTTTACGCAAACTTGCACGGGATAATGATGCTTTTACACAGGAAAGCCTGTGCATTGACCCGTTGGACATGGGCGCTCGATATGAGATTGCTTTAGCGAAAAATTGCATGGATCCGTGGAAGGCTGCCATGCGCAGTACAGACGCTAATAATTATCTCGAATTGTCCCTGGATTATGCACAGATGGGTATGTATGAAGATTCCCTTGCCATTCTAGAAGCGTGTCCCGTGGTCAATCCAATGGTATTTTATTATGAGTCTTATTTCCTTGATAAAAAAGGTGAGAACAGCAAGGCTTTGGAACTGTGTAAAAAAGCGGAGACAACTTTGCCGGACTACTGTTTCCCCAACAAGCTGGATGAAATTTTGATTCTGGAACATGCAATTAAAATTAATCCGGAAGCCTCTTTCGCACCTTATTATTTGGGCAATCTAATGTATGACAAAAAACAGTATGAAAAAGCTATCCGTCAGTGGGAGGATTCCGCTGAGAAAAATTCGTCCTTTTCCATTGTTGTTAGAAATCTTTCCATCGCTTATTACAACAAACTTGGAAAAGCAAAGGAAGCTTTGATTATGATCCACAAGGCATTTGAGTTGGCGAATGATGACGCAAGACTGTTGCTGGAGCAGGATCAGCTTTCCGCAAAAATGGGTATTTCTATTAAAGAGAGATTGGCGTTTTTAGAGCAGCATATAGTAGTTACCAGGCAGAGAGATGACCTGTATGTAGAGTATATTACACTTCTGAACAGCAGCGGACAATTCCAAAAGGCGTATGAATGTATCACCAACCGAAAATTTCATCCTTGGGAAGGCGGAGAAGGTAAGGTTAGCCGCGAATATGTTTACAGCCTTGTAGAAATGGCAAAACAGGAATTGAAGCAAGAGCAGCCGGGTGCTGCGGCAGGCCATCTCAAGCAGGCACTGCACTACCCGGAAAATCTGGGTGAGGGCAAACTGCCGAATACGCAGGATAACATCATCTATTATTATTTGGGTATGGCCTGTGAAATGCAGGGGAACATCCAACAGGCACGCGAGT
The DNA here is from genome assembly GCA_964517505.1 of uncultured Caproiciproducens sp. Classification (GTDB taxonomy): domain Bacteria; phylum Bacillota; class Clostridia; order Oscillospirales; family Acutalibacteraceae; genus Caproiciproducens. The sequence continues at coordinate 124,446 of CAZFED010000001.1, read as the reverse complement.
ATTGGGAGAAGGCGTCTGTCGGATTGAAAGAACCGGCAGGAATGATGTATTATAACGACCAACCGGCGGATACAATTCTGTATCAAGGCCTTGCTTGCGAGAGGCTGGGTTATTCATCTCAGGCACGGTCACGTTATCATAAGCTTATCAGCTATGGGGAAAAACACTTGTTTGACGAAGTCTTATATGACTATTTTGCGGTTTCCCTTCCGGACACCATGGTTTATGAGAATGATATCGTACTCAACAATGAAATCTACTGCACCTATTTGTTGGCACTGGGAAAAATGGGTATTGGGGACGAGGAAACAGCAAAGAAGAAACTGGAATATATTCTAACCCGAATTCCGGATCACCAGGGTGTAATCCGTCATCTGTCGCTGCTGGAGTAATCACTAGTACTATGGGTCGGATAGAATTTCTATATTAACTATTTTACATTTAAATTATTTGATATTTTTGTAATAAATCTATAAAAAGACTAGAAGATTGTCCATCCTTTTGCAAGATAATTTATTTTACTGTGAAAAATGTTATGCTATGATAAAGCTACAGAAAAGACATTTACTACTAAATAAATTTAGGCACAGTTTACAAAAATTCAAGGAGGAACAAAAAATGAGTAAGACTTTAGGAAATATCCCTGAAAAAATGATCGGCATGACGTTGCCAGGTAATGATAAGGTGGAGATGGGAAAATACGATGTCCCAACGCCTGGACACAGGCAGGTCCTTCTGAAAATGAAATCATCCGGCCTGTGCGGCAGTGACTTAAAATATATATATCATACGCACAATGGTACGGGCGGAGCCAGATATGACGGCGTAATCTCTGGACATGAACCCTGCGGTCAAATTGTTCAACTAGGGGAAGATGTGGCGGATTTCAAATTGGGGGATAGGGTCGTAGTATACCATATTCAAGGCTGCGGGTACTGCGATGAATGTAAAAAAGGCTTTATGATTGGCTGTACCTCACCGGAGCGCCGCGCTTACGGTTGGCAGCGGGACGGTGGCCACGCAGAATATTTGCTGGCAGATGTTAGCACGCTGCTGCATTTACCGGATTCTCTTACCTATGACGACGGCGCAATGGTAGCATGCGGCTTCGGTACTGCTTATCAGGGACTAATCCGTGCAAATGTTTCTGGCCGAGACAAGGTAATGGTTATGGGTCTGGGCCCTGTGGGACAGGCAGCTGTCATGCTCGCCAAAGCCATGGGAGCTGAGGTAATTGGTGTTGATTTAGTAGAAGAACGCATGGAAATGGCAAAAAAAATCGGCGCAGACCACGTCTTTAAGAGCGACGATAAGCTGATTGATAATATTCTTTCTGTCACGGAAGGTCAGGGCGTGGAAATCGCGGTAGACTGCTCTGGAAATGCGATCGGCCGTCATCTCTGCCTTGAGGCTGCCCGTTTGTGGGCTAACGTGGTATTCTTGGGCGAGCAAGGCACTGTCACATTTGAACCCAGTCCGCTGCTTTTGCACAAGCAGCTCACACTTCATGGTTCATGGGTTACTTCGCTGGAAGGTATGCATCGTGTACTGGAACTTTTGGATCGTAAAAAACTCCACCCGGATATTATTATTACGGATCGCTTTCCTCTGGAACGGGCACAGGAGGCATATGAAAAATTTGCAGCGGGTAAGACTGGCAAGGTCGTTTTAACGATGGAATAATCAAAAGCTGTGCGGGCTGCTACCTGCGCAACCGATAAACGGAGGTCTATCATGGATGCAATAAGAATAATAAAAGATTGGCTTCGGGAAAACAAGTTAGACGGCGTCCTCATTTCACGGCGCGACAATTACGCGTGGGTCACAGGCGGCCGGAGAAATCAGGTTGTGCAGAATCAGGAGATGGGAACGGCCACCCTGTTGGTTACACAGGAAGAAAGCGTTCTGTTTGCAGATGCCATTGACGCCCACAGAATTTATGACGAAGAAACAGGCATCCCGGTGACACTCAAGGTAAACCCATGGTTTGAGCAGATGGAACTTTTTATTAAATCTTGTATTGATGGGAAGAAAATCGTTTCTGACAGTGGAGTCGTAGGTACTGAGAATGTACAGGACAGGCTGATTGACCTGCGCCTGACCCTTACTCCGCAGGAGGAGGAGAACTACCGTATCCTGGGAAAAGAATGTGCGAACATTGTCGAGCGTATCTGCATGGAGGTAAGACCGGGCTGGACGGAAAATCGCGCGGCGCGCTTGCTCCAGTCAAAGTGTGCACAAGCAGGAATCAGTCCTGATTGTGTGCTGGCGGGCAGTGATGAACGCATTGAAAAATACCGCCATCCAATGCCTACGGATAAGGAAATTACTCACAGTTTTATGCTCGTTTTGGGTGGGGAAAGGCATGGACTGAACATTAGTCTCACCCGCATGGTTTATTTCGGAGATATACCGGGCGAACTCCAGAAAAAACATGCCAATACACAGAAAATCTTTTCAGGTATGCAGGAAATGACTGCGGATGGCACCTCCTATCGGGACTTTTTTCGCAATCTGCAAACACTGTATGCAAGGGCGGGATATCCTGATGAGTGGAACAAGCATCATCAGGGCGGACCGACAGGCTATGCCTGCAGGGAAAAGATTATCACACCATTTACCGCAGGAACAATTTCAAAGAATCAGGCTTTCGCCTGGAATCCGACCATAACGGGGACAAAGTGTGAAGAAACCACACTGTTGACGGAAAGAGGAATTGACATTTTGACCAGGACGGATCATTGGCCTGTAACGGAATTCCAAACTCAGAACGGAATCATTACTGCCACTGATATTTTGATACGCAGTACTTGCTGAACAGATGCTGTTTTTGCAGCGATAATAAGATTGATGAGCCGTTTGTACTAAATGGAAACTTTTTATTAAGAGTTATATTTAAGAAAATTAAAATTATTTTAGGGGGAAGAAAAATGAAAAAAACTTTAGCACTTTTATTGGCAGTGGCATTTACTATGGTTTCTATGGCAGGTTGCAGTAGCAGCAACAATCAAACGGCTTCATCAACAGCTGCAGTGCAGTCGACAGATGCAGCGCAATCAACAGATACAGCGAGTAAGGGCTACCGTATTGGATTTACCTGCAATGATTTGACAAATCCTACATTCGCGGATGTTGCAACATCTCTGAAAAAATTAGGTGAAAAAGATAACATACAGGTAACCGCTCTTGATTGTACTTCAAACGCGAGCAAGCAAATTACCCAAGTAGAAAATTTTATTCAAACGGGTGTAGATGCAATTATTATTCAATCGGCTGATGCTACTGCACTGAAAAGTGCTTTAAAAACAGCAAAGGACAAGGGAATTAAGGTTATATCATGGGACGATGACTTGGGGGACAGTGATGATGTAGCATGGGTTCTTAAAAACTACGACTTGGGCGTAATTATTGGGACTGCAGCTGCTAAGTGGAACAACGAAAAGTTGGGCGGAAAAGGGGAAGTAGCACTTTTAGATTATCCTTCACTGCCGATTTGTGTTGAAAGAACCAAGGGTATTACAGATACGATTGCAAAACTCACACCGAATGCTAAAATTGTTGCAGAGGCAAGTACGCTTAATGCAGCTCAAGGCATGGCAAATACAGAAACAATTCTTCGGGCTCATCCGAATGTAAAAGTAATTGTATGCGATGGTGACGGTGATGCGATTGGCGCGGTTCAGGCAGCAAAGGCAGCAGGTAAAAATACACCTGACTTTGGTACCTTCAGTGCAGATGGTACGGACCAAGCGTTAGCCGGTATGGTCGCTGGTGATCCTATCAGAATGACGGTTTCTTATGGTTCAGGAGACATGCAAGCCTCCCAACTTTTGGATATCGTTACGAAATTACTCAAAGGGGAAAAGGTCGACAAAGTGGTTTACAAGACTTTGACTCCGGTGACTATGGATAATGTGAAAGATTTTTATAAGAAATAACAAGTAATAATTGAGTTAAGTTGACTTTTATGTCAGCTTAACTCAATTAAATAGCAAATGTTGTGACAATTACCCAAAAGTCAATAACTTTGTAGTTAATGATAATATTTGCTTTATGAAAATGGGGTATTGCTGATGGCTGAAAAAAAGATAGTTATGAAATTGGAAAATATCACAAAATGTTATCCGGGTGTTGTTGCACTCAACCATGTTACTCTGGAATTGATTGAAGGAGAAATACATGCACTTGTTGGGGAAAATGGTGCCGGCAAGTCTACATTGATAAAAACCTGCGCCGGAGCTGAAATTCCCGATTCGGGAAAGATAGTTGTTGCGAACAATGAATATTCTGCTATGACTCCAAAATTTGCCGAGCAATGCGGCATAGAAGTAATTTATCAGGAGTTTAATCTGATAGAAGAACTATCAGTGGCAGAAAATATTTTTTTGGGAAGTGAAATCAAAAAAGGCGCGATTATAAATAAAAAAGAAATGATTGTAGAGTCGAAAAAATTATTACAAGAACTTAATATTGCCATTGATCCAAACGCTTTAATCAAAGATTTAACCGTGGGTTATCAACAGATGGTAGAAATTGCAAAAGCATTTGCTAAAAATGCAAGGATTTTGATTATGGACGAACCCTCTGCACCACTTACCAATGCAGAAACAGAGCGCATGTTTGATCTGGTAGATAAGCTCAAGGCTAAAGGTGTTTCAATTATATATATATCCCATCGGTTGGAAGAGATTTTCAGATTATCGGACAGAGTCACCGTTTTGCGCGATGGAAAAGAAATTAAAACAATGGATACCTGCAGTACGAATATTGATGAGCTGGTAAAGCTGATGGTTGGGCGTGAGCTGAAGGAAACCTTTCCGACTCGGAAAAATACTATTATAGATGAAAACCTGCTTGAAGTGAAAAATTTGTGTGGAAATGGTCTGAAAGATGTGTCTTTTGTCTTGAAGCGGGGCGAAATATTAGGGTTTGCCGGGTTAATCGGAGCCGGACGGACCGAACTAGCTGAATTGATCTTTGGCGCAAAGATAAAAGAAAGCGGACAGATTATTTTTAATAATCAAGAAATATCACCGCGAAGTCCCAAAGAGGCAATCGATTATGGAATTGCACTCGTCCCTGAGGATAGAAAGAGACAAGGTGCGGTACTGCAAATGGGCATCAGAGAAAATATCAGTATGGCTTGTCTTGAAAAACTATCTAAATTTTTTGTTATCAAAAAAGACGATGAGAAATCAGTTTCAAATAAATTCAAGGAAAATTTACAGATAAAAACGCCTTCATTGGAACAAACAGTGAACCACCTCAGCGGAGGAAATCAGCAAAAAGTTGTTTTAGCCAAATGGCTGGCTACAAATCCGGATCTAATTATACTTGATGAGCCAACAAGAGGTATTGATGTCGGAGCAAAGCATGAAATATACAAAATCATGAACGATTTGGTGGAATCTGAAAAGACAATTATAATGATTTCATCCGAGATGCCGGAACTTATGGGCATGGCGGATCGAATCATCGTTTTGGCAGAAGGAAAAGTGACCGGTGAAATCATGAAGGATGAATTTGATCAGGAACTTATTATGAGTCATGCATCAAGAACATGTATCAAAAACATTTAAAAATGGAGATTTGTTATGAAAGCTTTAAATTTGATTAAAAAATATGCAATGTTTACAGTCTTAGCTGTAATATTTTGTGTATTTTCAATTACTGCACCGGTGTTTTTACAAGTATCTAATTTATTGGATCTGACGCGGCAGGTGTCCATGTTGGGTATAGCAGCTGTAGGTATGACTTTTGTAGTGCTTTTGGGCGGAATCGATTTGTCTATTGGTTCGCAAATCAGCATGATTAATGTTGTAACTGCATATCTGATGGTAAGTATGGGAATGAATCCATGGCTTGCTTGTATTCTTGGCCTGATAATGGCGACAGTAACTGGTTTTGTAAATGGTTGGATTGTTGCAAATGTTGGTATACCACCGATTATTGTTACACTTGCCAGCCAGATTATTTTAGCAGGTTTGGCGTATAAAATTTCTGGAGGACTTCCAATTTTCGGTTTCCCAGCGAAATTTGCCATAATCGGTCAAGGCTATTTAGGGATTATCCCAATTCCGATTATTATTATGATTATAATTTTTGCTTTAGGATCTTTTACTTTAAATAAGACTTATTTTGGCAGGTATTTTTATGCTGTAGGAGGAAATGAAGAAGCCTCTCGCCTGTCAGGAATCAAGATAAAGAATGTTAAGTATTTGGCTTACACGCTTTCTGGTTTCTTTGCAGGTATTGCTGGTATCGTAATGCTTTCCCGTACCAATTCCGCGCAGCCGATTGCCGGACAAGGATTTGAATTTGATGCTTTGACGGCTGCGATACTTGGCGGAGTCAGTGTAACCGGTGGTTCGGGAAAAATATCCAATGTTGTTGCAGGCACTTTAATCCTCGGTGTTTTGACCAATGGATTTGTGTTGCTTAACATTGACAGTTATACGCAGATGATTATTAAAGGGATTGTTTTGTTGCTGGCCGTAGGCTACGACTGCATGCAGAAAAACAGAAAAATTAAAACAGCTACTGTGTAAAAGGTTTTTAAGGTTTTAAGGAAGATCGCGAAGGCCTATCTGCTATATTGGGAAGTGACCTACTATAATATGGTTTTCTTTCTGACTGGAATCCTAATTTAACCTGAAGTGCTATTAAAAAATGAGGCTTTTTATTTTTATTGGCACTTAGAGCCGTTTAAAGTATTGATAAGATAAGCCACATCAAAAGCAAAGAATTTTGAAAGCAATCTTGTAGTTAGTTCCCAAAAAGATTTAGCCCGAACCCGCTGCAAATTCAATTGATTGGTAATCTGAGAGCCAGTAGTTTGAATTCGTCTGTGCATTTTAAAGACAAATCTGCGAAGTGTTTTCTCGCTTTCCATCTGAAGCTCTCGACTTTTAGGCAAAGGATGGTTTGATGTAGTATCCATGTTTGCGAACTTTCATACAGATGAACAGCTACAATTTTTTAGGCAGTGGCTAAAAAATCATATCAGTTTAAAATAAGTACATTCTATTTTAACGAAATGAAATAGCGAAAATCTAAAGGCATTGAGATAAAAATCTTAATGCCTCTGTTTTTATATAAGATTAAAAGTAATTTAAATCTGCCCTTAGGAAAATTCTTATGATATAATGGTAGCTGTAAAACAAGGTAGCATAACATGTTAATTCGAATAAAACTGACCGTCAAGGGGCTATTAGGTTCCGGTGGCATCATTATCACAGTTTCAAGGCACGTTGAGTGTGTGGTCCTGATGGCACGTTGCGGTCAAAACAATAAATAAGGCACACTAACCACAATATGTTGTAGATTTGAAGCGAAAAATGGGCAAAAATCAGGCTGAAAAATGCCCGTTTTTTGTCCTGACTTTTAGGAGAAAATATAGATGACATAGGGTGATTTCTGTGATGGCATGGATAAAAACGAAAAAAAACGAGGATCAAAAACAGAGAAAAATTTATATTTGATGAGGTTATAAAATGAAAATAGAGACTGAAAGATTAGAATTGATTCCGCTTACATCACATCAACTCAAGTTGTGGGTAGAAAACATTCCAGTGTTAGAAAATGAATTAAAATGTTCTTATAAAGCAGAATCAATGGAAGGATTTTTTCTTGAAATTGTGAAAGGGCAGCTAATTTTTACCGAAAGCGATCAAGAGAATTACTTGTATCATAGTTTTTGGTTTTTAATACGCAAATCCGATAGGGTTGTTGTAGGCTCTGCAGATTTTAAGGATATTCCGAATAAAGACGGTGAGGTTGAAATTGGATACGGTCTTGGAAAACAGTTTGAGCATAATGGATATATGACTGAGGCTGTACAGGCTATGTGTAAATGGGCTATAGACCAAAAAGCAATTTCACACGTGATTGCCGAAACAGATATTGATGGTTTTGCATCACAACACATTTTAGAACGAAATGGTTTTACACAATACAAACAAGGTGAAACCTTGTGGTGGAGACTATGAGCAACAAATAAATAAATAAAAAAGCCCAGAGGCGTTGAGATGAAAAAATCTTGATGCCTCAATTTTCATATAAACCCAAATCCGCATTCATGGTGTGGATTTAGATGGGGACGCCATCTTTCATATGGCAAAGGAACTTTACTATCCCTTAAGCGAAGTGCTGGTTTAAATGATGTCTGGTAAATAAATAAAAAGAGATTCCTTTTTTCAATAGACATCTTAATCACAGTGTCTATTGAAAAAGATATAAAAAAGTCATATTCTAATGTCTATAGCAAAATAAAAACATGCTAGACACTTTTATTACTATTTGTGCCTGAGCGAAATGAAAGGAAGTAAGTTAAAATGGAATTAAAGACACATGATGATAGGCTTACGCTTACAAATGGGACTTATCATGCTTTAGTAAATGCAAGAAAGCCTAAAGGAATTGAAGACAAAAAAGCTTATTTAATTGGCACTGGAATTGGTGCTTTGGCTGCTGGTTGTTTTTTGATTCGTGATGCTCACATGGATGGTAGCAAGATTACTTTTTTGGAGCAATTAGACATTCCTGGCGGAAGCTTGGACGGCGAGATTCGTCAGAATATGGGTTATGTGGCACGTGGTGGACGTGAAATGGGTCATTGCTTTGAGGTTTTATGGAGCTTGTTTAGTTCATTACCATCTACAGAAGATCCTAATATGACTGTGTTGGATTATTTCTTTTATACAAACTACGATGACCCAAACTTTAGCAATTGTCGTATTACTAAAAACCAAGGTGATCGTTATGACAATGGAAAATTTAATTTGGGTCAAGACTTGGCAAAAGAATTAGCCGCTTTTGTAAATCTAACAGATGAAGAACTTAAAAATAAATCTATCGAAGATGTATTTTCTGAGGAACTTTTAAATACTGATTTCTGGGCATATTGGAGAACAATGTTCGCTTTTGAGAACTGGCATAGTGCTTTAGAAATGAAATTATATATGAATCGCTTCATCCACCATGTTGGAGGCTTAGCAGATCTTTCAGCTTTACAATTTTCACGACATGATCAATACACTTCATTTGTAAAACCTATGATAAAATATTTGGAAGACCATGGTGCTAAATTTGAATATGGAGTGACTGTCGATAACGTTGAGTTCTCAATTTCAAATGATAAAAAGGCTGCAAAGAGAATAGTTGCAACAGATAAAACTGGAAATAATATTTCTATTGACTTAACAGAAAATGACTTAGTATTTATCACTAATGGTTCTATAACTGAAGGTTCTGGATATGGTGATGACAATACTCGTGCACCATTTAATAAGGAACCAAAAGGATGCTGGAAGTTGTGGAGAAATATAGCGGCTCAATCAGATGAATTTGGACATCCAGATAAATTCTGTACAGATCCAGAAAAATCTAATTGGGAATCTTGTACAGTAACTTGTCATGATGAACGTGTTCCTAAGTACATTGAAAAAATTACAAAACGCTCACCATATGGTGGACGCACTGTAACTGGCGGCATAGTTACAGCCCTTGACTCTTCATGGTTGATGAGCTGGACAATAAACCGTCAAGAACAATATTATGGACAACCTGAGAAAGACGTTTTAGTTTGGGTATATGGTTTGTTTTCTGATGTTGCTGGAGATTACATAAAAAAACCTATGAGGGATTGTACTGGTAAGGAAATCACAAAAGAATGGTTATATCATATAGGTGTGCCTACAGATAAAATCGAAGAATTAGCACAATCATGTACTGCAGTTCCTGTTATGATGCCATTTATTACAGCTCAATTTATGCCCCGTGAAGCGGGAGATCGTCCATATGTTGTACCAAAGAATGCAGTGAACTTTGCTTTCCTTGGACAATTTGCTGAAACATTGGATGATCCAGGACGTGATACTGTATTTACTATAGAATACTCAGGACGTACAGCTATGGAAGCAGTATATGTTTTGACTGGGGTTGAAAAAGGAGTTCCTGAGGTACTTGGTTCGAGATATGATGTCCGCTATTTATTAAATGCTGGTAGAGCTTTATTAGATGGAGAAAAACCAAAAATTGATTTACCACCATTGGTTAGACATAAAATTATGAAACAATTAGCAGGCACAGAGATTGAAGAGTTGTTGAAAGAGTATGGAGTTATTTAATGACATTTTGAGTTAGATAATTTGATTAAAATCCCGAATTTTTTAAATTCGGGATTTTAATATATATCTAGTTATAACTCATATTGCCACTTGGTATACGGGTAACATAATAGACCATCATGCAAGGGAGAAAGATTCTGTGAAAGAACAAAAAAATCTTAGGCAAGTTTATATTCCTACTATAGAAGAAATGCAAAGTTGGTATGAGGATGATTTGCGCAAGGAAGCCTTAAAATCATCGGAGTATGAGAATAATAAAAAAATAGAAGAACAAGGATCATTTTTTAAAGCTTTTCGAAAATTTGAAGAAAGGGAAGGCAAAATTCCGCCTGATTCTAAAAAAAATAATGTTTACTACGAAAAATATAAAGCTTATGTAGAAGAAGAAACAGCAAACAAGGGCAAAGAGATACAAGAAATTCAAAATTTAATTGAATATCAAAAGTTTTTTCTTTGTTGGGAAAGGAGGGTCAATAGCGAGAGTAATTCAGCTACAAGATATCGCGTTGATTGCATAAAAAAATTGGAAGAAGAATTAGAGATAATCCTAGAAAGCTCTCCGGAAGCATGGGAATTTTATTATAAACGTCAATTGATAAGCGATATAGAAACCCAACACCAACAGCGTTTGGTAACTGTCCCTTATGTAGTTAAGGCAAAACAAAAAGTAATAGATTCATTGAATTTAGGCGTTCCTATATATATTGTAGGACATTTAGGAAGTGGGAAAACACAATTAGCAACTGAAGCAGCCTTGGATTTTACTATTCAAAATAAAATACAAAGAGAATTAGAAGACAAGATGGAGGAGTGGTTTTCTGCAAATCCAAATGCGACAGAAAAAGATGCTATTCAAGAATTTAGAGAATTTAATGAAGAAAGAAAGCTCCACTATAAAAATATTTTAACGAATGGAAGTAAAGAGGAAATAGAATCTTTACAGCCACTTTTTATATCTGGTTCACATAATTTAACTTACGAAGATATGTTTGTTGAGAAAACTTTGTCTCTCAATCACAGTTTCTCACAAGGATCTTATGCGGATTATCTGAATATGATTATAGGAGATTTTTATGAGTGGATGGGTGAGAACAAAGCAAGACTGGAGCAGATGACTGATGAAGAGCAGTTACAGCTTAAAATTCAAATATGGAAAAGCTTTTCTGATTTATTGGTAGCAAGGAATAGCGCTTTTGGTACTGAAATTAAAAAGATAGAAAGAGAAATTTTGATTGCAGTAAAAGAAGGCCGCCCTGTAATCGTAGATGAATTAAATACAATTGCCATGCAAAATTTAATTGCTTTGAATGATATCTTGCAGCGTCATGCGGGAAGCACAGCTTATATTACAGGAGTTGGACCTGTTTTGATTAAACCTGGATTTGGATTTATTGGCACAGGAAATCTATCAACTCAAATGGTCAATTATGAAGGAACAAATGAGCTGAATCCAGCATTCAAATCACGTTTCGTAACAATTGAGTACAATTATGTACCTCAAAAGACATCTGGATCGTTAGTAGATCAAGAGTTCCCAGAAAAAAATGAACTTTATAGAATAATAATAGCACGATTAGCTGATGAAAATGGAAATATTCATATTCCTGATTCTAAAATAACATTGGAACGATTGTTCCGTTTTTCTCAGTTGTGTAGGGTTACTCAGAATGTTTTTATGGGAAAATGGAAAGATAATGAAGATCAAAATGATTCTGGAATGGATGAACTCGAGCTTAGAGAATCTGTATTATCAATCCGTAATATTTTGCACGTTTTAGATAATTGGAATCATGGTGAAGAAAAAGACTTGAGCAAAGCTTTGTGGGATGGTTTTATTAGTTCAATCACTTATCCTGACGACCAAAGCTATATCCTCTCACAAGCAGTGCGTTTTGGATTTTTTCCTATAGGAGAAGGATGGAAGATTGAGGCAAAGGGAATAGGAGAAGCAACGACAACATATGACGGAATTCGTACTCGTCCGTATCACTATGTTCGCCCATCAACAGAAACTTTAAGCTATTTAGATGTTGTTCATCTGATATTTGGAAAAGGAACACTAAGAAAAACTTTGCCCAAAGAGTTAAAAGAAACTTTTGAAGTTGATATTGATGATTCATTGCGAATTGATGTGAAAAAATATCAAAAACTCGACCAACAATTATCTTATTTGGAGCATTCAAAAAATCTACTTGAGTTCTTAGAAGATAATGGAGAAAAAAAATGAAAATCAATTTGTCAGTAGACGGAAAGGCTTTTAAGAGTCAAGTTAAAGAGCTAAGAGAAAAGCTGAATGAATGCCAAACAAATGGGATTTTGGATGACGGATTTGAAGAACAATTAGACAAACTTGCGCAAATAGAAGAAGAACTATTGACTGACCTAATTCCGTATTATCGGGTTTATGCAAATAGTATTAAAAAGACTTCAATGAAAATTAATCCCATCAAACAATTGGGAGCTTTTAGTTTTGAAAGTTTTTTACAAACCACATTGAGGATTAATGAAAATCTTTTTATTACAAGCAGTATAGACAGAAAGGTTCAATTTTTTTATACCGATATTGCAGATGATTTTTCTGCCCGTAATCAAATTGAAGTAGAGTGGAGTCCCCCTATTAAAGAAATAGGAGAGACAATTTCGTTTATATATAAAATGAATGATAAAGATATTTTGCTTTTTGGAGTCAGAGGGGGATGCTATCTAATTTCAAACGATAATTTTGATCAAATACCTAATGTTGGCGAACAGATTAAAGTTAAAAGGATTCAAACAGATCATGATTTCAATGGCTTTGGAAGATGTTTAGCAATTAATCACGGTTTATTTGTAGTGGAGAATGGAGATGAAAAGTTAAATTTACTTAAAATAATAAAAGAGAAAGATGAATATCGTTTGGTTTTTCATAAGGATATATATTGCACTATTCCGAATTGGACTGCATTGGGAAAAATAAATGACGATTATTTTGCAGTTGGGACAAAGATGGGAAAATTATATTTTATCAAATATGAGAACAGGCAACTTACGATTACAGAAGAAATTAATTTTCTAAATGATGAAATAAGGCAAATTAGATGCCTAGAGGATGAAAATGGTAATAAGAATTCCCTTATAGTGACAGGCAATAAAGGGCAGCTTAAGATATTTTCTTTATACGAAGAAGTAAAAACTATAAAAATAGAATTGAATGATTTAAAAGGTAATTTGTTTGACGTTCAATCTAAAAAAGGCACAGCAATTATTTTAAGTGAAGATGGAATCATATACTTACTTGAAGAAAATTTTGGGAATTGGTATCTAAATCAAGAGGCGACGATCAAAGATATCTTTTTTACAAATGTCTTAAAATTAAGTATTTCAAAATATTTGCTCATGGATGTAGACGGCAAATTAAATCTATTAGACATTGATCGAATTGATACGCCAAAAGATTTGTGGAATCTCCCACTGTATCAATAGGAGGGGATGAGTATGTTTGACTTTGATGAACAAACCCTAATTGAAGAATCTAAAAAACATTGCGAAGAATTTTTGCAAAAAGAACAACGCTCATTAGTCACATTTACAGGAGATTCTAGTTTAATGTATATTCCTGAGGCAAAATTACAAAGATTTCTATTGGATCCTTCTAAAGGAGTTTTGTACTTGCCGTTGGAAAGTTTTATGGATAGAGAATTAGATGACAATCAAATCATGTGGTCTATCTACTATGAGCTAGCATTATACCATGATTGGAAAAAACAAACTAAAAAATATCTGAATAGAAAAAAGGATTGGCTGAAAGAAATTGATCGCATGACAAGCTATATTCTAGCTGGAATAAAAAAAGAAGGCCTGGAAAAAGATCAAGCATACCAACCTAAAATTATTTCGAATTATGCAGCAAAAGAAATTCTTGACTTCTTATATCTATTGGATAAGCAGACATCATTATTGAGAGTCTTGCAGATGTGCCCTATATACAGAGATGAAGAAAATTTCAGTAAAATTGTTTCATATATGAAGCAAACAGGAAAGACCATTGAGTCAGTTTCTCAAATGCCTAGACATAGAGCTTTTGCAAACAGTTTCTTAATTATTGAATTATATAAAAGAGAACCTAAAATAGAAGAATGTGTCGAAAATCCTTTTGATAGAAAGATTTTTAATCAGCCTTTTTTTGACTTTATTCATTATCAATTAGTTAGGCAGATAAATAATGACCAAGGAATTATAGAACGGGATCCATTCATTCGATCATTTATCTTTCCAACTTTTGAGCAATTGTGGAAAGAAGAAATTGATGAAATGGAGTTTAACAAATCTAAAGGGCAGAAAAAAGAGCAAGTGAAAGGAAGTAAAAATCCTTTTGAACAACCTAAAGAAAATGAGATACCAGGCTCACTGGAGTCTACGCAGGAAGATGTGGAAAAGATTCTAGAAGAAATGCTAGAACAACAAGACCAAATAAGTGCGAGCGTAGAAAATACGATACAAGGTAAGGTGGATTTAGAACCTTATGGAATAAGCCAAGCAGATCAACAATTGTTTCAATTTTATTCAGATAAAATGAAAGCGGAAAGAGAACAAATGCGTCAATTTTGGAAAAAGTTGATAGGGGATGCAAAAAAAGAAATAAGTGTGAAAAAAGATGGTCAAATAAAGGGAAAACTAGATATCGATAGCTTTATTAACGCTTATCCGGATTTTGTAGAAGCTGAAAAAAAGGGAAATTACAAAAATCTTTTGATTTTTAATAGATATTTACTAGAGACTCAAACAGATAAATTACCTGAAAGAATAGAGATTTCTTTTGTGATAGACAATTCAGGATCAATGAATGCGTCAAAAATTGAAGCAGCAAGAAAAGCTTCGGCAGTGACCTTGCTGTCAATAGATGATTTTAATCGATATTTGAAAAGCAATGCAGAACAATTGAATCAAAAAGTAGAAGTTTTAAGTGAAACGTGGTTTTTTGGCAGTAAGTATTATAATGTTAAAGAATTTAATGATAAAAACGTGAAGGAAAAAGAAAAAAGCGACATAATTCGTTCAATTGTAAAGCTAGATGCAACAGATGGAGCAACTGATGATGCAAGTTGTCTTAGAGAAATATCCGATAGTATAACGTCCATACAGGAAAGCAAACTCAAAAAAGGAAAACAAATAAAGATAGTCTTCGAAATTACAGACGGTGCATCAAGTTTTCCAGGATTAGCAAAAGAAGCTGTACAAGAATTATTATCTAAAAATGTCGAAATCTATGCATTTCAAATAGGAAAAAATAGTGAAACAAATGAAAAAATCTTTAATTTCGTATGGAATGAAGGATATAAACAACCACGCGGAGTAATGATTGGCGAACAAGTAGAAAAACTACCTAAGGAATTGCTAAAAGCAGTAGGGAAAAATATGCAGTCTATTTTTAATGATTAGCTGGCACATTGAAATGATATGTCAAAACAATTTTTGGCTATGTAAATAGTTTGAGAGTTCTCATTTTTTAGATAATAATTGGGTAGCATCAAAGAATTTGGGGCAAGAGCGGTTGTTATTAATGGTTGGATAAACAACAATAATAAGATTATAAATATAGTATGTTAATTACATTTGCTATTTTATATAATATAATGCCATCAAATAAAGTGATTAAAATAGACAGTTTTTCAAAGGTGCTACTTATCTTCCAATGGCATCATTATCACCTATTCAGCGCACGTTGAGTGTGGGTAGTACCAAGACCAAAAAATAAGCCGTTCAGCCACAGCATATAGTGGCTTAAAGACGGAAATCGGGCTAAAAAATGCTCCTTTTTCGCGCTGATAAGGAATTAGCTTGTACTTTCGAAACGGCTTATTTATATTTTATGAAAGCTATCAAAATTGATAGCTTTTAATTTTTCATACACATTGACTTATAATTGAACTAATAGTACAATAATAATACTATAAGGATTATTATTGGAAGAAGGGATCCTATGTCTCGCAAAAAGAAAGAAGCATTAACAGACTTTAATAAAAGCAATATTTTGGAAACAGCAGAAAAGCTATTCACACAAAAAGGTGTTAATCAAACGACGATGGATGATATTGCAAAAGAGGCAGATTACAGTAAATCCACCATTTATGTATATTTTAAAAGTAAAGATGAAATTTATAATTATATTGTTTTTGAGAATATGCTTAGCTTAAAGGAAAGCATTGAAAACTGTGTAAATAGCTTTGATGATGTTGAAAAATGCTATTATGCCATTTGCAATAC
Source organism: uncultured Caproiciproducens sp. (assembly GCA_964517505.1). Classification (GTDB taxonomy): domain Bacteria; phylum Bacillota; class Clostridia; order Oscillospirales; family Acutalibacteraceae; genus Caproiciproducens. Next base: position 108,076 of record CAZFED010000001.1, on the reverse strand, counting down.
ATTGGCTGCGTTTGCTGAGGAAAAGCCGATTTACCTTGAAAGCATATTGGGAAAAATTGGTGTTGAAAAGGAGGATTTTGAAAAATTTCCGATTCTGCTCGATGTTTACCGCGTCGGCGAGGAAATAAACCTTATTGTTCAAGAATTTATCGTACGTGGTATAAGCAGTGGATATTTGCGTAAAGACATAAGCCCCCTACAAACGGCATTTGTTTTGTGGGCAAGCATTTGCGGTGTTATTACTATGGGGAATAATAAAGAAGCTTATTTGTTAAAAGGCCTTAATATTACCAAAAAGACGTTTTTAAATGATGGCTTTACAACCCTTCTGCAGGCTATCGTTAGTAAATAGAACGTGAGGTGTCATTATGTAAAAAAGTATAATAGCAATCACTTTTTTAATCGTTATTGTTATGGCAGGCATGTTGTTTTTAATTAAATATTTGGTTGATGTAAATCAATATAAAACAGCGGTCACTAACATTACCTTTTCGGATATTGACATCAAAAATATCCCCAACGGAGTTTACCAGGGCGAATGTGATGAAAATCTTATTTACGCAAAGGTGAGTGTTACCATAAAAGGCGGAGTTATCACAGATTTAAAATTGATTGAACATAAAATGACAGAGGCGCTCCGGCTAAAAAAACAATAAGCGATATTTTGGAAAAGCAGACGATTGATGTAGACGCCGTAAGCGGGGCAACCAATTCCAGTAAAGTAATCAAAAAAGCGGTGGAAAATGCATTGAAAGGGTAGGGTATTTATGATTTCTAAGAAAATGCTTGCGATATTGGGCAGTCCAAAAAAAACAGGCAATGCCGCTAAAATGCTTGACATTGCCGTGAAACAAGCGACCGATAAAGGTTATGAGGTTACATATATAGAGTTATATGAAAAAAACATTGCCTATTGCACCGGCTGCGTGTGTTGTAAGAAAACAGGTGAATGCGTAATTAAAGATGATATACAAGAGATTCGCAAAGGTTTCGTTGAAAGTGATTTAATTGTGATTTCTTGTCCTACCTATTTTGCAAATGTGACAGCACCGGTTAAAAATATGTTTGACCGGTTAGTTGGTACAGTTATGGATGACAACAGCAGTGCCATACCTAAGCCAAAACTTTTAAAAAGGCAAAAATATATATTAATGACTACCTGTAACACACCATTCCCTTTTGACAGACTTGCCGGGCAAAGCAGGGGCTGCCTGCGGGCGATGAAAGAAGTTATGCATATTTCCGGAATGACCTGTATTGGTAAGGTGGTGTTTGCCGGAACAAGAAACAAAAATGAAATACCAATCAGGGTTATTAAAAAAATAAAAAAACTTATTTGATTCGGGTGACATAGATTAAGAATAACCTTTATCATAGAGTATTGTGACTTGTTTTTTGCAGATTATAACATTATGATAAGAGAATCCAAAGGCACTGAGATGACAAAAATCTTGGTGCTTTTGTTTTATATAAATCACCCTAAAAGATAAGGTGTAATTATGGGTACAGGCGTATTCATGTGTCTTTAAAACGGAGAGGTTGGGAAATCAATCATAAACGCGTATATCGGCTCTACAGCAGGAAAGATTAAATCTTAGAAAAAGCAAGCGCATCAGTGTACCCCGCACGCTGTAAAAGAACGCGTCCTGTTTTCTCAACGAGTGCTGGTTTATGATTTTATATTGGATCAGTTTTTTAGTGGCAAGCGGTTCCAAAAATTGACGATTGTGGATTTATACAGCCGGGAGTGTATGAATCTAAAATCGGGTGAAGATCAAATACTGCATAAATCAAGCTTCGGAAAGCCAGAAAATAGATGAGAAGCGATGCTGTTTTTATAATCTGAACGCAAAGAAACATGATGAAAAGGATGACACAAATGAAAAGGTTAACGAAACTGTTGGATAGACTAAGAGGCCTGACTAACGCCATTGCCCGTTATCCGTTGACGGCAGCGTTCCTTCTGGCCGCATCTGTTATAGTTGCGGTTTCAATCAATACAGAAAAGGAATATGCGAAACAGCTTCTTACTTGTGCGGTTGGCGCTGTCTTGTGCGCGGCGCTGCAAGCAGCCCATGAACGTTTTTTTTACAAACTGTCTGCCCGCCTTATTATAATGGGCTGTGGCGTTGCCCTGACGGCGGGATACTACCTGATTATCAGACTGGCCCCGGAACTCAGCGTGGAAATCAGCATACGGACATCGGTCGCATTGTTGGCACTGATTTTTGCTTTCATATGGGTTCCCGTCATTCGAAGCAGAATAAGCTTCAATGAAAGTTTTATGGCCGTGTTCAAGTCCTTTTTTCACTCCGTATTTTACTCCGCTGTTATTTTCGGTGGATGCAGCCTTATTATTACAGCGATTGACAGACTTATTGTCAATGTGAGCGAAAAGGCTTATCCTCACACGGCAAACATAGTCTTTGTGCTGTTTGCGCCTATATTCTTCCTTTCCCTGATTCCTATATATCCGGGGAAAAAGGACAAAGAAACAGATCTGGAGAAAATCACCGCACAGGATAAGGTGGTCAATAAGGTAACATTCTGTCCTAAATTCCTGGAAGTTCTTATTTCATATATTATTATTCCTTTAACGGAGGTTTTTACGGTCATTCTCCTGCTCTATATTGTACTGAACATCAGAGGAGAGTTCTGGACCAATAATCTTCTGGAGCCCATGCTGATTTCATACGCGATTACAGTAATTTTGGTATATATCCTGTCAAGCAGGCTGGAAAATAAATTTGCCGCTCTGTTCCGACTGGTTTTTCCAAAGGTGCTTGTCCCCATAGTACTGTTCCAAATCGTATCCTCAATCATCAGTCTAAGGGACACGGGAATTACTCATACCCGCTATTTTGTTATCCTGTTCGGTATTTTTGCCGCTTTCGCCGGTGTTGTGATGAGTATAGTCCCTGTACGAAAAAACGGCATCATAGCCGCAATGCTCATTGCGTTTTCGGTCGTGTCCATTATTCCTCCTGTTGACGCGTTCACGGTCAGCCGCCTTAGTCAGGAAAATATGCTGAAAACTGTACTGTTACAAAATGGAATGCTTAAAAATAACACCATAACGCCAAATGGCTCCATTTCCGACAAGGATAAAAAGAAGATTGTTTTGTCCGCAGAGTATCTGGACAGAATGGGGTATACCGATAAAATTGCGTGGCTGCCGAATGGTTTTACTGTTAACGAGGATTTTTATGATACATTTGGTTTTTACGAATATGACCTGCCGGAAAAAACCAACAGGTCAATCAATGTCTTTATAAATTCGTCGGCGCCGATTGATATTGCAGGATACGACGTTTTTGCGCATACTTTTGTTAGCTCCGATGAAAATATGGAATCAAAAATCTGCAATATAGAAAAATCGGGAAAAAGCTACGTCATGACTAAAGAGAAGGTGGGGGAGCAGTACAATATAGTTTTGAAGGACGACAACAACCAGGAAGTGATCCGCTTCAATACTGGTGAGGTTTTTTCCAGATACCGCAGCTATGCTGTGGACAAGTCCGAAATATCCAATGAAGAGGCTGCTTTCTCAGCAGAAAACGACAGGGTAAAGCTGACCTTTGTGGTGCAGAACGCAAATATTGACGTTTCGTTTAATCAGACGCATTATTACGCTGACTTATATATCATGGTTGGGTTTAAGTAAATACTTTGGAAAATATGGGCTTATAATAAATTAGCGGATGCAAAAGGAAATTCCAACGGACAACGCAGCTATTTTGGACCGCAATCTTTATTAGAAAAATGCCAGCCGACCAAAGAAGTCGGCTGACATTTTTACCGCTTGGAATTGATAATCTCGTTTGCTTTGGCATAGACGGATTCTGCATCAACGCCAATATGGAACTGATTGTCCTCGTATAAAATTTTGCCATTTATCATTGTTAGCTTTACATTTTGTTTGCTGCCGCTGTACACAAGATTCTTGGTAATGTTGTTAATTGGCTGCATATTCGGCTGATGCAAATCAATCACAATCAGATCTGCCAGTTTTCCGCAGCTTAGTGTATCACAATCGTTCAACCCCATTGCTCGGGCGCCGCCCACGGTAGCCATGTAAAGCACGTTGTTTGCATCAACCGCTGAAGCGTCCTCACATTGGATTTTTTGTAACGCAGTCGTCAGGAACATTTCTCTGAACATATCAAGACAGTTATTGCTTGCAGGTCCATCGGTGCCAATTGCTAGGTTGATTCCCATGTCTATCATCTTTTTAATGGGAGATATTCCACTGGCAAGCTTGCAGTTGGAACCGGGGTTGGTTATGACCGACAGTCCTTTGGAACGGAAGATTTCCAAATCCTCGTCACTCATATGCACGCAGTGATATCCGCCTCCGCCGTACTCAAACATGCCAAGGCTGTTCAAAAATGTGGTTGGTGTCATACCATTGCGCTGAAGACACTGTTCTACCTCTGAACGGCTTTCGGAATTATGGGTGAATACGGGTGCCTTGTACTTGTGAGACAATCCTGCAATGCCTTCCAAAAGAGTTCGGGAGGTTGTATATTCTGCATGGAATCCCAGACAGAAGCTGATGAGAGGGTGAGACCCGTTAAGTTTGTTGTAGGCATCCTCAAGGAATGCGATATCCCCATTGAAATCGCTGATGCCGCCGCACAAAACCGTACGGAAGCCGCAGTCGATCGACGCCTGAGCAATCTTATCTGGAGAAAAATACATATCAAAATTGGCAGTTATTCCACTGGTGAGGTACTCCATAATCGCGAGCTTTGACAGATGAAAGATATCTTCGCTGTTCAGCTTTGCTTCCATTGGGAATATTTGATGGTTGAGCCATTCAAGCAGCGGCATATCATCCGCGTAGGAACGCAGAAATGTCATGGCAGAATGTGTGTGCGCATTTTTGAAGCCCGGCATAATCAGATTTCTTCTTACGTCGATTTCACGATCCCAAGCAATATTACTTGGCTTCATTGTACCCACATAGCCAATGGTGTTTCCTGTTACCCACAGCTCTCCCTCAATTAGATTGAACCCATCCGCCATGGTTAAGATTCTTGCATTGTAAAAACGTATATTCATGAATGTTTCACACCCTTTCTATCTCTTACTCTTATCATAAATCTCGCCTAGCGCTCTCGGTACACGATTGTTCTTCGAGAAGAACACAAGCAAAAGCAAGGTAAGTACATAAGGCAGAATCATGATTAAATCCGAGAAGCTGCTGGACAGATTAAGCAATTGGCTGATTTTGTATCCGCCCGACCTAGCAAATCCAAACAACATGCACGCGCCCAGTGTGGGTAGAATTTTCCAGTTGCCAAAAATTAGTGCCGCAATGGCCAAATACCCGAAACCGGAATAGATGCTCAAAGAAAAGTTTGCAGAAATTGAGTACGCAAAGCAGATGCCGCCAAGACCAGATAATGCACCGGATAACATGACTGCGCTGAAACGCACTCTTGCTACATCGACTCCCGCCGCGTCCACGGCGTGTGGATTATCGCCGCATGCACGAAGCCGCATGCCGTATTTTGTCTGATAAAGAACATACCATGCGATTACAGATATTACAATGATGATTACCTCAAATGGATACACATCCTTGAAAACTGCCCCAATCACCGGGATTTTAGAGATATAAGGGACAGTAAATCGGGTGCATACTCCAAGTTGAAATTTTGCCGATGGGGTTCCGAAAATCATGCTGTTAAGTTGGCTTGTCAGAAAGGTGGTAAGTGCCACAGCAAGAATGTTAATGACAACGCCGCTGATGACTTGATTCGCCTTGAACTTGACACACAGCAGCGCATGGAGCATTGAATATAGCATTCCCCCAAGCGTGGCAAACAGCATGGCAATATAAAAAGAAATTTGTGAATTGTTTGTGAAGAATCCGGCGGTGAGCACTACCATCAATGCACCGCAAAATGCTCCCATACCCTGTAAGCCTTCAAGTGCAAGATTGGTAATTCCACTTCTCTCGCTGTAGATGCCGCCGATCGCGATTAGGAATAGTGGCAGCGCAAAGGATAGTCCATCAATAATTACGGTATCCATTATTCTTTTTCCTCCTTTTCTACCATAGAGGACATTTGTGTATCTTCCTCCAACTGATCTTTGGCACGTTTTACAAGATATTTGATGAATGCACCACAAGCACTGAACAGCAGAATCATGCCTGTAATAACAGAAGCAATCTCCTTTTGAACGCCTGCAATCGAACTCATATAGGTGCTTCCATTGCTGATGACTGTAATCAGAAACGAGGAGAAGATAATTCCGATTGGATTGGAATTCCCAAGGAGGGAAACGGCAATTGCATCGTATCCCACGCTGGCCAGCACCTTCGGCTGGATCGATGCATAATAACCCATATAGTAGGTAACGCCCGCCAAGCCTGCAAGTGCGCCCGAAATGGTCATTGCAAGTATAATGTTTTTGCCAACGTTAATACCTGCGTATTTTGCTGCCTTCCGGTTTGCACCAACAGTATTGATTTCGTAGCCGATCCAGGTTTTGTCCAGCATGAACTTGATTAAGAACGCTGTAATCACGGCCAGCAGGATGCCAATGGGAAGATCCATTTTAAGATTAAAAGCCTTCACATCTATAAAGGTCAGGCGGGAAGCGGCAGAGATATAACGTGACTGTCTGGATACCGTATCTACATAATAGGTATTGATAAAGAAACTGATTACATATTGCAAAATGTAATTCAGCATGATAGAGGATACTACCTCGTTGATGTTGAATCTATGTTTCAAAAAGCCGATTAATCCACCAACTGCTGCACCAACAACAATGCCGATAAGCAGTACCAGCGGTCTCGCAAGTATTCCGCCAATTCCACTGTAACCGACCGTAATTGTGGCAGCAAAACCCGCCGCGAGCATCTGACCGGCCACACCGATGTTAAATAACCCTGCCTTAAAGGCCACAGCAACTGCAAGTGATGCAAACAGCATGGGGGTCATCGCATTAAGCATGCTCGTGAAATCAGTTAGCATACCCTTGTGCCCTGCATAGGAGGGCTTTGGCATAATTCCCGTTCCTTGCAATAGGTTGTAAAATGCGCCGAGTGGGTTTTTTCCGACCAGAAGGATGACCACTGCACCCGCAATCAAGCTGAGAATGATTGCGAAGAGCGGAATGGAAATCGACTGCCACTTCTCATTTCCCAACACCTTTACTGCGCCTTTCTGCATAATCTTTCCAAAAGACGCATGTTTGCGTGTTTTTGTTCCGGAACTGTTTACCTGATTCATTATGATTTCACCCCCATCATAAATTCTCCTACCTGATTGGTTGTCAAAGATTTGGCGTCAGCAATTTTCAACATTTCACCGTTGTAGATGACGCCGATGGTATCCGCACAGTTCATAATTTCATCAAGTTCCAATGAGATTAGCAGGATTGCCTTTCCACGGTTGCGCTCATTAAGAATTTGTTTATGTATATTTTCGATTGCACCAATGTCTAATCCTCTTGTCGGTTGGACAAAAATCATCAGTGGGGATTGCAGCTCGATTTCTCGCGCGATGATAACCTTCTGTTGGTTGCCACCGCTCATTGAACGCACTTGGGTGCTTGCTCCCTGTCCGCTTCTAATGTCATATTTTTTAATCAATTCGCTGCCATACTGCTCAAAGCTTTCTTTTTGCAGAATCCCGTGCTGACAAAAGGATGGCTTAAAATAATCCTTCAGCACAACGTTCTCCGCCAGTGTGAAGTCGAGCACCAGACCGTATGCCTGCCTGTCCTCCGGAATGTAGGATATTCCCTCCAGAGTTCTCTTTCGAATGTTGAAGTGGGTAATGTCCGTACCATTCAAGGTGATGGTGCCGCTGTCAACCTTAGTCAACCCCGCAATCGCATCGGCAATTTCTACCTGTCCATTGCCTGAAACGCCCGCAATTGCAAAAATTTCTCCGCCTCGAATTGAAAAGGATACGTTCTTAACCACTTCAAAGTTATCCTGATTTTTGACAGTAAGGTTTTCAACCGTTAACACTACATCCCCATACTGTGCAGGTGTCTTGTCCATTTCAAAAGAGACCTCACGCCCGACCATCAGGTTGGCCATCTGCTTGGTGGAGGTTGTTTTTACATCAAGAACGTCGACCAGTTTGCCGCGGCAGAGCACCGCACAGCGGTCGGCAATCTGCTTAATTTCCTCAAGCTTATGGGTAATCAGAATAATTGTTTTCCCATCCTTGCGCAGATTTTCAATTATCTCCAAAAGAAACTCGATTTCCTGCGGGGTTAAGACAGCTGTTGGCTCGTCAAAAATAAGAATCTCCGCCTCGCGGTAAAGCATCTTTAGAATCTCCACGCGCTGCTGAATGGAGACGTTGACATTCTCAATCGTTTGGAGTGGGTCAACCTCAAGCCCAAACTTTTTGGATAGTTCACTAATCTTGAGGTTGGCTTCGTTCAGATTTACATAGGGTATAAAGCCCAGAAGTTTACTCTGCGGTTCGATGCCTAACACGATATTCTGAGTAATTGTGTAGTTCTGCACTAATTTAAAATGCTGGTGTACCATGCCAATATTCAACTTTGTGGCATGGTTGGGTGAAGATATTTGAACCTTTTCCCCCCGGATGAAGATTTCACCTTCATCTGGTTCATACATACCAAAAAGCATACTCATCAGCGTTGATTTTCCTGCACCGTTTTCGCCCAGCAAAGCGAAAATTTCACCCTTTTTAATCTGGATGGTAACATCATCATTCGCTACAATACTGGGGAATTTTTTTGTGATATGCTTCATCTCGACAATGTATTCAGCCATTTTCATTCTCCTCAAGATTTAGATTTCTGATCCAATAAATAATTTTATTCATTGCCTCATAGACATGCGGTGAGCGCAAATTGACAAGGCAATTGATAAAATTAACGGAAAATTAAGAAAAGGATGTCTCAAATGACAATTCAACAAGTCTTTTGAGACATCCCTACAAATTCTGATATTATTTTTTGTATCCGGGAAGTCCTGGGAAGTTATCCGGTTCAATTTTGTTGAAATTGGCAGCGGGAACGATGGTGCCATCTTTCACAAGTTTGTAAACTTCATCAAGCTTAGCGAGTGTATCATCTGACATTTGATGATGACCGACTTCCTTGACATAACCGGTGGAGTCGGTGTCTGCTTTGAGCAGTACGTTGGCTCCTTTGAAGCTACCGTCTGCGACCGCAGTAAGAACTTTTTCAACGTTAGTGCTCATGACCTTAAGAGCGGAGGTTAAGATAACATTAGAGCTGTTATTTGCACCATCCTTATATTGGTCTACGTCACAGCCGATAATTTTTACGTTACCCGCTTCTTTTGCAGCAGTGAACACACCGTTACCTGAACCGCCTGCTGCTACGAATAGAGTATCGCAGCCTTGTTTAATCAATGCAGCGCCAACAACCTTACCGGTAGATTCATCAGCAAAGTTGCCAACGTAGTTTCCGCCTACATTCTTACCGGTTACATCGGTACCTGCGTAAGACACGATTTCAACGCACTCTACTTTTTTGTTGTACTTGGCATTGGCATAGTTTACGCCTGACTCAAAGCCAAACTGGTAATTAACATTCGACGGGAACGCAATGCCGTTGACAACCCCAACTTTGTTCGTTTTGCTCTCAAGCGCTGCGGCAACGCCGGCAAAGAAACCACCCTCTTGCTCAGCAAAGGTCATGGCATAGATATTATCAAATACCTTTTTATCGCCCTGTGCAGCAGGATCAGAATCAATCAGAACAAATTTCTTAGTGGGATTTTCCATGGCTAGCGCGGAAATGCCCGCAAACTGGAAGCCCGGGCAAACAATCACATCGTAGTCCGCAACGATATCAGCAACTGCCTGCACAGCAGCCGCTGTATCGCCGGTAGACTCCCGAATTGCCTTTACGGTGCTGCTGGGATTCTTTTTAATAAAGTTCAGGACGCCGTTGTAGTTGTCCTGATTGAACGAGCCATCGTCAACGCCTGAAGGGCTGGTAACAATCGCGATTTTCAGTGCTGCGCCTGCTTTAGTGTCGGAAGCCGCCGCAGGAGCGGTAGACGACGCTGGCTCGGTTTTGTTGCCGCAGCCTGCAAATGTCCCGGCTGTCATCATTGCAAATACAAGAGCAATGGCTAAGAATTTTTTACGCATTTTCATCTTGAATAGCCTCCTAAAATATAGTAAACAAGTGTTTGCCAAGAAATTCAACCAAGTAATGAGGTATAACAAAGTTATATTATATTCGTGGTCACTTTTACAATGCTTTGTTCATTAATAACCGGAAAAAACAGTTCTTAAAATGAGAACCCTGCTTTAAATGCTTTGGACGCAAACGCTTCCTCGTAGGCGCTTAAATCGTACAGTTTGATCGGTGGTAGGGTAATTAATCCTCGTTTGAGAAGTTGAAGTGCAGGAGCGAATGGACCGCACCGACTTCCCTTGAGCGTTATTTCGTTGACAACGAAATTGCTCATATCCACCTCCGCTTTGCCGGCGTAGGTGCTCTTTAAGATAATAGTACCCTTTTTGCGAACCAGTTGCTGTGCGGTTAAAATGCCTGAGGGAGAACCTGTGGCATCAATAACAACCTCATAGGTTTCGGTTGGTTCAGTCGTTACCCTCGCAAATGAGGCAAAGGTTTCAAGCTTTTCAGGGTGTCTGCCCACCACCGTGATATCCACCCCAATCAGTGAGACTACCTGCGCAATCATGTAGGATAACCTACCATCTCCGATTACGGCGACATTTTGGGATGGCTTGATATGAGCCTGTTCAACAATTTCGAGCGCCGCGGCAAGCGGCTCCGTGAACACGGCAATTTCGGTGGGGATTTCATCAGGCACGATATGTAACAGGTCGGTGTCAATCGTCATATATTCTGCAAAACACCCGTCCTTGTTTGCAATGCCAATTACACGACGGTTGATGCAGTGGCTTTTTCTTCCTGTTTTACAATACAGACATTCTCCGCATCCTGCATTGAGTTCGCCGACTACTCGTTTACCAATCAGATTTTGATTATTGGACTGTTTTACAATTCCAACAAATTCATGTCCCATAACACCGGAAAAATCCGGCTTGTAGCCCTTGAGAATTTCCTTGTCTGTATTGCATATCGCACTGACAAGAATTTTCAGAAGGCTCTCATTCTCTCCAATAACTGGCTCCCCGTAATTCGGCAGATATCGGACATTCTTGTCGTAGTACAATGCCTTCATCTGACGTCCTCCTTTCTAATTTAATAGGAAAGAAATTTAGCCACTTCAAAATCTTTTCCGTTGGTTTTAATTATATCACAAATTGTCAGAAAAAAGGGTGGGTAATTTGGTTTATGATCCCAACTGGTTTTAAATTTATTGGTAATCGCCTTGCAGATAACGGAAAAATGGAACATCGCACCAGAGTGGAACTGCCTTTATTTCCACAGAAGGATCAATTGCCTTGAAGGCGGCGGCAACTGTCTTGACATTCTTCGGCATACAGAAGGGGTGCAGCGAGTAGATGCCGTCAGTAATCACATTGTCATAGATTTGACTGTAACCGTCTTTCATTTCAACAGTTGAAGTATAAAGTGGCTGCCACCACGAAGCGAACAGAAGTGGTTTGCCATCTTCATTTTCCGAGCTTTTCTTCGCATAATCCATAATCAGTGAGTCAAATCTAAGTTTATCTTTCTGTGTGGCAAATTCAAACACCATATCATATTCAGAAGAGTAAGCAAGCATAAATTTGTCGTTGATTTTTTTTACCACATATTCCGGTGTAGCAGGCGGTACATCGCCCCACTCGGGCAGGTACTCAAAAACCGAGGTTTTGGGTTCGAGCTGTACCTTTGCAACGATTCCCTCGCTTGCAAGTAGACCGAGCAGTTGGCTGGCATGCTTGGTAGTGCTGTGCCCGTAGCTAAGCGTCAGCTCCGGAATAAACTTTGCATCATAATTGCTGTTGCGCAAATTGTAGCCGGTTGTGACTTTCTTCATGACTGCTTTCGTGCCGACAGAGGTAAGTTTGTCATCATTAAATATAACGAATGCTTCACGAGCATTGATTAGCTTGCCATAGATATCCGGTTCGTCGGTGTAGCCAATGAAGTTTCTTGCAGTACCGTTAGCGTTGGCTATCGCCATAAGTAGTTCCATTGCGGCAGTTTTGTCGAGTGCGGAATTTGCCTCGGCAGTCGCTGCTTGCTCTTTTGTAATCAGTGAGGTATCAAACGCGCATGCAAGATAGGATGCGTAGGCGCTGTCAATACTTTTGTTCACACCGTTTTTCTTAAGGGAAGCGGCGCTTTTTTCTACCGGGTAAGTTAGGGCCAGCTCTTCAAAGTTGGCTCCGATGACAGCAGTCTTGACAGCGTCTAAAAAGTTGACAGCCCCGCCAGCTTTCATGTCTTTAGCCTGTACGCCTGCGACCTTGTTCAGTGCATCGTTGAATTGCGACCATGTGATGCTATTGGGAAGGGATTTAACGCCAAAGTATTTTGCAAGGTAGGCCTCGTTGATTTCCGGTGTATCACGATGTGAACTTGTTATAACAGTTTTTGTAGCGGTGACAGCCGTTACCGGGGCGGACGAGGCATTCTCGGGTGCAGGGGTCGGTGCGCATCCAGCAGTACTAACGACCAGTGCGGAAACCACGAGCAATACGGCCAGTTTACTTTTTACAATAGATGTAATGTTCATTGAACTCCTCCTTGAATTTGGATTATATTTGTTTATGCTTGAATTTTATCTGAGATTGAAAAAAATGTCAAATTATATTTATTACAATAAATATATAAATTGTGCAGCAAAATTATGCATTAATTACAGAAACACGGTTAGTTTAAAGTGCAAAAAGTAGAAAAAATACACACGTCAATATGCAAATAACATAAAATTGAAATCAAAAAATGTTTGATATTACAAATTTAAAATAAAAATAAAACAACTTAATTAAATTAAAAACAACATAATTACTACAAAATACACGAAATACATATACAAAAATTGCGTGATTTTGGTTGACTTTAGGGTGGTTTCTGTATATAATGTTGAAAACAAACATAAAATAAATGGAAAAGAAGGGTTTTTGTGAATGATTTTAATGAGGCGTCGGCCTATATAAAGGAGCAGACCGCTCACCGGCCTACCATTGGCATCGTGTTGGGGTCGGGGCTGGGGGAACTCGCGGAGCAGATTGAAAACCCATGCATCCTGCCATATGCCGATATTCCACATTTTGCCCATTCCACCGCACCTGGGCACAAGGGCAGGATGGTGATTGGAAATTTGGCGGGCAAGGTTGTCTGCTGTATGCAGGGTAGACTGCATTATTATGAAGGTCACTCAATGAAGGATATTACCTTTCCAATCCGTGTTATGCGTATGTTGGGTATTGAAACAGTAATTCTGACCAATTCCGCGGGCGGTATCGACCGTACATTTCAAGTTGGCGATTTAATGATGATAACCGATCATATCAACTTTTTGGGATATAATCCGTTGATTGGAAAAAATGATGACCAATTTGGCCCGCGGTTCAACGATATGACCTACTGCTATACGCGTGAGTTGCAGAAGGTTATTAGACAGGCGGCACAGCAAACCGGATGTGATCTCAAGGAAGGTGTATATCTTGCCTGCACGGGTCCATCCTTTGAAACACCTGCGGAAATTCGGATGTTCCGCTCGTTCGGCGCGAACGCGATTGGCATGTCTACCGTACCTGAGGCAATTGTTGCCTGTAACTGCGGTATGAAGATTGCAGCAATTTCCTGCATCACAAACATGGCTGCAGGCTTGCTTGATCAGCCGTTAAGCGAGGAAGAAGTCTTTGAAACAACCAACAAAACAGGTGAAAAATTTCGTACACTCATTAAAGCCATTGTTGAACTTTGTGATTAATCACTGTATTTGATTTAAAATTATGCCGATGCACAGCGGCGGAATGGATGGTAAGTATGGAAAACAACATTATGAATGTCGAGGCGGTACGCTTAGATGACGAAAACAGTACCCTGCTCGTTCTGAATCAGACGAAGCTGCCCGAGGAAACCGAGATTCTTCATTTGACCGAGCAGAAGGATATTTGGACTGCAATTTATTTGTTGCAGGTTCGAGGAGCACCTGCTATTGGTATCGCGGCGGCAATGGGAATCTATTTGGCGGCAAAACAGATTACAGCAAATGATTACGATACGTTTTACTCCGAATTTCATAAGGCAAAGGATTATCTTGCATCGGCAAGACCAACTGCAGTCAACTTATTCTGGGCATTGAATCGTATGGACGATGTTGTAATTGCGAATAAGGATAAATCTATTGCTGAAATTAAGAGAATTCTGCATGATGAAGCAGTTCAGATTAGAAATGAGGACGAATGGGTCTGCAAGATGATTGGGGAATACGGGCTGACGCTTATTAAGGATGGCGACGGCATCCTTACCCACTGTAATGCAGGACAGCTTGCAACCTCGAAATATGGCACTGCACTAGCCCCAATTCATCTTGGAACTGAGCGCGGGATGAAGTTCAAGGTGTTTACTGATGAAACACGTCCACTATTGCAGGGTGCTCGGCTTTCCGCTTACGAGCTGGTATGCGCGGGTGTAGACACAACGGTAATCTGCGATAATATGGCTTCAATTGTTATGAAAAACGGTTGGGTGCAGGCGGTATTTGTAGGTTGTGACCGTGTAGCGGCGAACGGCGATTCCGCCAATAAGATTGGTACTTCCGGCGTTGCGATTCTGGCACATCACTATGGTATCCCATTTTATGTCTGTGCTCCCACCTCGACCATCGACCTTGCATGCAAGAGCGGCAATGATATCATGATTGAGGAACGTCCTGCCGAGGAAGTCACAGAGATGTGGTATCAAAAACGCATGGCGCCGCGCGATGTGCACGTTTACAATCCAGCGTTTGATGTGGCTGATCATAATATGATTACCGCAATTATTACTGAATACGGTATTGTGAAAGCGCCATTTGAACAATCTATAAAAGAAGTGTTTGCTAAAAAAGAAAAAGCCGCTGCTGAAAAAAAGTAGGTTTGACTTTTTCAGTAGCGGAGTTTGACAGTAGAGGAGCGGATCAATCATAGTATTTGATCTTTCGCTCCTCGAAAAATTGATGCCATTTTTCACCTAAAGGCTGGTCGGTTATAACTGCATTGACATTTTCAAAATTGTCAATACTGATAAATGAGGTTTTGTTGAACTTTGTATAATCGGCGATGATATAGACCTTGTTTGCACGTTGCATCATTATCTGGCGGATATCCGAGTCTTGTTCGCTGGAATCGGTGATGCCGTGCTCTATGCTGAGTGAGCGGCAGGAAATAAACGCCTTGTCCACATAAAAATCCCCGAGGGCGATTGTTGTGACTTTGCCAACGAACGACATATTGACGTTGTTGAAAAATCCGCCCATCATAATCAGATGGATGTTGCTGTAGTTAGCAAGGAAACTTGCAACTTTGAGCGAATTTGTCAGTACGGTGATTCGCATATTTTTTACTTGGTCACAGATAAAAAATGCTGTCGTCGAACAATCAAGAAAGATGGAATCGCCGTGGTGGATTAGTCCTGCGCAGGTTTCTGCAATCTTGGTTTTGCTTTCCACACAAGCGGTTTCACGCACAGTGATTTTTACCTCGTTTTGCACACCGTCCTGAATATATGCACCGCCATAGGTGCGTATGAGGAAGCCTTCCTCCTCCATTATCTTCAAGTCGCGTCGAATGGTTTCTTCAGTTACGGAAAATTTTTGTGCGAGCTCGGATACGGTAACACTTTTATGTTCTAGAATAATCTCTTTAATTAGGGATTTTCGCCTCATTGCCAGCATAGTAGAAACCTCCATCTTATTGAATTAATTCATAGTATACTATAATTCAATGATAAAACAAAGAAAAAATTAAATAAAATGAATAAAAACAAGATTAAGACAGTTGAAACCCACACAATCAATCATAAAAGGAGCATAACATGGAAGAGTTAATTCAAGCGCTTCCGAGTAATGAAATCCAGGTTCTGGATGATATCATTGAAATCGGCAGAAGAATGTACAACAAAGGATTTGTTGCCGCAAATGATGGCAATATTAGCGCTCGGATAAGTGAAAATGAAATTTGGACGACACCAACCGGTGTTTCAAAGGGATATATGACGAGGGAGATGCTGGTTAAGGTCGACTTAGACGGCAATGTGCTGGCGGGAAACCTTAAAGCGTCCTCGGAGATTAAGATGCACCTGCGCGTCTATCAGGAAAACCCAGATATAAGAGCAGTTACTCATGCACATCCGCCAATTGCGACTTCCTTTGCAATCGCCGGCATCGAGTTAAATCGCGCAATTCTGCCGGAAGCAGTTGTCAATTTGGGAACAGTGCCAATTGCACCATATGCGACACCGGGTACAATTGAAGTACCAAACTCAATTGCACCCTATTGCCAGGATTATAATGCGGTACTTCTTGCCAACCATGGTGCATTGACATGGGGAGGGAATCTAATGGAAGCGTATTTCAGGTTGGAATCGTTGGAATGTTACGCGACTGTTTTTATGAATACCACCTATATCTTGCAAAAATCCAATGAACTTACAAAGCCACAGGTACAGGAGCTGCTCAATATTCGAAGCAAATTGGGTATAAAAACAGGTGGAGTACCTCCCATTTGTAGGTGACGATAATATATACTAAAATAAAAATGCTATGGTTGCATAAATTGATATTGGTTTAACCTTAAAATTTTTTGTGCATATGCAATGGGCAGAGATTCAAAATGAATCTCTGCCCATTATTCAGTCTGGTATTTTAATTATTTTTACGGTTTTGGTTGTCATTCATATTCAATTTTAAATCCGGTGTGTTCGATGCAATCTTTGATTTCGATTTCGGTCGCGGGCTCGTTATATTCCACCTTTATGGTTCCTGTTGTCATGTTGACGCCAACTTCCTGAACCCCTTTTAACTTATCCAACGCATTCTTTATCTGTGTTTTGCATTCTTTATTTTGAATTCCTGAGACACTGCAAAGTACTGTGTTCATTTTTTCTCCCCTTTCAGATTTTATAGCTGAGAAACAATATCGATTATTCAGTTACCGCTTTTTTCATGTCTGCCATCATGCAAACCAATTTTATTGCCATTTATAATTCCTAAATCTGCATTTTCCTTTGGCTTCATTCTTCGCAATTCAGGATTGCTTTTTTCTCGGTCTTTCATTCTGCTTTTATTGTTATCCATATTTCTTTTCCTTTCATCCGTGTAATCTGTGCCTATTTAGTATCCATTTTAATAAAAGATTTATTCGGCCATTCATTATAAATAAGGATGTAGAACAGGGATCACAAAGTTAGTTTTTTTCATTGAAATTTGCGTGATGCTTTCCTGTTTGTTTGGATGAAAATGATTTGAGTGTTAGCAGTTGAAGGAAAAATAGCAGCACCATGGCATAAAATAGCTTCCCATTATTCAAAGTCAATTATACGAAGTTAGGCATAAAAAAGCTCAAGCTATCATTGATAGCTTGAGCGAAATCAGCAGATTGTAAGCAGCCTGACTTTGGATATTTCAGAGAATTAAAGCATGTAAAATGCAGTAATGGCTGAAAAAAATAAATTGTATCTTGAAAAAGGCTAAAAGGTATTTTTTCGGCAAACGGTTAGGCTTTTCATCATTTAGCCCAATCCTGTTTTAATTGCCTTAATCAAAACACCGCTTTTGTCAAAGGAGATATCCCACGCGCCAACGCCCAGTAAGTTTTTGGTCACAGCATACTGTGCTTTACGCTGAATAGAAGATGCATCATCATAGCTGATAAAAGTGGAGCCGTTAAAAAGCCACGGTACCAATGCTGATGAATCATTAAATTTCCGATAGGATGTGCTGCTTAAATACTTGGATTGAACGGTGTCGTATCCCACGGTGGCTGCGGAAGAAAAGTGCTGCCAGAGACCGTTGCTCGCATTTGCAACGCCCTGATAGACATAACCGTAAAACGGCACGCCCATCACCAGCTTGTTGGCAGGAAATCCATAATTCAACCAGGTACGCACAGCCCCGTCAACACTGGTTTTTTGCTGGGGGGACTGCCCAGACGGCAGGTATAGCGGCGCGTTAAAATCCGTAAAAGTATCCCAGCTGCCATGCAGATCATAGGTCATGATCATTCCGTAATCTACATATTTTGCAATGTTTGAAAGACCGACCCCGCTTGCATAGTCGCTGCTTGCCCCACCTGCAAAGGAAAGGATGTAGTGCTTTTTGTCCTTAATTCCCTGCGTGTCTAGCTTACTGCGCAGTGTCTTCAGCAGAAGGCCAAAATTTGTTCTGTCAGCTGGGCGGGAGATGTTGGAAGCAAGTCCGCCTCCGGTGGGGTACTCCCAATCGATATCAACGCCGTCAAAGCCGTAGTTCTTGATAAAGCGGACGACGCTGTCCGCAAAAACAGCCCGGGAAGATTCGGTGAGCGCAGCATCGGAAAATCGGGCCGAGTCATCCCAGCCGCCGACCGAAATAACAGTTCTGAGCCCCGGGTGAGTACTTTTCAACGTTCGGAGCTTATTGAAGTTGGTTTCATCTATGTAGGAATCATTCTCAGTGATTTGAAGATTCGTACCAATTTTTGCAAACGCATAATTCAGAACGTTTATATTGGAGGCGTTGATTTTGTCCGGTGTAAAGCCTGAATATGCCGCCCAGCTGCCGTAATAGCCCACGACCATCCTTGCAGGGTGGAGGAATGGCGGTGAAGAGACCGCTGCTGTGGATAAGAACTGTGAAGAAGAAACCAGCGCAGATGAGGCGGACGGATTGGATGATGGATAAAGCATTGTACTGCCAACGGACACATTTTCCGAAGTGGTTGAGGAACTGATGCTGCCCGCCGGCTGTTGTGCATTGGAAGAAGAGAAGCTTGTCCCAGTACTGCCTGCGAAACGTGAAGCCGCTGATTGACTTGTATTTACGGAACGGCTATTTGTATTGGAATAGGTAATCCCTTTTGAAGCCTGCCGTGTTGCCGATTGACCGACTATTTTTGAAAAGCT
Organism: uncultured Caproiciproducens sp.; assembly: GCA_964517505.1. Taxonomy (GTDB): domain Bacteria; phylum Bacillota; class Clostridia; order Oscillospirales; family Acutalibacteraceae; genus Caproiciproducens. The sequence goes on along the minus strand of CAZFED010000001.1, from coordinate 89,056 downwards.
CGTGCTGTGGTTAAATTCTGCTGTTGTGCATATAGCCAGCAAAGCAATCGCAATCGCCGGGCCCCAGAGCTTGTGAATGAAAAATCCGGTTTTCATAGGCACTTCCTTTTTTCGCTTATTTTTTCCTTTATAAATATACTAGCATCGTATCAGACAAATCTCAAACATCAAATGTTGGAAAAATAAGCGGGACAAACTTGAAAGTTATAACGAATGAGCGGGGAAAGTTTGTGAAGTATTATGTAACTTCCTACACTTGAAAAGCGGTGCCAGATGGTGTAAATTTAAAATATATAATGAACCGGTAAGTGTGGCCCTTTGCACGCCGGAAAGGAGGTTCAATCTGCCATGGGTATCACTATCGGAATTCTTGCGCATGTGGATGCGGGAAAAACAACGCTGTCGGAACAACTTCTATACCATGCCGGGGTATTGCGCGCACCTGGCCGTGTTGACCAAAAAAACTCCTTTCTTGACTACGGCTCGATTGAACGTGAACGTGGAATTACCGTGTTTTCCGATCAGGCGGTTTTTCAGTGCGGCGATCAAACTTTTCATCTGATTGATACGCCCGGCCATGTTGACTTTTCAGGAGAAATGGAGCGCAGCCTCTGGGTTATGGACTGTGCTGTATTGGTAATAAGCTGTGTGGAGGGTGTGCAGAGCCACACGGAAACGGTCTGGAATCTGATTCGGAAGCATAATGTACCGACGCTGATCTTTCTTAACAAAACAGACCGTGCAGGCGCGAATCCAGAGGGAATTCTTAAGGAAATTCGCCGGCAAGGGGGCATAGACTGTCCGGATTTTTCACTCGGATTTCGTTCAGGTGAAATGGACCTGTCTTTGGCGGAGCATCTCGCTGAATCAGATAACGAATTACTGGAAACCTATTTTTCGTCGGGGTACGTGCGGGAAGAGTGGCTTGCCGTCACGCGCCGGATGATCGGGGAGTGTCGGATATCTCCTGTGTTTCGCGGTTCCGCTTTGAGCGGCGAAGGTGTCGAAAATTTTTTGCAGGCTCTGCCGCTTTTAGCTCCTCGGGTTAATGAAAATCCGGACGCCCCCTTTTGCGCTCGGGTATATAAAGTCCGACACGACAAACAGGGCGGCCGCGTAGTCTTTCTGAAAGTGACAGCGGGAACGCTGCATCCGAAAGATGAGATTTCCAGTCCATCGGATGCGGAAACGCTGATATCGGAAAAAGTGAATGAGCTGCGCTGTTACAACGGTGCGAAATTTACGCTGCTTGAGAAAGCCTGTCCAGGGGATTTATGTGCTGTGACAGGTTTATCCTCCCCAATGCCCGGCGACGAAGTGGGGGCAAACGCCAGCCATCAATCACCGTTTGTTATGCAGCCCCTTCTTGCCGCGAAAGTACTTTTTGACGACTCAATTCATCCCAAAATAATTCTGGAGCATCTGCGGGAACTGGAAGACGAGGAACCTTTGCTTGGCGTAGCTTGGGATGAGGAATTACAGGAAATCCACGTGCATGTGATGGGCGAAATACAGCTCGAGGTGCTTACGGAACTGGTACGCGAGCGGTATGGGATTTCTATATGTTTCGGAACGTGCGAGATTCTTTACCGGGAAACAATTGCCGCGCCGACGGTTGGATGCGGCCACTTTGAACCTCTGCGCCATTATGCGGAAGTTCATCTCCGTCTTTCACCGGGTGAGAGCGGAAGGGGCATCACCTTCAACAGTGAATGTTCGACAGATTTGCTTGCCGCTAACTGGCAGAATCTGATTCGTACCCATGTGCTTGAAAAAGAACACAAGGGGGTATTAACCGGAACACCGCTGACTGATGTGTGTGTGACACTGCTTGCAGGGCGCGCTCACCTGAAACACACGGAGGGCGGCGATTTCAGGGAGGCAACCTACCGTGCAATCCGTCAGGGCCTAATGCAAGCGCAAAATATTCTGCTTGAGCCATATTGTGCATTTGCAATCGAAACGGAAATTTCTCTTACAGGCCGCGTTTTTTCTGACATTCAGAGAATGAACGGAACATATGAACCTCCGGAAATTATGGAGGACAAGGCACTGATTCATGGTCATGCCCCTTTTGCGACCATGATGAATTACCCGCAGCAGTTGACTGTTTTTACGAAGGGGCGGGGCAAAATTTCATTATCATTTGATGGGTACGAGCCTTGTCATAATGCGGACGAAATCATCGCACACAGAAATTATGATGCGGAGCGTGATACGGCGAATCCGGCCGATTCCGTATTCTGCTCTCACGGCGCGGGGTACGCAGTAAAATGGGATGAAGCATCTGCGCATATGCATGTTAAATTTTAAGATAATATACCATAATAGGGTAAAACATCATAAAGAGGAGAAAGCTTGTTCTTAATAGCAGCTGACGGCGAACTTGGTATGCTGCGGCACAATGTGATGATCAAATTGCTCCGCTTTTTCTGAATGTTAATTTACATTTAACATTCATGGAAAGCATACGATATATTGTATAGTGACGGTTATAAAGGAGGGCTTACAATGAAAAACAGTGCGGCTTTTTTTGACATTGACGGAACAATTTCCCGTGAAGGTCTAATCAGCGAAATGTTCAAAAAAATGATTAAATACGAGCTGATAGACAACAGCAAGTGGTACAATGAGGTGGAACCCGCTTTTACAAGATGGGACAAGCGGGTGGGCGATTACGATGCCTATCTGCAAAAAATGGTGGACATTTATACCGAAACAGTAAAGAACACCAATTCTTTTCACATTGCCTATATCGCACGAAAAGTGATTGAGCAAAAAGGGGAACGGGTGTACACCTATTCGCGTGAGAGAATTAAATGGCACAAGGAGCAGGGACATATCGTCATTGCAATTTCCGGTTCCCCAATCGAATTGGTGCGTGAAATGTCAGAAAAATATGGGATGGATGATTACAGAGGAACGATCTATCAGGTTGGGAGCACCGGAGTATACAACGGGGAAATTATACCTATGTGGGATTCCGAAAGTAAGCGTAAAGCGGTTTTGGAAATGGCGGAGAAGTATCAAATCGACCTTTCCACAAGCTATGCCTATGGAGATACCAATGGCGATTCCTCCATGCTGAAACTGGTTGGCAATCCTTTTGTAATCAATCCGACCAGAGAACTGCTTACCAATATACAGAAAGATGAACAACTGAAAGAAAAGATTTCGGTTATTGTAGAGCGCAAAGATGTGACCTATCAGCTGAATGTAAATACCCTCGATTTGATTTAATAAACGCAACGGTATGTGCTGCTTCAGATGAAATAGTCTGTGTTAAATATCACCACGGATAGCTCAATTATATCCGGAAATTCTTGCATATGTTTAGATATGCTGTTTTCTATAAAACGGATTAATAATTGTCGGGTATGGCGCATTTACCCGATAAGGTGACTTCTATATTATTGGATTATTAACAAAGGTTATCTTACATTTTAGTGCATCAAATGCGAGGATGTATTTATCGTAACATGCTAAACTTTGATTGTAAGGAGGTGATGCAATGGAATGGCTGGAGAGACTGAATCAATCTATCAATTACATTGAAGACAATTTGAGCGAAACAATCAGCTATGAGCATGCTGCACAAATTGCCTGTTGCTCGACTTTCCACTTTCAGCGGATGTTTTCGTATATTGCTGGTATACCGTTGTCCGAATATATTCGACGCAGACGCATGACAGCCGCAGCGTTGGATTTGCAAAACAACAATATGAAAGTAATTGATGTGGCATTAAAATACGGTTATGAATCGCCTACATCATTCAATCGTGCATTTCACAGTGTACATGGCGTTTCCCCGTCAGCCGCTCGTACAGAGGGCGTATCTCTTAAAGCATTTCCGCGCATCAGCTTCACAATTTCAATCAGAGGAGATATAGCGATGAACTACAAAATTGAGAAAAAAGATGCTTTCAGAATTGTTGGCGTGAAAGAATACCTGGCCATGGATATTGAGGAATGTTTTGCAAAGGTACCGCTGTTTTGGCAGAAAACTATTCAAACAGGTATGATTTCGAAAGTGAGCGAGTTGATGAATCAGCCACCCTTTGGCTTGATTGGTGCCAGCACTTGTATGAACGGTAAGGACTTTGACTATTACATTGCGGTTGCGACCGACAAGCCCGCACCCGAAGGAACTGCTGAATACGAAGTACCCGCTTGCACTTGGGCCATTTTTGAATGTATTGGCCCTATGCCAAATGCTATTCAGGAACTGCAAAAACGGATTGTCACCGAATGGCTGCCTACATCCGGCTATGAATATGCCGATGCACCGGACATAGAGCTTTACACCGAAGGCGACGTGACATCGCCAACTTACAAATCCGAAGTTTGGCTTCCTGTCGCAAAGAAAAAATAAGAGACCAACTTCATGTTATGAGTATAAGCGCAACGGCGAGCCGGTTTTGGCTCGATGTTGCGCTTATTGTCTATAACAAACTTATTCAAACATAGGGGAGCATTTTCACCGGTAATCTGATTGTTTGTTTTCTCATAATCTATTTGAAAATTTTATGTGATTTTTTATCATGACGCAACCACTATTTTATAAATAGAGGGTAAAATAAGTACTTGAACTTTTAAATAATAAATGGAATGAGAGTAAAATGACTGAATTAAAAAACAATGCGATGACACATGGCGGAAAATTTCATGCTGATGACGTGTTTTCAGCGGCACTTTTAAAATTAATAAATCCCGATATCAAAATTATACGTGTTTTTGAAGTACCAAAAGATTTTGATGGAATCGTTTTCGATATAGGTCGTGGCAAATTTGATCATCATCAAGAGAATGCTGAGGTACGAGAAAACGGTGTACCATACGCTGCATTTGGTTTGCTGTGGCGTGAGTTTGGTGAAAGTATAATAGGTGCCGGCTGCCCACCGGAACAAGCGGCTAAAGAAGCCGCACGCTTTGATGAGAAATTTATTCAGCCGTTGGATGAAGATGATAACACAGGCTGTGGAAGCCAGCTGGCAAGTGTTATTGGTACATTCAATCCAAGTTGGGATTCGGACGAGCCTTCGGATGAGTGTTTTGCAGAGGTTGTAGACCTTGCAATTGTTATTTTAAAAAAGAAAATTGAAGGTATTATGAGCATGCAAAGGGCAAAGGCGCTTGTTGAAGCCGCTCTTGCCGATTCAAAGGATAACATTGTAATTTTGCCTAGGTTTGCTCCATGGAAAATGATTCTTGTACCATCTGATGCTGAATTTGTAGTTTATCCCTCTCAAAGAGGAGGGTATAGTGCACAGGTAATTCCAGCCGACTTCGATACAAAAGAAGTGAAATGCTATTTTCCAGAGGAATGGGCAGGCAAACCGGAGGATGAGCTGCAGAAGATTTCAGGCATTAGTACACTGACATTTTGCCATAAGGGTCGTTTTCTTATATCAGCAGACAACTTAGAGGATGTTATAAAAGCTTGTAAGCTTGCAGCGCTATCATGCCATGAAACCATAAATTGACGTTGAGCTTAAAGTTAGAAATTCAATTAAACAGATAAAATAATCACTTGTTTTCACCAGGCAAATAGGGTATTCTAGTTTTATCATAAGTTGTACGTATAACAAATAATTGCCGACACAGGGCGGCGGAATGGGGCTAATATTATGTCAAAATATACTATTGGCGTTGATTACGGAACACTATCCGGGCGTGCTGTTGTGGTTGATGTAAAAACAGGTGAGGAACTGGCATACTCAACACTTGATTATCCACATGGAGTAATGGATGATAAACTGCCCTGTGGTAAAAAGTTGATGCCGGATTGGGCTCTGCAGCACCCGCAGGACTATCTTGACGTTTTGGCAGCAACAATACCGGATGCTGTTGCGAAAGCCGGTATTAGTGCCGATGAAGTGATTGGACTTGGAATAGATTTTACGGCGTGTACTGTTTTGCCGGTAAAAGCAGATGGAACCCCCCTTTGCTTTATGGAGAAATATAAATCAGAGCCAAATGCTTACGTGAAGCTATGGAAACATCATGCCGCCCAGGATAAAGCAAACAGGTTAAACAAAACAGCACATGCCATGGGGGAAAAATGGATTGAGAGATACGGCGGGAAAATCTCATCCGAGTGGCTTTTTCCAAAACTGTGGCAAATCTTAGATGAATCACCGGAAGTCTATGATGAAATGGACTATTTCATAGAAGCGTCCGACTGGATTGTATGGCAGCTTTGTGGAGTTCAAACAAGGAATTCATGCACAGCAGGATACAAAGCCATGTGGCATAAGCAGGATGGTTATCCATCAAAGGAGTTTTTTAAAGCACTTAATCCGCGCCTTGAAAATGTTGTTGAAGAGAAGCTTAACTGCAAGATAACACCTCTTGGGAGCAAAGCTGGGAATTTAACAGCCAGAATGGCAGCGATAACGGGTTTAAAGGAAGGCATAGCGATTGCTGTGGGGAACGTAGATGCACATGTGTGCGTTCCTGCTGTTAAAATTGATGGTGCGAAAAAAATGCTTGCTATTATGGGAACGTCAACCTGTCACATGCTTATGTCAGAAAAGGAACAAGATGTTGGCGGAATCTGCGGAGTTGTTGAAGACGGTATTTTGCCAAAGCTTTTTGGGTATGAGGCCGGACAGTCCTGCGTTGGCGACCACTTTGCATGGTTTGTAGAAAACTGCCTGCCGGCATCCTACTACGAGGATGCAAAGAAGAAGGGCATACACATACATAAATATCTGCGTGAAAAAGCAGAAAAGCTTGCGGTTGGAGAAAGCGGATTGATTGCACTGGACTGGTGGAACGGTAATCGCTCTGTTCTTGTTGATGTAGATTTAACAGGAGTGATTCTCGGTATGACGCTGCAGACAAAGCCTGAAGAAATCTATCGCACATTGATTGAGGCAACTGCATTCGGTACTAAAAAAATCATAGAAACCTTTAAGCAAAATGGCGTTGAGGTTGAGGAGTTTTATGCTGCCGGCGGTATCCCCCAAAAGGATCCGATGACGATGCAGATTTATGCGGACATAATCAATATGCCGGTATTTATAGCAGGAAGTGAGCAAGGTGCTGCACTTGGCTCTGCTATATTCGGAGCAGTTGCAGCGGGAGCAGTACAGGGTGGATATGACAGCGTGTTTGAGGCTGCAAATGTGATGGGAAAACTCAAGGATATTGTATACCGTCCAATCCCTGAACATGTTACTGCCTATGAAAGTCTATATAAAGAGTACGAAATATTGCACGACTATTTTGGTCTTGGAGCAAATGACGTCATGAAACGATTAAAGCACATAAAGAAAAATTCGAAAAAGCAATAACCGTTTCTGTGCTCGAGTGATGTACACCACGATGACGACGAAGACTTAAAGTTTAATAAGGATTTTTTCAATTGCCTCATAGAAATCGTTGCAAAAATTCCAAAGGAATACTCAATCAATTTCGGTATCATCGTGTCAGGCTGTTTAAGTTAATTTAATTTTTACAAAAGACGGGTTTTTCGGAACCCGTCTTTTTCTTTAATTAAGATACAAAGTAAATTCGTATTTATTGCTTCAACAATTATAGCCCGCTACAATCCCAATAATGTCTTGTTCCACAATAATTGGGATTGGATAAAAGAAGATAATTATGATATAATTGCAAAAACAACAATTCAAAATAAAGTGGTGTAGATTCAATTGAGTTTTTTACAGGTGAAGGTATTTAGAAATAATTTCTTTATTTATATTACTTCGCTGCTTATTATTTGTATTATTTTGGGAGCTTCGCTTTGTGGCAAGGTTATAAACGACCAGCTGCAAAAGAATGAAAATACGGCAAGGAATGCTTTTGACCGGACAGAGGCCACTTTGGACTTAAACGAAAATAAAATAGATAATTATATTTTATATCTTTATACCAATAAACAGCTTCTACGCGACTTCGTTTGCTTTTTCGGGCATGATGCTGAAACCTATCTGACAAGCCGTCTTGAAAGTACGACTGATAATTTCCAAACCAGTTCGGTGCTGGACGAAATGCAGCAGTTTGTATCCACAAATCAATATGTTGTTAAAGAGATTGCATTTCAGTCGCCTGAGACTACAAGCCTGATGTTTTTTAAGGAAAACCAAAACACATCCTTAAAATTCTGCTTGCCGAAGAATACTCCGCTGCTACCCGAAAATGATATTGCATTTGGATATATATATTCGAAAAAGTTAGTGAATCCCCAAAATATTACAAAACCGATGGGCGAAATTAAATTTATTATAAATACTAATAAAGCAATATCTGGCGCCGTAAATGATGGAATAGGGAGCACGGCGGTAATGAGCCTCAAGGGTGCTTTATACTATCCTACGGAGCAGAACGAAGAAATGAAGGCTGATTTTCATAAAATTTTCGCAAAAGACAATGTTAGGGGAGAAATTAGAAGCGGTTTTTTTAATACGCTTTATTACACTGTTTTTACATCTAAAGAACACGGGTTTAAGTTTATTTCCGCAGTAAATACATATGAAATTGTTGAAAATAACAAGGGGATGTTTCTCCTCATCGTATTCGGCACATTTTTTATCTTTATTATGATGACGGTTTTAATCGGAGCGTTTATGATGCGCGATGCAAAATATCTTAACCGCATTCTCAATACAATCGGTGCTGCCAAATCCGGAAATTTCAAAGCGGTTGAGCTTGGCAGGCGCAAGGATGAGTACGGTATAATTGCGCAGGCACTGAATGACATGTACGAGCAGCTCAATCATTATATTGAAATTCAATACAAGCTGAAGCTGCAGCAGAAGGATACAGAGATGCAAATGCTCCAGCGGCAAGTGAATCCTCATTTTCTTTATAATACTCTGGAAATTATCCGTTCCTGCGCGCTTATAAACCACGACGAAAAAGTTGCTGACGCCGTTTCCAACCTAGGGGGGATGTTCCGGGATGTGGTAAAAAGTGAAGACGTAATTACGATTGATCAGGAACTTGAGATTTTAACCAGGTATTTAAAGCTGATGGAGTTTAAATTTGCAGGAAGCTTTTATTATCAGATTGATGTAGAACCAGAAATCCGGGCACTGAAAACAGTGAAATTTTGGATGCAGCCTCTTTCAGAAAATTTTTTCGTACATGGCTACGACAAGTCGAGCGAGTTTAACCTGCTGATTGTCAGCGGGAGATGCAATCCGGACAGCTATGTGATTGACATCACAAACAATGGCGGAAGCATCGAGCCGGAAAAACTGAGGGAAATTAACATGAGGCTTAGGAATAACTCTGATGGCCGGCACGAAAGCATCGGTCTTGTGAATGTGTACAGTAGGCTGAAATATTTCTATGACAATCGTGTAGAGATGGTGGTTTCCAATAATCCGGAAGCAGGAATCACCGTATCGGTGTGTATTTACAAGGAGGATAATGATGTATCGGCTCTTGATTGTTGACGATGAACCCCAAATCATAGAGGGAATAAAACTAATTATTGATTGGAGAGAATACGGCTTTGACCAGATTGTGACGGCAACAAACTATGATCAAGCAATTGAAAAAGCGATTGAGTTCAAACCCCATATCGGTATTTTCGACGTCTGCATTGATGATGCACGCGGCTACGATATTATTGAAAAGTTAAATCCTTTCTCGCTCCTTACAAAATATATTATGGTGAGCGGTTACGACGAGTTTGAGTTTGCGAGACGCGCGATTCAGGCGGGTGCGAAGGATTACTTGATGAAGCCAATCGATCAAAACAATCTGCGTCATGCCATTGAAAAAATCATTGTCGAAGATTTCAACGGCAGTATAGCGACAAGGTCACTTGAAAATGAGAATATCGACCCGATTTTAGGAATGAAATATTCCTCTCTTTCTAATCTAACAAGCAAGGTGATTTTAATTGTGAAAGGGGAATATAACAAAAATGTTAACCTCAAGATTATTGCGGATAAATTCAAAATGAACAGTAATTACCTTGGCCAGATTTTTCTCAAAGAAACACATATGAAGTTTACGGAGTATTTAATGGCCTACCGTCTGATTATCGCGAAGGAGCAGATACTGAGTACTCCGGAGAAAATTTGCTGTATAGCCAACCATGTTGGTTATACAAATATGAATTACTTTTATACGCATTTCCGTAGCTATTTTGGAAAATCCCCTTCTGATTTACGCAAAATAGATGATGAAAATAATGAAATCCCAAGCGCTGCGAAATAAAGCAGCGCTTTTTTTCACCCCTGTTTTCTAAGCTTTTTATACTGTTAAATGAGATTTTTTATGTAGTTTGCCGCTGGTGAATAAGATATACTTGTTACACAAGGCAATAAAATAATCAAATGTATGGTAGGCTGTCGGCAGAAAGAGAGGGTGCAGCGTGACAAAAGGACTGAAGAGATTTTGGAAAAATTGGAATTTGACCGCTTTGGCGATTCCGGGGTTCGTGTGGTTTGTGGTATTCTGCTACCTTCCATTGATTGGACTTGTCGTAGCATTTAAAGATTACCGAATCTACGGGAGCTTTTTTGAAAATTTGGTTCAGAGCAAGTGGGTCGGGCTGCAAAACTTTGAATTTTTGTTTTCGACAAATGATGCATGGACGATGATTCGCAACACGGTTGGCTACAATATGATATTCATTATTTTAAATATTGTTGTTCCGTTAATTCTAGCAATTCTGCTTGGCTCGCTGCTGAACAAGCGCATGTCTAAGGTGTATCAGACTTTGCTGTTTTTTCCCTATTTTCTATCATGGGTTATCATAAACTATTTCGTTTTTGCTTTTCTAAGCCAGGATAAAGGTTTTGTAAACAGTGTCATTCTTAGCCTTGGCGGCGAAAAAATGAGTTGGTATTCCGAGCCAGGACTTTGGCCATGGCTTTTGGTGTTTGTAAATACATGGAAAGGGCTTGGATACAATATTGTAATTTACCTCGCCGCCATTATTGGAATCGACAGAACCTACTATGAGGCTGCGTCACTTGACGGCGCCACCAAATTTCAGCAGGCGAGGCATATTACCATCCCGTTGCTGCGCGGGTTGATTGCGATTCTGTTTTTGCTGGGTGTTGGAAGAATTTTCAACTCCGATATCGGGCTTTTCTATAACGTACCGCGCGATTCCTCCGCAATCTACGGCGTAACGCAGACAATCGACACCTATGTTTACCATGTGTTTAAGGTAATGGGAAATATTAAGTTGAGTTCTGCCGCAGCCGCGTTCCAATCTGTGGTCGGCTTTGTGGTGATTTTGATTTCAAACTTTGTGATTCGGGCGATTGACCGCGATAGCGCGCTGTTTTAGGAGGGAAATATGAAGAAAAAAAAAGACTATCTGGAAATTTCAAAAACATCAAACACTATATTTAATATCCTATTTATTTTACTTTCCTTTATGGCGGTCATCCCATTTGTTTTTGTTATCATCATATCATTTACGTCGCAGCAATCCATTGTGCACAACGGCTACAAATTTATTCCGGAGTCGTGGTCACTGGAGGGCTATCGCTATATTTTAAAAGCAGGAAGAGCGATTTTCGGCGCTTATGGAATTTCAATTATGGTAACGCTGTTGGGCACTCTTATTGGTTTGTTCTTAATTGCGACCTATGCCTATGTTCTTTCGCGCACGAGTTACCCATACCGGAAGTTTTTCACGATTATCGCGTTAGTTCCATTGTTATTCAACGGTGGAATGGTGGCTAATTATCTGTTAATGACCAGTGTGTTGCATCTCAATAATACGATTTGGGCGCTCATCCTGCCGATGGCGGTTTCGCCGCTTTACATATTTGTTATGAAGAGCTTTTATATCAGTTCGGTGCCGGACGGAATTATTGAATCTGCACGCATCGACGGTGCAGGCGAGTTTCGCACCTTTGTTTCCATTGTTTTGCCAATCAGTAAGCCAGGTCTTGCGACAATCGGGCTTTTTCTGACCTTGGGCTACTGGAATGACTGGTTTAACGCCATGATGTATATTGACAATCAAAAATTGCTTCCCATTCAATACTATTTGATGAGAATTCAAAATAACCTGAATGCTTTAAAAAGCCTAAGCGGTCAGGTGCCCAGTGAAATCCTGCGCGATATTCCGTCGGAAACGGTGCAAATGGCCATCGCGGTTCTCGTAGTCATTCCGATTGCGTGCGCGTATCCTTTCTTCCAACGCTATTTTACGGGTGGACTTACACTTGGCGCTGTGAAGGGCTGATGGAAATTATTTTTGACATTAAATTTGCAGGTGCAAATTTAAAATAGAACAGGGAGGATTCATAATGAAATTGAAAAGAGCGATCTCTATCGCATTGGCGACAACACTAATTGCGTCCACAGCGCTAACAGGCTGCGGAAAAGGCGCCACGGCACCAGCTGGTGCAACAAGCGGAGGTGCGAGTACAGCCCCGCAGTCCGAACCGGTGAATTTAGTTTACTATACGATTGGTAATCCAGATAATGATTTGCAAAAGGTCAATGATGCCCTCAATGAATTGCTGAAAAAGAAAATAAATGTAACAGTTCAGTACAATAAAATTGCATGGGGCGATTATGGTACCAGAATCTCCGCGCTGGTAAACAGCGGTGCTGATTTTGACATTGCTTTTGCAACTGGCCCGGATCAAGGTGATTATGTCGGCAATGCGAAAAAAGGTGCATGGCTTGATCTTACCGATTACCTGCAAAAAGGCGGCAAGGACATGTACGATGCAGTTGACCCGCTTTATTGGGAAGGTGCAAAAATAGACGGTAAGGTTTACGGCGTTCCGACTAATAAAGAAATCGCGGTTCCGGATTGGTGGATGTATCCAAAGGAACTTGTTGAGAAATACAAAATCGATATTTCTAAGTATAAAACACTTGAATCCTTGGAGCCGTTAATGGCTCAGATTAAGAAGAACGAGCCGGACTGGCAGCCGATGGAGCTTGACAAAAATTCAAACAATTTCTTTGCTCAGGATGGCTATGAGTATATCATGAGTCGTGAAGTTCCTCTCATGGTAAAATCAAATGATTCCAGCCTCAAAGTTGAAAACATCTTTAGCACAGAAACCGCAAAAAAAACGCTCGCAACACTTCGTAAGTATTATAAAGCCGGCTATATCAATGAGGATGCAGCGGTGAGAGACAGCCAGAATCTTGAAAAAGGCAAAAAGGTATTCTGGAAAGACGCTATGGGCGGCCCATACTCAGATGTTGTTTGGACGGCTGACCGCGGCTATGATCTCGTAACACAGCAGGTTACCGATTCTGTTGTTACTACAGAATCTGCACGTGGCGGCATGATGGTTGTCAATTCCCGCACCAAGAACGCCGAAGCCTGCATTAAATTCCTCAATTGTCTTAATACAGATCCCGAAGTCCGCAACCTCATCAACTTCGGTATCGAAGGAACAAACTATGAGGTCACCGCCGATAAGCAGATTAAAAAAATCGGTGATACCTATGCCGGCGTACAGTATACACAGGGCAACTGGTTTATTCTGAATACAACCGAAGGCGATCCTAAAGATAAGTGGGAAAAATACAAGGAATTCAACAAAGCAGCCGTCAAATCTGAAATGCTCGGATTCACGGCGGATACCTCAAAGCTTACTACAAAAATCGCAGCCATCACTCAGGTTTATACGAAGTATTATCCAAGCCTGATGACCGGCAGCGTGGACCCTGACCAACAGCTTCCGAAGTTCCTTTCCGAGCTGAAAGCAGCCGGAATTGATGAAGTGCAGGCCGAACTGCAAACTCAGCTTACAAACTGGAAAGCAAGTACAGCTAAATAGTTTCACAATACATCTCTTGCAGAACAGCCCCAAAATCTTGATTTTGGGGCTGTTCTCACTACAAAATAAAATGTTACTCAGAAAACTGGAGGAATATTATGAGCACAATCATTGGTCGGCCTCTTAACAACATACCATGGCAGGAAAAGCCCACGGACTGCTCCGCCCCCGTTTGGCGGTATTCAGGTAATCCGATTATCAAACGAGATGCAATTCCAAGTTCCAACAGTATTTTTAATTCTGCGGTCGTTCCCTTTGAAAAAGGCTTTGCAGGGGTATTTCGCTGCGACAGCAAATCCGTCAGTATGGATATTTTCGCTGGCTTCAGCAGCGATGGAGTCCATTGGAAAATCAATCACGAACCGATTGAATTTGAGGGTGATGAAAGCGTTATCAAGCGGGAATACCGCTATGACCCCCGCGTCTGCTTTATTAAAGACCGATATTATATTACATGGTGTAATGGATACCACGGTCCCACCATCGGTGTCGGATATACCTTTGACTTCAAAACTTTTTATCAGCTGGAAAATGCCTTTTTACCGTACAATCGAAACGGTGTTCTTTTTCCGCGTAAAATAAACGGATATTATATGATGCTCAGCCGGCCGAGTGACACGGGTCACACTCCGTTCGGGGATATTTTCTGCAGCAGTAGTCCGGACTTGACTTTCTGGGGAAAACACCGCTATGTGATGGGTACTATACAGGGGGATCAGTCCGCTTGGCAGTCCAAAAAAATTGGGCCCGGCCCCATTCCGATTGAGACCAACGAAGGGTGGCTTTTAATTTACCACGGAGTAATTAATACCTGTAACGGGTTTGTTTACCGCATGGGCTGCGCCCTGTTGGATGCCGACGAACCGTGGAAGGTGAAATGCCGCTCAAAATACTACATTTTGGCGCCACAAGAGCTTTATGAATGTATTGGCGATGTGCCAAATGTTACCTTCCCGTGTGCGGCTCTTGCTGACAGCGCGTCCGGAAAAATCGCGATTTATTACGGCTGTGCCGATACTGTAACCGGGTTGGCTTTTACAACAGCGGATGAACTGTTGGACTATATGAAACAGCACCCTGTTGAGGAGGATAAGCAATGATTTTTGCAACGGAACGTGCACAGGTGATTTGTGACCAGTTGAAGAAACTTTCAAAGGTGCAAAAAAACGATTTGGTGGATTGGAAAACAAAGAAGGGAAATTATCTTTACCCGAAAGACGTCGACGAAGCTTCCGCTCCTTGGGAAGAGTTCAACAGCCATACCATGCACTGGTACGGGCCGGATCAGCATGATTGGTTCCGCACAGTGATTACCGTGCCGGAGAGCTTCAATAAAAAGCCGTTGTGGCTGATTTTTCACACACAGATTGAGGAATGGGACGACGCAAAAAATCCGCAGTTTCTGCTTTTTGTCAACAATGAAATTACCCAGGGCATTGACATGAACCACCGCGAGATTTTTATCACAGAATCCGCCAGAGCAGGCGATACCTATAAGATTGACTTGCAGGCGTACACAGGAACCCTGCACACGGAATTTCGCTTGATTGCAGAAATGGCGGAAATCGATGAGGAAATCAAAGGCTTGTACTACGATATGCAGGTGCCGATCTGGGCATTTCCGCGTATGGATAAAGACAGCAAAACCCGGATGGACATTGAAACGATATTGAATCATACAGTAAATCTGCTGGACTTACGCCGCGAGTATTCTACCGAATTTTACGAGTCAATCACACAGGCACGCGCTTATATTCAAAAGGCGCTTTATGAGGATTTCGCGGGATACAACGACGTCATTGCAAGCTGTATCGGCCATACCCACATTGATGTGGCGTGGTGGTGGACGGTGGCACAAACCCGGGAAAAAGTCGCGCGCAGCTTTGCAACCGTGCTGAAGCTGATGGATGAATTCCCGGATTACAAATTTATGTCAAGCCAGCCCCAGCTGTATTATTTTTTACAGCAAAGGTACCCCGAATTGTATGCCAAAGTGAAAGAGCGCGTGGCCAAAGGCCGTTGGGAGCCGGAAGGCGGCATGTGGCTGGAAGCGGACTGCAACCTGACCTCGGGAGAATCCTTGGTTCGGCAGTTCTTGCATGGGAAACGCTTTTTTAAAGAGGAATTCGGTGTTGACAGCCGTGAACTTTGGCTGCCGGACGTATTCGGATATTCTGCTGCAATGCCTCAGATTATGAAAAAAAGCGGTATCGATTACTTTATGACTACAAAACTCTCGTGGAACCAGTTCAATGAAGTGCCTTGTGATACATTCCAGTGGCGTGGTATTGACGGAACTGAAATCCTGACTCATTTTATAACAACCCTTGGGGTTGGACAGAGTACCGATAAATTCTTCACTACTTATAACGGAATGCTTCACCCCGATGCTATCATGGGCGGATGGGAACGCTACCAGAATAAAGAAATTAACAACGATATCTTAATAGCCTATGGTTATGGTGACGGCGGCGGCGGCCCGACCCGACAAATGCTTGAAACCTCAAAACGTATGGAAAAAGGAGTTAAGGGGATTCCAAAGGTTCGTCAGGTGTTCTCAAAGCAGTATTTTGATGAGCTTTCCGCGCGTGTAAAGGATAATCCATGTCTGCCCACATGGGTTGGCGAGCTATATTTCGAGTATCACCGCGGCACCTATACCTCCATGGCACGCAATAAGCGCTCAAACCGCAAAAGTGAATTGATGCTGATGGATCTGGAACTGCTTTCTATTCTTGCCCTTGCAAAAGGGATGCCATATCCAAAGGCTGAGTTGGAAAGCATGTGGAAAACGGTTTTGCTTAACCAGTTCCATGACATTCTTCCGGGCTCCTCCATCAAAGAGGTTTATGAAGTCACGAAAGAGGAATACGCACAGATTCAGGAAATAGGGGAGAAACTGATTGATGAACGTATAAGCTTGCTTTCAGCCGGCGGAAATGGTATCACGGTATTTAATACCGTTGGTTTTGAACGCAGTACGGTGGCAAATTTGGGCAAAACAAAAGCTTCCGCTTTACTTGATGCAAAAGGGGAGTTACACCCGATTCAGCAGACAGAAAAGGGAGCAATCGCCTATCTTGAAAATCTTCCCTCAAAAGGTTTTGAAAGTTTTGTCCTTTCGGATGAAAAGGTTGCTGACCCGAATCCTTTCAGTATAACGGAGAATGGAATCGATACGCCTTTTTACAAAATTGCTATTGATCAAAATGGTATATTTACTTCGGTTTACGACAAAGAAAACAGCCGCGAAGTTTTGCAGCGGAACGAGCGGGCCAACTTGATGCGTGTTTATGAAGATAAGCCGATTTATTATGATAACTGGGATATTGATATTTACTATTCGCAAAAATCCTGGGATGTTGACAACATTGTTCGGATGGAATGGCTTGAAAAAGGCCCGATTTGTGCGGTGCTGCTAATCGAGAGAAAATTCTCAGACTCACTGATCCGGCAGAGGATTAGCTTTTATGCAAACATCCGCCGAATCGATTTTGAAACTTATGTTGACTGGCATGAGCACCAACACCTGCTGAAAGTCCATTTTCCTGTTGAGATTCATTCCGATGAGGCAACCTTTGAAATACAGTTTGGTAACGTTACACGCAAGACGCACCGCAATACAAGTTGGGATACGGCTCGGTTTGAAAGCTGTGGCCACAGATGGATTGATTTATCAGAGGGAAATTACGGCGTAAGCCTGCTTAACGACTGTAAATACGGTCATTCCGTACACGACGGCAATATGGCGCTGACTCTGATTAAAAGTGGAATTGAGCCAAATCCGACAACCGATCAGGAAGAGCACTATTTCACGTATTCGCTCTATCCCCATGCCGGTGGCTGGAAAGAAGCCGATACCGCAAGGGAGGCAACAAACCTAAACCAGCCCGTGTATGCGGTGGCTGGGGGAACGGCAGGAACAAGATATTCGATGCTTTCCATTGATAGAGCAAATATCATGGCGGAAACCGTAAAGCTCGCTGAAAATTCTGATGGGGTTATTCTTAGAATGTACGAATATCAGAATCAACGCGGCAAAGCCGAAGTCCGCTTTGAAAATAGTATCGCGTCCGTTGAGGAATGCGACTTAATGGAAAACCCGATTTCCGTTCTTCCCTTCGAGCAAAATAACTTTGTTTTCGAATATACGCCTTATGAAATCAAAACCTTTAAGGTGGTTTTCAAAGATGATGGAAAGCGACTAGAATAAAACAAAATCCCTCGAAAAAAGAGTGACTGTCCTAAAGGAACACGGTCTGCTGCCATTCTGTGCGCCTTTAATCAGACTGCAATAAATTTCTACAATCGAAAATGCACTGGAATATAATTTGAGAAGGTAAGCATCTGCCTGTGATGCTTACCTTCTTTTTGTTTATGAAAAATTTTCACCATAAGACAGTCTGTCCAACCGTTCATGGCGGCGAAGTACCACTCTAACAATTTATCTGACAGCAGAAAAAAACAAAGAATTTTTCTAATCCTTATAGAATCCTTAAAAATGTCGTTTATAGTGTGTTGTAACTCAAGAAAGGAAGATGAATATGGATAATTACATTTTACAAACGAAAAATCTTTGCAAGACCTTCAAAAAACAGCACGCAGTAAACAACATTTCGCTCTCCATTCAAGAAAATTCTGTTTATGGATTGCTCGGCCCGAATGGTGCCGGAAAATCAACTACGTTAAAAATGATTACGGGGATGCTTCATCCGACATCAGGAGAAATTATTTTTGAGGGACACCCGTGGAGCAGAAAAGACCTGTCCGACATTGGAACTTTAATTGAATCGCCGCCTCTTTATGAAAACCTGACAGCAAGCGAAAACTTAAAAGTTCCAACTACTCTTTTAGGGCTTCCGAATTCCCGCATTAATGAAGTGCTGGAAACGGTTGATTTGACAAACACAGGGAAAAAGCAGGCAGGATAGTTTTCCATGGGGATGAAGCAGCGGCTTGGAATTGCAATTGCGCTTTTAAACCATCGTAAAGCTGCATGGCGGAACACTCCATATTGCTAGCTCGCCAGTCACTGGCGGCGCACAGGTAACAATAGAGATTCCTGTTAATGAATAATATATTAAAAAGCCAAGGCAATTACTTTCAAAAGCCTTATAAACATCAATGTTTTACCACTCTTAAAGAGGCTAAACAGTTAAACCTTATGTAACTGTTTGGCCTCTTTTGGTGTTTATTCTAATTTCATTTATGACTGAACTTAAAATTGCTGGAAACAATATAAAAAAATTGAAAGGTTATGGTATTAAAATGCCAGAAATAAAAAGTTCTTATCAAAACGTTCCTGCGAGTACGCCAACAAATTTACCTCCACAGCATCAGAATGAACAGCCGGGTTCTCAACAGCAGATGAACCCTGTTCCGGTAACGGATAATCCTTCTTATCGCGGTTCGGGTAAATTGGAAAATAAGGTTGCAATTATAACCGGCGGTGATAGTGGAATCGGTCAGGCAGCCGCGGTTGCTTTTGCAAAAGAAGGCGCAGACATTGTTGTTGCATTTTACAGCGAGCAGGAGGATGCGGAAAAAACTGTTCAAATGGTGCAGGCGGCTGGGAAACGGTGTGTACTTGTAAAATGTGATTTAAAGCAGGAAGCCTGCGCACAGCAGGTGGTGGAAACCGCGATGCAGGAATTTGGCCACATCAATATTCTGGTAAATAATATTGCGGTGCAATACCCACAGAACAAGATTGAAGATATAAGTGCGGAGCAATTAAACGAAACCTTCACGACAAATATTATCAGCTTTTTTTATATGACAAAAGCGGTAATGCCGCATTTGGAGGCAGGGTGCTCCATTATCAACACAACTTCGGTAACAGCCTATGAGGGCAGCCCCACGCTCCTTGATTATTCAGCAACAAAAGGTGCCATTGTTTCCTTTACCCGTTCACTCGCTCTTTCTGTTGCGGCAAACGGTATCCGTGTAAATGCGGTTGCGCCCGGTCCGGTTTGGACACCGCTGATTCCTTCAAGTTTTGACGAGCAAAAAGTGGTCAGTTTCGGAAAGGATGTTCCATTTGGACGTGCCGCGCAGCCTTTTGAGATTGCTCCGGCTTATGTGTATCTTGCCGGTGATGATTCTGCTTTTGTAACCGGACAGGTGATTCATGTAAACGGTGGGGTAATTACGGGATCATAATCATATTAAAATAATAAGAAAGCGGCTGACTTTGAGTTGAATCAGGCGCTTTTTTCTATTCTTAAGGACTGTTTTTGAACGGATATTTAAAATGAAATTAAAGAACTTTTGTTATGTTTCTGAAATTCCAGTATTAGCCATCACTAAAAACCATTTTTTAGGGAATACTTTTAAATATTAAATTATATCGAGGTTGTAAATTTGAACGGTGAAATAAGTTTTAATACCAATATAATTGAAAACATCAATCGGATTAAAAGTAAATTAGGCAATAGCCCTGATCTTTTAATCCGACAGTTTGATATGAAAATAAAAAGAAATAATTTAAAGCTCGCAGTTTTATATATTAGTGGATTAGCTGATGAAAAAAAACTAGACAACTTATCGTTAGAGTTGAATGAAATAATTACTTCAAAAATTTACGAAAATCACATTGATTTAGAATCATACATTAACATATTAAAAACTTCACTTTTATGCAATTCAGGAGCGGCTGAAGGTTCTGATTATGAAACGCTTTACAATCACATAGTATCCGGTAATACGATCATTTTAGTTGATGGATATGACAAATTTCTTGTGTTAAAGACTTATGGCCCTGAGGGCAGAAGTATAACCGAGCCTACTGCCCAAACAATCATAAGAGGACCCAAAGAGGGCTTTACAGAGAAAATTGATGTTAATATCTCGCAAATACGAAGAAGAATTAAAGACAAATCCTTGAAAGTTGAAAATATGACCATAGGTAGTATTACTAAAACCAGTGTGGTTATTATTTATTTAGATCAGATAGCAAAAGAGGATATTGTAAAAGAAGTTAAATCAAGATTAAGTCGGATTAAAGTGGATGGAATACTTGAAAGCGGATATATTGAAGAATTAATAAAAGATGATCCAAATTCAGTATTTCCAACATTTTTAAACTCTGAAAAGCCTGATTCTGTAGCGGCAGGTTTGTTGGAAGGGAAAATAGCAATTCTTGTTGATGGTACGCCCTTTGTGCTGATTGTTCCTGCTCTGTTTACGGATTTTTTACAAGTAAGTGAAGATTATTATCATCATTTTATAATTTCATCCATGACCCGCATATTCAGGTGTGTTTCATTTTTTCTTACACTTTTAGTACCGTCAACTTATATAGCATTATCAACATTTCATCAGGAAATGATACCAACGTCATTGTTAATAAGCATTGCAGCACAGCGTGAAGGAGTGCCTTTTCCCGCTTTTGTTGAAGCTGTACTGATGGAAATAACTTTTGAAATATTAAGAGAAGCGGGAATAAGAATGCCCCGTGCAATAGGGCCTGCTATATCAATTGTGGGAGCGTTGGTTTTGGGGCAGGCTGCAGTTCAGGCAGGAATTATTTCAGCCGTTATTGTTATCATTGTATCAATTACTGCAATTGCAAGTTTCGCAGTTCCGAATTATTCCATGTCAAATGCGATAAGAATCCTAAGGTTTGCTTTGATGATATTATCAGCGACTTTTGGATTGTTTGGTATATATATTGGGTTAATTGCTTTGGTTCTTCATTTAAGTAAGCTGAAATCCGTTGGAGTTCCATATCTAACACCATTTGCTCCAAGAATAGCGCAAGGAAACAAAGATACTTTTATCAGAGCCCCTTTATGGAAAATGCGGTATCGCCCCAGTGCAACTGCAGAAACGAATGCACCAAGAATCAATATGGAACAGGCCGTGGAATCAGGCAAAAAAGAAGACCAGGAGCTTGATTGAATCAATTCTTTACAGATTTTAACTTGTTTATGACTTGTAAAATTATTATGTATTGCAATAAGGGAGTCCGCAGTGAAAAACAAAAAGAAATTCATTGTATTATTAGTTATAACTATACTGAATCTATCTCTGTCCGGATGCTGGAACAGCCGGGAAATCAACTCATTAGGATTTGTCACTTCAATCGGATTTGATAAAACAAACAATGGTATGTTGATGACTGTTCAGGTTTTGAATCCACGTGTAATTGCTTCACAGAAGACAGTGGACGAGCCCACTGTTGTTGTATATACGGAAGAGGGCAAAGATCCTTTTGAAATGATTCGAAAAATGATTACCCAGAGCTCCAGAAAACTGAACGTAACTCATTTACAAACAGTCATATTTGGAGAAGAATTTGCAAAAGATGGGGTTTCTGATGTACTTGATTTTCTTTCGCGTGAGCATCAATTTAGAACCGACATATATTTTGCTGTTGCAAAAGGATCAACAGCAAACACTGTTTTAAATACTTTGACTAAGTTGGATGCCAATCCATCCGTCAAGCTTTATTCTTCCATGAATGCTTCCGATCAGATATGGGCAGGCACCAAGTCTATAAAAATCATTGAATTAATAAATTCCATTATAGCTGATGGTAATAATCCCGTGCTCCCCGGTGTTGAAGTTATTGGGGACAGTAAAAATGATAATACAATAGAGGAACTCAAAAAAACGAAAACTGACCCGTTAAAAATAATGAATTCCGCAGTGTTTAAAAAAGATAAATTTGCAGGATGGCTAAACGAGGATGAAAGTAAAGGCTATAATTGTATTATTGGGCATGTACAAAGTACAGTAGGGCATGTTGAAGATAAAAGTATAGGTAAAATATCATTCGAAGTAACGGGTACAGACTCAAAACAAAAAGTTTTTTTATTAAACAAAAAACCTGCTATTAACGTAGAAGTTGATGTTAAAGCAAATATTGAGACTGTTCCAGAAAGTTTGGATGTAACTAAAAGTGAAAATCTCCAGAAAGTTGAGAAGCTTATTAAGGAAAAAATAACGGCAAATTGCTACAATTCAATAAAAAAAGCACAGAAAGACTTGAAAAGCGATATTTTTGGCTTTGGTGAGGTAATACACAGGTATGATCCGGAGTTGTGGAATACAGTGAAAGATAACTGGAATAACGAATTTTCAAATTTGCCTGTGAATGTAAATATAAATGTTAAAATAGAAGGTACAGGTACAATCACAAAATCATTTTTCATGAAGGAAAAAAAGTAATATGGGTATATTTTCAGTTGTTTTAGTGATGGCTTTTTCTATTGTATTATGTATTGTTGAAATACCCAAAATGTACAAAGAAAAGCTTTATAGAGAATTGGCTGCTTTTTCGGTATTGCTTTGCTGCGGTGTTATCCTTGCAGTATTGAAATGCCTTAATATTGATATTCCAAATCCATTAGATTTTATAGCCATAATTTATTCGCCTATTACAAGTTTGATGAAAGATGTTTTTGAGTAAATGATTATGAATAAAATAAAAATCAGCAACCACCAGTTATTTGCATTAGTTGCGAACTTTACCATAGGAACAATAATTATTACGATATCAGCCCACGTTGCAGAATTAGCAAACCAGGATGCATGGATTTCTGCACTCATTACACCAATAATTGGATTCCCTTTTATTTGGATGTACTATTATTTAGGAAAATTATATTCCGGCAAAACCCTAGTAGAAATCTTAATTTCTGTATTTGGCAAATGGTTTGGCTGGATTGTATCAGCCTGTTTTGTTATATTTGTGTGTTTCCTAAATGTTGCGTCGGTTTTATCATATGTTGGTTATTTTATGAAAACAGAATATATGACCGAAACGCCTTCATATGCGTTTTACACTTTGATAGCAGTAGTCCTTATGATTGGTTTATTATACGGATTAGAAACGATCGCACGTTCAGCTGAAGTTTTTATTTATATTGTAACGGCAGTAATTATTCTGGCAATGCTGCTGAGTATTCCAAACATAAAAGTTGAAAATTTGCTGCCTGTTCTAGAGAAAGGAGTCACCCCGGTTTTAAAGGGTTCACTGTATTTATCAAGTTATCTCACATGGCCGATTATTATTCTAAATATGATTTATCCGGCAAATGTCCAAGATATTTCAAAAGCCAGAAAGCCCCTGTTTTTAGGATATATTTGGGGAGCGGCAATTAATTTTATATGTACGATTATGACCATTATGGTATTAGGCGGCACCATAACTGCAAGAGCTGATTATCCAACCTATCTGGTTGCAAAAGAGATAAACATTGGAATTATTACCAGAATTGAGGGAATCGTATCAGGCGCTTGGATTATTACAGAGTTTATAAGAGCGATACTGTATTTTTATGCAGGACTGATAGGCTTTTCTCAGTTATTTGGGCTTAAGGATTATAAAAGAATAGTACTTCCCCTTGGATTGATTGTTTTGGTATTCGCTGGTGTTATCTACCCTGATATTGCATATCAGGGTAAGTGGGACACTACGACATGGATACCATTTATAGGCACATTCGGTGCTGTTTTGCCAATCGTATTATTGATTACAGCAAAACTAAAAACACTATTTGCTCAAAGCTTATCAGTGAAGTGATAATTCCTAAGTAAACAGACAGTAGCCCCTCTGGTTACTTAGGGGTACCCTAAATGGATGTAAAAAGACCGTTTTCGCTTAACGCAAAAACGATCTTTTCTTTCGGGCTGAGCAAATAGCATAGCTGACACTAAAATTCAAGCCAGCCCTATTTGCTTTCTAAAATTACTTATTCCGCTTCTCTTCTCTTTTTGGATACAAAAATGAAGCTTAACGAAACAAGCGCAAGAATTGAAGTAATCGCAACAGGAAATACTGAACTTCCTGTTTTAGGGTTCTTTGTGCTTGATGGTAAAGCAGCAGATTTGATTTTAAACTCATTCGCAATCTGTGAAGTTAGAAGATTATCATAGTCATCGCCAAATTGCCAGAACATAGTCCCGCCTAATCCGTTTTTCTTGACATAATCTGTCTTTGCGGTCAAGCCTTTGGCATCAATATAGGACAGCACAAACAATTCTTTTCCCGCCTTATCATAAGTTGCTATGTAAGAAATGCAGGCATTCGGGTCCCATTTCTTATCAAACTTATATTTGGAACCGTTTGCTCTTGTGTATTGCTTATTTTCCAAAAAGGTTGCAACTTTTTTCAGGTCAGGCTGTGTGGAATCTGTATATCCGCAGTCTTTCAAATTTTGTTCAACGATTTTCCAATTTGCTTTATCTGCGTCGGTTTTTATGATAGCTTCCGGCAGTGGGATTGCCGAATAAGAGAGTCCCATGTTGATTTTCGCAGCAGGACAGCCCTTTGCAATGTAGAGCTTAATTGCCATATCCGCATTGTATTCATCAGCTGGATCAGAGGTTGGCCATTTTTTAGAAGCATACAATGCAGAACCATAATAGCAAGTACCATATTGGAAATCATAAGTCATAATATTGATGTAATCCAAAATAGAAATTACTTTATCAAACTCAACCCAATCCTTGGTAAAGTTAACATTGGAAGAACCGGCAATAGAAAGCAACTTGTCCTTACCAATTTCATTTCTGACTTCTTGTAAAAGCAAAGTAAAGTTATGAGGATCTTCTTTGCGGACTTTAATGTTTCCCCAGTCAATCGTTGGATACTCCCAGTCAAGGTCAATTCCGTCAAGCTTATACTCATTAATCATCGCTTTGCAGGACTTAGCGAAAGCTTTTCTGCCCTCTTCAGTAGCGGCAGCATCAGAAAATCCCCTTGCATTCCAACCACCAACAGAAAGCATAACCTTAAGATCAGGATTTTTCAGTGCTTTTAAAGGAATTAATTTCTTTAAATCACTCTTGGCGTCATCCGGAAGATAAATTGTGTTCAGCAAAGCATCATCAAATTCTGTGGGAGTTTGACAGTCGGGATTTAGTTCTTCCGTTGTGTTTGGCGGAGTTTCTCGATTATAAATCAAGCCAAAAGAATAATTTAAGTGCGTAATTTTGCTGAGGGCAAGATCTTCAACCACTAATCCTCTCCGAAATGCATAACCTACATTCATATACTTTTTTTCTGCGGGCGTAGCAGCAGAAGCAGGTAAGACCGCATTGCTTAATAATAATACCGCTGTGATAGTAAATGCTAAAATCTTTTTGACTGCGCATTTTTTCATAATAGCACTCTCCCCTTCGAATATAATCTATTAGATCGTGATATAATCACATCTAAATCAATTGTACTTCCAATTTTTACCAACAACAATGAACATTACTGTGATTTTTTGTACATAATTGCGATTTATGCGCTAATAGATGTATACTGAAAATACATACAAAAATGCAGAGCAGGTAAAAGTAATTCAAAAGGGATTCTTCCAAGCACCCAAACTGAATTCGTACCGAAAGGATAAAAAGGAATGATTGTTGCAACGATAATCGTGAAGCTCTATGCCCCATGGGTGCATTCACTCAAAGAAAAACGCATGACTGTCAAAAGCATTGCTGCCAAGGTTCAAAACAAATTCAATGTTTCAATCGCTGAGGTGGATGAGCAAGATGTGCATCAGACGATTGTTTTGGGAATCGCTTGTGTAGCGGGAGACATGAGCCAGTCGGACAGCATTCTTGACAATGTTCTGAATTTCATTGAAAGTAACACCGAAGCGGAAATAATAGATGTGCAGCATGAGATTAGATAGGGGTGTGCTATGCGCTTATTTATTGCTATTAACTTTAATGATGAAATTAAAAACAGCCTTTGTACCACAATTCAACGGCTGAAGCAATACGCCAAACAGGGCAATTTCACTCGCCGGGAGAACCTGCATCTGACGCTTACTTTTATCGGCGAAACGGAAAAGGTGGATGCTGTCAGGCGGGCAATGGATAAGGTTACTTCCGAAACATTCAATCTTTCAATGTGCGGAATCGGAAAATTCCGGCGTGACGGCGGCGACATCTATTGGATTGGTGTAAAAAAGGACAGCGCGCTTTCTACAATCCACAATCAGCTTTGCGGAGAATTAGCCAAGGTGGGTTTTACCATTGAAAACCGTGAGTTTAAACCGCATCTGACACTGGGCAGAGAGGTGATTTTGGATGACAACTTTAAAAACGATGAGTTTTCCAAAGTCATTCCGGGTATAGGTATGAAAGTTGAAAAAATCAGCTTGATGAAATCCGAACGGATAAACGGAAAGCTTATCTACACTGAGATTTATACTAAAGAGCTTGTGGAACAATAAAAAAAGTCCGCACCCAACTGCGTTAACACTGAGAATATCAAATTACAAAGCTGGAACACTATTTTTGAGGTGAAGAATATGCAGAAGTATAACGAGCCAGACAGCAAAATGATCAGAGATGAAAAAAGCAATGGTCAAACGTCCACTATGACAGCCGGTCTGAACCAGTCGGGACACTTGGAAAATCAGAACCAGAGCCATAACACTAAAAAAGTGGCACAGGGACCCAATACAAAACGATAAAACAACGAGTACCCATTTACGCAGGAAGTATGTCCCAAATTCCACGGAGCTTGGGATATATTTGATGCTTACTGTTCTCAATTAAAAAATAAGCCCCGTAATATTAAGCGTATTTGCTTAATATTACGGGGCTTTATGTATCAATAAAAGAAATATTCCAGAGGCGAATTTCAGTTGTTTGCCGTAAAAATAACTGCCAGGCGGATTGGTTTGACTATATCATTCCTTTATAAATACCTGGAGTACTATTTGCAATTAGTTCCGCACCGCAGTTTTTTATATAAAAATCAGAAGGGCCTGCATCTCCGATAATTGCATACGCATAGCCCCGCTGTTTTAATTCCTGCAAACTTATGTGCAGTAAGGCTTTACCTAACTTCAACCCGCGCATATCTTCCTGTACGCCGGTAGGACCGAAAAAGTTTTTACAGGTTGCTTCACAGCAGGCGAATCCTACTAATGCGCCGTCCTTAACCGCAATAAAGCAGGTGGGGGGAGCGCTGGAAAAAGCAACGTCACATTCGCTGGCCCAGCTTTCATAAAAATGGTCGGTGACCCATTGCATTATTTTCGCTTTCTCAGGGGCAAGTGCGCGGCGTACGGTGATGCCGTCTGCTTCCAACTGTTTGATTAGCTGATTGTCACACGCAAAGTCATATAATTTCACCAGCATGTCCGACATAATAAAACTCCTTTTTCAATGGCATTTTTTACGAATATTGAATATGAGACAAATTATAACACTTTCCGAGCCTTTGTCAATAATGCTAAATTGCGAATATTGAAGGCTTTAAATCGCTATGAATCAAGGCAATTACTACACAAATCAGGAAAAAACAAATGTATTGTTTAGTAAAATAAACAATAATGAACAACAAATAGCAATTAAATCATATGTCATTTTGTGGAAAAGTATAGTAGGATATTAGATAGTACTGGAAAACGCAAAACTACATATGTAGCTGTAAAAAAATTGGGAGGTAGTAAAATGAAAAAAGCAATCTCATTCGTTTTGGCAACCATTCTCTGCTTATCAACGTTTGCTGGCTGTCAGCAGACACCAACAACAACAGGAGGGACTCCGTCCAAAGAAGCAGCACCTTCTGCTAGTGCCAGTACCGAGGCTAAGAAGGTCGAAATTAAAGTTGTGACTTCTTACGGCGGTGATGACGGCAACAGAAAGAATTATGAAAAGGCATACAAAGCATATGAAGCAGCTACCGGCAATACCGTAAAAGATGCATCTGCAACAGAAAATGAACAGTGGAAAGTCCAGATCATGAACGACTTCAAAATGGGCTCAGAGCCAGATGTTCTATTCTTCTTCAATGGTGCGGATGCAAACAACATTGTAAGTGCACAAAAAGTTGTAAGTATTGATGAAATTCGCACAAAGTACCCTGATTATGCAACCAATATGAAAGACGACCTTATGGGTGCTTCCCCAGTTGATGGTAAGAATTATTCTGTACCGGTTAACGGTTACTGGGAGTCCATGTTCGTAAACAAGAAGGTCTTGGCTGATAGCGGCGTTGAGGTTCCTGGTGTAGATTACACTTGGGATCAGTTCCTCAAAGACTGCGAAAAGATTAAAGCTAAGGGTTATTCCCCAATCGCTTGCTCTTTGGCCGAAGTTCCAAACTACTGGTTTGAATATTGCACCTACAATTATTTAAGCGCAGCTGACCTCAACACCATGCCGAAGTCTGCTACAGACAAATCCGGCAAGGCTTGGATTAGCGGTTTAGGTGACGTCAAGACTCTTTATGAAAAAGGTTATTTCCCGAAGAACACAACATCTGCAAAAGATGAAGAAACTTGCAAACTCATGACTTCCAACAAAGCAGCTTTCCTAATTGACGGTTCTTGGAAAGTCGGTTATTTTGAGGAAAACATGAAAGATGACCTTAGCAATATCGTCATGGCATACCCACCATCAAATGGCGGTGAAAGAAAAACGACCGACAGTATCGGCGGTATCTCCATGGGCTATTATATTACTAAAAAAGCTTGGGATAATCCAGACAAGCAAAAGGCTTGCGTTGACTTTGTAAAAGCAATGACATCTGATGAAGCTGTTTCCTCTTTCTGCACAGCAGGCAACCTGTCAGCTTTGAAAAACGGTGTTACAGCACCGGCCGATGCTTCTGCACTAGTAAAGAGCGTAGCAGAAATGGCCAAAAAAATTACTGGTGTTTCTCCAGCTGTCGAAGATAACATGGATAACCAAACAGTGCGTACACCATTCTTCGCAAATGTTCAGAAAATGGTATCCGGACAGTTACCAATCGACAAGGCTGTATCGGATGTTCTTGTTGCACAAGATAACTTTATTAAGAAAACTGTAAAATAAATCTTTCGCAATTTTGGGTGAACACATAAACCGGAGAGCGAACAATAAAACTCTCCGGTTTCTTTTTGGAAGAGGGCGATAAAATGGATATTATGATATTTAAGAATAAAAAACCGCTTTTTCTGTTTTTGATTCCCGCGTTTTTATTCATGGCGGTTTTTCTCTATTATCCCTTTGTGATGAATGTTTTCAACAGTTTTAATGACATTACGGGATTGGGATCTGATTCCTTGGGAATCAATAATCCGTGGTACATAAACTTTACGCAAATTTTCAAAGATCCACTGATGGGCATTTCTATGCGCAATACTTTATTAATGATGATTGTGACAGTTGTTTGCCAAGTGGGCGTTGCTCTACTATTGGCACTACTGATTGATAATATCAAAAAGGGCGTGCAATTTTTTAGAACCGCATACTTTTTCCCAATTGTAATTTCCGCTACTGCGTTAGGACTTATGTTCAATTTAATTTTCTTGTATGAAGGCGGCATGGTTAATCAAGTATTGCTTGCAGCGGGTAAAGAAATTGTAGACTGGAAAGACGAGGCACACTGCCTGTTTACCATGTTCTTACCGGTTATGTGGCAATATGTCGGTTTTTATTTTGTCATTATCGTTACCGGCTTAAACAATATTTCTCCCGAGATTTATGAAGCAGCAGAAATTGACGGTGCAAGTGGTTTAGCACGGGTACACTACATTACAATGCCCCTGTTGCATAATGTGCTTTGTACCTGTCTGGTACTTGCAATTACCGGTGCGTTGAAGGTGTTTGACTTGCCGTGGACTATGTTCCCAAACGGTATGCCAATGGATAAAACCTTTTTAACTGGTACTTACATGTACTATCAGACATTCTCGCTCGGTGATGTCGACTATGGGTCAACCATTGCCATTGCAATTGTTGTGTTGGGCGTTCTGTTCTCTCAAGTTACCAATGCAATACTAAAGGAAAAGGATTATTAAGGAGGATGATGGAATGACTACAGCCACCATACTCCAGCCAAAAAAAGCTAAAAAGGTTTCCCATTTTAGTTGGAGTAAATTAATTATTTATATTGTACTTTCCTTATGGGCTTTTACAACGATTTATCCTTTTATTTGGGTCATTTTGAATTCATTTAAGCAAAATACCTACATAAGTGTTGACTCGTTTTCTATTCCTTTTGGCAAGGCGTTTACAATGCAAAACTATCAGACGGCGTTTGATCGCGTAAATATTTTAAATGCGTATAAAAACAGTTTGATCATTACGATAATCGTGACGGTTATTGTGGTTTTACTGGCTGGATTTGCCGCATATGGCCTTGCACGTTACAATTTCAAAGGAAAAAAATTCTTAAAAGCTGTTGTAATCGCAAGCATGATGTTCCCAGTGTTTTCCACAATTATTCCAGTGTTCGCCATGATGTTTAAATGGGGAATTGTAAACACGGATAGTCTTATATTGACACAGCTCAGCGTGATTTTGCCACAGATTGCGGGTAACCTATCGTTTGGAATTGTTGTGCTGATGGGATTCATTCGCGGCTTGCCCGTGGATTTGGAAGAATCAGCTTATTTGGAAGGCTGCAATATTAGGCAAATTTTCTTTAAGATTATTGTTCCTGTTGCAAAACCTTCGTTCGCAACAGTTGCTATTTTTACCTTTCTGTGGTCTTATAATGACCTGTTTACGCAGATGTTCTTCCTCAGATTTCCAGAGACGTTCACCATTACTCGCCTGCTCAACGAAATCAGTTCACAGGCAGGCACTAACTATGGCATGCTGAATGCAGCGGTTGTCCTGGTTGTTATACCTGTGCTGATTGCATATGTTTGCCTGCAAAAGAATATTATCAAAGGCATGACGATGGGCGCAATCAAAGGCTAATAAAGCAATACAACTTTACTAAATAAATATGAAATTGGACCCCCTGTTGAAATTTCAGCGATGAAAAACAACAGGGGGTCGGTTTGTTTCCGCAGAAAATTTTTTTGTTTGTCCAGTGTTAGTGAGCTAAGAGGTAAAGCGATTCTTCCATACCACTTTTGAGATAGTTTGCGCGATCTCAGCATTAACTTAGGAGTTCCCGGCGATATTCAAACGTCTTTGTTAACGGTATAACATTGTGTATGACGAGTAAGACTAACCTAGGAAAGTGGTGAAAAGTCGATAGTTATATTTAGATACACATACTGGCTCAACCTTTTACTTGGACTTCTGAAAATGGCTAAAACACTGGATATAATGGATTAGATAGACACAGTCGACAAAAATATTTATTTTAGGGCTTGAAATTTATAAATTTATAAGATATAATCTTACACATCAACTGGTCATGACAACATGACGACATGATGTGCAATCGTGAATATGTTGAAGTAAAAGGGGGAATTTAAAGTGGGTGAAAAGGTGTTAAAATACTCTGTTTTAAAACAGGAAATAATTGGAATGATTAATCGAGAGGAATTTCAGGTAAATGATCTTATACCAAGTGAACGCGAGCTAATGATTAAGTATGACATGAGCAGAATTACCGTTCGCAAGGCAATAGATGATTTAGTTAATGAGGGCTACTTATACCGTATTCAGGGAAAAGGAACCTACGTTAAAAGTGACGAGCAATCTCAAGATTTATTTTCGATTACAAGCTGTACAGAAGACATTAAACGCCTCAATATGACCCCATCAAGAAGAGTAATAAGCGCTACTGTACTGGCTGCCGATAAACGGCGTGCAAGACGACTGCAAATTCCAGATGAATCCCTGGTCCTTCAGTTAAAAAGGGTTTATTATGCCAATGCACAGCCTATCAACTACACAACAACGTACATTCCTCTCGATGTTTTTCCTGGAATAGAAAAGTATAACTTTGAAATTGAATCACTTTATTCTGTTATGGAAACCAAGTATGGGGTAAAGATTACCAGTGCCCAGCGTACACTCGAAGCAATACTTGCCCATGATGAAACAGCAGAATACCTTGAAGTTAAGAAGGGCGAGCCGTTAATTCTTTTTCGATGTGAAACCTTTGGAAATGTGAACGGCAAACAAATCCCTATTGAAAGTTTTAAATGCTGTTACCGCACCGATACGTATAAGTTTTACATTAATCAGGTAAGATAAGCTTACATGAAACTAGCAGTTTTATGGACGTTTAAAATTAAAGGAGGATACTATATGAAAAGTAAATTATCAAAAATTGTTGCAGTTACCCTTGCAATGGCCACATTGATGTCAGTTGCAATGACCGGCTGTGCCAAGAAAGCGCCAACAACAAGTTCAACTGCCAGTGCAGCAGCAAGTTCGACTGCTCCAACAGCAGCACTTGGCAAGGGAATCGCACTTGTTTGTTCCGCTGCAGGTGCAAATGATAATGGATATAACCAAACAGCTATCAGCGGGTTAAAGCAGCTCAAAGACGAAGCCGGTATTGATTACAAAGTTGTAGAGGCTGCCACAGATTATCCTGGCGCACTTAAGACTTTGGCAGAAGCAGATTACAGACTCATTTTTTCACTTGAGTATGATTTCACTGCACTGATTGAAGGTGTCGGTGGTGAAAAACCACTTGCAGAACAGTTCCCTAACACAACATTTGTCGTTTTCAATGCAAATCCAAACCTAAAAGCTGATAAAACACCTAAGTTTAAGAACGTTATCTCCGCTATGTTCAACGTAAACGAGGCGTCTTTCCTGGCAGGTGCTCTTAGCGTACGGGTAAATGAAAATGCCTCAACCCTCTTTGATTCATCAAAGTATAACTTTAAAACAGGCGCCGATGGGCGTAAAATCGGCTTCATTGGCGGAACAAAATCTGCTGGTATTGAAGTGTTCAGCGACGGTTTTGCCGAGGGTATAAACTATGCAGCAAAAGAAATTGGTAAGGATGTTGTTTACACATACTATTCCACTTATGATGCAGGTTTTGTAGACACAGCTCAAGGCGCAACTACGGCTGCAACCTATTATAATCAAGGCGCAAACATTGTTTACACGGTTGCCGGTTCAGTCGGTGACGGTGTTGATGCAAAAGCAAAAGAACTTAAAAAACTTTCTATAGAAGTTGATGCGAACAAAGATAAAGCACAGCCCGGTCATATTCTCACAAGTGTTATTAAGAACACAAATGTGCCTGTTGTTGAACTTGGCAAGCTGTTTAAAGATGGCAAGTTAGCGGACAAGGGCGGTAAAGAAATCGATTATACTCTTGCTTCAGGCGCAACAAACATTACAGACCTGAGCATCATCGCCGCTTCCATCAAGACTGATGACGCTGCAAAAGCAAAGTGGAAAGAAATCACCACCTATTTAGACGGTATTTCATCCAAGATTAAGGATGGCTCGATTAAGGTTACTAACGCACAAATTGGCGAAACAACAGATATGACAAAGCTTAGCAACTTAAAGCTGCCGAAATAAGCAATTTAAAAAACTCATAAGGGGCGTAACGGTAATGAGTATTATTGAAACTGTAAATGTTACCAAGCAATATGGAGATTTTAAGGCAAATGATAATATTAATTTAGCAGTAGCTCAAGGGGAAATCAAGGCAATCGTAGGCGAAAACGGCGCAGGCAAATCCACCCTTATGAACATGCTATACGGTCTGTCACGCCCCACAAGCGGTAAAATTTTAGTCAGGGGACAAGAGGTCAATTTTTCGAGTCCCCTCGACGCTATCAACGCAGGTCTTGGCATGGTGCACCAGCATTTTAAGCTGGTGCCCAGCCTTACCATTTTTGAAAATGTCCTTCTTGGAATTGAATTCAGGAATGAAGTTGGAGTTGGCAAAGCCAAGATGAAAACTCCAATTATAGACAGAAAAAAGGAATATGAAAAGGTTCAACAGGTAATAGATAAGTTTAAGTTTGATCTGAATGCTTCCGATAGAGTGGAGGATATCTCCATAGGGGAAAAGCAAAGGGTCGAAATTCTAAAAATGCTTTATAGAAATGTTGACATTTT
The DNA here is from genome assembly GCA_964517505.1 of uncultured Caproiciproducens sp. GTDB lineage: Bacteria > Bacillota > Clostridia > Oscillospirales > Acutalibacteraceae > Caproiciproducens. Next base: position 54,587 of record CAZFED010000001.1, on the reverse strand, counting down.
AATCCTTGATGAGCCGACTGCGGTTTTAACCCCGCAGGAAGTAGTTGATCTTATGGCAAGCCTTAAGGAGTTAAAGGCACAGGGTAAAACAATTATCGTTATCACTCACAAGCTTGGCGAGGTAATGGAACTTTCAGACAGCGTCACAATTATTAAGCGAGGAAAAGTAGTAGGCGATGTGCTGACAAAGAACACTTCACAGCGTGAGCTTGCACAGTTAATGGTAGGACGTGATGTTGTTTTACGCGTAAATAAGGAAGATATAGATAACTCTGAAAATGAGATTATTTATGAACTGGAAAATATCTCAACAAATAACATTTATGGCAAAGAGGTATTGAGCGATATAAATCTGCAGGTTCGCAGCGGTGAGATTTTGGGCATTGCGGGTGTCGAGGGGAATGGCCAGAGTGAACTTGTAAAGGTTCTCACCGGCATGATGACGACCACAAAAGGTAAAATCACCTTAAATGGTGAGGATATGACAAATAAATGGCCGGCTGATATCAGAAAAGCAGGCATCGGAATTATACATGAGGATCGTTACCAGCAGGGACTTTGCCGCGACATGACAATCAATGAAAATGTTGTGGCCGGTTATCAGGACAACCCGGATGTGTGCAAAAAAGGCTTTATGGTTTATAACGAAATATCAAAAAAGCGTGACCGTTTGGTTAACGAATATGACGTGCGGCTTGCAGATCCAGAGGGCAATGTTTCACAGCTTTCGGGCGGCAACGCACAAAAGCTGATTATAGCAAGGGAGTTTGACCAAAACCCGAAGCTTCTGATTGCCAGTCAGCCAACGCGCGGCGTAGATGTTGGGTCTATCGAATTTATTCACAACAAAATACTTGAGCTTAGAAAGCATGGCACAGGTGTTGTCCTCGTATCCAGCGAGCTAACGGAGATAATGAGCCTTAGTGACCGGATTGCCGTTATGTCCAAAGGGAAAATAATTGGTGAATTGAACGCAAAAGAAACAAATTCAACAGATATAGGCTTGCTGATGGCTGGAATAGCAAAAAAGGAGGAAAATTGACTGTGAAAACAAAAAAATTTGCATTTAGTCTTATCAATTCTCTTTTGCCTGTACTGCTTGCCTTTTTAATTGGAGCGGTTATTATCATTTTAATTGGCCAAGATCCTTTTACTACGTATGGGGTTATGATTAGCAAGACGCTTTTAGATTGGAAAGGCTTTTTAAAAACTTTACATTTTGCTTCCCCACTTATTCTTACAGGACTGGCTATTGCAATTACATTTAAAGCAAATGTCTTCAATATGGGCGTGGAGGGACAGATGCTCGTCGGAGCATTTTTTTCCGGAGTTGTCGGGTTTACATTTAAGGGGCTAAACCCTTTTGTACACATGGCTCTCTGTCTACTTGTTGGCATTGTCTGCGGAATGATTTTTGCGCTTATTCCGGCAGTATTAAAGGCATATTTTAAAGTTAATGAGATGGTTGTAACATTGATGCTGAACTACGCGGTAATCGAAATATTGCGTGTTTTGTCACAAACCATATACCGCGATCCATCCGCAGGCTATGTTGCCACACCGGCAATTGCGGATTCAGCTATGTTTAAGCGCCTTTGGGGAACAAGTCTGACACCGTTTTTCTTTATAACCATTCTAGTGTTTGTCATTATGTACTTTGTATTCAAAAAATCAAAGCTTGGCTATGAAGTTACGGCTATTGGCAGAAACCCGGAATTTGCCGAGGCTTCCGGCATGAATGTCAGAAAAAAGATCATTATTATTATGCTGATAAGCGGTGCTTTAAGCGGGCTGGCCGGAGCCGGCTTTATGATGAGCGAAAAATTCAAATACACACTTGATTTTTCTGGGAACCCGGGTCTTGGATGGGACGGTATGCTCATCGCTCTGCTTGGCGGACACAACCCTGTGGGGATTATTATTGCAGCAATCTTTTATAGTGCCCTTAAAACCGGCAGTGACAGTATCGGCATCTTTGCTAATGTTCCTAAAGAGATTGTTGGTGTTATTCAGGGGCTTATTATTTTGTTCCTTGCCATTCGGTTTGTCGGTGAAAATTCACACATCGGAAGCGGCATCATTAACCGTATCAAGAGGATGGACAAGGTAGGCGCTAAGGATAAGGGGGCGGAGAAATAATGAATTTTGAAAGAATTTTATATGACATGTTGTCCAATAGTGCTCCGATTATACTTTGTGTTTTAGGCGGTATCTATGCCCATAAAGCAAATGTTCTTAATATTGCGTTAGAGGGCATGATGCTCAATGGTGCGTTCACCTCTGTACTCTTTGTAATGATTACCGGCAGCTTATGGATTGGTATCCTGATGGGGATTATTACAACGTTAATCTACGGGCTCGTGTTTTCTTTTATGAGCGTTACAAAAAACGGCAACCCGATTATTACCGGCCTTGCAATCAACCTGATAGCGGTATCTATCAGCGCATTTGTGTTAAAGGCACTGAACATTGCTAATATTAATGTAAACAGCATGGTTGATGTTGCCGGACTGAAAATCAATATTCCTCTTATTAAGGATATTCCATTCATCGGCGCAATTGTGAGCGGGCATCCATTGACCACATATATCAGCTATATCGGTATTTTTGTTATGTGGGTCATTATGTATAAGACAAGATTCGGGGTTTATGTTCGCGTTGTAGGCGAAAATGAGGATGCAGCGCGCAGTGTTGGCATCAAGGTTAATTATATTAAGTATATGGCTATTTTAATCGGTGCTTTCTGCTGCTCTTTGGCAGGAGTTAATCTGGCACTTGAAAAGATGGCTCTGTTTACAAATGGTATGACAGCAGGCATTGGGTTTATTGCCATTGCGGCTATTTTCTGCGGTCAGGGCCGTCCGGGGCGTTCCTCAATTTATGCGATTCTTTTCGGGCTTGCACAATCCCTTGCGATTAACATGAATATTTCAGCAGGACCTGCATCGGGTCTGTTCAAAACACTGCCATACTTTATGATTGTTGTAATTCTCAGTGTTGTATCGGTCATTCAGCTTAGAAACAACAGACTTAGGGGGTTCAAGAATGAGTAATACTGCACTGATCGTTGTCGATATGGTTTATGACTTTACCAATCCAAACGGACTTGTCTATTACCCTCAGAACAGAGAAATATTGCCGAAGATTTCTCAGCTCATAGAGGAATGCAGAAAAAACGAAGCTTTGGTTGTCTTTATGCAGCACTGCTATCGAAAGGATAAATTCGACAAGAATCTGATCAATATGCGCAAGAATTGCATTGAGGGAACGGGCGGCGAGAATATAGATGAAAGCCTAGAGGTTTTGCCGGGCGACTATGTGATTAAAAAACGCCGATACAGTGCCTTCTTTGGAACGGATCTTGACCTTGTGCTGCGTGAACACGATGTTAGAAAAGTGATTGTGGTTGGAACAAAGACGAACTGCTGTATCCGTGCCACCGTTACAGATGCCTATAATCTGGACTATGAGGTTTTTGTGGTGCGTGAGTGTGTTGCTACGAATGACCCAACTGTCAATGCGGTTCATCTTACCGATATTGACAAGTACTTAGGCCATGTTGTGGAGTTAAACCAAATTGAGACAATTTTAAAAGGTAATGAATGATGAAAAAATATGATGTAATAACCAGCGGATATGTAAGCATGGACAGAATCATAAAAGTACTTTCTCCTTTAAAGGTTGGATTTACCTCACTCGTTGAAAACAGTGATAATTCCAAAATCTATTACGGGGGCTGTTCCATTAATATTGCTTATGAACTTGCCAAATTAGGCATGAAAGCTTTGCCATATGTTCGTGTTGGCGAGGATTATAAGGACATTGGCTTTTATGATTTTTTAGTTGAAGGCGGAGTTTGCCTTGACGCAATGACAACTGTACCTGGCGAAACAACTTCAAACTGCTATCTTCTTGAAGATTCCGACAAAAACCATGTTACCGTATTTTACACGGGAGCGATGGATGGAAAATACGCTGCCCCAATGCAGGATGAATTTTTCGAGCAGAGCAAGGTTGGCGTAATCACAGTCGGTTCTTATTGTGATAACCTGGAGTTTTACAACAAGTGTAAACAGCACGACATTCCACTTGTTTTCGGAATGAAAGCAGACTTCGACGCTTTTCCTCAGTCGTTCTTAAAGGAACTGTTGGGATACAGCAAAATTATATTTGCAAATAACTCCGAGCGTGAAACCATTGAGCACATTTTTTCTATGACTTCAATCACTGAACTTTTTGAGACAGGCAAAGCCGAAATTATCATTATAACCATGGGCAGTCACGGTAGTATGTGCTATGAGAAAGCAGAAAAAGGTTATACTGCTACAGAAATACGTATTGCACATTGTGACAATGTTGTGGATACCACCGGATCAGGGGACGCCTATATGGCAGGTTTTTTGTATGGTTATTTAAAAGGCTTTAAACCAAATGAATGCTGCAATTTAGGAAGCCTTCTTTCCTCATTTATCATAGAAAAAATGGGTTGCTGCACGAATGCACCGGATGAGCAAAGTTTTCTTAAACGATATGAGAAATTTTCAGCTCAAGAAAGAAAGGAACAATGTTAATGAAGTCACTATACCTACAAGTTGATGAAAATATATCTAAGTATGTTATCTTTTCCGGCGATCCATGGCGAGTCGATGTGTTGGCCAAACTGCTCGACAACCCCCAGCATGTGGCATTTGCACGGGAATTTAACACCTATACCGGAACCTATAAAGGAGTTAAAGTAACCGTTACTTCCACCGGAATTGGCGCACCGTCTGCGGCAATTGCCATGGAGGAAATGTATTCAAATGGTATGGAAGTTGCAATCCGCATGGGCACAGTCATGGCTTTAAAAGAAAACATGTTAGGTAAGTTCATCATTCCAATGGCTGCTATGCGTGAGGAAGGTACAAGCGCTACCTATGCGCCAATAAGCTATCCGGCTGTTGCAGATATTGAACTTGTCAACTGCATGAATAAAACCGCAAAAGAATTCGGCAGGGGATACATCAATGGTATCAACTGCACGATGGACGGCTTTTATTCACAAATGAAGGAATCAAGACTCTCCAAAGAAAGACAAACCGATGTTACAGGAACCTTTGAAAGATTAAAAAAATTGAATGTTTCCGGCATTGATATGGAAAGCAGCTGTATGCTGACCCTAGCCAGCCTAATGGGAATTAAGGGCTGCGTTGTCACCATGACGACCGTACAGGAAAACCTAAAGGAAGTACTTTTGGGAGATGACAGAAAACAAGCGGAAGAGGACCTGTGCAAGGTGGTTTTAGAAGGGCTGTATAACTATCACAACGGGCTAATCTGAGCGAATTTTATGTCTTATGAAAGGAAGTTATATAATGAATACAAACAAGGAATTTTTCGGACTGAATAAGCAGTTTATTATTGGTATGGTTCATTGCCTGCCTTTGCCGGGAACTCCGGGCTTTTGCGGAGATTGTTCCGTCATTGCCAAACAAGCTGTACAGGACGCGGTCACGTTAGAAAAAGCAGGCGTTGACGCGATTATCGTAGAAAATATGGGCGATACACCCTTTGGTATAAACTTAGATACAGAGCAGGTTGCGGCACTTGCCGCTGTCAGCGCGGTTGTAAGGCAGAATGTCAGTCTTCCAATTGGTATCGATGCTGCCATGAATGACTATAAAACGGCAATCTCCATTGCACTTGCAATTGGGGCCGATTTTGTGCGTATTCCGGTATTTGTGGATACTGTAGAGTTTTACGGTGGAATTATTACTCCTTGTGCCCGTGGGGCAATGTTGTTTAGAAAGCAATTGGGTGCTGAGCACATTAAGGTATTTGCAGATATTCAGGTAAAGCATACTCATATGATGCTGACACATGTATCGATAGAGGATTCTGCCAAGGCGGCAGCAGACTGTGGTGCCGATGCAATTATTGTAACAGGCACACATATTGGCGAAGAAACACCAATCGAGTTAATTACCCGTGTTAAAAAGGTTGTTAAAGTACCGGTTATCGCCGGCAGTGGCGTAAAGACAGGTAATATTAAGGAACAAATGGCAATTGCAGACGGTGCGATCGTTGGTTCAAGCTTAAAAGAAGGTGGGGTAATTTCAAACCCTGTTTCTTATGAGTTAACCAAGGAACTGATGGATGCGCTCAGAGCTTAAAATACACAGAGGGATAAGGTGATTTTTATGATGAGACCTATGAAAATTGCAGGAAGCCAGTTAATGTTCGGCCAAGGCTGCCTGGAGCATTTAAAAACATTGCAGGGAAGCCGTGCCATGATTGTTATGGGCGGCAGAAGCTTAGAAAAAAACGGGATTTTGGATAAGATTACAGCGTACCTTGATGAAGCGGGCATATCTCATGAGGTGTTCCGTGGGGTTGAACCCGACCCGAGTTTTGCAACAGTTTGGAAGGGTGCCGAGGCTATGAAAGCCTACCAGCCCGATATTATTATTGCACTTGGCGGTGGTTCACCGATGGATGCGGCAAAAGCTATGTGGGTGTTTTACGAGTATCCTGAGTTTACGAAATTGGACGATATCCTTCCGCCTAAACCAATTCCAAAACTGCGCAAAAAGGCTTACATGGTTTGCATTCCGTCAACCAGCGGAACAGCCAGCGAGGTCAGCCGCAGTGTTGTTATCACAGATGAAAAAACAAAGATAAAATATGGAATAGGCAATATGGAAATGATGCCGGATATCGCGATATGCGATCCGGAAGTTACCGCGTCTATGCCGCCGAAAATAACCGCTGAAACTGGTCTGGATGCTCTTACCCATGCGGTAGAGGCCTATCTTTCAAACAGAGCCAACTATGTAAGCGATATTTTTGCAGTAAGAGCAGTTAAAGATATATTTGAGTATCTGCCAAAAGCATATGAAAACGGAAACGATTTAGGAAACCGCGAGCACATGCTCAATGCATCATTAGTAGCCGGCATGGCATTTACGAATGTTTCCCTTGGTATTGTTCACTCCATGGCACATACGGTCGGCAGCTTTTTTGGCGTTTCCCATGGCCTTGCCGATGCGGTGATTTTGCCATATGTTATCGATTTTAACAGCACAGACCCTGTAGCTTCAAAACGCTATAAGGAACTTGCTGCGGAGCTTGGAACGGATAGTTTTTCAGATGCTGTTAAGCAACTGAATGCAAAACTGAATATTCCCCATAGCTTTAGCACTATTATTACCGACGAGGAAAAGTACAACGAAAAGCTTCAGCAAATGGCTAAAATGGCTCTTGCTGACGGATGCACAAAGACAAACCCCATTATTCCAACCATTGATGAGCTGGTTTCGCTCTTTACAAAGGTATATAAAGGTTAAGAACAGGAGAAAATTGAATGGAACTAATTTGTTATTTATCTAACGGATACCCTAACCTCGAAGAGAGTACTAAAATTGCAGAGTATTATGTTAAAGGCGGCTGTAATATTATAGAAATAGACCTCCCGTCACGCGACCCCTACCTTGAAGGTGAATATATTGCAAACAGAATGGCAACGGCTCTTTCAGCATGTGATGATTACAACATGTATATGGATAACATTATTGAAATGAAGCGCCGTCTGCCAAACACAGGCTTTTTTGTACTTGCTTATGAAAATACGGTTAAGGAAATCGGAGTAGAGAAATTTTCTTCTTTTTGCCTTGACAATGACTTCAAAGATATCATTCTTGTGGGTCTTGAGAATGAGGATATTAAAAATCAGCTTATCAAAAATGGCTTAAAGGTATCCTGCTACGTTCAATTTAATATGGATAAAGAGGAAATTCAATCGGCAAAGGCTTCCAATGGCTTTGTCTATATGCAGGCAAAACCAGCGCCCGAGCAGATTACCCCAGAGTATCCAACCCTTGCGGATTGTATCCAAAAGCTTCGTGATGAAGGTATTGAAAGAGAAATCTATTGTGGAGTTGGCGTTTATACTCCCGCGGATTTTAAAATGGTTAAGGATTCAAAAGGGGACGGCGCTTTTGTGGGGAGTACCATTTTAAAGCTTTATGATAATCCTGAAAAACTAATGGAAACCATAGCTGCATTTAAAGCGATAGATAAGGAATAGTGTTATAAACAGATATCTTTAGCATGCAGAAAGTTAACTTGTTAAATAGATAAAATAAAAGGCCGCCCCTTGCAGCATCATGTAGCTACAAGGGGCGGCCTTCATAAGGTTACGGCTATATTGACGTCTTCCTATTTTAGGGGGACGTTCTTTATTTGGCTTATTATTGGGTAATGCCTATCCACTTTGGATTTATCCATTGACAAATTTTATGTATGATTCGTATACAAGTAAGATTAAAATCCCAGTTCCTCATTCACGACAATAATGCTGTATTTTCCGCTGAATTTTTGCGCATTCATGGTAATGAGCAGTTGATTACACATTCTGTCAGGAATATTGCAGTTGCTGCAAAACCCTGTTTCTGCACACGGGGTATGATGTCCGTTTCTCTTACAGTTCATAGGAGCAATTCCCTGTGCGCGTTTTATTCCCTCTTCTAAAGTATCTACAATTTTATTTACGCCTACTACAATAATAATGTTGCGCGGGCCATAAGCAATTGCTGCCACTCTGCTGCCGGAGCAATCAAGATTGACCAACTCTCCGTTCATGGTGACTGCGTTTGTGCCCGTGATAAAATAGTCAGCCATTAAGCTGTCTCGGCACACTTCAAAATGATCTTTACAGTTGTATCGGTCGTAAAGCTTGTATTCTCCATTTCTCAAAACAGGTAAAATATCCATGGCAGCTAAGGTTTCGCTGCCTCCAAGTCCGACTGAAACACCCTTTGGCAGCCATTCATCAAATAATATTGCTTTTGCTTCCCCCAAAGTTTCCACATAGCGTGCCTGATATCCCTTGGTTTTTAATACCTCTACCAACTGCTTGCCACGTTTTTCTTCTAACCATTTTTTATAATTGTTTTCCATTATATTTTCCTTTCGGTTTTGCTAATCTATGATAATGCTGCATTCGACGGATAGTGCTTTCGTGCAGCTGATAAGATGTAACAGGTAGGCGGTTTCACGCTTGTTTTCATGGTTATCATACTGCTGTTCAAGTACCTCCGCTTGGAGCAACTCAGAGTCAAAGGAGAGCTTTGTACGGACATCGCCATCGTGCAATATGGCATACCCGTCATGTAATTCAATTGGCTGTTTTGTAACAAATACCTCAGTTACCTGCCCCGGCTCCGTAAAGGAAAAGGTATCGCAAAGATTTATAATCCCCTTGTCCTTTTGATGAATAAGCTTGCGGGAATAGGAGCAAAGAGCGGGACATGAGTAGCAGTCCTGTAAATCCACCCCAAAACTGTCACAGGTGTTGGTAAAGGAGCAAACCACATTTTTTGTCGTATGTTCCTTTCCGAATATTTGGGGCTGGTCATTCACAATTGCAACATTGTGGCTCAGCGACGAATTGACAAAAATTTCATACCTTTGGCTGCTGAAATACTGAGCAGTATAAAGTCCTGCACCCAAATCATAAAGAATCGGTCGATTTTGCTTATAAAAAATAAAAGAGCCACAGTCATTATGGTTGTGAGATTCCCCGTTATGTCCCGCCTTAGCGAATAGACTGATACCGTTATGCTTGCTGATAAACCATTGTGCATCGGGAAGATACTGAGAATTATTCGGACTGATACCATATTGTAACGTCGGGTCAAACCAAAGCAAATCCCGCAGGGAGAGGCAAAAGCGATGGCAGCTATCATCCAGAATTTCTTTTGCATATTGCAATTCCGGCAGTTCTACTTCCGGATATCTTTTCTTTAAATAAGTACTGATGCCGATTCGGAAGGTTTCGGTGTCGGAACCATCTGAGAAGCTGATGGTCTGATTTCCATCAATGTAATAAAGCTGCTGTGCCTTGGCAATTGCATGAGTTTTGGGCAGAGAGAACAAATCCAATCGTCCCTCTGTCTTTTTAGCCAGTAAATCCGCAAAGCAGATGTAAAACCCAAAGCCATAGGTCCAATAGGCCACACCCTCAATGCAGACACCGTCTTCACCAAAGGAGTTCAGATAAACATCTACACAAGACAACACCCGATGCAGTATGCTGGTCAGCGCTGCTTTATCCCTGAGCAGATAAAGAGCGGCACCGCCAATAGCACAGCCGCAGACGCTGCTCCAGTTGTTTTCCATTTTTTCAAACCGGTATAAAGTGTGTCCGTCTAAAAATGGATCAAAAATCCTCTTTGTGACCTGTAACTCTGCCTGTTGTACTACCTTTGAGCTTAGCCGTGTGCGGTTCAACTCAAGTGCTTCCGCAAGAGCGAAGCCAGTTTCACACGAAAACAAATCCAGTTGATCGGCATACTGATCAAAAGGAATATCTATGTCTTCGGTGTCCATAAAGTGTGCAGGTACGCACCAGAATGGTTCCCCACAAATATCCCAGATGGTATCCTCAAGACGGGTAAGATAATCAGTGTTATTAGGGTAAAGGAATGACAACAGCGAAAAGGTAAGCAGCCTGCCTCTTTTTTCAAAATATAGTTGTTGGAACTGCTCTCTGTCTCCGGTTTCCCAATACAGCTTGAATTTGTGATAGGGAAGCCCCGGGGGGCTGCTTTTACCATACTGTTCTGCCTGTTGTTGCAGCAGTTTAATCTGCCGGGCAATAAACGGGTGACTGCGGTTATCTACAAACCGGCCGATGTCCTTCCCAAGCAGCTCTTGCTGCTCTGAAATTGCAGTGAATATTTGTCGCTTATTATACATGATCTTTGCTGTCTCCCTTAAGTTTATATTGATATTCCGTCGGGGTTAAACCCACATGCCGTTTAAATACTTTTGTAAAATAATAGGCGTTTTCGAATCCCAACATATAGGATATTTCATAAATGCGGTATTTTTTTTCCTGAATCAGTTCACAGGCATGTTCCATTTTGGTCATGTTGATATAGTCCACAAAGTTCTGATTGTATTGCTTTTTAAACAAGGCGGACAGGTAGTTGGGTGAGATATTAATATGGTGGGCCACATCCTGCAGCATGATTCGCTTATCCACATTTTGCAGCACATACTTTTTTGCTTCCTCAATTATCTCTGACTTCGTTATGCAAAGTTCCTCGATTTGCAGTACAATCTGGAGTTGCAGTTCATCCAGCCATGCCAACACCTCTGTCCGAGTCAGCATTTCTTCGATATTATGTATTGTACGGACTGTGTTTCCAAAATAATTGTAATCGCTGTCAGGTGGAAGAATTGAGACAATAACAGAGGAAAGTACACTGTACAGTTCAACACAAATTTGGATAGCCGCACTGCGCCGATGAGGGGTGTCAATCAGCCTTTGCTTTATTTTTTCCAACAGGGAGCGGCACTGCTCGATGTTCTTGCTCCGCAGCTCGGGAATAAGTTTGTTTACAAGGTCGGATACATCAAGTGTCTCGTATTTTGCTGTGGGAAGTTGGCTGTAATAGGCCAACTCGCACTCACAGATGTAATAGTAATTTTCCATCTCTAACAGTTCCGCATAGCACTGCCGCAGATTATCCTCACCGGAAAGCCTGTCAGTAACCAAAAGGCTCAAGTGAGCCTGTGTAATATTGTTGGAAACACTGGCCAATTTTGTTCGGAATTGAGACAACTTTGGCGTCAGGCCGGATTTTGGGAGGTTCCATAAAAATAGAAGCAGATTTTGGCTGGTTCTGTCCGGTGAAATCAAGGTGAAATCTGTGAAAAAGTTTTGAGCAAGTTTTTCAATAACATCCCTTTCATATTCAAAAAGCTGCTTTCGAGCTTGTGGCGTAAAGGTTTCAATATTAGGCAACCCTGAAAAATCCATGATAAACTCGATCAGGGCATAGGAGGAAAGTACCTGATGCTCATTTAAAACCGCATAAATTTCCCTCAGGTCTTCATCAGGCTTTGCCTTAATTATTTTTTTAACATTGTTGCCGATGAGCGTGGCTTCATTGGTGTGGATATAGTCTTCTACAAAGTTTACCTTGGCAATTTTCTTTCGCCGATCACTTTCCAGAATTGCCAGAGAAAGGGATTTTTCCAGCGCCTCAGCTTCCAACTGCGTTTTCAGCAGGTAATCTACCGCCTTAAGCCGCATGGATTCCCTTGCCATATCAAACTCCTGATAATTGGTCAGCATTATAAATACCACTTGAGGACTGCTTTGGGTTACTGTTTTGAGTACCTCAAGTCCTGAGAAAACGGGCATATTAATATCACAGATAACAATATCGGGTTGCAGCTGCTCAATAGAGTCTAATGCCTGCTGGCCATTGCGTGCGGTACCGATAACTTTGCAGTCCCATTGATCCCAATCAATCAGAAACTTTATACCAGATAAAATAATCGGTTCATCATCTACCAGCAAGACCTTATGCATTCAAATCTTCCTCTCTAAGAATTCTCACTGAAACTTTCGTATATTCATTTTTTACGCTTTCAACTTTCAGACCGCAACTTTTTCCGTATACCAACCTCAGCCTATTGCTGACATTGGCAACACCGATTCCGTTCATTGAAGTTTTTGTATCTTTTTTACTTTCTGTGGTCAGTTTTTGAATTTCCTCCGGTGTCATTCCCACACCATTGTCATGCACGGTAATCACGATGTACTTATCTTCTATGTAGGCATCCAGAGTAATGGTGCCGCAAACCCCTTTGGGTTCAATACCGTGGAAAATAGCATTCTCCACAAGCGGCTGAAGTGTAAGTTTAACAATCTTATATTGATAAAAACTCTTATCAATATTATTTATTACCTCAAAAGTTTCCAAATAGCGGATAGACTGAATTGTGATATAGTCATCTAAAAGTTTTATCTCTTCCCCCAGCGTGATTTTATCAGAAAATCCCTTTGCCATATTTTTGAGAAGGTTGGAAAGGCTGCGGGTGATATTGCAGATACCGGGATTTTTTTGAATGACTGCCATCCAGTGGATGGAGTCCAGTGTGTTATATAAAAAGTGGGGATTCACCTGTGATTGTAGTAGGGATATTTCAATATTTTTACGCTGTTCGCTCGTTTCTATGGTTTCATTCAATAGGTTGTTGATGCTGACCGCCATCTCATTCACAACCTTGCCTATCTCTCCGATTTCGTCTTGGGAGCGTTCAATTTCCGGATCATAGGAAAAGTCATTAGCGGATATCTTTTTGATTCTTTGAATCAACCGGTTAATGGGGAGGGTGATATAATTGGATATAATCATTAATATTCCAATGGCGATAAATAGGGAAGTAGCCACTACCACAAATGCTGTATAAGACATTTTTTGTGAATCCAGCTCAAGGCTGGTAACGTTGGCAAAGTTATAAATGGTCAGGTTAGCAGCATCCAGCTTCTTGGTGTAAATCTTGTATTTTTCCTTTTTATATTCCACTTCGTTGTTGGGCAACAGTGAGTTTATATCCACCGTTCTCGCCACAGACTGTCCGCCTTTTCCGGGCACGATAATTTTATCCCCGCTTGCGGTTACAACAAAAATATCATTTAACTGGGTATACGGTGCCAGGATGTCTGTAATCAGATTCAAGCTTACTTCAATGTACAAATAGCTTTTTCCAGTGGCTGTATTCATGTTGTATATCGGAAAGATAACTGCAAGACAATCTCCTTTATAAGGAACAATTGACTGATATACATTATTAAATGGGGTATGGTATAGGCTGTCCCGCTGCTGATACAAAGGGGAATTTATAATATTTTTAAAGTCTGTGGTATCCCCCGACAGCATCGTGGTGGCTTGTATGACTAACCCTTCCTCATTAAATACCATCAATTTATTAATATATTTTTCTATGAGAAAAGAATGCAGATAAGTATTCAATATATTTTGAGCATGTACGCACTCATTTTTTGCTTTAAGGGTATCAATGTTCGGGTTGTTAAGGCTTTTGGCGACATCCATATCGTTAGCGCAGAGGATTCCCAAATTCAGCACATCTTTTACATTGCTGTCCAGTTGAGTTTTAATCGTGTTCAGGTACATTCCGTCAATGTCACTGACTTTTCCTAAAATAATTTTATTAAGATATTTATAAAGATATAGATTACTTAAAACTCCTACTGCTACTACGCATAAGGTGGTATATAAGATAATTTTAAACTTAATACTTTTGGTATTCAGCCGCAACACAGTAATCCCCACCTTGTTTTATATTCATAAAATATATTATATAATAGACATGCTAAGTTTACAATCATTTGACAAATCATAAGTAATATAATACTAAATCATAAAATAGTACTACATTAAACTGAAAAAATGTAAAATAGTAATAAGTTTTTAGTGGTTTGTGAGTTTACGAAATACCATCAAAATAGTAAACTAATGTCAATCGTTCCGATTATATAATTAAAAGGGAGAGATACATACAATGAAACTAAAGAAATTGATATCTTTGATTCTGGCAACTACTATGTCCGCAACTTTATTTGCCGGCTGTGGCAGCGGGCAACCCTCCACCGCGTCAAAACCCACCGGTGCTTCTCAGGCAGCGTCCGCCCAAGAAAAAGTTAGTATCAAGGTATCTGGATGGGATAACTCGGCCAATCCGCAATTTGATAATACAATCAAAGCTTTCGAGGCCAAGAACCCAAACATAAAGGTGGAATTCATTGACATTCCCTCCGCTGAGTATACCAATAAGCTGAGTATTATGTTGAACGGCGGCAGTGACTTGGATGCTTTCTGGATTAAGGATTCCGACACTTCCTTATCAATGTCCAATAAAGGTCAACTGGAAGATCTTTCTGCATACATAAAAAAGGATGGCATTGACGTTTCCCAGTACAATGGTCTGGCTGAAAACTTTGTCTTCGACGGCAAAACCGCAGGCTTGCCCTTCAGAACTGACTACTATGTTCTGTATTACAATAAGGACATCTTTGATGCAGCCGGAGTTGCTTATCCTACCAATGACATGACTTGGGCTGAGTTTGAACAAACAGCTAAAAAGATAACCAGCGGCGATGGTGCCAACAAAAAGTTTGGTGCATTTATTCATAGCTGGCAGGCCTGCGTAGAAAACTGGAGTGTCGCAGACGGTAAAAACAACATTATGGCTACCGATTACTCTTTCTTCAAACCGTACTATGATATGACTTTGAGAATGCAGAACAAAGACAAGTCCATCATGGACTATGCAACTATAAAAACAGCCAATATCCATTACTCCAGCCCATTCCTGAATGGTAAAATCGGCATGATGCCAATGGGCACATGGTTTATGGCTACTTTGAATTCCAAAATCAAATCAGGCGAAAGCACAGTTAAATGGGGGGTTGCAACCATTCCTCATGCAGAAGGTGTAGAGGCCGGCCGCACAGTCGGATCCACCACCCCGATGTCCATCAACGCGGCATCCAAAAAGAAGGACGCTGCATGGGAATTTGTTAAGTTTGCCACCAGCATCGATGGTGCAACCGAAATATCTAAAATAGGTGTTATCCCGGGAATTGCAAACGATGCTACTCTTGGCAACGTTGCTGCTGTTGAAGGGATGCCTGAAGGAGTTTTAAAAGCACTGACCGTTAAGGGTATTACATTAGACAGACCAATTGATGCAAAGGTCGCAGAAGTGAACCATATGTTGGGCGAGGAGCATGACCTGATCATGCTGGGCGAATCCACTCTTGACCAAGGGCTTGCCAATATGGCTAAGCGATCCAAAGAAATACAGGGTAAGTGATAAAGAGGGGTGGGGGAGGCCGTCAAGCCTCCCCCTTCTCTATTCTTCCCTTATATTTTGAGCACATAAGGAGGCATTTCAGTGAAAGAAAAAAGATCTTTACTCTTAAGTACTAAAAACACTTTGATCGGTTTGTCCTTTATTTTACCGAATTTTATTGGATTTTTCATTTTTATTCTGATTCCGGTGGCGTTTTCCTTTGTCCTAAGTTTTATGCAGTGGGACGGTTTTACTGCAATGAATTTTGTAGGACTGGAGAACTTTGTAAAACTTTTTCATGACAGGACATTTTTAATTTCTCTAATTAACACCGTATATTACGCTGTGTTTTCCATCGTGTTAACAATGATTGCCTCCCTGGCTCTTGCGGTTCTTTTAAACAAAAAAATAAAAGGTGTTAAATTCTTTCGTTCCTCTATTTTCTTCCCATATGTTGCTTCTATCGTTGCAGTTGGTGTTGTATGGAACATGCTGCTCCAAAAAGATTTTGGCCCTGTGAACGAATTTTTGCGTTTTATTGGCATTGCAAATCCTCCGGGGTGGACTGCTTCTGTGAACTGGGCGATGCCGTCAATTATCCTTGTAAGCATCTGGAAGGGCATGGGATATTACATGATTATCTACCTTGCGGCCCTTCAAGACATTCCCACTCCGCTTTATGAAGCTGCGACTATAGACGGTGCCAACAAATGGCAGCAGTTCCGCTATATTACTTTCCCTATGCTTACCCCTGCAACCTTTTTCACGGTCATGATGCTGACCATTAATAGTTTTAAAACATTCGATCTTGTATATATTATGACCGAGGGCGGGCCTGGACAGGCAACCACTATGCTTGTAAATTATATTTATAACCAGTCTTTTGTTTCATGGAACTATGGTGCTGCGAGCTCCGCTTCTATGATACTGTTCCTCATTGTCGGAACGATTACCCTTATACAATTTAGAATTGAGAAAAAATGGGTTAGCTATATGTAAGCCCCCTTACACAATACAATAAGGAGATATCTTATATGATTGAGAAAAAAAGCAACGCGGCGCGAGCTTGCTTATATATAGGCTTAATTTTAATTACCGCGGTTACCCTGCTGCCTCTTGTATGGATGCTCAGCGCCTCGTTAAAACTGGAACAGGACGTATTTTCCGTGCCTATCCAGTGGATACCCCAAAATCCGCAATGGGTAAACTACAAAAGAATCTGGTCTAAAATTCCCTTAGGAATCTTTACTTTTAACACAGTCAAACTTACTGTCATTATTACGGTGATTCAATTGATTACCAGTTCTTTTGCTGCCTATGGTTTTTCTAAATGTAACTTCAAGGGCCGGGACGGATTGTTTCTGTGCTATGTGGCTACAATTGCAATTCCCTGGCAGGTATACATGCTTCCACAGTACTCCATGATGAACCAAATGCATTTGGTGGACACACATCTGAGCATTATTTTATTACAGTCATTTACAGCCTTTGGTGTGTTCTTAATCCGGCAGTTTTACATATCCATTCCTAATGAGCTGCTTGAGGCTGCCCGTATTGACGGCCTAAATGAATATGGCATTTATTTTAGAATAATACTTCCGCTTTCAAAACCAGCACTGGCAACTCTTACGATATTCAGTTTCGTAAGCGTATGGAACGATTTCATGGGCCCGATGATTTACTTTAATTCTACCGCAAAAAAAACCATTCAGCTTGGTATCCGGATGTTTATTTCCCAATATTCCGCGGAATACGGTTTGATTATGGCAGCTTCGGTGGTCTCTTTGATACCTGTTTTAATCATATTCCTCGCTTTCCAGCAATTCTTTGTACAGGGGGTAGCCACCAGCGGGTTAAAGGGCTGAAATCCGAGAAATCATTTAACAAGAGGCGCACATGGACTATGTTACATGGTATGTGTGCCCTTTTCATAAGGATGTGTTTGCTATGAACAACATACTTCCTGTATCAAAACAGGAAATTGAAACCGCCGCCTGTCAGGCTGTGGCCATTATAAAGGCTAATATTCCAAAGTATACCAGCCGTTTTCAGGACTCAAACAGCATCGGAAATTTTTATCCGGCCGTTGAAAATACGGAATGGACAACAGGCTTTTGCACCGGTGAATACTGGCTAGCCTATGAATTAAGCAAAGATTCCGCCTTTAAGGACTCCGCGTTATTACAGGTGGATAGCTTTTTAGACCGTATTACTCGGCGTATTGATATAAATCACCATGACATGGGCTTTTTATACACACCATCCTGTGTGGCCGCTTACCGGCTTACCGGCAGCGAAAATGGCAGGACTGCCGCCCTTATGGCGGCGGATAATCTGCTGTCCCGCTTTATGGAGAAGGGCCAATTTATTCAGGCTTGGGGTGAATTGGGTGCCCCCGACAACTATCGTCTGATTATCGACTGTCTGTTAAATCTGCCTTTGCTTTATTGGGCCACTGACATTACCGGTAATGAGAAATACCGCGCGGCCGCCATTTCCCACACCAAAACCTCTTTAAACCATTTGATTCGGGAAGATAATTCGACCTATCATACGTTCTTCTTTGATAATGAAACGGGTCAACCCCTCCGGGGTGTAACCCATCAAGGTTATCGTGATGGTTCCGCCTGGGCCAGGGGTCAGGCATGGGGGATATACGGGCTTGCTTTAAGTTACTGTCACACAAAGAATGAGGATTGTATCCCTTTATTTAAAAAGGTCACGGATTTTTTCGTACAAAAGCTTCCAATGGACATGGTGCCCTATTGGGATTTGGAATTTACCGATGGAGACGGTGAACCTAAGGATTCTTCCTCCGCGGCCATTGCTGTCTGCGGTATGCTGGAGATGTGCAAATACCTGTCCGCTAAGGATGCGGCGTATTACCATGAAACTGCATTGAAAATTTTAAAATCACTAATCGATAGTTATGCGGTAAAAAATAAAGGGCAGTCAAATGGTTTATTGCTCCACGGCACCTATGCAAAAGCATCTTCCTTTAACACGGTGCGTGACCGTGGTGTAGACGAGTGCAACACATGGGGCGACTATTTCTATCTGGAGGCCTTGGCTCGGCTTTCTATGGACTGGAAAATTTATTGGTAAGGGAAAGGAGTGATGCCGCTATGCCGGATACACAACACTGGTGGTGTGATGATTACCCCGCTCTGACAAGCTATTGTAAAAATCATTTTAGCCGTAATGTGGCTGAAGCAATCGAGCAGGCTGACCGTATCCGCCAGAACACTTTTCTTTTCACCGCAAAATGGGAAATGGAACGAACGAATTGCCCTGTTACCTTTCGCGGTGATGTACAATGGGACTATATTCCGCAGGGCGATCCGGAATGGGTGTATGCACTCAACCGCCATACCTGCTTTATCAGCTTAGGGCAAGCCTACCGCTTGACTGGTGAGGAACGGTACGCAAATAAATTTGTAAATCTGTTACAGCACTGGATTGAACATACACCTTTAACCCCCGAAAGTACCCAGACTACTTGGCGCACGCTGGAAGCCGGGCTTCGGTGTGAAAATTGGCTCAAGAGCTATTTCTGCTTTCAGGACAGTGTCAGCTTTACCGCGCAAATCAAAGAAAAAATGATTTCTTCTCTCAAACAGCATGGTGAGTATCTGTTTTCAACCGATGATGGGTTCCGTACATTAAGCAATTGGGGCATATTGCAAAACCATGGTCTATTCCTGTTGGGCGTGTTCCTTGGGGAGAAGCGCTATATTGACTGCGCGCTCAAGCGCCTTGAGCAGGAACTGGATGTACAGATTTTGGCGGACGGTGTCCAATGGGAACAATCACCTATGTACCACTGCGAAGTGCTGCATTGCTGCCTTGACACCTTAACCATTGCCCAGCGTAGCCATATTGCTATATCTGCTTCTATGTTAAGTAAGGTGCAGTCCATGGTAAAGGCACTGACCTGTTGGTGCAAACCAAACGGACATCTGTTGTGCCAGTCGGACAGCGACGACATTGACGCCAGGGATTTAATCACACACGGGGCGTACCTCTTTAGCAGTGGTGAGTTTAAATATCAAGGTACCATTGAATTTGACTATGAAAATTTATGGAACCTTGGCATCGAAGCCATGGAACACTATGCCATGTTAGAACCGATTCAGCCAAAACAGAATTCCTGCGCCTTGGAGGCCAGCGGCAACTATATGCTGCGAAGCAGTCTTGACGCGGATGCAAATTACCTGCATTTTCATTGCGGCTGCCTTGGCAGCGGACATGGCCATGCAGATTTACTTCATATTGACCTTTGCGTGTACGGAGAAGACATTCTGGTGGATTCCGGTCGCTATACTTACGTAAACAGTCCCATTAGAAAAGAACTGAAGCTGCCCGCCGCCCACAATACAGTCCGTGTGGGCGAAAAGGATTTCAGTGAATGTATTGACTCCTGGGGCTATTCCACTCTTGCTCTGCCTACGAAAGGTGAGTATCGCTTTGGTGAAAATTATGAATTTTTAAGCGGCGGACATCTGGGGTATCTCACGTTGCCCGGCGGTGGTGTTTATGTCAATCGAAAGATACTCTATATTAAGCCGGATATCTACATCATCTGCGATGAATTTTATGGTGGCGGACAGCATACATATGAGCAGTTTTTTCATTTTAATAACCTTGGCACCGTGTCCCGGTATGAAAATGGCGTGATTTATCGGGGGAAGCAGACTGAAGCAAAGCTTCTTCCCCTAATGGAAGGTCTTGGTAGCGAGCTGAAAAACACACATCTGTCACGACAATACAACAAACTGGAAGAAAATGTCTGTCTGAAAAACACTTTGTCAGCGAATGGATTTGCCTGTTTGCTTACGGTGATTTCTACCAGCCGCGCCGGCGAAAAGCATGATCTTACGGCTAAACAACTGCCGGTTCGCCTGGTGAATGCCAATAAGCAATTGCCGATTTCTCAAGCACAGGCTGTTGAAATCAATAAAAACGGTGAGAAATACGTCGCCATACTCTGCCATCAGGAAATAATATCGGAGGTGGATCTTCTTCAGGCCGGTTCATATCAAGGCTATGGAAAAACATTGGTATTCAGTACAAAAGCCCCCAAGGGCGAATGCTTGCAGTGGTAACCGATATGGTGGCACTAACCGTTTTAAACCAAATCTAACGTTTTAAGACTGCTTTCAGAAGCAACAAATTTAAAGTAAGAAATAAACATGATATAAGGAGATACAAAAAATGGATATTCGTTATTCAGCAAATCAAAATGATTTTAAAAGGTATACCACAGAGGAAGTACGCAAAGAGTTCCTAATTGAGAACTTATATGTAGCAAATGAGGTCGTGGCTGTTTATTCCCACGTTGATCGCATGGTAACCTTGGGCTGTATGCCTACTACAGAGATAGTCTCCATAGCTAAGGGAATCGACTGTTGGAAAAACTTTGGTACTAATTATTTTCTTGAGCGCCGCGAAATCGGTATTTTTAACATTGGCGGATTAGGCGCAATTATAGCCGATGGTACAGAGTACAAGATGGGTTTTGAGGATTGTCTGTACATTACCAAGGGAACAAAAGAGGTTCTTTTTAAGAGCAATGATGCGGCAAAACCCGCGAAGTTCTATATGGTTTCAGCACCTGCACACAAGGCCTGCAAGACCAAATTTATTTCGATGCAGGATGCGAATAAGCGTCCGCTCGGTTTACCGGAAACTTCAAATAAGCGCGTGATCAACCAGTTCATCCACCCAGACGTTTTAGAAACCTGCCAGCTTTCAATGGGACTTACTTGCCTTGAATCAGGCAGTGTTTGGAACACCATGCCGGCTCATACCCACGAGCGCCGCATGGAAATTTATACCTATTTTAATATTCCAAAGGATAATGTAGTATTCCATATGATGGGAGAAGGCAATCAGACCCGCCATGTTGTGATGCAAAATGAGCAGGCCATAATCAACCCGTCTTGGAGCATCCATGCCGGCTGCGGTACCTCTAACTACCACTTCATTTGGGCCATGGGCGGAGAAAATCAAGCTTTTGATGATATGGACGGCATCCCAAATATCGAATTGAAATGAAAAACAAACACACCTGCTGCTAGAAGTGAACGTGGGTAAAATTGAAAATTGTGAGGAATATGTTTTATGAATTTAGACAGCTTTAAACTTGAAGGCAAAATAGCACTGGTCACAGGCGCTTCGTACGGAATTGGCTTTGCAATTGCATGTGGCTTTGCAAGTGCAGGTGCAACCATTGTTTTTAATGATATTAAGCAGGAATTGGTAGATAAAGGCCTTGCTGCATACAAAGAGGCCGGCATTAAGGCGCACGGTTATGTTTGTGATGTTACCGATGAAGATCAGGTAAATGCTCTGGTTGCCAAAATCGAAAAAGAGGTTGGCATCATTGATATTCTGGTTAACAATGCCGGTATCATCAAACGCATCCCTATGATTGAAATGAGTGCAAAAGAATTCCGTCAGGTTGTCGATGTTGACCTGAACGCACCTTTCATTGTGTCTAAAGCCGTTATACCCTCAATGATTAAAAACGGACACGGAAAAATCATTAATATCTGCTCGATGATGAGCGAGCTTGGCCGTGAAACCGTCAGTGCTTATGCGGCGGCTAAAGGCGGATTGAAAATGTTGACTAGGAACATTGCTTCTGAGTACGGCGAGTACAACATTCAGTGCAATGGTATTGGGCCCGGATATATTGCAACTCCGCAAACAGCTCCGCTGCGCACCGAAGGACATCCTTTCAACAGCTTTATTATTTCGAAAACACCAGCGGCTCGCTGGGGAACTCCTGAGGACCTAATGGGCCCAGCTATCTTCCTCGCTTCCGGAGCGTCCGACTTTGTAAACGGCCACGTTCTGTATGTTGACGGTGGTATTCTGGCCTATATTGGCAAACAGCCCTAAACGGCAAGTATAAAGAGGCCGTAACAAAAACTGAATAATTAAAAAACAGACAGTCTTAATCCAACAAAAGTTGAGAAAGGGCGGTCTGTTTTCTTTTGATTTTTTAAATACAAAAATTGATTACTAGGAGACGGGCAATAAAATGATTGGAGTCATAAAATCATATTATTATCAAATACTAAAATATATTTTTATATAAGGGGGTGTAAATATGGGCGATGATAATAAAAAGAGAAGTACAAAGAATGGTAAAAAAGAGGATGGCAAATTCCACTCGAAAAGTATAAAGCATGATCCTCAAGATGAAAGTGCAAGAGCAAAATTCGGACAAAACAGTATTTCTGAAGGAAAAGATTAATGGAACGCAAGCAAGAATTATTTATGGTTATGGATAAGCACCTGCTCGAGGATACCAAGCCATCGGAATATTTTGAAAAGTTAGATGAAACTGAGTTCTATTCGGAATATCCATTTACCATGCTCAGCAACTTGAAAAACACTCAGCAATCGCCAACACATCATCCGGAGGGGAATGTGTGGAATCATACGATGCTGGTTATTGATGCAGCTGCACTGACAAAGATGAAGAGCAGTGATGTTAGAGTGTTTATGTGGGCGGCGTTACTGCACGATATTGGAAAACCAGATACAACCAGAAATCGCAAGGGGAAGATAACGTCATATGACCACGATAAGCTTGGCGCAGAAATGACAATAAAATTTTTGGAACAATTCAATGAAGATAAAGCGTTTATTGAAAAAGTAGCTGCTCTTGTTCGCTGGCATATGCAAATATTATTTGTTGTAAAATCGCTTCCTTTTGCGGATGTAAAGAGCATGAAAGAACAGACTTCTGTTTACGATGTTGCTCTTTTAGGCTTATGTGACCGATTGGGACGCCTTGGGGCTGACAGGAAAAGAGAAGAAGAAAACATCAGAATATTTCTTGAAATATGCAAAGCTTAGAATCTATAAAAATTTTTCAAAAAATATGCGAATAATAACTGAGAAAAGTACAATAATAGTTACTGGGTACGGGAAGTAATTCTTTAGTGAATTAGTGCCCAAGATAGCACTTTCCGAAGCAAGCAAAAATTTAATAATGAAAATTGGGAGATGGTTAAGTTGAACAGATCCGTCTACGAACCAATTATGATACGTGCAGTAATACACTTGTAAATTGGGGGATGGTTAAGTTGGACTACTTTGTTTCTCATATTCGAAAAATTAAATATTAGCTTGGGAAGGCAGGGATTTCATTGGAAATCCCTGCCTTTTTTCTGTATCCTGCAAGTACGCCCACGGATTTCAGATTGAACTATCAATTTTTGTTATTGCAACAGTCCATGGTACTGCGCAATTGAAAATTGTGCTCCTCACAACACACCTGCGATTAATACTTCAATTCTATTAATGCTGCCTTATCGTTTCATATTTCCAGGATTGAATCCCGCCCATGTTGCTTACATTTGTGTATCCCATTGCGGAAAGCTGACTGCATGCGGAAGCAGCACGCGCGCCGCTTTGGCAGTAGACAATGATTTCGGCGTCCTTGTTCTTTGCAATTTTAGAAATGCCGGATTCTAATTTGTTAAGAGGAAGTGACTTGCTGTTTGGTATGTGTACATCAGCATACTCCTCCGGTGTTCTTACATCAATCAAAATTATATTTTTATCGGCATTGAGTCGTTCTCTTCCCATACGGGTAGAAATACTTTTATAACTTTTTTCCCCAAACAATAATTCAAACATCGTGCATTACCATTCCTTTTTTATTTTAGATATTAGTATATCCCAAATTTTTTTATATTTCTGTAACATTGTCACATGCATTTGTAAATCAAGTAATCAATTTTATGTTTGAATAATTGACACCGACAGATAATGCTTGTACACTGTGAAAGGAATGCTAATATCAACGACTTGCATTTTTGAAAAGCTTGGTCAAATTGCGAATTAAAAATAGAAGGAAGAGGACTTAATGATTTACATATTGGAAAATGATCAGCTTAAAATACAGATTAACAGTGTGGGGGCGGAGCTCTGGTCGATTGTGGATAAAAGCGACGCGGTCGAACACCTTTGGCAGGGCGACCCAGCCGTATGGGACAGGCGCGCACCTAATCTGTTCCCGTTCTGCGGAAGACTCAAAGACAATCAATGTATTATCGATGGCAGTATCTACAAGGCGACCTTACATGGATTCGCTCGTGATTATGACCATAAGGTTTTACAGCAAAGCAAGACTTCAATCACCTTTTGCTTAACAGAAAGTGAAGAGACTCTTGCAAAATACCCCTTCCGTTTTTGTCTTAATACACGCTATGAACTGATTGGGGACAAACTGCTCTGTACCTTCCGGGTAGAGAACACGAACAGCGGCGAAATGCCGTTCAGTATTGGCTATCACACCGGTTATATGTGCCCGTTTGATAGGATGCATTCGATTGAAGATTACAGTTTGGTGTTTGAGGAAAAGGAGACAGCCGAGGAGATTCTGTGCAATGAAAATGGATTAATCACAGGTGAGAAAAAGCTTTATTTGGATAATCAAAATATAATACCTTTACACAATGATCTATTCGCGAGCAGTTTTATCCTGACAGGCCTCAAATCCAAGTATGTAAGCATTACAGAGAATGCCACAGGAAGAGCTGTCAAAGTCTGCATTAAGGACTTTCCATACGTGGTGTTCTGGTCCACGCCCGATCAAGTTCCCTTTGTCTGCGTTGAGCCATGGTATGGGCTACCTGATAAAGCGGACACAGACGGTCAGTTTGCACAAAAACCGGGTATTCAGAAAATTGGCGCAGGGGAACACTTTGATTGTACTCAAACAATACAAATCACAGGACGCTAATATGCAAAAAAGCAGCAAAGGCAGGTTAAAACCGGCCTTTGCTGCTTTTCTTAATACTTACTTATCGTTATGACGCTTGTAGGGCGGCTTTGCGCTGCGCTGGTTATTGCCATAACTGCGTTGGCGGTAGGACCCTGCACCATGTTTTTTGTCGTTAAGATTTCTCTCGCAAATTTGCTCTTTCGTTTTGCTGGCTATCGTAACATGCACGGTACGCTGCTTGATTTTGGAGTTTGCCATTTTGCGTATCGCTAAGTTTGCATCTTCCGGTGCCATCTCTACATTCGTGTAATCCTTAAAAATAAAGATCTTACCAATCGCTTTTGAAGTCAAGCCGGTCGCATCAGCAATTGCACTTAAAATAAAGTTTGCATCAACCTTGTCATTCGTACCAATATCAATATTAAGCCAAACTCGGCCGCTGTTGGCAGAGGTTGCTTCCATTTTGCGAATATTTTTCACGGCTGCAAGCTTTTTGTTTTTGCCGGAGATTTTTGCACAAAGCGCTGCAGCGATATCTTTTGGATTATAACCTTCATTTTCAAGTTCTTCAACAAACTTAATCCATTCGTAACCACTGTTTTCATCGACCAGCTGCTTTATGTCGCTACTAAACTTTTTAATGTGCCGCACACGGATGTCCTCAAGGGTTGGCACAGAGGCTTCTTCTATTTTTGTGCCTAGAAACCTTTCAAGCGTGTGTATTTTCATTAGTTGGGTTCGGCCCGCAGCAAGGGTATAAGAGGCGCCTGTTTTGCCGGCACGCCCGGTACGACCGATACGGTGGATGTAATATTCATTCTCTTGTGGAATATCGTAGTTAAACACGGCCTCAATGTCTTCCACATCAATACCGCGGGCAGCAACGTCGGTAGCAATTAAAATACTGCATCGGCCGCTTTTAAAGTCCCTCATCACCTGGTTGCGCTGGCTCTGCTTTAAATCTCCATGCAGACCAATGCTTTTAAAGCCGCAATCGTTCAGCATGCTGCTAAGCTCATCTACCATTCTTTTGGTATTGCAAAAAATAAGTGAACGTTTGGGATGATGATACTCAATCAATAGCTTTAGGGCATCATTCTTGCCCGCTTGGGGAACACTGTAGTAAAACTGTGAGATGTTATCAACGGTTTTTTGGCCTTTATCTACCGCTATCATTGCAGGGTTTGTTTGAAACTCTTTGGTAATTTTCATAATGGCGGGGGGCATGGTTGCACTGAATAGAACGGTTTGTCTTTCCGCTGGCGCTTCAGTTAGAATCGTTTGGATATCTTCCAGGAAGCCCATGTTCAGCATTTCGTCTGCTTCGTCTAAAATGACCGTTCTCAGGTTGCTTAATGTTAAAGTTTTACGGCGCATATGATCCATAACACGGCCTGGTGTTCCTATGATGATTTGCGCGGTGCGCAGTTGGTGGATTTGTCCCACCATTGGCTGCCCGCCACAAATGGTGGCAATGTTGACTTTTTGCAAATACTTTGAAAACTTGTTAACCTCGTCACTGGTTTGAATCGCAAGCTCACGAGTGGGGCTTAAAATAAGCACTTGTCCCTTTGCACCGTCACTTTGAGCAACCATCTGCGCAACAGGAATGCCAAACGCGGCGGTTTTTCCGGTGCCGGTGCTGGAACGGCCAATCATGTCCTTGCCTTCTAAAAACAAGGGAATGGCACCGGTCTGGATATCAGTTGCCTCGGTAAAACCGATTTCTTCAAGTGCACGTAAAATTTCAGGTAATAAATTCATTTCGCTAAATTGCATAGATTTTTGTTTCCTCTAACTTTATATATTATTTTGTAATATTATTATCATATCACATATTTTTACCCAATAGTCTATTGTAAAATCTTTATTTATATATTTTTTTAAATAATTGAAAATTTCCATAAGTACTGAGGCCCGTAAGCTAAGATTTTTAACTATTTTTAAGTACGGCATTTCATATTCCAGACTGAAACCAATCAAATGATAAAAATAAACATCAGTTTAAGCATTACAAAATGGAATTTAAACTATTTTATGGTATAATATGTTATCAGATTATATGAGATGGTTGAGGGGCCAAGTGTAAGATGTTAAAACATATGTGAGTAGGTGGGGACGATGAACCATGTGTATATACTGCGGTGTAAGGATGACACATTATATACAGGATGGACGAACGATTTAGAAAAGAGAATCACAGCACACAGTGAGGGGAAGGGTGCAAAATACACAAAATCCCGATTGCCCGTTTGCCTTGTATATAGTGAAGTCTTTGATACAAAACAGGAAGCAATGCAGCGCGAATATGCCGTTAAACGGCTTACAAGACAGCAAAAGTTAGAATTAATCGGGAATAAGCGGGAATAAGAAGCAATTCCGACAATTTCCATAAAATAGCTGTGCGAATATAAGGCGTTGGGAGCAACCCTGTGTGGGTGATTCGCCGCAAAACGTGAGGTGTGCGCAAAAAGCTTGGAGTTCCGCTCATTACAGCCGTAGGGATATAGGTGACAGTATTCAAGTCTCTAAAGGGTATCATAATAAAAAAGATAGTGAAGTGTAAAATTAAAAATGAAGATGAAAATTTATAGAGGGCAGAACCAAACAAGCGAAAGCCTTATTGAAATTGAAACGGCCGAAACAAGAATACTTCTTGACACCGGTATGAATCTCGAAGGAACTATCCCTTTGCCGGCGGCCGATTCGTTGGGCGGCAAGAACTTTGACGCGGTATTTATCTCGCACTACCACACAGATTATGTTGGTCTTACAAGGGAACTTTTTTCAAAAGTGCCGGTTTATATTGGAGCAATAGCAGGCAGAATCATTACGGCAAGTGATGAG
Source organism: uncultured Caproiciproducens sp. (assembly GCA_964517505.1). GTDB lineage: Bacteria > Bacillota > Clostridia > Oscillospirales > Acutalibacteraceae > Caproiciproducens. The sequence goes on along the minus strand of CAZFED010000001.1, from coordinate 26,338 downwards.
TATAAGGGGATAAAGCCTTTTCCTTTTGACAATTATTATAAAAGTGGAGTGCCCATATCAGTCGGCGATATCAACGTAACCCCGTTTTTAGTCGATACCCCCGCGTTTGATGCATATATGCTTCTGATTGAGGGCGATGGCAAACGCATTTTATATACCGGTGATTATCGCTCCAACGGTCGGAAGAGCTTTGAAGAGATGCTCCAAAATCTACCTGAAAAGGTTGATGTGCTTATTTGTGGGGGCAAAGGAATCACGAGGGAAGACATTAATCCGATTACAGAACGGGATTTAGAGGAGAAAGCGGTCGAAGTTATCGGCAAAAAAAACGGCCCGGTTTTTGTTTTGCAATCGATTACGGATATCGACCGTATTACGACGATGAACCATGCGGCGCAAAGATGCAAACGGCTGTTTTTAGAGGATTTGCACATGGCGCAGATTACCAGTGCGGTTGGCAGTATTGTTCCTAATTCGAATGAATTTTTGGGCGTAAAGACATTTCTAACCACGGGCTATCAGCCGGAACATTTTCGCTATCAAATGTTCAGAAAACATAACCGAATCGGCAAGAGCGAAATTGTGGCGCAAAAGTTTGTAATGTGCGTTAGGCCTTCTATGAAAAAGTATTTGAAAAGTTTGTCGCAGATGATGAATTTTCATAATGGCGTTCTGATTGATTCGCTTCAGAATGCCGACGCTAAGTCACCGGAAGCGGCTGCACTGCTTAAATTTGCGCAGGACAAAGGGCTTGAAGTCGTGACTTTGCGTACAAGCGGCCATGCGGATGCAATGGCACTGAAAGCACTTGTGAATACGGTTCATCCAATTAGAATTGTTCCTCTAAACATTGAAAATGCAGAATGGTGTTCCAATGAGTTCCCCAAAACCCCTATCGTAAAAGAGGATACCCTTAACTGCTAAAAAAACGAAATCCTGCCTCGCTGAATTCAGCAGGGCAGGATTTTTTCAATTTATTTGGACTGTTTGCAGTAATGCGCAATTGAGCGGCTTATAAATGAGGCCAGTCCCTTACCGTACTTGTCTATATTCTCGGTGAATCGCTCATCTGCAATGTACATTTCGCCCAGCCCGGCCAGAATTTCCTTAGTGCAATTGTAGTAATTTCTGGTGATATGCTCCTGCCAGTCGATGACCAGCTTTTGAACTTCGGGAGCAGAAGGTGCCTTTCCCATGTTGGCGGCGAAGCCTTTGTAAATTTCTTCGGCTTCTGCGTTAATACGCGCCCAATCCTCTTTGCTGTAACCCTTGGTTTTGCGCTCGTTTTCAGCATAGGCGTCCGTACTACCCCAACGCTCTTTTACCTCCTCTGCGTATTTTTTTTGTGCGTTTTCTATTTTACTCTTATCAAATTCCTTAAAACTCATATCCAATTCCCCTTTCAGTGTGTTGTCTACAAGGCAAATTAAATCGTTCATGCGGTTGCGCCTCAGCAGCAATATCTTTTTGTGATTTTCAAGCGCCTTGCGTTTGTCAAAGGCGGGATTGTTGAGAATGCTTTTAATCTCTTTCAGTGCAAAGCCCAGTTCGCGGAAAAACAAAATCTGTTGCAGACGCTCCAAAGCATCCCTGCCATAAAGGCGGTAGCCCGCTTCGGTTACCTCGCTTGGATGCAGCAATTCGATTTCATCGTAATAATGCAGTGTGTGCACACTGATTCCGGTCAGCTTTGCCACCTCATTGATTTTCATTTTCATAGTACCATCTCCCGTCTATAATCCTATCATAAGCTATGACGCGGCGTAAGAGTCAAGAGGTAAATCAAAAGTTTTAAATATTTATTTGTTATGCTATGAATTGATGTTTTACTTTCCAGTCAGGTGTGAAAACCGGCCGAGAAAAGTAAAAAGTGACGAAGCGCTGTTGTACAAACATATTTTGTACTGCAAAACATAATAATAATAGGGGGCGTATATTATGACAGATAAAAAAGAGTTAATCGGTTTAAAGGTACTTAATACGGTTGCATTTTTACTCATGATTTCCGTAAATGCTCTGGCGAACATTCTTCCGCTTAACGGAGTGACCACAGCGGAAGTGTCCGAATCCTATCCCAATCTTTTTACACCTGCCGCAATAACATTTTCAATTTGGGGATTGATTTATATCTTACTTGCGGCGTTTGTTCTTTATCAGCTTGGTGTGTTCAGCAAAAATAATGGCGTTTACCGTGCGGATATTATTAAAGAAATTGGTCTTTATTTCGCTATTTCGTCCATTGCAAACGCGGCGTGGATTTTCGCTTGGCATTATAATATGATATTTCTTTCAGTTATCCTCATGCTCGTCATTTTAATTTGTTTGGCGTCCATTTCTTCAAAATTAAGCGAGGCAACGCTTTCTACAAAGGAAAAGATATTGATTAAAATCCCATTCAGTGTATATTTCGGATGGATTACGGTAGCATTAATAGCAAACATCACGGTGCTGCTGGTCAGTTTGGGCTGGAATGGCTGGGGAATTTCGCAGGAAGTCTGGACGGTTATCGTGATGATAGCGGGGCTTTTAATTGGTATGGCTACAATGTTGAAGAATAAGGATATTGCATACGGACTTGCAATCATTTGGGCATATACGGGAATTCTTATTAAGCATCTTTCTCCAACCGGTTTTAATGGTCAATACCATGCAGTGATTGTCACTGCAATCGGCAGTATTGTCATACTTGTGTTGACGGCTTTATTTGTTGCGGCAGCAAATAAAAAACATCCCATAAAGATTTAATAGAAGATACTCTCCATTGACTGCTTGGTCTGCAACTGGAGATATGTACGTAATTGACAGCAAAAAGAGCATGTAAGAAACTAAAATTCTACATGCTCTTTTTCATTATTGAAATGTATTTTCAATGACATCAGGCAAAACTGAATAAATTGATTTACCCATTTTTTCTTCAAAGTACTGTTTGAGTTGAAATGTTGCTTGCCACTTTTTTACGGTGTAATCATTAACACCATGTCGTAATGCAACATCAACCATTCTTTTTTCAATTAAACAAAAGCCACTTGCCAATGCAAGGGAATCGCATAATTGAATTAGTCTGTCGTAGTCATCATAGTCTGCCGATTCTAAGTAATTTTTTACAAAATCATATTCTTCCTTGCTGCAATTATACCAATTCCCAAAACAAGCATTAATATCTTGTAGTTGGAACGAATGTGTCAAACTTATTTTTGCTGCCTTGCTATATTCTTTTTCCATACAGAAACGATATCCGAGCAGAGTATGTTTTATACCATTTGCACCATATCTATATCCGATGTCATGAAGCATGCCCAACACAAGTGCAACATCAGAATTTAAGTTATTACAGTTTTTTGCAATCAACTCCGCTGCTTTTCCTACGTTTAAAGAATGCTCTATCCAAGGGCCCGGATTCAATTTTTCCCCATCCTCTAAAAGTAGCCTTGCTTCGTTTAAAGTGGGAACACCTGCTATCAAATTACTATCCATATTATGTCTCCTCGAAATATGTCCCTATTTACCAAAATATACTATCATTTTATACAGTCAAAGTAAATGGGCATATTAAATGTGTTATATTTTTTTGGAGGGATGATTATGACCGCAAAAATCAATTCAAATAAATTAATCCATGAGAAATCTCCATATCTACTGCAACACGCTTATAATCCTGTAAACTGGTTTCCGTGGGGCGAGGAGGCTTTTGCCAAAGCAAAGGCTGAAAACAAGCCTGTATTTCTATCGATTGGCTACTCTACTTGCCACTGGTGCCACGTGATGGCTTACGAAAGCTTTGAGGATTTAGAAGTCGCAAAGGCGCTGAATCAAGATTTTGTTGCCATAAAGGTGGACAAGGAGGAACGCCCCGACGTAGACGCGGTGTATATGAAGGTCTGTCAGGCTTTAACAGGCAGCGGCGGCTGGCCGCTTACGATTTTGATGACGCCGGAGCAGCATCCCTTTTATGCAGGCACTTATTTTCCAAAGCATTCACGGTATCACATGCCGGGGCTTTTGGATATATTGGCGGCAATTACGGAACAATGGCGAAACAACAGGGAACAGCTATTGCAGTCCGGTGACCAAATAATGGCGGCGATGCAGGAACCAGCCGAAAAAAAAGCGGACAAACTGACTAAGGACGTTATTTTTACAGCCCGATCTCAGTTTGCCCAAAGCTTTGACAGCCATTATGGTGGGTTCGGCCACCAGCCCAAATTCCCAACACCTCATAATTTATTGTTTTTATTACAATATTACATTTTGGAAAATGATGCACACGCCCTTGAAATGGTGGAAAAGACCTTACAGCAAATGTACCGGGGAGGTATTTTCGACCACGTCGGTTTCGGGTTTTCACGCTATTCTACCGATGAAAAATGGCTGATTCCTCACTTCGAAAAAATGCTCTACGATAATGCTCTGTTGACTATTGCTTATTTACAGGCTTATCAAATTACCGGTCATGACTTTTACAAAGTGGCTGTAGTTAAAACAATAGATTACGTTTTGCGTGAAATGACCGATGCCGACGGCGGTTTTTACTCCGCGCAGGATGCAGACAGTGATGGGGAAGAGGGGAAATATTATAGCTTTACTCCCGATGAAATCATTGCTCTTTTGGGTGAGTCGGACGGGAGTGCATTTAACACCTATTTTCAGATTACCGACAAAGGCAATTTCCAGGGTAAAAGCATTCCGAATTTAATTGAGAATGAAAAATTTGATACGCTGGATGAGCGAATGGAACAGCTTATTCCGAAGGTGTATGCTTACCGCCTGACGAGAACGAAACTGCACAAAGACGATAAAATCCTTACTTCGTGGAATGCCCTGATGATTGTGGCACTTTGTAAGGCGTATCAAATTTTAGGTGACTGCCGATATCTGACCGCGGCAAAAAAAGCCATGCGCTTTATTCTGGAAAATCTGACGGATGAGCAGGGTGGACTGCGTGTTCGCTATCGCGGCGGCGAAACCTCTGGAACGGGGAGTTTGGACGACTACGCGTTTACCGTTTGGGCAATGCTCAGTCTTTATGATGCGACCTTTGACGCCGGTTACCTAAAACAGGCACTTTCGTTCAATCAAAAAATGCTGAACAGCTTTTTAGATGCGGAAAACGGTGGTTTCTTTCTTACTGCCAACGACGCGGAGCAACTTATTTACCGCCCAAAGGAAACCTATGACGGCGCGATTCCATCCGGCAATTCGGTTGCGGCCTACTGCTTGATGAAGCTGGCCAAACTCACAGGTAACCCACAGTTAGAGGAAGCGGCATACCAACAACTGCAATTTCTGGCAGGTGCGGCGGAGCAGTACCCTTCCGGTTACAGCTTTGCACTCCTCGCACTCATGTGGGGGCTTTATCCCGCGCGGGAGGTTGTCTGTGTTGTAAAGGATGAGGCCGATTTAAACCAGCTCAGGACATTATTTAACAAAAGCGTTCTACCTAATACGGTCGTACTGGTCAAACATGCGCAAAACGCTGAGCAAATAGAAAGCATTGCGGAATTTACAAAAGAATATGGCTTAAAGGACGGCGAGAGTACTTATTATATTTGTGAAAACAACGCCTGTTCACCGCCGATTCACAACCTTGCTGATCTTGAAAAAAGATTGTCATAAACACAATCACCTCTGCGCATAATAAGCAAAGAGGTGATTTATTTGTCTAAAGCAAGCATGTATTTTGAACTCGAAAATTTAGATGGGAAGCACGACGCTGCTAAACTAAAAAGGCAGCTTGATACGCTGCCCGGTGTTATTTCGGTAAGTGTAAATGATGACCGCAAGCGTGTAGCTGTGGACTTTGATACAACCGGCGTAAATCAAAAGCAGATTCGACAGCAATTAGACGGCCTCGGCTTTACAATTTCCGGAGAACGCTTTGAAGAACACGTCATGTAAGTGAATAAAGACAATCAGCACCGAACCAATAAATTCTGTGCTGATTTTTTATATTTCCCCGTACTTGTGAAATTACAGACATTACATTATAATAAATATGACAAGGCGAATAAATTGTCCATGGATTTCAGCCCGCAGGCAACGGTATAGGAAAGCTGTGGGTGAATCGTTTATATGGTTATATATAGAAAACAATAAAGAATAAGAGGTCAATTATAATGTATGATATTGTTGCAATCGGTGAATGCCTGATTGACTTTGTTTCAAAGGACGGTACGGATTCGGGCAGCCTTCTGTATGAAGGGAACCCGGGCGGCGCGCCGGCCAACGTTTTGGCAGGTGCCGCAAAGCTGGGGTTAAAAACAGCGTTTATCGGAAAGGTTGGCAACGACCGTTTTGGCTCTTTTTTAAAAAACACACTAAGTTCAAGTGGAATCTCAACCTCGTCCATGGTGATGAGCGGCGATTGCCAGACAACGCTGGCCTTTGTTTCGCTGGATGATACGGGCAACCGCAGCTTTACATTTTACCGCAAGGCTACTGCGGATGTGAATCTGACTTCCGACGAAGTCAACTATGACATGATTAAGGAATCAAAGATTTTTCACTTTGGTTCCGTTTCCCTTACGGATGAACCCGCTCGCAGTGCAACCATTGCTGCGGTGCAGTGTGCCAAAGAAAACAATATTACCGTGTCCTATGACCCCAATCTAAGGGAGCTGCTATGGAAAAGCACCGACGAGGCAAAAAGGGTGATTCTTATGGGCATGCAGTATGCGGACATTGTTAAGGTGTCGGATGAAGAACTTTTCTTTTTAACGGGAATTGAAGAGGTTGAGTTAGCAATGCAGGCACTGTATCGACAATATGATTTGCAATTTTTGGCGGTTACCATGGGGCCTAAGGGTTGTTGCTGTATGTGCGGTGATTCAATATGCTCCGCTTCTGCCTTTGATGTACCATGCATCGACACAACCGGTGCGGGTGACGCGTTTTTAAGCGCGCTGCTGTATCGAATTATTAAAAGCGGAAAAGACTTTAATGACTATACACAATCAGACCTAAAGCAGTTTGCGGATTTTTCAAATGCAGCGGGTTCTCTCGCTACCGTAAAAAAGGGCGCAATCCCCGCAATGCCGGACGAGTGTGAAATCACAGGCTGTATTGCCCGTGTTCCATATGTCGAATTTTTCAAATAGGTGGCAGGCTAAATTATGTTAAATGAATTTTCAAGAACAGAAATTCTTTTGGGAACGTCCGCAATGAAAAAGCTACAGGAAGCGACCGTAGCGGTTTTTGGTATTGGCGGTGTTGGCTCTTATACAGTGGAGGCACTTGTACGAAGTAGTATTGGGGGACTTGCGTTGTTTGATGATGACAAGGTTAGCCTTACGAACATCAATCGTCAGCTGATTGCCACACACAAAACAGTGGGGAAACCAAAAGTTGAGGTTATGCGCGACCGTATTTTAGAAATCAATCCATCTGCAAAGGTAGAGCTATATCCCACGTTTTATGCTGCTGATAACGCGGACACGATTGATTTATCCCAATTTTCCTATATTGTTGATGCAATTGATACCGTATCTTCCAAACTGATATTGATTGAAAGAGCAAAGGCGGCCGGCGTTCCCATCATCAGCTGTATGGGCGCAGGGAATAAACTCGACCCCACAAAATTTGAGGTGGCAGATATTTTTAGCACCTCTGTTTGTCCGCTCGCAAGGGTTATGAGGAATGAACTGCGCAAACGGGGCATTGCATCGCTAAAAGTTGTATATTCCAAAGAACCCGCTATCACACCGATTGACGATGAAGCGAACAGCTGCAAAAATGAATGCCCAACAAGGCGGCAAGTCCCCGGAAGCATCTCGTTTGTTCCATCCGTAGCCGGACTAATTCTGGCGGGAGAAGTGATTAAAGACTTAATACAATAATATCCATCTGTCCAAAAAGAAAGAGCAGCCAGCCGTTACCTTTTTACGGGGTAACCGTTGACTGCTCTATTTTTTATTATGCTGAAAGGGGGGGTTATATGCAGAGGTAATCCTGGCCGATTGCATCTGCCGCAAGAATTGCGTTGTACAACTGCTCAGGGGTTACATCACCAAGCATATTATGAATGGATTCACCCGGTGCGCATGCTTTTTCCGCTGCAATCATTACTCTGGCTTTATCGGTTACACCAACCTCTTTTAAAGTGATCGGAAGCCCGACAGACTGGCAGAAATCCAGAACTTCTTCAATTTCTTCCATAGGTGCATCTTCAAGAATCAACTGTGCAAGCGTACCAAAAGCAACCAATTCGCCGTGCATGGTTTTTTCACACTCTTCCAAAGCGGTAAAGCCATTGTAAACCGAGTGAGCTGTTGCAAGACCACCGTTGTCTGCTCCAACACCGCTCAAATAGGTATTTGCTTCTACAATTGCTTCCACAGCAGGAGTAAGGATGCCCTGCTCAGCTGCCTTTTTGGCCTTGAAGCCGTCCGCCAAAAGGGTGTCATAGCAGAGCTCGCACAGAGCCATCGCGGACTTTGTGAGGCCGCCGTTTTCAAGACTGAGGGAGTTTGTTTTGAGGCACATTCTTGCCTCGAAGTATGTGCCGAGTGCATCACCCATACCGGCAATCAAGAAACGGACAGGCGCATTTACAATGATGGATGTATCCACAATGACTGCATCCGGATTTTTGGGGTAAAAAATATAGTTCGAGAAAGTACCTTCGTCATGGTAGATAACCGACAGACCTGTGCAGGGAGCATCCGTTGCACAGACAGTAGGGATAATCACGACCGGAAGCTTCTCGTAATACGCAGTGGCTTTAGCAGTGTCGATTGCGCTGCCGCCGCCGATAGCGCAGATAACCTGAATATGGTTGTCCTTTGCAATTTTCTGCATTCTTGCAATTTCGCCGGTAGAGCTGATTCCACCGAATACTTCAAACAGAATTTTTGCATCTTTGCCGGAGAAACTTTGTTCAATCTTAGGCTGCGCGGCCTTTATGCCGCTCTTGCTGCAAATAAACAAAAAGGAATTACCAAGGTCTTTAACGTTTTCGTATAGTTCAAGCAGTGCGTCTTTTCCCTGTACATATTTGGAAGGGGCTCTCATCAGTTTTAACATAAGTGTATCCCTCTTTCATTTCATTAATCTAAAAATTAACAATGTACTTAGTATAATCTATTATTTATCAATCTTGATATCGAATTGGAAATAATATAATTGGAAATGTGTTTTTAGCTTCTGGGTATTCAATTTAGTTAAACTTATTCGTTTTTGCAAAATCATCTATGAAGCCTTTGTCTACTCCAAAAGGGATGCATCACACCCCTTTTCAGTCTCTAAATATTTTGAAATCCGAAAAGAAATGAAAATATTTGAAATCTCTCGAATATTGGAAAAATCAATATGAATCAACTCTGTTATCCTGTTTATTTTATACCTGACGGTATTGCGGTGCATGAACAGGTCACTTGCTGTTTTTTGTATATTACCGTCATTAAGTATGTAGGTGTAAAGGGTATCGTACAAATTGGAATGATGTGCTTTGTCATATTCTTTTAAAACCAGAAGCGCCGGATGGCATAAATCATGATATTCATTTTTTGCATCAATGTTTGTGAGTAAAGAGTAGTACTGAACCTTATAGTAATCAATAATATTTTCCTGCGGAGAAATGCGGCTTCCAAGTTGAAGCGCGGTTACCGCCTGCTGATAATATTTTCTGCATTGGGATAAATTTGAAAAATCTCTGCTGATGCCAAGACGAACATGATGCAGGCTCAGAAAATTTTCAATTTTTTCAGTGAGTGCGGGCAGTTTGCTTTTATCAAAGATTACAACAATATTTTCATTATAGTAAACGGAATTCTCAACGTGAAACAGCACTGTGAAATTTTCTTTTAAGTGTGTGACCGAGGTTTCATCCGATTCGTAGCGGGAAATGTCAAACACAAGGACACAGAGCACTTTTTCAAAGGAGATATCCGCTAATTTCATCTTGTCCAGAATCTCCTCCGGAAAACGATATTTGTTTTCCAGCAAATCAAATATAAAATCTTCACGAATTATTTCGTTGGAGCTGGTATAGTAGCTGTTACGTTTCATTTTTTGCCCAAGCATTTTACTGACGGTTTCCATCAGTTCAAAATCGTCAGGCTGAATCTCCGACTTACAACCCAGTAAAATTGCATTGCCGATGTGCAACCCGTTGGCGTATATCTTTGAAACAAGTTTTACATTGTTGCTTTCATTACAGAATACCTCATAGGCACCGTCTGATTTTTTTCCCTGTTTTACACTGGGCAGGGCGTTGACACGTGCGATAAAATCATACGGGCAATAGCCTTTCTTGATATTCTCCACCCAGAACGCATCGCTTACATCGCACAAAGGGGAGTTTGCAACGATGTTATAACTTAAATCAATCACAATAATGGGGTTGCCGAGCAGTTTCGCGGAAAGCTCGACCAGATGATTTAGGCTGTCCCCCGAAATAAACGATTGAAACAATACGGAATCAATGTGTTCTGTTTTTTGCATTTCGCTATTTTCCATAGTATCATCTCCATCCTTACAGCATTATAGTGCATCAAGCACAAAACAGTCAACGCTTTTTGACTTCAGTGAATATATATTTCCCTTCTGTCTGCCGCTATACTATGAGTACGGATGAATTTATTTTTAAATGCTGCAGTCCATTCCTATACAAAGTATCTTAGAAAGGCAGGATATAAAATGAAATATGAAAAGCTGTTTTCACGCGGAAAAATCGGCAGGCTTGACCTCAAGAATAGGATTGTAATGCCCGCTATGGGTACGTCACTTGCACTTTCCACAGGAGAAGCTTCCGACGAAATTATCCAGTACTATGAAGAGCGGGCGCAGGGCGGCTGCGGATTGATTATCACCGAGATTACAAGAATCGATGACGAAACGGGTATCGGAACGCCATGCCAGCTTTGTGCAAATGATTTAAAGTATATTCCTCGTCTGGAAAAATTGGCAAGAGCCGTTCACAGACACGATTCCAAGATTTTTTTACAGCTTCATCATCCCGGCAGGGAAAATCATGCACGGCTGATTAACGGCCGGCAGATTGTCGGCCCAAGCGCGGTGATGAGCTCTGCAATTGGTGAAATGCCAAGGGAGCTTACTACAGAAGAAGTGCAGGGCATGGTTAAGAAGTTCGTGTTTGGCGGATACATAGCGAAGAGCGCAGGTATGGACGGCGTCGAAATTCACGCCGCGCATGGCTATTTGGTAGGACAGTTTTTAAGTCCGCTCAGCAATTTAAGAACGGATCAGTATGGCGGAAGCTTTGAAGGCAGAGTTCGATTTTTGGCGGAAATCGTTATTGGCATCAAACAAACCTGTGGAAAAGATTTCCCTGTTTCAGTCCGACTTGACGGCGATGAATTTATTCCGGGCGGGTTTAATTTAGAGGAGGCTGTAAAAACAGCCAAGTATTTGGAAAACATCGGCGTTGACGTAATTAATGTAAGCGCGGGAACTTATGAAACCGTAAATACCATTATTGAACCGATATCCTATCCTCAGGGCTGGAAAAAACACCTCGCAGGTACAATCAAACAAGCAGTTAATATTCCTGTTATTGCCTGTGATGTAATCAGAAAACCTAATTTTGCTGAAAGCTTATTGCAGGAAGGTAATGTGGATTTTGTGGCACTTGGCCGGGCGCAGCTTGCCGACCCGCAGTGGGGGCTGAAAGCAATGACCGGCAGGGAGTGTGATATTCGCCCCTGTATTTCGTGCTTATACTGCATTCAGGAAATACTTGACTGCAAGGTAATAAAATGTGCTGTGAATGCCCGAGCAGGTCGGGAAACGGAGTTTACTGAGTTTGAAAAAAATGGCGCAGGCAGAAAAGTCGTCATCCTCGGCGGTGGCCCCGCTGGTATGGAAGCGGCAAGGGTGCTGGCAATCCGCGGGTTTGTGCCGGTTCTGTTTGAAGCGGGCTCGGTTCTTGGAGGAAGCGTTCGTTTTGGGAGCGTTCCGCCCCTGAAGGATAAATTGAGCTGGTTCCTGGATAACATGATTTATCAGTTAAATGAGCTGAAGGTTGAGGTTCATTTGAATACCAAACCAACGATTGAAGAAATCAACGCTATTTCGCCCTACGCGGTGTTTGTTGCGACTGGCGCAAGCAACATCATTCCGCGGATTGATGGGATAGGGAATAAAATAGTATGTACAGTAACCGATGTGCTGTCTAAAAAAGTAAATATTGAAAATAAAAAAGTGGTGGTTATCGGAAGCGGTATGACAGGATTGGAAACTGCGGAATACCTCGCGGAAAAGAAAAATGAGGTAACTGTTGTGGAGATGCTTCCAAAGATTGGACCCGACGCTTATCTGCCAAATCTGATTGATGTAGTTACCCGTCTGAAAAAGTATGGCGTTGCTCTGTTGCCATCAACAAGGCTTGCCTCGGTTGGTGAATCCAGTATTCAGCTTGAGAACATGGCGGATCACAGCATGACGGAGTTCCCGGTTGAAGCGGTAGTTCTATCTGTTGGTGTGAAAAACGACCCGGCATTTGTTACCGAAATGAGGGCCAATTTTGAACACGTTTCTGTGTTGGGTGACGCCGGGAAAATTGGCAGAATCGGTCAGGCAATCCAAACGGGATTTGAAACAGCGTATTATTTAAATTAAATTATAGGAGGAAAGTATCATGAGCAGTTTTGTAAAAAGCATGGAGCAGCTTAAACGCGCAGGCGGTACGCCCACCACATTTTATAACGCGGAAATGCTGACTGTGTACTGGGAGACTAAACCGGAGCTGATAGAGCGCGTTTTGCCCAAATGCCTAAAACCGGCGGAAAAGCCGCTAGTCAACGCGTTTATTGCAAACTATCCGAGAACAAGCTTTTGCCCTCCGTATAAAGAGGCTGGACTCTTTGTACTGGCTGAAAAAGACGGTGTGCTTGGGAACTACTGCCTTTCTATGCCGATTACCAGCGATATGGGGATGGCCATGGGACGCGAAATCTGCGGTCTTCCTAAAAAAATGGCTGAGATTGACATGCAGTCCGATGGCAAGATATTTACCGGCAGCATCCGCCGCAACGGGATTGAGTTTTTCTCTGTAACGGGCAATATCTGTGACCAGACAAATTCTCCCGACGGCAGAGAAATCATTGACAAATATATTGGCAATGGCGTACCAATGTATAACGTGAAATATGCTAAGTCAGTTGATGGTGCAGGCTTTGACCTCATGCCGACACTGGTCAGACAAAAGCTGAATTACGGTAATAGCGTAAAGAAATCGGCGCGTTGTGAAATTACGGTTCAAGATTCGCCCCATGACCCGTGGATAGAGTTGGAGGTCGTCAATATGTTGGGCGGCATTTATACAGTCGGCGACAATATTCTTGCTCCGGGTGAATCCCTTGGTCTTGTAAATCCAATGGAATTTATTCCATATTCGCTTATTCGCTGGGACTGGTGGGCTAAATAAACTTTGCCTGCCTTCACTCATCACATAGATTAAAAGGAGAAACATAATGAAAAATTTATTTGACTTAACAGGTAAAGTTGCAGTAATCAGTGGGGTATCAAGTGGTATTGGCATACAACATGCAAAGGTTCTGGCTTCACAGGGAGCAAATCTGGCAATATTGGCACGCCGCTTTGAAAAGCTGCAAGCGATTGCACAAGAAATTGAAGCCGAATATCCGGGTGTTAAGGTTCTGCCGCTGAAATGCGACGTAACCGTGGAATCACAGATAAAAGAAGCGGTGGATAAAATCATTGAAACCTACGGCAAAATTGATATTCTCATGAATAACGCCGGTGTGGTGGATGCAGTCCCAATTCACCTGCTTACAGAAGAAGCATGGGATAACGTAATTGATACGGACGTTAAGAGCATATTCTTACTGTCCAAACACGTGATACCGTACATGATGGAAGCAAAATACGGCAGGATAATCAATACTGCATCCATGCTGGGCGTCGGTGGCTCGACATCCGTACCGACACACTCCTACAATGCGGCAAAAGCGGCGGTAATCAATTTAACACGAGGTATGGCAGCTTTTTATGCTAAATACGGCATTACAGTAAATGCAATCGGACCAAGCCTTTTCTACAGTGAAATGACAGAGAAAACGTTGTTCGCCGAGCCATTCCTTTCCTATTACAACAAAATGTGCCCGATGGGAAGGCCGGGCAACGAAGGGGAACTTTCCGGCGCAGTTTTATATTTTGCTTCTGATGCATCAAGCTATACCACCGGTCAAACACTGATGGTAGACGGTGGCTGGACATCTATTTAAATTACCAAATTATAGCAGAATACGATTGGTGTTCTTACGTTTTTATTTGGATTGGCTTACAGACAATCCTGCAATAAAGCAGCGTTCTACCTGGATTTTCGGGTGGAACGCTGCTTTGTTTTTGATGGAGAAAACTGTTTTTACTGATTTACATAGAATCCTATATAAATATAATACTAACAAAATAGCTTGAAAATGGAATCATAATATGGTAATATAGCTAATGTCAGCATATTGTTACTATTTTAACAATATGTCAGATCTAACGAAATCAAATTATTAGGAGGAATACTGATGGCACGTTTTACTTTACCCAGAGATATTTACTTTGGGCCGGACGCAATCAGCGAATTGAAGAACTTAAAGGGTTATAAAAAAGCCTTTATTGTAACGGGCGGCCATTCCATGAGAAAGACCGGATTTTTACAAAAGTTGGATGATGTCCTTAAGGAAGCAGGTCTGCAAACCTTTATTTATGATGGTGTTGAGCCGGATCCTTCTATTGAAAGAGTATATGATGGCGCCAAGGCTATGCGCGAGTTTGCGCCTGATGTAATCGTTGCAATCGGTGGCGGTTCCCCAATGGACGCTGCAAAAGCAATGTGGGTGTTTTATGAATATCCGGACAAGACCTTCGAAGATATTAAAAACCCGTTCACAATGCCGAAGCTTAGAAAAAAAGCGATTTTTGTTGGTATTCCTTCCACCAGCGGTACTGCATCTGAGGTGACGGCATTTTCCGTTATCACGGATTACTCTACTAATATTAAATACCCGCTTGCCGACTTTGAAATTACGCCTGATATTGCAGTATTGGATTACGATATTCCACAGACCATGCCGAAAATGCTTACCGCACACACAGGAATGGATGCTTTAACCCATGCGATTGAAGCATATGTTGCCACCGTACGCTCGGACTTTTCCGATGCGCTCGCAATCAAGGCTATTTCCAGCATCTTTGACAGCATCCTCGATTCCTATAACGGCGACGTGGAAGCACGCGGAAAAATGCATGTTGCTCAGTGCCTGGCCGGCATGGCGTTTTCCAACGCGCTGCTTGGTATTGCCCATAGCCTTGCTCATAAAACGGGTGCGGTATTCCACATTCCTCATGGCTGCTGCAATGCAATTCTGCTCCCGAATGTCATTCAGTACAATTCGAGAGTTTGCATGGAAAGATATGCTCAGATTGCCAAAGCAGTCGGTTTGCCGGGTGCAACTGACAAACAACTCACTAACTCCCTTGTGGACGCAGTCCGCGAGTTGAACAGAAAGCTGAATATTCAGCAAAGCTATCAGGAGAACGGTGTCACCGAGGAAGACTTTAAAGCTCATTGCCAAGCCATTGCGGAAAACGCAGTCGGCGATCCTTGCACCAGCTCTAACCCAAGAGAAACCGATACTGAAAATATGCTCAAGGTTCTTACCTGCGCATATTACGGTGAAGATGTCACATCCTAATTTTTGCAGCGATATGCTTGCTATATAATATAGAAAGCATAATATAAAAGAGAATATGCGGAAGCACCTGATTTTGTCAGGTGCTTTTTTTCTTTTTTATTAAAACAATAGTATTTTTTACTTACGTAGCTATGGATACCGATTTATAAATAATACTATGCTATACTGAACACAATAAATCAATGGAGGACTTATTAATGAAAAGAAAAATTATTCATATTGATGCGGAAAAATGTAATGGCTGCGGACTGTGCGTGAATGCTTGTCATGAGGGTGCATTACAAATGATAGATGGCAAAGCAACGCTGATCAGTGACAGCTACTGTGATGGTCTGGGCGATTGCCTGCCGGAGTGCCCAACGGGGGCAATCAAAATCATGGAGCGGGAAGCTCAGGAGTACAACAAAGAATTGGTAGAAGCGAAAATGAAACAAACAGGTTGTCAGTCACATGTGGGTGGTTGTCCATCCATAAGTGCAAAGACTTTTGAGCGAGCATCCGTAAAGGTTGACACGGGTGCGCCATTGTCCCCACATTCGGAACTTCGTCAATGGCCGTGCCAGCTAAAGCTCGTGGCGCCAAACGCGCCGTATTTTAACAATGCACATATTGTTATCTGCGCCGATTGCACGGCCTATGCCTGCCCCAATATTCATCAGTTTATGAAAAATAAAGTTTCCTTAATTGGATGCCCTAAATTGGACAACATAGATTATAGCGAAAAGCTGACTGCTATTTTGGAGCAAAATGACATTCAAAGTATCACTATTGTGAGAATGGAAGTTCCATGCTGCGGCGGTATGGTCAACTACGTAAAAACAGCCTTGCAAAAATCCGGAAAAATCGTTCCATGGCATATTATTACCATTGCTACTGATGGTGAAATATTAGAAAATTGATTTTAGGAGGTTACTTAAATGTTTTGTTTCCAATGTGAACAAACCGCAGGGGGTACGGGATGTACCAAAATGGGCGTATGCGGCAAAACCAACGATACCGCAAATTTGCAGGATGAACTGACGGGAGCGTTGGTTGGCCTTGCAAAAGTGGCAGGCAACAGCACAAGAACGGCCAAGTCCGACGAGCTGATTCTGAGGGGCCTGTTTATGTGTATTACCAATGTGAATTTCGACAACGACGCGATTCAGTCGCTCACCGATGAAATCAATCAGCAAAAGGCGGAGATTTTTCCAAATTGCTGCGCCTGCGCTTCCCCTTGCGGTAACACGCGTAATCTCAGCATGGACAAATTATGGAATGACAATGAGGATATTCGCTCCTTAAAATCCCTACTGCTGCTTGGTATGCGGGGAATGGCGGCCTATGCTTATCACGCTTTTGTATTAGGTTATACAGATGATGAGGTCACAGCATGGTTCTATAAAGGTTTGACCGCAGCCGGATCCGAACTGGAGGCTTCCGAATTGTTGAGCTTAGTTATGGAGTTTGGTCAAATTAATCTGAAGTGTATGGCACTTTTGGACAAGGCAAATACAGAGTCTTACGGCAACCCCGTGCCGACTGAAGTAACCAATACAATTGAAAAAGGGCCATTCATCGTTATTACAGGGCATGATTTGTTTGACTTAAAACAGCTTTTGGAGCAAACAAAGGATAAAGGAATCAATATCTATACTCATGGCGAAATGCTGCCTGCGCACGGTTATCCCGAACTAAAAAAGTATGCCCATCTGAAAGGCAATTTTGGCACCGCGTGGCAAAATCAGCAAAAAGAGTTTGCCAATGTTCCGGCACCGTTCCTGTTTACCACAAACTGCTTAATGCGGCCAATGCCGTCCTATAGCGACAGAGTATTTACAACGGCGGTAGTAGGCTACCCCGAGATGCCGTATATCCCCGAAGTGGATGGGAAAAAAGATTTTAGTATTGTGATTCAAAAGGCTTTGGAGCTTGGTGGATACACACAGGAAGTCCATATGCCCGGTATTAACGGCGGAGAAAAACTGTTAACCGGATTTGGCCATAATACGGTGCTGTCGGTTGCTGATAAGGTCATTGCCGCCGTAAAATCGGGGGATTTGAAGCATATCTTTTTAATTGGCGGATGTGACGGCGCAATGCCTGGCAGAAATTATTACACTAAGCTGACAGAACTCACACCCCCGGATTCGCTTGTTCTCACCTGTGCCTGCGGTAAATATCGTATCAACGACCTTGATTTGGGTACAGTGGCCGGTCTGCCGCGCATTATGGATATGGGGCAGTGCAACGATGCCTATTCTGCAATTAAGGTCGCGGTCGCTCTGGCGGAAGCCTTCGGCTGTGGCGTGAACGAACTTCCGTTATCGATTGTATTATCTTGGTATGAGCAAAAAGCGGTCTGCATCCTTCTTACACTTTTATCGCTTGGCATTCGCAATATTCGCTTAGGCCCAACACTCCCCGCATTTATTTCACCGAATGTGTTTAAAATTCTAGTGGAAAAATTCAATATTATGCCGATTACGACGCCAGAAGAAGATTTGGCGGCAATGCTAAAATAGGAGGCTGTTTATGGAAAAGAACTTTATCAGAAATATCGATTTTGCTTCTGCACTGACCTTGACTGATTTGGTTTCCTATCAGCAGGGGCAGGTCGTGAGCAAAACACTGGCGCAAAATGCTGCGGTCAGTTTAACACTGTTTGCTTTTGACCAGGGTGAACAAATCAGTTCCCACGAGTCGAACGGAGATGCGATGGTAATAGCCCTGGATGGTGAGGGCGAAATTACAATCGGTTCCGAAAAATACATTTTAAAAGCGGGGCAGACCATTATTATGCCGGCTAAAACACCGCATGCGGTGTATGCGTCACAGCAGTTCAAAATGTTTCTAATCGTGGTTTTTCCAAGCTGATAAACCTAAATAATTCAAAAACATCCCCATACTTACAAGGCATGGGGATGTTTGCTGTCTTGGGGAAAATTATTCAACAGGGTTACTTGCTGCGGTGGAATACCGTGCTGAAGCTAAAATGAGTAAAGCGAATGCCTGCCTGCAAATAAAACGGCTGCTTGATAAAAAGGCGGATAAAAAGTTTAAATAAGAATGCACAAATTATTAAAAAATTTTAAAACAATAATTAGACTTTAATGCTAAAGTATACAAGCAGTTTTGGTCATGCCTTGTGATTAAAGTACGAATTATGGGCTTATTTGGAAATATATGTAGATAACATTACGTAAGTGATTTTTAACTCAAAAAATTTTGTGACTGGGGCGTGACCAGCAGCAAGTATAATTTGA
Source organism: uncultured Caproiciproducens sp. (assembly GCA_964517505.1). GTDB lineage: Bacteria > Bacillota > Clostridia > Oscillospirales > Acutalibacteraceae > Caproiciproducens. The sequence goes on along the minus strand of CAZFED010000001.1, from coordinate 7,428 downwards.
ATATTGTTTGAAATATATGGAAATAATCTACAACATAACGACGGCATCGCTACGATCGGCCATTAATATAAGAAAAAGGAGCAGTGATTCAAAATGAATAAAATGAGGAAGCTGCAATTGCGCGCGATTTCACTTGTCTTGGCTTTGACGATGGCGATAGGCTGCACATTTAATACTGCGGCGGCGGACAGCACTTTGACAGTTGACTCAGGTTTAATAAAGGATTCAGCCCTAATGATGATGGAATTGGGCTCAACACAGGAAATAAAAGCAGATGTTAATTGGAGCCGTTCAAGGGAAACTGACCAAGTCGGCCGGAACATTGCAGATACTGATTGGGATTGGAATACGGCCGGAGAAATAAAAACCTCTCTGACAGATCCGGAACAAATCTGGGATGCCGGAACCACAAATCAGTATTTTAAAGACTATGCGCCTCAACCCGGTTATCGGGCGGCAACCTGGCAATATGTTACTAATAAACCAGATGGAGCAAAGATGGATTTGCGCCGTTTTCATGGGGAATTTACTCTTCCGGATAATTTTCAGCCGACGGACACAATCCAGTATCGTTCCGAAAATCAGGATAAGTATAAAGATATTAACGATGGCAATGTAATCCCAATCAATGATGATATTTTTATTTTCTGCTATCCGAAGGGCATGACACTGACCAATGACAACTATATGGATTATCTAGCGTTCTGGTCCGGAACCAGCGGAAAAAGGGATAAGGAGGATGGGACTCCAGGAGCAGATGAGAAAAAGTTTCACGATATTGATTCAACTCTAGCTCACCAAACGAATGCGAGCAGAGAAGTCATGAGGCTTACAGACGGCTGGTATGTGGAAGCTGATTTGGATAATATCGGCAAGTCGCTTTTTCAAAATTCCAGTCCCCAAGGCGGAGATTCCTATGTAATTGATATTTTTACACAGGAATACGCAGTTGGCGGCGGAATGGATGAACCGGAAATCATTATCAGTCACAACCAAAACCTGCGGCTGCAGGCGCAGAATGACAGCTATCAGACAGCACCCGGTGTACCTGTCAATCTTGATATTCTGCAAAATGATAAAGTTTATCCGGAAGGTCTTTCTATTTTGCCTTCTTTAGATATGAAATCTCTGACTGGCGCTTCCGGAACAACGCTGAAAGCTGACGGTAACGGTGGATACATCGTTAAGCAGAAGAATGTAAAAATTGGCAGTCTGACTATTGATGCGGATGGAATCGGCACATTTACCCCGAGTAAAAAATACACTGGAACGGTGAAATTTAAGTATACTGCCTGTCTGGACTATAATGACAAACAGTATAGAGCTGATGCGTATGTCACCATAAATGTTAAAAATGTAACTTTAAATAAAACTGCTGAATATAAAGGTAACTTCAATTCAGAAGATGGTACGGGCAGCCGCACCTATGACCTGACATTATCTGCCTCGGTCACGGTACCGGCAGCAGAGGAAACGACTTATAAATGGTACTCCGACAAAGCTTGTACAAACGAAATCACGGTAACAGATAAAACAGGTTCCAACCCGCTTTACCTGAAAACAACGAGTACGACGCAGGGCTATGTGAAAGTCTATCAAGGTACCGTTAATCAGAACAAGGGTAAACCGTATTATATCCAATCGGGTAGTGATTACCATAAGGTAGAGTATTATAAATCCGGTATTGGGCATTTGAGAAGTGGATGGTATTTCAAATATTATGATTTTTTCGGGGTTGCACATTATGATGGCCCCTATAAGCCTAAGGCGTCAAGCAACAGCGAACCTGGCACATCCGGCATACAGTTCTATGATTATGATGAGATTCTAGTAGACCAGTACACTAAAATCGATATTCCGAAAAACCCGGATAAAAATACGGATTATTACGTTGAAGAATGCGATTGTGAAGATGGGTACAGTCAAGTTTACTTTAAGGCTGAAACTTCCGGTGGAACAGCTGAAACGATTACCGACGCAACCATTCAGGATATGATTGACCCGCGCTTCGAACTTACCGCAGAATCGAAAAGTGCACTGGAATTAGAGGAAAATACTTCTGTCGAAACAGTGAATGGCAAACAGACGATTGTTTGGAGCAAACAGGAGATTGGTTCAGCCACAACAGAATGGCGCAGGACGATTACCGTTAAAGCCAAAGATGAGTTCTTCGGCGGCAATGATATTGCGACGAATGTAAAAAATGGGTCTTATGTAAATTATGACAATGAAGATGGCAGCAATGTAAAGGCGGAATTTCCGCAGCCTACGGTCAATGTACCGATTTACTTTAAGGTGAACCCCGCTCAGACTACAAACTTTTATGGCGAAAAAATATCAGATGGAGTGGGGAGCGCGGACATTCAAAATAGTATGGTTGTCCTCAAGGGACAGGATGCAGAGGGACAAATTACGGAAAAATGGTACTATGATGAAAACTGCACCGAACCGGCAGAGGGATTGGAATTTGATACCATTAAAAACCTTACTCTGGATAAGTCGGAAAACAAGTACTATTTGAAAGTAGCTTTCGAGCCGAACACCACCGGTGAAAAATCGCAGAAAGCCCACGGCGGTAATCCTGTCAAAACAGAGTCCAAAACCGGCACCTACACCGTAAACGTTGTCAAAGGTCAATTGGAGATATTAAAGACCATTAAAGGAACAGCGACGGATCCGAAACAGTTTTTTACTTTTAAAATTGAACGGTATGCTCCCAATGATACCAAGTGCACTGGGTCGGTGCTTTCGACTTCCTATGAAGTGATTTACACAACGGACGGTACCGGTTCAAAGACTACTATAAATTTGCCACAAGGGAATTACAAGGTTACGGAGATTAAAAACTCCGCCTGGCGGTACACGCTGCACACTTCTACGCCCCAAATCCAGACCGTTTACCTTGGAAGAAATAACCCTGTTACCAATCCGGCTTTCAGCGAAAATGCGACAGTGAAATATGAGAACTATCTTTCTAACGACAAGTGGATCAGCGGCAAAGACAGTGTTACTAATGTGTTTACGGCAAATGTGCCAGCCGCATAAGGAGTGATGGATAATGAATAAGAAAAGACTGATTATTGTTGCTTCCTTGGTAATGGCCGTTGCCCTGGTGACCGCTAGCACAACAATGGCGTATCAGATGAACAGGGCAAATCCTGTGAAAAATGTGTTTGTACCCGGAACCATCACACCGGATATTCATGAGAATAGCGGTTCAACACCTGCTGCATCTATGATAATTCCTACCGAGTCATGCGGATATGCCCCAAAAAAAGTTCAACTTCAAAATGTTGACAATACTGAGAGCGGCGGCCATCCGATTGCAGCATACTTTCGAGCACAGCTTGTGCCGGCTTTAAGAGACTCAAATGGCAATAATCTTGGCGGCGACTTTGTTATGAGCAAGCCTAATGGCAACAAGATTGTTTTTGAACCTTTTAAGAATTCTTCTAGTCCAGATAAATGCGGCTTGAAGATTACACTGGAGTTTGAACCGGGATGGAGTAACAATTGGTTCTATAGCAGCACTTCCAACTGCTTCTATTACAAAAAGTCGGTAGACCCAGGGGCGAAGACGGATTTTTTGCTTTCCCGTGTCAAGTTTGAAGGCACAGCAGATTGGACAGTTTGGCGTGATTGCTTCCAATTGGATATTCTTACAGATTCCATTCAAACCCTCGGCGCAATTCAAGACGGCGTATGGCCTGAGGTAAAAGTGAACAGCGACAAGATTCTGGAACTAAAACCAAGTAATTGATAATTTTGGAGGTCGCCTTGTTAAAAAAGATATGTAATATTCTATCAAGCATGATTTTGATCTTTATGATTCTGATTGCCGGGGTTCTTCTTCTTCCCTACGCGTTTGGGTATCAAACCCTTGCCGTGTTGAGTGGCAGTATGGAACCGACTTACCACGTGGGCAGTATCCTTTTTGTAAAAAAGATGCCGGCCCAGGAAATTCAGGTCGGCGACCCGATTACGTTTCACCTTGCCGGTCAGAATATGGTTGCAACCCACCGCGTGGTGCGGGTGGATAAAGAGAAAAAACAGTTCATTACCAAGGGTGATGCCAACAATGCGGAGGATGGCCCCACAAGTTTTGAAAGCCTTGTGGGCAGGGCATCGAAAATCAGTGTTCCATTGCTGGGCTATATCTCGGTAAACATAAAAACGCCAAAGGGAATTTTGGCCGCAACCGGAGTGATTGTTTTTATCATCCTGCTCTCGTTCCTTCCCGAAATCTTTACAAAAGAACCCAAAGAACCCCAGAAAACATAGTTGATTTTATTTAGGTAACTAAATCAAAATATAAAATTATTATTGGAGGTCAACAATATGAAAAAAAGAAGTATTTTAACAATCGCTCTTTCCGTGGTGCTCGTAGCAGTAATTTCCGTAGGTGCAACTTTGGCGTACATGACAAATCAGGCTACTAAAGTTACGAACACTTTTACAGTCGGTAATGTAGCTATTAAGATTAATGAAACCGACTGGATTCCCACAGAATCACATAAAATTCAGCCTTCTGAGTTTTATAAAAAGAACCCTAACGTTGAAAACACAGGAAGCAATGCCGCATGGGTTCGCGTAAAAGTCACTTATGACGCTACTGCTTTTGATTTGAATTTCCCAACAGATGAAACCACTTGGAAATTGGCTGGCACCGTGAAGGGTACCGACGGAAGAACAACTGCTACCTATCTTCGTAAAGAGGTTGTTGCTTCTAAAGGAGCTACAGGCGAACTGTTTACAAAAGCTACAATGAAATCAACGCTTACTTCAGTTCAGGTTGCTGCTGCTAAATTGGATATTGACGTTAATGCTGACGCAATCCAGACTTCCTCCGCTTATGATACAGCAGAAAAAGCATTTGTTGCATTTGATGCTCAACCTATTGCCTAATCAACAAGCGGTTCGATGCAAATTGGCTGATGCAAATCGAAAATATATATTTACCATGAGGAAATAACGATGAAAAAGAAAATCCCAGTTATCGTTACAGCAGTTGCCCTTGTTGCACTGATTGCTGTTGGCGGCACACTCGCCTTTTTCACAGATAAGGGTGAAGTGACAAACGTCATTACCATGGGTGATGTGAACATTAAGTTGGAAGAGCCGATCTTTTCAAGCTCAGATATGACGACAAAAGCTGATGACGGAAGCTTTGTAAAAAAAGGTTTGATTTTACCGGGCAGCAGCTTTGTAAAAGACCCGACAATTACGAACATTGGCAGTAATCCCTGCTATATCCGTTCCAAAGTTTCACTTGTTATGAAAAAGAATAATGAGGTTATTATAAATAACATCATTACAAAAGCGGATAAAACCAAGATTACAATTACTCCCGAAGATTTCTTTCAGGCAAATACTGGTTGGGTGCAGAGCACAGATGGATATTACTACTACAACACCGTCGTTCCAGCTACCGGAGTAGGCAAAGTAGTTGAATTGTTTAAAAAAGCCGAAGATGGCAAAACGATTCACGTTCCAACAGCTTGGGGCAATGAAATTGCGGACATCACGTTTTCACTTAACGTTTCTGCTGAAGCAATTCAGGCAGAAAATTTTAAACCACACATGAATGGCACTGCTATTGACGGATGGAAATATTCCAACAGTTCTGATGTTGAGGTACAGTCTGCACCAAGCATCAGTTCACCGGTGTCCTCCCAGCTAACTTCAAACTGATTTTTTGCGAGTGAGTTTAGCACATATTATGAGCAACGTGGAAAAGCGGAAGAAACTTGCTGCCATGTTGAGAGGGAATGATGCAATGAAAAACAACATGTTTAGAAAACTGAATCGGATTGCACTCATCTCAATAGCGGTTGCGGCGTTAATGGCGTGCAGCTCGCTTACTGCTTTTGCCGCGGAATCAACGCCACCTGCCGATACGAGAACGAAGGTAGTCTATAATGGAAGCGGTGCAGCAAAAGCGGTCACCGTTGAAAATGCGAATGATTTGAATACCTTTAAAAACCTGATGCCAAATGGAACCACAAATCCGCAGGATATCATCATTCAGAATAAAAGCGGGCAAAAAATGCAGGTCTATTTCCGAGCCGTGCCAACCGCTGACGGCGCGGACAAGGGCGTTATTAAAAGTCTTCTCAATACACTCACATTAAAAATAACCTTTAAGATGGATGGTAAATCCGCAGAACAGGTTTTGTATGATGGCCCGGCATCCGGAAAGACTTCTGATAAAGATATCATTTCCGCTCCAATCAGCCTTGGCTACGTTTACGAGAACTCCGATTCCGGGGTAATTTCCGCCACTCTTAAAGCGCCGGAAACGATGGATAATCAATTCCAGCGTGCCAGTGCAAAGATTACGTGGGTAATTCAATTTGAGTTATCAGATCCGTATAATCCTGGAGGTCACGACCACGGTCACGGCGGCGGCGGTGGCGGTGGTACGATACCCGACGAATCATCTCAACCACCGGAAATCATTGGTGCGGAGTCAACTCCGCAAGGAGGCCCTGCCTCATCAGCCCTTGTTGAGGAGGCAATTGTTAACGAGAAAGTCCCGCTTTCAAAACCTCCCAAAACCGGTGAAAACGCAACATCCACGTGGGCCGTTCTTGCGGTTGCGCTGACAGCTTGCCTTGTCTTTATAATAACCAGACGAAAGCTGAAAACGGACTCGAGCAGTAAAAATGGATAAAGTGAATAGTTAAAACAAACCAACCTCTGTTTTTGGATGAGATATCCATGAATGGAGGTTTTTATACCTTGAATTTTAGCACTCGGATAAACGGAGTGCTAAAATTAACAATTTGCTCATAATATATACTATAGTTTTTAATAAAAATGGGATATATTGATATTGTTGTATAAAGTTAATCTAGCTTCTAATCAACAAAAAATTATTATTTGGAGGTTTTAATTATGTTTGATTTAGTCCCTTTTTCACGCAGAGAAAACAACTTGTTCAGTTACCTTGACAACATGGAGAGAAACTTCTTCGGGGATATGGCACAGGATTTTCCATCTTTTCGAGCAGATATCATCGATAATGGTAATCAGTTTGTGTTAAAGGCGGAACTTCCGGGTTTTAAAAAGGAAGAAATCAAGATTGATATCAAAGATAACATGTTAACCATCAGTGCAGAGCATAAGGATGAAACAGAAGAGAAAAAGGATAATTATGTCCGTCGAGAGCGCAGATATGGCTCGTTTGTAAGAACCTTCGATATTTCCAACATTAAGGGCAATGAGATTTCAGCGGATTATAACGAAGGTATTCTTTCACTTAATCTGCCAAAGCTGGAAGCAAAAGTGCCTGAAACACGCATGATAGACATCAAGTAAATTCACAGCAAAACAAAGCAAGGCCGCTTGAAGCAAAATTCAAGCGGCCTCTGTTTTCGAAGATCAACCACCAGCTCTGCTGGTGGAGATAAAAAAGCTTAAGCTATG